>JAHBXL010000009.1 GCA_019636495.1 Phycisphaeraceae bacterium | reverse complement strand
ATGATTCTGTTCTGCCACCCGGCGCATCGGCGATGCCGGTGGTGGGCTTCCCCGTGCTCCGCGGCTTCCGGCACATCGAGATCGACTTCAGGAACGAGACCGTTCACTTCGCGCACGATGAAGGGGCCGTGCAAACCGAGTGACCGGGGTGGCTGCTCCATGTTCGATGGCATAGTGTCGCACACACCCATGCGAGTGTGGCGATGAAGGCCCGTGAACTGGCCAATCTCGGCATCCCCGACGGCGAGGCGCTGCGGCTGGCCGTGCGCGCCTGCGCTCGCGCTGCGCAGGCCGGGATCGCCAAGGAGTCTCTGCGCGCCATGATGCAGGGCGTGATCGAGAATCCGCAGGGTTATCTGCAGGACCCCGTCTTCGACCGGCTTGCGGCGGAACTGGCCGAGAAGCCGCGCACCGGATTCGTCGAGCGCGATGAGCCCGCCCCGTGGAAGAGTTGGGGTGTCGATCTTGAGCCCGAGTCGGTGGACCAGATGGCCCGCGCGTGCCGCCTGCCCATCGCCGCGGCGGGCGCGTTGATGCCCGATGCGCACGTGGGCTACGGCCTGCCGATCGGCGGCGTGCTGGCGACGCGCAACGCGGTGGTGCCCTACGCGGTGGGGGTCGATATCGCATGCCGCATGCGGCTGAGCGTGCTCGATCTGCCGCCGGCGATGCTCGAGAGCGACCACCTGCGGGCAAGGCTCGAGGACGCGATTGAGAAGGAGACGCGCTTCGGCATCGGCGCGGCGTTCCAGCGCAAGCGCGAGCACAAGGTGCTCGACAGCGACTGGCGCATCTCGCACATCACCGCGCAGCACAAGGACAAGGCGTGGTCGCAACTGGGCACGAGCGGCTCGGGCAATCACTTCGTCGAGTTCGGCGTGCTGACGATCACCGATGAGGACATCTCGCGGCGGGGGTCGGCGGCGGCCGAGGCGGACAGTGGGTTCGGCTCCGGCTGGCGGTTCGATCTGCCCGCGGGGCAGTACCTCGCGCTGTTGTCGCACTCGGGATCGCGCGGCACGGGCGCGGCGGTGTGCGACTACTACTCCAAGTTGGCGATGAAGCAGCGTCCGGAACTGCCCAAGGACCTGTCGTACCTGGCGTGGCTGGATCTCGATTCGGAGCCGGGCCGCGAGTACTGGAACGCGATGAACCTGATGGGCGAGTACGCCGCGGCGAACCACGAGTGCATCCACCGGCACATCGTGCGGGCGCTTGGCGCGGAGGCGGTGGCGTACATCGAGAACCACCACAACTTCGCGTGGAAGGAGGCCCACACGCTGCCAGATGGCACGCGCGAGGAACTGGTCGTGCACCGCAAGGGCGCGACACCGGCGGGCGCGGGCGTGTTGGGCGTTATTCCGGGGTCGATGGCGACACCGGGGTTCGTCGTCGTCGGCCGCGGTTCGGAGGCATCGCTCAAGTCCGCCAGCCACGGCGCGGGCCGGGTGATGTCGCGGACGAAGGCCAAGCAGTCGTTCGCGTGGGGGAATGTGAAGCGGGAACTCGCCGCGGCGGGCGTGCGGGTGATGTCGGCCGGGCTCGACGAGGTGCCGGGCGTGTACAAGGACATTCACAAGGTGATGGCGCAGCAGCGCGACCTGGTGGACGTGATCGGCCGGTTCGATCCCCGTCTTGTCAAGATGTCGCCCGAGGGCGAGCGGGCGGAGGACTGACGCGGTCGGACAGTCAAGACCGTCGTGCCCGAAGTTGGTGCCGCGCATAGCATTGATTGTCGAAAGTTGGGGAGTAGCCGCCGCCCGCGGGATCGCCGGGCGGTGCGAGGGTCGTCAACACGGGGCGCGTTCGCGTGCCCCCGGCCCCGAAGTGCGCGGCACGGGCGTCTCCGTGCTGCGTCGAGCAAGACCAACCGTGCATGCACGCTGTCCGCCGCGCTTGTTCTGGCGGCGGTGCGGGCCGGAGGTCTTGATGCTCGACATGCTCGTCGTGGCGGAGGCGGGGGTTGCGGTGGAGAGCCGCGTGTGGGCCTACGCGCTGTTCATCGGACTGATCGCGGTGTTCCTTGCGCTTGACCTGGGCGTGTTCCATCGGCATGCGCACGAGGTGTCGATGCGAGAGGCCGCGGGGTGGTCGGTTGTGTGGCTGTCGCTGGGCCTGGCATTCTCGGTGTTCGTGTACTTCGCGTACGAGCGCGAGTGGCTGGGCCTTGGTGACGGGACGGCGATGTACAACCCGGCGGCGGCCACCGATGCCAGCGCCCCGCTGATCGTGCTCGGGGACGTGGGCGGCGCGGAGGCGGCCAAGCAGTACCTCACGGGGTACGTGGTCGAGAAGTCGCTGGCGATGGACAACATCTTCGTGATCGCGCTGGTGTTCGGCTACCTGGCGGTTCCGAGGAAGTACCAGCACCGCGTGCTGTTCTGGGGCATCGTGGGCGCGTTGCTGATGCGCGGGGCGATGATCTACATTGGCGCGGAACTGGTGACGCGGTACACGTGGGTGCTGATTATCTTCGGTCTCTTCCTGCTCGCGACCAGCGCGAAGATGGCGCTGATCCGCTCCGAGTCGGACCCGGGCAACAACCCGCTGGTGAAACTGGCCAGGCGGTTTCTCCCGGTGACGACGTTCTTCGACGGCCAGCGGTTCATCACGCGGCGGACGCTTCCGCCGACGTACTCGCGCGACCCGGTGACCGGTCGCGAGCGGCAGGACCCGCCGCCGGCGGGCTCGCTGAGGGCGCGGTGGGCGATCACGCCGCTGTTTCTCGCGCTGGTGCTGGTGGAGTTCACGGACCTGATCTTCGCGGTTGATTCGATCCCGGCGATTTTCGCCATCACGCCCGACCCCTTCATCGTCTTCACGAGCAACATTTTCGCGATTCTCGGCCTGCGCGCGCTGTACTTCTGCCTGGCGGCGATGATCGCGCGGTTCCGCTTTCTGAAGCCGGCGCTCATCCTGATTCTCGCGTTCGTCGGTGTGAAACTCCTGCTGATGTCGCTCCCGCCCTATCTGCCCGGCGCGGCCGCGTGGTTCGGGCTTGAGTTGGAGCCGATGCGGTCCATGAAGATCAACACCACCGTGTCTCTGGGCGTGGTGCTGGGGGTTCTCGCGGCGGGCGTTTTCGCCTCGGTCCTCCGGCCCGCAAGCGAGGGACGTACACTCGGCGCGCACCGCACGGGCGGATAGCCGGAAAGGACCGCCGCGGAGCGTCGGCGGGATGGCGGCGTTGCGGCTGGAGGCTGGATGGTCTGGATCTACGTCGGCTTCATCTTCTTCATATGCACGATGCTCGCGTTGGACCTGGGGGTGGTGAACCGCAAGGCCCACGTGATCCGGGCGCGCGAGTCGCTCATCTTCACGGCGTTCACCGTGTTTCTCGCGCTGTCGTTCGCGGCGTGCGTGTGGTGGATGTACGAGAGCAACTGGCCGGAGGGGATCACCGGCGAGTTCGTGCGCCTCGCCGCGCAGCGCGCCCCCGACGCGGAGATCGCCGCGACCGGCTGGGGGCGCGAGGCGACGATCAAGTACCTCGCGGCGTGGGTGCTCGAGTACTCGCTGAGCGTGGACAACATCTTCGTGATCGCGGTGATATTCGGGTACTTCCGGGTGCCGGCGCACCTGCAGCACCGCGTGCTGTTCTGGGGAATTCTGGGCGCGCTGGTCATGCGCGGCGCGATGATCGTGGCGGGGGTCGAACTGGTCAAGAGGTTCGAGTGGGTGAACTACATCTTCGGCCTGTTCCTCATCTACACGGCGTACAAGATGTTCCGCTCGGGCGAGGGCGAGGAGAACGTGGCGCACAGCCCGGCGGTGCGGCTGGCGCAGAAGATGTTTCGAGTCACGCACGAGTATCACGGGAGCAGGTTCTTCATCCGTGATGCCGGCGCGCTGGTGGCCACGCCGCTGTTCCTCGCGCTCCTGGTCGTCGAGTTCACCGACGTGATCTTCGCGGTCGATTCGATCCCCGCGGTCATCGGCATCACGAGCGACCCGTTCATTGTGTTCACGTCCAACGTGTTCGCGATCCTCGGCCTGCGGTCGCTGTTCTTCGCGGTCGCCGCGGCGCTGGGCAGTTTCCGGTATCTGAAGACCGCACTGGTCTTTGTGCTGGCGTTCATCGGCGTGAAGATGCTGCTGATGGGCGTGCACAACCTGCGCGACCTGGCCGAGCAACTGCCCGAGGGCTGGGGATGGCTCGTCTCCTGGGCGCCCGAGCACAAATTGCACGTGCCGACGGAGGTCTCGCTGGCGATCATCGTCGGAATGCTCGCGCTGGGCGTGATCGCCTCGCTGTTCGCCTCCGCGGCCGAACGGCGCAGGCGGCGTTCGCCCATGGAGGACATGGCCGAGGCGATCGATCTGACGCGGCGCAACCTGAGGCGGGTGCACATCCTCATCGCCGGGTCGTCGGTCATCCTGGTCGGGATCGCGCTGGCGCCGATCCCCGGGCCCGGAGGCATCCCGGTCATCATCGCCGGCCTGATGATCCTGGCCACGGAGTTCATCTGGGCCAAGCGTCTGGTCCTGCGCATGCGCAGGCAGGCCAACGCCATGGCCGCGACGACGGAGGTCCTTGCCCGGCGGTCGAGCCCGTGGACGATCCCCCCGGTGCTGCTGATCCACGCCGCGGCGTTCCTCGCGCTCTACGAGTGGGTGAACGCGTTGCCCGATGTCTTTGTGATATCCACGTACTTCGGAACGCTGTTGATGGTCGGCTTCTGGGCCTGGCGTGTCGTAGCGCGGCACCGCCGCGGCGAATGAAGCAGGTCAGGCCCGAGAGAAGCCCTCGCCCGAAATGCGGAAGGTGTAGGTCGGTGTCAGCGGGTCGTTGCTGGTGATGACAATCCATGCGAAGCGGCGGCCGACATCCGACGGATTGAAGCGGATGTCGAACGTCGTGCGCGTGCCCGACTGGACAGGGGACGCCGGGATGCGCACCAGTCGGAAGTCGTCGGCGTGCTGGCCGGCGACACGAACCTTCACCGGGCCCGTCAGCCGGAGCACGCCGCGTCCATCGTTGCGGATGGCGAACGTGGCCAGCCGGCTCCGCCCGTCAACATTGACGCGGCCGAAGTCGGTCCCATCGCGCGGGCGGGGCGTGCTGTCCTGGTGCTCGATGAGCCGGTTGTTGCCGCGGATGCTGATGATGGGCGTGACGAAGCCGCGGCCGCGGATGGCGAAGTTGTAGCGCGCGGTGTCGGGGTCGTTGGTGTCGATGACGATTCGAGCCTGCCGGAATCCGACCTGCGAGGGGTTGAAGCGGATGTGGAAGGTCGTGGTGTGGCCCGGCATGAGCACGGCGTCGGGCTGGCGGATGATGCGGAAGTCCTGCGCGTGCAGGCCCATGATGCGGACCCCGCCCGAGAGATCGAGCGCGGCGGAGCCGTCGTTGGTGATGACCCACACGCGGTTGCTGACCTCGCGCACGACATTGCGCGCGCCGAAGTTGGTCCGCAGTTCGGGGCTGACGGTGGTCGTGTTGTCGGGCACCGGCGTGCCCTGCTGCGTGCGAACGCCGATGAGCGGCACGCTGACGCCGGACCCGGAGATCTCGAATCCGTACTCGGCGTTGATCGGATCGTCGGAGATGATGCGCACCGTCGCGGTGAAATCGCCGACCGTTGCCGGGTCGAAGGAGATCTGGAACGTGAGCGAGCCTTGGGGGTCGATCGAAGCAAGCGCGAGGTCCATCACCAGCGTGAATGCGCCGGCGTCGTCGCCGGCGATGGTCACCCGCGGCAAGCCGGTGATCATGAGTGTCGCGCCGCCGCCGTTGCGGACGGTGAAGGTCCGCACGATCGCGCCGGCCTCGATGTCGATCGAGCCGAACGCGGTGTGGTCGGCGGGGTCGGGGGTCGCATCGCCCAGCGCGATCACCGTGCCGTTTCCGAGCACCTGGATCATCGGCGCGGGGGGCGCATTGCCGAGCACGGCATCGATCTTCACGTTGCTCGTTCCGACCACGATGTTCGGAAACGTCGCGGGCGAGCCGAACCCGCCGCCGCTGATGGTCAGGGTGTAGGTTCCGGGGGGAAGGGCCAGTTGGTACCCGCCCTCTGCCAGCGACGTCGTCACGATCGGTCCCTGATCGCCGACGGCGGTGATGGTGACGCCGCCGAGGCCCTCGCCGACGGAGTAGAAGCCGTCTTCGTCCATGTCCTTGTACACGACGCCCAGGAGCCAGGCATTGCCGAAGTTCACGCGATTGCCGAAGTTCTGCGTGACCACAAGCGGGCCGACCTGCGTGGACTGCGATGTCTCCGGGAGAATGCGGATGCCGACCTCGCGGAACTGGCTGGACATCATCGCCTGGCGGTGCCCGGGCGGGTTCTGGATGCCGTTGGGCCCGCTGCCCCAGTCGATGGCGAACGCCGCGTGCGCGTGCAGCACGCTTTCGCCGAAGGCGAAGATGTTCTCGCCGAGGATCGTGTAGTTGTAGCCGAACTGGGTTGCCCGCTGTGCCAGCGTCGGCCGGCCCGGCAGGTTGTGGCTCTGCGTGTCGTCGAGGATCATGTTCTGCGACTGCAGTTCCGCCATGTTGTACAGCGCTTCGTCCCACGCCAGCGGCGAGACCGGGGTCAGCGTGTTCCATTGCGATTGCAGGATCGGCCCGCTGACATTGAAGAAGTTCAGGGCGGCGTTGATGTCGGGGTCCTGCGACATCGCCACGCCGGTCAGGCTGCTCGTGAGCAACGCGAGTTCGTCGGACGGGTTCACCCGCATGCGGTTGAGCAGTTCCAGCATGTACTGCTCTTCCGCCGTCGGCGTGAGCGCGAGCACGAGTCGGGGCTCGAGTTGCTCGGGACCGGGAACGGCGGCAAACGGCGAGCCGAGCCGGGCGCGACGGGCGGCGGACAAACTGCGGCGGATGCGGCTGTGGGGCATCATGCTCTCCGATACGGGCGGGGACGCGACGGGGTGCGGCGTGCCGGCGCGCAACCGGGCGCGGCGTGCGGCCTGCAACGGTCCGTGCGGTCGTCGCGTTCTGGACTGTTATTGATCGGCTCGTCGGTCGGTTGCCCAAACCCCGAGTCGGCGAACGGCCTCGTGAAGCGTCGCGGGCCGCTTGCAGAACGCGAAGCGCACCAGGCCCGCCCCGAGCCCGCGGTTCTGATAAAAAACGCTCGGCGGCACTGCGGCGACGCCCGCCGCGGCAGGGAGCGACCGGCAAAACGCCGCGTCGTCCGGCACGTTGTCCGGCCGGAGGGCGCCGGGCCGACGGGTGAAATCGGCCAGAATGAAGTATGCCCCGGCGGGGATGTGCACACCGAACCCAAGCCGCGCGAGCGCGCCCGCGAGCAGGCCGCGCGCCGCCTTCAGATCCGCGACCAGCGATCCGATCGCGTGGTCGCAGTCATCGGTCCGCGCCAGGGCGCTCGCCGCGGCGGCCTGCAAGGGGGTCGCCGTCGCGAACGTGAGAAACTGGTGCGCCGCGCGCACCGCGCGCGTGAGGTCCGGCGTGCCGATGGCCCAGCCGATCTTCCACCCCGTCAGACTGAACGTCTTGCCGAGGCTCGAGAGCGTGAGCGTGCGCTCGGCCATGCCCGGCAGCGTGGCCATGCGAATGTGCGGCTGATCGGGTTCGTAGGTCAGGTGTTCGTAGACCTCATCGGTCAGGGCGATTGCGTTGTTCCGCGTGCAGAGATCGGCGGCCAGCGTCAGTTCCTCGCGCGTGAACACTTTGCCCGTGGGGTTGTGCGGCGTGTTGATGAGGATCAGCCTCGTGCGGTCGGAGAACGCGCGGCGGAGTTCATCGGGATCGAACCAGAACGCGCCGGGCGCGGCCAGGCCGTCGCGCGGGGCGCCGGTGGGCTCGCGCAGCGTCACGAAGCGCGGCACGCCTCCGGCCATCGCCACGCTCGCGCGGTACGAGTCGTAGAACGGCTCGAACAGGATGACCTCGTCGCCCGGGTTTACCAGCCCGAGCATCGCCGCGGCGATCGCCTCGGTGCACCCGCTGGTCACCGTCACCTGCGCATCGGGGTCGATCTCCGCGCCGGTCGCGCGTTGCCAACGGTCGGCCAGCGCGCGGTTGAGGGCGGGCAGGCCGAACATCCGCGCATACTGGTTCTGCCCGCCTTGCAGCGCCTCGGCCGCGGCGTCAAGGAAGAACGATGGTCCGTCGAAATCCGGGAAGCCCTGGGCGAGGTTGACTGCGCCGTGCTTGTTGGCCAGCAGCGTCATCTCGGTGAAGATGGTGGTGCCGAAGGGCGCGAGTCGTTGGGCGATCATGTGGCGCTCGCAGCGGGTTCAGGCGTAGACCTCGAGGAACACGCGCCGCGTGGCCTTGATCTGCTTGTGCAGCATCTTGCGGCTCCAGTTGTTCACATCCGCGAGCGCGGCGTCGTCGGCCTGGATGTACTGCTCCAGCGCCGAGGGCGGCAGCAGCCGCGCCATCTGCTGGAAGATGCCCATCTCCATCCCCGCGATGCCGCAGATGTACACGAGCGTGCGTTCGCTGGCCAGCATTGGCAGCAGTTGCTCGCGCTCGGTCGTCAGGCGGTCCTGCACGTACATGCGGTCGTGCCCATCGGCCTGCTTCTCGCGGCTGATGGCCGTGAGGTACTGGAAGTTCTTGTGCTCCGCGGCCTTGGAGCGGAAGAACACGTCGTAGAGCAGGTCGGTGGTATAGGGCGCGCCCATCACGAGCGTGACCTTGCTCGCAGCGCCGCTCTCCAGAAGATCGATCACCATGCCGCGGAACGGCGCGATGCCCGTGCCGGTCGCGAAGAACAGGTAGTCGTGCGCGCCGACATCCCGCGGCAGCAGGAACCGCTTGCCGTTGGGGCCAGAGAGTTTCACTTCGTCGCCGACCTGCAGGTCGCACAGGAAGTTCGATGCGACACCGAGGAAGAGTTTGTGCGTCTCCCAGTGCTCGTCGATGGTGCGTTTGACGGTGGTGGAGATCACGTTGCCCCGGCCGTCCTCGCCGCGTGTGGGCGAAGCGACCGAGTACAGCCGGACAGCGTGGGGCCGTCCCTTGTCGTCGTGGCCGGGGGCCATCACGCCGATCGCCTGGCCGGGCAGGACGTTGCCGGCGAGCAGTGTGCCGCTGACATCGAACTCGACGTGGCGGACAAAACCGGCGGCCTTGGGCGCGGTGCACGTCTCGGATTTGGTGATCCGCGCGGTCACCGGTTCGCCGGGCCGATACAGGTGCATCTTCGCTTCGTGGAGGGCGATCTCGCCGGTCTCGCGCCCGGGCGCGTGGGTGGGTGTGCTCATCGACCAAGGGTAGTCGGGGAGGAAGTTTGGATTTGTGGATTTTGGATTGCGGAGTGCGGAATACCTGCGGAGATTCAGTCCCCGGTCCAAGATCCGACATCCAAAGTCGCCGCTACCTCGAGGTCGCGACGCGGTCCACCTCGTCCAGAGTCGTGATCCCGCGGGCCGCGAGCACCCAGCCCGACTGCACCAGCGTCGTGAACAGGCCCTGCTCGATGACGCGTTTCATCGCGGCGATGGTCGGGTCCTTGATGATCACGTCGCGGAGTTCGTCGGTGAAGTCGAGCAGTTCATAGATGGCGCGCCGGCCGCGGAAGCCCGTGCGCAGGCACTGGGCGCAGCCCGTCGCGGTGTAGAGTTCTGTCTGGCCTTCGAGGAACCGGCCCATGCGCGTGGCCTGGCCGGGGGTCACGCGGATCGGTCGCTTGCAGTTGTCGCACAGCACACGCACCAGGCGCTGCGCCAGGACCAGTTCCAGCGAGTTGGCCACCAGGTACGGCTCGACTTTCAGGTCGATGAGGCGGAACACGCTGCTCATCGTGTCCTTGGCGTGCACGGTCGAGAAGACCAGGTGCCCGGTCACGGCGGCCTGCATCGCGGTACGCGCAGTTTCCTCATCGCGGATCTCGCCCAGCAGGATCACATCGGGGTCCTGCCGCAGCACGCTGCGCAGCAGCGAACCGAACGTGTTGCCCTTGTTGTCGTCGATGGGGATCTGCGTCACGCCCTCGAGGTGGTACTCGACCGGGTCCTCGATGGTGATGACATTCCGTGCCTCGCGGTCGATGACGCGCAGCGCGTTGTAGAGCGTCGTGGTCTTGCCCGAGCCCGTGGGCCCGCAGACCAGCAGCATCCCCGCTTCCTGCTCGCACACCTTCCGCACCCGGTCGTACATGTACGGCGCAAGGCCCAGTTCGGTCAGGCTGCGCGGCGAGTCGCGCATGTCCAGCACGCGGATCACCAGTTTCTGGCCGTGCACGCTGGGGGTGAAACTCACGCGATAATCGACGCGTCGCGCCGACCCGGTGGCATCCGCCGGGAACTTGGCCGAGAAGTGCCCATCCAGCACCGCCTCGCGCCCCGTGGGCCGCATCTGGCAGGCGGTCTTGATCAGGCCGTACACCAGGTCGCCCACGCCGTTGGGAATCTGCACCACGCTGAGCATCTGCCCGTCGACGCGCATGCGGGCCTGCAAGCAGTCGCCGCGGGGCTCGAGATGGATGTCCGTCGCGCGGGCCTTTGACGCCGCGAGCAGCAGCAGACGCACCGCGCGCGAGCCCTCGCTGTCGCTCGCCAGCGCGCCCGATGAACGCCCGCGCCCGTCGATCAACTCCAGCCGGTCGTCCGCGCCGCTGTTCCGCGGCGGGAGCATGTTGATCATCTCGGTCACATCAATGACCCAGACCGGGTCGGGAACCCTGGCTTGCGCGCCGCCGCTCGCGGCGGTCGCCGCGGCGTCCCGCGCGGCCGATTGCCGCTCCGCCAGCGACTCTTCGGCCTGCACGATGAACGAGTGCGTGCCGATCTTGATCACGTCGCCGGGGCGCAGGATCGAATCGGTCACGCGGACACCGTTCAGCCGCGTTCCGTTGCGCGAGCCCAGGTCCCGCAGGTGCCAGGTCGCGGCTTCGGTTGTGCCCGTTTCATCGACGGAGAACGTGTCGCCCTTGGGCCGGCTCGGGGCGGGCTCGACCACGCAATGGAACCGGGAAAGCAGCGTGTCGTTCACGCTGAGGACGTTCTCCGGCGAACGGCCGATCGTGATCGGCTTCTCGCCCATCGGGAACTCGCGGCCCGAGCCGTCAGTCGTTGTGAGAAACATCCGCGGCATGGGGCTTCGCGCGTCCTGCGTGATTGCCGGTCTCGCCGCGGTCGGCGTTCGGTCCGGCGTGGGCGTGGCCGAGTGTCTCCCGCCGATGGCGGGCCGTCCGTTGGTCAGCACCATGGTATCGGTCCTTGCCCCGCCGACGCCACCACACGCGGGCCCGGACTGGCCGCTGGTTCCCTACACTCGCGTCCCATGATCGACTTGCGCGACCTCCGAGAGAATCCCGACAAGTACCGCCGCGGCTGCGAACTCAAGGGCATGCGCGTTGACATCGACCATCTGCTGGAACTCGACGCCCAGCGTCGCACCCTGGCGACCGAGCAGGAGAACCTGCGGGCCCAGCAGCGGACCATCGAGAAGGAACTGGGCCCGCAGATCGGCAAACTCGCGGGACAGATCAAGAAGGCGGCCGAGGGCGAGCGGGCGAGCCTTGAGGCCGAGTTGGATGCGCTCAAGGCCCGACCCGCCGCGCTGAAAGAGAAGATCCATGCGCTGGAGACGCGTCTGGCCCTGCTCGATCCCGACCTGCAGGCCATCCTGCTGACGGTTCCCCTTCCGCCCGATGCCGATGTGCCCGTGGGCAAGGGCAGCGAGGACAATATTGAGATCCGCCGATGGCACCCGCCGGCCTTGGTGGCCCGGCACTCCGCGCCGGGCATTGCTCGTGAATGCACTGTCAGCAACGCCGGTTCGGAGAACCGGCCCACCCAAGACGAAGATGGTCCCTGGGGGTTCGACACCAACAAGTCATACGAAGCCAACCGCGGCTTCCGGCCCAAGACCCACCTGGAACTTGTCCGCGACCTGGGCCTGGCCGACTTTGAGCGCGGCGTGAAGATGGCGGGGACGCGGTCCTACGTTCTCACCGGCGATGGCTTCCTGCTGCACAACGCGGTGCTGCGTTACGCCTTTGACTTCATGACGCTCAAGCAGGGCTTCAAGGCGATGAGCGTGCCGGTGCTCGTCCGCGAGGACTGCATGGTGGGGACCGGGTTCTTCCCGGCCGGACGCGAGCAGGCGTACCACATCGAGGAAAGCCGCCGCGGCGAGACCAACGACCTGTTCCTGACCGGCACCGGGGAGGTCGGGCTGATGGGCCTGCACCAGGGCGAGATTCTTGATGAGGCGCAGTTGCCGCTGAAGTACACGACGGTGAGCACGTGCTTCCGGCGCGAGGCGGGCGCGGCGGGCAAGGACACCGCCGGGCTCTACCGCATCCACCAGTTCGACAAGGTCGAGCAGGTGGTCATCTGCAGGGCCGATGAGGCCGAGAGCCGCGCGTGGCACAAGAAGATGATCGGGTACGTCGAGGAGATCCTGCAGTCGCTCGCGCTGCCGTACCGGCTGCTGCAGTGCTGCACCGGCGACCTTGGCGTGAAGAACGCCGACATGATCGACGTCGAGAGTTGGATGCCCGGCCGCGGCGAGGTGAGCAAAGACGGCGTGCCGAGCGGGGCGTTTGGAGAGACGCACTCGGCCTCGCGTCTGTACGACTACCAGTGCCGCCGGCTGAACATGCGCTATCGCGAGGGTGGCGCGGGCGGCAAGGGTGCAACGGTGTTCTGCCACTCGCTGAACAACACCGTGGCCGCATCGCCTCGGTTGCTCATTCCAATCCTGGAGATGTGGCAGAACGCCGATGGCACGGTCACGGTGCCGCCGGTGCTGCGGCCGTACATGGGTGGGAAGAGCAGGATCGGGTGAATCACTGATTTGGAGGAAAGGTGAGATCGCAGGATTGGCGTGATCGGCTGAGAAGGGCCCCTGTGGCCGCATGTGTTCTGGTCACCGCGCTGATTGCTGCCCTCTGGTTTCTCTCCTCGATCCGCTGCTTTGCGCTCAATCACGCCCGCGGCTCAGTTGCCCGCAACACCCAGACGCCCGATGGACAGATGGGCGCTTGGGAGTTCACGATGACCACCAGGAGCGTCCAGACCGGCCCGCACTGGCTTCGCCTCGTCCGGGCGGAGTACCTCAGCATCATGAGCACCGAATCCGAGAAGAACCGCTTCGACAGCCAACTCGGCTGGAAGGCGACGAGTTTCCCGCGTTCGGGCATTCGGAACGACTGGTACCCGTGGGTCGACCTGGCCGATATGACGCGAGGGCGATGGCGATTCCTCGGGCTTGGTCCCGGCCTGATGGTCGGCGGCGCGCAGACCGCCCGGATGTTCGACATTCCGTATTGGCTGCCCATGGTGGTTCTCGCCACGCCGGTTCTATTCGCGATCGTGCGTCAACGCAGGCAGGCCCGCCGCGCTCGCGAGGGCGGATGCCTGAAGTGCGGCTACCCGCTCGGTCCTGAGATGATTCGCTGCCCCGAGTGCGGATCGGAACGATGACCGATCAACGCGGCGATGCCGCGTCGATCACCGCCCCTTCCAACTCCTCTCGCCCGCTGAGGAAACTCAGCGAGAGTTCCGGCCGCGCCACCGGGCACGGCCACTTGCCGCGAGGAATGTTGCGCAGTTTTGACCAATCCTTGTCGGTTGTGATGATGAACTCCGCGTCGATCCGTCGCGCGGCGTCGGCGATGCGGTTGATCGTTGTGGCGGCATAGGCATCGTGGTCGGGCAGCACAATCACCTCCGGCGCGGGGCCCGCCGCGCCGACCGTCGCCCGCAGCGCATGCTCGAAGCCCGCGGGGTTCCCGATCGCGCACACACCCAGCACGCGACGGCCCGCGAGCGCATCGAGCGGCCGCGGCATGTCGTCCGCATCGCGCAGGGCCGTCCACAGGTGGCGCGTGACCGCGATCGGCGGTCGGCCGTGCGCACGGTGAATGTCGCGTTCCAGCGCGTGCAGCGCATCGGGCTTGGCAAGTTCGGCGTGCGTGACCACGACGCACGAAGCGCGCTGCAGCGATTCCACCGGCTCGCGCAGCCACCCCGCGGGGAGCAGTCGGTCGTGGAACGGGCTGCGTGAGGCGTCGATCAGCACGATGTCCAGGTCGCGAGCGATCTGCCGGTGCTGGAAGCCGTCATCGAGCACCACCGCGCCCGGCGCGGGCGGCGGCTCGCGCTCGGCGGCATCGCGCCCGATCGAACTCCGTTCGGCGAGCAGTTCCTGTATCCCCGCGTACCTGTCGGGCCGGCTGACGATGTCCACGGCGTCATCGAACAGCCGCGCATAGGCATCGGCCTCATCGGATTCCTGCCCTGCGCCGCCGCGCCGGCCCGGCGCATAGCCGCGCATGGCAATGCACGGCCGGATGCCGCGCTCCAGCAGCACGCGGCAGATGTGCGCGACCATCGGCGTCTTGCCCGTCCCGCCGACGGAGAGATTGCCGATGCTGATGACCGGCACGCTCAGCGTGTTCACGCCGCGGCCGGCGTCGTAGCGGCGGTTGTGCCGCGCGATGCCGAGGGCATACACGCGCGCGGCGGCGCGACCGAGCAGGCCCGGCAGCGGCCCGCGGCGCGGCGCGGACGGGTTGATCGGTGTCGTGGTCACGGCGCGGCATCGGTCCGAGCAGCACGCGTGCCCTCGCGCAGTTCGCGCCGAAGGCGGCCGCGCTCCGAGAGCGCGAGCCGTGCGGTGAAGGCGACATCCATCGCGGCGAGCACGACCATGAGCGCGACCAGCGTGATGATCGCCGACCAGACGAGCAGGAATGTCCGCGTGTCGCCGGGGGTGGTCGCCGGGTTGCTCACCACGGGCGCAACGCCCAAAGCCCAGCAGAGCAGCGCGGTGATGATCATCATGAGCAGGCCGTTGGCCGTGCGGATGCGTTTGCGCCTCGCCGGCGCGTCCGAGGCCTGCAACGCCAGCACGTGCGCCGCGGTCACAACGAGCGCCGAACACCCGATCGGCAGCACAACCCACGCGGGCAGCATCGTGTTCGCGGCCAGAAAAACGGGACTCACGCGTGATGCTAGGGGGCCGGAGCAAACATGGGAGACGTGCACGGTGCAGTGGGCCGTTCGGCCGAGCCGCGCACGCCGAAGGCCAGCGCGGATTCGCGGAGCGGCTTGTTCCGGGCTCCTTGCGCTGCTTCAACCCCGCGACCAGGCATCCAGCCGTCGAGCGACCGCGACCGCGGGCAGGCCCATGATGGTCCCCGCGTCGCCCTCATACCGGATCGGCCAGCCCGCGGCGATACGTTCTGACAGGTTGTACGCTCCGGCCTTGCCGCGCCAGGCGTTGCTTTCGAGATAACGCTCGATCTCGACATCCGCGATCGGGCCGACCTCGACGCGAGCGCGGTCGGTCCAGATGTCGCGCCGGCCCGTCGCCGGGCAGAGCATCGCCACACCCGTCAGGACGTCGTGCTCGGCATCGGCCAGTTCGCGCAGGATGCGCTCGGCATCGGCGCGGTCGCGCGGCTGGCCGATGATCCGGCCACGCAGCGAAACCACCGTGTCGGCTCCGAGCACCACGCCCACCGGGCGAGAGGTGTCGAGCGCGGTGTGCAGGCCCTGGCGCACCGCCGCGGCGGCCTTCAGGTACGCCATCGCCGCGACCCATCGCTGCGCATCGGCTTCGCCGGGATGCAGGTCGCCGTCGTCGAGCGCGGGCTGGGCCGCGACGAAGTCGATGCCGGCGGCGCGCAGCAGTTCCTGCCGCCGCGGAGAGCGGCTGGCGAGGAGCAGGAGCGGTCGGGACTGCGCGGCGGTCGTCACGAGGTGTTCTCGAAGCGGGAGAGTGATACGCGAGCCGCGGCGGTCGCGTTCGCGGGTCAGATTCGGGTGCTGCAAGGGGTTGTTCTTGGTCAGGAGGATCATGGCTGCACGTTGTTGGGATTCAACCGGCCGGGGTTGCAGGGGTGGCAGAAGTGGAAAGTGGGATGGGTCATGGCATCGTGTACGATTGGGCTTTCTCCGACATCCGACATTCATGCTTGCCCACCTCGTCCAACTCGATATCGCCTGGGAAGACAAGGCCGCGAACTTCGCGCGGGTGCGCGATCTGCTCGGTGCGGCCGCGGTGGGAGCGGGCGACCTTGTTGTGCTGCCGGAGATGTTCGATACGGGTTTCTCGTTCAACCTCTCGAAGACCAACGACGCCGATGGTCGGACCTTGCAGTTTCTTGTGAGACTCGCCCAGCAGTTCGGCGCGACGATCCACGGCAGCCGGACGGTGAAAGGACCCGACGGCCGCGGCCGGAACCGCGCTTCGGTC
The DNA here is from genome assembly GCA_019636495.1 of Phycisphaeraceae bacterium. Classification (GTDB taxonomy): domain Bacteria; phylum Planctomycetota; class Phycisphaerae; order Phycisphaerales; family UBA1924; genus JAHBXL01. The sequence continues at coordinate 150,712 of JAHBXL010000009.1, read as the reverse complement.
GTCGGGCCCGCTGGTGAAGTGCTCTGCGAGTACGACAAGGTCCATCCGTTCACCTATGGCCGCGAGAGCGAGTTCTTCTCCGGCGGCGATCAGGTGCGGACGTACACGTGGATGCGCGGGCCCTCGAGTTCCGTCGCGGCCGATTCCAACGAACGCACGACGGTCTGCCCGGCCATCTGCTACGACCTGCGATTCCCCGAACTTTTCCGCCGCGGCATGCAGATGGGCGCCGAGGTGTTTGCGCTGGGGGCCAACTGGCCCTTGCCGCGTGCTGCGCACCGCCGCACGCTCAGCATTGCCCGCGCCATTGAGAACCAGGCGTACATGCTCTGCGTGAACCGCGCGGGGCGCGACCCGCACCTGGTCTACGCGGGCGCATCGCTGGCCATCGGGCCCAAGGGGGACGTGCTGGCCGAGGCGGGAGAGGACGAGAGCGTGCTGAGTGTCGAGATTGATCTGGCCGCGCTGCGCGCATGGCGCGCCGAGTTTCCGGCCTGGCGCGACCACCGCCTGCTGGGCGAGGTCAGCCGCTCATAGACACTGGAGTTTGGGCCGCGGTTCACACGGCCATGCGGATGCTGCGGCGGTCGGCCGCGACCCGGGCCATCTGCCCGAGCGTGCGGCTCTGTACTTCGTTCAGACTCCAGAACCGAAAGCCGCACTCAAAGCAGTCGGGACGCTTGATGAGTCGGACCAACTGTGCCGGCAGCACGAACTCCGGACCGAGCCCTGAGAACCGGACCTGCGCGACATCGCCGACCTCCATCGGCGGAAGTTTCTTGCTGAACACCTTCGCGCCCGTGCACGACAGGTCCGCGACGTGGCCGAACTGGCACGTCAGGCCCTCGCACACCAGACGGCCACCGCGCCGACGATCAGAGGGTTTCACGTTGCTCATGTTCGGCCTCGCTGCTGGTGCTCTAGTCCGCGGCGTCGCCGCAGGGTCGATTCAACCAGTTCGGATCGGTCGATGGGGCCCGGAGATTGAGCCGAACGGGCCCGGACGGCGATCGCCGGCTCGTCTGGCGCGGGCGGGTGCCGGATCAGCGAGGGGCGTTGGTTCGTGGCAGGGCCGAGAACCCGATGGCGGCGAGCGGGTCGTGCTGTTGGACCGACCAGGTCATGGCCGGTCGGCCATCGGGCCCGATGGTTGAACAATCAATGTGCAGCGCAAAGAAGCCGGGCCGATCCGGATTGGCGGCCTCGTGTGCGCGGATCAACGGCCAGATGATCTGCCGGTCGGTCTCGGGCAGTGGGAGGGTCTCGATTTCTTCAGGGCGGAACCACTCCAAAGTGCCTTCCGGGATCGCCTTGGAGGGGACATCGACTGGCCCGAGCACGCGGTAATAAAACAGCAGCCAGTGCCCCTTTCCCTCGAAAGCCTTCTCGCTGATCAGGCCGACGAGGTGCAGGCGGTCGATCGATACCTCGATGCCCGCTTCTTCGCGGATCTCGCGCTGGGCGCATTCTGCCGGCGACTCTCCCGTGTGCATGTCGAGTTTTCCCCCAATGGGCGAGCACAACCCCAGATTCGGGGATCGACTCCTCCGAATCAGCAGCACGCGTCCCTCGCGGTCGCGGAGGTCGCAGAGGCAGGCGAGTTTGTATGGCAGCGGGGCCGTGTCGGGTCTGGTGGGGTCAGCGGGCATTGGGGAACGCAGCATAGCCGCCGACCGGCTTGCAACCGGAAGACCCGCTCCCGGATCTGTTTTGACGTGGGACGGATGCGTCTCCGTTCGGTCGGCGGGTGAGGAACCGGCAGCAAGATGGCGTGTTCGGTCGAGGGGCACGTTGTCGCTTTTCTCTGGCCGGGATGTTGGGGAGCGGTGCCGGCCGGACCGCAGCGCGACCCGGGAGGCCCGCCGATGTTCCTGCTTCACGCGGGCAAACGAGTTCATCCGATACACCTCGCCGATGCCTACAACTTCCGTGATGTCGCCCCAGGTCGGACCGTCGTCCATCGCGACCCCGCCCGGTGAACTCGCCGGCGCGCGGGGCGCTAGCGGTGCGCGACCACGCGGTTGGTGGGATGGCGCAGCGGACCGGTTCGACCCGAGCGGGAAGTCGATCTACCTCATCGGCATCGGCGGGTGCGGCATGTCGGGCCTTGCACGGATGCTCCGCGGCCGCGGCGCGACGGTCTCGGGGTCCGATGCGTGTTGCTCACAGTTCACCGAAGCGCTGCGGGCCGAGGGCGTGCACGTCGCGTTCGACCAGAGCGGTCCGCTGCCCGAATCGTGCGACCTGGTCGTTGCCTCCGCCGCGATCAAGCCCGACCATCCGCAACTTCTTGAGGCCGACCGGCGGGGCATCCCGCACCTGAACTACGCCGAGGCGCTGGGGCGGTGCATGCTCGGTCGCACAGGCGTGTGTGTCGCGGGCACGCACGGCAAGAGCACGACGACTGCGATGCTGGGCTGTGTGCTCGGCGCGGCGGGGCTGAAGCCGGGCGTGATCGTCGGGGCCAACTGCCCGCAACTGGCCGAGTTCGGAGCCGTGGGGGGTGGGGCGGGTGGAGGAGGGGGGTTCCTGCTTGGGGCCGATGTGATCCCCGCGGGCCTGCAGCGCGGCGAGCCCGGGTTGCTGATCGCCGAGGCCTGCGAGTTCAACCGGAGTTTTCACAACTACCGGCCGCGGATCGCGGCGATCACCAGTGTCGAGGCCGATCACCTCGACGTCTATGGCTCGCTCGACGAGGTGGTGAAAGCGTTCGCGGAGTTCGCCCAACTGCTGCCGGGCAAGGACCGCGGCGGCGTGCTGTTGATCGCCCACGAGTGCGCCCATCGCACGCGCATCACCGCCGGCCTGATGTGCGAAGTGCAGACCATCGGCTTCTCGCCCAGCGCCGACTGGAGCGTGCAGTACGACCCGCGCTCGCGACGCACGGGGCTGGTTCGCAAGGGTGAAGGCCTGGTCGCGGCGTGGGTGACGCGGATGCCCGGCGAGCACAACGCGATGAACGCGGCCACCGCCGCGGCGCTGGCGATCCTGTGCGGCGCCGATGGCGACTCCGTCGGCCGCTCGCTGTCGGACTTTGCAGGGCTGGAACGCCGGATGCAGTTGCTGGGGGAGCGCACGCTGCCGCGGGGCGGGACGGTTCGTGCGTACGACGATTACGGCCACCACCCGACGGAAGTCGCGGCGACGCTTCGGGCCCTTCGCGACTATGAACGGCCGCAGGAGCGGGGCGGGCGACTGATCTGTGTCTTCCAGCCGCACCAGCACTCGCGCACGCGGTTCCTGCTTGAGGAGTTCGCGACCGCGTTCAACGAGGCGGACATGGTCATCGTGCCGCACATCTACTTCGTGCGCGACTCGGAGATCGAGAAGACCAAGGTCTCCGCCGCGGACCTGGTGGACAAACTGCGGCAGCGGGGCGTGCAGGCGATGCACCTGTACCCGTTCGAGGCGATTGTTGAAGCGCTCGAAGTGGTGTGCAAGCCGGAGGACGTGCTGGTGGTGATGGGCGCGGGGCCGGTGGACACCGTGGCGAGGGGGTTCTTGAAGGGCAAGTGAGGGGTGGGGGTGAGTGATGGTTGTCTGCGCCGCTGAGACAGTACTGAGTTTGGATCTTGGATTGGGGATTCTGGATTGATCGCGCCCGCAACAGGATCTCGTTGAACTTCACGGAACCCGGAACCCGAACACTACATCACCTCATCACCTCATCACCTCATCAGTTCATCACGCCTTACGCCCCCAGTATGACCACCCTTGCCGACCAACTCCAGATCGAACACAACGCGTTGATCCCGACGTGGTTCGGCGTGGGCGGCCGCGCGGACAGGCTCGCTCGCCCGATGGGCCCCGCACAACTGCGCCGATGCCTGGAGATCGATCCGGCGATGCGGGTGCTCGGCGAGGGCGCGAACCTGCTGGTCGATGATGACGGCGTGGGCGAACTGGTTGTCGCGATGACCGAGCCGGGCATGCGCGAGGTGACGTTCGTGCCCGATTCGAATCGGGTGATCGCGATGGCCGGGGCCGACCTGCCGCGGCTGGTCGTCGAGGCCGTCCGGCGCGGCCGGTCCGGGCTTGAGGGCCTGGGGGGCATTCCCGCGACGATCGGCGGCGCGGCGGTGATGAACGCCGGCGGCGCCTTCGGACAGTTCGCCGACGTCGTGAGATCGGTGCGGGCGTTCACGCGCGATGGCCGAGAAGTCATCATTCCACGCGAGCAGATCGACTACCGCTACCGGCACTCGGGGCTCAACGGGCTGGTCATTGTCTCGGTGGAACTCGAACTGCCCGAGGGCGACGCCGAAGCGCTCCGAACGCGGCTCAAGGAAGTCATGGCCTACAAGAAGCGATCCCAGCCGATGTCCGAGCAGTCCGCCGGGTGCTTCTTCAGGAACCCGGTGCTCGCCGCGGATGTCGAGGGCATCGGCGCGGCGGGCCAGCGCGTCTCGGCCGGGATGCTCATCGACCGCGCGGGGTGCAAGCGGCTGGGCATCGGGGGCGCGAGCGTCAGCGAGCGGCACGCCAACTTCGTCGTCACCGGCGAGGGCGCCGCGGCCCGCGACGTCATCGAACTGATGGACGAGGTGCGGCGGCGTGTGCGCGATGCGTTCGGCATCGAGATCGAGCCCGAGGTCGTCGTCTGGAGGCGCAGCGCATGAGCACCAACAGCGCGGACAGAGTCCTGGTCCTGGGCGGCGGGCCCGATGCCGAGCGCGATGTGTCGCTCAACTCCGCCCGCGCGATCGCCGACGCGCTGCTCGCGGCAGGATTCGCCGTCGAGCGGCGCACCATCGAGCGCATCACCGCCGATGAACTGGCCCGCATGCCCGGCGACGTGGTCTTTCCCGCTCTGCACGGCGGGTGGGGGGAAGGCGGGCCGCTGCAGGACATTCTCGAATCCGATGGCCGGCCGTTTGTCGGCAGCATGTCGCGCGCTGCGCGCCGCGCGATGGACAAGATCGCCACCAAGTTCGTCGCGCAGGAACTGGGCATCGCCACGCCCGCCGCGCACGTTCTGGACTGGCGCGACCCCGTCTGCCCGATGCCGCCGCCCGTCGTGATCAAGCCCGTGCACGAGGGATCGACCATCGGCCTGTATCTCTGCCGCACGCCGGAGGATTGGACCGATGCGCGGGCGACGATCGCCGACGAGGCGCAGCAGGCCGATACGCCGCGGGCGTACATGATCGAGCCGCTGGTCGGCGGGTCCGGCGGACGGGCGCGGGAACTGACCGTCGGCCTGCTCGACGGCCGGGCCCTGCCGATCATCGAGATTGTCCCGGCCGATGGGCTGTACGACTACGAGGCCAAGTACACGCGCAACGACACGCGCTATGTGCTCGATCCGGCGCTGCCCCCGGGCCTGGCCGAGCGCATCAAGGAGCAGACGGTCCGTATCGCCCGCGCGCTGGGCGTGCGGCACGTGGCGCGGGCCGACTTCCTGCTCGACGACGCGGGCGCGGCGTGGTTCCTCGAGATCAACACCATGCCCGGGTTTACCGATCACTCGCTGGTCCCCAAGGCCGCGGCGCACATGGGCCTGTCGATGCCGGATGTGTGCGGCAACCTCGTGCGGATGGCCCTGCGCGACCACGCGGGCGCGCGGGGCGAGCGACGCGCCGGCGCGGGCGTGTGATACCCGATTCAACCTCGCAGACCAAGGACGGTCACGATGGCAGCAAAGAGCGGAAACGGCAGGAAGGACTCGGCAGGGCCCACGGCGACGGCACGTGTGCGGGCCGCGCTGGGCGACCGCGCGCGACTGCTGCACGCTGCCGGGACGTTCATCGCCGTCGCGCTGGTGGCGACCGTCATCGGCGTGCTCGTCGCGGGGCACGACGAACTGACCGCGCGGGCCTCGACGCTGCGCGCGGCCGACCCGCGCATCGAGATTCACTGGCCGCTGGCGCCGCTGCCTGCGGGCGCGCCGGCCGATTCGCCGCGCAGCACCTGGCTCGACTTTGAGTCCCGCGCCAGCCTCGAGCGGCTGGTCGAGCGGCAGGTCGGGCGCAACCCGCTCGATCCCCACGCCCTCGTCGCAACGCACGATGCCCTGCTCATGACCGGATGGTTCGACACCGATGCCGGCGGCGTGCGCGTCGAGCGTACGGCCGACGGGGTCGTGCGCGTCCGCGGCGCGTGGCGCAGGCCGGTCGCGGCGGTGCGCGTGGGAGACATCGATCACCTCGTCGCCTCGGACGGTGTGCTGCTCCAGCCCGCATACCGGCGTGACGGCTCGCAGATGCGCGTCATCGTCGGCGCGGCGCACCCCGCACCCGAGTTCGGCCGGCCTTGGCTCGGGGGCGACGTGCAGGCGGGTCTCGCGCTGCTCGATGCACTCCGCGGAATCCCCGGGTTCTCGCAGGTCTACGGCGTGGACGTGTCCGAGATGTCCACCGGCCGACAACTGGTGATCGTCACCGACCTGGGCAATCGCATCATCTGGGGCGGGCCGCTCGACGGCTTCTCCGCAGGGCAGGCCAAGGCGACGAAGAAACTCCAGCAACTCGCGGGGTACCACGCGACCTTCGGCCGCATCGATGCGGGCCGCGCCGTCGTCGACATTCGCTCCGAGGCGGGCGGCATGATCCACGTCGCCGAGGCCGCGCTGCCGCGCCAGCGCCCGAGCCGCTGAGCCCTCCGGCCCAGGGTCTCCCGGCGTGGGTACGCTCATCGCATGGACCCCGACCCGCGCCCTGGCATGCACGAGGACGAGTTCCCGCGCGACGGGCCGTCGCCGATGGATGCGCAGCGCGATGACATCGCCGCCGACCCGCTCATCGCGGCGATCGAACGCGACCTCGCGCTGGGGACAATGGCCGTCGGCCGCACGGCCCCGCGCGACCCGTGGGAGCACCGCCGCGGCGAGCCGCGCGTCTTCGCGTTCTTCTGGACGCTGTATGTCCTGGTCGCGGTCGCCGGCAGTGTGCTCTGGCTTGCGCAGTCATCGGCCGTGTCATCGTCGACCTACGGCCCCGCCGCGCGGGTCATGCTCGTCGTCGTCATGACCGGCGCCGTCGTCCTGTGGCCGATGGTCCGACTCAGCCAGTCCGCGCCCCGCGCTGCGCCGGTTCGCGCTGTCGCGGCCGATGTCGTCGTCGTGCTCTTTCCGTTGCAGATGGTGGTCTGGCCGCTCATCATGCTCGCGCAGTGGCCGCTGAACATCGTCGCCGCGCTCAGCGTGCTGACCGCGGCGTGGGTCATTCTGATCGGCGGCGTGCAAGCGCTTGCGCTGGCCGTCGAACGGTGGCGCGGCGCAAGCCCGGGCAACTGGTCGCGCGCCCTGTGGATGCTCGCGTGCCTGGCGCTGGCGGGCGGCGCGCCGCTGCTGGGCCTGGCGCGTCGTGCGGTCCACGGGCCCGATGCCGCCGACCCAGCCTCCTGGTCCGTGCTGTCGCCGTTTACGGCGATTGGCGCGCTCACTGGCAGGGGATTCTCCGGCCCGCAGGGGCCCGCGGGCGCAGCGCAGTGGGCGGGCATTGTCGCCGTGGTCGGCGTTGCGGCAGTGCTTTGGCTGCTCGCCGCGGCGTGGCCCCGTGGTACGGCCCCCGCGCCGCGGCCCGGTACCGGGCTTGCACGGGGCGAGGATCGGGCCTAGATTGACCGATACACGACGCGGGCGGATGGCCTATTCCGCCCGCGTTGTTTGCTTGAACTGTCTTGGGGGTCGGGCTCGTATCCATCCCGGGGCCGCGCGTGGCGCGGGCTCTGGAGCCAGATGGCAACGCGTCGGGAAGAGGGCTCGGGTCGCCTTGCGGTTCCGGGCGGGGGGTTGGGTGGTTTGGTGGGAGTGGGGGCGGCGAGGAGGTCGCGGCGATGGAAATGGTCACACGCGAAGAGAAAGAAGCGCTGCAGGCACGTCTGCAGCACCTTGTCGAGAACCGGCCGGTGATCTCCAAGCGCATCGCCGAGGCGCGGGAACTGGGCGATCTCAAGGAGAACGGCGACTACCACGCCGCGCGCGAGCAGCAGGGCTTCGAAGAAGCCGAGATCCGTCGTCTGGAGCAGCGGTTGGCCGTCGTGCAGGTGGTGGACGAAAGCCAGAAGACGCTGGGCGTGGTGTTCGTGGGTGCGATCGTGAAGATCCGCGAAGTCGGTTCCGATGAGGAGGAACTGGTGCGGCTGGTCGGCGAGGCGACCGGCGCTGCGGCAGAGTACTTCGAGGCGACGCTCAACAGTCCGTTCGGCGAGGCTCTGCTCAAGGCCCGCGTGGGCGAGACGGTGAACGTTCGTGGGCCCCGAGGCCTGAAGCAGTTTGAGATCCTCGAGATCGTGTGAGCGGTGCTGGCTCCCGGGGCATCAGTGGCGCGTTTCGCGGCCGCGCCCGCGTCCGAGAATAACCCTGTTCGGGCCACTCGGCCGCGGCGGCTCCGCCGCGATGTGTGGATGAGGGCCGGGATTGCCGACTACACTTGGCCTTGGGAATCCTTGAGTCCGCGGCACCGCGACCATGGCCCGTCGTGCCCCGCGCAGCCGCTTTGTGCTTCGCCGCGCGGCCGGCTCGATCGGCTCCCGGAAAGGAAGCGGCCATGGGACTCAACCTCGCACTGGATGAACTCCGAGCCACCGGCTGGTCGGACCTCGACTCGGCGGGCTGTGCCTACGACACCGATGGCCGGGCCTACCCGACAGTCGCCCGCGTGCGGCAGGAGTTCGCCGCGGCGGGCTTTGAACTCGAGATCCGGCGCATCGACCAGTACTCCTGCTATCGCGCTTCGTGGCGCGACAACGCCGGCGCGGACTCAGGCGCGGTCGTCGGATACAACGAGGCCGAGGCCGCCGTGTACGCGCTCGCGCAGTTGCGCCGCACGCTCGCGGCGGTGTGAGCAGGGCCTTTCAGCACGGTTTCCGGCCTTTCCGCGCCGCCGCGGCGGGCATACCATGGGCCTCTGACAACCGGCCCCATCGTCTAGTCTGGTCCAGGACGCCAGGTTCTCATCCTGGAAACTGGGGTTCGAATCCCCATGGGGTCACTTCGGGAAACGGCACCGTCTTGCACGGTGCCGTTGATCTTTTTGGGGGTGCAGGTTGCGTGGCCGGGTATGAGCGCAAAGCGAGCGGATCTTCCTCGCAGCGTGTCATGGAGATATCCGGCTTGACGGCGGCGTACGAGGCTTGGCGGAGAAAGCCGAGACTGGCCGGGTGGCGCGGGGGCTTCCATTTGCGCGTTACTCGGAGGGAAATGCACTTGTTCTGTGCTCTGGGTGTGGTAGTCTGGAATGCCCGCTGTTCGGAGCGAGCGATGCGTCAAGACGAGCCCCCCAAACACCACCCAGAGGTTCCGTGGATCGTGATCGTCCGCACGATACTCGGACAGGAGGGCCGGACGCGGGGCCCGCGCGAAGCGCCTCTGGTCGCCTGAAGTCGCCGCGGGACGCGAAGGGGGGCATGCAACCGACCGCGACGCCGCGGCGAGGTGAACTCGTACACCGTTTGTTCGTGGAGGAGCGATGCGCCCAGATGACCTGCCCAGCGGAAGTCCGGATCGGCACAGCGCCGGAGAGCGAAACTCGATTCTCGGACGTTCCGGCCGGGCCTTGTGCGCCCGAGCCGAGCGCGCGGCTGCCGGGCGCTGCCGCCGCGGCGGCAGACGTGGGCAGGTTCCTGCCCGACTGGAATTTGAGTCGCTTGAACAGCGTCTCTTCCTCGCGGCGGTTTTCTGGGACGGCGGACCCACAGGCACGGGAACAAACTTCCATCTCGCCGCGAACTGGGTCGGTGACGTGCTGCCCGGACCGGATGATGATGCGATCATCGATGTTGCCGCCGGACCGACGATCACGATCACGCAGACCACCACGGTGCGGTCGCTGATGAGCGAACGCGGCATCTCGCACACGGCGGGGACGCTGACGCTGAACGAGGCGAGCGAGTTCCGTGCGGGGTACACGCTTGGGAGTGCGACTCTGACGGGTGCTGGGGATCTGACGTTCAACGGTGTGGTGACGTGGGACGGTGGCACGATCACCGGGACGGGCTTGGCGACGTTCGCATCGACGGCGGTGGTGGCGTTGTCGGGATTGAGCCGGACCCTGGGTCGAGACCTGAACAGCTTTGGGATCGTCAACTGGAGCAGCGGAGACGTCCAGCTGCTGACGGGCGTGGAGTTCACCAACAAGGCGGGCGGGCAGTTCAACGTCAGCAGCAGCCTCACCCGACAGTTGAACACCAACGGTGCGACGGTGACCGCGTCGTTCATCAACGAGGGGACGTTCACCAAGTCGGGAGCGGGCCAGTTGCGGCTCAACGAGCACAACCTCGCCGTGCTGCACATCGTCAACCGCGGCGTCATCAACATGGACGAGGGGACGATCGAATTCGGGTGGAACGGCAGCCCGGCGGTGTTCACCAACGAGGCCGCGGGCATCGTCAACGTGAACGCCGGAACGATCACCGCTCGCAACGCCGCCGATTCCAACGCGGGTCTTATTGACATCGACGCGGGCGCGTTCTTCCGCTTGGAGGGTGGTTCGACGCACGCCGCGGGGTCGGTGATCCAGGGGGCCGGAGACCTGCTGTTCGTCGGCGGCACGCACACGTTTGCCGCGGGGTCGTTTGTCTTTGACTGTCAAGTTGCAGTCAGCGCAATCCTGACCGGCTTGGGTGATCTCACCTTCACCGGCGCGGTGACGTGGGACAACTGGGCGACGGGGAACGGGACGCTCACCTTTGCATCCACCGCAACGGTCAACCACATCCGCGGCGGCTATCACCGGAACACGGACAACTTCGGCGTCTTCCTCTGGAACAACAACGACATCGAGCTGCTCGGTGGCCGGACGTTTACGAATCACGTGGGCGCACACTTCGAGTTCGCCGTGCCGCTGCCGCGGCCGCACAGTTACATCTAACTGAACTCTGGTGTTGCCACGTTCATCAACGAGGGCACCTTCATCAAGTCCGGCAGCGCCAGTCTCTCGGTCCCCTTCCAGGCTGGCCAGTTCGACTTCATCAATCGCGGCGTAGTCTCCCACAACTTCGGCGTCAACACCTGGGGCCGGGTCCGTGTGTTCCTCAGTGAATCCGACGCCGTCATGGCCGTGAACGCGGGATCGATGCACCTGCCGAATGCCTCCAACATGGGCACCTTCTCGGTCGCTGCGGGTGCGCAGTTGACACTGCCGCAGTTGCCCGCGCAGGTCGTGGGCAATGCGCTGGTCGGCGGCACATGGATCGTCGGCGGGACGATGACCTTCCCCAGCGGCACCAACCTGCTCTCGCTGGAAACTGGCGCTTCGTTCACGCTTGATGGCCCCGCCGCGAATGTCGGCGGCGCGCTGAATGGCTTGACCACCAACAACGGCCTGCTCACCATCCGCAACCCGGGCGTGTTCCCGTTCAACCCGGCGGGCGGGGTGTTCTTCAACAACGGCACGCTCGCGCTCACGGGTACTGGCACGTTCGATATCCCACCTGCCATCACGTTCAACAATGGACCGACAGGTGCCGGCGGGATCGTGAGAGTCGGCGACAACCTGCGCGGGCCGGGGCCGATCATCATCGACAACCCGATCGATGGCGGCACGCTCGACATCTTCGGCACCATCACCATCAACCAGAACTTCGATCTCTTCGCGGTCATCAACCTGCACCCGGGCGGCACGCTCAACGGGACCGGCCACATCACGGCTCGCGCTGCGTTCAACTGGTTTGGCGGCACGCAGTCGGGAACCGGCTCCACCACCGCCGCGGCACAACTCACGTTGCACGGCACCGATGTCATGACGCTCTCGCGGCTGGCAAGCAACGGCTTTGCCGGCAACTGGACGGGCGGGTGCCTGCTGCTGTCGGGCGGGCAGTTCGTCAATGCCGCGGGCGCGAGTTTCGCCATCACCGGGACAGTCGAGGTGGTCTCCGCCGAAGTGGGCGGCGAGTCGTTCATCAACGAGGGCTCGCTGGTGTTCGAGCAGGGCTCGGATGCCACGTTTGGCGAGAATCTGGATGTCACCAGCACCCCGGGTTCGGACACGCGCTATCGCGACCATATCAGTTATGCTGATGATCACACGTTCAATGGCAACATCGTGGTCGAACTGACGGGCGTGCTCACGGCCTCCGGCAATCTCACGTTCCTGGCGGGCTTCACGCTGGCGCTGGGCGGGGAGATCACCGGGCCCGGCACGATCACCTTCGCCGGCGTGTTCACGTGGCTCGCCGGCTCGATGACCGGCACGGGCACGACCATCATCGACCAGAACGCGGCATTCAACCTCGAGAGTGGCGACAAACTGCTGGCCCGCACGCTCGACAACTTCTCCACCGCCGGCAACTGGACAGGCGGCTGCATCATCATGATGGGCGGCATCTTCAACAACCGCGCAACCGCCTCGCTGAACATCTACGCCGACCCGACGATCGAGGTGATGGATGGGGGCGGGACCAACGAGTTCAACAACGACGGGCTCATCACCATCCACACCGGCGAGTTCATCATCGGCGTGCCCGGCACCAACAATGGCATCATTCACGTCATCCCGCCCGACACGCTGGTCTTTGCGGCGATGTGGTACCACATGCCCGGCTCAAGCCTCGAAGGCCCCGGCGGCGTGCGGTTTGCCGGCGGCCAGCACACCATCCCTGCGGGCGGGCTCGGCATCACCGGCCCGATCACCATCACCGGCGGCGCGCTCGTGCTCGCGGCGATGTTCATGCCCAACTATCACGCCGCGACGTTCACGTTCACCGGCGGCCACTGGAGCGTGAGCGGCGCAGGGCAGTTGTTCCTCAACGGCGCGGAGATCCGAGTGATCGGCGTGGACACAACGTTTGCGATCTCCGGCGCGGGGTGGATCGGCGCGCTCGACCATCTCGCGCGGGTCGATGGCACGCTGAGTTTGGCCGATGGCGCGGTATTCACCAGCAACCCCGGCGGCATCGGCGGCGTGTTCATCAACAACGGCATGATCTCGGTCGCGACTGGCGCGGTGTTCGCGCCAGTGCTCTACGAGCAGACCGCATCGGGCGTGCTGAGAACGCTGCTGAGCGGCTCGGGCGCGACCGAACGCGGGTACGTGAACATCTCCGGGAATGCGGTGCTCGCGGGCACGCTCAGGATCGAGCACGCCGAGAACTTCGGCGTGTTCCTCGGGCAACAGGTGACGTTCTTCGCCGCGGCCTCGGCCACCGGCTGGTTCGACACGCTGAGCGTCGGCGCACCGGGCGCGGGCCTGCGCGTGCTGGTCGGAGACCTGGACGGCCAGGTCCTCTTCACCTTCACGCACGTGGCCGATTGGAACCTCGACTTCGCCGTGGACGTGCAGGACATCTTCGCGTTCCTGGCCGACTGGTTCAACACGGATGCCGACTTCAATGGCGACGGCACCACCGATGTGCCTGACATCTTCGCCTTCCTCTCGGCGTGGTTCAGCGCGTGACCTCGAAACGCGATGGCGAGTGTCGCGTGCGACCGTCGCCTACCGCAGATTCAGTCCCGCGGCGACTTCCGCCGTGATGTCGCTCTCCGCCGGTGCAACGACGACGGGTCGGCCCAGGAAAGACTCAACCAGCCGTTCCGGGTCGGTCGCGGTGATGGCCCGGTCGGCGTGGCGCGAGGCGATCACGTGCGTGTACGCGCGGCGCCCGGCGACTTCCGCCGCGGCGGCGCGGACCTTGTCGTACGCCTCGATGTACTGCCGCGCGACGAAGTCGTTGAAGTCCTGCTGCGCCTGGCCGCGGAGAAGCGAGTAGTCGTTGCGGCGCTTCTGGTAGTCGCGTGCGCGGGCTTGCGCCGCGGGGTCATCGGGGTCATCGAGTTTGAGTTGCGATTCCAGCGCGGAGATGTCGTCCTCAAGCGGCTTGAGGCGCTGGCGGATTCGTTCTTCCTCGGCCTTGCGGGTCGCCTCGAACCGGTCGCCGACCACCAGTTTCTCGATCAGGTCGTAGATGTCGCACATGGCGATCCGAGCGGGCGCGGGATCATCGTCGGATCGGCCCGCGGCCGCAGGGGCTTCGGCAATGGGGGGAGGGGCCGTCGGTTGGCCGGCGTTCGCAGGGGCGGACTGCGCCGCGCGGAAGCCGAGCACCAGGCACACGGCCAGCACGGCGTAGATCATGATTCGTTCGGTGCGTTGCATGTTCTGGCTCCTGCGATCTCGTCGAAATCGTGCGAACCCAACAGGGTAGTGACCTTGCGGTCCGCGCCATCCGGCTCGCGGGCAATTTTGATCGCGGCAGCCCCCGGGTGCCGCTCGTGGCGGTATGCTTGCGACCACACCAAGGAGGCCCCGATGCGTGACCCGCGGCTGGAGAAACTGGCGGATGTGATCGTTCGATATTCGACCCGCGTCCGCCGCGGCGACGTCGTGGGCATCCAGGCCGAACCGGGCGCGATGCCGCTGATCGAGGCCCTGTACGCATCGGTGCTGCGCGCGGGCGGGCACCCGTTCTGGACGCCGCGATCCGAGTCGCTGCACGAACTGCTGCTGACCGAGGGCAGCGATGAGCAGATCACGTTCGTATCGCCGATCGACCTTCACCGCGTGCAGACGCAGGACGTACACATCGGCCTGTGGGCCGAGGTGAACAGCCGCTATCTGAGCCGCGTGGACCCGGCCCGCGTCGCGGCCCAGCAGTCATCGCGCAAGCCGTGGTTTAAAGTGTTCATGGAACGAGCCGCCCGCGCCCAGAAGGGCGAGCCCGGCGGCCTGCGCTGGTGCGGCACCGCCTACCCCACCGATGGCGCTGCCCAGGACGCCGAGATGTCGCTCCGGCAGTACGAGGAGTTCGTCTTCCGCGCCGGCCTGCTGCACCTGCCCGACCCGGTCGCGGCGTGGGAGCAGGTGCACGATCGGCAGGAGCGCGTCCGCGAGTACTTGCAGGGGAGGAAGAACCTGCGCTTCCGTGTGCCGGCGGCCGCGGGGGCGGGGGGGCATGATGGCACCGACCTGCGCGTCGATGTGTCCAAGGGCATCTGGATCAACTGCGCCGGGCGCGAGAACTTCCCCGATGGCGAGGTCTTTGCCGGGCCGACGGGCGTCGATGGCCACGTGAACTACACCTACCCCGCCGTCTATCAGGGGCGCGAGGTCGAGGGCGTGCGGCTGGAGTTCAAGGCCGGGCGCGTCGTGAACGCCAGCGCGAAGAAGGGTGAGGACTTCCTCTTCAAGATGCTCGACCAGGACGCAGGCGCGCGCAACCTCGGCGAGATCGCCATCGGCACCAACTACGCCATCCGTGAGTTCAGCCGCAACACGCTCTTTGATGAGAAGATCGGCGGCACCTTCCACGCCGCCGTCGGCGCCGGATACCCCGAGAGCGGCAACACCAACGAGAGCGGCCTGCACTGGGACATGGTCTGCGATCTCCGCCGCGGCGGGACAATCGAAGCCGACGGCGAGGTCTTCCACCGTGACGGCAAGTTCGTGCACGCGGGCTGGCCTGGGAACGACTGACCGGGAGGGCGCATGTCGATCTCGCTGTATGCGCGGCTTGCGCGGCGGTTCGCCCCGCAACCGACCGACGAGGAACGCCGCGAGTTTCTTCGCGCTTCGATGGCCGCGGGCGCAGCGCTCATGCTCTCCGGGCCGGGCGCGCTGGGCGCAGCGCGCGGCCGGGCCGACCAGCGCATCATCGTGATCGGCGCGGGGCTGGCGGGCCTGGCCTGCGCGCACGAACTGCTCAACGACGGGCACGACGTGCTCGTGCTCGAAGCCCGCAACCGCATCGGCGGGCGCGTGCTCACGTTCGACGACTTCGTGCCCGGGCGCACCATCGAGGGCGGCGGCGAACTCATCGGCGCCAACCACCCGCTGTGGATCGCCTACGCCGCGCGGCTCAACCTCGCGTTCACCGATGTCACCGAGAGCGAGGGCGAGTTCCCCGTCGTGCTCGGCGGTCGCAGGCTGACCGCCGCGCAGGCCGAGCAACTGTGGGAGGAGATGACCGGGGCCCTCCCGGCCATCAACGCCGATGCGCTGCCCGTGAACCCTGATTTCCCCTGGCGATCGCCCGATGCCGCGATCCTCGATGCGCGGAGCGTGCGACAGTGGATCGATGCCCAGGACGTTTCGCCGCTCTGCAGCGCGGGGCTCGCCGCGCAACTCGCGGCGGACAACGCCGTCGCGCCCGAGCGGCAGTCCTATCTCGCCCTGCTCGCGTGCGTGCGCGCTGGAGGGTTCGAGAAGTACTGGACCGACAGCGAGGCCTACCGCTGCCGCGGCGGGAACGCGCAACTCGCCCGCGCGCTGGCCGACCGCATCGGTCCTGCGCGAATCTCCACCAGGGCGCCGGTGGAATCGGTCGAGCGAGCCGGGAACGGCGTGCGCATCCGCGCGGCCGATGGGCGCGAGTGGATGGGCGATCAGGCCGTGCTGGCGACGCCGCCGACGGTCTGGCCGCGGGTGCGCTTCGAGCCGGCCCTGCCCGCGGACCTGGCCCCGCAGATGGGCTGCGCGATCAAGCATCTGTCGCACGTTCGCTCGCGATTCTGGGAGCGCGATGGCCTCTCGGCCGACATGATGACCGATGGCGAAGTGGGCATGACGTGGGATGCGACCGATGGCCAGCACGGCGCGCCGGGCGGGGGCGCCGAACCGGAGGCCTGCCTGACGGCGTTTTCCGGCGGGCCGGGGGCCGAACGCCTGCGGGGCCGCGATGCCGATGACCGCGAGCGCGTGTACGCGGCGGAACTCGGCGCGGTGTACACCAACCGCGCCGCGAACCTGCGGGGCACGCGCTTCATGGACTGGCCGGGCGATGAGTGGGCGCGCTGCGGCTACTCGTTCCCCGCGCCGGGCGAGGTCACGCGGCTGGGCCCGCGCCTGAACGCGCCTCTCTGGGACGGCCGGCTGCACCTGGCCGGCGAGCACACCTGCATCAAGTTCGTCGGCTACATGGAGGGCGCGCTGCAGAGCGGCGTGCGCATCGCACGGCGGATCGCCCGGCGAGACCGCGCGGACCGGTAGAGCCACGACCCCCACACCCCTTCACCCCGCCGTCGGCCGCTCCCGCGCCCACAGCCACCCCAGCAGCGCGGCGACGCCCAGCCACACCACCGACAATCCCGCCGCGACCGGCGCAACCACCGTCGTCGCCAGGCCCAGCGACTTGAACGCGATGGGTGTCCAACCGCCGACCATGTCGCCGGCGCGATAGACAAACGTGTCGATGAACGTCTTGGACTTGTAGCGGGCATCGGCGCTCAGATGGGCGAACAGCAACTCGCGCACCGGCCGGTCGATCGCGTAGTGCAGGCCCCGCCGCGCCACCTGGAACACCGCCATCGTGCCGTACACCGGCGCAAGGATCAGAGCGACAAACCCGCCGACATACACCAGCGGCAGGATCAGCAGCGCGCCCCGCGGGCCGAGGACCCGCATGACCCGCCCCGCCAGGAACAACTGCGCCAACAGCGTCACGATGTTCGCCCACATGTCGATGGTCGCGAACGCGGCCCGCCGGTCGCCCTCATCGGCGAAGGCCGCGCCGATCACCCGTCCCTGCTCCATGTACAGCAGCGTCCCCGCGGTCGTGAACAGCAGCATGAACAGGCCGATCGTCGCCAGGAAGGGCGAGGCGGCGATGAGTTTCAATCCGGCCAGCGGGTCGCCCGTCGGTTCGGCCGTCCGGGCCAGTCGGCCGTCGCCGGGCGCGCCGGCTCGTTCATCGAACCACCGCCGCAGCAGGCGCACGCACTGGCAGGCGCACTCCAGCGGCACCACCGCCAGCAGCAGCAGGTACGGCGCATCGAGTTTCATCGTCCCGCTGAGGTGCTTCGAGGCCCATGCGCCCGCGATCGCGCCCAGCGTTCCGCCCACCGCCGCCACCGCGAACGCCCGACGGCCGCGGTCCGGGCCGAACACATCCGCCACCACCGCCCAGAACACCGACACGACAAACAGGTTGAAGACGCTCAGCCAGATGTAGAACGCGTAGCCGATGTTCGTCCGCGCTGCGCCCGATGATGCCAGCAGCAGCACGCAGAACACCACGATGTTGACGCCGAAGAACCGGTACGTCCACGGCACGAACACCCGCCGCGGCACGCGCGAGGCGAACACCGCGAACAGCGGGCTGGCCAGCGCCATGGCGATGAGCGTGCCGGTCATCAGCCACGGCAGGTTCTCATACCCGCGGCTGATCCCGAACGCCTCGCGCACCGGCCGCAGCAGGTAGTAGCAGAGCAGGAGGCAGAAGAAATACGCCGCGCACAGCAGCGCGGGGGCCAGTTCCTCTCTCTTCAAAGCCATGAGACGCGCAAGCGCCGACCATCCGTCACGGGTTCCGCCGGATTGTCCATCGTTCATGATTCACCATCGCGCCCGCGCGAAGTTTCCGCAACTCCCGCCGCCGCGGAGCATACACCGAGCCGGCACGCACCGGTTGCACGTCGCACCGGGTTCTCTGCCGCCATTCCGCCCACACGCGCCGCGCCGCCGCGCGCGCCGGAGCCTCACATGATCGCGTTCAGCCACACGTCTCGCCGCGAGTTTCTCCAGTCGTCCGCCGCCGCGGCGGGGGTTCTGCTGGCCGGCGCGGGCCCGGCCACCGGCGCGACGCTGTTCGCCCGGCGCATCGCCCCCGCGAAAAAACTCCGCATCCTCATCCTCGGCGGCACCGGCTTCATCGGCCCGTGGATGGCCGCGTTCGCCATCGCGCGGGGGCACGAGGTCACGCTCTTCAACCGTGGCCGCCGCGAGAAGTACGTCGGCGCGCCGGGCGGCGTCGAGCACCTCTACGGCAACCGCGACCCCAACCTGCACGCGCAATCCAAGGTCGTCGATGGCAGGGAAGTCGAGGATACCGACAGCCCCAAGGGTCTGAGCGAACTGGCCGGCAAAGCCTGGGACGCGGTGATCGACAACTCCGGCTATGTCCCGCGGATCGTCAAGGCCTCGGCCGATCTGCTCGCGCCCAACATCGGGCAGTACCTGTTCATCTCGACGCTCAGCGTCTACGCCGACAACAGCAAGCCCGGACTCGATGAGACCGACACGCTGGCGACGATGGGCGACCCGACCGACGAGAACGTGCAGCGGCACTACGGCGCGCTCAAGGCCCTGTGCGAGCAGGCCGCCCAGAAGGCCATGCCCGGCCGCGTCACCATCGTCCGACCCGGTTTCATCGTCGGTCCGGGCGACACCACCGACCGGTTCACCTACTGGCCCGTGCGCACCGGCCGCGGCGGCGAGGTGCTCGTTCCCGGCGAGCCGAGCGACCCGGTGCAGTTCATCGATGTGCGCGACCTGGCCGAGTTCGCGCTGCACTGCCTGGAGCAGCGGACCTTCGGCACATTCAACGCCACCGGCCCCGCCGCGAAACTGCCCGTGGCCGACCTGATGGCCGCGTGCCTCGCGGCGTCGAAGGCCACGGGGAACAAGGACGATGCGACATTCACCCACGTGCCCTATGACTGGTTGGCCGCCCACGATTGTCCGCCGGGCTCGCTGCCCATCCTGCTGCCCGCCAAGGGCGATTACGCCGGTTTCCACCAGCGCAGCGTGGCGAGGGCTGTTGCGGCGGGCATGCGCCACCGCAGCGCGGAGGAGACATGCCGGGCCTTGCTGGCGTGGTGGCCCGAAGCGGTGCAACTGCGCGAGAAGGTGGCCCGCGAAGTCGCGGCCGAGCGTGCCGCGGCGGGCCTGCCCGTGCAGCCCCCGCCCCCGGCCGACCGCCTGCGCTCGGGAATCGCGGCGGAGCGCGAGCAGGGCCTTCTGGCGGCGTGGAAGGCGAAGTGATACGGCGGCTGATTCCCGTCTCCCCGCTGTCGCGGGGAGAGGGGAACACAAAGTACTTCCCCTCTCCCCATCTTTGATGGGGAGAGGTGCCCGAGCGACGCGAGGGCGGTGAGGGGCTTCCTGGCGAAAGATGGACCCCTCACCGGCTCGGCCTACGGCCTCGCCACCTCTCCCCGCTGTCGCGGGGAGAGGG
The DNA here is from genome assembly GCA_019636495.1 of Phycisphaeraceae bacterium. GTDB lineage: Bacteria > Planctomycetota > Phycisphaerae > Phycisphaerales > UBA1924 > JAHBXL01. The sequence goes on along the minus strand of JAHBXL010000009.1, from coordinate 130,885 downwards.
GAAGCCGTGCGGGGGCCGGCAAAAAGAACAGGAGCCCCGGGGTGACCCGGGGCTCCTGCGAGATTCAACTGCCACTCAAGGATGAGTAGGCGTGATTAGGCGCGACGGCGACGGGCCGCGACCAGACCACCCAGGCCGAGCAGCGCGGCAGCGCCGGGGGCCGGGACGATGTTGATCGTGTAGGAAGCCGAGACCGCGGTGTCCGCGACCGCGACGACGGGCTGGCCGTCAGCGTAGCCGGAGAACGCCGAGATGAAGCCGTTGAACGAGATGACCAGCGAGCGAGCGGTCAGGTCGGTCACATCGTAGCGGACGACGAACAGGGGGATGAACGAGCCGAGGCCGAGGCGGGCCGGGCCATCCTCATTGTTCCCGAAGTCGCCGAACGACATGTTGCCGAAGAGGCGCTGCAGGACGTTGTTCGCGGGGTTCTGCAGACCAGCGGTCGCACCATCAGCATCGTTCGCCACGCCCTGGGCGTTGTCGCCGAGGTTGGCGATCTGGCGGAACGGGTTCATGATGCCGCGGCCGGTGCTCAAGAAGCCACCGTCACCATCGGGGTACGGAGCGTACGACTGAGCCCAGTTGGTGTTCGCGAAGGCCGCGTTCACGTGCAGGCCGGCGGGAGCGCCACCCTGGGTGCTGGTCGTGCTCAGGAAGCCCTGGGTGTTGCCGCCCGTGTTGCGGGTCGGGTTGAACGGGTCGGTCGAGTTCACATCGCCACCGAAGGACGAAATGCCGAGGGCGTTGCCCTGGCCGATGACGCGGGCCTCGAGGGTGAGGATGATCGTCGCATCGGTGCCGGTGCCGACACCAGCGGCGGTCGCGCCAGCGACAGGAACCGCACCGGGGGCGATGCTGTTCTGGCCGTGACGCTCAACCCAACGGTACTCGATCGTGTTCTGGGCCTGGGCAGCGCCAGCCAGAGCGGTCAGTGCGAGAGCAGAGAAAACAATCTTCTTCACAGGAATCTCCTTCAAATCTTTTGAGGGCAGTACGGAAGACCACAACAACGACAGCGTGGAAGATACATCAAGGCACGTGGTCTGTCAACCCTTTCGAGCATTTCGCTGCCACGTTTGCGCGTTCCTTCACGTTCCGAGGCCCACCCAACCCCTAAACTGGCTGTAAATTCAAGCCAGAGCAGGGGTTAGATTCAATCAAAAACCGAACAGAGACACCCGAAACAGGGGCGTGGTCATCCCAGACACCTTATTGAGTGGGCGAACGCAGGCCGGTCAGGAACAAAAATTTCCCCGCCTCCGGGCCGCTGGTGCGCAAAAGGATGTACGGCATCGCGGCCGTCCCTGTTCGCCGGGGGATGGATATTCCCGGACGTATCAGCCTTGGCGGTCCGAAGGTCGTCTGCCGGCCCGCGCTGTCGCCCCCGGTCATCTGCACGACCAGGTCGGCCGCGGTGGACGAAACGATGCACGGCCCGCCCTCGGCAACTTCATCGCCCCAGATGGAGGTGAGCAGCCCCGGGTGCACGGCGAGGGCGCGCAGCGTGTCGTCGCGGCCCTGGCGCGCCCACACGGTGGTCTGCTCTCCGGGCGAGAACAGCAGCACGCCGCCGCGGCGGCTCGCCGCGCCGACCGAGAGCGCGGGCGAGGGCGACTGCGCCGCGGCGATGCACTGAAAAGCCTCAAAAAGGCCTGAGTTTTGTGCGATCGGCGCGGCCGCGCCCACGTTCAGCCGCTCGCCCGGCGCATCGAGATCGATGCGCACGAGGAGCAGCGGCAGGCGCGGCTCGCGCGGGTGGGGCGCGGCGAGCGCGTAGAGCGCGCGCGGGTTCGCATCATCCTCGAACAGCGGGAACAGCAGCGATGCGCCGGGCATCGCGCACTCGCGCTCGCTCCGCGCATCGAGCGCATCGGTGCGGATGCGCAGCACGAACGGGCCATCGGCCCGCTCGCGCAGGCAATAGGCCAGTTCGCCGCGAGGGCCGAGAACCCCGAACGCCGCGCACGAGCCGGGTGCATCGGGGGTGAGAAAGACGATGTCGGCCGTGCCGCGCGCGGCCCAGGGGGCCAGGCCGATGCGGCGGGAGTCGCCCGTCTGGCCGGGAACCTCGACCAGGAAGCCCTGCTCGACCGCCGACCGGCCGAGCAGAAACCCCGCCGGGAGGCGCGCAACAGGCCGGCCCGTCGCGGGCAGGGCGTGGACCTCGACCGTGTTTCGAAGCGCCGCCGCGGCGACCGCGCCCGGCGCGGCCAGCAGCACGTCCCAATCGGGCAGGCCGCCGGTCTGGGTCGCGACAAAGCGGGCATCGGGCGAGACGAGCGGGAGCGTGATGCCGTCGTAGGGGACCGCGCCCAGTTCGACCGGCAGGAGCGCGGCCGCGGCGGGCGGGGGCAGATTCGCCCCCGGCGGGGCGTAGCCGTGTGCGGCCACGCCGGCGCGGGTGATCCAGGGCGAGCGCACCGGCGCGGCCTCGGGCGATGCGCACGCGGCGAGAACCAACGGGAGGGACATGGCGATGGTGCGGGCGCGCATGTGGGGAGTTGTACCGGCGGGGAGGGCCGCGAAAGCAGTGCAAGCGTATGGGAAACAAGCAGCCCGAGCGTGAGCGAGGGCGATTCCGCCGCGGCGGAAGCACAAGCCCGCATCAAGCACCCGCGGCTTCGCCGCGACGGAAGCACAAGCCCGCATCAAGCACCCGCGGCTTCGCCGCGGACGCCCTCCCTGACGGTCGGGCTGCTTATTCGGTCGGGCTGCTTATTGGTGGGTTGCGGGGATCACAACTGCCAAAGGCTGCTGCCCCAGGTCAGCCCGCCGCCGAAGGCGACGAACATCACCTTCTGCCCATCGCGCACGCGTCCCGCGGCACGGAGTTCGTGCAAACACAGCGGCACCGATGCCGCGACGGTGTTTCCGTAGCGGTCGATGTTCACGTAGAGTTTTTCTTCGGGCAGTCCGAAGCGTTCGCGGGCGGCGTGCAGGATGCGAGCGTTGGACTGGTGGCAGATGAACATGTCCACCTGCTCGGGAGTGAGTCCGGCCTTGTCCAGCGTCTCCTGGATGAGGTTGGGGAAGGTGCCGACGGCGAACTTGAAGACCGTCGCGCCGTTCATCTGCAGGTGGCCGAACTTTCGCGGGTCGGGCTCGATGCACGGCGGGAAGTGGTGCTTGTTCGTGGGCGTGTAGATGTCCTTCCAGCCCTCGCCGTCGGCGTGCATCGACTGGGCGAGAATGCCGCGCGAGGGGTCATCGCACGCGCGGAGGATCGCCGCGCCCGCGGCATCGCCGAAGATGATCGCGGTGCTGCGGCCCTCGGTGCTGTAGTCCATCCAGTTCGAGAGCGTGTCGGCCCCGACCACGCCGATGGTGCGGTAGGCGCCGCCCTTGATGAGGTCGTGCGCCATGTTGAGCGCAAAGACAAAGCCGCAGCACGCCGCGGAGATATCCATCGCACCTGCGCGTCCCGCGCCGATCTCCGCCGCGACGCGGCAGGCGGTGGGGGGGCAGGCCATCTCGGGGCACATGGTGGCGACGAGGACGAGGTCGAGTTGGGCGGCGTCGACACGTGCATCGGCGAGTGCGTTTCGGAGCGCGGGCACGGCCATCGAGAGGACGCTCTCGCCGGCCTCGCGGTCGACGATGCGGCGCGTGCGGATGCCGGTGCGCTGGACGATCCACTCGTCCGAAGTGTCCATCACCTTCTCAAGGTCCGCGTTCGTCAGCGTCCTGCTCGGCAGGCCGATGCCCGAGCCTGCGATGCGGACGCCAACGGCGCCCCGCGGCAGTTGGATGCGTGCGGTCGGTGGGGCAGCGGTGGGGGGCTTGCTCATGCCGGTTCCGGGACATGCCGGGCCACGTGCTCGACCTCCGCCAGACGCTTGACGATCGCGTCGTTGAGATGGCCGATGAGGTAGGCCCGCGAGTTGCGGATCGCCGCGGCAATAGTACGGGATTCACTCGACCCGTGCGCGATGACGCAGACACCGTTGACGCCCAGCAGGGGCGCGCCGCCGTATTCGTGGTAGTCGTTCTTTCGGTAGATCTCTTTGAAGATGGGCTCGAGTTGGAAGCCCAGGTCGGGCGCGAGGGTGAACACCTCGTGCGCGATCGCCTTGAAAAGGCTCCGCGCCAGGCCCTCGGCGAGTTTCAGCACCGAGTTGCCGGTGAATCCGTCGGTCACGATGACATCGACCCCGCCGTCGAAGAGTTCCCGGCCCTCGATGTAGCCGATGTAGTTCATGCCCGGCGTCTTCTTCAGCAGGTTGTGCGTGTCGTTGATGAGGTCCGTGCCCTTGCCCTCCTCGGACCCGATGTTCAACTGGCCGACGCGCGGGTGCTCGATCCCCAGCACCACGCGGGCGAAGGTCTCGGACATCAGCGCATATTGCCACAGGTGCGTCGGCCGCGGCTCGGGGTTCGCCCCCGCATCCGAGAGCACCACGGGCCCAGCGGCGAACGAGGGGAACGTCACCGCGATGCCCGGACGGTGCACGCCGGGGAGGCGCTTCATGTGCATGGTCGCGGCGGAAACGCAGGCCCCGGTGTTGCCGGCCGAGAGCACCGCGTCGCAGCGGACCTCGGCCTTCACCGAGCCGAGTTGCATCATGCGGACGATGGAGGAATCGCGCTTGCCGCGGACGGCATCGACCGGCGCCTCGTCCATGCCGATCACCTCGGAAGTATGGACGATTTCGAGCCGCGGATCGGAGACCCGCTGCTCGGTCAGCACTTCCTCGATGTCGCGCTGGTTGCCGACGAGGACAAGGCGGTCATCGGCGGTGAGCGAGGGCAGGGCGCCGATGCAGCCGCGGATGATCGCGTCGGGCGCATGGTCACCGCCCATCACGTCGACGGCGATGCGCATCGCGTCAGTCCTTGTTCTCGCCGATCTTGAGTTTGGGCACGCTGATCTTCAGCCCCGGACGCACGTAGCCCGACTCGTTGCAGGCGCGGTGGTGCATCTTCGGCTGACCCGAAAGGGGGCACGCCGTGGGATGCACGGGCTCGAGCGCGTGGTGCGAACGACGCCGACGCGAGCGGCCATGGCTTTGCCTGAGAGACGGTTGCATCGTTCGATCCTCGCTGACGGCGGCTTCGGAACACCCAAACAGAGCCCCGGTGTCGCTCGGGGGCGTCAAAACGCCGCCGCGACGGGCAAACACGGGCCTCCACGATAGACCCGTGCCGTGGAACCGTCAAACCCGGGTCGGGCGGTGTGTTGGGAGTGGTCGGGGGCGGTTGTCAGGAAGGGGCGCGGGGGAGAACGGGTGGGCGGGTTGGTTGTAGCAGGAGGGGTCGGGGGGGCGCGGGGGGCGGGGGGCTCGGGGTGATGGGGTAAGCGGTCGATGCGATGAGCGAGTGGTGGGGTGTCCAGCGCGCGGGCACGCGGCCGCGCCCGGACTCGGTCACCACCCGCTTGCCCCCTTGCTCCCGCGCCCCGTTGCCCGTTGCTCCGTTGCTCCGTTGCTCCGTTGCTCCGTTGCTCCGTTGCTCCCGCGTCCCTCGACGGCTTGCCGCAACTCAAAGGTGGACGCCCCCGCCCCCGATCGCATATGATCGTGGACCATCGCCGTTCCGAACGGCGCAATGCCTCCCTAGCTCAGTTGGTAGAGCAGCTGACTCTTAATCAGCGGGTCGAAGGTTCGAGTCCTTCGGGGGGCACTTGCAGAGTTTCGCCCGTGTTTCACGGGCCTTTCGGCGAGTCGGAAACACCGGCTCGCCGCGTGTGTTTTTGCGGCCTTCGGCGGTCTGCTACGCTCCGGACCACCGATGCCCGCCGCGAGGCTGATTTCGCTGTCCGTGTTCGAGTGGACCATCCGCGCGGCGGATGCCCAGGCGGTCGCGCTGCCGGCCGAGTACGACACGCCCGCGTTCCGCGAGAGGCTGGCTTGCGGCGTGCCGGCCCGCGTGCCCGGGTGCGTGCACAGCGCACTCATCGAAGCCGGGCTCATCGAGCCGCCCGATCGCGGCGATGCCGAGCGGCGCGTGCAGTGGATCGGCCGCACACGCTGGGAGTATCGCTGCGCGTTGGCCTGCAGCGCGGGGCAGTTGGCCATCGGCGAGCGCGACCATCTTGAACTGGTGATCGACGGGCTCGACACCGTCTGCACGCTGGCACTCAACGGCGTGCCGATCGGCGATGCCGCGAGTTTTCACATTCCGCATCGTTTCGACGTGCGGAGCGCGCTTCGCGCGGGGCCGAACGAACTGGTGATCCGCTTTGCGCCGCCGCTGGAGCACATCCGCGGGGAGGAAGCGCGGCTCGGCGCGCGGCCGTACAACGGTGATGCGCAGGGCTGGGAGCCGTTCGTCTTCATGCGCAAGCCCGCGTGCAACTTCGGATGGGACTGGGGCCCGCGCATCGCGACGGTCGGGATCGCCCGCGATACGACGATCGAGGTCTGGACGTGCGCGCGTATCTCGCATGTCCGCCCGCTGGTGATGCGGGCAGATGCGCAGCGTGCCGAAGTGCGCGTGCTCGTCGACGCGGCGGTCGATCCGCGGCAGGCCGGGCCGCTGCGCGCGATGATCGCGCTGCACGACCCGCGCGGCGCTGTCGCAGCGCGCGGCGAGTGCGAACTGTCGGTCGATGCGGCGAGCGGCACGGCGACGGGCAGCGTGGAGTTGACGGTCGATTCGCCGCGAATGTGGTGGCCGCGGGGATACGGGCCGCAGAGCCCCGATGATGAGCGGCCGCGCTACGGCGTGCGCGTGATGCTGCGCGATGACCGCGCGCACCTGGACGAATGGCACGGGCGCATCGGCCTGCGCACGGTGGAGTTGGACACCTCGCGCGATATGTGGGGAAGCGCGTTCACGCTGCGTGTGAACGGGCAGCCCGTGTTCTGCATGGGCGCGAACTGGATCCCCGAGGGACTGTTCGCGGGCTATGCGCCAGAGGAGACGATCCGCCAGCGCGTGCGCGATGCCGCCGAGATGAACGCGAACATGCTCCGCGTGTGGGGTGGCGGGCAGTATGAACCGGCGTGCTTCTATGACGAGTGCGACCGCCGCGGGATCCTGGTGTGGCAGGATTTCATGTTCGCCTGCGGGATGTACCCGGAAGAGCCGCCGTTTGGTGGAGTGGGCGGGCTGGTCGAGCGCGAAGCGCGGTATCAGGTCGCGCGTCTGAGCGCGCACCCGAGCGTGGCGCTGTGGTGCGGCGGCAACGAGTGCATATGGGGGCACGATGCGTGGGGCTGGCGCGAGCGGTTGAAGCCGGGTCAATTGTGGGGCAGCGGTTTCTGGCTGGAGTTACTGCCGCGGGTGTGCGCGGAGGTCGATCCATCGCGTCCGTACTGGCCGAACAGTCCGTGGTCGGGGGTTGATGAGCGCGGTGTGCAGCGCGATGTGCTGGATCCCGACCACGGCAATCGGCACACGTGGGAAGTCGATGCGTGGAGGAACGGATTCGGCGCGCCGACGGAGAGTGGTGGTGGGGGCGGGGGGCGCGGTGTCGCGCGGTTCTGCTCGGAGTTCGGGCAGCAGAGTCCATCGTGCATCGAAACACTTAACGAGCAGTTCCCTTTGGTGGCACAACTCTCCAGAGTTGTGTCTGTGTCGGTGCCGCACTGGTCTGGAGACCAGTGCCACCGGGAACTCGCCCGTCGCCAGCGCGGGCCGGGCGGCGACAAGCGGTGGTATGAGGATTGCGGCGTGGGTCTGCCGAGAGATGGCGCGGGCTTCGAGGCGTGGCTGGTGCGAGCGCACGAGTTTCAGGCCCGAGTCGTCGCCCGCGGCATCGAGTGGCACCGTGCGAACCGGCCGCGCTGCGGGGGCGTGCTGTTCTGGCAACTCAACGATTGCTGGGCGGGCCACTCGTGGTCGGCGATCGATGCCGCGGGGCGGAAGAAGCCACTGTGGGAGGCTGCGCGGCGGGCGATGTCGCCGCGAGTGCTGACGGTCCACGAGGTCGATGGCTCGCCGGTGGTGCTGGCGATCAACGACACCGATGAGGCGTGGGAAGGGGAGGTGACGGTGAGGCGAGTCGGCGCGGATGGTGCGGCGCTGGCCGAGCAACGCGCCAACGTGCGCATCGGCCCGCGGACGGCGGGCGCGGTGATGAAGCTCAGCGGAGGGGAGGGCGCGTGGACCGCGGCGATGGAATGAGGACACTCCCGAGGTCGGATCGTGAGTCTTGGGTCCTGAGTCCTGGGGTCCGGGGTGTTGGGTCTTCCAATCCCCAATCCCCAATCCCCAATCCCCAATCCCCAATCCAAAATCCAAGCGCCCAGCTTCCCTCACTCCTTCAGTCCCTGCGTCGCCGCGCCCTCGATGATCGCCCGGACGCGGAGGGTGGGGGTGAGTGAGGGGGTAGGGAGTTGGGGGGCAAGGCTGCCAAGGCTGCCACTTCGGGAGTTGGCAGTGTTGGCAGCCTTGCGTCTCACACGGCCGAAGTCCGGCATTTGCAACGACCAAAGGCCTCGTCAAAGGGTTGGGGCATCCGCAGGGTACATGCCGGGGCATGTGGTAACATGGGGCGGAGGGGTCAGATCACTGCTCGGGAGGCACCATGACAAGTCTCACTCAGATGTGCATCGGTCGATTCTCCACGGTCATAATCGCGCTGGCCATGCTCGTCACGTTCACGCCCGAGGTGCAAGGCCAAACTGCGGTCGCGCTGCGCTACAAGTGGAAGGAAGGTGAGGTCATCCGGCAGCGCCAGACGACCGAGACCGCGTCCACCGGGACCTCGCCCATGGGCCCGATGAAGTCGAGCAAGAAGGAGGTCTTTGTCGTGCGAATGCAGGTGCAATCGGTCGCCGATGATGGATCGGCAACGCTCGAGTGCCTGTATGAGTCGCTGAGGATCGACTCCGACTCTGAGATGGGCAAGGTGACCTTCGACTCCAGCGATCCGGAAGCGGCCAAGCCTTCGGACCCGGCGGTCAAGGCCCAGGCATCGATCGTCGGAGAACAGTGGATCATGGTCATGCGGCCGGATGGTTCCATCAAGTCCGTGAAGGGCTTCGAGAAGCTGCTGGACCAGATGCGGCGCTACATGAACGACCTTCCCCCCGCCTCACGGGCGCCGTTTGATCGGATGTTCAGTGAGGAGTGGTTGCAGGAGATGATGTACCAGCACGCGATGACCTTCCCGAGCCACGAGGTGCGCGTTGGCGAGAGTTGGACACAGAACAGCCGAACTCGCCTCCCGATGATCGGCACGATGACCAAGGCCATGACCATGACCTACAAGGGCATGCAGGACTTGGCCGGTTCACAGGTCGCGAAGGTGGACCTGTCGATGAATGTGGGCCATGAGCCAGCCGCCAAGGATGAGCAGGACCCCGTTCTGTCCGACATGAAAGTCTCGATGAAGGATGGGACCGGCAGCGGTGAGATCTGGTTTGATGTGGCGAAGGGTCAACTCCGCAAGCAGTTGGTGCGGCACGCCATGACGATTGACTTGGCCGGTCCTCACGGCATGAACATCTCCCAGCGCATCGAAGCCGTCACGACCATCGAGGTGATCGATGACGATGCGACCGACTCCGCAGCGGGAAAGAAGTGACGGTCGCTCGGGGTCCGGGTCTTTGAATGCGAAGGCAGGCCCGCGAAGCACGGCGGGCCAAGCCGCAGCATCATGCACCGCAAGGCTGCTAAGGCAGCCACTTCCGGAGTTGGCAGTGTTGGCAGCCTTGCGGGTGTTCCCGAGGTCTGGTTCTGAGCGCTGGGTGCGAGGTCCAGGGTCCTGGGTCTTGGGTCCTGGGTCTTCCAATCCCCAATCCAAAATCTCAGATCCAAAATCCTGCCTCCGCACTCCCCACTCCCCTCATTCCTTCAGTCCCTGCGTCGCCACGCCTTCGATGATCGCCTTCTGCGCCAGCAGAAACACCAGCAGCACCGGCAGCACCGCGATCACGCTCGCCGCCATCGACAGGTTCCAGGGTGTCTGCCCGTGCTGGCTCTGGTACATATACACGCCCAGCGAAACGGTGTACATGTGCGGCTGGTTGATGAAGACCAGCGGGCCCACGAAGTCGTTCCACGAGCCGATGAACTGCAGCAGCGCGACGACGACCAGCGCGGGCCGCGCCACCGGCAGGATGATCCGCCAGAACACGCCCGCGCGAGAGCAGCCATCGATCGCCGCGGCCTCGTCGAGTTCGCGCGGGATGGTCAGGAAGAACTGCCGCAGCAGGAAGATGCTGAACGCCCCGCCGCAGAACGCCGGGACCCACAGCGGGCGGAAGGTGCCGATCCACCCGAGGTGCTTGAAGAGCACGAACTGCGGGGCGATGATGACGGTCGAGGGGATCATGAGCGTCGCGAGCACGAGCACGAACAGCGGGCCGCGTCCGGGAAAACGCATGCGGGCGAACGCGTACGCCGCGCACGCGCTGGAGAGCGTCATGCCGATGGTGCTCAGCAGGGCGACCAGCAGGGAGTTGCGCAGGTACGTCGGGAAGTCGGTCGTGCCATCGGTCCACACCGCGCGGTAGTTGTCGATGGCCTGCGCGGCATCGCCGATGCGCGGCAGGATCGGGGCGTCGGGGTCGAGCACCGCATCGGCGGATCGCACCGAGCCGGTGAGCATGACCAGAAGGGGCACGAGATACGCCGCGGCGGTGATCCACAGCAGCGCGGTCAGCGCGGCGCGTCCGGGCAGGGGAGTTCGGGCGCGGGTGTTCATGCGGCTCCCCGGTGGTGCACGAACCTGCGCGACAGCGCGAGCGTGAGCGCGGCGATGCCGAGCGTGGCCAGGAGTTGCAGCCAGGCCATCGCGCTGGCGTAGCCCATTCGTCCGTATCGGAAGGCGTGCTCATAGACCGACAACTGGTAGACATAGGTCGCGTGGTCGGGCCCGCCCTCGGTCATGATCTGCGGCGCGCCGAAGACCTGCAGCGACCAGATGATTGAGATCATCACGTTGAACAGGATCGCCGGCGAGATGCACGGGATCGAGACGTGCCACAGCCGCCCGAGCCGCGACACGCCGTCGATCTCCGCGGCCTCGTACAGGGCGCGCGGCACATCGCGCAGCGCGGCGGAGTAGATCACCACCGCCGTGCCGATGTTCCACAGGCCCATGATGATCAGCGCGGGCATCGCCCAGCGCGCCTCGCCAAGCCAGTTGATCTTCGGCAGGCCGATTGTCGCCAGCGCGCGGTTCATCAGCCCGGCCTCGGGGTTGTACATCAGCGACCAAGCCAGCGCGGCCGCGACCAGCGGAACAAGCGTGGGCAGGAAGATGATCGCCCGCGCGATGCCGCGCCCGCGCACGTGCATTTCGAGCAGCACCGCGACGCACAGCGACAGCACGGCGCCCAGCGTCACGCTCACTGTTGCGTAGTAGACCGTGTTGCGACACGCCTTCCAGAACAGCGGGTCGTGCCACAACTCGGCGAAGTTCGCCGCGCCGATCCACACCGGCGGCTCCAGCAGCGAGTAGTCGGTCATCGCGTAGTACGCGCTCATGGCCGCGGGCGCGAGCAGGAAGACGGCAAAGCCCGTCAGCCACGGCGCAAGCCAGAGGAACGCGGCCGCGCTGCCCGCCACCGGTGGGCCGGCGCTCCGTGCCGTCCGGGCATGATGATCGGGCCTGCCGCTCACGGTATGCCCCCTCGCGCAGCCCGACGCGCCCGCATCTTGACGGATTCATCGATCAGTCTCTGAGCGCGGGTCTGCACATCGCGCAGCGCCGCGGCGGCATCGTCCCCGCGCCACGCGGCCTCGAACGCGCCGCCGAGCATGTCGGCGTACTGCGGCCAGATGCGGGTGGGCGGCAGCGAATCGGCCATGGGGCTGCGCGCCACCGAGTCGAACACGCCGACGAACCTGCTCGGGTGATTCGCGAGGAACTTCGGCGAAGTCTCGCCCCCTCCCATGGGCGAACTCTTGCAGTGCGCGATCGCGAGTTGCTCCTGCGTCGATACGCGCTGCATGAATCGCAGGAACTCCCAACTGGCTTCGGGGTCCTTGCAGCCGCGCGGGATGATGAGCACGTCGGCCTCGACGAGGCCGCGGGGCGCATCGGGGTCGGGCAGGCCGTCGGCGATCGGCACGGGCGCGACGGCATAGTCGAGGCCCGGGTTGTGGCGAGCGATGAAGTTCGCCAGCCACGGCCCTTGCACGATCATCGAAGCGCGCCCGGAGATAAACGGGTCCTGCGGCGAGTGTGTGCTGCGTGAGAACGTGTGCGCGAACGCGCCCGCCGCCTCGCGCCCGAACCGGCGCGGGAACGTCGAGATCCACTCGAGCGCGCGGATGTTGCCCGGGTCATCCGCCGTGGCGCGGCCGGTCTGCCGGTCGTACAGCCGCCCATCGAACAGCACGCCCCAGGAGTACGGCCACCACAGCGGGAGCGTGGGCAGGAAGCCCGCGCGCTCGATCCGCCCGCGCGCAACGGTGCGCGTCAACGCGTCGGCCGCGGCGTCGAGTTGGGCGATGGTTCGCGGCGGCGACTCGGGCAGCCCCGCCTCGCGCGCGTGCGCGCGGTTGACATACAGCCCGAGCGTGTAGCACGTGTTCACGCCCGCCCACGGCCGCCCCTCGTGCGTCAGCAGTTTCCAGACATTGGGCAGGTACCCGTCCTGCCCGCACCAGTCGTGCCGCGGGAACTCATCGAGCGGCATCGCCGCGCCGGCCTCTGCGTAGAGCGGGACCGAGTAACTGAACAGGCCGCAGACATCCGGCGGGTCGCCCCCGCCGATGGCGACCATCGCCTTGCTGGAGATATCGCTGACGGGCACGAGGACGACCCAGAGTCTCTGCTGCGAGTGGTTGAACTCGTCGATCACGTGCTGCAGCGAAACGGCCTCGACTCCCGTCCATTTCTCCCAGTAGTGCAGAACCTTGCGGCCGCGCGGCGCGCGGGCGCGATCGCGCGATGGACGCGGCCAGGCGGCCCACGCCAGCGCGCCGGCGCCCAGCGCGCCCAGGGCGACCCGACGAGAAACCCGGTTGGCGGTTGATCCTGCCGACACCTGCGGCATCGTACCGAACACGGCCCCTTCGCGGGTCGGGCGCGGCGGAGCGCGGGACGTATCATGGCCCGATGCCCGTACGCTCCATGCTCTCCGTGCTCGCTCGAGTCGTTGCGGCCCTGATGGCCGCATCGTCTTCGTACGGCCAGACCGACACGCCCGCCGAGGCCGTCATCGCCGGATCGCGCATCACACACGGGTGGGTGACGATCCGCGATGACCGCGACCAGTCGACGCTCTTGCTGCATCTGCCGCCGCGAGCGAAGACCGCGACAGGCGGCAGCGAATGGGGAACTGTCCGGATCGCGCCCAGCGTCGCCCATCCGACCGAGGCGCTCGCGGCATATGGGAGCCGCGTGTGGCTGGTGTTGCAGGCCGAACGCAGCGGCGAAGATCACATCCGGCGCGTGGTGACCTTGAGCGCATCGCCAAGCCTCGGCGGCGCATGGGACTACCCGCCCGGCCGGCCGGAGGTCTGTCCGCCGTTGCCGGGGCAAGTGGAGTTGGTGGGAGCCGCGGGCACTTCGCGCGGCCCGGTTGTGCTCCTTCGATCGCGCGAGTCGGCGCCCGATGCAAGCAATGCCATCGATACGCCATGGCGATTACAAATTCTCACTGGTTCAGGGTGGGAGAGCCTCCAACTTCCTTGGTCGGCGGATGAGCCAATACCTCAAACAGGCGATGTGATTCGCGTTGTCGGGATGGCCGGAGCGATTGGCATCCTGATCCACCCACAAAAGGGTATATCGGCAGAACTCTGGCGAGCACCTTTCAATGCCGGTGGTGGAGCGGAGCACACGGCGGAGTTGCTTTGGACCCGCTCCACGTTCTCGCTCGAGGAACTCCCGGACGGCTTTTTTCCCGATGCGGTGTATCAGGTGGGCGATGGTCGTTCGGAGCAACTGATCGGCGTGCGGTCGCTTCCGGGACAGGGCGTCGAAGTCGTGGGCTACCGCGCGGGGCGAGGGGTGATGGTGGCTGCCTTGCCGCAGGTGCCGCGGACGCACCGGATCGCGCCGATGGATGGCACGGGTTCTCTGGCGGTGTTGTGGTGGGAATCCTCGCCTGCCGCAAAGACCGACAGCAAACGGCCGGCGGTGCCGGGTGGGACCTCGGCGCGGGTGTTCCGCATTGCGGAAGTATCCGCATCCAGCGGGCGAGTGCTGTACGAGGGACCCACGACCGGCGGTGGCGTGTTCTCGGCGCGCGAGTTTCAGACATTGGCGGTGGCCCTGCTGCTGATCACGGCGGTCGTGCTGTTGTTCGCCCTGCGCACGGATGGCGGGTCCGCGCCAGCGCTTCCGCCGGGCCTGGCCATCGCCACGCCGGGGCAACGGCTCATCGCGGCGCTGGCGGACCTGGCTCCCGGCGTGCTGCTGTCGTCGCTGGTCACGGGGGTTGGGCTCGGGCAGATGTTCAACCCGCTGGTCTTCCTCGGCCCCGAGGCCGAGCCGATGGCCTGGCCCATGGCGTTGCTGTTCACGGTGATCCACTGCACCATCGGCGAGTGGTCGATCGGCCGGTCAATCGGCAAGTCGCTGGTCGGTCTTCGAGTCGTCGCGATCCGGCGTGATGAGGACACCGGCCAACCGCGGCTTGCGCCGCTCCGCTTCTGGCAGGCCGCGCTGCGGAACATCGCCCGATGGAGCATTCCCGCCCTGGGCATGCTCATCCTGGTCGATCCCTCGCGCCGCTATCCGCCGGACCTGGCCGCGCGGACCATGGTGGTGGGCTTGGCGTCTGAGGCCGACGAGGACTGAACGGCCAGAGATGGCCAGTATGCGCATGATTCCGCGCAAAGACTGCCCAACTGAGTGAAGGTCGCGCACAGGACCGCCCGATAAGACGCAGCGCATCGGGCAGTTTCTGCCTGCGCACGGAGTCCGTACGTGTCGAACGGCGAGCCAATTCCACAGTCCGAAGCCGCGCAGCCCGCGGGACTGAAGGCTTCGCTGCGCGCCGGGTGGCCGATCCCGCTGCTGTTCGTGTCGATCGCGCTGCTGACGGCCGGCGTCGTCACGGCCATGAAGTCCAGGCCGAAGGTGGACCCGACCATCCCGCTCAAGGAAGCGGAAGTACTGGTGGCAGCGCATGAGTGGGAGAAAGCGGTCGCGGTGCTCAACGACCGCGTCCGCGGCTTTGTGGATTCCGCGGGCGCGACCGATGAGCACCGCGCGAGGTTCCGCATCGCGAGGGCCCGCGCCTTCGCCGGCGCGATCCTGCTCCCCGGAGCCGATCGGGCGGAGAACCACCGTGTTGTTGTCGAGGACTTCGTCGCGGCAGAGAAACTCGGCCTGGTGCTCGAGCCGGGCGATGTGTCGCGGCTGGTGGAGTCGCTGGTCGCCGTCGGGCGGATCGACGATGCGGTGCGCCGGATGAACACGCTGCCGCGCGATGATGCATCGCGCCGCGTGCGGCTGACGCGGCTGGTCATCGAGGCGTGCCTCCGCGACGGGGCGGGGCGCGAGTCGCAGACGCTGGAACTGCTGGGCGCGCTCGCGGTCGAGCCGTCGATCGGCCCGCCGGAGCGTGCGTGGGTGCTGGCCCGCCAGGCGGAGATGCTCATCGCCGCGGGACGCGCCGAAGAGGCGATCACCAAACTCCTGCGCGACATGCAGCGGCTGCGCGATGTGCCGCCGTCATCGCTGGGCGAACTGCACCTGCGTCTCGGTGAGGCGTACATGGCCGCGGGCAACGAGCCGGCATCGGCGCGGCAACTGGAAATGGCCGACGGCCTTCTCGACGAGCACAGTGCGCTGCGAGCCGAGGCGGCGCTGATGCTGGGCCGGTTGCTCAAGGCCGGCGCGGGAACCGACGCCGAGCAGACGGCCCGCGCGGCGGACCGGTTCGCCGTCGTGGTCAACGAGTACTCGACCTCGCCGTCGTACCTGCCCGCGGTGCTGGAACTGGCCGAGATCGATTCGGCCGGTGGCGACCACGGCGCGGCGTGCGAGCGGTACGCGGAACTGGTCGAGGCGGTGCGCCGGCCCGGGGCTGTGCTGCCGCGCGGCCTCTCGGCAGAACGCGTGTACGCGAGTTTGTTCGAGCGTCAGACCGGCCGCTTCCTTTCGGCCGACTATCCGACAAGCCTGCGCTACGGCGAACTCGCGGCGAGTCTCTTTGACGATTCAAAGATCCCCTCGGCGCTGCTGCTCGCGCTGGCGCAGACGCACCGCGCCTCGGCCGATGCGGTGCTCGGCGCCGCCGAAGGCCACGTGTCCGGCGCGGTCGATCGGCTCGACCCCGCGACGCGGAGCGAACTCAAGCGGCACCTGCTCGCCGCGGGCGAGTGGTTCCGTCGCCACGCCGAGCGCGTCTCGGCCGAGGACACCTCCAGGTATCTCGATTCGCGCTGGCTCGCGGCGGATTCGTTCGACCTTGCCGGCGACATGGAGGAAGCCAAGCGCGAGTTCGCGCTGTATGCCGATGGCGCGCCCGACGACGATGCCCGAAGGCCCAAGGCCCGCTACAGGCTTGCGCAGGTGTTCCAGGTCGAGCGTGACTACACAACCGCCGCGGCGTTGTTCCGCGAAGCGATGGCGGCCTCGGGCGCGGTGTCGGACCGGGCACGGGTGCCGCTGGCGCGGTGCCTGCTGGCCGATGGCGATCCGTCAAACGACGCCGAGGCCGAGCGGCTGCTGATTTCGACGGTGGACGGCAGTGTGGTCGGGCCTGACGCGTCGGCATTCCGCGAAGCGCTGATCGAACTGGCGGGGGTGTACTACTCGACCGGACGGCATGCGGAGGCGATCGCGCGGCTTGAAGAGGCGTTATCGAGGTTCCCCGACGATTCGCGGGCGCCGATTCTCCGCTACAAACTCGCGGATGCGAACCGGCTCTCGGCGGCGCAGATCGCGCAGACGCTCCGTCAAGGGTTGCCGCAGGCGACTCGCGAAACGCTCGAGCAGGAGCGGGCCGACCGGCTCCGCAATGCCGCGGCGCTGTACGAGCGGGTGCGTTCGGAACTGGAATCGGTCACGGAGCGACGGCTGACGGAGTTGGAGCGTGTGTGCCTGCGGAACGCGTATTTCGCGATCGGCGACTGCGCGTTCGACCTTGGCGATGACGAGACGGCGATCGCGGCGTACGACGCGGCCCGGCTGGCCTACGCCGAGGACCCCTCCTCGCTGGTGGCGATGGTGCAGATCGTGAACGCGTACGTTCGGCAGGGTCGGTGGACCCAGGCCCGCACCGCCAACGAGCGCGCCCGGCAGCACCTGGCGCGATTTCCTGACGAGGTGTGGCAGCGGCCCGACATGCCGATGGAGAAGAAACACTGGGAGCGGTGGCTGGATTCGCGCACGCTGCTGGAGCAGTCGGCACGGGCCGAGCCCTGAGCGCGAGGAGGTTCGCATGGACGCGGGACTCAAACCAACGACCGACTCGGGCGCGCGGCGCCTGGCCGGCATCATCGAAGAGGAGCACGCGCTGTGCGTCGAACTCGACGGGCTGAGCATCGCGCAGTCGGCGATGGTCGAGGGCGGCGACACCGACGGCGTGCTCGAAGTGCTGGGCCGCCGGCAACGCATCATCGACCGCATCGTGGTGCTGAACGCCGAACTCGCGCCGCTGCGCGATCGGCGCGAACAACTGATGGCAGCGCTGCCCGCGATTGAGCGCGAGCGCGTGCGGGCACGGGTGGACGAGATCGCGCAGACCGTGGAGCGCGTGCGGGCACGCGACGAACAGGACCGCGACGCGATGGAGCGGCGGCGCACGGGCATCGCCGGGGAGTTGAGCGGGCTGGCCCGCGCCCGCGGCGCGGTCGCCGCGTATGGCACGCCACGCGGGCCCGATGGTGGCGGGGCACGCTTCCAGGACCGCGAGGGCTGAACGGTATGGCGCACCCCGCGATTTCATCCCCGGCCGCGGCCGACCTCCGGCAGGAGGACCTTGGCGAACTGCTCGCCGCGTTCAACGAGGCGACCTCGCGGCTGCACGGCGCGCACGAGGCGCTGCGCGCCGAGGTGGCACGCCTGCAGGGCGAACTGCGCGAGGCCAACGAGCAGTTGGAGCGGTCGCGGCGTCTGGCCGCGCTGGGCGAGATGGCCGCGGGGATCGCTCACGAAGTGCGCAACCCCCTGGGCGGGATCCGGCTGTACGCGCGGATGCTGGTGCAGGACCTTGCCGACCGTCCGGCCGAGCGTGCGGTGGCGGAGAAGATCGGCGCGGCGGTGCGCGGGCTCGACGCGGTGGTGGGCGACGTGCTGAACTTCGCGCGGGAGATGCGGGTGCGGGCGGCGCCGGCTTCGGCGCGGGCGCTCCTCGAAGGCGCGGCCGAAGAAGTGCTCGCCGAGGATCGGGGCGGCGCGGCCGTGCCTGTGCGGGTCGATCTGCGTGCCGACGAGCGCACGGTGATCGAGTGCGACGAGCAGTTGCTGCACCGTGCACTGGTCAACATCGTGCGCAACGCGGTGCAGGCGATGCGAGCGGACGAAGCACGCCCCCGCGGCGGGCACGTGCTCACGCTCGCGGCGGAGGCCGCCGCCGACGGCGAGTCGTTGGTGCTGTCGGTGCGTGATACGGGGCCGGGCATCCCGCCGGAGGCGATGGAGCGGATCTTCAACCCGTTCTTCACGACGCGTGCGACGGGCACGGGGCTGGGCCTGGCGATCGTGCACCGCATCGTCGATGCGCACGGCGGGAGCATCCGCGTGCGGAACGGCGAGCGCGGCGGGGCGGAGGTGGACCTTTCACTGCCGCGGCGGGCGGGGGTGTGCGGGACGGCGGGGGTGAATCCAGATGAGAAGAGGAGAGCCGAATGGCCGCGCGTGCTGGTGCGCGTGGGGGCCGAGTCGGCGCAGCGTGATCGTGTACGGGAGAAAGCCTCATGAACACCGTTCTGGTCGTGGACGACAAGGAAATGCTGCGTGATAGCGTGGGGGCGACGCTGCAGCGCGCCGGGTACGAGGTGCTGAGCGCGCCCGATGGCCCGGGCGCGCTGGAGACGATCGCGCGGCGTCGGCCCGACGCGGTGGTGACCGACTTGCGCATGCCGGGGATGACCGGCATCGAACTGGTGCAGCGGGCCCGCGACATCGACGACCTGCTGCCGATCGTGGTGATGACCGCGTACGGCGCGGTGGATACCGCGGTCGATGCGATCAAGGCCGGCGCGTTCGACTACATCACCAAGCCGTTCGAGGGCGACGAACTGATCGTCGCGGTGAAGCGGGCGATCGATCACGCGCGGATGGCGCGAGAGAACGCGGTGTTCCGCACGACGGCCGAGGGGGCGCGCCCCGCCGCGTCGGGCCAGGGCCCCGGTCCGCGCGGGCTGGAACGGCTGGTCGGCGAATCGCCCGCGATGCGCCGCGTGCGCCAGCAGGTGCTCGCGGTGGCCGAGTCGCACGGAACGGTGCTGATCTTCGGCGAGTCGGGCACGGGCAAGGAGGTCGTGGCGCGGGCGGTGCACGAGTTGAGCCCGCGCGCGGGCGAGCCGTTCCTGGCTGTCAACTGTGCCGCGCTCTCCGAGTCGCTGCTGGAGAGCGAACTGTTCGGGCACGAGCGCGGCTCTTTCACCGGGGCCGAGCGGCTGCGCAAGGGCCGGTTCGAACTGGCCGACCGCGGCACACTGTTGCTCGACGAAATCTCGGAAGTTTCGCCAAAGGTCCAGGCCAAGTTGCTCCGCGTGTTGCAGGAGCGTGCGTTCGAGCGCGTCGGCTCGAGCATGACGATCGGCGTCGATGTCCGCGTGGTCGCGACCAGCAACCGCGATCTGCCGAGGTCGGTGGCACGCGGCGAGTTCCGCCAGGACCTGTTCTTCCGGCTCAACGTGCTGCCCGTGCACCTGCCGCCGCTGCGCGACAGGCTGGAGGACGTGCCCGCGCTGGTGAACCACTTCCTCTCGCTGACGGCCGAGCGCGAGGGCAAGCCGGCACGCCGGATGAGCGACGAGGCGATGTCGGTGCTCCGCGCGTACGCCTGGCCCGGGAACGTGCGCGAGGTGCAGAACGTGTGCGAACGCGCCGCCGTGTTGTGCAAGAGTGAGGTCATCGAGCGCACGCTCATCGAGCCCTGGCTCCTCACCGGCGAGGCGGTCGCCGTGCCAACGGTGGAGCACAAGGCCCAGCACGGGCCGCTGTCGGCCGCGAGTGCGCCCGAGCCGGGGTTCATCCCGTTTGACGGCCGCCAACTCGAGGATATCGAGCGGGATGCGATCGTGCGCACGCTGACGAAGTTCAACGGTCATCGGCAGCGGACGGCCCAGTCGCTCGGCATCGGAGTGCGAACGCTGGGGCTCAAACTCAAGAAGTGGAAGCAGCAGCAACTGGTCGAGCAGACTCTCTGACGCTGGCAGGCGGTTTGCGGTTCCGGGAGCCGGCCATGCTGATCTCAGACCTCCTCCACGACGGCGCGACGCCCGCACTCGAGGCGATGGTCCGGTTCTCCGCCGGCCGACAGCGGCTGATCGCCCACAACATCGCCAACATCTCCACGCCCAACTTCCAGCAGCAGGATGTCTCGCCGACCGAGTTCCAGGCCCAACTCCGCCGGGCGATCGAAGAGTGGCGCAACAAGGGTCGAACCGGTCCCCTGCGGATCCAGAACTCCGGCCAGGTCGAGCAACTCGAGGATGGCTCGCTGACGCTCCGCCCGGGCACCCGCGGCGTGTCGCGCAATGTTCTCTTCCACGACCGCAACAACCGCAACATCGAGCAACTCATGGCGGATCAGGCGGAGAACCTGGCGGTGTTCCGGGTGGCCTCGGATTTGCTCCGATCGAGGCATGAAACGCTCCGCGCCGCCATCGCCGAGCGTGTCTGATGCCAACTGATGCCTTTTCCGGGATCTTGCTGACCCATGTACGGATCGCTCGACATCTCGACCAGCGGCCTGATTGCCCAGCGGGTTCGGCTGGAGGCGTACACCGCCAACATCGCCAACGCGGCGACCTTCACGGACGCGCTGGGGCGGAACATCCCCTATGCACGCCGCGAGGTGTACTTCGCCCCCGGTGATCCCGCGGCGAGGTCCGTCGCGGGCCGCCAGATGGGTGTGCACGTCGCGGCGATCGGGCAGGACCGCACGTTCCAGGAGCGGCACCAGCCGGAGAACCCGCTGGCCGACGAGCGCGGATACGTCAAGTACCCGAACATCAACCCTGTGTTCGAGCAACTCAACGCCTACGACGCGATGCGGGCCTATGAGGCGAACCTCGCCGCGGCGGAGGCTACCAAGGCGATGCTGGCACAGGCGTTGCGGTTGATCGCGTAATGAACTGAACGGTCGATGCTCCGCAGACGTTTCCGGAGGATGGAAGCATGACGGACCCACTTGGACTGATCGGCCAGAGCGGCGGGCTTGGCGGCGTGCACAACGCGGGCCGCCAACGCGCGCCGGCGGGGGGCACGCCCTCCGACCCGAATGCCCCATCGTTCAAGGACGTGCTGCTCGAGAACATCCGGCAGGTCAACAAGTTGCAGGCCGAGGCGTCCAACGCGATCGAGGACCTCCAGACGGGCAAGCGGAACGATGTCGAAGGCGTGCTTTTGGCGACCCAGAAGGCCGACACGGCGTTCCGGATGCTGGTCTCGGTGCGCAACAAACTGAGCCAGGCGTACGAAGAAATCAAGCAGATCCGCGTGTGATGGCCGCGTGGAGCGGTCTCTCCGTGACCGCGGTCTCTCTCCTCCCGCGCAGTTCGTGCGCTTCATTCCTGCGTGTACAGCGCAAGCGTCGCGCGGTCCGAAAGAAGGGAGCCTCGCCGTCGAGCCGGTCGCGGGACCGGGCCGATGTGGCATTGACGGTGGGATCCGCGGCGTGGAACGCCGCGGGAATCAGATGGTGTGCGGGCGGGGAACGGCCGGAGGCCAATGGCAATGGACCAGTTGCGTCGGGTCCTCGGGTTGATCGGGAGCCAGTTCGGCAAGTTGACGCCGACGCAGAAGTTGCTCGTCGGCTCGCTGTGCGTCATCGTGCTGATGTCGCTCTTCCTGGTGTCGCAATACGCCGGGCGGCAGCGAATGGTGGAGTTGATCCCCACCGGATCGCCCGACGACCAGGCCAAGGCCGCGGACTATCTCGAGAGCGCGGGCATCGCGTACGAGTTCAGCGCGAGCAAGAAGGTGCTGGTCGCGGCGGAGCGGAAGTACCCGACGTTGGCGCGGCTGGCCAAGGCACAGGCGCTGCCCGGCGCGGCGATCATCGACCGCAACAGCGTCATCGAGCGCAAGAGTTGGCTCGACCCCAAGAGCGTACAGGACCAGATCTACCTGACGGCGGTCTGCAACGAACTCGGGCAGGTGATCCGGAACTTCCCGGGGATCGAACGCGCGGACGTGTTCATCGCTGCGCCAGAGAGTTCAGGCCTGGGCACACCGACCAAGAAGCCGGTGGCGACGGTGACGGTGTTCCCGGTGGCCGGGAGCAAACTCGACCAGGGCACGGTGGATGCCCTAGCCGACCTCGTGGCCGGAACAACAACCGGTCTGGATCCGCGGAGCGTGAACATCATCGACGGCGTGAACCGCCGCAGTTACCGCGCGGGCGCGGCCAACGAGTTCTCGGCAAGTGCGTACATGGAGCAGGTGGCGGTGGTCGAGGAGCGCGTGCGCGACAAGATCGTCGAGCACCTGGGGCGCTTCATCGGCGGAGTCGTGGTGTCGGTCAATGCGATCGTGGACGGTTCACGCACCGAGACCCGCACCGAGAAGGCCCTGCCCAAGGGGCAGGGCACCGTGACGGTGCCGGTGGAGGAGGAGACCACTTCGACGACCAGCACGAGCGGCTCGCGTGCCGCTGCGCCGGGGCTGAGCAGCAACGCGCCGATGGACATCGAGTATGCGGGGGGCGGGTCGGGCGGCAGCACCAGCGACGAGACCAGCAAGGTCCGCAGCGAGGCGAAGATCGGTATTGAGGTGACGCACAAGCAGATGCCCCGCGGCCGGCCGACCAAGATCAACGTCAGCGTGAGCGTGCCGCGGGACTACGTCGCAGAGGTGCTGCGGCAGCGCAAGGCCGCGGGCAGCGGCGCCGGCGCGGCGCCGGAAGTGACCGAGACGGAGATCGAGACCGAGTGGTCGGGACGTCTGGCGCGCGACATCGAGAAGATGATCGGCCCGCTCGTGCAGACGGCTGACATTTCGGGCACGGCGATGGAAGCCGGCGAGGTGGTGGTGTCGCTGATCCCGATCGCGCTGGCATCGGTCGGGCCCAATGGGCTTCGCGGCGGAAACAGCCCCGGCGCGGCGGGGGTCGGCGGCGGGGGCGGCATGTTCGAGGGCGTGTCGTCGCTTGCCTCCAGCGGCGTGCTCAAGCAGGTGCTGCTCGGGGGGCTCGCGGTGCTTTCGATCGGCATGATGTTCGTGCTGGTGCGCAAGGCGGGCAAGGCCGGGCCGATGCCGACGGCCGAGGAGTTGGTGGGCATCCCGCCCGCGCTGCAGCCCGACAGCGACCTCGTGGGCGAGGCCGACGAAGGCGAGACCGCGATGCTGGGCATCGAGATCGACAGCGATGAACTCAAGCGTCAGAAGATGCTCGAAGAAGTGGCGGAACTGGTCAAGAGCAACCCGCAGGTGGCGGTGGGTGTGTTCAACCGCTGGCTGACGCCGGAGAACTGAGCGATGCCGCGCAAGCCCGGAGAGAAACTCCCGACCGATCCAGCCGAACTCGGCGGCATCACCAAGGCCGCGGTGCTGCTCATGTCGCTCGACGCGACGGTGGCGAGCAACCTGCTGCGGCAACTGCAGCCCGAGACGATCGAGGAAGTGACGCGCGAACTGGCCAGCCTGGGCCGCGTTCCGCCGGAACTGAGCACCGCGGTGGTGGAGGAGTTCTACAACCTCACCATCGCCAACCAGTTTGTCAACGAGGGCGGGCTCGAGTACGCCAAGACGCTGCTCAAGGAGTGCCTCGACAAGGGGACGGCCGATCGCGTGCTCCAGCACATCCAGACCCAGGTGCAGAAGACGCCCTTCTCGTTCCTTCAGAAGGCCGAGAGCGAGAACCTGCTGACCTTCATCCAGGACGAACACCCGCAGACCATCGCGCTGATTGTCTGCCACCTCCCGCACCACAAGGCGGCGGAGATCCTCTCCGGTCTGCCCATGCAGAAGCAGATCGAGGTCATCAAGCGCATCGCGAACATGGAGCAGACCAACCCCGAGGTCATCAAGGAAGTCGAGCGCGGGCTGGAGAGCCGCCTTGCAAACATGCTGACCCAGAGCATGGAGAAGGCCGGCGGCATCAACACGGTGGCCGAGATCCTGAATCTGGCCGACCGCGCCACCGAGAAGTCGATCATGGAGGGCCTCGAGGCCGAGGACCCGGAGCTCGTCGAAGAGATCCGCCGCCTGATGTTCGTCTTCGAGGACATCCTCAAGGTCGACGACAAGGGCATCCAGCAAATCCTCAAGGAGATCGACAACGAGGAACTGGCGCTCGCGCTCAAGACCGCCTCGCCCGACCTGCAGAACAAGATCTTCAAGAACATGTCCGAACGTGCCGCGACGCTTATCAAGGAAGACATGCAGTACATGGGCCCGGTCCGCGTCAGCGATGTCGAGCAGTGCCAGCAGCGGATCGTCGACATCGTGCGAAGGCTGGAGGATGCGGGCGAGATCATCATCGCCGGCCGCGGCGGAGAAAGCGATCTGATCGTGTAACGATGTCGGATGTGGGATGGGGGACGTGCGACCCAGTGCCGATTGCTCGGTCGATGCCGCTTCGCTTTGAGTCCAGAGTCCCAAGTCTTGAGTCCTGAGTCCTGAGTTCATCGCGATTGACCTGTGTTCGCGACGTAGCCCGACCACCTCTCTCGCACTTCACCGCTCTTTGCATCCGACATCCCACATCCGACATCCGACATCGACATGGCCCTCATCAAGCACGCCAACGCCGCCCAGATTGCCCGCGAGGCCATTGTCCTCGACCTGGGCGACCTCACGCGCCAGGGGCAGGCGCTCATTGAAAGTGCGCGGGCACGCGCAGACCAGATCCTGGCCGAGGCCCGGATCGAGCGCGACCGCCTGATCGCCGGCGCGGCGGAGAAGGGCCGCGCCGAAGGGCTCGCCAAAGGCCTTGACGAGGGCCGCGCCAAGGGACGCGACGAGGGCCGCGCTGCCGCGCTGGCCGAACACCGCGACGATCTGGCGCGGCTCGCGGCGTCGTGGCAGGGCGCGCTCGACGAGTTCGCCGCCCAGCGGCAGATGCTCCTGAACCACGCGCACACGGACATCCTGAAACTCGCCGCGATGATCGCCGAGCGTGTTGTCAAGCGCGCGATCGAACTCGATGCGGGCGTGGTGGCCGATCAGGTGCGGGCGGTGCTCGCATCGGTGACGCGGCCGACTGAACTGCTGCTGCGCGTTCACCCCGAGGACCTGGAAACGGCGCAGGCGGCGATGCCCGAACTCCTTTCGGCGTTCGAGTTGGTGCGCGGGGCCGAGGTCATCGGCGACCCATCGCTCTCGCGCGGCTCGTGTGTCGCTTCGGCCCGGTCAGGTGCCGGCGGCATCGGCGGCGGCGAAGTCGATGCGTCGATCGGCACGCAACTGGACCGCATCATCGAGGCTCTGCTCCCAGGCGGGGGCGGCGCCACGCACGATCCGGCGTGTACGGAGCCCGCGCCATGACGACGCTCCACCCGGCGATGGAGATCGTCTCTCGCATCGAGCCGATGCGCTTCACCGGCCGCGTCGAGTCGCTCCGCGGGCTGAGCGTGCTGGCCCGTGACCTGCCAGTGCCTGTCGGCTCGCTCGTCCGTATCGGCGGCGCGGGGCAGGCTCGCGGTGGCATCGGCGCGGCGGAATCGCTCGGCGAGGTGGTGGGCTTCGATGGCCCCGGCACCATCGTGATGATGCTCGGATCGTGTGCAGGAATCCGCCCGGGAGACCGTGTGGTCGCGCTGCACGCCCAGCAGGCCATCGGTGTGGGCTCGCAACTGCTCGGACGCGTGATCGACGGGCTGGGCCGGCCGATCGACGGGCGCGGCCCCGTTCACGGCCTCTCGCCGCGGGCGCTCGATCCCGAGCCGCTCTCGCCGCTGCTGCGCGCGCCGGTCCGCCAGCCGCTGCCTTCGGGGGTGCGAGCGATCGACCTGTTCGCAACGCTCGGGCGCGGGCAGCGGATGGGCGTCTTTGCGGGTCCGGGCGTGGGCAAGTCCACGCTTCTTGGATGCATCGCGCGGAACTGCGCATCGGATGTCTCGGTGATCGCGTTGATCGGCGAGCGCGGCCGCGAAGTGCGCGATTTCATCGAGCACAACCTTGGTCCGAAGGGGCTGCGCCGCAGCGTCGTGGTGTGCGCGACAAGCGACGAGTCGCCGCTGCTTCGGGCCCGTGCCGCGCTGGCGGCGTCGGCGGTGGCCGAGTACTTCCGCGACCAGGGCGCGAGCGTGATGCTGATCATGGATTCGCTGACGCGCTTCGCGCACGCGCGCAGGCAGATCGGCCTGGCCGTCGGCGAGCCTCCGGCGACACGCGGCTACACGCCCAGTGTGTTCGCGGCCCTGGCGCGGCTGCTCGAGCGTGCGGGCGCGATCGATGGCGCATCAGGCGGCGGCTCGATCACCGGCATGTACTCGATCCTAGTCGAGGGCGACGACATGACCGAGCCGGTCGCGGATGCGGCCCGCGGCATCCTCGACGGTCACATCATGCTCAGCCGCGCGCTGGCCCAGCGTGCCCACTACCCGGCGATCGACGTGCTCGATTCGGTGTCTCGCGTCGCCGACGACGTGTGCGAGCCCTCGCACATCGCGGCTCGAAGGCAACTGGTCCGTCTGCTCGCCGAGTACGCCAAGGTCGAGGATCTGCTGCAGATCGGCGCGTACGCCAAAGGGTCGAACGCCGCGGCCGACGTGGCGATCCGCTACCACGAGCAGATCCGATCGCTGCTGGTGCAGGAGCCGCGCGAGGCCGAGCCGTTCGAGGCAGCGCGGACGAGGATGATGAAACTGGCCGTCGAGGCCGGCGCGGCGCTGCAGGCCGCCCAGGGCAAACGGAGTTGAATGAGCCATGTCGCGGCGCTTTGTGTTCTCGCTGGAACCCGTGCTCGAGCAGCGCCGGCGCGCTGAGGAGGCGCGGCTGCGCGCGGTCGCGGCGGTGGAGCGCGAACGCGTGACGCTGGAAGACCGTCTGCGCGCGTTGCAGGACGACCTGGCCGCGGCGCGGTCCGACCTGCGTGACCGGCTCGCCGCGCCGGGCGTTGCGGGGGGGGTCGGCGCGGTGCGCATGCAGGCCAACGCTTCGCTGCGCATCTCGCTCGACATGCAGCAGTGCGCGCTGGCCCTCGCGGGCGTGCTGCGCCGGCTGGAGCGGGCCCGGGCCGAACTGCTCTCGGCGACGACGGCCCGCAAGGGGGTCGAGCGCCTGCGCGAACGCCGCTACGCCGCATGGCGCGCCGAGGAAGGCCGACGCGACGTGCGCGAACTGGATGAACTGACGACGATGGGCGCGGCGCGTGCCGCCGCGCACAGGAGGGCCGCGGTATGAAGTCCGTCTGGATGATCATCAGCGCGCTGGCTCTGGCAAACGTGCTGGCCGTCGGCGGCCTGCTGGGCTGGCTGTCGGCGACCGACCGGTTGAGCAAGGACCGCGTGCAGCGGATCCGCGAGATGCTGGGCAAGCCGATCGCCGTCGAGGAGCAGGAGCGGCTCGCGGCCGAGGCTGCGGCAAAGCAGCAGGCCGACGACGAAGCCCGGGCGATCCGCCTCGCGGCCGCGCCCGTCCCCGCCGCGGTGCAGATCGCAGCCGAGCGCGAAGAGACGGAACTCGCGCACCAGCGGATGCTGCGGCGGCAGCGCGAGATCGACGACCTCGGAGCGCAACTGGTGCGCCGACAGGACGACCTCGACCAGCGCGAGCGCGAACTGCATCATCGGATCGCCGCGTTCGAAGCCGAGAAGCAGCGGTACTTGGAGATCGAGGGCGCGGGGCAGTTCCGCGCGGCCCTGGAGACGCTGGAGGGACTGAAGGCCAAGGAGGCCAAGGCGCTGCTGGGCACCATGCTCGACCAGGGACTCGGCGAGCAGGTAGTCGCCTACTTGTCGCGCATGGACGACCGCAAGCGTTCGGCGATTGTGAGTGAGTTCGCGCGGGAGCAACCCTCGCTGGCAGCGGACTTGCTGGAGCGGCTGCGGACGCGTGGCGTGGCGACCGCCTCCGCGCCACGAACCGCCGCCGCGAATGACCCTGCCGAGCCTGCCATTCCCTGATGACATCGCGGCGCTGGCCGAGCGTACCCGCGCGCATGCGCCCGTTCAGGCCGACACGCTCGCCTTTCGGCAAGTGCTCGATGACCGCGCCGCCGCGGCGGGGCGGGAGGAGTACGCCGCGAGTCAGCACGGCGATCGACCCAAAGAGGTCGATGATGACCTCGAAGATCAGCAATCCGCGAGCGGCAAAGCGCGCCGCGAACTCCACACGCCGCTGACGATCCATGCACTGAACGAGTTGCTGCTCGCCGGCGGGGGCTCAGGAACCGACGCCGCGCGGGCAGGGCTGTCCATGCAGGACGCTTCACGCACAAGTGCCCAGCGCATCAGTCGCGAACCGATCGGAGCGCGACTTGGGCTTCCGACCGACGATGCTTGGCAGCCCACGCCCGCACGCAGTACGAAGAACGACGTCGTGCAACAGACCGGGCCCATCGTCGCCGAACCGCGCAGCGCTGCGCAGGTCGAAGCGGGCGCCGGTCATGAGAACAGAGGAGTAGACCATGCTGCGCCGCGAAGCACAACACACGGGGAGTCTCCCGCGGTCTTGTCCGCATCATCGTCTCCCGTAGCCGGCGCGGCAGTCGCGCCTGCGCCGCAGGCATCCGCCCGCGGCGAATCGCTCTCGGCCCGACCGAACAGTGCCGCGGCAGGGGCCGTCCAAGGCGCAAGCGCTGCCGCGCCGGGGCGCAGGAGCGGCGCGGATGCGCACCTGCCGCGCTGGATGATGCCGCGAGGTTCAAACTCGAACTCGTCGGCTCGCACGGCGCAGGCCAACGGTCGAGCCGAAGCATTTGCCGCGCAGGTCTCGCGCGGCCTCGCCGCGGCGATGTCCCGCGGCGCGGGCGATGTCACGCTGCGGCTGAACCCCGAGTCGCTCGGTTTCCTCCGCGTGAAACTGGAAGTGCGGCCGGAGGGCGTCGCGGCGAGGTTCGAGGTCTCGACCGACGCGGCACGGCGCTTGCTGGAGCAGAACTCCGAGACTCTCCGCGCTGCGCTGGAGGCACGGGGCTGGGAGTCGGCCGAGATTCGCGTCGCGCTTCTGGAAGAACGCGACACCCACCCTTCCGCGGCGGAGTTGCTGCGGAGACTGGCGCGGGAAGGCGAGGCGGTGGCGCAACATGCCATTTCCGAGCCCGGGACTGCGCCGGAGGACACAACCCAGGAGGATCCGCACGACCCGCGGAGCGGGAAGGACGGATCGGCGGCGCAGCAGCGCGGGGACGATGGACCCGCGCCCGAGGGCGTCGATGGTGCATTCGGCGACGGGCACGTGTGGCTCATCCCGGGCGCGGTCGACGTGCTGGTGTGATTGAAGACCGGAGGTGGCGATGTCCGCGATCGGAACCGTGTCGAGCCTGGGCGCTGGTGCACCGCGCTCCGCCAACGCGTTCAGCGATCTCACGAGCGAGGAGTTCGTGCGGATCATGTTCACGGAACTGGCCAACCAGGACCCGCTGAAACCCAACGATTCGGCCGCGCTGCTCGAGCAGATGTCGAGCCTGCGCAGCATCCAGTCCAACATCGAACTGTCGGACAAGTTGTCGGCGATGGTGGCGCACAACCAGTTGGCCGCGGCGGGGGGGCTGATCGGCAAGTACATCTCCGGAATCAGCCTGGGGAACGCGCGTGTCGAGGGCGCGGTGGTGAGCGTATCGCGAACAGACAACGGGCCGATTCTGAACCTGAACAACGGCTATCGCGTGAGGTTCGAGAATGTCGACGAGATGATCGATCCCGCGCTGCTCGACCCGATCGACGATGGGGGCGAGTAGCACGCACCGGGCATCGGCACATGCCGCGGCGGAGACCGTGGCGATTGCACAACCCGTTTGAGTCCGTTCGGCGGAGCCGACAGACGATCTGAGTGACCAAGAGGCCTCGCCGGGCGCACCGCGATGACCATCGACACCGCACAGATGCTCAGGCAACTCGCAGCGGGGGGCGCGCCGCCCGGCGTGCAGGCGTCTTCCGGCGCGGCAGCGGCGCACCGCACCAACGAGGGCGCGTTCGCCGAACTGCTGAAGCGTGCTCGAGATGGGACACTCTCCAGCAACAGGCCCGTGAGCGTCGAGAAGGCCGCGGGTCTCGCGCTGAGCGAGGAACAACTGGCGCGTCTGTCGCTCGCGGCGGACCGCGCCGAGGCCGCGGGCCTGCGCACCGCGCTTGTGCTGATCGACGACCAGCGGCTGATCCTCGACGTGCACCAGCGGAGCATCATCGGCGCGGCGACGCCCGAGCACGGGGTGCTCGACGGCATCGACGGCGTGATCGATCTGGCGAACGTGCTTGCCCCGCCGCCGGCACCCGCGCCGGTCGGGCCGCCGTCGGCGCTTGAGAGCCCGGCGGTGGCGCGCCTGCTGGCGATGCGCGACGAGGCGAAGGCCGTGAGCGAGGCCGAGTCAGGAACATAAGTTGTAACATAATATCGCGTGAAAGCGCGATCCTGCATACGGAAACGTCACCATGGCTTCAACGGTCGCGCTGTTCACGGGTCTGTCGGGACTGGTCGCCAACGCCCGGAACCTGGACGTCATCGGCAACAACATCGCGAACGTGAACACCACGGCGTTCAAGAGCAGCCGGATGCTGTTCTCGACGCAGTTCTCGCGCACCTTCTCGATGGGCGCGGGCCCGACGGCGAACTTCGGCGGAAGCAACCCCGGGCAGATCGGCCTTGGCGTGACCATCGCCGGGACGCAGCGGGACTTCTCGGGCGGGTCGATCTCCGCCACTGGCGACCAGCGCGACCTGGGCATCGAGGGCGACGGGTTCTTCGTGGTCCGGCGCGCCGATGCGACGTTCTACACCCGCGCCGGCGCGTTCCGTCAGAACGAGCAGAACGACCTTGTGACCGTCTCAGGCGAGCGCGTGCAGGGGTACGGCGTCGACTCCAACTTCAACATCGTGCAGGGCGCGCTGACGGATATCAACATCCCCGTGGGCACGCTGACTCTCGCCCAGGCCACCCGGAACGTGCGGCTGGCCGGGAATCTCAATACCAACGGCGCGGAGGCCTCGCAGGGCGCGCGATACGCACTGGCCCCGCTCGCGCTGCTCGCCGGCGCGACCCCGCCGTCGCCCGGCAACGCGATCGAGACCACCTCGCGCCTTGTCGAGATCGAGGACGCCGCCAACCCCGGCAACTCGCTGTTCGCGGCGGGCCAATCAATCCAGTTGCGCGATGCCCATCGCGGCTCGCGCTCGATTCCGACATCGGACCTGCCGATCACCGGCACCACGACCGTGCAGGACCTGCTCACGTTTCTCTCGCAGGCACTGGGAATCAACGCCGCGACGGGCGCGAACCCCGACAGTTTCACGCCCGGTGTGTCGCTGGACCCGGTCACGGGGGTCGTCCGCATCGTCGGCAACACAGGGACGGTGAACGACCTGCAGATCGACGCATCGGACCTGCGCGTGCTCAACTCCGCGGGCGCGCAGGTTTCGACCCCGTTCGGGCCGACGCGCGAAGCGACGGCCGATGGCGAGTCTGTCCGCACCAGCCTTGTCGTCTTCGATTCGCTGGGCACTCCGGTGACGGTCGAACTGGCGATGGTCCTTGAGAGCAAGACCAACGCGGGCACGACCTGGCGCTACTACGCCGATTCCAACGACGACACCGATCTCTCCAGCGCGCTCGCGACGGGGACGGCGCAGTTCGACACCGCCGGCCGGCTCGACTCGCCCGCGTCATTCGCCGTCAGCATCGACCGTCAGAACACCGGCGCGCAGACGCCGCTGGTCATCGACGTCGCGCTCTCGTCTTCGTCGGACAATGTCACCGCGCTGGCCGATGTCGCCTCGCAGATCGCCGCGACCTACCAGGACGGCACGCCCCGCGGCACGCTGGCGAGTTTCGGTGTGGGAGCCGATGGCGTGATCGTCGGCGCGTTCACCAACGGCCTCACGCGCCCGCTCGGGCAGGTGGCGCTGGCGACTTTCAGCAACAACGATGGACTCGTCGAGGTCGGCTCGAACATGTTCACAACCGGCCCCAACAGCGGCACCCCGCAGATCACCTCGCCACAGACGCTGGGCGCGGGGCGGATCATCGGCGGCGCGCTGGAACTCTCGAACGTGGACCTGTCACAGGAGTTCATCAACCTGATCCTGGCCTCGACGGGTTATTCGGCCGCGTCGCGGGTCATCACCACGACCGACCAGTTGATGCAGCAGTTGCTGGTCCTTGGTCGCTGACCGGGCGGCATGACAAATCAAGCCCCACGGCCCGCGCTCCGATAAACCCTGTTCGTCCATTGCCCAAGGGTTCGTCCGGGGTCTTTGCGACGAGACGACGTTTGGGGGAGAGCGGGTGGAGGCCTTGGCATGACCGGTCCCGCGATCGTTCTGGCGTTCGATCCCATCGGCTGGCTCGCTGGAATCTCCGACGTCGCGATCATCGCCGCGTGCGCTGTGGCCGCGTGCCTTGGCGCTTTCCCGGTTGCGCGCTGGTTCGGGCTGGTCGAGTGGCTTTCGCCGCGCCGGTCGCAGCGTCTTGCCGCGCTCTCCGCCCTCGCGGACGACGTGGTCCGGATCGCGTCGGCCGCCAAATCCAGTTCGAGCCCCGCCCGCGGCACCTACGCGCCGCTTGTTCACGCGGCGACACATGCCCTGGCTCGCGGCCTTCCGCCGGCGGAGACTCGTGCAGCCGCTCAGTCCGCGGCGGGGTCATGGGCCGATAGTCGAACCCGCTTCCGGGCATTGGTCCTGCCGGTTTGTCGATTCGGTCCGGCGCTTGCGATGGGCTCCGCGCTGGCCATGCTGGTGTTGATGGCCGAGTACTGGGCCGACCCCGCGGCGATCAGTTCGGTGGTGGCGGCGTGGATCGGCGGCCTGATGGTCGTATCGCTTCTGGCCACGACTCTTCTGAGCGCTGTGGGCGACCAACTCGAACTGAGCGAGGCCTCGGATCAACTCGCCGTTTCCGTGGTGATCGAAGCCGTTCGGCGGCTGGCCGCGGGCGAACCGGCCGCGGATGTGCGGTACCGTCTGGACGCGCTCCTACGCCCGAGAAGCACCGACATCGCGTCGACAGATCTTCGCAAGGCGGCATAAGCGGCTGACCAAGGCGGCGGTCCACCACAATCAGGGTTGTCAACCCTTGAATCGGGTAGTGCCAATGCCGATGACTGGCATCGGTCCGCTCGTGGAGCGGTCGAAGCGCAAGTTTTGCCGAGGCACCCATGGCCGACAAACCCAAAGCACCCGAGTCCGCGCCCGAGGCTGAGGCTCCTGCGAAGAAGGGCCTTCCCATCAAGACGCTGGCGATCGTCGCCGTGTTGATGGTCGTCGAGGCCGCGGTGGTGGTGTTCGCACTGGGACTTATGGGCCCGCAGGCATCGCACGCCCAGACCGACCAAAGGGACGTCGCCCACGACGACTCGGAAGACACGATGGAGATCGAGGTCGTGTCGGACAAGTTTCAGAACCTCTCCACTGGTCGCGTGTGGGTGTGGGACCTCTCGATCTACCTGCAGGTCAAGAACAAGAACGCCGAGCATGTCAAGGCCGTGATGGAGCAACGCTCGGCGGAGATCAAGGAAGGCATCAGCCAGATCATCAGCCGCGCCCAGCACAACCAACTGAAGGAACCCGAGCGGCAGACCATGATCCGCCAGATCGGCGCGTTCCTGGACAAACTCCGCGGCATGACTGACAGCGACGGGCGGCCGCTTGTCGAACGCGTGATGATCCCCAAGTGCCGCGGGTTCCCCTCGGACTTCTGACCGCGGGGCAGAGCGCGTACCCGGCATGAGTTGCGCGTGCCGCGCACATTCGATCATCGATCTTGCGCGAAAAGTGGGCGACCGTGCCGGACCGGGCCGATCCTCCCCCCCCGGCGCGGAATGTGGCCGATACCCGCAGTGCGCGGATAACGGAGTCTTGTCGAGCGGTCAGGAGGACCGATGGACGCCCAGCAGCCCAGACAACCCAATGGTGATGCGCCCGGCGGCGCGCCGGATGGAAACCCGGTGGCCAAGGCCGCGGCCGACGCCGTCGACGCCGCGAGCCACGCCGCTGGAGAACTCAAGAGCGATGTCGAGGCCGTCGCGACGCCGGCCAAGCCCGATGCGCTCAAGGCGGCCGAAGCGGCCATCGCGCAGGCCCGTGCGGCGAATGCCGCGCCCGTCGAGTTGCCGAACTTCGCGGCACGCGTCGGGTCGGCCAAGCCCGAGGCGATCGACCTGCTCGCCGATGTGAACCTGCACGTGAAGATCGAACTCGGCCGCACGCGAATGCTGGTCGAGGACGTCCTGCGATTGAGCGAGGGATCGGTCGTCGAACTCGACAAACTCGCCGGTGACCCTGTCGACGTATACGTGAACGACCGGCGCGTCGCCCGCGGCGAGGTGCTGGTGCTCAACGACAACTTCTGCGTCCGCATCCACGAGATTCTCACCCCCGCCGGCCGCGAGCAGGCGGCCTAGTCCCATGTTTCACGCGCAGGCGGCGGAGCCCGCCTGTTTCGGCACGCCAGGAAGGCATACCCGTGCAGCGCGGAACCCAACTCCATCTTGTCGCACCGTTCCGCGCGCTCGCCGCGCTGATCGCGTGTACGGTGTTGGCGGCCGCGGCATGCGGGCAGGACTCGCTTGTGCCCGTGCCGGTGACGGCGGAGCGCGCGACAGAGGCGGATGCGCTCCCGCGTCCGGTCGATCTCCGCCCGCGCCCGTTGGGCGAGGTCGGATCCTCTCGGGTTCCGATCGCGCCGCTGCGCAGCGCTCCCCAACCGGCGGGCGAGGCCGGCCCGGCGGCGGCGCGTTCCCCGGTCATGCAGACCGTGCTCTCGCTGGGAATGGTGCTGGGGCTCATCCTCGCGCTTGCTGCGGGTGCAAGAAGACTGGCGCGTTCGCGGGGATCGCTCGGCGCTGCGCTCGGGGCGATGGGCGCTGCGCCCAGCCCCGCCGGGATCCTCGAAGTGCTCGGCCGCTACCCGGTCTCACGCGGGTCGTCCGTTCTCCTGTTGAAGGTCGATCGGCGCGTACTGGTGCTGAGCCAGACTTCGCCCGGCCTGCGATTCCGCGGCGGCAGCGCAAGCCTCTCCACGCTCTCCGAGATCACCGATCCGGAGGAAGTCGCCTCGATCGTCGTCAAGACCAACGAGGCCGAGGGTCGGTCCATCGGCACACGTTTCCGCGATGCGTTGCGGGCGTTCGAGCGTTCGCACGACGGCGTGATCGAGCCGGCGCGGCAGTCGCTCTGGGGCCGCCTGGTTTCGCGAGGGAGCGGGGGCGACAGCGCGGAACTGCTGGATCCCGGAGCGCTGGTGAACGACAGCGCAGACCCACTGCGCCTGGCGGACTTCGAACGTGTCGCGAAAGGTGACGTCGTCGGTTCACTGCGATCGAGATTGAGCGCGCTGCGGTCTGGGGGTGCGGCGTGAGCGTGCGAGCGGTCATCATCTCGGTGTTCCTGCTCGCATTCGCGGCGTGGCCGGCCGCAGCGCAGGAGGTCTACGGGCCCCTGGGGGCGCTCGCGGAAACCGCGCGAGAGGGCGATCCCGCCAACCCGCTGAGTCTGCTCGCCGGCGCGGCGGAGGCCGTCAACCTCAACGCGAGCGGGCGCGGCGGCGGTTCCTCAAACGAAGGCCTCTCGGCCTCGATCAACATCCTCGTCGTGCTGACGGTCCTTTCTCTCGCGCCGTCGATCATGCTGATGACGACGTGCTTCGTCCGCATCGTCGTCGTGCTCGGGCTGCTGAAGCAGGCCATCGGCACGCAGTCGCTCCCGCCGCCGCAGGTCATCGTCGGTCTCGCGCTGTTCATGACGCTGCTGGTCATGGCGCCGACATTCGACCGCATCCACGCCGAGGCGGTCGCGCCGTACTCGCGAGGCGAGATCCGCGACTACGACGAACTCTGGGCCAAGGCGCGCCAGCCGATGCGCGACTTCATGTTCGCGCAGATCGAGGCAACCGGCAACTGGTCCAGCCTCTACATGGTGCTCAACTAC
The DNA here is from genome assembly GCA_019636495.1 of Phycisphaeraceae bacterium. GTDB lineage: Bacteria > Planctomycetota > Phycisphaerae > Phycisphaerales > UBA1924 > JAHBXL01. The sequence continues at coordinate 94,882 of JAHBXL010000009.1, read as the reverse complement.
CGCGGCGTGGACACCTCGCGCCCCGAGGACCTGACCACCGCCGACGTGGACATGGTCTCGCTGGTGCCCGCCTTCATGCTCAGCGAACTCAAGGCCGCGTTCATGATCGGCTTCAAAATCTACCTGCCGTTCCTGGTCATCGACATGGTGATCGCCGCTCTGCTGATCTCGATGGGCATGATGATGCTCCCCCCGGTTCTCATCAGCCTGCCGTTCAAACTTCTGCTGTTCGTCCTGGTGGACGGCTGGCAACTGGTGGTGGGGTCCCTGATGTCGAGTTTCAGCAGGCCCGACGCGGCGGTCGCCGCCGCGCACTCGCTGTTGGGCGTCGTCACCTAGCCCCGCGTGCGCTCTGGTTGCCCGTTCATTCTGCCGCGAGCCGACTATGGACCCCGACCTGCAACTCGTTGACACGGTGCGTGCCGCGCTCATGGTCACCATGAAGATCGCGCTGCCCATTCTCGCCTCGGGCGTGGTGGTGGGTCTGTTCATCAGCATCGTGCAGTCGGTCACCAGCATCCAGGAGCAGACCCTCACCTTCGTGCCCAAGATCCTCGTCATGCTCATGGTGGCTGTGCTGCTGATCCCGTGGATCGTGCAGCGTCTGCTGGAGTTTGCGACGTACATGTTCACCCACTGGTAGTCGTCAGTCCGCCGTCCGGCGGCGGATTCTCCGAGTCATTCACCGCATGCCTTCGTTCGGCGCAATCCTCGAACACGTCGGACCTTTCCTGATGTGCCTGTTCCGGCTGTCGGGGCTGTTCGTCTTTGCGCCGGTGCTGGGCAGCCCGGCGATCCCGGCGCGTGTGCGTGCGCTCGTGTGCGCCGTGTTCGCGCTCGCGCTGTACCCGACTCTGCCCGAAGAGTCCATGAAGCCCGTCGCCTTCGACGGCCTGTCGCTGGCATGGGCGGTCGCCGGCGAGACGCTCATCGGCGTGGTCATCGGCCTGCTGGCCGCGCTGCCGATGTACGCGGTGCAACTGGGCGGAATGCTCGTCGGTCACCAGGTCGGCGTGGGGCTCGCCAATGTCTATAACCCGGCGCTGGACACCGAGGCGGACGTGATCGGCCAGTTCCTGCTCTACATGGCGCTGGCAGTGTTCGTCGCCATCGGGGGGCTTGAGGCTGTCTTTATCGCGCTGGCCTCGACGTTCGCGCACGTCCCCCTCGGCGGGTTCGCCGCATCGGATGCGCCGCTGGACCTCTTCGTGGGGCTCACCGCGTCGGGGTTCGGCATCGCGCTGCGGATCGCCGCGCCGGTGATGTGCATCGTCCTCGCCGAGACGCTCGCCGCCGGGTTCATCATGAAGACCATGCCGCAGATGAACGTGCTGAGCATCGGCTTTGCCGTGAAGATCATCGTCGCGATGATCGCTCTGATCGGCTCGCTCGGGGCGGTGCACGCGCTGGCGGGCGACGAGGTCGCGCGGTCGTTGCGGGCGATGCTTGAGTGGGCGGGCTGGTTTGGGACGCCGCAGATCTCCGCCGCGGCGGGGGGAGGTGCCTGACCCATGGCCGAGGAACTGGGCGAGAGGACCGAACAGCCGACGGCGCGTCGCCGCAGCGAATCCCGCAATCGCGGGCAGGTCGCCAAGAGCCAGGACTTCGGTTCGGCGATAGACATGTTCGGCTCGCTGCTCATGCTGCTGTTTCTCGGCGCGCCGCTCGCGGGCTCGCTCGCCGGGATCGTCCGCCACCTGCTCGATTCTCGCACCAGCGGGCACGGCCTGACCGGACAGGACGTGGCCGGGTACGCGTGGTGGACCGCCGTACATGCCGCCGCGGCGGTGCTGCCGCTGTTCCTGGTCGCGGTGGTCTTCTCCGCGCTGTCGCAGTTCGTTCAGGTGGGCTGGCTGCTGACGGCCTATCCGCTCAAGCCCAAACTGGACAAACTCAGCCCTCTCAAGGGCATCAAGAAGATTTTCAGCCGCCGCAGCGCGGTCAAGACCGGCGTGAACATCGTGAAACTCGTGCTGGTGGCGGGCGCTGCCTCGTTTGTCATCCGGCGGAACTTCCACGAGGCATCGGGCCTGCCGCTGCTGGAGGTCGCCGGCGCGGCGGCGATCATTGGGCGAATGCTGCTGGAACTGGCCATGTGGCTGCTCGCGCTCATGCTGCTGATGGGCCTGATCGACCTGCTCTACCAGCGCTGGCAGCACACCCAGGACATGAAGATGACCAAGCAGGAGGTCAAGGACGAGCACCGCGCGATGGAAGGCGACGTCGACACCAAGGGCCGTCGGCTCCGCATGGCCCGACAGATGCTCCTGCAGCGCATGCAGCAGTCGGTCCCGACCGCGGACGTGATCGTCACCAACCCGACGCACTTCTCGGTCGCACTCAAGTACGACGGGGACCGGATGCGAGCGCCGCGCGTCGTCGCCAAGGGCGTGGACGAAGTGGCGATCCGCATCCGGCAGATCGCGGCCGTGCACGGCGTGCCGATCGTCGAGAAGCCGCCGCTGGCCCGCGCGCTCTACTACCACGTCGACGTCGGGCGCGAGGTCTCGCCGCAGTTCTATGAAGCGGTCGCGGAAGTTCTGGCATACGTGTATCGCCTCGCAGGAAAGGCCGCATAACGCATCATGGCGGGCACGCGTCAAACTTCCTCCGGCCCCCTCCCACCCGTGCTCCGGCGCGCGATGGAGTTGATCGCGCGGCACCGCGGGCTCATCGTCCCGCTGGGCTTCGTTTCGCTCATGGTCGTCATCCTCGTGCCGATGCCGGCGTGGCTGATCGACGTCCTGATCTGCTTCAACATCGCCGCATCGGTCATCGTGCTGCTCACGACCATCTACATGGCCGAGCCGCTGGATTTCAGCGTCTTCCCGTCGCTGCTGCTGGGCATGACCCTCTTCCGCCTGGTGCTGAACGTCGCGACCACGCGGCGCATCCTGATGGCCGACGCCGCGACCCCGGAGGCCGCCATCGGCGTGGCCGGGAACGTGATCTCGGCGTTCGCCAACTTCGTCGCCGGTGACTCGCTGTTTGTCGGCGTGGTGATCTTCCTGATCCTGGTGATCGTGCAGTTCGTGGTCATCACCAAGGGCGCGACTCGCATCTCCGAAGTCGCCGCGCGGTTCACCCTCGACGCCATGCCCGGGAAGCAGATGGCCATCGACGCCGATCTCTCCGCCGGCATCATCAACGAATCCGAGGCCCGCAAGCGCCGCGAACGCATCGCCCACGAGGCCGATTTCTTCGGTGCCATGGACGGCGCCAGCAAGTTCGTCCGCGGCGACGCCATCGCCGGCATCATCATCACCTGCGTCAACATCGCCGGCGGCTTCGCCATCGGCATGATCGAGCGAGGCTGGCCCGCCGGACAGACCGCGACGGTCTTCACGCTGCTCACCATCGGCGACGGCCTCACCAGCCAGATTCCCTCGTTCGTCGTCGCCATTGCCGCGGCTTTGATCGTGACCCGGTCGGGCTCAAAGCAGCAACTGGGCGAGGAACTCGCCGGGCAGATGGTCAGCCAGCCCATCAGCCTCGCGCTCACGGCCGGGTTCCTGGTCGTACTCGCGGCAACGCCGCTGCCGACGGTGCCGCTGCTTGGCACGGCGACGGTGCTGGGCATAACCGCATGGTGGATGAACCGCGCAGCGCGGCACAAGGCGGCCAACGCCGCGGAAGAGCAGGCGGCCAATGCCAAGCCCGCGCCCGCCGGGCCGACACCCGAATCGCTCATGAAGGTGGACGCGCTGGAACTCGAAGTCGGTTACGGCCTGGTGGGCCTGGTCGATGCCGGACAGGGCGGCGATCTGCTGGAGCGCATCGCCGCGATCCGCCGGCAACTGGTGGTGGAACTGGGCTTCATCCTGCCGCCGGTGCGCATCCGCGACAACATGCAACTGGGCGTGCACGAGTACCGCGTGAAGATCAAGGGCGCGGTGGTGGCGACGGGGCAGACGATCCCCGGCCGGCTGATGGCGATGGACTCGGGGGTCGCATCCGGGCCGATCCAGGGCGAGCGGACTCGCGAGCCGGCGTTCGGCCTCGATGCGTGGTGGATCGACCCCGCGCTCAAGGCTCGTGCCGAGACCATGAACTACACGGTGGTGGACCCGACCAGTGTACTGGCGACCCACCTGACGGAGGTCGTCCGCGGCCACTCGTCCGAACTGCTGACACGCGAGGAGGTCAACAACCTCGTTGCCGCACTGAAGGAAAAGGCCCCCAAACTGGTCGAGGAAGTGGTGCCCGCGATGATCAAGCCGGGCGAACTGCAGCGGGTCATGCAGAACCTGCTGCGCGAGCGCGTGCCCGTTCGCGACCTCGAGACGATCCTCGAGACCCTCTCGGAGTGGGGGGCCCGGACCAAGGACCTGGACGTGCTGACCGAGTACGTTCGCAACGCGCTGCGCCGGACCATCTGCCAGCAATACACCGTGCCCGTGGCCGACAGCGAGGCGGGGGCGACGGGCGGTGTCCCGGGCGGCAACGGCGGCGGGAGGCTGGTGTGCGTGACGCTCGACCCCGCGCTGGAGGATGTGATCAACGCCTACATCGACCGCGCGACCGGTGCAACAACCGTCAACATGCCGGCCCGTGTGGCAACGCAGGTGACCGAGGCGATCCTCGGCGCGCTCCAGCAGGTTGTGGCGCAGGGACACCAGCCGGTGGTACTGGCCTCGCCGCAGGTGCGGGCGGTGGTGCGGCAACTGCTCGAACCGCGCCTGCCCAATGCCGCGGTCCTGGGCTACAACGAGGTCGTGCCGGGTGTCGAGGTCGAGTCGGTTGGGCTGGTTTCGCCGCCGGCGAGCGTGGGGTTGTCCATCGCGCCCGCCGCGGCGGCATAGGGCGGCGAGAGCCAAGTTGTCCCGAAGTTCTCCACGAACAACAGGCAACTTGACGATGACGGTGCCGGGTCGGACAATCCCGCCCCGAAACTTCCACGGCGCGCAGGATGCGCGCCGCGTTCGAGCCACGGATGGCGACCATGAACGTACGGACATTCCGCGCACCGACGATGGCGGAAGCCCTTGCGCTCGTGAAGCGCGACCTGGGGCCCGGCGCGGTCATTCTGCACACGCGGTCGGTCCGGGTCGGGGGTATTCTCGGGTGGCGGGCGCGAACCGCCGTCGAGATCACCGCGGCGGACGAGGCGACGGTTCGCCCCCGTCGCGCGGCCATCGCCCCACAATCCGTGCGGAGTCCTGCCCCGGCATTCGTGCCTTCGGCAACGGCGGTCGCCGCGTATCGGGGCATGGCGGGTGCCGGTGCCGAAGGGCCCCCGACGAATCGCGCGGCAGCGGGTGCGCCGGCGTCCGAGCCACCGCCGCAACAGGTGCCGCCACGGCCCGTGCAGGCGGTACCTCAGCCGGCCGACGAGTCCATGGTGATGCAGGTGCGGTCGCGCAAAGGCGTGGAGCGGGCCGCGCCGACACCCGGCCTGGGCGTGTCCGATCCCTCGGGGTCGCTCTATCGCGAACTGGCGGACATCAAACTGCTCGTGAATCAGGTGCTGCACAGCGCCCCGGCCGCGGCGTGCGTGCCCGGCTCGGCGAATATGCCCGAGGCGCTCTTCCGCCATTACTTGAAGTTGCTCGAGTCGCAGGTCTCCCGTGAACTGGCGGACGCAGTTCTCAGCGCGGTGCGAGATGAACTCTCAACCGCGGAACTGGCCGATGAGCAGATCGTCCGCGCGGCCGTGCTGCGCCATCTGGGCGCGCTTATCCCCGTGGCCGAGGGCGTCGCCGCGCCCAGTCGCGCGGCCGACGGCCGCCCGCACACGGTCGCGCTCGTCGGGCCAACCGGCGTCGGCAAGACGACCACGGTGGCGAAACTCGCCGCGGCGTACAAACTCCGGCACGGGCGTTCGGTCGGGTTGATCACCAGCGATACGTACCGCATCGCGGCGGTCGAACAGTTGCGTACGTATGCAAGCATCATCGGCCTGCCCCTCCGCGTGGCGATGACGCCCGCCGAGATGGGCGCCGCCGTCGAGTCCTTCCGCGCCTGCGACGTCGTCCTCATCGACACCGCCGGACGGAGCCAGCACGCCGCGGATCGTCTCGCGGAACTCGAGCAGTTCCTCGCCGCGGCGAGCCCCCATGAGACGCACCTGGTGCTGTCGACGGCATCGGGAGAGGACGTGCTGGTCCGCGCGGCCGAGTCGTTTGCGCGAGTGCGCCCCAACCGCGTGCTGCTGACCAAACTCGACGAGGCGGTGAACTTCGGCGTCGTCGCCAACACGCTCCGTCGGCTCTCGCGGAGCGTCGGACCGATCGGGTCCGGCGCGCTTCCGCTGAGTTTCGTGACGACCGGCCAGGAAGTGCCCGACCACATCGAGCCGGGGTGCGCCAATCGGCTGGCACGCATGATCCTCGACAACCAACTCGGCGAGGAGGGGATCGGCCCGTCCGAGCACGCCGCGGCAACCGCGTGCGGGGGGGCGGTGTGAGCGACCAACTGCTGCGCAGCGCGGATGCGGTGTGCGATCTCGACGCTGAGATCGATTCGCTGCTGGCGGGCCCGGTCGGCGCGGCCAACCCCGCCGACGATCAGGCCACGCGACTGCGGGCCATGGTCGCAGGAAATGGCGAACCATCGCCCGCCGCGACAAGTCTCGCCGCGGCGGAAGCGGTGCTGCGTTCGGTGCTCGAACGCCGCGAAATCGATCGAGCCCGGGAGCGAGCGCAGTCCCGGACGCACCTGGCCCGCGTTGTCGCGGTGGCCTCGGGCAAGGGGGGCGTGGGCAAGACGAACATCGCGGTGAATCTCGCCGCGGCCATGGCGGCACGCGGGCTTCGTGTGATCCTCCTTGATGCGGACCTCGGCACGGCCAACGCCGATGTGCTCTGCGGCCTGACGCCCACCGCGCGACTGGACCACGTGGTCACGCCGCTGCCGCTCCACGATGGGGCAGCGATCAGTGTTTCGGACATCCTGGTCGATGCACCGGGCGGGTTCCGTCTTGCTCCCGGTTCGGCGGGCATCGCGCGCATGGCCGATCTCACCCCGGGCGAACAGCAGCAGATGCTCGAACTGCTCGGCGAACTCGAACGCGATGCCGACGTGTTGGTGGTGGATACCGGCGCGGGCGTGGGCCGCTCGGTCACGACGATGTTGCATGCCGCCGACCTTGGCCTGGTCGTGGCGACTCCCGAACCGACTTCGATGGCCGATGCGTACGCGCTGCTCAAGTGCCTCGTGCTGTCGGAGGAGCATGAGTGGTCGCCGGGCAGCGCAGAAGCGCTGCGCATGGTGATCAACCAGAGCGTCGACAGCGGCGAGGCCGAGGATGTTCACGCGCGACTGACGGCCGTTTGCGGTCGTTTTCTGGGTATTCGGCCAAAACTGCTCGGATCGATCGCGCAAGATCTGCGGGTCGCGCAGGCGGTGAGGGCGCGATGCCCCCTCGTCCTCTACGCGCCCGAGTGTCCCGCGGCACGCCATATGGTGCTGCTGGCCTCGCGGCTCATCGATCAGTTGGGTGTCCGCGTGTCCCAGACGCGTCCGAAAGCCTCGCCGGGGTTCCGCGCCGCTTTGGCCCGGATTCTGCTCCGTCGGCACTCGTGAATTTCCGCACGGCGAACTGAAGTCGCCCCGGGCCCGGGCCGATGGTTGAGGGTCCACTTCAAGTCCGTGCGCTGTCGTCTTGCCTGCGCAGCGACAGCGGAGTGTTCGGACCTACCGGAGCGTTGTGTTGACCGGCGGAACTCTTCCCAAGGTTGTATCGGCCTGCTGCGGACTCTCGGGGTTCGCGGTCGCGGTCATCGCGGGCCTTGCCGCCGACAATGCGGGAGATGTGATCCTGTTCCGCGCGTTGGCAAGCATGGTCGCCTGCCAGGTCGTGGGCCTGGTCGTGGGCATGATCATCGAGCGCGTGGTGGTCGAATCGGTCGAATCGTACAAGCAGTCCATGCCGGTGGGACCGTCCCATCCGGCCGAGTTGTCTACCCCGGCACCGCCGAACACCGGCGCGGCGGCGTCGTGATGTTTTCCACATTCCTTTCCACAGCCAGGGATGGCTTGCGTCGGTGAGCGTCTGTGTATACTCCGGCCCGCTCGGCCATGGATCGGCCGGGCTCGCACGGATGTGACCATCGCTTCAACGGTTGCAGCGATGGGCAATGCGATGAGTGGTCAAGGAGCCGACCATATGGCAAGGACGAGAGCCTCGGGCGCGCACGCGCGATCGTCGCGGTACGCCGCGGAACACGCCGAACCCTCCAACCAGCCCACCCCATACGACAGTTGGCCGATGAAGGCCGTCTGGGAGGAGTATCAGCGCACGCGGTCTGTGGAAATCCGCAACTACCTGATGGAGAAGTTCCTCCATCTGGTGCGCTACAACGCCGAGCGCATCTACGCCCGCCTGCCCGACGAGGTGGACATCCAGGACCTCATGTCCGTCGGCCTGTTCGGCCTGAAGGACGCGATCGACGCGTTCGACCTCGACCGCGGCGTGAAGTTCGAGACCTATTGCGCGCCGCGCATCCGGGGCGCGATCCTCGACGAACTCCGCTCGATGGACTGGGTGCCGCGCCTCGTGCGCCACCGCACGTCGAAGTTCGAGCAGGCGCGCCAGCAGTTCGCCAAGGAGAACGGGCGCGATCCGACCGACGATGAACTCTCGCGCCGCCTGAACCTCTTTGGCGAGGAGTTCGACAAACTCAAGCGAGATTCGGTCGCCGTCGGCACCTATTCGCTGACCCGCAAGTGCTTCCAGTCCGATGGGAGCAAGGACGTCCGCGAGATCGACGTGATCAAGGACGAGTCGCAACGCAACCCGTTCACCGAGATCCAGCGCAAGGACGTCAAGGACCTGATCACCAAGGGCCTCTCCCGCGCTGAGCGGCTGATCGTCATCCTCTACTACTACGAGGAGATGACGATGAAGGAGATCGGCGCCACGCTGGACCTGTCCGAGTCCCGCGTCAGCCAGATGCACTCCTCGATCCTTGCCCGTCTCAAGGCCCAGATGCAGCACCGCTCCCGCGAACTCGAGCCGGTCGAGTAGGCTCCGCGGCCGTTCCGAACATGGGTTCTCCTCGCACGGGCCGCGGCATTGCCGTGGCCCGTGCTTGTTTGAGCGGTTAGTCTTGGGCGTGCCCGCCGCGCACCGCGCCGCCATCGCCATCGGCTCCAACCTGGGCGATCGGGCTGCGCACATCGCGGGCGCGGTGGCGGCCCTGGCCGCGCTCCCCGGAACGGTCATCCTGAGCCGATCCGAGGCAATTGTCACCGCGTCGGTCGGGCTGCCGGGCGGGGCCGATCCGGGCGGGCCGTATCTGAACGCCGCTGCACTCCTGCGAACGATGCTCACGCCGCGCGAGTTGCTCTCGCGGTTGCACGCGATTGAGCGAGCGGCGGGTCGCGACCGCGCCGCCGAGATCGGGCGGTGGGGCCCGCGCACGCTGGACCTGGACCTGCTGCTGTACGACGGGCAGGTGATCGATGAACCCGGGCTGCGCATCCCGCACCCGCGCATGCACGAGCGGGCCTTTGTGCTCGAGCCGCTGGCGCAAATCGCTCCGGAGTTTGTCGTGCCGACGCTCGGCCGCACCGTGGCGGCCCTGCTCACCGCGTTGCGCGAGCGCGAGCCCCGGCCGGCGCGCCGACCGCGCTAAACTCCGCCCATGCGGGGCCCTTTGAGTCGAATGTGGGCGATGGTCGCGGCCGTTGGTCTGCCGGCGGCGGCCGTGGCGGTGCAGCCTGAGCCGCCTGTCGCATCGCGAGACCGAGACTCGCCGACTGACGCGGCGGCCTTCTTTGCCCGGGCTCGTGCAGCCTACACGGCTGGGCCCGTCACCGAGCGGCTTCGTGTCAGCGTTCGCCGCGGCGATGGACTCGCCCGGCGCAGCCTGCTGCTGGTCCGCACCGAGCCTGCCGAGGATGGCCGGTCCATCGCACGCATGGTGATCAGCGCGGGGCGGTTGTTGATCGATGCGCGAGGCGGGTCAGAGAAAGACCCGATGGGCACGGTACGGGTCGCGTTAAGCGCGACCGAAGGACCGGTGTACGAGCGCTCGGCATCGGGTGCGAGCGCGGCCGAGGTACTCGACGCTGCGCTCCTGCCGATTCCTCTTGCCGTCCCTGATGTTGTATCGGCGGATGGCCGCGTGCCCGCAGTGTTCACTCAGTACGCGAACGGCGTGCGGTGGGATGGGGTTGCGACCGCGCCGCGCGCGGGCGAGTTGAAGTTGGAGGGCCGGTACCCTGGCGGGCTGGTCTCGGTCACGATCGACCGCGCATCGGGGCGGCTGCGGCGGGTTTCGATCACGCACCAGCCGGCAGACGAGGCTGGGACGATCATCACCATCGAGCATGCCCCCAGCACGGCGCGGCTGGCCGAGGTCGCGGCCACGGGGCCCGACGGTCTTCCCCGGCCGAGGGTCGACACGATTTCGGCTCTGGCACTGCACGCCGACCTGGGCGCGACGGGCACATCGCTGGGCATCGATGCGGCTCGCGACGGTGGAGAACTGCTCAAGAGCCTGACCCGCGGACCGGATGGCCGACCGCGCCCCGCGCTGGTTCTGCTTGTCGGGCCCGGCGAGCGCGCCCAATCGGTCGCGATGGGCGTCTTGGAGGCGCTCGCCGTTGAGATTGGCGCCGCACGCGGTTCGGACGCGATCTCGGTGGGGCTCGGCGCGGCGTGGGACGCGGCGGATGCCGCGCCGGCGTGGGCCGCGCGCGTGCCCCGCTCCGGCGCAGAGCCCGTCGTTGCCGCGGCGGCCTCCCGTGTGAACGAGGAACTTCACCGCACCGCGCCGGGAGCGGGCGCGGCATTCGTGGTCATCGCGCCGGACCGCGAGATTCTCGCCGTCCATGCGATGGAACAACTTCCCAACGATCCCGAACAACAGGTTGTCGAACTGCTCATGTCCGTGCTCGACGCGGTACAGTCGGCGCGTTCGGCCGATGACCGCGAACCGAGGTAGACCGCATGCCCGACGATACCAACGCCGTGCCCGAGCAGAACAAACAGGACTCTTCGCGGCCCACTGGCGCCGAGCCGAGGCCGCCGCTGGCGCGGCCCGCCGGAGAAGAGCCCGCGCCGATCGAACTGGTGGACGACACCTGCCCCAAGTGCGGCGCGACGCTTGCACACGACGCGGTGCTGTGCATCAAATGCGGGTACGACCTCAAGGCCAACGTCGTGCGCGAGCCGGGCGTCGGAGTGGTGGAGGTGGACCCCAATGCCGAAAAGCCCAAGGCCGCGCCGCGCGGCGGGGAGTTCGTTGTGCCGGGCCGAGGCGGCCCGCAGGTGTTGGCGACCGCGGGGGTCTTTCTGGCGTTGGGCGCGCTCATCTTCAGCGGCGTCAATACCGAGGCAGCCGGAGTCTGGGTAACGGTCGGCACCATCGCGCTCATGCTCTACAACATCGCGCTGCACACGTGCACCGGTGTCGCGGCGGTCGCGGTTGCCGCGAAACTGTCGGAGCAGGCGTTCGGCCGGTTCGAACTCGCCGCGGCGAGGATGTTCCTGGCGGTGGCGCTGTTCCACCTGGTCGTGTCGCTGCGGATCCCGGTTCATGCGGGGGTCGCGATGGCGATCAAGTGGGGGGTGGCGATGGGGGTGTACTACCTCGCGGTGATGCTGCTGTTCAAGAAAGACCGCGCGGGCGCTGCCCTCATCGCGCTGGCGCATTTCGTGTTGTGGGTGCTGCTGCAATTGGGGGCCGAACTGTCGGCGTGGGTCGCCGCGGCGGGCAAGGCCGGGGCCTGACGAACCGCGCGGGCGCGCCTTCAATGGCCCATGATCACCGACTTTGCCCCAGCATCCGAGTTTGTCCCCACCGACCTTGACGCCGCGGCGTGGCCCGCGCTCGAGCCGTTGTACGCCGATCTGCTGTCGCGCGAACTGCACTGCGCCAACTGCCTGCGCAGGCTGATCATGGACCGAAGCGAACTCGATGCCGCGGCGGGCGAGGCGGGCTCCATCCTGTACATCAACATGACCCGGCGCACGGACGATGCGGCGGCACAGAAGGCCTATCTCGACCATGTCGAGCAGGTGCAGCCCCGGCTCAAACAGGCGTCCTTCGATCTTGACCGCAAGATCGTCGAGAGTCCCTTTGTCGACGGACTCGACCAGGGCCGCTACCGCGTCATGCTGCGCGACCTGAAGACCTCGGTCGAGTTGTTCCGCCCCGAGAACATCCCGCTGGAGACGGAACTGGCGCGACTCGACCAGCAGTACTCGGAGATCTGCGGGGCGATGACCGTCAACTTCCGCGGCAAGGAGCGAACGCTCACGCAGATGGCGGTGTTCAACGAGGACCCGGACCGTACTTCGCGCGAGGAGGCATGGCGGCTGGCCGCGCAGCGCCGTTTCGCGGATGCCGCGAAGATTGATGCGATCTTCGACCGCATGGTGGACCTGCGCCGGCAGATCGCGCGGAACGCGGGCCTGCCGGACTTCCGGGCCTATGCCTTCAGGGCGCGGCGGCGGTTCGACTACTCGCCGGCCGATTGCGACGCCTTTGCCGCGGGGATCGAGCGGCACGTCACGCCGCTTGTTCGGAAGAACATGGCATCGCGCGCCCGGGAGATGGGCATCGCGCAGCCCCGCCCGTGGGACGGCCAGGCGGATCCCAAGGGCAGGCCCGCGCTGCGGCCGTTCGAGGGTGCCACCCAACTCGTGGACCGGACACGCCGGGTGTTCGCACGGATGGACCCGGACCTTCAGCGGATGTTCGACTTTCTGTGCGAGCCCGCGGCCGGCGTCGAATGCCTGGACCTTGAATCGCGCAAGGGCAAGGCGCCCGGCGGGTATCAGGCCAGCCGGGAACGGACGCGGGTGCCGTTCATTTTCATGAACGCGGCGGGTGTGCAGCGCGATGTCGAGACGCTGGTGCACGAAGCCGGTCACGCGTTCCATACGCTGCTGTGCCGCTCCGAGCCGCTGTTGCACTATCGCAACGAACTGCCGCTGGAGTTTGCCGAGGTGGCATCGATGAGCATGGAGTTGCTGGCGCATCCGTACTTCGATGAGTACTACGAAGCGGCGGACGCCGCCCGCGCGCGCCGAGCGCACCTCGAGCAGTTGCTCGTCGGCCTGGCGACGATCGCGGTCGTGGATCAGTTCCAGCACTGGCTGTACACGACCGAGAACGATGCGCCGTCGCGGCACGCCAAGTGGGCCGAACTGCAGCGTCGGTACGGGCCGGGGTTCGATTGGTCGGGGCTCGAGGGCCTGCTGGGCGCCTCGTGGCACCGTGTGCTGCACCTGTTCGGCGCGCCGTTCTATTACATTGAGTACGGCATCGCCCAACTGGGCGCGTTGCAGGTCTGGCTGAATGCAAAGAAGGATCGGAACGCCGCGCTCGGGCATTACAAGAACGCGCTTGCGCTGGGCGGGTCTCGTCCGCTGCCGGACCTGTTCGGCGCGGCGGGGCTGGCGTTCGATTTTTCGCCGACGAACATCGGCCGCCTGACGGCGATGGTCGAGGCTGAACTGGCCGAACTGCCGCAATAGTGTTCCGATGGCGGACCGAGGGTGGAACATGAGAAGTCTGTTCATCATGTTGTGTCTCCTGGCTCAGTTCGGCGTGCTTGGCGGGTGCGTCACGACCGATGCGGACGGGCCGATGTCGCAGCGGCAGGCCGTCATGCGTGTGCCCTTTGCCGGCGACCGGGCCGTTACCGTCGAGGGCGACAACGGCGACATCGCCGTCCGTCGCGGCGAAGCGCAGGAAGCAGTGATCACCGCCGACATCCGTGCCCGCACGGCGCGTCGCGGCGAGTCGGTCCGCATCGTGGCGCTGAGGACCCCCGAGGGAGACCTGAGCGTCCGCGTTCAATGGCCGATCGGCTGGCGCGAGGCGGGCGAGGCCGCGTCATTGATTGTCGAACTGCCCGCCTGCGCCGCATTGACCGTGCACACTGGCAATGGGAGCATCGCGGTCGAGGGCCTGTCGGGCGAAGCGCGGATCGATTCGGGCAACGGCGACGTGAGCCTGAAGGGTCACCAGGGGGACGCGGAGATCAGCACTCGCAACGGCTCGGTGGAAGTGACAGACCATCGCGGCGCATGCCGCGTACGAACCAGTAACGGGCCGGTCGATCTGCGAGGCGTGACCGGTCGCGTGCAGGTGGTCACGGCCAACGGGCCGATCGAGGTCGCACTGAGCGACGACAACCCGGGGCCGGTCGACATCCGCACGACCAACGGGTCGGTGCACTTGGAAGTCGGGCCGGGTTTCCGCGGCGAAACGCGGGCCGAGTCGTTCAACGGTCGTGTCCGCGTCCGCGTGCTGACCGGGGCGGTCGAAATGGACGACGAGCGCGAGTGGGCAGTCGTGCGTAGGGAGGGGAGCGAGCCCCGATCTCGCGTGCGAACTACCAACGGGCGCATTGACCTCCGGGAGCGTGCAGAGCAGGTAAACTAGCCCGGCGGTGTGTGGGTCTTGCCCATTTCGAGGCACCGGCCAGCCGCACCGCAGGAGGTGGGTGGGCTGGGGGGGCGTGAGGGATCGAATCCGATCACGCCGCCGAATCGAAGGCCCTCGAAAGAGGAGCCGACGATGTCCGCATTCACCGTTTCAGAACACCCCTGGCTGGCAGGTTCTGCCCTGTTCCTGGCGTTTGCGGCGACAACGGCAATCGTCGGTTGCCGCGGCCGCGGCGTCGAGATGGTGACGGCCGAGACGCCTGGCGCGGTGGTGCACGATGTGGATGCTGCCGGGGAGGACGGCGCTTGGCATGTGCTGCGCGTGGGCGGCGATGTGGCAGCGGCAATCGTGCAGCGTGGTGAGAACTTCCATTTCGGGCAGAGCGCCATTACGACGCCGCTTCCTGCCGGGTATCCGCCGCCGACGCCGCCGGGTGCGATCGATCTCAAGCGGTACCCGTCGATCCGCCGGGCCGAGGTCGATGGCGGATCAAACCCTGATCTCGGCATGAACTTCGCTTTCTGGCCGCTCTTCCGGCACATCAAGGACCGCGGCATCGCGATGACCTCGCCGGTCGAGATGGACTATCGCGGCGGCGGCGAGAGTCGCGCGGGGAGCGAGTGGACGATGTCGTTTGTCTATCGAACCGCCGATCTGGGGCCCACCGGTGATGCGGGACGCGTGCGGGTCGTGGACACCGAACCGATGACCGTGCTCGCGCTGGGCGGGCAGGGTTCCTATGCCCGACGGCGCGTGCAGGACGGCATTGAGACGCTCCGACGTTGGCTTGATGAGCACCCGGAGTGGCGTGCCGCGGGCGAGCCCCGGGCGCTGTACTACAACGGTCCGGAAATGCCCGGCAGCCGGAAGTGGTACGAAGTGCAGATTCCCGTGCGTGAAGTCTCGGCCGGGTCGCGCTGAGGGTTTGCGGCCCGGCGGGCGCTGCGGTATCGTGAACCGCCAATGGCCTTCAACATCGAACCGGGCGAGTCCTACACCATCCGCAGGCAGTTCTTCAAACTGCTGGGCGCGGCGTTTCATGTCTATGACCCGGACGGGCGGCTGGTCGGGTACTGCAAGCAAAGGGCATTCAAACTCAAGGAAGACCTGCGCATCTGCACCGATGTGTCGTGCGCACAGGAGTTGATGGTAATCCGTGCCCGGAGCATCATCGATTTCGGCGCGACCTACGACGTGACGCTGCCGACGGGCGAGGCGCTCGGCTCGCTCAGGCGCAAGGGGCTGACATCGTCCTTTGTGCGCGACGAGTGGCTGATCTTCGGGCGCGATGGCCGGCAGATCGGCCGCATTACCGAAGACAGCGGCACCAAGGCCTTTCTCCGCAGGTACATCGACTTCATGAACATGCTGCTGCCGCAGACGTTTCACCTCGTGCGCGAGGACGGTACGCCCGTCGCCGCGTACCGCACGCACTTCAATCTCTTCGTGCACCGCATGAGCGTGTCGGTATTCGCCGATGACCCGGAGATCGACGATCTGGTGATCCTCGCGGCCGGATGTCTGCTCGCGGCGATCGAGGGGCGGCAGGGATAGACCTGCTGCCTAGGCCAGGTCGATCCGCTCCGGCCCGGTCCGTTCGTCGGGCGCGACCAGCAGGACCGATCCTTCCGGGAGCGCCGCCCAATCCAGCAGGCGCTCGAGCGAGATCGTCACATCCGCCAGTTCACCGCACAGAATGACGAATCGGATCTCCTGCCTGTCCGGGTTCTCGGCGATCACGATGCGGGCCACCATGCCGCGGCCATCGTCTCGCAACAGGATATCGAGCCGATCGGCCAGTTCATTGGCGCGGGCAATCTCCATCTGGCTCGGCAGTGCGCCGGCAACGGGCATGCACAGGCGCACCCACGGCCCGTCGCCGCGGAGAGCCCGCTCCTGCAGAGCGTGGAACGCGGCGCAGCAGGGAGCGAAGTTGACCGCGTTCATTGAGAACACGGCGATGGGCCGGTCATCGTCATCAAGAAAGAGCGCGAACTGGTCATCGTTCAGCCCCTCGCGCGTGATCGCGGAGTAGGGCAGGAGCGAGCCCTTGAGCCTGCCGCGCGTGGGCGTGAGGCCTTCGGCGGTCAGCATCGCCGCGTCGCCCCACGGAACGACCGAGCCGGAGAGGATGGCATCGGCCATGGTCTCGCCCATCCGGGCGGCGATGATCGCTCGCACGAGGATCAGATCGTCGGTGCAGTCGCGGGCAAGGCTGAGGAAGCCGCGTGCTTTCTCTCGCAACGTGCCGTTGCAGCGGATGCGGACGCGACCGGGTCCGCGCAGTTCCATCGCGAACGTGCTGCTCACGTGCACGAACAGGGCGTGTTGTCGCGCGACCCGAAACCGAAACGACTGGGCCTGGGCATAGCGAATCTCTCGCCTGTGCCGGCCGCGATGGAGCGTGCACCCGTGCTGGTGGAAACTGACCCGCGTCCGGAGTTCGCGGATGCAGATCATCGAACCCAGCAGCCCGACCAGGCCCAGCGGCAGGAGCACACCGAGGTCGATCGCCCGAGTCGAGGCGGGCGAGGGCGGGATGAGCATCAACGCTGCCGCGCCCGGCAGCGCCAGCGAGAAGAACAGAAAGACCACCAGCAGCACGATGTAGGAAGACTGCGGTCCTCGACGGCAGAGCAGCGGCCCGAGCGGGTCTTCGCCGGCCCCGTGGTGTGGCGGTTCGGGCATCGGGCCGATGATACGGGCGGGCGGGGCGCATCGGCGGTCGGCCGTGTGATAGACTCCGCCCATGCGGACGAAGATCGGTGTTGCTCTCGCCTTTGCCCTTGTGCTCGTGCTCCCGCTGGTCGTGCGCACGCTGGCCGGCGGGCCCGACCGAGCAGCATCGACCCGGCGCGGCGACGGCTCGGTGCGAACGCTGGTCATCGTCACGCCGCACGTCGAGCAGATCCGCCTGGAGTTCGAGGAGGCGTTCGACCGCTGGCATCGCGAGAAGTTCGACACCGGCGTGCGGATCGACTGGCGAGTGCCCGGCGGCACCAGCGAGATCGTCAAGCAACTGGAAGCGCAGGCCGTCGCCGCGGCGCGGCAGGGGGGGCTCGACGACAACGGCCTGTTTGCGCCGGGCATGTCCGGGGCCGATGTGTTCTTCGGCGGAGGCTCGTTTGAGCACGGCAAGGTCGCCACCGAGCGGCGCATCGCCGTCGTGCGCGATGGCCAGGCGCGCGAGGTGGCGTACCGCCTCGCGCGGCCCGCGAACTTCTCGCCGGCCCAACTCGGCGAGTGGTTCGGCGAAAACAGGATCGGGGTGCAGTTGCTCTACGAGCCCGGCCAGCACTGGTTGGGCACCGCGCTCTCGGGGTTCGGGATCGTGTACAACCGGGATACGCTGCGACAACTGGGCCTTCCCGAGCCGCGCGGCTTCCGCGACCTGTGCGACCCGCGATACGTCAACATGCTTGCGCTGGCGGATGGCCGGCTCTCCGGGTCGGTCACGACCACGTACGAGTCGATCCTGAACAAGGAAGCGTGGGACGGCTGGCGCACGCTGCGGGAACTGTGCGGGAACGCGCGCTACTTCGCCTCGGCGAGCACGCGGCCGCCGGTCGATGTGAGCCAGGGCGAGGCCGCGGCGGGGCTGGCGATCGATTTCTACGGGCGCGGCCAATCGCAGTTTGTTCTGCGTCCGGGCCAGAGCGCCGACGACAGCCGCGTGGGCTATGTGGACCCCGAGGGCGCGGTGTACATCGACGCCGATCCGGTCACGATTCTCAACGGGTGCAACGACTTTGAGTTGGCCCGCCTGTTCGTCGAGTTCTGCCTGACGATCGAGGCGCAAGCGCTCTGGCAGTTCCGCTCGCACCAGTCGCTCGGCGGCGCGCCGGCCGACGGCCTGGGCCCGCGCGTATACGAACTGCGGCGGATGCCCGTCCGACGGGTGATGTACGAGAACTACCTCGACCGTATGGTGGACAAGTCGAATCCGTTCGAGGCGGCCAGCGATGTGCCCGCGCGCGGCTGGCGCGATGCGATCGCCCCGATGATGGCCGCTTTCGGCATCGACACCGCCCACGACTGCCGCGCAGCATGGCGGGCGCTCAACCAGGCCCGTGCCGCCGCCGCGGCGGGGCGTGTTTCGGCTGGTGTCCTGGCGGAGATGGAGGCCGCGTTCTACGCCATGCCTGCGCACAGAATGAAGGACGGCTCGACGCTGGAGTTCAACGAGGCGAACTACAAGGCGATCAGCGCCGACGTTGCCCGCTGGCGCGATCCCGAGCGGTCGCGTCGCGCTCAGATCGAGTACACAACGTTTTTCCGAGCGCGGTACCGCGAGGTGCTGAGGTCGTGGGCGGCGGCGGAGAAGTGAACGGCACCCAGTGGCGGGCGATTTTTCGGCATGCGACTTGCACAAGCGCTTCACGGGGTGCGTAGAACCCCTGGGCCGCTGCCAAGGTGGCATGGCGACCGGAAGGGGTGCAGAATGAGCGCGAATCGAAACGAGCATCACTGGTTCATCGCGGCGTGGCCCGGCATGGGCAATGTCGCCGTCATCGCCGGCGGGTACCTCGTCCGCAAACTGGGTCTGAAGCCCGTCGCCGTGATTGACGGCGCGGGCCGGTTTGAGGTCGGCGCGGTGATGGTTCGCGGCGGCCGGATCACGGTGCCCGAGCCGGCGAGGACGGTGATCTACTCCGGCCGCGCGGGCGACAACGGGCCCACCGTCACCGTGCTCCTCGCCGAAGCGCAGCCGGATGCGGGGGCGATGGCGTTCGCTCGCGACCTGATCGACCGTGCCCGGCAGTTGGGCGCGGACCGCGTGGTGACATTCGCATCGGTCGCCACGCAGGTCGAGCCCTCGGCCGCCCCGCGAGTCCTCGGCGCGGCGACCGCCGACGAACTGGCCGACGAACTCACCGAAGCCCATATCGATCCGCTTGGCGAGGGGGAGATCGGCGGGATGAACGGTCTGACCGTCGGCGCGGCGTCGCTCGCCGGACTGCCGGGAGTGAGCCTGCTGGGCGAGATCCCGTACTACGCGGCGCAGATCGCCAACCCTGCCGCGGCGGCCGCGGTGCTCGAGGCCTTTTCGCGGCTGAGCGGCGTCGAGGTCGATCGCGCGGAACTGCACCGGCACGGCGAGAGGATGAACCGATTGCTCGCGCAACTGCGCGAGCGAATGGAGAGTGGCTCGACCGAACCGATCACGCTCGAGGACCTTGAGACCGATGAGGACGGTGAGGAGCCGGCCGAGCCGCCGCCCGCGCCGGCCATTCGCGAGGCCGGGCTCGATCTGGCTGCGCGCCGAAGACTCGAAGACCTCTTCGACGCGTCGCGCAAGGATCAGTCCCGGGCGGTCGAACTCAAACAGGAACTCGACCGACTCGGCGTGTTCAAGCAGTACGAGGACCGGTTCCTCGACTTGTTCCGGCGCGCGGGCTGACGCGGCTCCGACTCGCGGTCACCGTCGCGGCCGCGACTCAACCGGCGGGCAGTGATGATCGACGAAGATCGCCGCGGCTTCGCGCGCGTCTGTTGCGGCGTGGTCATCGAGATCGACATGCCGCGCCGTGACAGCGCCGGCGACCAGCAGCAGCAGGCGCTTGGTCAGCGTGTCGGGGTCATCGGCCCCGGCGCGAACGCACAGGTCGCGGAGTTCTCGCGCAAACAGGTGTCCATGCCTTGCCGCGGCCTGGTGGATGGGGTCGTTGGGCGAAGGAAACTCCGCCGCGGCGTTGATGAACATGCACCCGCGAAAGCCGGACTCGTGGAACCAGTCGTCGAGCAGGTCGAAGAGCGCAAGCAGTTGCGATCGCGGGTCATCGCCGCCCTTGGCGCGCATGATGCGGAGCCATTCCTCACGTTCGCGGGTGTCGCGCATCTCCAGCACTTCGAGGATCAGGTCGTCCTTGCTCTCAAAGTGGTTGTAGAACGTGGTCTTGGTGACCCCGACCTCATCGAGGATCTGATCGAGCCCGATGGCGTGAAACCCGTTCTGGTAGAACAGCGTCATCGCCGTCTCGATGAGCCGATCGCGTGTGCTGGCCATGGCCGCTCCTCAATGTCTGTCCGCCGCGGAATCCGGCCCTACGGGCGTCTGCGCGGGGTTGACTCGTAGTCAACCGAAAGTGTACCCCGAGTCAACTGACGCGGGGTCAATCGTCACGTATGTTCTCCCGACAAATGTGCGACGGGCGGAGAAACGGCCCGCCGAGAAGGAGTTGATCATGTTTGCAGCAGGTCGAGTTGGTACCGGGAACGGCCGCGGAGAGAAGCGGCGGTGCGTCGCACTCTCCCTGGACGAGGCGATGAATCTCCTGGCGCGAGACCCGGGCGCGCGGGTCGTGATGTTCGAGCACACGTGGCAGGGCGTCGACCGGGCCCGTCAGCGGGCCGAGGCGGCGGGGCTTGATCGCCGTCTCAGCGTGCACCACCGCGATGCGTACTCGATCGCCGTGCCCGAGTGGCGCACCGCCATGTAGGGCGGATAGGCGGCGGTTCACACGACCGACGGTCGGCGGTGTCAACGGCGCAGGTGGAGATCGAAAACGCGGCGGGAGACGATGTCCGCCGCATCCTGAGGGGGGGCAGGCCGCGTGCTCGTGCGAGCGGCCTGTAGGCGGAGGGGGATCAGGGGACGGGGGGCGTGTACGGCACAGGGCCGCATGGACAACCGGGTGCATCGGGGAGCGATCCTTGGGCGGCGCAGGCCGCAGCGTGATCGGCCTGCCCTTGGTGCGCCGCATTTGCAAAGGAGTAGCATCATGGCGATGGACGTAGCGGATCGAAGCGGGAAGTGGGAGGGCGATGTCGCGGCACCAGTGCCGAAGCGGGTGTCGGGCTGCCCATTCACGACCATGAGCGCGGCGGTCAGAAGTCTGGCCGGAGGCGGTGCGCGTCCGGTAGCGCGTTCGGGCCCGCGCGAGACCGTTTCGCGCCTGGCAACGATGGCCTATGGCTTGCTTGCCTACGCGATGTTCTTCGGGACGATTCTCTACGCGATCGGCTGGGTTGGGAACTGGTTCGTCCCCAAGAGCATCGACTCCGGCGCTGCGGCCGGGCTCGGCGAAGCCCTGACCGTGAACACGCTGCTGCTTCTGTTGTTTGTCGTGCAGCACACCGTGATGGCGCGCCCGGCATTCAAGGCCTGGTGGATGCGCTATGTGCCGCGATCAATCGAGCGCAGCACGTTTGTCATCGCCGCGAGTTCGAGCCTGATCCTGACGTTCTGGCTCTGGCGGCCTCTCCCGGCGCCGGTGTGGGAAGTCACGCACCCCGTCGCATGGTGGGCGCTGACCGCGTTGTCGGGCTTTGGCTGGGGATTGGTCTTCGCCTCGTCGTTCATGGTCAGCCACTGGGACCTGTTCGGCCTGCGTCAGACGTGGTTCCGCTTCCGCGGCGAGCGCTACCGGCCCGTCGGCTTCCGGCTTGTCGGGTTGTACAAACTGGTGCGGCATCCGCTGATGGTCGGCTTTCTCATCGCGTTCTGGTCCACGCCGGTCATGTCGCTGGGTCACCTCTTCTTCGCCGTGATGACAACCGGCTACATCTTCTTCGGCACCTGGATTGAGGAGCGCGACCTCATCGCCGAGCACGGCGAGGACTACCTCGCCTACCGCCGCAAAGTCCGGGGATTCCTGCCGCTGCCGAAGGCGGCCTGAGCACAACGCAACCAACAACGATGCCCGGCGCAGGGCGCGGTACGTGCCGCGCCCCGCGCCGCGGCCGGGGCAGCGCACGCGGGCAAGCAGGCCCGGGCGAGCAGGGGCGAACAAACCAGCCGAACAGGAGTGATCGAAATGGACAGGACGACACGATTGATGAAACTCGCGGGCGGGGCGGGATTTGCGTTCTTCTTCGTGAAGGGTCTGGTGTGGCTGGCGATCTTCGCCGCGGCGGCGGTGGGGGTGATCGGCCGGTGATACGCTGTAGGCCATGCCCAAGCGCCCCTCGCCGACGCTTTCGAAGATCGTGGCAACCATCGGTCCGGCCTCCGATTCGCCGGAAATGGTTGAGAAACTCATCAACGCCGGGGTCGGCGTGTTTCGCGTGAACTTCTCGCACGGGACGTTCGAGGACCACGCGCGGCGTGTCGCGACCGTTCGCGAGATCGCCCGTCGGCTCGAGCAGCCCGTCGGCATCCTCGGCGACCTGCAGGGGCCCAAGATCCGGATCGGGAAGGTCGAGGGCGAGGGCATCGAGTTGTGTGTCGGGCGCGATGTTCTGCTGGTGCCTTCGGGCGATGCGTTCGCCGGCGCGAAATCCGGCGTGTCCGCTGAAGTTGACGTGCTGCCATCGGACTACCCGCTTGCGCGGGACGTGGAGCCCGGGCACCGCGTGCTGATCAACGACGGCCTCGTGCGGCTGATCGCGGTCGAGCGCGAGCCGGGCGACCCGGCCGAAGCGCTGCGATGCCGCGTGCTGGTCGGCGGGCCGGTCACCAGCCGCAAGGGCATCAATCTGCCGGACAGCAATGTTCGCGACGAGGCGATCACCGAGCAGGATTGGGCCTGCGTCGAGTGGGCGGTTGCGCACGGGCTGGACTTTGTCGCGCTGTCATTTGTCCGTCGAGCCGACGAGGTGCGCAAACTCAAGGCCGCGTTGGCCAGCATGTGTCCAATCGACCACGCACTCGACCGCACCGGCACGGGTTCGGCGATCCCGGTGGTCGCCAAGATCGAGAAGCCGCAGGCCTTCGACGACCTCGACGCCATCGTCGAAGCGGCCGACGCGATCATGGTCGCGCGCGGCGACCTCGGTGTCGAGATGGACATCGCCGAGGTGCCGGTCATGCAGAAGCGCCTGCTCGAGAAGTGCGATGAGTGGGGCAAGCCGTGCATCGTCGCGACGCAGATGCTCGAGTCGATGGTGACCGCCGCGACGCCCACCCGCGCCGAGGCGACCGACGTCGCGAACGCCATCTTCGATGGGGCCGATGCGGTCATGCTCAGCGCCGAGACGGCGACCGGCCGTCATCCGGCCCTCGTGGTCGAGACCATGCGCCGGATCGCCGGGGCGGCCGAGTCGCGAATGGCCGAGCGCTGCGGCGCGCCCAGCCCGAGCGTGCGGCTCCGCGAGTCGCGCTATCGCACCGCCGCGCTGGCCCACGGCGCGTGGCACGTCGCGATGGACCTGGGCGCGCGGCTGGTCGTCTGCTGGTCGCAGCGCGGCGGCACGGCCCGCTACCTCTCGCAGACGGGCCTGCCCATCCCCGTCATCGCGTATTCCTCCGATGAGCGCGAGGTGCGCCGCATGTCGCTGCTCCGCGGCATTACGCCCCGCCTGATGGAACTGCCCGCCAAGCGCCCGGCGACGCTGGCATGGTTCAATCTCGAGGCGGATATGGACCTGCTGGAACTCGGCTGGGTCGAGAAGAACGATCCGATCGTGCTCGTGGCCGGAGCGCCCCTGGGCGTGCAGGGGACAACCAACACGCTGGCGGCCCACCGCGTGGGCGACCCGCACTCCGGCTTCATGGGCCTTGCGGCCCCCGACGCTTGAGAGACTGGGAAGCACGCCGAGTTCTCGGACCCCGCGCGCCGCAGAATCTCGCGCGTTTCGCCGCCGCGACTCGGTTCATCGGTTAGTGTTGGGCATGAATATCGATGTGCTTCGTGGTTGTGTCGCGGCGGTCATTCTCGTCGCGAGCGTGGTGTCGCCCGCCCGGTCGCAGGACGCGGTGCCGGTTCCCGCGCCGCGTGAGGCGGTTGTGAGGCGGCTGGCCGTTGGCGACGATGCACCGCCGCTGGCGGGCCTGTCTTGGATCAAGGGCGAGCCTGTGCGCCGAATGGAGAGCGGGCGCGTCTACGTCATCGAGTTCTGGGCGACGTGGTGTGGTCCCTGCCGCGCGGCGATCCCGCACCTGACCAGACTCCAGGAAGAGCACAAGGATAGGGTGACGATCATCGGCGTCAGCGCGTGGGAGCGCGCCGGAGATGCGGGCGAACGCATCGCCGTCGCCCGGCGCTTCGTTGAGGAGCAGGGCGCCGCGATGGCGTACGGCGTCGCGTCGGACGCCGATGGCGAGATGGTTCGCGCGTGGATGGAGCCGGCGGGCCGCCGGTCGATTCCCACGTCGTTCGTAGTTGATGGTCACGGGCGTGTGGCGTGGATCGGCAACCCGGGCCGCGGGCTCGACGATGTGCTGGAGAAGGTCCTCTCGGGCGACTTCGACGCCCGTGCACACGCCGCGGCGGAGGCGGAGGCCGCCAAGATCAAGGCCAGAAAGGACGAGTTGTTCGCCCGCGCGGGGCTGCTCGAGAACGGCGGCAAGGAAGCCGAGGCGATCAAACTGCTCGACGAACTGCTGCAGATCGAGGGCGAGCCGTCGGCTCGCGGCGTCATCCAGCGAAACCGCTTCCGCATGATGATGAAGGCCGATGCGGAGCGCGGCCGCGCGTTGGGCGATGAACTGCTCGCCGGAGAGTTGCAAGACAATGCCTACGTGCTGTACGCGATGGCCGAGACCGTTCTGCGGAATGACGCGGCCACCGAGGCCGACTGCTCGCTGGCGCTCCGGCTTGCGCAACGCGCGCACGAGATCGGCGACCCCGCTGGTCGTGTGATGACGCTCGACGGGCTCGGCTTTGCACTGTTCCGCACGGGCGACATCGACGGCGCGATCCGCCGTGCCGAGGAGGCGCTCGCCGCGCTGGCGGAGTTGAACGGTCCGACGGACCGGCCGACCCGCGAGCGCATCGCCGAGCGTCTGGCCCGCTATCGGAAAGCCAAGGGATGATCGCGCCCCGGCGGCGCCCCGGCGACGCGGCTAATCTGCGCCCATGTCCTCGCTCGTCCACGCGCACGCGGCCATCCTCTCCATCGGCGATGAACTTGTTCGCGGCCAGACGCTCGACACCAACTCGCGGCTGCTGTCCTCGCGGCTGATGCAACTCGGCATCGAGACCGTCGAGCACGCGACCGTCGGCGATGATCTTGGCGCACTGGTCGGCGCGATCAAGCGGCTTGCAAGCCGCGCGCCGCTGGTCATCGCCACCGGCGGCCTCGGCCCGACCGATGACGACCTGACGCGCGATGCGCTCGCGGCGGTTCTCGGCGATCGACTCGTCGAAGACCCCGATGCGCTGGCGCAACTCTCCGATCGCCTGCGCTCGCGCGGACGCGAGGTCTCCGCCGCCCAGAGGATGCAGGCGCTCCGCCCCGAGCGAGCCCAGTGTCTGCGCAACGATTTCGGCACCGCGCCCGGCCTCTTCGCGCGCATCCGTGTCGAGGGCGCCGAGGCTGACATCTTCTGTCTGCCGGGCCCGCCCGGCGAACTTGTGCCGATGTGGGAGTCGCTTGTCGTGCCGCAACTGCGGCCCGAGCCCGGCCTGACCATTCGCACGCGATTCCTCAAACTCGTCGGCATCCCCGAGGCCGAGGCCGCCTCGCGCGTTCCGGGCATCATGGCGCGCGATGCCAGCCCGCAGGTCGGCATCACAGCCAGTGGCGGCATCCTCACGTGGCGCATCCGCTACCGCGGGCCGATGCCGCCCGCCGCGGCGGAGAGCGAGGTCGATCGAGTTGCGCAGTGCATCATCGATGCCATGGGCGAGCACGTCTTCGCGACCGGCGAGGTCACGCTTGCCGCGGCGGTGCTCGACGCTCTGAAGGCTCGCACGCAGATGTTTGCGACGGTGGAGTCGTGCACGGGCGGGCTGCTGGGCGCGCAGTTGACGGCGGTGCCGGGCTCGTCGGCGGCGTTTGCAGGCGGATTCGTCACCTATACCAACGCGCTCAAGCAGTCGCTGGTTGGCGTACGTTCCGAGACGCTCGACGCGCACGGCGCGGTGAGCGCGGAGTGCGCCCGCGAGATGGCCGCGGGAGGGGTGGAGCGAACCGGGGCGGATTGGTGCGTGTCCATTACCGGCATCGCCGGCCCCGATGGCGGCACCGCCGAGAAGCCGGTCGGCACTGTGCATGTCGGTTTGGCGAAGCGAGAGCATTCCGGCGCACGTGTGTCGTCGCGCGCGTTCCGAATTCCCGGCGGGCGCGATGATGTCCGCGAGCGCTCGGCCATGTCCGCGCTGGCGATGCTCTGGTTCGCGCTCCGCGGCAAGGATCCTTCCGCGAAACTGCTCTGGGAGCAGGAGACCGGCAGCGTCTGAACGCCGCCTGCTTGCGGTACACTCTGAGCGGAGGGCCGGGGAGTTCATACGGAGAGGCCCATGGGTCGCACGAGTCTGGCGGTACTGGCGGTGTTGGCGAGCGCGGCGATGTGCGCGGCGGACGTGCGCTTACCCACGATCTTCGGCAGCAACATGGTCGTGCAGCAGCAGACCGATGCGGTCATCTGGGGCTGGGCGCGGCCGGGGGAGATGGTCCGCGCCAAGGGATCGTGGTCGGCGATCGCCGTGGAAGCCGAGGCGGATACGCAGGGCCGCTTCCGGCTCCTGTTGCCGACCGGCGCGGCGGGCGGGCCCCACACGCTCACGGTGTCGGGCGACAACACCATCGTGCTCTCGAACGTCCTGCTCGGCGAGGTCTGGCTGTGCAGCGGCCAATCGAACATGGAGTGGCCGCTCGCCGCGACCGAGAACGCCGAGGCGGCCATCGCCGCGGCGAACCACCCGGCGATCCGCATGTTCACCGTGGAGAACACGATCTCCGCGCACCCGCGCCTGGATGTCAACGGCTCGTGGTCGGCGTGTTCCCCGGAAGTGGCGAAGAACTTCAGCGCGGTCGGGTACTACTTCGCGCTCGCGCTGCGGGAGCAACTCGGCGATGTGCCCATCGGCCTGATCGCCGCCGACTGGGGCGGCACGCCCGCCGAGTCGTGGATGAGCACGGCGGGCCTCCGCGCGTTCGGCGAGTTCAACGATGCCCTCGACTTCCTCGATGCGGTCGGCAAAGACCCCGGCGCGCGCGAGCAGGCGATCCGCACGCGCCGCGGAGCGTGGTGGAACAGCCTCGATCGCGCCAGCCGCATCGCCCCGCAATGGAATGCGAACGACTTTGACGACTCCGCCTGGCCCCGAGCCGCATTGCCCGGCACCTGGGGCGAGCGCGGCGACGGGCTCGGCGACTTCGACGGCGTGGTCTATTACCGGCGCGAGATCGAAGCGCCCGCCGAACTCGCCGCGGCGGGCGCGGTGCTGGAACTCGGGCCGATCGACGACTACGACGACGCATGGGTCAACGGCGTGCACGTGGGCGCAACGCACGCGGACAACCAGTGGAACGTTGCGCGGAAGTACGCGGTGCCGGAGGGCACGCTGCGCCCGGGGCGGAACATCATCGCCGTTCGCATGCTCGACACGGCCGGTCCCGGGGGCATCAACGGTCAGGCCGAGCAGATGGTCCTGCGCAGCGCATCGGAGGGCGGCCCGCGCGTGCCGCTCGCGGGCGAGTGGCGGATGTTCAAGGGCGCGGCGGCCGCCGCGCTCTTGGCACGACCGGCCGATGTGGGCATCACGCCGCACACGGCAAGTGTGCTTTTCAACGGCATGATTGCGCCGATCGCAGGCTTCCCGCTGCGTGGCGTGATCTGGTACCAGGGAGAGAGCAATGTGGGGCGCGCCGAGCAGTACAGCCGCCTGTTCCCATCGCTCATCCTCGACTGGCGCGCGCAGTGGGCCGGCGCGGGCGCGAAGACGGAACTGCCGTTCTATTACGTGCAGATCGCGCCGTTCAACTACTCCGGCCCTGCGGGGCGGGCCGCCGCGCTGCGCGATGCGCAGCGCACCGCAATGAGCACGCCCAACACGGGCATGGTCGTTACGCTCGACATCGGCGATGCATCCGATATTCACCCCCGCAACAAGAGGACCGTCGGCGAGCGGCTGGCCCGATGGGCGCTGGGCGGCACGTACGGCAAAAAGATCACGACCTCCGGGCCCATGTTTCGCACCGCGCGGAAGGAGGGCGACACACTCCGCGTCGAGTTCGACCATGTTGACGGCGGCCTCGTCGCTCGCGGCGAACTGCGCGGTTTCTGGATCGCCGCGGAAGACCAGAAGTACTTTCGCGCTCGCGCCAAGATCGATGGCGGCACGGTGGTACTGAGCCACCCGCGCGTGCCCCGGCCGGTCGCGGTGCGCTACGGGTGGGAGAACGTCCCGACGCCGACACTGTTCAACGCCGCGGGGCTCCCTGCCTCGAGTTTCCGCAGCGAGTACTGGGATGAGTCGCTCCCGCCGCCGAGCAACGACGACGAGATGCAGGGCTACCGCACCCGTGAAGACGGGTTCGTCGACCTCTTCAACGGGCGCGACCTCTCGGGGTGGGTGAATGTCAACTGCGCCCCGAGCACGTGGACCATCGGGAGCGACGATTTCGGCGAGCCGGTCATTGCCTGCTCGGGTTTTCCGACGGGCGTGCTGCGCACCCAGCGGATGTACGAGAACTTCGTCCTTGAACTGGAGTACCGCCACCTGAAGTCCGGCGGCAACGCCGGACTGTTCGTGTGGAGCGATGCGCTGACCGCCCGCGGCCAGCCGTTCACGCGAAGCGTCGAAGTCCAGGTCATGGACGGCCTCGAGGGCGACTGGTACACCAGCGACGGCGACATTTTCCCCATCCACGGCGCGAAGATGACGCCGGAGAACGGCCGCGGCGGCGACAGGGCCTTCCCGACCGAGAAGCGCGCCAACCGCGCTCCGCTGTGGAACCACTACCGCGTGACCTGCAACAACGGGGAGATCACGCTCGCCGTGAACGGCAAGGTGGTGACGCGTGGGAGAGACATCTCGCCGCGGAAGGGGTACATCTGCCTTGAGTCGGAGGGCTCGCCGGTGGATTTCCGCCGCATCCGCATCAAGGAACTGCCGCCTGCGATTTCAATTCATCCGGACCAAGTCGCGCGCGCGGACGAGGGCTTCATCTCCCTCTACAACGGCATCGACCTCGCGGGGTGGAAGGTCGAGCCGCAGCACGTCGGGCATTGGACCGCCAAGGACTGGACGCTGAACTTCGATGGCATGGCCGAGGGCGACCTGTGGAGCGAGAAGTCGTACAGCGACTTCGTGCTCATCTGCGATTGGCGGTGGACCGGAGAGGCAAAGGACGCTGAACTCCCGATTGTCTCGCCCAGCGGGGACTATGTGCTGGATGAGAACGGCAAGCAGAAGACCCAGCGAGTGAAGGATGCGGGCGACAGCGGCATCTATCTCCGCGGCAGCAGCAAGAGTCAGGTGAACATGTGGTGCTGGCCCATCGGCTCGGGCGAGGTGCACGGCTACCGCACCGACTCGAACATGCCGCCCGAGGTCTGTGCGGGTGTGACGCCGCGCGAGGTCGCCGATGCGCCCATCGGCCGATGGAACCGGTTCGAGATCACCATGAAGGGCGACCGTCTGACGGTCGTGCTGAACGGCAAGACGGTGATCGAGAACGCGCAGTTGCCCGGCGTGGCGCGTGAGGGGCCGATCGCGCTGCAGGCTCACGGCAGCCCGGTGCAGTTTGCGAACATCTACATCCGGGAGTTGAGATAGGATGAGACCTATAGGGCCTATAAGTCGCATAGGACTTCTGTTGGCCGTGGTGGCGTGCGCGTCGCAGGCGATCGGCAGCCCATCAGATGGCCGCATGGCCTGGTGGCGCGAGGCCCGATTCGGCATGTTCATCCACTGGGGTCTGTACGCAGTGCCCGGAGGGGAGTGGGGCGGCAAGACGCACTACGGCGAGTGGCTCCGTTCCAGCGCGCAGATCCCGCTCGCTGAGTACCAACCCCTGCTGGAGAGGTTCAACCCTGTCAAGTTTGACGCCGATGCGGTCGTGCTCGCGGCGAAGAACGCGGGCATGGGTTACATCGTCATCACCACCAAGCACCACGACGGCTTCTGCCTGTTCGATTCGGCGCACACCGAGTTCGACGTCATGTCCACGCCCTTCAAGGGCGACATCATGCGCGAGATGGCCGATGCCTGCCGCCGGCACGGCCTGCGCATCGGCTGGTACTACTCGATCATGGACTGGCACCACCCCGACTACCTGCCGCGCCGGGAATGGGAGACCGACCGGCCGACCGAGGGGGCGGACTTCGAGCGCTACGTGGTCTACATGAAGGCGCAACTGCGCGAACTGCTGACCAACTACGGCGACATCGGCGTGCTGTGGTTCGATGGGCAGTGGGAGGGCAACTGGAACGATGACCGCGGGCGCGACCTGGAGGCGTACGTGCGGTCGCTCGCCCCGGACATCATCGTCAACAGCCGCATCGGCCGCGCCGGCGGCGATCATGGTCTCGACACCGAGTCCGGCATGCTCGGCGACTACGCCACCCCCGAGCAGTTCATCCCCGACAGCGATCCCGGCTTTGACTGGGAGACGTGCATGACGATGAACGACCACTGGGGCTACAACCGCGCCGACAAGAACTTCAAGAGCACCACCACGCTTGTTCGCAACCTCGTTGACATCGCCAGCAAGGGCGGGAACTTCCTGCTCAACATCGGCCCCACCGGGACGGGCGAGATCCCGCCCGAATCCGTCAACCGCCTCACCGAGATCGGCGAGTGGTGGAAAGTCAACAGCGAGTCAATCCGCGGCACGCGCGCAAGCCCCTTCCCCGCGGGCCGTCTGCCGTGGGGGCGGTGCACCACCAGGCCCGAGCCCGATGGCCGCACGGTCTTGTTCCTGCACGTCTTCGACTGGCCCGCGGACCGCCCGATCATCGCCCCGGGGATCTACAACGAGCCGGTACCGCAGTCCGCGCATGTGCTCGGCGGTCGAACGAGCCGGTCATTCCCGGTTCACCGCGCCGGTGACGACATCGTCGTGAGTCATGCCGAGCGCGATCGGCGCGATGATGTGACGGTTGTTCGACTCACCCTGCACGGGTCGGCCGACGTCGCTGTTCCACCCACGATCAGCGCCGCGGCGGACATCTTCATCGAATCTCTCCCCGTAACGGTCTCGAGTAACCGTGACCGCGTCGAGATTCGCTACACACTCGACGGATCCGATCCCGCGGCCGACTCGCCGATCGCCGCCCCGATCACCCTCGATCGCAGCGCAACCATCCGCGCCGCCTGCTTCCGCGGCGGCCGCCTCGTCAGCCCAGTCGCCTCGCGCTCATTCCAGCGTGTCCCGCCGCGGTCGCCTGTCACCCCCGCGAACTCCGCGCCCGGCCTTCGCTCGCAGATCTTCACATGGGACACCGGCGACATCCAGAGCGTCGATGCACTGGCTGAGATGTCGCCGCGCCAGACCAAAGTGGTGCCCGACTTCGGCCTCAAGCATGTCCAGCCGCGCGAGAAGCACTGGGGGGTGGTCTACGCGGGGCTGATCCGCGTGCCGCGGACCGCGGTCTACGAGTTCACCACCGCCTCGGATGATGGCAGCCGCCTGTGGATCGGCGAGACGCTGGTGGTGGACAACGACAAGCCGCACAGTTTCAAGGCCGAGCGCGGCACGATCGCGCTCGCCGCGGGCCTGCACCCGATGCATGTCGCGTTCTTCGAGAACTGGGGCGGGTGCGACCTCAAGGTCTCCATCCGCGAGTTGGGGGAGGCGGGCGGCAAACGCGAGGAACTCCGGGCAGCGTGGCTCGTGCACGAGCACTGAGCCCGCGCGAGTCTCGGCCCTCGCCGACTACACTTCCCGAAAGGAGTCTCTCCGTGCGCGTGCTCATCGCCGACAAGTTCGAAAAGCAGGGCATCGACGGCCTGACCGGCCTCGGCTGCCAGGTCACCAGCAACCCGGATGTCACGCCGCAGAACCTCGGCGCGGCGATCGAACAACTTGATCCGCAGGTGCTGGTTGTTCGCGGCAAGAAGGTCCCCGGCGCGGCGTTCGCCAACGCCAAGTCGCTCAAGTTGGTCATCCGCGCAGGCGCGGGCTACGACAGCATCGATTGCGCCGCCGCCGCCGCCAAGGGTATTGCGGTGTGTAACTGCCCCGGCATGAACGCGGTCGCCGTTGCGGAACTGGTCGTGGGGCTTCTGGTGTGTCTCGACCGGCGCATTCCCGACCAGGTCGCCGAACTCCGCGCGGGGCAATGGAACAAGGGCGTCTACTCCAAAGCCCGCGGCCTGAAGGGCATGACGCTGGGCCTGATCGGCGTCGGGGCGATCGCGCGCGAGGTCAAGAAGCGCGCCATGGCCTTCGACATGCACGTCATCGCGCACTCGCTCAACATGAACCCTCTCCGTGCCCAGGATCTGGGCGTGCGCTATGGCGGGCACACGCGGGCCGACCTGCTGAAGATGCTTCCCGAGTGTGATGCCGTCAGCCTGCACGTCGCGGCGAACTCCGAGTCGGAGCGGATGTGCAACGCCGAGTTCTTCGCCGCGATGAAGCCGGGGGCATACTTCATCAACACCTCGCGCGGCAGCGTTGTGGATGAGGCCGCGCTGCGAGAAGCGGTGCAGAGCAAGGGAATTCGCGCGGGCCTCGATGTGTTCGCCGACGAGCCGGGCGAGGCCAAGTGCAGTTACTCGACGCCCACCGCCGCGCTGTCGGGCGTCTATGGCACGCACCATGTCGGCGCTTCGACCGACCAGGCGCAGATGGCAGTCGCCGAGGAGGTTGTGCGAATCGTCAAGGCCTACCGCAACAGCGGGAAGATCGAGAACCGGGTGAACTGATCATCCCGCGGCGGGTGCGGCCGCGGTTTGAACCGCCGCAGCGCGGTCCCGCGCATCTCGCCGGGCCCGCTTGCGGATGAGCCGGATATTGCGAGCATAGATCACCACGCCCGAGGTCTGTCCCAGCACGCCCACGATGTCCTGCCGCCACGCGAAATAGGCAAACAGCGTGACGCCGCCCACCAGTGAGAGCCACCAGAAGACCTCGGGCACGACCGAGCGCTTCTCCTTCTCGCTCACCAGCCACTGGATGAACATGCGGCCGAAGAACGCGCCCTGCCCGAGGAACCCGATGCACACCCACACGACCCCGCCCCACGACGTGATGTTGAGGGCCCGGAAGACCAGGTTGCCCGCGTTCGCCGTCACACGGTCGTAGCCCGGCGCGCCGAACATCTCGATGAACTTCTCGCGTCCGAAGACCTCGCCCGGGGGTCCGTCCCTGGGCAGCAGGCGGAACGAGCAATCGCCCGTCGACGGGTCACGCACGGTCTCCAGTTCGCCGCGAAGCCCGGCAAAGTTGTACTTGGTCGTCATCGCGCCGGGGCGCAACTCGTGCCGGACGCTCGGCCCCCACACGACCCACACCCCCAGCAGTAGGAGCGCGGCCATCGCCGCGACAGGCTCCCATTTCATGCATGGGCCCCTTCGCGCGCACGCGGCGCGACCCGCACGCTCGCGCTCTGTGTCGCCCCGCCCGCCGTCGTCTCCGCGCTGTCGGTCGGCCTGCGCCGGCTGCGCATGTAGCGCACCGCAAAGAGGTCGATCAATCCCGGCAGCGCACGCTGCACGATGCCCATGCCGTACTTGGTCTCGCCGGCGTGCCGCGGCCGGTGGTTGACACGCATCTCAACCACGTTGTAGCCCAGGTGTCGCGCGGTGACCGGAATGAACCGGTGCATGCCGCGGAACTCCAGCGGCAGTTGAAGCGCGATCTCGCGCTTCATCACCCGCAGCGAGCATCCGGTGTCGCGAATCGAATCGCCCAGCAGCCATAGGCGGAACTTGCGGCCGACGATTGAACCGACTCGCCGAACGGCGTTGTCCTTGCGTGCGTGAGAGCGGTCCCCCTGCACCATGTCCGCGTTGCGCTCGCGCAGCAGGGCGAGCATCGCGGGCAAGTCGGCCGGATCGTTCTGCAGGTCGGCATCGAGCGTTGCAATCAGCCGCCCGCGCGCAGCGCGAAACCCCGCGAAAAACGCCGCGGACTGCCCGCAGCCCTTGCCCGGCGGCGTACGCGTCATGGCAATACACCGGAGCCAGGGGCGCGTCGAGGCGAGTTCCAGCACCCGCGCCCGCGTGGAGTCGGTCGAGCCGTCGTCGACGATAACAAACTCGAACGCGATCCCCACCGGCGAGAGGGCATCGCCGACCTCGCGTACCAGGTTCTCAACGTTGTCTACTTCGTTGTGGGCCGGCGCCACGACCGAGAGTTCAACACCGGTAGGGTGGTCTGCGGAATCGAGGGCCGGGGCCGGAGTGGCGGGCATGGGGCCGATTCTAGCGGATCACGGGGTCCGGTTCCCCGTCCTCGCGGCGGGAATATAGTGACGCAACCATGCACACCCACGGCGTCAAAGTCAACGCGGGCGAGGCGACCAACGCCATCCGCTACATCTGCGAGGACCCCCAGTCCGTCACCGGGACGGACAAGCCCGAGCACGTGGTGGACGGCGCGCGGGGCCACAACCTGCTGGAACTGGCCCTGGGCGCCGATATCAACATCGAGCATTCCTGCGGCGGGGTGTGCGCGTGCTCCACGTGCCACGTGTACATCGAGAAGGGCATGGACCTGCTCAGCGAGTCGACCGAGGCCGAGGAGGACCGCGTCGAGGAGGCGCCCGATGTTCGCCGGAACAGCCGCCTGGCCTGCCAGTGCGAGATCCTCAAGCCCGGTGAGATCGTGGTGCGCATCCCGGCGTGGAACCGCAACGCGGTCAAAGAGATCCCGCACTGATCCGGCATTCGACGTGCCCCGCGCCAAACTCGCGCGTTGGCGCCCCTACTGGTCCATCCCGCCGACATACACAACGAAGTCCGCGATGCCGCGGTCGTCGTCGCGCAGCGTGTCCGACCATGCGTCGATGTTCGTGATGGTCACGATGCGGGTGCCGGGTCGCAGGGCGCGGAGCGCCTGCACCAGCCCGCCGTCGTGATCGACGTGGAACCGGCCGACGATCTGCACGACGGGGCGACCGATTCGGCCATCGTCCAGTCCCACACGCTCTGCGAACGCAGCATGTTGCTGATGTTGTCGCGGCGCTTCGCGTCCGCCTCCGAGAGCGGAGCATCCGCCGGCGGGTCCAGAAGGTTCTCCGCGCCCATGACCTTGAAAAAGTCGGCGCGGTAACGGCCCTCGGGCACGAACTCCGGGATCGCGAACAGCCGCTTCTGCTCCGGGCCCAGTTCGCGCAGGCGGTCGAACCCATCGGTCCTTGCCAGCCGAACGTAACGGCGCGAAGCGTTGGCGGCGATCACCGGCCGCCCCGCGGCCTTGCAGGCCTCGACCATGGCCGCGTGGCCGCTGGTGTAGTTGCTCTCGGTCCGACGGGCAGCGCGCCGGAACGCGGCGTTGTCGGTCACGCCGGAGAGGTAGTCATCAAGTGCGGTCTGCTCGTCGCGCTCGAAGAACTCCAGCGCGCCCGCGGCGGTCGGGCTCGCCGCGAGCACATCGGCGAACATCGCCGCCTGGAAGGCCTGCCCCACCCGCTGGCCGTGCATCTCGCCAACAAGGACTGCCTCCGCCGCGCCGCACGTCGCGATGAGGTCTTCCCACGTCGCCGGCGTGCCATCGCCTCCGCGCAGAATCACGAGCGTTCGCGGCGAAGCGACGGCCGCTTCCGCTCGCGCATCTCGGACCCGTTCGGTGGTCGCGGCACATCCCGTCAGCAGCAGGCACGCCGCCAACACCGTTGCAATCAGGGGCTTCATCCGCACATTGTCGCAGCGATTCGGCCCGGGGCAACCGGCCCGAGCATCAGCGGCCGCCCGCCGCGGCGGTCTTGCGGTTCTCGCTGATGTAGTTGTCGAGAATCTCGACGATGTTTTCGTGCAGTTCCTTGGCCCGCTCATCCGCGCCGGCGGGGATGTCGTTGACGAGGATCGCAAAGGCCAGGCGCCGACCGCTCCCGGCCGAGACCAGCGTTCCCGAAGGAGTCGTTTCCAGCACGAGCCCCGAGAGCGAGCGCACGCCGTTGATGTACCCGCTCTTGGCGCGGACCTCGTTGGCGAGGGTCTTGTTGCGGAATCGCCTCCGGAGTGTGCCCTCTTCCTTGGCGATGGCCATGGACCGGATGTACGACTCGCCAACGCGGTCGTCGTTGGCGACGTTGGCGATCCACGCGGCGAGTGTTCGTGCGGAGATTCGATTCCCACGGGACAGGCCCGAGCCGTCGCTGATGACGGCCGATGCTGCGTGCTGCGAACCGATGCGGTCCTTGAGGATCATGCGGACCACGGCCGCGCCGTTGGACCACGAGCCCGGCTGACGGGTGACATGGTGGCCGGTCAGTTTGAGCAATGCCTCGGCGTAGAGATTGTCGGAGTCGACGTTGCAGCGCTCCAGCACGACGGAGATGGGCGTCCGCACGATCGCGGCGACCGTTGCACCGGGCTGCGTCGAGGCCACGGGCTCTTCCTGCTCGACGAGCCGGACGTTCGGGGTCGCGCCGCGCTGGCGCGCTGCGATCCTGTCGCCGAGCAAGCGGCCGAAGATGGGAGCGGGTTCGCGGACGGCCACGCGCACGGCGTCGGTCGGGGCGGTGCGCACCGCCCCATGCAGCCGGAACTGCCATGGGGAGTTCCCGCGTTCGATCCACACCGCGGTGTCGCCTTCGCGGATCGTGCGTGCCCGCTGCCGGTCAAACTCGATCCACGGCGCGGCGGGTTCGGTGCGGAGGCTCGGCGGTTCGCCAGCGCGCGATGCGGGCGATGGGAAGACACTCAGGATGTTGCGATGGAAGTTCACCCCGCACACCGGCGCGCAATAGGCGCGATTCAACTGGTCGATGGGCCAGGTCGGGTGCACCAGTTCGCGGTCGAACACCCGGTCGTCGATCACGATGTGCGCGATGCGGCCCTTGGCCGCGGCGGCGATGGAGTCCGCCAGACGGTCGAGGAACTGCTCGATGCCTGTCTGCATCTTGGAGAGCAGGTCGGGGTCGGCCAGTGCCGGGTCGCCGCAGCCCTCGATGACGAGTTGGTCGCCCACCAGGACGAAGGACGTGCGGAACTCGAACTCGGCGCCGAGTGTGAGCAGGGCCGCGCCCGTGGTAAGGAGTTTGAGATTGGAGGCGGGGATCAGGGCGGGGTCCGCCGAGTCGCCGGTTGAGAATGTGGCCAGTTCGCGCTCGGTGTCGGCATCGACGATGCTCACCCCCACGACGGCCTTGCCGAGGCGGGCTTTCTCAACGGCCGCGCCGATGCGCCGTTCGAGCGAGCCCTGCGCGACCGCGCCGGCCGCGAGCACCACCACCGCCCCCACAAATGCCGCAACCGAGATCCAGCGGCGCTGGACGCTGCCGATAAGCATGACGAAGCCCTCCGGGTTGCCGGCAAAGCGTGGGCGGCCCCAAGTCATCGGCCTCGCGGGCGGTGGGGCTTCAGCCCGGGGGCGATGGGCGATAATACCGCCAAGGGATGTGTCGGCCCGCGAGGTTGTCCGAGCGGTGATACCATGGGGCCGAGGTGACGATGGCCGATCGCAAGACCTTGCCCGGTGAGACAGTCGATGCCGCGCCGCCGGTCGCCGGGGCGGTGCTGCTGGTCGATGACAACGCCCAGAATCTCGAACTCCTGCAGGCCTACCTCGACGATCTCGACTGCCCCATCCGCACCGCCCGAGACGGTGTGGAAGCGATGGAGGCCATCGACCGCGAGCACCCGGACATCATCCTGCTGGATGTCATGATGCCTCGGATGAGCGGTTTCCAGGTCTGCTCCAAACTCAAGGCATCGCCCTCGACACGGGACATCCCGGTGATCATGGTCACCGCGCTCAACGAAGTCGGGGACGTGGAGCGGGCTGTAGAATGCGGGGCGGACGATTTTCTGACCAAGCCGGTCAACAAACTCGAGTTGCTGACGCGCGTCCGCTCTCTGTTGCGGGTTCGGCTGCTCAAGAAGCAACTGGATGCGACGCTGGAGCAGGTGCGGCGGCTTCGCGAGCGGCAGGACGACTAGATGCCGTCCGGGTTCAGCCAAGGATGTGAGGGGCACTTGTTCGAAACGCAACGCTTTAAACGGATTCTGTACGGGTCCGGCTTGTAGTTCCGGGTCCCATCGCCTAAACTGCTCGCCCTTGGGTGACCGGGTCGATGTGTTTCCTGGTTGTGAAGCGGTGGTTGGGGTCAGGGTGGCGGTGGGAGGGGTGGAGGAGGCCGGTCGGCCGGCGTCGGATTCATGGCGGACTACACGCATCGACCCACGCTCGGCCCCTATGTGCTCACACGGGAAATGGAGCGTTGTGCTTTGGCGCAGCGGTTCCTGGCCCTGCACGAGGGCGAGCACTCCAGCCATGTCGCGTACCGGTTCGGCGTCCTGTCGCGGCGTTCGGATCAGCGGCGATTCCTGAATGCCGTCCAATCGCTTTCAGGCCTTGATGAATCACACCTGCTCCGGATCGAGCAGTACGCGCTGGACCAGACCGATGCGGCGTGGGTCGTGACCCCGTTCACCGGAGACGTCGACGGCATTCGCACGATCGAACGCTTGCTCCGCGACAAGGGCGGGCAGTTGAGCCCATTTGAAGTCGAGCCCGCGTTGACGCAGGTTCTGCAGGGCGTCCGCCACGCGCACGCGAATCAGCGGTGCCATGGCGCGATCGTGCTGAGCGACCTGCTCGTGGACCGTCACGGACGGATTGTCATCGAGTTGTACGGATTCCGGCGGGCCCTTGCGGGCGAGGTCGGGATGAACCTGGAAGTCGCGCGAGACGAGATTCGCTCGGTCGCGGAGATCGGCTACCAGTTGCTCACCGGGCTTCGAGCCGAGGAGCCGGTCATCCCGGCGGGGCGGCTGATCAAGCGCCTTGATCCGGCCTGGGACGACTGGTTCGACCGCGCGCTCGACCCAACCGCCGGCTTCGACGCCGCGGATGAGGCGCTTGCCGCCCTGCCATCGTCGGTCACTGTGACCACGCAGAGCCGGCCCATCCGCGCCGTTCGCAACGTGCTCGAACTCATTCGGCCCGCTCGGGCGGAGTGAACGTTCTCAGCCCCCGCCGGGAATCATGCCACGGAGCAGGCGCAGCCTGTCGGCGGCCTCGCCGTTGATGGGTGTGAAGCGAGTCTCCATGGCGCGGACGATCGCCGGGGCGTGCGGCAGATGAATGGCCCGCTCGAGCCCGTCAAGCCAGTCCACGATCGAACCTCCGCATTGCGATGCCTCCTCGATGCGGTTCAGCCACAGGAGCGTGACCGTGCGGAGGTGCTCGCGCTCGCCCGGCTCGATGAGCATCCAGACCGGTTCGAGGTCTGTCAGGACTTCCATGGCCGCGGCGGGGCGGCCGAGTTCGAGCCTTGTCCGGCAGAGCAGGAGCAGACCGGCGATGACCGAGGGGTTGGGTGTCTGGGCGCGGATGCGCCAGATGCCGAACGTCTGCAGTTCGTCGGTGGCGGTGAGTCGAGAAAGCAGTGCCTCGCGGAAAACCGGGTCTTCGACGACCAGGGCAGCGGCGAGCAGGTCCTGCGGCGGCATCTGTGCCGCGACCTCGAGCAACGCCTCGCGATGCACCGTCACGCTCTCGGCCCGGAGTTGCCGGACGGCATCGAAGCCATCAAACGTCGGCCGGTGCGTGGCGACTGCCCGGGCCACTGCACCCAGCAGTCTCGGGTCGCGCTGTGCCGCGGCAATCAGCGCATCGGTTGCGTCGGCATCGGATGAGAGGAGGTCGGCCGCGCTCAAGCGGAGGTTGGGGTCGTCGTGATCGAGGAGCGCACGAACGCGGGACCGTTCCGCCGTGCCGCCGAGGGCGTAGTAGAGCGCCAGGGTGCCATTTGGGCCCGGAGACAGATCGCTCAACGGGGCATCGCGCAGCACGCGGCGAAGTGTGATGAATGCCGCGGGATCGGAAAGGTCACCTTCGGCATAAAGCGCTGCCGCGGCGTTGAGCGCGGGCCCGCGGCACAACTCGGGGCCTTCGACCCAGCGCATGACGCTGGCGGTGATCGCAGGGGTCGGATTCCTCGCCGCGGTCCGCAGGAGCGGGGCGGCGACTTCCGGGTCCTCTTCTCGAATCAGCGCGTTGGCAACCGCATCGGCGATGTCCAGCCGCGGCAGTGTGGCCA
Organism: Phycisphaeraceae bacterium; assembly: GCA_019636495.1. Lineage (GTDB taxonomy): Bacteria > Planctomycetota > Phycisphaerae > Phycisphaerales > UBA1924 > JAHBXL01. The sequence continues at coordinate 54,763 of JAHBXL010000009.1, read as the reverse complement.
GGAGTTCTGCCGCGGCTCGTCGGAACTCTCTACTGGAGTCGGTCAGCAGGGCTTCCGTTGCCCGAACGACGTTTGCGTCCAGCGATCGTGCATTGGCGACCTCCTGCCGGGCCAGTTGCAGCCCCAGCCGACGCACCGCGGCCATTTCGTGCTGCAGGAACCGGAAGAGCATCGCCGACCGCTGCTCCGGCTTGTCGGAATCCTGAAAGTTCGCTCGCAGGGCATCGACGAGCAAGGCGACCGACCGGTCGCGCTCGCGCGCGGCTCGGTCCGCGGCCTCGGCGAGCCCGTGCGCGAGGACCGACCGCCACTCCGCATCGGGGAGCCACTCGACGCTAGCGAACCACTCGCGCCAGCGCCGGGCATCGGTGGCCAGTTCGGCGCGGCCCGTCAGGCGGAGCAACGCCCGTGCGGCGGGTTCGCGAAGTTCTGGCCGTTCGCCTGCATCGAGCAACGCGATCAGCACGCGAACCGAATCCCGCGAGCGGACCGATGCCAGCGCGTTGACCGCGGCGAGCCGCACCTGGGCGGGCGACCCGGGTGCTTCGATGAGACCTCGGCACGGCCCGACCAGCCACGCGGGGGCGTTGGAGAGTTCCGCGGCACGATCCAGGAGCAGTCGCTGGGCGTCGGCCATGCCGCCGGGTGCGAGCAGCGCGACGGCGGCCAGGCGCGATTGCGGATCGGATGATGCGAGCACGCGGGAGGCCGCGGCGGTTCGTTGGGCGGAGTCGCCGGCAGGGTCGGCCAGCGCGGCCACGTCCGGGTGTGTCGGGGCCGGTGCCGGTACCTGCGCCGAAGCGGGTTCTGAGGGGGGCGGCGGCTCTGCTTGCGCGTGCGCGGGAGCGGACAAGGCGCAGGCCGCCGCTGCGCCCGCGAGCCGGGCGGCGACAGGGGCCAATCTCGTGCCGCGGCGGATCATGGCGTGCAAACCCGAGGGATCGGCGGATCGTAGGGAGTGTTCTTGAATGGAACGGAGGAAGGGGGCCGAATAACGTAGAGTCCGGACGGAAAGCGGCGGGGCGGGACGGACGGTGAAGCGTGAACGACTGGTTCGAGGCCGAAGAGCACGTGGAGCGGGCGCACGAGGCGTTCCAGGATGGACGCTGGGAGGATGCCGAGCGCGAGTTGCGCCGCGCGCTGAACCTGAACCCGTACCGCGCCGAGTGGCATTTCAACCTCGGTCTGACGCTGGAAGCGGCGGGTCGATACGCCGACGCCTCCGCGGCTTTTCGCGCCTGCCACGAACTTGATACCGACGACCCCAACGCGCCGTTGTGCGTGGGCGTCAACCTGCTTCGGTCCGGCGAACTGGCGGAGGCGATCCGGTGGTTCGAGCAGGCCCAGAAGGCCGACCCGAAGAATCCGATGTCCTATGTCCACCGGATCGAGGCCTTCGGACGGGCGGGCGACCACGACCAGGCCGAGGTGATGTTCTACCTCGCCCAGCAGGTGGACCCGAAAAACGCGATGGCGTACGCCTGCCTGGCCGACTCGCTGGTGTCGCGCGGGCAGATCGACCGGGCCCTGTGGTGCCTGCGCGAGGCTGCGCACCACGACCCGCGGCTGCCCGGCGTGCACGCACGGCTGGCGCAGGCGTATGCCTCGACGGGGCGGCTGGAGCGCGCGCGGCAACTGTTCCTGCGCGAACTGCGGCAGGACCCCGGCGACATCGACTCGTTGCTGGACCTGGGCGTGCTGCTGGTTCGAATGAACCGCGTGGGCGAGGCCGCGGAGAAGTTCCGCCGCGTGCTGGAACTGGAGCCGGACAACGCCGATGCGCACTTCCAACTCGGGGAGTTGGCCTCGCGGCACGGCAGCGTCGAAGACGCGGTGGAGCAGTTCGGCGTGGTGGTGCGGCTGGAGTCGGAGTTCCCAGGGGGTCGTCGGCGGTTGGCGGCCGCGCTCCTGGCGCGCGGCCACGGGCCGGACGCCGGCATGGCGAAGGAACTGCTGCGCGACGACACCGAGGCCTGGCGGCAGCGGCCCGAGCATTTCTCACCGGCCGAAACCGAGGAACTGGGCATCGCGCTGCTGGATGCGGGGCTTGCGACCGAGGCGCGCGAGGTGCTCTCGGCGCTCGTGCGTCTGCGTCCGGAGCATGTGCCCGCGCTGCACCACCTCTCGCTTGCCTGCTTTACGCTTGGTGACCGGGCCGCGGGTCTGGAGTTGTGCAAGCGAATCCTGCGAATCGATCCCAAGTTCGTGCCGGCGATGCACAATATGGCGGTCGCGTATGTACACGGCCGGCAGTGGCGCCGGGCGCGGTACTGGGTCGCGCAGGCGCGGCGAGTCGATCCCGACGACCCGTCGCTCAAGCGGCTGGGCGTGAAACTCGCAGCGCACGCGCTGGCGGGCGCCGCGGCATGGCTGGGCGGGGCGGTGGCATCGCTGGTCGTTCGCCGCCGCCGAAATACCGAACATCATTGTACTTGAAACTTACTTGAGTCCGATCAGACGCACGGCCTCGTCGACGTCCTTGTCGCCGCGGCCGGAAAGGTTCACGACCACGTGCCGGTCGGCCGGCATCGTCGTTGCGAGCCGGACCGCTTCGTGGACGGCGTGGCTCGACTCCAGCGCGGGGATGATGCCCTCGGTTCGCGCCAGCAACTGGAACGATTCGAGTGCCTGGGCATCGTTCGCGGCGGTGTATCCCACGCGGCCGGCGTCCTTCCAATACGAATGTTCAGGTCCGACCCCGGGGTAATCGAGACCGGCCGAGCAGGAGTGCACATCGGCCGTCTGGCCGTTCGCATCCTGCAGCACGTAACTCAGCGAGCCATGCAGAATGCCCGGCGTTCCGAACGAGAGCGGCGCGGCGTGCTGGCCCGCGGCGTTGCCGCGTCCACCGGCTTCGACCCCCACCAGCGCAACACCCGCATCATCAACAAACGGGTAGAAGATGCCCGCGGCGTTGGAACCGCCGCCGACGCATGCCACCACCGCATCGGGCAGCCGGCCGATCGCTTGCAGGCACTGACCGCGGCACTCGCGCCCGATCACCGACTGGAAGTCGCGCACGATCATGGGGAACGGGTGCGGCCCGACGACCGAGCCGATGATGTAGTGCGTGTGCTCGACCGAGCCCATCCAGTCGCGCATCGCCTCGTTGGTGGCGTCCTTGAGCGTGCGGGACCCCGCCTCGACCTCGACCACTCGTGCACCGAGCAGTTTCATGCGGACGACGTTCAGCCGCTGCCGCCGCACGTCCTCCGCGCCCATGTAGACATCGCACGCGAGGCCGAAGTGTGCCGCGGCGGTCGCGCTCGCCACACCATGCTGACCCGCGCCGGTCTCGGCGATGATGCGCTTCTTGCCCATGCGGAGCGTGAGCAGGGCCTGGCCGAGCGTGTTGTTGATCTTGTGCGCGCCGGTGTGGGCAAGGTCCTCGCGCTTGAGCCAGATGTTCGCGCCGCGGCCGCTTCCGGCGCGGTCGCGCGCTGCCGCGGTCAGGCGCGAGGCGAAGTACAGCGGCGTCGGCCGGCCGACGAAGGTGCGCATCAGGCCTTCGAGTTCGCCCCAGAACGAAGGGTCGTGGCGCACAGCGTCGTACTGCGCCCGGAGTTGCTCCAGCGCGGCGACCAGCGTCTCGGGAACGTAGGAGCCGCCGAACATTCCGAACCGGCCGGTGGGCGTGGGCACTGCGGAGACGGGCTGCTGGGAGGGCATCGGGGGCGAGATCGGGTGCATGGCCAAGGTTAGATCGTCAGGCGGTCCCGGTCGTGCCGGATTCGTCCACTTCGCGCGCTGCGGCGCGGCCGCGCTCCTCGTTCACCAGCAGCGTGATCGCCAGCCCCACCACCAGGAACCCCGCCAGCACCAGCAGCGATGCCGGCGTGCCGAGCCGATCCTTGACGACGGCAAACGGCACGGTGCCGACCGCCGCGAGTTTGAACACCAGCCCCCACAGACCGAAAACCTCTCCGGTGCGCGAAACGGGTGTGAGGTAGCCGACAAAGGCGCGGTTGGCCGATCCGAGCGAGCCAAGGCCGAAGCCGAGCAGGTTGCCCAGCACCCAGATGGGCCACGCAGGCAGAGCGGCGGGGTCCGGCGCGCGGGACCGTTGCCAGGCGATGCCGGCGAGCGTGAGAGTGGTCAGCATCCACAGCACCAGCAGCGTTACAGTGGTGCGCTTGTGGCCGAAGCGGTCCTGCCAGAGCATCGGGCCGATCGTGCCGATGATGCCCGACACGGTGATCACGGCGACGAAGCCGACCAGTTGCACGTCGTTAAACCCGAACTCCTTGGCGATGATGCTGGCGAACACGACCACGACGTTGATCGCCGTGCCGTAGAACAGCGATGCGCAGAGCAGCAGCACCAGGTCGCGGAAGCCGCGCGTGTTGCGGATGGACTCGCCCAGACGCAGGAATGCATCGACGACGGCGGTGGGGCGTCGGTCGCGCGGTACCGGCGCGGGCCGCGCTCGCTCGCGCAGAAAGAGCAAAGTCGGTGCCGCGAACGCGACAAACCACAGGCCAGCGAACACGAAAAACGGCCGCCAGTGCTCGGGCGAGGTCATGCCCCAGGCCTTCATCGCCGCGGCGGTGCCGATGAGGATGACAAATGCCGCCGCATAGGCCACGCCCCAGGAAAATGCCGAAACACGCCCGAACTGCTCGCGCTCGGCCAGTTCGGGCAGGAACGATGCAAGGAAGTTCTCGCCGATCGAATACGCGAAGTTGGCGGGGATGTAGAGCAGCAGGGCCAGCCACAACCACCCCGGTTGGAGCAGCGCAAAGCAGCACGTCAGCGTGCCGCACAGCAGGCCCGAGGCGACCAGGCACTCCTTCTTCCACGCGCGGGCGTCCGCCATCGCGCCGACGATCGGCGACATCACGACTGTCAGGAGCATGCTCGCGGCGTACGTCGCGCCCCACCAGGTGTTCTTCCGATCCGGGTCGGTGACCAGATACTCGGTGAAGAAGATCGAAAACAGCAGTGTGTTGATGAGCAGTGTGAACGACTGGTTCGCGACGTCAAAGGAAATCCACGACCAGATCTGGCCCTGTCGCGGCACGCCACGCAGCGGATACAGTCTCCCGAACATCGGCACAGCGTAGCGGGAGGGGGTGATCGCGGCGCGTCCGCGAAACACATGTGCGCGGCATGGGTACACTCGCGCAGCGCGGAGGTGCACATGGGCCTGTTTCAGAGGATCTTCGGAGCGGTCGCCCGGACTGACCCCGGCGTGCGACACCCCGGCGGGGGCTTCGACTCGCCCGCCGCGGCGATGGCCGATCTCGTGCGCCGACACAAAGCGGCCAACGACGATGGGTGGGTCGATCTGACGTGTTCAGCACGCGGCAAGCGCGTGTGTGTGCAGTTGTGCGGCGATCACTTGAACACGCTGCTGGAAGAACTGCCCCCGGATGTCTGTGCATCGTTGGGACTGGAGCGGGTGGGGGATGGGCTGTACCGACTGCCAGATGCATCGCCGGCCGCCGTGGCGGCGACGATCGACGCGCTGCTGACCGTGCACTTCGAACTGGGTGAGGGGTACGCGCTCGCGGGCAGTCTCGAGTACTGAGGCGCTCCTAAACTGGTGCATGCCTCGGGCGCTCAAAGTTGTCGTGGTTGTCGCGGTCGCGACTTTCGCGTTGTCGACGTGGGCCTTGGTGAAACTCGTTCGACTGGGCGATGGTCGCAACCGCGACCGGCAGGACGTGTCGACCGTCACTCGCCCGCCGCCGTCGCTCATGTTCATCCCGGAGTTCACGCTTGTCGACCAGGACGGCAGAACCGTCACGCGGGACGCGTTGCAGGGCCGCGTGACGGTGATGGACTTCATCTTCACGCACTGCCCGTTCGTGTGCCCGATCCTGTCGGAGAGGATGTCCGACGCAGCGGCGGCCCTGAAGGGCACGCCCGTGCAGTTTCTTTCGGTGAGCGTCGACCCCGAGCGCGACACGCCGGAGGCGCTGCGCGAGTACGCGAAACTTCACGAAGCGGACACGGCGCGGTGGCGGTTTCTCACGGGCGACAAGGCGCAGGTCGACGCGATCGTCAGGGACGGCCTGAAGTTCGCGCTGGTCGAGGACCCGAACACCCCGATCAATCTGCCCGGCGGGGGCGTGATGAACAACATCATCCACCCATCGTGGCTGATCCTCGTCGGGCCGGATGGCGATGTGTTCAGTTTCTACCGGGCTTCGGACGAGGATCACATGCGACAACTGCTGGTCGATGCCCGCGACCTGCTCAAGCAGAAGAGATGAACGCCCCGCTCAACGTGCCCGCATCGCGGCCTCGATGTCGGCGATCGACTTGGGGATCGTCGCGGTCAGATTGGTGTTGCCCGTCCGCGTGATGAGAATGTCGTCCTCGATGCGGATGCCGACTTTCCGCTCGGGGAGATAGACGCCGGGCTCGATCGTGACCACCATGTTGGGCTTGAGCGCGCCATCGGGCGTGATGTCGTGCACCTCCAGGCCCAGGTGGTGGCCGATGCCGTGGATGTACGCATCGCCGAGGCCCGCTTTCTCGATGATGTCGCGCGCGGCGCGGTCGACTTTCCACATCGGCACGCCGGGGCGTGCGGCACGGATGGCGGCGTCCTGTGCGCGCAGCACGATGTTGTACAGGTCGCGCTGCTCCTTGGTGAACTTGCCGCTCACGGGGAGCGTGCGTGTCACATCGCACGCGTAGCCGCCGTAGCGCGCGCCCGAGTCGATCACAAGAAGATCTCCCGCGGCGCACACGTCATTGTTGGCGTTGTAGTGCAGCACCGTGCCGTTCAGGCCCGATCCGACGATCGACTCGTACGCCGTGTCCTCTGCGCCCGCGTCGATGTATGCCCGCTCCATCGCCTGCTGCACATCGCGCTCGCCCACCCCCGGGCGCAGCGTGGCGAAGGCCGCACGGTACCCGGCGGCCGTCGCCTGCGCGGCACGCTTCATGAGCGCGATCTCCGCCGCGCTCTTCACCGATCGCATCTCGGCCAGCAGCATCGTGCGATCCTCGATCCCCACTCCGGGAATCTTTTCCTGCACCTTGCGGAACATCGCAAGGTCCGGGCTCACACCGCCCGAGGTGTGCGGTACAAATGCGTGCAGGCATGCCAGGCGCTTGCACCGGCGCGCGGCCGTCGCCATCAGTCGCGGCAGCGCGGCAAGGCGCATCACCGTGTCGAAGCCCGTGCGCTTCCGCAGCGGCGTGCCGATCTGCTCGCGGTATCCGTCCCAGCGGTCCATCTCCGGGTCGACGGGCTTGAGCAGCAGGACGATACGCCGTTTGGGATCGTCGGCCGTGGGGTCGAAGAACACAGCCGCGCCCTGCTCGTTGTCGATGCCCGTGAGATACGAGAACTGCGGATCAGCGCGCCACGGCCGCAGATACGGTGGCGGGTGGTCGCCGGCGAACACGATGCCCACCGCGCCGTTCAGCGACCTGAAAAGGCGCTGGCGGCGCTCGGCGTACTCTTCCGTGCGGATCGACGACGCTTGAGTGGTGCTCGGCATGCCCGGAGCGTACACAGACTCCCGGCTCAACGCTCGACCGCCGCGCGCAGACGATGGACGGTCTCCTCCGCTCCGGCGTCCTTCTTGCCGAACGAAGGCAGTCCGCCCGCCGCTTCGGCCTCGGCGCGCGATTCGGGGAAGTTGCTGATGAGCATCGCCCGTGCGCGGCGTGCGACCGCGCTCCTGACCACGGACAGGCCGCTGGTGTCGGCAAACTCGCCGTCGAGCACGCGGTTCACGACCAGCAGCGCAGCGCCGGATGACTCGCGCCCCAGTTCCTCGTCGCTGTTGGCGCGGACAACCATCGCTCCCGGGATGGCTCGCTCGATCACGCCTTTCAGCATGAACGAGTCCGGCACACAGTGCCCCACCAGCACGATCTTCCTCTGACCGTCTTGGTTCATCCTGTTCTCCGCTTCCTGATTGTGACCGTTCGCGCTGTCACGTCCACTTCGATGCCGCCGGCCATGAACCGTCTCGGATCCGTACAGTCGTCACGGATGGCACGGACGACCGGGCCCAACGACCGCTGCCCGACCCTGTCCGCGCCCCGCCCTTCGCCATGCTCCGACGCGGCCAGACGCAGCATCTCTCCAAGCACGACAGGCCGAACGCGGCGGAGTCGCGAGCGTTCCCACCGCGGTGCGCCGCTGGCAGGGTCTTGAACTCGGAGCGCCAACAGCCGCGCGGCCCGCGACCGGACCAGACCCGCAAGGTCCGCCATCAGGCTCGCCGTCGCGCAAGCGAGGTCCGCGGCCCGCGGGCGGATCGCCTTCAGCACCGGCGTCACGCGCCGTCGCACGGCCGCACGAAGCCTGCTCTCGTCGGTGTTGGTCGAGTCCTCGCGCCAGGTCCAGCCGAACTCGCGGCAGATGCGCTCGGCATCGGCGCGTCCGATTCGGGCGGCCAGCAACGGTCGGATGATGCTCACTCCCTCGTGTCGGCGCACTTCCGCGACGCCCGACAGGCCGCGCGGGCCCGCCCCGCGCAACAGGGCCATCAGCACGGTCTCCAACTGGTCATCGGCGTGGTGGGCAGTTGCGACAAACGCGATCCCGAGATCGCGGGCCATCCGGGCCATGGCACGGTACCGTGCGATTCGTGCCGCGCCTTCGGCGTTCAGCCTTGCGGACTTGCCGGTGCGCACGCGCACCGCGGCCTCGCGAAACTCCAGCCCCAGTCGCGCGGCCAGGTCGCGCGTCGCATCCCGATCGGCCAGGGCCTCTCGCCGCGGCCGCAGATCGTGCACCACGTGGCCGAGCACCACGCGCGGGGCCTCTCGTGACCCGGCGACAGCCGCGGACAGCGCGATGGCCAGCGCGCTCGAATCGGCTCCCCCGGAGCATGCGATGACCAGCGGCGCGCCCGGCCCGGCGCGCCGGCGTGCCGCCTCGGTCGTCAGCCGCCGCCACGCCGCGATGACCGCTCGAACGGCCGGGTCGTTCTTCATTCGCCTCACCGCGCCGGGCCGATAGACTCCGGTCCCCGCGGCCGGTTCGGAGTCGGCCCGGGATCGGGAGCGACGGCGTGATTGCGTATATTGCCCCATCCTCAGACGGTAGCGCGGTCCCGATGTGGGCCTCGCTGCTGATGGTGGTCATGGGACTTGCGCTCACCGTCATGGTCGCCTATCAGATCGCCCGATCGCAGGCGTTCAGGCGCGGCGTGCCGATGCCACGCGACCCCGCCCCGCCCCCCGCGCAGCCGGGCGAAGCGAGTCGCCAGCCGAGCGCGGCGCCGCCTGGCCCGGCCGTTGCCCGTGAACTCGAAGAGTTGTGCGTTCGCGTCGCCGATGAACTCGACCGACGTGCCGAACGGCTGGAGAAACTCATCGCCGATGCGGATTCGAAACTGGCGCGTCTGGAGCGGCTGACCGCGGGCGCGGTGACCCCCGATCCCCTCGCCGTGCTTGCCGAGACCAAGCCGCGCGCGGCCGCCGCGCCGATGCACGACGGCGACCCCATCGCCGGCGAGGTCTATCGGCTTGCGGATTCGGGCCTGCCGCCGGTACAGATCGCCCAGAAACTCGGCCAGCACACCGGCAAGGTTGAACTCATCCTCGCCCTCCGCCGCGCCTGATGCGGCGGGCGATGCCGATGCGCTGGGCCGCGTCGAGGCACAGCACTTCGAACGCCACATGCGCGGCGAGCAACGCCGTGATGCCCGAGACATCGCGGTCGGGCAGAACTTCGACCACATCGGCACCGACGACATTCACGCCGCGGCAGGCGCGGAGCAGGTCCAGCGCCTCCGCCGAGGTGAACCCGCCAACGCTGGGTGTGCCCGTGCCCGGCGCGAAGGCCGGGTCCACCACGTCGATGTCGAATGTCATGTAGCAGGGCGCATCGCCGATCGCTCGCACGAACTTCTCGACCGGCCCCGTTCCGGCGCGTCGGACATCGCCGCAGGTCAGCACGGTGACGCCGTGGTCCCGCGCAAACTCAAGGTCCGCTGGCGTGTTCAGCGGCCCCTTGATGCCGATCGAGATCATCCGCCCGGGGTCAACGATTCCGTCCTCGATCGCGCGACGGAATGGTGATGCGTGGCCCCACTTGTCGCCCCAGACAACGTCGACCGTGTCGAGGTGGCTGTCAAAGTGCAGCAGCGCAAGGCCGCGCTTCGGCTTGCCGAGCCGCTCCCACGTCGCGCGGATGTTGGCGTAGGCGATGGAGTGGTCGCCGCCGAGCGCGAGCAGTTTGCTTGTTCTGTCACCAAGGCCGCAGGCGAAGTCGGCCTGCGCCTGCATCGAGCCCTCGCATGAGTATGGCCGCGCGGGCGCATCGCCGCCATCGGCAAGGCTCAGAATGTCGCACACATCCACGCCGTGCGCGATCGAGTAGCGCTTCAGGTACTGCGACTCCATGCGCACTGCGCGCGGACCGAATCGAGCCCCGGGGCGGTAGGTCACGCCGCTATCAAACGGTGCGCCGTACACGACCCAGTCCACCGGGCGGTTCTCCGGGGCCACATCCTCCAGGCGCGGGTAACGGCCAAAGGTCACGAGCCCCGCGTAACGCGGCGAGATGCGCGCATCGGGGAGAACGGTCGTGCGGCCGGTGCGGGGAGTTGGGACGGACTTCGCCATGGCGTGAGTGTACCGGGAGTTGGCCCGTGCGTGCCAACCCCGCAGCGCTAACATCCCGCGCATGTTGATCGGAGTTCCTCTTTGACGGAAACGCACGCCGATTCTGGCCGTGGCTCGACTGCCGCCGCACCCGTCCCTCCGGAGCGGGGCCCGGTATCGGAACGGCTGGAACGTAGCGACATGCCGATCGACGGGATGTCGTGCGCGGCGTGTGCTGCAGCGATCGAGAGGCGGCTCGCGAAGCAGGCGGGCGTCGCCTCGGCGCACGTGAACTTCGCCACGAAGGTGGCCACGGTGAGGTACGACCCGTCCATAGTCGAGCCTGCCGCGCTCGCCGCGGCGGTCGATAGCCTCGGATACAAGGTGACGATTCCGCTGCCGAACCCCGCACGGGCCGAAGGATCGGTCCCGGCCCATGGGCTTGTGACGGATGAAGATGGCCATGCCGCGCATTCCGCCGATCGATTGCTGTTGCGGCGGACACTTGTCGGTGCGGCGCTTGCACTGCCGGTGCTGGTCATTGCCATGTCGCACGGCCGCATCGAGGCGTTCAACACACCGTGGATCAACTGGCTGCAACTCGCCCTGACGACGCCCGTCATGATCTGGTGCGGGGGCAGGTTCTTTCGTTCGGCGTGGAAGGGGCTCCTGCACCGCAGCGCGAACATGGACACGCTGGTAGCGCTCGGAACCGGCGCGGCGTATGCCTATTCCGCTGCCGCGACCTTCTGGCCCGGGTTCTTCGCGGGCGCATCCATCGGCGCCTCGCACTCGCTGCACATGTCCGCCGGTGCCGCAGCGGACGCGGGGAGTGGGGCAGAGATACTTCCGCCGGTGTACTACGAAGCCGCGGCGGTCATCATCGTGCTCATCCTCTTCGGCAGATATCTGGAGGCGATAGCCACCGGGAGGACGACCGCCGCGATTCAACGGCTGATTGGGCTTCAGCCGCGGACCGCGCGGGTTATTCGCGGAGAGGTCGAGCAGGACGTGCCGATCGAGGAAGTGTCCATCGGCGACCGTGTTCTTGTGCGGCCGGGCGAGAAGGTCCCCACCGACGGCACGGTCGAAAGCGGCGCGTCTGCGGTTGACGAGTCCATGTTGACGGGCGAGAGTGTGCCGGTCGAGAAGCGGCCGGGGGACACCGTGTACGGCGCGACGATGAACACGACTGGCGCGATCCGCCTTGTCGTCACGCGGATCGGTGCGGACACAGCGCTTCAGCAGATCGTTCGGCTTGTCCGTGAAGCACAGGGAAGCAAGGCGCCGATCGCCCGACTGGCGGACACCATCAGCGGCATCTTCGTGCCGATTGTCATCGCCATTGCGCTGGTGACGTTTGTTGTGTGGTGGGTGGCCGCCGCGCCCGACATTCGGCTGAGCATGGCCCTCCTGACGTCCGTGTCGGTATTGATCATCGCCTGCCCGTGCGCGCTGGGGCTGGCGACGCCAACCGCGATCATGGTCGGGACCGGCCGCGGCGCCGAGCAGGGCATCCTCATCAAGGACGGCGCAGCGCTCGAAACCGCGCACAAACTGACCGCTGTTGCCATCGACAAGACCGGGACGATCACCCTCGGCAAACCCGAGGTGATGGACGTGTTGCCGATGGCGGACGGTCCGGTCGATGCTGACGAGTTGCTCCGGCTGGCCGCGTCCGCCGAGCGTCACAGCGAGCACCCGCTTGCCGCGGCGATTGTGCGAAGGGCCGCCGAGCGCGGTGTGCCGCTTGCCGAGCCCGAAGCGTTCCGTGCGGTTGTCGGCCACGGGGTCGAGGCAACGGTTGGCGGCAGGCATGTGCTGGTGGGCAAGCCTGCGCTCCTGGAACAGCGGGGGATCATGCTCGCGATGGTCGACGATGCCGCCCGACTCGCCGCGCTCGGCCGTACGCCGATGTTTGTGGCAATCGACGGGCGCGAGGCCGGGATTGTCGCGGTGGCGGACGTGGTCCGTCCGGAATCCGCCGAGGCGGTCGCCGCGATGCGTGCTCTCGGGCTGCACGTGGTGATGTTGACGGGCGACAACCGCAGGACCGCGGAGGCCGTCGCGGCGGAAGTCGGGATCGATCACGTTCTTGCCGAGGTGCTGCCGGGCGACAAGGCCGAGGCAGTGAGGTCGCTCCAGCGCCAGGGGTACGTGGTCGGTATGGTGGGCGACGGCATCAACGATGCGCCCGCGCTTGCACAAGCCGATGTCGGCCTGGCGCTCGGAACGGGCACGGATGTTGCGATGGAATCGGCGGACATCACGCTCATGCGGGCCGATCTTCGGGCTGTGCCGCGAGCCATTGCGCTCTCGCACGCCACCATTCGGACGATCCGGCAGAACCTCTTCTGGGCCTTTGTCTACAACACCACCGGCATTCCCATCGCCGCGGGCGTGTTGTTTCCGATGACCGGGTGGCTGCTCTCGCCGGTCATCGCCAGCGCGGCGATGGCGTTCAGCAGCGTAAGCGTTGTGCTGAATAGTCTGCGGCTCAGGCGTGCCGTGCTGCCGTGATGCGGTTGCTGGCGGGCCGGGCAAAGGCGCACCGAACGAAAGCGGGCGACCGGAATCGAACCGGCGACATTCAGCTTGGGAACGCCCGGGCTCACGATCAGAATCCCCGTGAATCTGGCCGCTTTCGACGCACGCCGCGTTCGCTTGCACACGCGCTTGCACAAGCCCGCGCATGATCGGGATTCCCGCCCCCGCGCCCGCCCCGCGACGTTCGCCCACGGGCGGGACGGCCCGGCGCTGGCCCCGATCCCCGGGCGTCGCCAACCAGCGGCACGTTGGGCCAACGTGGCGCGACGTGGGCGTCTACGCGTCTACATATACAGAATCCGCGACGATGCCGTCGTGTGCCGGGATTCTGTAGACGTAGACGCCCCACGGCCGCGTAGGTACTCCGTCGGGGGGGGACCGGTCTCGAAAGGCCTACGGGAACAGCCGCGCGGGGAGACAGAGTTTGTTTCGCGCGGGGATGGGCGATTTCCGGCCGAATCCGCCCGTTTGCCCACATGGGGCCGAACTTGCCCACATGTCGCGGAATGACGGCGAAATCGCTCCGGTTTGCCTTGCCTGTCCCCGAATGTCATGGCTTCATGTGTCACACGCGGGCGGATCCGCTGCCCGCGACGGAGGCCACGAACATGAACGCCACGACGAAGACGACGATCGAGATGGCCAGGACGCTGGCCCGCCGCGGGTTCGCGGTGCGGAGCATCGAGATCCAGACGCCCGACGGCCGCTGCTGGTCGATTGACACGATCCCCGCCGGACGCGGCCGCCACGCCGACGGGCACTGGGGGCCGAAGGCCGGAGCGCCGGGCGGCTTCCGCCTGGTTCGAGATCGACCGCGATCGCGACGACGCGCCGACCGAACACGACCCGGTGGACTACGACACCTGGGACGCGGGCGACCTCATCGACTACCTGAACGCGGTCGGGCAACCGAAGCTCCGGCCGAGCACGACTCGCACAACCGATCCGACGACCTGAAGCCCGCGAATGCGGGCTTCGCTGTTTACCAGAGACCACAACCCCAAGGAGCACGAACATGACGAAGCGCACGACCAAGCCCGAACCCACCGCCGCCGAGACCTACGCCGCACGCCGCAACGAAATCGCCCGCCTGATGGACGTGCTGCAGATGGAACTCGACAAGCACGCCGAGGGAGCCAAGGCCGACCCTCGCAACTGGGGCTTCGTGGGAAGCCTCGGGAAGGTCCGCAGCGACCTCATCGATCTGGTCGGGTTCCTCAGCAACATGGACCCCGAGCACGTCGAGGCGTTCCTGGCCGACGCCGAGTAAGCCCACGCGGCGTCGCGGGGAACCGCGGCCGCCACGTTTCCCCGCCGCAGCGTGCGACGGGATTCCGCACCAGACAGAAGGAGTTTCACATGGCTCGCAAAGGCACGATCAAGAACATGGGCAAACTGCAGCGCGAATTGAGCGATGCGCGGAAGTCCCGAAAGGCGGCGAAGGCCGCGCCGCCCGCCAAGGAGACGACGCCCACCCCCTCGAAGCGCATCAGCGCCCTCAGCGCGGCGGCGCAGGTGCTCGCCGCGAGCGAAGTGCCAATGCGGGCCAAGGAGATGATCGCCGCGATGGAGGCGAAGGGTCTGTGGACGAGCCCCGGCGGGAAGACGCCCGAGGCCACGCTCTACGCCGCCATCATCCGCGAGATCGCCGCCAAGGGAACGGCCGCACGGTTCAAGAAGCACGAGCGCGGGGTGTTCGTGGCGGGGAAGGGAGCCTGAATCATGAGCACGCCCCCCGCCCCCAGCCGCGAAGCGCAACTCGAAGCCGTGCTGCAGGCCGCGCTCTACCTGCTCGGCGCACGCCAGGACCAGATGCTCACCATCGAAGAGTGGACCGACCTCGCGCGGGCCGTCGCCGCCTGCCAGGAACGGAAGACCGCCGACTACCTGACCGAGCACGACCTCGAGGACATCGCCGAGCGCTACGCCCTCGAATGGGACGAAGCGGTCGACGGCCCGCTGCCGACCCTCGACGAGTGAGGCACACATCACGCCGTGCTCCCAGCCGCGACGCCCGTCGCGGCTTTCTCTTCGGCCGGGCGTGGCGGTGAACACTGCTGCCGCGGCCGCTCACTTCAGTCGGCCGCTGGCCTGCTCCATGATCTCAGCGGCCACCCGCTCGGGGTTGTAGCCGCCGGAGAGCATGACGCACGGCTTACCCGCCGCGGCCGCATAGTCCCTCGCTTCCTCCGAGTGCAGATGCCCGGTGAGCTTGATGATGACGATGACGACGGCCGTGTCCGGCCGGTAGATCGGCGCTCGCATGGGCGTACCGGGACCGTGCTCGGTCAGCTCAACCCACTCGGCATCCTTCAGCTCGAACGCCTGCGTCAGGCGCTGCACCGCTTCGGCATTCCGCTCGCCGCCGATGATCACCATGCGCTTGCCGCGCAACAGCTCCCGCACGCCGAGCACCGATGGACTCCACTCGCGCTCATCGCCGTTCGAACGCTTGGGGTCTGTCTTCCCGGCCTCGCTCTTGAGCGCCAGCGCACGAGCGATGACATCAGCCATGAACTCCGAGCCTGCCGATGGCCCGGGCCACGCGGCCGCAGCGGCAGACCCGACGGCTTCCGCGATGCGGCGGTCGGTTGTCGAAACGCCCATGCCCTCCAGACGCTTGACGGCATCGGCGATCTTCGTCCAGTGGGCCGGCGCTTCTTCCGGGCGTCCCTTGGTGAGTTGTCCCGCGTGATACCTGATCTGCCCCAGCGCGTTCTTGACCTTCTTGGCCGCGGCCTCGCGCTCGTCCAGACGCTTGCCCAGCGCCCCGATCCGCGTCCTCAGGTCGGCGGCGTTCGCCGGGTCTGCGGGGTCATCGGCGGTCATGTGGCGTTCGATGAACACACGCCGCTCGGCGGTCTCGCGCCGCAGCCAGACGTGCGTTTCGGCTTGATCCCGATCATCGTCGCTGAGCCAGGTTTCAGCGAGTGCGACCCGCAGGGCCGAGTTGGTCTCGGCCAACAGGTGGAACGCATACTCCTCGTCTTCAGCCCGCCGCCCGTCCGCGACGGCGTCGATTCGACGCACCAACGCGACTGCATCGGCCTGAGCGTCGTAGCAGTCAGCGATCTGCCTGAGAATCGGGTCTGCGGGCTGGGGCTGGTTACGCCAGAACACCCACAGGAAGCAGTTCTCCATCGCCTTGGCCCTGGCGATCATGTCGTTGAGGCGCTCGAGCACCTCACGCTCCGCGTCAGGATCGGCGGCCGCTGCACGCCGCTGAATGAAGAGCCGACATGACGCCGCCTTCAGGCGGCATCGCTTCTCGACGAGCGCTAGGTCGATGGTGGAAGGGGCGCTGGGACCACCGCCGTCCACCTCATCATCGACCAACACGTCCGACGCCGACGCGCGGGCACGTCCCAGTTCTTCGGTCGTCCCCGTGAGCGGCAGATGCACCACGGCATCCCCGAGCTTGAGGGGCACGATCGCCGAGGACACGGGGAGCGTCTTCGGAATGGTCGCCAGCTGCATCTTCGGCTCGATGCTCGGAGCGGGCGACGGAATCCGAGGGGGCGACGCGGGGTCTGGCTCGGGCTGGGCGGTTTCGGCTGGGCTAGGGGCTATCGGCGTTTCGGTCGTGGCTATCTGCTCAACGGCGGCTGGCGCTGGGCCTGCCACGCGCTCGGCCTCTTCGCATAGCCACTTCCCTATCAGCGCAATGGCCCGCCGAAGCGGCTCCGATCTCTCTATGTGCGGCCGTAGCACCTGCGACGCGGCGTCCGCCAGCTGGCGGAGTTCCGACTCGGTCATGGGAGCATCCTCTTTTCATGGCACACGCGATCCTCGGCAGCCACGCGGCTGCCCTCTGCCGCCGGAGCCGCTAAATGCTCCGGGTCGGCAGGCTTGATCTCGCCGATCGAAGGGTATCGGAGCCAGCCTTGACCGTCAGCTTCGGGGCAACCCCAAGGCCGTCCTCGCCGGATTGGCGACGTCCACCAGCTGCCAATAACTGCTACACTGGGCCGATGGCCCGCGCCCGCACCCTTCATCGCCATCCGCCGACCACGCCGGAGGTCATGACGATCTCGGATCTGGCGGTGTATCTACAGATGTCCCAGTCGTCGCTCTACAAACTCGTCCAGCGCGGCAGCGTGCCCGGCCACAAGGTCGGCCGCCATTGGCGGTTCCACAAGGTGTCCATCGACAAGTGGCTACAGGAGGCTTCTGCCAAACGACCTCGTGATGCGAATCGATGAACCCCGCCCGCGCCCGTGCCTGCGCCCCCTCGTCCGCCCGTCCCAACCGTCCTCGCCGCGTGAGAAACCATGCCGTCACTCGAGTTCAAGGGCAAGTCGTTCGTCTACACGCACCACCTGTCGGTCCCCTTCCGGGAACTGGTGGTGGACGCGAAGAAGTCGCTCCCGGCGAAGGGGCAGAAGCCGAGCCTCGACGACAACCTCATCATTCACGGCGATAACCTGCACGCGCTGAAGGCGCTGCTGCCCGTGTATGCGGGGAAGGTGGACTGCATCTTCATCGACCCGCCGTACAACACCGGCAACGAGGGGTGGTGCTACAACGACAACGTCCGCAGCCCCCTCATGAAGGAGTGGCTCAAGAAGGAAGCCAACCCAGTTGACAAGGAGGATTTAGAGCGGCACGACAAGTGGCTGTGCATGATGTGGCCGCGCCTGCAGTTGCTTCGGGAGTTGTTGGCGGAGGAAGGGGCCATCTTCATCACCCTCGATGACAATGAGGTTCACCGCTTTCGGGGCATCATGGACGAGATCATGGGCACCGAGAACTTCGTCGCGAGCATTATCTGGCACAAGATGGATAGCCCGAAGAACACTGCCGTTCAGTTCAGTGAGGACCATGACTACCTCTTGGTGTACGCGAAGCACGGACCGAACTGGTTCCCGAATCTGCTGGAGAGGTCGGATGAGATGCTCGCTCGCTACAAGAATCCAGACAATGACCCTCGGGGCCCTTGGCTGCTGAGCGACCTTGCCGCAAGGAACGAGTACTCGGCGGGGCTGTACGAGATCAGAACACCGTCTGGAAAGATCATCCCGCGTCCCCCCGCTGGAAGCTACTGGCGAGTGAGCAAGGAGCGATTCGAGGAGCTTGACCGCGACAAACGGATCTGGTGGGGCACTGGAGACGTTCGGCCCGGCATCAAGCGATTCCTCTCCGAGGTGAAAGACGGTGTTGTTCCCCAGACCATCTGGCCGTGGAAGGAAGTGGGAAGCACCCGCAACGCCAAGCAGCACCTCTCTCAGATCATGGAGAAGAAGCCCGGAGACGAGATGTTCGTCACGCCCAAGCCAGTCGAGCTGCTTGCTCGCGTCATTGACTTGGCCACGAACAAAGACTCGATCATTCTCGATTCCTTCGCCGGTAGCGGCACCACCGCGCACGCAGTGCTCGCTGCGAACAAGAAGGACGGCGGCAACCGCAAGTTCATCCTCGTCGAAACTGAGGACTACGCCGACACGCTCACCGCTGAGCGGGTGCGTCGCGTCATCAAGGGGTACGCCTTCGAGGGGACGCAGCGCGAGGAGCTGCACCGCGAACCGATCACCTGGACGAAATTCAAGAAGGCCACGCACCTGATCGAGAAGGTCGAAGGCATTGAGATGATGGCCGGGAAGCGGTTCGACCGGATCAAGGCCACCGTCGACGATGGCGAACTGGTCGTCACCGGGGAGAAGGACGTCAAGCAGAAGACGGATGGGCTCGGCGGCTCGTTCACCTTCGCCACGCTCGGGCCGGAGATGTCGATCGAGGCGTTGCTGACGGACGGCCTGCCCGCGTTCGACGCCCTCGCGAAGTACGTTTTCTACACCGCCACCGGCCTCACCCTGGCCGACGTGCCCAAGCAGACCGGCAAGACCTTCGGCTACATCGGCGAGACGGAGAGCCACCGCGTGCACCTGCTCTACCAGCCCGACAAGGCGTGGCTGCGGAGCAACGACGCCGCGCTGACCGAGCAGGTGGTGGACGACATCGTCGCGACGAACAAGACGGGCAAGAAGACGCTGGTCTTCGCCGCGGCGAAGTTCATGGGCCAGCGCGACCTCACCAAGCGCGGCGTGGACTTCTGCCAGTTGCCGTACGCCATTCACCGCATCCTTGGGGACTGAATGAAACTCAAGGACTACCAGATCGATGTGCTCGACCGACTCAGCGGCTATCTCTCCGCGCTCGCGGCGAAGCGCAAAGAAGCGGAGGAATATGTCGAGTTCCAGCGGGGCAAGGGGCGAGATGCCAAGCTCGGCGACTATTGCCGCGAGACCTGGCAGGATCTGGCAGCCGCCGGCGCGCTGCCAAAGGTCCGGCTGCCTGATGGCACCGAGGCCGTCATGCCGTACGTCGGTCGGGAGGACGGTCGGCAGCGGGCGATACCGAATGTCTGCCTGAAGATCCCCACGGGCGGCGGCAAGACGCTGCTCGGCACCATCGCCGTGGACCGGATCAACACGGAGGCGTTCAAGACGCAGACCGGGCTGGTGCTGTGGGTCGTGCCGTCGGATGCGATCTACTCGCAGACATGGCGCACCCTGGCCAACCGCGAGCACCCGTATCGGCAGATGCTCGAACGCGCCTCGGGCGGGCGCGTCAAGATGCTGGAGAAGAACGACGCGTTCACGAAGCAGGATGTGGACAACTACCTGTGCGTGATGCTCATCATGCTTCAGGCCGGGTCGGTGAAGACGGAGTCCAAGGCGGCCCGCATCATGTTCCGCGACACGGGCAGGTACCCATCATTCTTCCCGGATGTGGACGACGCGACGGGGAACGCGGCGCTCCTGCGTGAGCACCCGGATCTCGAGGTGAACGATCTGACCGAGGAGGGTTTCGCCATTGGCGGCGTCATGGCAAAGCAGAGCCTCGCGAACGTGCTGCGTCTGACCCGGCCGCTGGTGGTGATCGATGAGGGGCACAAGGCATACTCGGCCACGGCGCTCAACTTCATCGCTTCGCACAACCCGAAGTTCATCCTCGAGTTGTCGGCCACGCCGAACCCCAGGGAGCACATCAGCAACGTGCTGGTCAACGTCACCGGCACGGCCCTCAAAGACGAGGAGATGATCAAGCTCCCCATCAACCTCATCAACGAGGGGCGGGCCGACTGGAAGCATGCTCTGGCCGCCGCGAAGGAGAAGCTGGACGAGCTCAACAAGGCCGCCCGGAAAGTCCAGAACAATCAGGACCGCTACATCCGGCCCATCATGCTGATCCGCGTGGAACGCACGGGGGCGGACCAGCGGGACAAGCACGAGATCCACGCCGACGTTGTGCGCGAGCACCTCATCGAGAAGCTCGGCGTGGACAAGGACGAGATCCGGATCAAGTCGTCGTCGAACGACGAGCTCGCCGAGGTGGACAAGAACCCGGCGTATGAGGGCAAGGGCCTGCTGTCCGACAAGTGCCCGGTGCGCTACATCATCACCAAGGATGCGCTGCGCGAGGGGTGGGATTGCCCATTCGCGTACGTGCTGGTGGTGCTGTCGAAGACAACGGCGGACACGGCGCTGACGCAGATGGTCGGCCGCGTGCTACGCCAGCCCGGTGCGAAGCTGACCGGCGTGGCGGCGCTGGACGAGTGCTATGTCTTCACCCACGACCAGAATGTGCAGGAAGCGGTCGCCAATGTACGCCGGGCCCTGGAAGATGAGGGCATGGGCGACCTGGCGGCAGGCGTGCGTGCGGCGGGGAAGGGTGTGGTGGCGGGTTCGAAGCGCGTGACGCTCAAGCGGCGCGACGCGTTCAAGGGCGTGAAGGTCTTTTTGCCGCGCGTGTTGTCGAAGCACTACAGGACCAAGGAATGGCGCGAGTTCGACTATGAGCGGGACCTGCTGCCGCGATTGCCTTGGGATGCCTTCGAGTTCAAGGGGCGGGACACCTTTTCCCCGGATTCTGCCGAGGGCATCCAGCGATCTCAGGCCCGCGTCGATGTCGGTGGCGATGGTTCAGCCGCCGTGCAAGCAAGCCCCGTGACGACCATCGCCGCGGCGGACGGGCAGTTGGAGACTGCGGCGTTGGCGCGGCTCCTGCTCGATGTCGTACCCAACCCCTGGCAGGGCGCGCGGATTGTCGATCAGGCGATTGATGCGCTACGCCGGCGCGGCATTTCCGAGGCACGCATCTTTGCCAACCGGTTGGCCTTGTTGGGCGAGATCAAGGAGGACCTGAAGAAGCAGGTCAACGACGCCGGAGAGGCTTTGTTTCGCCGGATGCTGTCGGCGGGCGAGCTGTCTTTCAGTCTGGTGTCGTCGAATGACCCGAATCTGAACTGGGAGCTCGCGCAGACCCTCGAACTCGATGTACTCGATGCCGAACAGGTGCTCACGCGGCAGAATGGCACGCCGATCGAGAAGAGCTACCTCGAGCCCATCTACCGCAAGCAGGTCAACGGGCTGGAGGAGAAGGTCGCGTGGTACTTGGACGGGGATGACGCCGTGAAGTGGTGGCACCGCATCGCGGTCCGTCAGGACTGGTCACTGCAGGGATGGCAGCGCGGGCGGGTGTACCCGGACTTCCTTGCGTGTCTGGATGGAGATGGCTCGGGTGTGGTCCGGTTCACGGTGCTTGAGACCAAGGGTCTCCACCTCGCCGGAAGCGCCGACACCGCGTACAAGGAGAAGTTGTTCAACTTGCTGACCCAGCACTCGCAGACCGCCGTCCCGGCGGGCGAGCTGATCCTTGAGCACGGGAAGCAGCACATCCGATTCGAACTGCTCCTCCAGAACGACTGGCAGCAGAAAGTCGCTGGCACGCTCGGCAAGCAGCCGTAGGTGGGCACCAGCAACAGGATTTCACGCGACACTTTTCGAGGGTCGCGCAGATATAGGGAGCACCGAGGCTCTCACCGAATTATTTCGTGAAGTGGCGGCTTCCGGCGCGAGATGACCAGGAGAGACTCTGTGCGCCTCGAGGCGCTCGGTTGCCAGATTTTCTGGGCAGATGGCCTTTCGGCTGCATAGGGAACACACAGAGGGGCATGCGGTGATTCGCACCGACCCTACCACCCCAGCTGGAATCGGCGCGGGCGTGGCGGACAGGCAACCGCAGGACGGCGTATGTAGCCGGGGGACGCACCGTGTGATTCGCGCCACAGCCCTGCCCGAATTTGCATAAAGGGGTACTGGAAGACCTTCGCGGACAGGCCATGACAGGAATCTGAACGAAAATGACCCACATATTCGGGAAACCGCCCGCGAACGGGTTAGATGCTATATGGCGGAATGCGTCTGCGGCACGAATCGCCCGGCTCCGCGCAACAGATCGCCACGAACGACAGAGGGGTACGGGGGCAGGCCATGACGCAGAACGACAAGAACACGATTTCGCGCGACACTTCTGCGGGGTCATGCACATATAGAGGGTCCCGGGGTCATTCGCGGCCCCGGAGAATCCTCCCGAGTCTTCGCCACGCCGCGTGGCTTTCGCGTAGATGGGTGAAGTAGAGCCTCACCCGCCTACGCGCACGATCGACCCAGCCCAATCCAGCCAACCTGCCGCGATCCAACACCAGCCCGCCCCGCCGCACGGTGCGCCGGGGTTCCCGTTGTCATGCGCCTGCTGGCGGGTTGATCCCGTTTGCGGCGGCACTTTGGGTGCATTCATGGATGAACTTCAGGTTCGAAAGACGGACGTCGCGGTGATCAACGTCCGCGAGGTGGCGGAACTCCTTGGCGTCAATGCTCGCACGATTTGGCGAATGGCCCAGAGGGGCGAGCTCCCCGCGCCGATCCGGCTGGGGCATCGGGTCGTGCGCTGGCGGCTCAGTGACCTCCGTGAGCACCTCGAACGCAAGGCCGGTGGCGACATTGCCATGTCCCGGGCGACGTCGGGTGGGCGGGGGGCCCGTCGATGAACGAGGGGCTCGACGCGAACAACATGCCCCCGGGCACGGCCGCCCACGGCTGGCTCGCCATCGGCGGCGAGCGGATCGAGGGCGGCTGGCGGTACCCGGAGCGGAACGCCCAAGGCGAGCGGATCGGCACGCTGACGCGCTGGGACGCCCCGGCCGAGGGTCAGCCGCGCTACACCGCGGCGAAGGGCGGCAAGCGCGGGCTGATCTTCCCGGCTGACGGTCTGCCTGCCTATTCGGGCACGAGCCTGCGTGATCCGATCCTCGTCGCCGAAGGGGCGAGCGATACGGCGTGCCTGTGCACGTTCGCCTTCACGACGGTGGGCGCGCCGATGGCAGGGCGCGGCGGGGATGAGCTCGCTGTCCTGCTGCGGGACCGCCATGTCGTCCTCATCGGCGACAACGACACCGCTGGACGGAAGAGCGTCGAATCGCTGTGCGCGGCGCTCATCGGCGTGTGCGATTCCGTGCGGCTCACATTCCCACCGGAAGGGCATAAGGACGTGCGGTCGTGGGTCACCGACGGCGGGGCTGGTGATGCGGACATCGCTCGGCTGATCGAGGAGGCCCAGCCGTTCGAGCCACCCACGCCCGAGACGCCCGACCGTCCGCACGTGCCGGAGTTCGTGCCCTTCCCAACGGAGGCGCTGCCCAAGGCCGCGGCCGACCTGGTGCGGGCCGGCGCAAACTCATTGCAGGTTGACCCGGCGATGCTCGGCCCGCTGGCGCTGGCGGCGATGTGTGCCGCGATCGGCAACAGCCGCACCATCGCGCTGCATGCCTCCTGGCACGAGCCAGCGATCGTGTGGATAACCGTCGTCGCGCCGAGCGGCGCGGGCAAGTCACCGGCCCTTGAGCTCGTCACCCGCCCCGCTGAGAAGCGCGATGCCGAAGCCCTCCGAGCACACCGCGAGGCGTTGAAACAGCACGCCGCCGAGGTGGCCCAGCACGAGAAAGCGATGCGTTCCTGGGAACGGGGAGCCGGGAAGAGCAATCTGACCGCGACACCGCCTACCGCCCCAGAAGCGCCGGTCTGCGAGAGGTTCATCACTTCGGACGTCACCGTCGAGGCACTCGCCGTGATGCTCGCCGCCAGCCCGCGCGGCATGCTGCTCGCCTGCGACGAGCTCGCCGCCTGGTTGAACTTCGGTCGTTACTCCGCCAACGGCGGGCGTGCCGCGAGTGAGGCCGCTCGCTGGCTGCCGATGCACCGGGCGCAGCCACTGAAGGTCGATCGCAAGACGGCTCCGCCCATCCGCGTCGAGCGGGCCGCCCTGAACGTCAGCGGGCTCGTCCAGCCGGGTGTTCTCGCCGCGGCGCTCACGGGCACCGACTTCGACTCGGGACTGGTTGCCCGGCTCCTGCTCTCGATGCCGCCAATCCCGACCCGTCGCTGGCAGCCCGGCGGCATCCCGCCGATGGTCGAGCGGAGGTACAACGCGATGGTCGAGACGCTATACGCGCTCGAGCTCGACGAGGATCCGCACGGGACTGCGGTGCCCCGAGCCCTCTCACTTGACGAACAGGCCAGCCACCTGTGGGCCACCTTCTACAACTCCTTGAACGCGGAGATGGCGGGCCAGGACGAGCGGGCTCGCGCGATGATGGCGAAGATCGAGTGCGCGGCCGCGCGTCTGGCCCTTGTCGTCCACCTCGGCAGGGTTGCCGCGTGCGAAGGCGCGTTCACCGGTGTCGTCGACGGCGAGTCCATGCGTCGCGGCATCGAGTTGGCGAACTGGTTCCGCCGCGAGGCGGAGAGGACGTACGCGCGCCTCGCCGAGGGCGATGACGACCGCGAGGACCGGCAACTGCTCGACATCGTCCGCCGCAAGGGTGGCAGCGTCAGCGGGCGTGAACTGGTCCAGTCGAGCAGGAAGTTCAAGACCGTGAAGGACGCCGAGGCCGCGCTGTCGCGGCTGGTGGATGCGGGCCACGGACAGTGGGTGTACCTGCCTCAGTGCGGACCCGGTGCGCCCAAAGCCCGGAGGTTCGTCCTGCCCGGCGCTTCCGGTGATCCCGTCTACAGAACCCCCGCGGGCGCTGCCGCAAACGGGGATTCCGTTTGTGTAGACGGTGTAGACACGTCCGCCTCCACACCCGCGGGAGGTGCCGCGTGATGCGCTGGACTTCCTACTGGACGAAGGCCTTCGACGAGGGGCGGCACATCGACTGCCGTCTCGATGGCGAGTACGTCGCCCGAGTTTTCGAACTCGAGCGGATCGTGGGCTTCCCGGTCACGCCTCACCGCTGTGGCCGTCAGCGCCGGCTCTACCTCGCCATGGCGTGCCTGAGGGGCAAGTGGATGGTCGTAGGCGTGTACGCGACCTCTGGATCAGCAACGCGGGCGTGCGAGCGCGCGCTCGAGGAGGCAACTTCATGAATCGATGGAAACTCAGTATGCACGAGGCGGGCCGCGCGGTCGCCGCCTACGTGCTCACCAATCACAAGGTGGTGGCGAAGGTGTTCCAGGATGGCTGCTCTTGCTGGCCATCACGGGAGCTCACTCCGGCGAGCAGGGAAATCGTGTCAGCCATCGGGCCGCTGTCCGCGGCTCTCGCCGAGTGCGAACTGGAGCCGGCGCTACCGCCGCACTTGAGGAACAAGCTCGTCCAGCTGGAGGCCGTCGGCCAGATCGAGCCGTTCGACCACCTGCTGACCGATCTTCGGGCTGCCACCGAGCTCTCGCTCGCCCCCGAACTCCGCATGGACGGCCCGGAGGACTGGTCAGACCGATGGTCCGAGCGCCGCGAGTGGGCCACCCCGCTCGCCGAGCAACTCATCAGCCAGCACCAAGCCCTGATCGTCAAGGCCGCGCGGGAGCTGTTCCTGCACGGCGCTGTCGTGATCCCCCTTACGGAAAGGACGAAGTCATGATGTCACTCGCACAGATCGCCCAGAACAAGAAGCAGCAGGCCCGCACCGCGTTCATCAACGCGGCGTGGTCCGAGGAGCCGCCGGAGCGCCTGGCGGAACTGGCCAACGACGCCGGGATGGAGCTCGCGGCCGCGGACGCCATCCTCGCCCGCATCGCGGACATCCGCACCGACATGGCCACCGCGGACACCGTCGCGCATCTCCGGCGTGTGGCGAGTCAGGCGAAGGCCCACTCCGATGCGGTCGGGGCGAAGGCACAGGCCGCCATCGACAAGCTCGAGGCGGAGGCGGAAGCCGTCGCCCGAGAAGCCGATGCCGCGCGGCGCGAACTCGGTGATGCGGAGTCCGCAGCGACGCGTGTGCTTTCCGTCTACGAGGAGGGTCTCATCCCTGTCTCCCGCCTGCCGAAGGAGGTTGCTGCGATGATCGAGCGGAGGTCGCTGGAGGCCAAGGTCAACCAGGCCCACGCCGTGGTCATCGCCACGACCAACAAGCGCAACAGCCTCCGCGAGGATGTGCAGCGGCTGGAGCGGGAGCTGCAGTACCTGCCCATCTCGCGCGACCGCAAGGAACAGGAGGCCCGGCTGAACGCCGAGATCGAGCGGGCCAAGGCCGCCCTCGCGGCCGCGGAGACGCGGCTCAGCGATGCCGAGCGGGCGCACGCCAAGGCCCGGAGCGCCCTGTAGTCCCGCACATCCCCACATGCATCGCCCCCTGGCTTTGCCGCCGGGGGGCGACTTGACCCGTGCCACCGGCCAGCCCTGACTGTGACCCCCGATCCCGGCAACCCGCCGAGTCGGGGCGATGGAGACCCCCGCCCGATGGGCACCGTGTTCCGCAAAGCCTGGACCGCACCCTTGCCGCCCGGCGCGGAGATCATCGAGCAGCGCGGCAAGCGCCTCGCCCGCTACCAACTCCGCAATGGCAAGGTCCGCACCGCGGAGGTGTTCACCGCCGCCGACGGCCGGGTGCGCATTCGCGGCGAGACCAAGTCGTACATCGCCAAGTTCCGCGACGCGGCAGGGTTCTGGGTCGAGCGGCCGACCGGCTGTTCCGATGAGACCGCGGCACGGGCCGTGCTGGCCCAACTGGTGCGCCGGGCCGAGCTGATCCGCGCCGGCGTCATCACACCCGAGGAGGACGCTGCCTCCCGACACGGGGCCGAGTCGATCGAGACGAACCTCGACGCGTGGCGCGACCATCTGCGGCTCAAGGGCAGCACCGAGCACTGGTACGTCCAGGCCCGCCGCAGGGTGGCCCGCGTTGCCACCGACCGGGGAGTAAAGCGATTGCGAGACTTCACGGCCGCGACGGTCGAGCGGTGGCTCCGGGATCAGGCAGACAAGGGCATGTCCGCGGGCACACGGAACGGCTATCGGCAGGCGTGCGTGACGTTCGTCAACTGGTGCGTTCGCGCCGGGCGGCTCACGCACAACCCGCTTCTGGCCGTCGCGGTGGCCGACCAGCGGGCCGACACGCGGCGGCAGCGCCGCGCCCTGACCGAGGAGGAGCTGGCCCGCCTGCTCGACGCCGCCCAGCGCCGACCTCTGGCCGACGCGCTGACCGTGCGGCGCGGGGAGGCGAAGGGGCACGCCCAGGCCAAGGTGTCGGCCGCGACGCGGGACAACCTGCTCCGCATCGGCCGCGAGCGGGCGCTGATCTACAAGACGCTCGTGCTCACGGGCCTGCGGAAGGGCGAGTTGGCCAGCATCACCGTGGGCCAGGTCGATCTCGGCGGCCGGGTGCCGCACATGCTCCTGAACGCCCGGGACGAGAAGAATCGGCGCGGGTCGGAGATCCCGCTGCGGACGGATCTCGCCGCTGACATCCGCTCGTGGCTGGCCGACCGGCTGGCGTGGGCCCAGCAGGCCGCCCGCGACGCGGATGTGCCGATCCCCGCCGCACTGCCGAGCGACGAGCCGCTATTCGACGTGCCCGACGGGCTGATCCGTATCTTCGACCGCGACCTGGTCTTCGCCGGGCTGGCCCGCGTCGAGCAGCGCGGCGGTAAAGAAGTCGTCGTCAAGACCGACGACCGCGGCCGCACCATCGACGTGCATGCCCTGCGGCACACCTTCGGGACGCACCTGTCGAAAGCGGGCGTCCCCCTGCGGACCGCGCAGGCCGCGATGCGGCACAGCGACCCGAGCCTGACGGCCAACGTCTACACCGACCCCAAGCTCCTCGACGTGGCGGGCGCGGTGGCCAGCCTGCCCGACCTGCCGTTGGGCGTAGTCTCCGGGTCTGCGGTCGCGGTGGCCACGCGCTGATCAGCGCGAAGGGGCGAAATACTTGAACAGCGCGCCGGAATCGGACGCATCTTCGAAACCGGTGACGTTGATGACCGCTTCGGCAAGCTTGTCCTTCGGATTTCGCCCCTTGCCCAAAGCTCTCCGCTGCATACCGCCAGCGATCAGGTCGGCGCACTCCAGGATGACGTTGCGACCCTTCGTCACCGCTTCGACGGGCGACACCGCCAGCAATCCAGGGAACTCCAGCGCGACAGCTTCGCTCAGGCGTTTCGTCATGGTGTCAAGGTAGATGCTGTCAAAGCCCGGATCGGCCTCCTTGATCACCCGCACGTTTCGGTTCTCCGACAGGCACCCCTGCTGCTGCAGGTGTTTGAGCGAGTCCACCACCAGTTGAATGAACAGCGAGAACATCGCTTCCTGCGTGCGCCCCCGCGACGCGATCGAGTACCCGAGAAACAGCACACCCGAGCGGCGTTGAGCGAGTTGCTGAAGCAGCGACGCGGCCCGATCCACCTTATCGGCACCCGTCTCGGCGAAGTGGACCGTCTCGGCCCAGCCCTGCTTCTCTCGCCACTGCGCGAGGGCCGCGTGATGCTTCTCATACTGCTTCCAGTTGATGACGCACACGCCCGCGACACCGGTGTAGTTCTTGTCCCCCTCGTTCCCCGTCTCGTCCAGGTAGAAACGGATCTCCGGCAGCGTGTCCCGGTGGGCGGCGAGGTACTCGTGCAACTCGTGCTGCATAGCCTCGCGAGCCTTCCGCGTGTCCTCCATTCCGCGGAAAAGGCGGAGGTCGTTCTGTACAAATCTGCGGGTCCGCCCAAGCGTGTCCATCCTGTCGAGCTCGAACAGGATCTCCAGCTCGAGGGGCTTCCATCGCTCGATAACGTCCGCCTGGAACGTGCGCCAATACCGGAGGCACAACGCGATGTCGCTGTCTCGCGTTTCGGGGTACCGATGGAGGATCCGAGCGACCCGTTGCTCATAGGTCGCCAGCTGCGACTGCGCGATGCTTGCGAGCAATGCGGCACGCTGCTCCGCGAGTTGCTGGTCTAGCTCTGGTTCGGCTGGCGTCGTCCACGGCTGCACCTCGGGTGCAGGGGGATCGACGTGGAACAACATGCCGCTTTCAGAGGGCGGAGTCGCCATCCGGGGCTGCGGCTTGAGCGGGGGTTGAATGGCCCCAGCCGGAGGCGTTGGGGCGGCGGAGGGTGCCGGAGATTGGCGATCCGGAGCAACATCGGTCTCTCGGCGATCCGGGGTGGTGCCCAGTTCGATCAACTTTTCCCAGAGGGCGTGCTTCTCTTGCGTTGTAGCGGCGGGGTTAATCTGCCGACAGAGCGCCTCGAACTCGGGTGAATAGGCCAGGTGGACGACGTCCGGCCCTTCTGTGCGGGCAAGCTCAAAGAGGAGTTGGCTGGGATCGTTCTTCTTGTTCAACCGAAATCCCTGTAGTGAACACCGGCGGGGACGCCTGGGGGGACGCACCGCCGTGCCGGGCTACCTCGATCCACACGACATGCGATGATTCTAAACAGACCAATCGACCGCCGATCGGCAGCCTCTTCCCCGCCACGCCTTGCACAACCGCTTGCACACGCGCTTGCACAAGCGAGCGTCCACCCGGGTCATTCCCTGTCATCGTCCGGCCTTCGGCCACGACCCGGCCGCTCCCGCCCACCTCGCCGGAACTCGCGGTTTCTGCGGGGTTTGTCAACGAAAAGCCGCCGGTGTCATCGTGTGACATCGGCGGCAGACAAAGCGGGCGAGGAGGATCGAACTCCCGACATTCAGCTTGGGAAGCTGACGTTCTACCGCTGAACTACGCCCGCGGCACGGTCTCAGTATACCCGATGGGGGCACCCTCCGGCGTGCCCGAACTGTTCGGCCCCATGCACGGGCAAAGTGCTGCGCGCGTGTCCGCCTCGGTCATCCGATCGGCACGCGGAGCAGGAGACAGATACGGACGATCGCTTTCGCCGCGGCGAAGCCCGCCCCCTTGCGACCCCCAAAGGCCAAGACACCGCGCGCGGGGGCTTGCCTCGGGTGGGGCAGGCGTCCCGCCTGCCATTACTCGACCCATTCTGCACATCCGCCATCCGACATCCCGCTTCCGGCATCGCTCAACTCCACCCCGCCCGTCGAATCGGTGTTGCGGGTCAGGATCTCGTTCACCGGGGCGTGCGTGCGGGTGTCGTTGTGTTCGCTTCGTCAATTCTAGGATGCGGTGCAAAGGGGCTTCGCCCCCTTGCGACCCCCATTGGCAAAAGTCGCTGCGGGCTGGGGAGGCCTTTGGTGGGCCGGCATTTGGGGGGGCCGTGCCGGCCGTCGGCCTGCTCGCCGCCGCGCGGTTCGGAAGCCGGACCGGCGATTGAAACCGCTGGGAATGCCTTCTGCCAGCGCACAGGCCCCGCGAAGCGCGGGACCTGTGGCACGTCAAGGCAAGGGAGGTTCACCAGCCGTTCCACCAGCCGTGAGCGAGGCGGCCAGGACACTTCCCTGAGTGAACTTCTGCTGCAACAGGGATTCGATTATGGCTACACGTCGCTGGTTCCAGTCCGGAGTGACCGTGAGCCGCGATCCGAGTCTCTTCGCCAATCCGGGCGAGTCAGTCTGACCTGCTGGCCAACGTCACTGAGATCTTCTCGTTCCTCTCCGCACGGTTCGCCGGCAACGCCGACTTCGATGGCCAGAACGGTATCCAGGTCTCCGACATCTTCGCCTCTCTCGCCGCGTGGATCAGCGTGTGGGGTCCGGCGGTCACGGACACCCGGCGAACCACTGTGTGAGGAACGCAAAGATGGCAGGAACCCCGGGCGTTCCGCCGAACTGGTAGGCCGCGGGCACGCCTGCGAACCAGTCTGCAAGGAATGCGAAAATGTCGTTCACCTGGCGTGTGCCATTGCCGTCGTAGTCGGCGGGGCAGGCAGCCGGGAGAGTAAAATGAATCAGGAGGGCATTGTCGCGCTGCGGTGTGAAGTTGTAGGGCGGGTCCTGCATGTTCACGGCGACCATCGCGAACTCCCCGTTGCGGCTCTGCGAGATGGAGTACGGGGTCTTGTACACGTTCACAAGTTTCTGGCCGTCGAGGTTGGTGCCCGGCACAATGTCCATCGAGACCATGATCCGCTCGCCGTTCCAGAACAGACCGTCGAAGAGGTAGTTGTTGAAGGAGGTCGGCTGGCTGAATGTTCCAGTCCAGAGCACATCGCCCCGATCGCTGATCTGGATCGGCGCGATTGCGCTTCCGATGGTGACCATTCGATGGGGCGAGGTGCCCGGGATGGCGTCGCCGGTGGCCACCACCTTCTGGTTGCCCTTCGCGATCACGGCGTTCTCGTGGCGGAAAGTCGCGCCCGTGATGCGAACCTGGTAGGGAAGTTCGGTGCCGGATGGAGAGCCCGTGCGGACCCAGGCGCGGAACGCGCTGCCCGAGCCCGGACCATCGGCGATGCGCTGCCCGACGTTCGGCCCGACGGACACGAACACCGAATCGCCAGTGCCCGTCAGCAACGCGGAGCGAATCACGCGGCTGGTATTGTTGGTCCAGTAGATCCGTGCCGCGGCGGAGTCGATCGAGATGGTTGCCGGACCGGGGGTGAGCAGGACATCCTCCTGCGCAGACCCATCGAGGTTGGATCGCTGGATCTTGTCCGCGGCGGTGTTCGACCAGTAGATCTTGCCGGTGGGAACATGGAGCGCGATCGACACCGCGCCCGCGCCGACCGGGAGCGTCTGACGGGCGGTGCCGTCGAGGTTGGCCCGCTCGATCCGGTCGAGAAAGGCATTTACCCAATAGACCTTGCCGCCCGCGGCATCAATCGCCAGCGAGGACGGTGCGAAGTTGCCAAGGGGCGCGCCCGTGGGAACGGCCGCGCCGGTCGGCGGGTAATCCTGAATGACGCGCTCGGCCGCGCTGCCATCGAGGTTACAACGGTTGATCTCGCCGAATACACTGCGGCTCCAGTAGAGTTTGCCGTTGACGGTGTCGAGCGCCATGCCCGTGGTGCCGGAGGCGGTCAGCGTGCCAAAGCCCTGAACCGTGACAATTTCTTCGACGTTCGAGCCATCGAAATTCGAGCGGAGGATCTTGGGGCCACCGGTTCCGCCGCGGTTGGCCCAGTAGAGTTTCCCCGCGCCGGGGTCGACCGCCAGGTGCGGCGAGACCAGGCTGGCGGCGATGTCGGCCTGCGGAACGCCGGCCGTCGTTCGCGCGTGAACAACTCCCGCGGCGGGCATCGGCCAGAACACGAGCCCGGCAGAGACGGTCAGCCCGGCGGGGTCGCCGAACCAGATGTCATAATCCGGGAATGAGTTGGTCGCGAAGTGCGAAACGCGAGCGACGGGCCTTGCCTTGGGCGTGGAAACGCAGAGGTAGTACTCCCGTCCGCTGATCGCCTGAGCGCCAGTGATGGTGGATTGCGGAATCGAGGCCGACACATCATCGCATTGCACGATGCCGCGGGTTCCGTTCTCCTGGCTGGCGATGAGCGTGAGCACGGTATCAAACGCGGCGCCGGCGAACCCTTCGCCCGGGTTGGGCACGGTCGTTGCCGAGAAGTTTGCCGCATCGGAGATGATGATCCTGTACATGTCGACATCGTGATCATCGTCGAGAACACCGGTGATCATCGTGAGCGGGCCGTTCCCAAAGGTGCGATCGGCGGTATCGGGGCCGTCGCCCGCATCCTTGATCTCCAACTCGTGATAGACACCGTCGCCGTTGGCCAAGGGACCGCGGATCGCCACGACGCCGTTGATGTTGATGTCGACGGGCGCGCCGGAGAGACTGCCCCAGTTCCGATCGACGACCGGCGATGGCCCCCCCTGCACTGCGACAAAGCCAGTCCCGGACTTGTATACGCCGTTCGTGCCGCCGCTGGTGACTCCGGAGAACACGACTGTCCCCGCGTCGTTCATCGAGACGGCATGCCCGCCGCCGGCGATCGTTTGCCAGTTGTCGGGCCCCGCGCCGACCGGGCCGCCCTCCTTGGCGACGAGCGTGCGAGAGATGACATTGCCCGAACCATCAATCTGTGCGACAAGCACGATGCGGCGGACTGTCCCCTTCTCGTTGACGGTGGAAACAATGAGCACCCTTCCGCTGTCCACCAGCCGTGCAACCGAGTCCGCAGCAAAGGGCTCCCATGTGGTTCCCGCGGCAAGCCCCGCCGCCGAGACCAGTCCCCCCTCCATCGCGAGCACGCGCTCGCCGTTGAGATACGCGGCCGAAGAGGGGTTGGACTGAGAGAAGTCGTCCTCGAAGAGCCCCATCGCCAGGCCCGCATTGTTGTGGTTGTTCAGTGAAATGGAATGAAAGCCGTTGGCGACGTGATCGATCGTGGGTTCGAGAAGGCTCCCCGGAACGCCTTCGGCGATGAACGGGCTGAGGCCGGTCGCGCTGCGGAGCAGAGCCTGATCCAGCGTGGGGTCGGTCTGCACGACGTGCACGTCGATGATCCACTGGCCCGAATCGTTCACGGCAACCTTCAACACGCCGCGTCCCTGTCCCGGTCCGAATGCGGACGGGGAACTGATCTGCCCCGAGCCGGGAACGATGTTGCCGGAGCGAACCGCTGACGTTACGGTGAAGGGCGGCGGATCCGCGGGAGCGGCACCCGCGATTGCGTGTACGATCACGGCGGGCATGAAGCAGAAGTTCGATCGTCGCATCGATTGCTCCTTCAAGTTGCGTACGAGTTGGCAGTCCAGGCGGGTTGTGGTTCGGGAGATCAAGAAGAGCCGCGTCAGCAGCCGGCAAACCAGCGTGCGAGAAACGCGAAGATATCCGGTACGGCCGATGTGCCGGAAAGATCGACATCGCCGCCGCCGGCAAACCACGCCGTGAGGAACGCGAAGATGTCGGAGACGTTGACTACGCCGTCGTGATTGAAGTCGGCAACACAGACAGGAATGGTGACGGTTCGATCCGCCGCGACACTCGTCCACACATGCTCGCGGCCGTCGGGCCATCGGACCCGCAACTCGTCCACCACGCTGGAAGCGCCCAGGCCGAAGTGCGCCGACAACTCGCTCTGGCTCAGGAAGTTGGACCCGCCGCACACCCAGCGGTGCTGGGCAACGCCGCCGGTTGTGGCGGTGACATGGACGCCGTATCCGTCTGGCGCAAGACCGGGCACTCCGCGCGTCGAGAAGAACAGCCGCAGCCAGTGAGTGCCGGCGGGCGGTTGAGTGCGGTAGAGCACGAGATCGCCGTCGTTTGTGAAGATCACTACATCCTGCGCGCCATCGCCGTCATAGTCGAAGTTCAGCATTCCGCGCCCCTGGCCGGTGTGCGTCACCCCGCAGCCGGGTGCGATCTGCTCGAACGACACCACGCCGCCGACCGTCGTGTTGCGGAACACTCTGGTCTGGTCCATCGCAAACTCCGGATCGGGCCAGCCATTGGTGTGCGCGATATCTACCCGGCCATCGTGGTCAAAATCGACCGCGACCGAGCCCCATCCCCATCCGCCATCCACAACGCCCGCCGCGACGCCCGATTCGCAGTAGACGTGACTGCCTTTGTTGATGTACAGCATGTTGCCCGTGCCGGGCTGGTTGGGCTGAGGATTGAGCGAATAGAGCGAAGACACGAACCAGTCCGGCCTGCCATCACCGTTGAAGTCGCCAATGCTCGTGCCCATGCCGTTGCCGTCGAGTCCTGTGCCCGATGCCTCGGTGCTTTCGGTGAATGTGCCGTCGCCGTTGTTGACAAGGTACGCGCTGCGACCGAAGTCGCTCACCCACAGCAGATCGGGCCACCCGTCGCCATCCATGTCGCAGAACCGGGGGGAGAAGCCCTGTCGCGCGGCGAGTGCGGTGCCCGTTGCCGCGGCGGTGACATCCGTAAATGTGCCATTACCGTTGTTTCGGAACAGCCGGTTGCCAGTCGCCGGATTGAGCCAGTCGGCGACCGCCAGATCGAGATGTCCATCGAGGTCAAAGTCGCCGAAGGCCGCGCCCCAGCCGCCCGAGAGTCCGAGGCTGGGCCTGTCCACGCCAGCCGCAGCGGCGACATCGGTGAATGTTCCATTGCCGTTGTTGCGGTACAGCGCGTTCGCGGAATCCACTCCGCTCGCCTCAGATGTGACGTACAGATCGAGCCAGCCGTCCCGGTCAAAGTCGCCGACGGCGACCGCCAGCCCAAGATGCTGCCGATTCACTCCCCACGCCGCACCGGACTCGGTAAACGTGCCATCGCCGTTGTTGATGAACAGACGATCTGGGTTTCCCCAGCCGCCGAGCACGAACAGGTCTTGATGACCGTCACGGTTGAAGTCTCCCACCGCGCCGCCCGCCGCCATCATTTGCGTATCGACGGTGAAGTTCCAGACGTGCGTGCACGTCAGTCCTGCCGCGGCAGTCTCGTCGCTGAATGTCTGGCCCG
Organism: Phycisphaeraceae bacterium; assembly: GCA_019636495.1. GTDB lineage: Bacteria > Planctomycetota > Phycisphaerae > Phycisphaerales > UBA1924 > JAHBXL01. Next base: position 19,350 of record JAHBXL010000009.1, on the reverse strand, counting down.
GGCATGCCGCGCCAAAGGCGAGAGTCATGGCACAGAGAGTCACGGAAGATGATTGCACGCGGCGCATGTCGAGTCCTTTCCCGAAGCGAAAATGCGGCCCACCATCTGTCGATGATGGGCCGCGGAGAGGTGGTTGCAAGGTCGCTGCTTAGCGGCGACGGCGAAGAGCGCCGACCATGCCCAGGCCGAGCAGGCCCAGGCCCGCCGGTGCGGGAATGGCGCTGTATGTGACACCGACCAACTCGATGTTGTAGTTCAAGTTGAAGGGCGCGGGAGTCCCGGCAGGCTGAACCTCCCACCCGGCGAGCACGGTGCCGGGCGTGATGGGGAACAGGTCTGCACGGCGATCTGCGTAGTTGGGGTCGCTGATGTCGCTCAGGTTCGCCGGCCCAGAGAAGATCAGGGCACCGTTGGAGTCAAGCGGACGCGTGTAGCGGCGGAGCACGTCGTTGCCCGTCACGCGGGCGACGCCGAGGAAGTAGTCCTGGCCAGCGACAAGCCCTGGAATCCAGGAAGCGGACAGTCGCGAGGTCGTCGCGGTCACGCTGTCGGTTCGATCGTCATTGAACGCGATCGCAACGCCGTTCATGTCGAACAGTGCAAGGACGGTGTCGCCGGAGAGCGAAGTGGCCGAGAAGGTCATGGGGTTCTCGATGCGGATGCAGAACATGTCGGCGTCGTAGTCGGTGGAGTTCGTACCCAGCAACCCGGTCAGCGTGCCCGTGATGTTGGTCAGCGGACCGACGCCGCTGGTGATGTTGGCGGTCGCCAGCATCGAACCGGCATCGGTCGCGCCGTTGATGCCGCCCGAGTTGATCTCGGCCCAGATCTGGCCGAACGCAGACGATGCACACAGCAGCGTCCCTGCCGTCAATGCGAACACTCGATTCTTCATCATCTCTCTCCTTAACAGATCTCTCGACATCCGGAGCGATTCGTCGGTCCGGTCGCGTCCTTCGGGGAACAACTGCGGCCCCCGCTCGGACGCGGGTGGGGGCACAGAACAACACGATCTCAAGGACAGCCGGCAAACCACGCCGCCAGGAATGCAAAGATGTCCGGCACACCAACGACCCCGTCACCGTTGAAGTCGGCCCCCTCACCCTGGGCAAACCAAGCCACCAAGAATGCGAAAATGTCCGGCACGCCCACTGTGCCGTTTCCGTCAAAGTCCGCCGGGCACGCACCGGGCGGGACCGAGTCGAAACTGATGAACACGCAGCGATTGCCTGCGCCGCCAAAGAACGAACCGTTGTACGTGTTGGCGATCAGGTATTGACCGCTGGGGCTCATGTCAAAGCCGTAGCGGGAGACGGTTACGCCGCCGAGTTCCGCCCCGCCGCCGTTCGGCTGCCCGTTGTCGCGGAACACTTCCTCGGTGTTGATGAATAGCGCGGTACGAGTCCCGGTTTGACCGGGAACGGTACTGGTCCACCGTCCGCGCCATGCGACCACGCCGTTGTCGCTGATCTTGACCGGGCTCTCGAGCCCGCCGATTGTTGTCACTGCATCCGGCGCGGTCGAAGGCAGAACATCGCCCGCGGCCACCACCTTGGTGTTGTTGCGGGCAACCACCGTCAACTGGTTCACAAACGTTGCGCCAGTCAGTTTGATCTGATACGGCAGCGGCGTCGCGACAGGCGTTCCGTTCTTCTGCCAACTGGTGAACGCGCCGAGGTACGCCGGCCCATCCGCCGGGCGCTCGCCCACATCGGGACCGACCGAGAGCCAGTCCTCCACAGCGGGCGTGTCGGCCTGCGAACGGCGGATCGCACGCTCAAGCCCGTTCGTCCAGTACAGCGTCCCGCTGTCGGGGTCGGCCGCCATCCCCGCCGCGGCGTTGCTGGAGATCAGGTCCGGCAGGAACGAACTTGTCGCAAGGCTGTACCGGCGGATCGTACCGTTGTTCATGCTGAGGTAGAGCACGCGCCCGGGGACATCTGTCGCGATCGAGCGGACCTGCAGCGGGAATGCCAGGATCTGGAACCCTGTGCCATCCAGATTGCATCGATTCAGCGAGTTCGCGACCGGCTCGTGCCAATACACCTTGCCGCCGATGCCATCCACCGCCAGCGATGTCGCGCGCGTGGATTCCAGGGCGATCACCGTCTGCGCATCCTGCCCGTCCAGGTCGCACCGATTGATGGTGCCGTTCTCCTCAGGACGCGACCACCACATCGTGTTGTTCACGCTGTCCACGGCGAACGCCAGCATTGCGCCGATCGTCGGGCCCGGATCGCCCGATGTCCGCACGGTTTCGATCTGTGTGCCGTCGAGGTTGCAGCGCTTGATCCGCCATGGGAAGAACCGCTTCTCGAGGAAGTAGAGTTTGCTGCTCGCGCCATCGTGGTCCGCCGCGATGAACGAACCCAGCAGCGGGGCGTCTTCTGCAATTTGCCCTTGGGTCTGCGGCGGAATCACGCCCACCTGCAGAGGCGGGATCATCTCGCCCGTCGAGGTGTCTGCCCCTTTGATCTGCCCCTCGCTCGGGTCGACCCAGAAGACCTTGCCATCGGCCACCGCAAGGGCCGCCGGATCATCCTGCCACATCTGTGCAGCGTTGGAGAGTGGCCGCGCTTTGGGCGTGGAGATCGCCAGGAAGTACGTTCCTCCCGGGGTGTGCGAGAAGTTCAGGCTCGCGGCCGTCAGCGTCGACTGCTGCACGCCCGGCGCTGCGTCATCGCAGCGTCCCAGGCCGACGCGCGTTGCGCCGTTCGCGTTCGCCGCATCGCGGAAGAGATACAGCACTGTGTCAAACGCCGCGCCATCGAATCCCGCGCCGGGGTTGGGCACAGTCGTCACCGAGAAGGGCTCCTGCTCCGGCAGCGCTGGATCGCCGACGCGGATGTAGTACACATCCACATCATGATCCGTGCTCAATGTGCCCGTGATCAGGCTCAGCGGCCCGCCGCCCAACGGCACGTTCCCGGTGGTTCCGCCGCCGCCACTTGTGAATGTCTCGCCCGCGTCGCCTTGCTCGGCCCAAGTGGATGTCGCGCCGATCACCGGGCCACGCAGGGCCCAGGACCCCGAGGCGTTGATGTCCACAGGTACGCCGAACATGTATCCCCACGGGAGCCCGCTTGCCGGGCTGGTGCCGCCTTCGCTCGCCACAAGCGTGTTGTTCCGCCACACGCCGTTTGTCCCGGCGGACGTGATGCCGGAGTAGATCACTGTGCCCGCGTTGTTGATCGCGCACGTGTGCGGGCCGACCGCCAGCGATGTCCATGTGTCGGGACCGCCCGAGGCGGGCCCGCCAACCTTGGCGACAAGCGTTTGTGTGACGAGATTGCCCGAGCCATCCAGTTGGACTTTCAGCAGGGCGTTCTTCGTCGTGCCCTTCTCAATGATCCGGCAGCCCAGCAGCAGCAGGTTGCTGTCCGTGATGTGCACCACGCTCGATGCGTCAAACTCGGCGAACGTCGTCCCGGGGCTCACGCCCGCGGCGGTGACGGGATCTCCCTGCATGATGGGCAGCGCCGTCTTGTTGAAGAACACGCCCGTTGTCACGGGGACGGACGTGAACTCCTCAGGGCCGACACGCACGATGAACACAGCATCGTCGTTGTTGTTGACCGCCGAACTGAAGACCTCGACCAGCGTGTACTCGATCGAGGGCAGCGCGATCGACCCGGCAAATGGGCTCTCCATTCCCGCCGCCATGAATGGCACGGGAGACAGTCGCGAGTCCAGCACCGCGCGATTGAACCCTGGGTCCGCGAAGATTCCCACCGTCACGAACGAGGTACCGGCGTTGTTGATCGCCAGGCCACGGAACCCCTCGCCGCCATTGAATCCCCCGAAGAATGGGCTATTGACCAGCCCGACGCCCGAAACGTTGTAGCCCGACTGATAGAGGAAGGTAGCCGTTCGCGGCGGAAGTGCACGCGCCGGGCCATCGCTGAAGACGAAGATGGCAGCGAACGCGACGCTGGCGCCGCCAGCGCGGGTGAGATATCGGGGGTTCATCTCTTCTCCTCTAGTCCGGCCAACTTCCGAGAACTCGAACAGCCACACCTGAGCGAGCAGATGCGACCTTCCGCTAGTTTGCCATGAGTCTCAGATCATTTCAAGCCCAATCTTGACTTTGTTCGATTGGTCCGTTACCTTGGTTCTTGGACGGTGTGCAGGTGTTCTGGGGTGTCGCGCATGGCACCCAACCATCCTGCAAACAAAAAGAGCGGTGCCAGCCATGGCTGTAGGCTCGGACGCATTCTCACTCCAAGCGGCGTCTCACGACACGGTGACTGTCCGTGCGGCGGAAGTTGCGGGCCTGTTGCAGAGTTCCTTCGGCCCCATTCTGAAAAACTGCATCGGGGGTTCCACCCGACCGGCCACCCTGGCCCGCACGCTCGCGGTCGATCGCACGCTCGCAGCGCGGTTGCTCAGAGCCCATCGTGCCACCGATGCCGCACAGATCCTGCACGAGATTCCCGCACCCGGGGGACTGCGGATCATCCTTGAGGCCGCAGCGGCCATCGGCGCTCCACAGGAGTTGATCGACCGTGCAGGCTTTGCGGTGCGATCCTTCGAACAACTCATCGATGAGTTCCCCGATGGCCGGGCTGCGCTGGATGCCGCGTTGGGTGGTATCAGCGACCGGGTGCTTGCCCGAAATGCAAAGAGCGCAGCGCAGTCGATCCACAGGTCAATGACCTCGCTCTTGGGCTATCAGGCAGAGGTCATGCTCGCCACGACCATCGTTCAGCCATCGGCCGACGGCCTGAGCACCGACACGGTCTATGTCCTGGGCAAGTGCGGTGTGCGCCGACTCCGGGCGAGTTCGCCGATCACGGTCTTTGGCTGGCGCGGCGAAGCGAACGGGACCGATCCGTGCCATCGGCGGATCGAGACAATTGATGGGGCGGTTCAGCCGGAACTGGGAAGCGACTACCTGATCAGGGAGTTCTGCACCAAGCCCGCGCCGCCGCTCAGCCTCTATCAGACAAGCGACCTCAGCCTCTATACGCTCGCGGCCAATGTTCCGCGAGTGAATATTCCGGTGACGGTCATCGGCGCGCAGGTTGTTCGCAACAGCGGCCCGAGGTTCCAGAGCACCGAGACGAGTTTTCATTGGGAGACGCACACTCCGCGGTTCCCATGCAAGGTTCTGCTTGCCGACGTGTTCGTACGTGATGATGTGTTTGTGAACCGGCCGCCCACGCTGACCACGACGCTGCACAGCATCGCTTCGGGGGCCTCACGCCCCGATGCGCCGGCATTCCAACTCGACGACGTGAGCCTCGGGCCGATGATGCAGTCGCTGGGACGGGGGATTCGCGGCACCGCGACGGCGGACATTCCCGAGTACGAGCGTCTCATGGGCACGGTGTTCGGCCGACTGGGTTGGGATGCCGAGAGGTTTCAGGGGTACCGCTGCCGGTTGCAATACCCGGTGCCACTGGTCTCGCTGACGTTCTGGTTCGACCTGCTTGCGCCGCCGGAGCAGGATGGGCGCTGATTCCGATCCGCAGCCAACCCGGCGTCGCCGGGACAGGAGATCGCGATGCAGAACAAAATTGACAACTCCAGGGGCGATCGCCGACGCACAGCGTTCACGCTCATCGAGTTGCTGGTGGTCATTGCGATCATTGCGCTGCTGATCGGTCTCTTGTTGCCTGCGCTCGGCAAGGCGAGGGAGACTGCGCGCCTGGCGGTGTGCCAGTCCAACACGCGGCAGATGGTGGTCGCCGTGACCATGTACGCCGGGGACTACAAGGACCAGACCTGGCCCGCGCATGGGTGGGGCAGGTGGGGCCGTCCGCTGGGCGACGGCGAGAACTCGCTTGTCGTCTATGAATCCGGCCAGATGTACAAGTACTGCAGCGATGTGGATCGCATCGGAGAGTGCCCGACGAACAAGCGACGGGCCGTGCAGCCGGGCGTTGCCGAGGACGGTACCAACTTCTTTGGGAGCCAGACCGATCTGAACTGGGACTACACGATGCTGTACCGAGTGGAGGGCGCGTACACCTTCACCTCGACGCGCGCGGCGTACCTCAAGCAACCAGCGATGTTTCCGATCAACACACGCCCCGGGTTGACCGTAGTGGGCTCCGATCTGCAGATGTTTACCGGGCTGCCCATGTTCATCGAGGAGAGCACGCATTTCAATAACGGCCTGACGAGCGATTCAAACGACCCCGACTCCGCAAACACGTTCTTCGGATTGTGGGGCGGATCCAGGGGCGACCTCGCGGGGGACCAGGTGACCACACGGCACAACGGCGCGGGAACGATCTCGTTCCTGCAGGGACATGCCGAGGTGTTCAAGGCGCCTCAGGGCGCCGACCCGCAAGTTCGAGAGGCCAACGATCTTGAGGCCGATGACGTCTATGTGACCAGTACAGCCAACCCGACCGGCTGGATTCCGCTTGAGCGTCGCAAGACGCAGTGGAGCAATGTCGCCGGGTCGCCCTATGGCTTTGGTTGGATCAACAACCCGCGCTAGGCGACGATCGAGTCGTCGTCATTGCGCAACTTCGTTTCAATCGAACTGCAATCCGCGGCGGTCACCGCCGCGATAAGGAGCCTTTTTTCATGCGTCCCACGACCATCCTCTCCAATGGCAGCCTGATTCTCGCAGCCGTCTCCACGGTGTGCGCAACCACGCTCGCTCTCGCCGCGGGCGATCCCGAGGCTGCGACGACGACCCTCACGCTTGCGCCGCGTCCGCTCGACATGGTCGGCTCTCGCGAGCACAGCATGATGTACATGCCGTCGAGCGTGACGCTCGTGGCCGAGAGGCCCGCCGCCGTAAGGAAAGAGCCGGCGTTCCGCGGCAAGCCGCTATACGCGACGGTGAATATCGGAACCGGCGAGGGCAGCGCGCGGGTGATCGCCATCGACGAGCCCGCCGGCGCCGACGCAAGGATCTACATTGACCTGAATGGCAACGGCGACCTCTCCGATGATGGCGACGGAGCCTGGCCGACCGTAACGCCCGGCAAGGACGGGGGCAGCCCGCAGTTCTCCGGCACCTGGGTGTTTGATGTCACGTGGAAGTCTCCCGGTACTGAGCCCGTGAAGGGCAGATACGGGCTCAACTTCTACCGGTCGCCCGATCGCGACACCTTGAACTACTACCGTTCATCGTGGACAGAAGGGAAGATCCGGCTCGACGGCAAGGACTACGACGTCCGTCTCATCGAGAACGACAACGATGGTCGGTTCAACAAACTTTATGACCCCTCCAGCCCGCTCTCGCCGGAGCACCTTCCCAAGCCAGTCTGGCTCATCCTAGGCGGGGATCGCTTTGACATCCGTGGAACATTCGGCTTCAACGGCTTCAACTATGTGGCGCGGGTGTCGGACGACGGCTCGAAACTGACCATTGAACCGACGATGCGGCAGATCCGGCTCCCACAGCCCGCTGCGCGGCCGACCGCCCTTGGTGTGGGTGTCGAGGCGCCCGACTTCGAGGCCAACTGGTTGACCGCGAGCCACTCGGCCGATGCCAAGGTCGACACGTTCAAACTCTCCGACTTCCGCGGCAAGAAGATCGTGGTGCTCGACCTCTGGGCGACATGGTGCGGGCCTTGCATGGCCGGACTGCCCCACCTCTCAGAAATCGCCAAGGCGGTGAAGGGACAGGACGTCGAGGTCATCGCGCTCAACGTACTCGATGACAAGGCGGCGTACGACCGCTTCGCCACCGAGAAGAGTGGGCAGTACTCGTTCCGGGTCGCGCGCGACCCCGCGGGGCGCGATCGCGAGTTGAGCATCGCCTCAACGCTCTTCCGTGTCAGCGGCATCCCGCAGACCTACGTGATCGACAAGTCGGGAAAGATCACATGCGCGGTCTCGGGATATCAACAAGGCGACCGCAGGATCGAGCAGGCGCTCGTCAATCTGGGGATCACAATTGATGGACTGAAGCCGCAGACTCCGGAACCGACCACTGAGGCGCCGATCAAGATGATCCCTGCCACCGGAATGAAGTGACTGGGGGGACCGGACGACTCGCACATTGCACGACGCATGATCCCTTCAGGTCGCGCCGCGGCGAAGCCCGCCGCGAGCGGGCGGGATGGGGTCGGCCGCCAGGCCCGTCGCGTCCAGAGGGCGTGGCAGGATCGCCGCGGGTGATCGCAATGTTCTGACCGCGGCGGGGCATGCCGGGCGGCAAGGGGATGCCGCGCGGAGGGGGCGGGGGGCGGGGAAGGTGTCAACCAGTACACCCTCCGCGACGTATCAGGGAACGTGGAAATCGTCGGCCGCACCAGTTCCGAATACGTGCAGGCGGTGAGCATCAACAACGCCGCGGCGTGGCACCAGCACCGGATGTTCCACAAGCGCCTGACCTTCAACAACTTCTCCGACCCCGTGGTCGGCACGGTGAACGTGCTGGAGGTGCCCGGCCTGAGTTCGAGCAGCAAGGTCTTCCTGCCCGAGGACCCCGAGGAGTTCTGGTACGATGCCGATGGCAATCTCACCCGCGACGGCGTCTGGCACTACGCGTGGGACGCCGAGAATCGCCTGAAGACGATGCAGATGCGCGACGAGGTGGCGCAGGTGCTTCTCAGCGGCAGCAATCCCTGGACGCGGATCGAGTTCCGGTATGATTGGCTGGGCCGGCGGATCAGCAAGATGATTCAGACGACCAACGATGACCCGGCTGTGTACGGCACGAAGACGGGCCCGCCGATCACGTGGTCGATCGACCGCTGTGTGCGGTACGTGTGGGATGGCTGGCACCTGAGCCTGAGCTATCGCACCACATCCAACGGCGCGTACCTCGGGCCGGACCAGTCCTTCGCCTGGGGGCCGGACCTGTCATCTTCCTACGGCGGCGCGGGAGGCATTGGCGGGCTGGTCGCCTACTGCGATGACGACTACGACGCCAACAACCACCCCGACCCCGACCTCGGGCCGATGTACCCGATTTACGATGGCAACGGAAATGTGGTGCGGATGTGCCGGTTCGTGGCGGTGAGCAGTGGTGGATTCAGCGGCGTCGAGTGCCGCACCGCCGCGGCGTACGAGTACGGCCCCTTTGGCGAGGCCCTGAGCGTCACCGGCGAGGACTTGGGGCCATCTGGCGGCGGCGGCCAGGGCCAGCGCAACCCGTTCCGCTTCAGCACCAAATACACCGATGCCGAGACCGGGCTGGTCTACTACGGCTACCGCTACTACTCGCACGGCATGGGAAGGTGGGTGAGCAGGGATCCGATTGGGGAGGCGGATGGGCCGAATGTGTTCGCATATGTGGGCAATGATCCGGTGGGTGCGGTTGATCCATTGGGATTGTGGCGCTGGTTGGGCGGACGACGGCAAGGCCAAGTCCGAGCCCGAATGTTGCCCGACGAAGGAGATGACGTGTGGTCTGCTGCCGCGTTCGTAGGGCTTCAGCCGCAGCAATCAGCGAAGTGGCTCTACAACGAAACGAATCAAAGCTGGGTGCATCAAGCACAGTCGATTGACCCATGCAGCACATACAGTGTGCCGAACACATACTACATCACCACCGGCAACCTAATGAATCCGATGGGATGGAAGAACTTATGGGGTTGGCACACCGGCCTAAACTCCTTGTGGTGGCTCACGTCGCTCCACGAGCAAGTTATGTCGCGAACGAGTGACTTTGTATCCAGCAGAGAACATCAGGGCTTTCACGTAGTCCGATTGACCAATGTTACCAAACGAGAACTCGAGCGACTTGTAGGAAAGCGAGACATCACGGCCTTGTACTTCGCCGGGCATGGAGCCAACGGTATTCTGTGGACGGGAGAGCAGCACCGGAGGCCTGACGGGAGTGTGACCAAGATTGGAGTCGAGCCGGGGGATCTGATTCCGAGGCAGCACCACTTCTTAAGCGAGCTAGTGCTGTATGTTTGCGAGGCGGACCAGTATCAGCTGAAACCAAATAGACACGAAATTATAACTTGGAGAAGCTTGGTGAGTTCGAATGGCTACCTTCGGGCTTCGACACTTAAGGTCCGGCCACTATTCACTGCGCCAGATGAGATGCCTGCTCAGCCCGGAGGCCCACGTTGACAGACAGACGATCCAGAGCATTGGCGATAGTGGGAGTCGTAGCTCTGCTCATGGCGGCGAGTGCCGCGCTCTGGAATCGGCATCTTCAGCATCGTCGTGACGAGCAAACCGTCTTTGCAATTAAGTGTGCGGGCGCCGCCCACGCGATCATTAACGATCGCCTAGGCGTACCTCAATTCATGCTCGCGCTCAACCTTTCATTCAAGAACAGTACTGTTAGACAATGCGTAGCCACGGAAGTATCAGTAAGTAAAGATTCTGGGTTACTGTTTAGTCCGGTGTCCATGCATGTGTTTATTGGCACGAAAACTGCAGAAGGCCGATTGTCTGAAGTAGTAATTATACAAACTGGTCGCATGCGGGACATCTGGATCGGGCAGTTTGTGAATAGTGGTGGCAGAGATGTGCTCGCGGCAAGCGAGATAGACTTCGACGCATTTGAGTGGTTTGAGTTTAAGCTTGAATGAGGGATTGGCGGCGTCTGGCACTACGCGTGGGACGCCGAGAATCGCCTGAAGACGATGCAGATGCGCGACGAGGTGGCGCAGGTGCTTCTCACCGGCAGCGATCGCTGGGCGCGGATCGAGTTCAGGTACGACTGGATGGGCCGGCGGATCAGCAAGATGTACCAGACGACCAACGATGACCCGGCTGTGTACGGCACGAAGACGGGCCCGCCGATCACGTGGTCGATCGACCGCTGTGTGCGGTACGTGTGGGATGGCTGGCACCTGAGCCTGAGCTATCGCACCACATCCAACGGCGCGTACCTCGGGCCGGACCAGTCCTTCGCCTGGGGGCCGGACCTGTCATCTTCCTATGGCGGCGCTGGGGGCATCGGCGGGCTTGTGGCGTACTGCGACGACGACTTCGACACCAACAACCCCACCAACGACCCGGACCTCGGGCCGATGTACCCGATCTACGATGGCAACGGAAACGTCGTGCGGATGTGCCGGTTCGTGGCGGTGAGCAGTGGTGGATTCAGCGGCGTCGAGTGCCGCACCGCCGCGGCGTACGAGTACGGCCCCTTTGGCGAGGCCCTGAGCGTCACCGGCGAGGACTTGGGGCCTGCGGGCGGCGGCGGCCAGGGCCAGCGCAACCCGTTCCGCTTCAGCACCAAATACACCGATGCCGAGACCGGGCTGGTCTACTACGGCTACCGCTACTACTCGCACGGCATGGGAAGGTGGGTGAGCAGGGATCCGATTGGGGAGGCGGATGGGCCGAATGTGTACGCATTCGTGCGCAACGGCCCGACAGTCGCCATCGATCTGTTGGGCAAGAAGAGGTTGATTGCTCTGTTCCACGGTCAGAATTTTGCGGGGTTCGGCGGTGCGCGCACGTATATGAATAGAATTCACAGTGATCTTACAAGCGCAGATAACGAGATCCGGATATTCGACGAAGATGACGACAACTTCTGGGCGAGAGATTCAATCCGTTGGATTGCGAACAAGCAGCGCGAACAAGACAGGAACTGCAAGGAGGAGCACATCGTCGTGCTGGTTGGTCATAGTAATGGTGGAGACGGCGCAAGGAAGATCGCGCGGCACATCCAAGGCCGGTACCCAAAGGCAGAGGTAAACCTCTTGTTCTTGATCGACCCGGTTGGAAAGCCTTGGCACAGTTGGAACTCGACGCAGGAGGTATCAAGCAACGTCAACAAGGCGATCAACTACTACCAGCGACAGGATACGCAGTGGGTTCCGTTACCTGGCTTCCGCTTCTGGGGCTACAAGATCAGTCCGGGTGCCAATGATCTTTGGGCTCTCGATCCCACACAACCTGACGAGGCTGACTGGGCGGGCTTTGAACACTCTGCCATCGCAGCGGATGACTTTTCGTCCCTCCAAACCCCCACGCGCGCACGGATCAAGTCGGAGGTTGGGTCGCTCCCGGTTGATGGTCCGCAATCTTCGGGGAGGTGGCAACGATGAGACTTGTTACTGGATTTGCTTTGGCTGTCGGTTTGGCCAGTGTGTGCGGATGTACCCGTTACTACGTCGACGCATGTCCTCACGGACCTCCGTACTCTTCGAACTGCGTTGCGGTCGAGTCCCGGTTAAGCGGGGCAGCTTGGGGTCCGTCCGTTGATTGGAGCGTCACCTGGCGCACGGACTCCAAGACCCTTGACGCGGCGGAAGTTGCCGGAGTCGCCGCGGCGTTCTTATCGAGTCGAGGGAAAGCGATCTGGACGGAAAGTGAGCTGACCTGGCGCGACATTGGCGACCCGGTCCCATTGGGCGCCACCGATGCGGAACGTGCAGTTGACCTCTTTCCAGTAGTGAAGATGATTGTTGCATTACATCCGACAGTTGTGGTCGTAGCGCACGAGCCGTGGGCGGGAGCTACTGAAGCTGTAGAGCCACAAAGCGCAACAAGTGTCGGTTCTGTGTTTCGACTGCCCCGTGGATTCTCGTACGGCCGCGTCATCCCATCGTCTGCTTCTTTGTCGTGGTTCTCGCCCGACTTGGGCGTGGGTCCCGTTGAAATCGCTGGCCCGGATGATCAGACAGCGGACATCGACCTGCCGTGGGGAACCCTGCTGCTGTGTCGTACAGCAACGGGCTGGTTGGTTTCATGCAGGGCGACGCACCAGTGAGCTAGGCAGTAGCAGTCTGCTCTCAAAGGATCAAACAATGGACCGCCTCGTAATCGCATTCCTGGCATCGCTGTCGTTGGTCATGCTGGCACTCGCATTTGCGCAACCATCGACGGAGCTCACTCAGCAAGGAGTGCGCTCCGAGCTGCCGCCAGTAAAGATTGATGAAGGGCTTGAGGTGCAGCCGCGACGAGTGAAGTGGCTGGTTGGGCCGTGGCAGTTTGCGCACGATCGTACGCAGCAGTTCGAAATCAAGGAGGAGGTAGCTGGCACCTATCTGATGACACCCAAGCCCGCGGGGGCCGGAGAGGAAATGCGGCTCATTGTTTTTAAGGTAGATTGTCATCGGCTGGTTCAGATGCGATCCACCGCTCCAAACAGGCCCATGATCATGACCTATGCGCTCCTGAGCGGTCATGCCGAGCGGTTGTCCCTCGACGTGCTCCCCGCTGTTTTTCCAGCTGCGTGGAAGGACGAGGCGTTGAGCGCCGCAATCGGTTCTGAGGACGCGGGGGAGGTGCCCGTTAGCAAGCGCATCGCGGCTCTTGAGTGGTTGGTTGGCCAGATCGACGAGACCGGTACGTTGATGCGACAGGATAGAACGTACTTTCGACCGCAAGACTGAAGCGGAGTCGCAAGAACAGTGTCTATGAACGCGTGCAACTTGTTGCGAACCGCTACCTTCCGCTCCCAACCCGTAGCGCACACGGATGTCTGCCGCCCCCCCCCCTCGCCCCGCTCACGCCGCCGCGGGCGGGCGGGCCAGTAGCGTGTTGACGCGCGCCGCGAGCCGTGCCGCGGCATCAAGTCCCGGCGATTCGCACAGCGCGAGCCACTCGCGCCAGAGCGAGTCATCCGATGCGAGCAGCGGCAGCAGCACGCCGGGCCGACACGGGTCCTGGGGCGCGTTGGTGCTGGCCTGGGCCCGCTGTTGCGCGGCGTGTTCCAACCGCTTCACCTTGTTGAGCATTGACGCCAGCCCCATCACAGCGCCTCCATGAACGCGCGGGCCTCTTCAAACGTCGGGCTTGGTCCAAGGCCGATCCACGTCCGCGCCGCGATGCGCCCGCACGATGGGCAGCCAACCGGCCAGCCCGGCGGCCGCGAACCATCGGGCGCGTTGTGCACCACCACCGCCTGCCACCCCGCGCCGCCGCAGACCTCGCACCCCGCGCCCCTGTCGCGCTTGCGCTCCAGCGACTTGATGCGGGAGGTGAGTCTCACGCCGCGGCCCGGCCTTCGGCGTGCTGCTCGGCCTCGCGCGCGGGCGTCGGCGGGCCAATGCGGATCACGAGCACTCGCCCGCACACTCGGCAGCGGTCATCGGCCTCTTCGCTCCTTCCGCACGCCGCGGGGATCTCGGACAGGTGCCGCACCACCGGCGGCGGGACAGTGATGACCTGTGCGCGGTCGGGCGTTTGTCGGTGGGGAACGGTGCTGGTTCCGTGCAATCGGGTGGACTCTCGCTTGCTTCGAGCGGCTTGCAGCGTGGCGCACCCGAGCCCGCAGAACAAGGCCAATCCGCCGCGAAGCAAGGCAGTTCTGCCAATGGCCCCGGCAGGACTCGAACCTGCGACCAAGGGATTATGAGTCCCCGGCTCTAACCGCTGAGCTACGGGGCCGAGCCGCGGGAGTTTAGCACCGACAGAAAGGGGCGCACCGATTGGTGCGCCCCGTGGTTTCGATGGTGGTCCTGGGCGATCAGTCTCAGATGAGCGGGCGGTCAAGAGCACCGTTTCCCGTCGAAAGGACCAGATACGGGCGGGATGCCCGCGCGATCAGAGCGATCAGCCCTTGATGAACAGCAGATCGCGATAGGTCGGCATCGGCCAGAGGTCCGAGGCCACCTGTGTCTCCAGTTCATCGGCGATGGTGCGCAGCGCGGCCATGGCCGGGCGGACGGCCGTCTTGATGTGCCGCGCGTGCTTGAGCGGGTCTGCATCGTGGTGCGAGACCGCCTCCTCCAGCTCATCGGTTTTCTCGCGGAGCGAGTCGGCAAGGTCGACCAACTCCTCGAGCATGCCGCGCTGGGTCTGGCTGGAGACACCGGCATCCGCCGCGGCGGCGACGGCCTGCGCGACCCGGGCCTGGTGCCTGAGCGCGGCGGGCAGGATCATGGTGCGCGCCATGGAGACCATGGTCTCGGCCTCGATCGTGACCTGCTTGATGAACTTCTCGACGAACACATCGGCGCGGCTTTCGAGTTCGGCCTTGGAGAGCACCTTGTAGCGTTTGAAGAGGTCCACGGCCTTCTTCGTTCGCAGCACCGGCAGGGCCTCGACGGTGTCCTTGAGGTTCGGCAGTCCGCGCCGTGCCGCCTCGGCGTGCCATTTCTCGGAGTATCCATCGCCGTTGAAGATCACGCGCTTGTGCTGGCGGACGATCTCCTTGAGCAACGTGCGGACCGCGGCCTGCAGCCGCGCCTCGGTGGGCTTGCTGCCGACGGCCCGCTCCAGCCGCGACGCCATGGAGTCGAGCGATTCGGCGATGATGGTGTTGAGCACCGTGTTGGGCCACGCCGATGACTGCGTGGAGCCGACAGCGCGGAACTCGAACTTGTTGCCGGTGAAGGCGAACGGCGAGGTGCGGTTGCGGTCGCCCGAATCGCGGGGGATCTGCGGCAGGGTGTGCGCGCCCAGGTCGAGCGCGCCGCCCTTGATGGTGCGGCGGGTCCGGCCCGTCTCCAACTGCTCGATGATGTCGGTGAGCATGTCGCCCAGGAAGATGGAGATGATTGCCGGCGGGGCCTCGTTGGCGCCGAGCCGGTGGTCGTTGCTTGCGCTGGCGATCGAAGCGCGGAGCAGGTCGGCGTGAAGGTCCACCGCGCGGATGACGGCGCACAGGAACACCAGGAACTGCATGTTCGTGTGGGCTTCCTCGCGCGGGTCGAGCAGGTTCACGCCCGTATCGGTCGAGAGTGACCAGTTGTTGTGCTTGCCCGACCCGTTCACGCCCGCGAAGGGCTTCTCGTGCAGGATGGCCTGCAGGCCGTGGCGCGGCGCGACGCGCTTGAGCGTCTCCATCACGAGCATCTGGTGGTCGCAGGCGATGTTGGTCGTCTCGAAGACCGGCGCGATCTCGTACTGCCCCGGCGCGACCTCGTTGTGCCGCGTCTTCACGGGCACGCCCATGCGGTACAACTCGCGCTCGACATCGGTCATGAACGTCAGGACCGCCGCGGGAATCGATCCGAAGTAGTGGTCCTCCAACTGCTGGCCCTTGGGCGGCCGCGCGCCGAACAGCGTCCGCTCGCAGAGCAGCAGATCGGGCCGGGCGAAGTACAGGCCGCGGTCGACCAGGAAGTACTCCTGCTCGGGCCCGAGCGTGGTGATGACCCGCGACACGCCCGCATCCGTGCCGAACAACTTGAGGATGCGCATCGCCTGGATGTTGATCGCCTCCATCGAGCGGAGCAGCGGCGTCTTCTTGTCGAGAGCCTCGCCGGTCCACGAGACGAACGCCGTCGGGATGCACAGCGTGACCGTGCCCTCGCTCCGCGTCAGGAACGCCGGGCTGGTCGGGTCCCACGCCGTGTAGCCGCGGGCCTCGAACGTGGCGCGAAGCCCGCCCGAAGGGAAACTCGATGCATCGGGCTCGCCCGAGACCAGCGCCGAGCCGCCGAACTCGCTCAGCGTGCCGCCCTTGCCATCGGGGATGGTGAGCGAGTCGTGCTTCTCCGCCGTCAGGCCCGTCAGCGGCATGAACCAGTGCGTGTAGTGCGTCGCGCCGTTCTCGATCGCCCACTCCTTCATCGCCGCGGCGACCACGTCGGCGATCTCGGCGCGCAGCGGCTTGCCGAGATGGATCGTCTCCATCAGGCGCTTGAAAATGTCTTTGGGCAGACGCTGCCGCATGACGCGCTCGTTGAACACATCCGCGGCGTAGAAACCGTCCACCCGTTGCCCTGCGCCGTTGCTCATGGCGTTCCCGTTCTGCTGGTATCGCGACTTGGCCGCGGCGTAGGTGCTCACCGCGTCGTGCCTGGAGGGGGAGAGGATCGAAGCGCCATTGTGATTGCCGTTCTCGAGCGCCATGGGGCCTTTCGGCCGCGGGGCATGCCATCAAGGATCGCCGCCCCCGGTCGCGCCAGCGCTCCATCGCACTCGCGGCCGGGGATCAGATTGGGGCGTTCCAAGGGAGGTGTCCCGCGGTCTCTCGGGCCTGATTGTTGCGGGCGGCGGGCGGCGAGCAAGCGCGTAGCCCTCCAAGTCCGATTTTCAGGCCCCGAATGTGCATAAATCGGCTGAGAACCGCCCCGACTGAGCCCGTGGCGATGTGGCCATGGCAGGGTCCCAGAATCAGCCTCTCGACGAGGCATGGCCCAGCCCGGTGCCCAGTTCTCGGCAGAACTCTCCCGCCTCCCGGGCGGGGCTTTGGCCGGCCCTGGCTGCCGCACCCATGCGCTTCACGAGGGCGCTGCCCACGATCGCGGCATCCGCGCCGCCATCTTGAACCACTTGCCGCACCTGTTCAGGGGTGCCGATCCCGAATCCGCAAGCAAGCGGAAGTTCAGTCACGCGGCGAAGCATCGCGACTCGCTCCGCAACGCGCCCGGCGGCGACTTCGCCGCCTTCGCCCGTGATGCCGGATCGCGTCAGGACATACACGAACCCGGTGCAGGCTCGCGCGATCTCCGTTGCGCGCAATGGGGACGTCGTCGGCGCGACGAGCAGCGTGGTTGTCAGGCCCGCCGCGGCCGCAGCGGTTCTCCACGGGCCGCTCTCCTCGGCCGTCAGGTCGGGCAGAATGACACCATCGAAACCGGCATCCGCGAGTCGGCGGAAGAACGGCTCGGGCCCGAGTCGCCAGACAATGGAGACGCTGACCATGGCCACGATGCCAATATCGCACCCGGCGGCGCGGGCGCGGCGAACCTCTTCCGTCACCGATTCTGGCGTGCAGCCCGCCGCGATGGCCTCGTGCATCGCCGCGGCGATCACCGGACCATCGGCGATCGGGTCTGAGAATGGAATGCCGATCTCGACGATGTTCGCCCCGGCGGACTGCAGTTCGATCAACGCATCGGCGACCACGCCGGGGCGCGGATACCCGCCGCAGAGGAAGGGCATGAGCGCCTTGCGACCGGAGGCACGGAGATCGCGGAAGATGCTGTCGATGCGGGACATGCGAGCGGAGGGTAGCGTGTGAAGGCGGATGAGGAGTGGGGCCTGTGCCAACTCGTTCTTGACGGAGTCGCCTCGCCCTGCGTGGCGGTTGGGGTCCCCTGCCGCGGCGTGTGCCGGCCCGCCCGCGCAGTGGGCGAGCAATGGTTGCCTGAGCCAAGGTCGCGCAGCGACTGCGGCCTCTGGAATGCGGCCCCCCTTGTCTTCCTCCCCCTCCCGCGCCGCGGGTGGGGGCCGGGGGAGGGCACACTCTGAACAGTGCCACTGACCTTCAGGTCAGTGCCGATCTTGGAGATCGATTCACCGCGTGCCACGCAACGCCGTGAACTGGCAACTCCGCGGCGACATTTCAGGCCGATTCATCGGCCTTGCTCGCTTTCAGGCCAGCCCTTTCAGGGCTGGTCAAGTGCCGCGAACAGCCCTGAGAATCCAAGGTCTTTCGCGCGAGGCCGTTTCAACGGCATTCTCCATTGCCTTGGCAGAACCCCCGCGGTGACGCGGGCGGCGCGCCGGGCGTCAAGAGTCATCTGCAACATACCGCAACTGTCAACCCGGCACGCCCATCCGTGCGCGTGTCATCCGACATCCCGCCTCCGGCATCGCTCAACTCCACCCCGCCCGCGCTGTCGGTGTTGCGGGTCAGGATCTCGTTCACCGGGGCGTTGGTGCGGGTGTCGTCGTGCTCTCAGACAAAAGAACATGTAATCGCTGTGCAAAGGGGCTTCGCCCCCTTGCGACCCCCAGAGGCAAAGACACCGCGCGCGGGGGGATGCATCTGGTGGGCCGGCACTCGGTGGGGGTGCCTTTGGTGGGCCGGCACTCCGTGCCGGTCGTCTGCAAGCGTCCGCCGCGCAACTCCGAAAGCCGGGCCGTCGCTTGAGGCCACTGCGATTGCTGCTCGCCAGCGCACAGGCCCCGCGAAGCGCGGGACCTGTGCCACGTCAAGGCAAGGAAGAACCATCGGCAACGCCACCCGTCGGGTGGCCAGAGTTGCCTTGGCAGAACCCCCGCGGTCACGCGGCGGGCGCGCCGGGCACCAAGAGTCATCTGCAAAATACTGCAACTGTCAGCCCGGCTCGCCCCTCGCTCGCAGGCCATCCGCCATTCCACTTCCGACATCGGCATGCCGGACCGGCGCTTGGGGCCACTGCGATTGCTGCTCGCAAGCGCACAGGCCCCGCCCCACACCGAAGCGCGGGACCTGTGCCACATCAAGGCAAGGATGACTCATCGGGAGTGCCACCAGCCGGAGCACTCACAATCCTGGCTTGAAGCCGTTGGGCGAAACCCTGCATTCCCCGCTACCACCGATTCGCACCTCAACCGAGACTCCAAGCGTGGCACCTATGACTGGTCGCGCATGCACCTTTCGGGGCCTCAGAACATACTTCAAAGTGCTTGCAGGTACAGAACCCGCCGGGCGTCCATCTGCAGATTCAAAGTTCATGAGGCCAACACTCAACATCAGCGAGCGCTCCGAGGCTGCGATTGATGGAATGGTGAACGCATGGCCATCGGGATGACTACGCACAGGGTTGACGATGTGCCAATGCCGCCCGTCGATATCCACAAAATCCACGTGCGTAAGTGCCCGCTGAAGGTCTCCGGCTGACAGCAAATAGGATT
>JAHBXL010000008.1 GCA_019636495.1 Phycisphaeraceae bacterium | reverse complement strand
ATTTACTATCCCTATTAGTGATGGTCAAGAGCACCTCGCACAGACCGCCATCTCGCCGAATGTCTTCGATGTTCCTGAGACACTCGTACTCACGACCTGTGGCTATGATACTATATTCCCCGAACTCCAGTCTGTGTAATGATGGCACGACTCCATGGATGTCAATCTGCAGATCACTCGACATGTTTGGTTCCTGCTCCGACAGCGCAGCCAGTTCGACACAGGCAACCTGTGGCCGCCCACTGCACCCGAGGAGACTAAACAGTACAACCGCAGCGACGCACTGTCGCATGACTTCAAGTGCTCTCATCTCATTGCTCCATAGGAGTCACAGTTGGCGGCCGGAATACGGGCTGGACGCTGTGTGCGTTGCAATTCCATGCCGAGTACATCGAATCAAAGCACTGATCACGTTCGGCCAGCGTGACATCGGCACACGGATAACCTTCGCCATTACACGATGCGCCGACATACATTTCCAGACAATCCCGTTCACTCTGCGGCGGCGGTTGGCCGCCTGGACCAGGAACTGTCCGCCGAACGCCTCCATCTCTACAGCCGCCATCCCAGCGATAGGCCCTGAGTTCGTAGCAAATGCAGTCGCAGCAACTCGGATTCTCTGGGATCATATCTTGGCAGAAATCATAAGCATGCAACAGCTCGTGGGAGAACACTGCCATCGCATATTGACAACTCGGCATACGATTGGCGCAGAGGGTGATGCTTCCGTCTGACTCTGCCCACCCCTTCAGCCCTGGCGATATATGCTCAGGGCAGTTGCGGCAGCCGGGGAAACTGAAGGGACAACCACGCGCCGCCATTTCAGCGATCATCGCCGCGTTCGCTGGGTCGTTCTGCGCTGCTTGAGCACATTGATTGCACTCATTGATACTGATGCCCGTGTTGATCGGGGTTGCGGGTACGGGGCCCGAGGTACCTCGCGAAGGTATTTGTCGATGAGTGGCGCATCCTACACAGCTGATCGGCACCAATCCGGACGGATCAACTCCAGCCATCGGGCGCGCCCCTAGATAGGCATAGACGCTCATCCCATCCACATACCCCAGCGGGTCCCTTCTCGTCCACCTCCCCAGCCCGAAGTGCAACACCCTGTGCCGCACGTGCGCGATCTCCGGCGCGGCGAGGTCGTTGCCGAATCCCTCGTGCTCGTAGCCGGCGTACCCCTTGCGGTTGCAGACATCCGCGGCGGAGAGTTTCCAGCGTCCGCCGACCGCGCCCTTGTTGTACGACGCCGTGAACAGCGTCTGATCCGCTGAACTGATCGTGCCATCCTTGTTCAGATCGGCGCGGAGGTTGTTCGCGGCGTAATCCGCGTTGAAAGCCGTCTGGTCCGCCGCGGAGATGCCGCCATCCTTGCCGTGATCACCCGGCGTCAGCAGGAACGGCACGCCGTAGGCGGAGTACTTCTGCCACTCGATGACCGCGCCCGAGTTGTCGAAGATCGCGCTGACATCGGCACGCCCGAGCGTGAAAAGGGCCCCCTCATCCCCCTCGCTGCGCTCGGGTACTTCTCCCCGGCGACCGGGGAGAAGGGAACCCTTCGACAGTTTCCGCGAAGCGGCGATGTCCCGGTCTCGCAGGATCACACTGTCAATGTACGTCCATTTGGTCATCGGTGCAAGCGTCTTGGGGTCCGCGTGAGGGGTGCGGGCTCTCATCGCGGCCTGCCGCGAGCGGGCCTGCCTTCTTGGTCGCTTGCGCAGGGGGCCCGCCGCCCCCCCTCCCAGACCCCTGCAACCCCCGGCCCGGACCCGAGAGCCCTCCGCGTCCGCCGCGCGGTTCCGAAGGCCGCTTCCCCACATTGCGCTGGGGGTCATTGTGATACGTCTTCACGCCGCGCGGGCTGCGCAGCCGAAATGGCGCGGAGCCCGCGTCACGTCGGGGTGGGGGCGCTGCATCGGCCATGAGGCGTGCCGTACGCTTGAGCATGCAACCCATCGTGCTCTCGACATGGTCGTTCGGTCCGGTCGCCAATAACCCCGCGTGGGAGGTGCTGGTGCGCCGCGGCGATGAAGGGGGGGGCGGTGGGGGGGTGCTGGATGCGGTCATCGCCGGCGCGACGGCGGTCGAGAACGACCCGACGATCAACTCGGTGGGCATCGGCGGGTTGCCCGATGCCTCGGGGCGCGTGTCGCTGGATGGTTGCGTGATGGAGAACCCCGACCGCGCCGGTTCGGTCGCGTGCCTGCGTCGGTTCGCCAACCCGTGCGCCATCGCTCGGCGCGTGATGGAGAAGACCATCCACATCATGCTCGTCGGCGAGGATGCCGACCGTTTCGCCGAGCGCGAGGGCTTTGCGCCCATCGGCGAGAAGGGGCTGCTGACCGACTACGCCCGCGGCGAATGGGAGAAGTGGATCAGCGACCCGCGCCACCTCGACCGCGACAAGTACCGCGGCTGGATCCCGCCGCTGAACATCGAGGAGAAGGCGCGGAGCGGCCCGGACCAGTCGCACGACACGGTGTGCGTGCTGGGGATGGATGGCCGCGGCCGGCTCGCGGGCGCGTGCTCGACATCGGGCATGGCGTTCAAGGTGCCTGGGAGAGTGGGGGACTCGCCGATCATCGGGCACGGGCTGTATGTGGATCAGGAGGCGGGGGCCGCCGCGGCGACGGGGAACGGGGAACTGGTGATGGGCACGTGCGGATCGTTCCTCGCGGTGGAGATGATGCGGCGCGGGGCGATGCCGATCGACGCGGCGACCGAGGCGCTCACACGTATCACCAGGCGGTTCAAACTCGGGCCCGATCACCAGGTGGCGATGATCGTGATGGCCAGCGCGAAGGGCGCGGGCGGGCATGGGCGCGAGTGGGGGGGCTGGGCTTCCGCGGCGATCCGCCCGGGCTTTCAGCACACCATCACCGATGCGGGCGGGACTCGGGTGGAGCCGGCGCAGCGCGTGCTGATGGCGTGAGTCAGCCGTGACCCCTCCGATGGTGCGGTGCGATACTGTGTGCATCGTCGATGCGCCATGCCGCGCCGCACTCGGAGCAGATGGTGAGGCCGTCGGCTCGCGCGGGGATGCTGCGGATGCCGTACCCGCACGCCGCGCACAGGCCCCGCCCGAAGCGAGACCGGCGCAAGGACGTTTTGCGAACGCCGTCGAACCACCACCAGCACAGCGGTAGCGCGGCGAAGATCATCACTACCGCGGCGAGATATCCGACCACATCCTCCATGACCGGCCCGCGCCAGAACATGAACGCGACGATCACACACAGCAGGCCGGTCCACGTGAGCAGAGTCCTCCGGTGCGAACCGAGCAACGATCGGTGAAACTCGCGACGGATGTCGGCGTCACCAATCGGCGACTGTTCCGAGGTTCGGACGCGCTGGCGCATTCCGCGGTCGTCGATGATCGCCGCATAGATGAGTCGCTCAACCCACGACATCGGGCAGGTTCTCCATGCCCTCGCTCAGCACGCGCGGGCCCGATTCGGTAATCATCACGTCGTGCTCGTAGTGCACGGCGGTTGAGCCATCGGCGGTGTAGACGGGCCACTCCTTGGCCTTTTGCCGCACCTCGCCGGTGCCGATGGCAATCATCGGTTCCGCCGCGAGCACTGTGCCCGGCGCGCACATCACCAGCGCATCGGGCCACTCGCCGCTGTAGGTGGGGACCACGTTGGCCAGGTACGGCGGCTCGTGGAGGCCTTTCTTGCGTTTGTCGTCCCAACGGCCATAGCCATGCCCGCCGAGCCCGCGGATGAGATGGAACCCGCACTCGCCCTCGACGTAGCCCTGCACGGTTCGCGCCCACGCGAGGTAGGTGTTCGCGGGGTGCAGTTCTTCGACGCCGCGGCGGAGCGATTCCTTGCCGCACTGCATCAGCCGCTTCACGTCGTCGCTGGGGTAGTCTTCGAAGACGTAGGTCCACGCGGCATCGCCGACCCAGCCGCGGTGGATGACGCCGATGTCGATCTTCAGCACGTCGCCGGGGCGCATCGGGCGCGTGCACGAGCCGGCGGTGCCGTGCACCACGCAGTCGTTCACGCTCAGGCACGCGTGCGAAGGGAAGGGGGGCAGCCGACCGACGCGATAGCCCAGGAAGCACGACCGGCAGGCCAGATCGGCCAGAGTCTTGGCGACAAAGGTGTCGATCTGCCCGAGCGTCTGCCCGGCGCGCAGAAACTCGACCAGCCGCTGGTGGGTCTGCACGACGCGCTGGGCCGCGGCGTAGGCGAGGTCGGCATCGACACCGGAAACGACGGGTGCACGTGACATCGGGCGATGGTAGGGAATGTGGGGGCGGGGCGTGACACGTCGACGCCATGCCGTGCAAGGCGGGCGGGATGCCGGTTCATCGCCTCGACCGCTTCGTGCGAACACTTCCGCATGATCGCACTGCGTGTCATGGACGACCGCGACCGCCCCGCCGTGATTCCGCTTGCGCGTGTTGGCGAGTTGCCGAGGTGGTGGCGGGCGCGGCTGGGCCCCTGGTCGTTGCGGCGCGCCCCGCGCATCGCCTGGCGCATCGTGCGGACTCCCGCGGTGGTGCTCGCCGTCGCCGCGGCGTGCATCTTGAGCGTTCTTGCCCGCTTGCTGCTGGAGGACATGGCGATGTTCCTCGGGTTGATCGTGTTCGGCCCGGTGATGGTGCCGCTACTGACGCTCGCGCTGTTTGCCGGTCGCGGCATGCTGGGGCTTGGCCGCGGTCTTGGCCCGACCCTGCGCGATGCGATGCTCGCTTGGGACTGTTGCCCTTCGTGCGGATACGACCTTTCCGCGAGCATGCCGGAACGCGACTTGTGCAGGGTGTGTCCGGAGTGCGGCGCGGCGTGGATTCTGCCACGCGACAAACCCGAATCGGTGGTGGTCACCGTCGCCGCGAACGACTCGCGGCCCGGGACGGCGGTTCGTGGCGCGGCGGCGCAAGAACAAGGCCCCGGCACGGAGCCGGGGCCTTGAAGAACTGCGGAGGCAGGAGAGTGAACCCGATCAGCGGATTTCGCCGCCGCCGAAGTCGATGCCCTTCAGGCCGGCGCGCGTCCAACGGTAGTAGCCGGTCACGGTCTCCTGCTGCACTGCCGAGTTGCGGCAGGGGGGCTCCCAGGCGAGGTTCGGGGCATAGAGGTACGTCGTCGGGTTCGGGCTCGCGGGCGTCGCGGGATTGAAGCCGCGGTTGCCGTCCTTGGTTTCAAGGATTCGCACCGAGCCATCGAAGAAGAGCAGTTCGGCCTTGGCGTTGGTGTAGGCGTGGTAGAGCGAGCGGTTCTTCCGCGAGTGGTAGTCGTTCATCTCGTAGGTCATGACCTTCTGGGATGGGAAGTTCACATCCGAGAACTTGCGGTTGCCCAGCACCGTGGTCGCGGTGTCGCCGGGCACGAACCAGAGGTAGTGATACTGCGCCTGATACACGGTGGGGATGGTCACACCGCCCACGCTCACGAAGCGATCGGGCGACCATGACGAGGGCACGAAACTGTACGTCGCGCTGTAGGGCCAGCGCTGCCCGTTGTTGCTGTTGTCGCCGGGGTTTTCGCCGTCCGTGTAGTTGTACCAGTCGGTGTTGCCGTTGTTCAGCGCGGTGCGGATACCGGTTTGCCACTTGCGGCGGATGCGGTCCTCCGGGCAGGCCATCGTCGGTTCCGGCAGGCGCTGCTGCAGGTAGTCATTCAGCACCAGGTGCGAGTACAGCACGTGCGGAATCCAGCCCGTGATCGGCTGCAGATCCGTGCGGTCGGCGCGGCGACGGAGGATGTCGATCGCCTGGTTGGCCGCGGCCTGAGTGGCGTTGCCCGCCGCGCCGCCAAAACCATAGTCGACGTTCTTCTTCCAGGTGAACGAAGCGCACTTGTCAGTGAAATCGGTGGCGTAGTTCTGCTCGGCGATTCCCAGTTGCTGCTGGTTCGCCGCACAGATGACGCGCCTTGCAGCGCGGCGCGCCTCCGACAGTGCAGGCAGAAGAATGGCCACCAGGAGCGCAACGATCGCAATCACGATCAGCAACTCGATCAAGGTGAAGCCGCCACGCCCGTAACGCGCTTTCCCGACCATAGGTTTTCTCCCCGGCTTTGCCGCAGAACGCGGCCGCCGCAAAGTCCCCAAGAAACCCCGCCAAATTCAAACTACACCAAGAAACCGGCGTTGTCCAGAGGCATTGATGCCTCTGTGGATAATTTCGTGCGTTGCGGGCGACGAAGGCCAAAAACAAAGCACCCCGGCCGCGAAGCCGGGGTGCAATTGCTTACGGAATACAAACAAACTGTGACGGCCGGGTCAGCGGACCTCGCCACCGCCGAAGTCGACGCCGCGAAGGCCGCCCCGCGTCCAGCGGTAGTGCCCGCGAACGGCTTCCTGCGCTGCGCCGCTGCGGGTCGGCGATTCCCAGCCCGCGGGCGCGTAGTTGAACGTGGTGGGATTGGGGTTGTTCGGAGCGGCGGGGTTGAAGCCCTGATTGGTCTCGGCGGTCTTGCGCGTCGTGACCGCCGCATCAAACGTCAGGAGCGGCTGGCGGCTGTCGGTGTAGGCGAAGAACAGGTCGCGGCGCTTGTTGAAGTGCCGCGAGTCGGAGTCATAGAGCGCGACCTTCTGCGAAGGGAACGAAACATCGGACAGTTTGCGCAGACCCAAGACTGTCGTGGTGCCCTGTGCCGGAACCTGGAAGAGATAGTGCACCGCGCCCTGAGACACGGTCGGCTGGGTGCCGATGGTGCGATCGGGCGACCACGAACTGGGAACAAAACTATACGAGGCACTGTACGGCCATCGCTTCTCGGCGTTGCTGCTGCCGTCCGGGCGCTCAACGCCCGCCTGCAACTGGAAGAACGCGTTCGGATCAACCGCGACCGAGTCCTGCCAGCGCAGTCGCAGCCGGTCCTCCGAGCAGGCCACCATCTTCTCGGGCAGCCGCTGGGCGAGGTAGTCGTTCAGCACCAAGTGCGAATACAGCACGTGCGGAATCCAGCCCTGGATCTGCTGGATGTCATCTCGGAACGCGCGCCGACGGAGAATGTCGACGGCCTGGTTCGCGGCCGCTCCCGTCGCATCCGGGGCGGCCCCGACCCAATCGGCGTACTGAACGTTGGCCTTCCAAGTGAACGACGCGATGCGGTCCTGGAAGTCGGAAGAGTAGGTGTTGATCGCCACGCCGAACTGGCGCATGTTCGACTCACACTGCGTCTTGCGGGCGACCTTGCGGGCCTCTGCAAGAGCGGGCAGCAGAATGCCAATCAGGAGCGCCACGATCGCGATCACGATCAGCAACTCGATGAGCGTAAACCCTTTGCGTGAAAGCACTTTCGAAATCATCGCTTGCTCCATGCCACAGGTCGAACTTCAGCCGGGAAGAGGCCCCAGACTCTGATACGTCCCAGAACGGTGACGATTGCTCGACAAGTTTACCAACTGTTCACATCCCCCGCCACCGTCGTCCAAGATTCCCATACGCACGAAACGGGCCGCGGGATGCGGCACGCGGCATGCTCCTCAGAGTTTCTCGCCCGCCCGAACCGCAGCCAACCGGGCCTTGGCCGCGTCAATCGCGCCCGCGAGCCGGGGGTCGGTGTTCTCGAGGCTCCTCACCAACGACTCCGCATCCCTTATCAGGTTGGGCAAATCATCCATATTGGCCGACAAGAGTCCGGCAGCCAGATCGAATGGGCTCACTCCAGCGATCACGCCCGAACTGTCCGCCGATGTTCGGCCCATTTGGCCTGCGCTTGTCCCGGTCTCGGACGAGGGCGTCTCCTCAGTCGGCTTGGAGTTCGGCGGTTGCTTCGGCAGTCCATCGCGAGCCGGGGCGCTCCCCGCGCTGGCTTCGGCACTCCGACCCGATCGCCACGCTGATTGCGCGACCATCAGCGCGATCGCCAACCCTATGAAGCCGACGCCCACAATGACGATTGCAGTGGTGGTCCTGCGATTGGCGCGTCGGCGGCGATGACGGGCGGCGATCAGCGCCTCCGCGTCCACTTCGGGTCCGCCGTTGCGAGCAGCAACCGGCGGATTGCTCGGCCAACGCGGGCGTTCTGTGCTTGCCGCGGCGGCGACTTCGGCGGCGTCGGCGTGGCCGGGCAGCAGGTGCACGGGCGCGAGGCCGAGGTGTTCTCGGTCATCGGGAATCTCGAAAGATGCGCCGCACGCCGTGCATTGCGCATCGGTCGGCTTGGCGGCGGCGCGGCAAACGTGGCAGGCGCCCAGCAGATGAGATACACCGGGAACGTTCCGCGCATAGGACCAGAACTGTCGCGTGCTCGGGCCCTTGATCACGGTGTCGGGCGCGATTCGGCCGCGTCGCACCAGTTGCCTGAGCGTCGCCAGCGAGAAACCGGGAAGAAACGGGTTGGTCTCATCGCGAATGAACCATGGGCCCATCGCGTTCTGCGAAGCCTGACGCGACAACGGCTCGAACAAGCCTCGGCAGCGTTCACACGACTTGCCTCCCGCCGTGCCCGAAACATGCCCGCAGTATGGGCACAGCGTCGTTTGCGGTCGGGGCGCCGGGGCGGGCGGCATACTGCGGCCGACTCCGGGCCCGTTTGCCGCGATGGAGGGTTGTGCGGGTTCGTGACTCATGGATCGTGGTTGACGGCCGGCACCGGGCCGTCTGTCATTGCGCATGAGAGTCTATGGACCATCGTCCCATCGTCATCGTCGATACGTCTCGTCCGCGGCGGTGTGTTTCGCCGTGGCGGTCTTGATGGCCCCGGTTGCCCCCGCCGCGAGACCGATATCCGCGCTGGCGGTGCAGCCGGACAGGGCCGCGCAGGACCGCCCCGCGGCGGTACTCGACAGCCGGGCCATCGGTTGGCCGGAGGTTGCGCCGCTACTGGCCGAGGCCGCGGGCGCGCAGGTACTTGAGGAGGTGCTCCTCTCTCGCGTATTGGACGAGGAAGTACGGGCCCGCGGCATCTCCGTATCCGCGGCCGACATGGCCGCCGAGCGCACCTTGCTGGCCGAGACGCTCGCCGACGCCGCGCAGGTGACGGCGGATGATGCCGAGCGGCTGCTTGCCGGCGTGCGCATCTCGCGCGGTCTCGGCGAGAAGCGGTTCGCCGACCTCCTGAAGCGCAACGCCCAACTGCGGGCGCTGGTCCGGATGAGGAGCGGACCCGATGCCGTCGCGGTCACGCCCGAGGACATCGAGCAGGCGATGGACATCAAGCACGGGCCGCGCATCCGCGCACGCATGATCCTCGTTCGCGGCGAAGCCCAGGCGAAGTCCGCCGTCGATCGTCTCGATGCGGGCGAGCCGTTCGCCGAAGTCGCGATGGCGCTTTCCGCCGATCCATCGCGGCTGCGCGGCGGGCTGCTCGACCCGATCAGCACCTCGGACCCTTCGTACCCGGTCGCGTTCCGTCGGGTGCTCGATCAGACGCCCGCCGGAAGGCATAGCCGCGCCGTGATGGTGCCGTGGGACAACGCGCCGGGCTACGTGGTGGTGCGGGTCGAAGAGCGGCTGCCCGGCGTGGAGGTCGACCGCGTTGCCGTCGCGCCGCGCGTCGAGCGCGAGGTGCGCATGGTGCGTGAGCGGGCCGCCATGGATCGCATGGCACGCGATCTGATCGACAGCGGAGCGGGCAGGCTGAGCGTGCTCGATGCGTCGCTGGAGTGGTCGTGGCGGGTGCGCCGCGCGCCCGCGCCCTGAGCGCGGTCAGCCCTGCACGCACAGCGGCGCGGCCGGGGCCCGTGCGGGCTCGGTGGACGCCGCGCCGGGCGACTGCCGTTCTTCGGCGGCTTTCTGCATCGCCAGAGCCCAGGTCTCACGCTCGAACTCAAGCATCTCAATGACCTTGTCGGCCTTGACAAGGTCTCGCTCGAAGCCTGCCTCCACCAGTTTGGTGTATATGAACGTGTACAGGCTCGTCACGCGGCCGCACAGGTCGGGCGCGATGTCCGGCCGCACCGAGTTCATCAGTTCAAGCACGATGTTCCGGCACTTGGAGAACCCGTCGAACGATGCCTCGTGGTCCTTGCGTTCCAGCCCGTCGCGGCCCTGGCGCAGGAACTTGATGGCCCCTTCCAGCAGCATCAACCGGAGTTCTTCCGGCGAAGCGGTGAGCACCTTGGTGCGGAGGTAGGCGTTGGCGTTGTTCACAGCGGCTGTCATGGCGGAAACAGGTATCGGACGGTTGCGACCGCGGCTTCACGTCCGGTAACCGTGAGCATCAACGGCGGATGGAGGCGACGCTCGCGGACAAACCGCTGAGCGAGGCCGACTGCCGCTGCAACTGCGCCAGTGTGCCCTCGAGGTTCGCGAACTGCCGCGTGAGCGCTTCGCGTCGGCGGACCAGCCGCTGGTCGATCTGCCCGATGCGCGAGGACTGGAAGCGGATCTGGCCGTCGATGGCCTGGCGGCGGCGCGAGAGCAGTCCGTCGGAGGGGGACAGGTAACGGTCGGCCAGTTGCACGACCATTTCGGCGACACCGAGCCGCGAGTACTCGGCCGAGGCCGTGTTGTTCACGAAGATCCCCGGCGAGACCTCGATGCGCTCATCGCGCGGCGCTTGCTCGAACGCGGCGAAAACGGAGGCGACGCCCTCGGGGTCCTGTTCGAGCGCGGCGCGGAGTTTGGCCGCGTCGAACTGCAGTTGCCCGCCCTGGGCCGAGGTCACGCCGATCTGGCTGAGGGCGAAGAAGCCGCCCTCGACGCCGCGAGCGCGACCCTGTACCGTGGTGAAGATCGCACGCCGCAGTTCCAGCGCTGCGCTGTCGCCCAGCAGCACGCCCTTGGCCTGCGTTTCGCTGTTGTAGGCGGTCAGTTGGCCGATTCGCGACGAGAGCGAGTTGAACGCGTTGACAAAGTCGCTGACGGCCGACTCGATCGCGGAGGTGTCACGCCCGATCGTGAGCGTCACCGGGTCGTCGCTCCGGCCGGTGATGTCGACGCTCACGCGGTCGATGACGCTGTCGAACGTGTTGGTGGTGCTGTTGAGCATGACCGCGCGGGCAGGGTCATCGGAACCGAAGAAAACGCGGGCGTTTCGTGCCTCGGCCGTGGTTACCAGCCCCATGTCCGCGCCGACCGAGTCAAACGTGAAGGCGCCCGCCGCGCCGGTGTCGCGGGCGGTGAGTCGCAGCCGGAACGGCGCCGCGGAGGAGCCGTCGTTGATCACGGACGCGATCACGCCCATGCGGCCCGCGTTGATGCGCGTGACCAGCGTGTCGAGGGTGTCGGTCGCGGAGAGTTCGATGGTCCGCTCGTATGAGCCGTTGATGAAGTTCTGTTCGCCGCTGCCCGAGGCCTCTCCCGCGATGTTCAGCGAACGCGCGACCGTGCCTGTCAGGTCATTGACCTTGATCTTCGCGGCGCCGGCCTGCGAAAGGTCGCGGGGCTCGATGATGATGCCGTCGCCGTTGTCGTTCACGCGTGCGCGAACGTCCAGCCCGCGGCTGTTGATCTCCTGGATCACGTCGCCGATCGTCCGCGAGTCGGAGGCGATGTCGACCTCGGCCCGAATGCCGCGGGTGTCGAAGATCTCGAAGCGGCCGGTGCCCACGCCGCGCCCCGCGTTGAGCGAACTGAGGAGCACCGATGTGTCGATGTAACGGTGCTGCTGGCGTGCGCTGGTGATCGTGGCGCTCTGCACGCCGGCGGGCGCGGTCGCCACGCCGAGTTGCGTTGCCCCGTCGCCCTCGACGATGAAGGCGCCGGTGCCGCCGGTGGTGTCGGTGAGCACGATCGACGCGCCGTTGGACGAGAGCGCTGCCGTGACTTTGCCGCCGGTCGATGCCGAGATCTGCTGGAGAATCTCCGCGACCGACGCCGTCGGCGTGATGCTGAACGAATGCACGCTCGCATCTCGCGCGGTGATGCTGAATACGCCGGACGTCAGCCCCTGCCCGCCGCGGAGGTTCGAAGCCAGTGTCGAGTTGATGGCCGCGAGTACGGCCGTCCCGCCGATGACCCCGTCGCCGGAGGAGCCGACGATGCCGAGGTCGGTCGCGGCGGTGCTGGTGGAGTTGGCAGTGATGGTGAAACTGTCCGACCCGGTGGGCTCGGAGGTATCCACCAGCCGAAACCCGCGCCCGTCGCTGGAGATATCCAGCGTGACCTTGCCCTGGGTCTGGTCGGCGATGCGCTGGCGGAGTTGGCCGATCGTGGAGACCGCCGAAGCGGTCAACTGGCCGTCGTCGCCGTAGATGTTGCCGATGTCGACGTTGTACGTCGAGCCGTCGCGGGTGCGCACGGTGAAGTCGGCGGTCGCGTTGCCGACTGCGTTGTTGAAACCGACGCCCAGGCCGTCGCGGAGGGAGGCGAGGGTCAGGGAGTCGCCGAGCGAGAGCACCCGCTCGCCGTTGATCGTGCCCCCGACTGCGGCGCCCTCGATGCCCAGCGAGGCGGCGGTGCTGTACCCCGACCCGCTCTGAACCGACATGGTGCCGCCCCCGCCGGAGATGTCGGTGAGGACGAAGCGGTCGCCCTGCACGGACATGCGCACGCGCACGCCCTGCGCGGAGTTGAACGCCTCGAGCACCTCGTTAACGGTCGCAACGCGGGAAAGGTCGATGGTCGCCGAGGCGCCGCTGGCGTCGGTGACAATCACGCGTCCGCGCGAGACGCCCTCGCCCCCGTTGAGCATTGCCAACTCGGTGTCGCGGTCGAGCCGGGCCTGCGCGCTCTCGATCGTGACCGAGGTGAGACCCAGGCCCGTCGAGTTCCGGTCCACGAAGCCGCGCGACAGCGCCTGCTGGCTCTGCACGACGCGGTCCACGAGGAACGAGAACGACCCGAGCGGCGCGCCCGGCTGCGCCCGCGCGGTGAGCACCCCCGTGTTCGAACTTGTTGCCGTCGCGGCCTGGAACACCCGCGCGCTGCGGAACTTCGCCGCGGCGGTCTTCAGCGTCGAGAGCCGGCTGTTCAAGTCCAGCAGCGCGGCCTGCTGGCTCTGCAGTTGCAGGATGCGCTGCTGCGCCAGTTGACGCGGCCTCGCTTCGATGGAGAGCAGTTGGTTGATCAGCGACCCGGTGTCCAGCCCGCTGACCAGCCCGATCCCTGATGTGATGCCGCTCATGCCGCCTCCGCCTCGCGGACGCCCGACTCTTCAGGGGCTGGCGGCCGGACGAGTCCGGCGCGCTCGCACGCCTCGGTCAGGCGTTCCCAGTCTGGAACAAGCAGACCCCGGCGACGGAGCGAGAGCAGGTCCATGGCCCAGCACGCCAACGTGCGGCGCGTGGCCGCCGTCGCTCGGGGCGATGGGGCGCTGGGCGCGGGTGGACTGGTCGCGGCCGAAGACTGCACGGGGACTCCTCTGGAGGCCGGATCCGCAAACGGCGGGCCAGACCACATGCCTTCATCGGACTATGCAAGGGGATGGATGAAATGGTCGGGCGCACCGATCGCAGGTCCTGGCCCGTCAGTCCTTGCCGTGTATCTGGGTTGTGCACGCCCCCGCCGCTCGCCCCCGAAATAGGGGCATCACTGGAAAGAGGAGTTTGGAAGCATCCGAACTCGACCGCGATTGCGCCGATACAAGCGTTCGATTCCGCGAGGCGAACCTCGCCGAGCCGTGCCGCATGGCGCGCGAAGTCAGGAGTGGTAGCCCGCGCATGGACCTCCAAGACCACCGGCTGTTTCGGGTGATGATCGGCGGGCTTTGCGCCCTTACAGGCGTAAGCGCAGTGGTGCTGCTTGGGGCATCGCTGGTGGCGACCCCGCGCGTCTGGTTTCTGGCGGGCTTTGAACTGCTCGTGGCGTGTGCCGCGGTCGTCGGGCTGTTGTTGGCGGCAGGTCGGTTCCGCGACGGGCCGGCGCTCGCGCTGGCGTGCGTGGTGGGGGTGATCGGCGCGTGCTCGCTGCTTGCATACGTCGGCCCCGGCAAGACGTTTCTCGGAGACGCGGCCAAGATCTATCTGGCAGCCCGCGGGCTCGATGCGGCGTTGCTCGGGCTGGGGGCCTGCCTGCTGGTGTGGGTCCGCCAGCCGGGCGTGTCATTCCGGTCGCTGCTGATCGCCGCGGCGTGGGTGGCGGCGTTGATCGTGGTGGCTGTCATTGCTATGAAGGTGCGCGGCGCGTTGTCGGCGTCGTCTGGCGCGATCCGCTTTGCGTGCGCCGTGGTCTTTGGCGGCCTGATGATCGCCGCGCTCTCGGGCGCGGTGCACTACGTCGTCAGGGCGTTCCAGGCCGGCGTCGGGCTGCCGCGGCGCGCATGAAAACGCCCGAGCGCGGGCCCGGGCGTGCGTTGATCTGCTGAACCGTCGACGGGTCTTGGTCGCGGTTACTCGGCCTTCTTTTTGGAGCGCGACTTGGGCTTGGCCTCGGCGGTCTCGTCGCCCGCATCGTCGTCCTTCTTGGCCTTGGGCTTGGGCTTCTTGGCGGGCGCGGCCGATTCCCCGCCGCCGGCGTTCTCGCCGCCGAAGAGTTTGTTGAACTCCTCGAGGCTGATGTCCTCGACATTGGCCTTGGCGATGATGGCATCGAGGGTCTTGTGCTCGCGGATCTGGTTCCAGACCATGCCGATCTGATTGCGCGCGAAGAGGTCCTGACGCAGTTTCTCGGGACGTTCGCCGCGCATCGAGGCCATCTGTGCGATGCGGCCGTTGAGTTCGGACTCGGTGATCTTCACGTCGAAGTGCTCGGCGGCGCGGTCGAGCGCGAAGAAGAGTTTGAGTTCGCGGACCGCCGCCTCGCGCGATGAAGCGCGGAGTTCGGCGATCTGTTCCTCGATCTTCTGCGGGTCGGTCCCGCGGTAGGCCAACTCAAGGCGGCGGCGCTCAAGCGTCCGCGCGGCTTGCGCCGCCGTGACGCGCTCGGGCGTCTCGATGTCCACGTTGTCGCTGAGCCACTTGGCGACCTGGCCGCGCATCGCGGCCTGCTGGTCGATGGCGATGCGCTGGCCGATTCGCTCGCGGATGATCTCGCGAACCTTTTCCGGGCTCTCCAGCGAGTATCGCTCGGCGACTTCCTGTTCGGTCGCCGGGATGATCTCGTCGGCACGGTTGACGGTGAAGTTGATCGTCAGCGCCTTGCCGCGCAGTTTGTCGTTCTCGTGGTTCTCGGGACCGGTCGTCTTGACGGTGAACGTGTCGCCGACCTCCACGCTCCCGATCTGCGGGCCGAGGTCGTCGACGAGCACACCCAGGATCATGCCGCGGCCGTTCTTGTCGGCCGTGGGGATCTGGATGACCGCGTCGCCGATGTCGTAGTGCTTCTCTCCGGCATCGTCGGTCATGACGGCGTGGCCCGTGAGGTAGTCGCCCGCGCCGGGCTTGGTCTTGGGTTCGAGGCGGCCTTCGTTGAGCAGCAGGCGGTCGAGTTCGCGCTTGACCAGATCGTCGGTGATCTCAAATGTCGGCCTCTTGACCGTGATGCCCTCGAACTTGGGCAGGTCGAACTCCGGCAGGACTTCGATTTCGATTTCGAAGGAGAGCGGCTTGCCTTCCTCGATCTCGATCTTGAGCAGGTCCTCGCTGAACGGCTCGCCGATCACGCGGAGTTTGTTCTCCTCGACGGCCTTGGAGTAAGCCTGCGAGACGAGTTGATTCTTGGCCTCGCGTTTCAGCGTCGAGCCGAAGCGTCTCTCGACCAGCCGGCGCGGGGCGCGGCCCTTGCGGAAGCCGGGGAGTTCGGTTTCGACCATCAGCGTGTCGAGCGAGGTGCCGAGGTGCTCGGCGACGGTCTCGACCGGGATCTCGATCGAGAGTTTCTTGCGGCTGGGCCCGATGTCGGAAATCTGGACTTTGTTCGGGCGCTCGGTTGCGGTCTCGGCCATGATGCGTTCTCCGGGGTCCAGAGCGGCCCGCCGACGTTGGCGGAACGCTCCCCACCCGAGGTGCGAAGAGACCATGGTAAGTCCGTTGCCTGATCCGGCAAAGTCTCGTGGCAGAATCCGTGCAATCTGATAGAATTGAGGGGAGTCAGTTGAATCTGACCACGCGGTCGGCGACCTCATCCGTCCGGAGTTCATGGAGCCACGGTCGATGCACACCAAACTCGGCGCAATCGCGGTCGCATTGGCTACCGGCGCAGCGACAGGAGTTGCTCAGGCCCAATGCGGCGCATCGGGCAAAGACCTCCTGCTGACGGACGTGACCGCCGTCACAAACTACACACCCTCACCCGGTGGGATCGACGCGGCCTCATTCGGCTCGCTCCAAACCAACGTCGGGTCGACCGCGCTCACATCCAACATCTTCTCCGCGCTGCATCCGGTGCAGGCTCCCAACCTGTACCGGCTCATCACGAGCAGCGGTGTCAGCAGGTTCGAACAGATCGGCATGGGGTGGGCTTTTCACGCGGGGGTGCCGCTTAACCAGGCCGGGTTCTGCACGTGCGAGGGCGGGGGAGGCACTTCCATTGGTCCGGGTTGCTCCGACCCGCACACAGCAACATCCGCCGGATCGGCCATGAATCTCGGGCCGCGTTGGCAGGTCAATGCTGCCTCCGGCGCGCTCACCCATCCGTACACCGCCCCTTCGGGCACGAATGCCGGGCGACTGCAGTTCGCCGTGGCGGATGTCACTCCTGCGCTCAATCCCGGGGCAGCGTACTTTGCCGAACTGATTGTCGTGCACGCCGAGGATGCCGGCGATGGGAATGCGCTGAACAACGCATCGGTTCGACCGGTGCTTACCTCGCTTGCGGGAGACAACCCCATCATCTCGCTCAGCGGCGCGACTTCGCCGGGCGTTGCGGCAATCCAACTCTGGAAGGACCTGGTCCCCGGCGTGGTCGAGGCGTTCGTCGATGTCGCCGGGGATGGCCGGTTCATCGTCGCCGCCCGGGCCGTGCGCCTCGGCGGCAACCAGTGGGACTATGAGTACGCGGTGTTCAATCTGAACTCGCACCGGTCGGCCAAGTCGTTCACTGTGCCGATGCCCCCGGGCGCGGCGGCCGTCACCCCCGGCTTCCACGACGTGTCCTATCACAGCGGCGATGGTCCGGGCGGGGCGACAATTGTCGGGACCGACTGGGCATTTGCGCAATCTGCGGATGCGGCGGCCTGGCAGACCGATGATTTTGCCGTCGACGAGGCCGCCAACGCGCTTCGTTGGGGCACGATGTACAACTTCCGCCTGCGGGGCGGCGTGTCGCCCGACCTGGGCGAGGCAGTCATCGGCCTTTTCCGTCCCGGATCGCCCGAGGCGGTCGCGGCGGTGGTGCCGGTTCCGGCGCGGCCATCTTGTCTTGCCGACCACGATGGGAACGGCCACGTTGAAGTCGCGGACATTTTCGCGTTTCTCGGCGACTGGTTTGCAGGCCTGCCCGCGGGCGATGCCCTGGGCGACGGCGGCAATGGCGTGCCGGACATCTTCGCGTTCCTCGCGGCATGGTTCTCCGGCTGCTGATCGGGAGCGTGACGCGTTGCCGACCGGCGACCTCGTGGCTAACGTTGTGCCCGACAACGCGGTCGTGGCGGAATTGGCAGACGCGCCAGATTCAGGTTCTGGTGGGGTAACACCCGTGGAGGTTCGACTCCTCTCGACCGCATTCGAGGACTGCTGCAACGGCAGGCACCCCGCCCCCTCCGAGAGGAGGGGGCCTGTGTTTTTGAGGTGTTTCGGGACTCGGAAGGCCGCGTGCCGATGACGGAGAGCCCGGTCGTGCGCGTCCAGAAGGGCGTGACGTGCGGCGGGGAGGGCCGATGCCTGTATCCATCGTCGTTGCGCGGCGGGGTTCGCCGCGCCGGTCGTGCCTACTTTCGCTCGCCCAGCGCCCTGACAAGGATCGTCCATGACTCAGCCGACGCTGCCGCCCCCAAACCAGGAAGAACTCGCCCGGCTTGCCGAGCCGCTCCGTGCTCTTGAGCGACGCGTGGCCGAGGTCGTTGTTGGTCAATCGACGATGATCCGCGGCCTGCTTGTCGGAATGCTCTGCAACGGGCACGTGCTGCTCGAGGGCGTGCCGGGACTCGCCAAGACGCTCACGGTCTCGACGCTCGCGGCGGGGCTCGATTGCACATTCAAGCGCATCCAGTTCACGCCCGATCTTCTCCCGGCGGACCTGGTCGGCACGCTTGTCTACTCGCCACGCGATGGCACGTTCTCGCCGCGAAGGGGGCCGGTATTCGCCAACATCGTGCTGGCCGACGAGGTGAATCGCGCCCCGGCGAAGGTGCAGAGCGCGCTGCTGGAGGCGATGCAGGAACGGCAGGTGACCATCGGCGATGAGACGTACGCGCTGCCCGATCCGTTCCTGGTTCTGGCGACGCAGAACCCGATCGAGCAGGAAGGGACCTACCCGCTTCCCGAGGCGCAGGTCGACCGGTTCCTGCTGAAGTTGCGGGTGACGTATCCGACGCGGGCCGAGGAGCGGGCCGTGCTCGACCGAATGGCCTTCACGCGGCCAACGGCCCTCGACTCGAGACTCAAGGAGCCGGTGCTGCACCCGCGCGAACTGCTCGCGGCCCGGGCGACAGTGGACCGTGTGCACATCGACGAGAAGGTCCGCGAGTACATCGTGGACCTTGTGCGTGCAACCCGCCCGGAGCCCGATCGCCGCGCCGGCGCGGCCGAGTCGTTGGTCGACTTCGGCGCCTCGCCGCGTGCGACGATCGCCCTTGCGCTGGCATCGCGCGCCGTCGCGATGCTCGAGGGCCGCGCCTTCGTGACCCCGCACGACGTCAAGTCTGTCGCGCCCGACGTGCTGCGGCACCGCGTCATTCCGAGTTACGAAGCCGAGGCACGCGAACTGACAAGCGACGATCTCGTCGCCCAGATCCTTCAGCGCGTCGCCGCGCCCTGAACATCGTTGCCGCACGGAGCGCGACCATGACCCCCGCCGAACTGGCCAGACAAGTCCGGCTGCTGGAACTGAGCACGCGGCGGCGCGTGACGGAGGTCTTTGCAGGCGAGTACTCCTCCGCGTTCAAGGGACGCGGCATGGAGTTCGCCGATGTGCGCGAGTATCAGCCCGGCGACGATGTGCGATTCATCGACTGGAACGTGACGGCGCGGAGCGGCCGACCGTTCATCAAGCGGTTCGTCGAGGAGCGCGAGTTGACGGTCATGCTCGCGGTCGATGTCTCAGGTTCGCTTGCGTTCGGAACGTCCGGCCCGACCGATCATGCCGCGCACACCAGCCCGCACCGCCCCGACGAGCCCGCATGGTCGGTGCTCGCCGAGGGCTCGAAGCGCGCGCTCGCGGCGAAGGTGTGCGCGCTGCTGGCGTTCGCCGCGGTACGAGCCGGAGACCGCGTCGGCCTGTGCGCGTTCACCGATCGTGTCGAACTGTCAGTTCCGGCGCGGAAGGGCTCGCGTCACGCGTTGCGGCTTGTGCGCGAACTGCTCGCGCTCGACGCCACCGGTCGCGGCACAAACCCCGCCGCCGCGGCGGATCTGCTGCGTCGCACGCTGCATCGGCGCTCGCTGGTCTTCTTTGTTTCAGACTTCCTCGCGCCCGGCGCGTCCGGCGAAGCATCGTTCGAACGCGCCTTGCGGCGCATCGCCGGCGGTGGAAGGGCCGCGCGCGGGCATGATGTCGTTGCCGCGGCGATCCGCGATCGGCGCGATGCCGAACTGGTCAACGCGGGCCTGGTGCGACTGCGTGACCCCGAAACGGGACGCGAGGCGGTGATCGACACTTCCAGTTCGCGTGTGAGAGACGCCTATTCCGCGGCGTACTCCCGGGCCGACAGCGCACTCGACCGGGCCATCGCCGGCGCCGGCCTGCGTGCATTGCGGGCCCGCGTCACGCTCTGGACGCACGACGAACCCGTTCACGAACTTGTCGGCCTGTTCCATCGGAGGGAGCGGTGATGCGGGTGCTGCGGCACAACCGGTTCGGCATCGCGCGGCTTGCCGCGGTGGCCGTGCTGTGCTCCGTGTGCGGCGGCTGCTCGCGCGACGAACATCCTGCCTGGCCCGGCGCACACCTGTTCGAGGAATCTCGTTCCGTCGCATCGGATGCGCTGACCGTGTCGCTGCACGTATCTTCGACGCGCATCTCCATCGCCGACCGGCTGACTGTGTTGATCGAGGTGCGAAGCGTCGATGGGCGATGGACCGCGTGGCCGGATGAACTTCGGAATCTTTCGGAAGGCGCGCCCTTCGGCATGGCCGATCCACCGTCCGCTCTTGCGCCGTGGACTGTTTTCGCCGCGCGCCGGCAGGTGGTCGCGCCGGGTCACGAGATGCTGACGCTGACACTTGAGCCCTATCTACCGGGCGAGAAGAGCATTCCCGCGATCCGATTCGGCGATGGCCGTGGCTCCGTGCAGACAGAGCGCGTGGCTGTGCACGTCGCTTCCGTTGCCGATGCACCCGCGGCGGAGGCCGATGGGTCCCGGGACCCGCTCGCGGCGATCGAGCGTCTGGGGCCCATGCTGGCACCCGCTTCGATCGAGATGCCAGTCTGGCGCAGGCCGCTGGTGGTCGGTGTCGTGGGCGGCGCGATGGTGGTGCTCGCGCTCGGTCTGGGCGGGACGTGGGCGGCGCGGAGGATCATGCACCGGATTGCGACGCCGGACACGGTGTTCCGTCGCACGATGGACGAAGTCCGCGCGCGAGCCGGCGGGCCCGATGCGGACCCGGCTCGATCGGTCGAGGACACGCTCGCCGCGCTGCGCGCCTATCTCGTCTCGCGAAGATTGCTGGCACCGGGCGCGACGGGCCCGGAACTCGCCGGCGCCCTGACGGGATGCGCGCATGTGGGGCTCCTTGGCCGGGACGCCGTGGAACTCGCCGCGCTGCTCGCGTTCATTGAGGATGCACGCTTCGGCCCGAGCGGCGGGCCGACTGGGCAGATCGCGACGAAACTTGTCGAGATTGTGTGCCGGATCGCGGATCCGGATGGTCAGCACTCCGCGCCCGAGAGGGGGGACCGGGCATGATCGCCGACTGGTTCAACACGCTCTTGCGCGCACACTGGGAGTCGCCCTGGGCGTTCGCGCTGCTGCCGGCTCTCGTGCTGCTGTGGCTGGTTGTCCGCCGACTCTCGCGCGGCACGTCTGTGCCGGCGCTCTCGACGACCGAGGGGCTTGCCGCGCTGCCGCGATCGTTGCGTCAGCGCGTCCTGTGGCTGCCCGCCGCGCTCTCGTGGGCGGGGCTCGCGCTGCTGTGCATCGCGCTGGCACGTCCGCAGATCGGCATCGGCCGCGTCGAGACCTCGTCGGACGCCGTGGCGATTCAACTCGTTGTGGACCGCTCCGGCTCGATGAACCAGTACATGGAACTCGACGGCGCGATGATCTCGCGTGCCGATGCCGTCAAGCGTGTGTTGCGCGAGTTTCTTCTCGGCGATGGCCGCGAACTTCGCGGCCGGACAAGCGATCTTGTCGGGCTCGTCGTGTTTGCACGCTTCGCCGAAACGACCTGCCCGTTAGTACGCGATGCACGCACGGTATCGCAGTTTGTCGATGCCATTACGTCCGCTCAGATGCGGTTCGACGATGGAACCGCCATCGGCGACGGCCTCGCGCTTGCCGCGGCGAGACTCAAGCGCGCCGAGGACGAACTGGACAACCGGCGCGGCGCTTCGGCGGCTTTTGGCGGCGAGTTTCGCATCAAGAGCAAGGTCATTGTCCTGCTGACCGACGGCGACAACAACGCCGGCGAGATCGACCCGCTCGCGGCGGCGCAACTGGCCGCGGAGTGGGGCATCAGGGTGTACACCATCGGGCTCGGCGCGGGGACGACAAGTTACCAGGTGCTGCGCACGCCGCTGGGCGAGCAGCGCGTACCCATTCAGAACACCATGGACGAGCGTGTGCTGAAGCAGATCGCCGAGATGACCGGCGGGCTCTACCACCGTGCGCAGGACGGCGAAGCGCTCCGCCGCGTGTATGCCGAGATCGATCGCCTCGAGAAAAGCACCATCCGGACGGTGGAGTACACCGACTGGCAGGAGAAGTTCCACTTTGTGGCCGTCCCGGGGGCGACGGTCCTGTTGCTGGGCGTGCTGCTTTCCGTGACTGTGCTGCGCAGAACCTCATGAGGCCAGAGCATCCATGATCTTCCTGTCCCCCCAGTTTCTGCACGCACTCTGGCTCGCGCCGGCCATCGGCGTGCTGGCCCTTTGGGGCCTCGCGGCGCGTCGCGCCGCGGTGCGTCGCTTCTATGGGCCCGCGGCGGGGCGGCCTTGGGCGCCGCTGCCATCGAGAGCGCGGCACATCCTCGCGGCGGTGTTGTTGGCCGGCTCGTTCGCAATGCTCGCGGTGGCGCTGGCGCGGCCCGCGCACAGTCCAGTGCCGCGGCAGGTGCAGCAGATGGGGCGCGACGTGGTGTTCGCGGTCGACGTGTCGCGTTCGATGCTCGCCGAGGACGCTCGGCCGAATCGGCTTGAGCGAGCCAAGTTCATGGTCCGCGACGTGCTCGAGGCGTGCGAGGGTGACCGAGTCGGTCTGATCGCCTTCGCGGGGACAGCGGTCGTGAAGTGTCCGATGACCACGGACTACGCGTTCGCGAGCATGGCTGTCGATGCACTCGGTCCCGACTCGGTGGGGCGCGGCGGCACCGCGCTGGGCGAAGCCGTGCGCGCCGCGCTCGCGCTGCTGGGAGAAGATGCGGACCGAACTTCGGCGGACATCTACCTGCTGACCGATGGCGAGGACCACGAGTCGATGCCCGTTGAGGCGGCGATGGAGGCGGCGCGGGCGGGCGTGCGGATGGTCGCGGTGAGCATCGGCTCGGATTACGGAGCGCCGGTGCCGGCCGATGTCGCGGGCGCGGGCCAGCGCGGCGCGCCGGCGCCGAGGTTCATCGAGCACGCGGGTCAGCGCGTGCAGTCGCGGATGAACTCGGGCGTGCTGCGGCAGATGGCCGAAGCGACGACCGGCGGCGTGTACATCGAGGCCGGCGTCGGCCACCTCGAACTCGACCGCGTCTATCGATTGCTGCGGCGCGACGCCCAGAAGCGGCAGATCGATTCGGCGGAGAGTTACCGCTATGCCGAAGCGTTCCAGTTTCCGCTCGGCGCGGCGATAGTGTTTGCGTTGCTGGCTCTTGCCGCTGAGCGGGCGCGGTTGGGATGGCCGCGTGCGCGGATGGCCGGTCGTGTCCCGGTCGCCGCGGCGCTGCTTGCGCTGGCCATGCTTGGAGGATTGTCGCCGGTTGCCCGGGCGCAGTCGCTCGCGGCGCGGCTCGCGGAGAGCAATGCCGCGATGGCCGCGGGCAGACCGGGCGAGGCGCTCGCGCTGCTTGAGGCCGCGGCGCAGAAGTTTCCGGATTCGCCGGAAGTCGCTTACAACCGTGGATGCGCGCAACTTTCGCTGGACCAGCGCGCAGAGGCCGAAGCCTCGTTCCGCGCGGCGGATGAACTGGCGGTCACGCGGCCATCCGCCCGAGAGACCGCTGCTTGCGCCCGATACAACCTGGGTCTTATGGAGGCTCAACGCGCAGCGCAGCAGGCGCACAATGACCCGCAGGCCGCGATGGAGTCGCTCGCCAAGGCTGAGCGGTGGTTCCGCAACGCGCGGCCGGACCTCACAGGCGAGGCTCGCGATGCCGCGGCACGCAACATCGAGCAGGTTCAGAGCGCGCGTGAGGTGATCCGGCGCGCGATCGAAGAGCAGAAGCGGCGGGAAGAGCAGCAGCAACAACAGCAGTCACAGTCGCAGCAGGGGCAGGGGCAGGGGCAGGGGCAGGGGGGCGGGCAACCCGGCCAGCCGCAGCAGGGCGGCGAAGAGCAGCAGCAGCAGCAGCCCACGCCCGAGCAGCAGGCGGCGCAGGACCTGGCGGACCTTGCACGAGACCAGGAAGCCGCGGCGAGTGAATCCGGCGCGGCCGCGCGCGATGCACAGTCCGATGCCGAGCGGCGTCGGCAGCGCGCCGAGGAACTGGGCCAGATGCAGGACGAGATTTCGAAGCGCTCCGAGGCGGCGGAGGAACAACTCCGCAAGGCCGCGGAAGGACAGAAGGGGGAGAGCAACGCACAGCGAGCCCGCGAGCGGCTCGAACAGGCGCGCGAGGCGCAGCGTCGGGCCGAGGAGCAACTCCGGCAGGGTGACACCGCTGGCGCGGAGCAATCGCAGCAGAAGGCGGCCGAGCATCTGCGCGATGCGGCCAGAGCCGCCGCGGGGATCGATGGGCAACCGACCGAGCCCGCCGAACAGGAGCCCGCGCAGCAGGCCGATGGCCGGCCGCAGCACGCGTTCGACGCAACCGCGGCGAGCATTCTCGACCGCGAAGCACGCGAGCGCGAGGCCATTCGGCGGTTCCTCAAGGCCCAGCAGCGGGCGCGTCCGCCCGCCGTGGAGAGAGACTGGTGAACGCACGCACCCACAAACGCCTGCCGTCGAGCCCGGCAATCCCGCGGCTATGCGCGTGGCTCGTGGCGCTTGCCGCGGCATGGCTGTTCA
Organism: Phycisphaeraceae bacterium; assembly: GCA_019636495.1. Lineage (GTDB taxonomy): Bacteria > Planctomycetota > Phycisphaerae > Phycisphaerales > UBA1924 > JAHBXL01. Next base: position 143,899 of record JAHBXL010000008.1, on the reverse strand, counting down.
TGCCGTCGGTGCCCGCGCACGGGCAGCAGGAAGTGAAGGTCACCGCCAGCGCGCCCGAACAGGCGTATGTCGGCGATGCGATCCCGTTCCGCGTGGCCGTCGACGGCGCGATGGACTCGTCAGCGCCGGATGTCTCCGCGCTCCAGCGTGAGTTCGAGGTGGTGTACCACGGTCCGCAGACCAGCACGTCGAGCCGCATGATCGTCATCAACGGTCGAACGCAGCAGAGCACCGAGCGCCGCGTTGTGTACACATACTCACTCGCCGCACGCCGGACAGGCGAGGTGGTCATCCCCGCGGTCGCCGTGCGTGCCGATGGTCGCGAGTACCAGACCCAGCCGCTGCGCATTCGCCTTCTGGAGCCTTCCCGTGTCGCCGGGCTCTCCGCCAGCCTGTCGCACTCGCGAGCGTACATCGGCCAGCCGCTGCGACTGACCGTCACGTGGCTGCTGCTCTCAGAGCCCGAGGACCCGGTGCTGACGCTGGGCCTTCCGGCCGATTCGATGGACATCTACCCGCTGCCCGCCGGCGCGACCGCGGCCGAACCCTCGCCTCGAGTGGCCGAGATGGACTTTGTCCCGTTCCACGGCGCGCCCAAGCGCCCGATTCGCGGCAAAGTCCGCGCTGTCAACCTCGATGGCGAAGTGCGGACCGAGTTCTCGGCCGAGTTCCTGATCGTGCCAAGGCAGGCGGGGCAGATCGCCATCGGGCCGGTTCGGTGCGATTTCAAGGCGGTCGTGGGGCAGCGGCCGCGGTCGCTGCTCGATTCGCCATTCGAGCGGAACACCATTACGCAGCGGCAGTATTCGCTTGCGCCGGCTGACACGCTCGAAGTGCTGGATCTGCCATCTCGCGGCAGGCCGGCGAACTTCAGCGGTTTGGTCGGCTCGTTCCTGCTCGACGCGTCGTGCTCGCCGCGCGAGGCCAGCGTTGGGGAGCCGCTGACGCTGAACCTGATGCTGCGCAGCCCGTTACCGATTCTGAATCCGCCGCCGGTCGATCTGGCACGGTCCTCGCCTGGGACCACGGACGGTGCGGGTGGCATTGCAATGCTGTTCCGCGTGCCGCGGGACCCTGTCTTGCCTCAGTCGGCGGGGGAGATGACGCTGTACACCGCGGCGATCCGCGCGCGCAGTACACGGGCCCAGTCCGTTCCGCCGATCGAGATAAGTTACTTTGATCCGGACGATGGGCAATACAAGATAGCCCGGTCGCCGCCGGTGTCGCTGAACATCCGACCTGCCGCCGCTGTCGGACTCGGCGCCCTGGAGGGACTTGAAGACGAGGCCGAAGGAGACGGGACAGGGGGCGGGCCACCGATGGCCCTTCGGCCCGACCTGCCCGAGCGCATCAACGGGTGGTTCCCGCCGCTGTCGGCCGCGCAGGGCGGACCGGCGGTCGCGCGGGTATCGGCGGATGAGTCGGAGGCGTGGCTGTTTGCGGCGGGCGTGTGCGGGGCCGCACTGGCCTTCGCGGGCGCGATCTCGTGGCGGCGCGCGCAGCGAGAGCGCGACCCGGCCCGTTTCCGGCGATGCGGCGCGGGACGGCGCGCGCGCCGCGCCTTGCGTGCCGCGCGTGGGGGCGAACCCGAGCGCATCGCCATAGCGATGCGAGCATTGATTGCCGACCTGTTCAACCTTGATGCGTCGTCGCTGACGACCGGCGAGGCGGTCGGCGCGGTGCGAAGGATCGACGCCGTGCTGGCATCGCGGTTCGGCGGACTTCTTGGCGCGTGCGATCAGCGCCTTTTCGGGCCCGGCGGCGGGGGGGGGGAGGCAAGCGGCATGACCGATCGGCTGCGCGAGGCCGAGGAACTTGTTTCAGAACTCTGCCGTGCGGCGGCGGCTCACCCCGGCGGCGCGAGCGTGAGCACGGGCGCAGCGACAAGTGCCGCGCGGGAGGGGAGCGCATGAACGCGAACCCCACAAAACGCTCGCGCGCGTGGGCATGGACGCCGGTTGTCCTGTGGACGGCCTGTGTCGTGGTCGCGGCAGTGATTTCGCGTGAATCGTTCGTTTGTGATGCTCGCGAACGTGCCGCGGCCCACTACGACGCGGGCACACGCGCGGCGATGGTCGGAGACCTCGGGCGGGCCGTCCTGGAGTTGCGCCGCGCGCAATCGCTGCATGCGCCGTGGTGGGGCGATGCCGATGCGCTGGGCGAGAGAATCGATGGCAACCTGCTCGAGGCCCGCCGGCGAGTCGCAGGATCGGTCGGCAGCGCGGGCGAGGTATCTGGCGCGGGCGAAGGGAGCAATGCAGTAGTCAGCCCTGTTGCCGGCGAGCGATCGGCGAGCGACAGAGCGTTGGCGCACGTTCGCTCGGTGCCACGGCCGGCGCGTGTTGCGCTGGCCGCCGGGGCGGCGGGGCTCGCGTGTGCGCTCTGCGCTACGAGGCTGCTGGCGCGCGGCTCGGGAGCCCGGCACGTGGCGATTCCTCAGTGGTCGCCGTGGCTCGCGGCATCCGCGGCCGTTGCGTTCGCGTGCGCGGCCGTTACCGATGAAGTCGTGGATGCGCGCCGCGCCGAAGGAGTGCTAGTGCGGCTCATACTGCCGAGGCAGGGGCCGGACGACCTGACGTATGCGCCCGCGGCGGTGGCGCCGATTCCGGCCGGTGCAGAGGTGCGGGTCGTGGCCCGGACGTCCGACGGCCTGTGGGCGCGCATCGGACCGTCTCACGACGGAAGCGCGGGCCGCGCGGCAGGCCATGGATCAAGTGGGGGGCTGGGCTGGGTGCCCGCGACGGCGGTGGAACTGGTCATCCCGCAGCGCAGCCGCTGAGGCTCGGCCCTTGCGTGTCCGTCGTCATGTTGTGACGTGCACGAGGACCTCGCGCATGTGCGGAGCGCGGCGGTGTTCCCAGACATAAACGCCCTGCCACCTGCCAAGGCCCAGTGTGCCGCCGATGATCGGGATCGACAGGCTCGTCGCGGTGATCGCGGCCTTGATGTGGCTGGGCATGTCGTCGGGGCCTTCATCGTTGTGTGTGAAGTACGGATCGCCCTCGGGAACATGCCGCGACATCCACGCTTCGAGATCGTGCCGCGCGGAAGGGTCGGCGTTTTCCTGGATGACCAGGCTCGCGGAGGTGTGCCGGATGAAGACCGTGCAGAGGCCCTCGACCACGGGGCCGGATCCGCCATCGTGTGTCCGGCCGCGAGCGCGCTGGACAACCGCGGCGACTTCATCGGTGATTTCGTGCAGTCCCTGGCCGCGGGTGTGGATGGTGAGGCGATGGACCATGAGTGCAGTGTACTTGGCTGCGCGGTTGCGAGGGGCGTGGCCGTGCCATTGGCAAGCGATCGCGAGTCAACCGCCGTACGCAGGCATGAAAATGCCCGATGCGAGGAAGTAGACGATCAGACTGCCGAGTGCCGCGAATCTGTACCGACTTCGCCTTTGGTGCAAGGTGAACCAGAAGACGATGCCGACAAAGAGCGTGAACATCCACTGGATCATGATCTGGTCCATGAGTGCGCTGCCCATGCCTCGCTTCCAGAGTCCGAGCGCGCGGAAGACCTCGGGGGCGAGCCAGGGCGAGAGCCATGTCACGATCCAGGAAGTCACGTAGGTGGTTCGAAGGGCCTTCAGCCACCCGGGCCAAGGCCGCTCTATCTTGCCGACAGCCGCGGCGATGGATGTGCGAATGCTTGTCGCACACTCCGGGCACACACCCCCGATGGGCAAGCCGCGCAGGTCGTACTTGCACGACATGCACGCGAGCGGCTCTCGCACCGTTTCGAGTGCTTGGACTGTTTCGGTCGGCGCTTCCATGACACTCAACACCTCCCCAGCGCGGGCAGAAGGATGCCCGCAAGCAGGAGTACGAGGAGCGTGATCGCCACGAGCCGCGCGGTTCCCCGCGGCCGAAGTTGCTGCGGCACCACACAGTTCCACCCGATGCCCGCGAGCAGGTGGACGACACCAAGCACGAACGCGACCAGCAGGAATCGCCCCGGCCAATCGAGACTCTCGGAGTCCGAACCGGCCATCCACACCGCGCCGAGGACGAACATCAGCGGTATGCAGAACGCGCCTGCCACCTGCGCCCGCCAGAAGAACCTGAGTGTCGGCGATGTCCACGGCGCGTTGCACGCTGGACACCTCTGCCCCCGCGGCACATCCTTCAGGCTCGTGCCGCACGCCACGCACGGAGACTCAACCGGCCCACGAGTTGGAGACGGGCTGGACATGACTTTGCTGCCAGATTATCCGCACGGGGCATGGACTCGGTTCGCCGAGCGCGACGGTTTCAGCCGATTGGTCGAGCGTGTTCGCGGACCCACTCTGTGAAAATCGACTTATCGAGTGTTCCTGCTGCGAGCGACAGGATGACCGGTTCGGCATCGTCCGCCGTCGCTTGAAAGACCCGACTATTGTCGGCGAGGAAGGCGATCATCGCCGCAACTCCTGCCCGCTTGTTCCAGTCCATGAAGGGATGATTGCCGCAAATGTAGAACGCATACGCCGCGGCCATCGATGGGATGTCCGAGTGCAAGTACTGTCCGCTGACTTGCTGTCGGGGCATGGCGATGGCAGAGTCGAGCTGGCCCCGATCTCTCAGTCGGTTGTCGCCGCCTTGGTCTTCAATGGCCAGCGCGTGCAACCGACAGATGTCCTCGGCCGTCAGAAATCGAATCGCTGGGATCATTTGGCCAGCCGTCGCATGAGGTCCCCGTTCTTACCGAACACCTCCTCCACATGCCGATCGAATCGACCGACATCGGGGCCGAGCCGCGCACGCTCCTCGAGGAACGCAAAGTACGCCGCGAGCGAAAGATTGAGCCTCGCGGCTTCGGCCTCCACGCGCCGGCGGAACTCAGGAGTTGCATCGAACTGAATGGTCTCAAGACGACCCATGGGTACATTATCCACCAGGCGATTCCGCTTGGCCAATGTTGACACCGCGAGGGCGAAAAACCCCCGCCCCCCGCCGTTAAAACCCGGCCGCCATTCCCCAATCCCCAATCCAAAATCCGCACTCCGCACTTCCTGTCATTCCCACTCGATCGTCGCCGGCGGCTTGCTGGAGATGTCATAGACCACGCGATTCACGCCGCGGACCTCGTTGATGATCCGGTTGCTGATCCGCGCGAGCAGGTCGTACGGAAGGCGCGACCAGTCGGCGGTCATGAAGTCCTGCGTCTCGACTGCGCGGATCGCCACGCACGATTCGTACGTGCGGCCATCGCCCATCACGCCCACGCTCTTCACCGGCAGCAGCACCGCGAAGACCTGGCTGGTCTGGCGGTACAGGTTCGCGGCGACGATTTCCTCCAGCAGAATCTCATCACACTCGCGGAGGACATCGAGTTTGTCGCGCGTCACCTCGCCGAGCACCCTCACCGCCAGCCCGGGGCCCGGGAACGGGTGCCGCCACACGAGTTGCTCGGGCAGGCCTAGCACCTCGCCCAGTTTGCGCACCTCATCCTTGAAAAGATCGCGAAGCGGCTCGAGCAGGTCGAACGCCAGGTCCTCAGGCAGTCCGCCGACGTTGTGGTGCAGTTTGATGTTTGCCGACTGTCCGGCGTGGCCGTGGCCGGATTCGATCACATCGGGGTACAGCGTGCCCTGGGCGAGCAGCGGCATCGCGGCCTTGTTCAGGGGTCCGCTGGGCTTTTCGCCCGCCGCGCCCCCGGCCAGCGCCAACTCGCCCGCCGCATCCTCAAACACGCGGATGAACCGCGCGCCGATGCGCTTGCGCTTCTCCTGCGGGTCGCTGATGCCGGTCAGATCAGCGAGGAACTCGCGTTCCGCATCGACAACCTTCAGCGGGATGTGGAACGAATCGCGGAAGGTGGTCTCGACGAGCCCGCGCTCGTTCTTGCGGAGCAGGCCCGTGTCCACAAACACGCAGTTGAGTTGGTCGCCGATGGCGCGGTGGATCAGTGCCGCGCACACGGCCGAATCGACGCCGCCGGAGAGTCCGCAGATCACCCGCCGCGTGCCGACCCTTTCGCGGATGCGCCTGGTCGCCGCATCGAGGAAGTCCGCCATTCGCCACGTGCCCGCGCACTTGCACACCTCGTAGAGGAAGTTCCGCAGCATGTCGAAGCCGTGCGGGGTGTGCGTCACCTCGGGGTGGAACTGCACGCCGAAGAACGTGCGCTTGGAATCGATGAGTCGAACCGCCGCGAGCGGGCAGGTGTCGGTCGAGGCGAGTACTTCGAATCGTGGACTGGCGGCACTACTTGCCGCGGCGGGCGGGGGGGGCTGCACCTGGTCGCCGTGCGACATCCACACCTGCGCCCTGTCGGGCATCGCGTGGAAGAGTTCGTGCCTGCCCTGAATGTGGACCTGGGCCCGGCCGAACTCGCGATGATCCGCCCGCGCGATCGTCGCGCCCATGATCTGGCAGGCCAGTTGCATTCCGTAACAGATGCCCAGCACCGGCACGCCCATGTCGAGAATCGCCGGGTCGCAGCGCGGCGCGCCCGCCTCGTACACGCTCGATGGTCCGCCCGAGAGGATGATGCCCCGAGGCTTGAGCGTCGCCAGTTCCGCCGCGGTCACCTCGGGCGAAACCAGCAGCGAGTACACCCCCGCCTCGCGCACGCGACGCGCGATCAACTGCGCGGTCTGCGAGCCGAAGTCGAGAATCGGCACGACCTCGCCGTGCGGAAGCGAGGCCGGATCGGGCAGGCGCGAGCCGCTGTGCGGGCCGCTCCTCGCCGCGGGCGCGGCACCTGTCGATGTTGATGGGGAGCCCGGAGTCGAGGTTGAAGCCGCCATGGCCGAGTGTAGGGACGCGGGCTCAGGAGCGTGAGCCACGCAAACCCACGGAGAACACCGCCGCGGCGGTATCCGGTATCATCCGACCATGCGATGGCCGATGGTGTTAGTCGTTGTGGCGGCGAGTGGGGCGTCGTCGTCGTGCGCGGACCCAGACAAGGCGGTGGGCTTCGATGACAAGAACCCCGCGGCACGGTTGCGTGCCGTTCGGCAGGCTGCGCAGACCGAGGACCGGTCCGCCATCCGGCCGTTGATCCAGCGGCTCGAGAGCGACGACCCGGCGGAGCGCCTATTGGCGATCCGCACGCTGGAACGAATCACCGGGGAGACGATGGGGTACGACCACGCGGCTCCGCGGCACGAGCGCGATGCGGCGGTGCGTCGATGGGCGGATTGGTACTCGGCGGGTTCGGAAGATCCGCCGGGCTGACCGGCGCGGCCGCGGCGCGGTATGCTGTGTGCGCATGGGCGGTGTTCTCGAATGGGGCAATGAAGGCGGAGGGGGGCTCGTGGGGTCGCGGGGAGAAAGGGAACGCGAATCGGGCTCTACCATGGGAGAGAAACTCGAAAACCCGGGTGCGTGTGCCTCGGCGGTCGATCCGCCGCAGATACGTCTGCAGTTGATGAGCAACCCGCTCTACCTCAGCGGCGCTCGGGAGTTGGTTTCTGCGGTGGCCAAGCGGCTGGGGTTTGTTGATGAAGCCTGCGGGAAGATCGCTTTGGCTGTCGATGAGGCGTTGTGCAATGTCATCCGTCATGGCTATGGTCGCGATCCGAACCGGCCGATCTGGGTGAGCATCTGGCCGGTACACGGGTGCGGCTGCGGCGGTTCGGATGTTCACCCGGGCGCGCTGAAGATCGTCATCGAGGACGAGGCTCGCCAGGTGGACCCGGCGGTCATCCGCAGCCGCGACCTGGAGGAGATCCGTCCGGGTGGCCTTGGTGTACACATCATCCGGGCGGTGATGGACGAAGTGAAGTACGAGAAGCGCGGCCCTATCGGCATGCGGCTCACGATGATCAAACGTCGGCACGAGGAAGCGGAAGACGACCAGGCCGATGGCGCCCGCAAGGAGAGCGAAGGTGGCTGACAATGTGACACGACCGGGGTTTGCGACCGGGGGAGGAGAGTCGGCATTCCGGGTCAGCGTGGAGAACCGGCCCGGCGCGACGGTTGTTCTGCCCAGCGGCGAGATCGATCTGAACGCCTCGCCGATCCTCCGGCAGGAACTCAAGCGCGTGCAGACGGCGCGTCCGCAGAGGCTGATCGTCGATCTTTCCGGTGTTCCGTACATGGACTCTTCCGGCGTGGCGACGCTGGTCGAGGCGATGCAGATCGCGCGAAAGAACTCCACGCGCCTGGTGCTCTGCGGCATGCAGGAGAAGGTCCTTTCGATCTTCGAGATCGCGCGGCTGGACACGGTCTTCACCATCGTGCCCGATGCCACGGGCGCGATGACCGCCTGAGTCGAACATGTCCGAGCACACCCATCCGCGACCCATCCTCGCCACGGCCGACTTTCTCTTCCGTCGTGCGATGACCGTGCTCGACCAGGTCGGCGCGGTGTGGTATCTCTTTGCCGAAGTGTTGCGATGGGTCGCGCTTTCGTTCACGCGTCGGAAGGTGCGGCTGGGCCGGCCCGCGGTCATCTCGCAGATCGTCCGCATCGGCGCGCGGTCGGTCTTCATCATCTCGCTGGTGTCGGGGTGCGTCGGGTTCATCCTCGTGCTGCAGATGGCCCCGCCGCTCGATAACTTCGGCCAGAAGGACCTGGTCGCCAACATCACTGGCGTCGCCGTGCTGCGCGAACTGGGCCCGCTCATCGCCGCGATCGTGCTCACCGGCTTTGCCGGCGCGGCGATTGCCGCCGAGATCGGCACCATGGTCGTCGGTGAGGAGATCGAAGCGCTCGAGGCCCACGCGCTGAATCCGATCCGCTTTCTGGTGGTGCCGCGTGTCATCGCCGCGGTCATCAGCATGACGCTGCTGGCGGTGCTCTCGGATGCGGTGGCCATCGCCGCGGGCTGGGTGGTGGGCGTCTTTGCGCTCGGCGTGCCCAGCGAACGCTACATCCAGAACACGCTCGATCAGGTCAAACTCGCCGACTTCCTGACCGGGATCGGCAAGGCGACCGTATTCGGCCTGCTGATCGGGCTGATCGCCTGCACCAACGGCCTCCGAGTCACCGGCGGCGCGGCGGGCGTCGGCCACGCCACCACCGGCACCGTCGTGCAGTCGGTCGTCGCGATTGTCATCGCCGACCTGGCATTCACGGCGATCTTCTACGCAGTTGGCTGGGTGTAATCGCGATGTCGAGCGCCCTGCTGCGGGTTTCCGCCCGTCGCCGCGGCGCGGCCGAGCAGCCCTGTGGGCTCCGCTCGACGATTCATCGCCGCGACCGCCGGTTGCCGATCCCTGTGTGCATGAACCCTCCCGGGGCTTCCGCATCCAGATCGCAGCCGCGTACCCCCACCGCCCGGCCGTATCTCCGCGTCTGGTTCGCCTGTTCGCGTCAGTATGCTCGCGCGCCGATGAACCCCGATGGCCGCGGCTATCTCGCCCGGTGCCCCGCGTGCGGACAGACCGTCCGATTCACCATCGGCCCCGATGGAACCAGCAGCCGGTTCTTCGAGGTTTCCTGCCGCTGAGGATCGGGCGATACACTGGCTCCATGAGCCGAGTCGCCAACACCTATTCGCTGGGTTCCCCGACGCGTGTCTGTGCCGCAAGCGGGCGCGAACTGCGCACGGGAGATCTGTTCGTCGGCGCGTTGTGCCAGGACATACAGACCGAGGAGTTCTGTCGGCAGGACTATGCGCCCGAGGCGTGGGATTCGGGCGCGCGGCCGGCTGCGCCGCTCGAACTTATCGGTTCGTGGCGTGCGGTGGTGCCCGATCCGAACGAGAAGCGCAAACTCCTGCTCGACGAGGGCTCGCTGCTCGACCTGTTCGAGCAGACGGGCGAGGACGTGGCGAGCGCTGATGCCGGTGCTGCGCGCCGTCGCGCCGTGCTGAGGTTCGTTCTCGCGCTGATCCTGGTTCGCAAGCGGCTGCTCGTGTGCGAACAGAGCCGCGGCGGGACGATGCTCGTCAGGCCGCGCGGCGTGCCGCGCCCGCCCGAAGGCCCGCCGCTGGTGGAGGTTGCCGATCCCGCTATGCGCGATGAGGATGTGGCGCTCGTGACCGAGCAACTCCAGTCCGTGCTCATCGACACAGGGGCCCCGTCCCCAGCGCCGGCCGCCGGGGGTGGGGCGTGATCGCGAGGGCTCTGTTGTCCGTCGCGGCTCTCGCAGCGGCCGCATCGCTGGCCGGTTGCGCCGAGAACTGTGCCCGCGACCAGCAGCGCGATGCGGTCGTGCGCGGATCGGCGCCGTCGTATCGCGAGGCCGCCGCCGCGTACAACGTTCGTGTCGAGCCGCTTGCGAGATTCCGTGCCCAGGTGACGGTGCAGTTCCGATACACCGACCGCGAGGGCCGCTCGCGCGTCGAGCAGCCCGAGGGTACGGTGCAGATTGTCCGCCCTGATCATCTCGCGCTCAGTCTGGGCAAACTCGGACAGGTCAAGTTCTGGCTCGGGTGCGATGATGCGCGATACTGGTGGCTCGACATGATGGACGAGCCGGTCGCGTACATCGGCCGTCATGAGCGTTTCGACCGCGCCGCGGCGGGTCGGTTGGGGCTGAGTCTGCCGCCGCGGAGCCTCATCCGCGTGTTGTGCCTGACGCCCATCGACCCGGATGCGCCGGGCGCGACGCAGTGGTCGCGCGATGGGCGTCGGCTCGGAATCAGCAGCCGGATCGCCGCGACCGGCGAGGTGCAGCGCGTGTGGGTCGAGCCCGATACCTACCGCCCGCGCAAGATCGAGTTGTTTGATGCCGCGGGCGTTCCGGCGGTGGTCGCGGAACTGACCGACGAAGAGCGCGTGACCGTTCCGCCGGGATCGGTTCGCGGCGGCTCGCCGTGGATTCCGGCGTATGTGACCGTCTATGTGCAGGATACCGATGCGACGGTCCGCATCAAACTCAGCGATGCCCGGAACGAAGGCGTGAGCGACCGCGCTTTCGCTGTCGATGCGCTGCTGTCGGCCTACGGCGTCGAGCGTGTCGAAGACCTCGATGCGCGATGACCCTTCGCGGCGTGCCTAACCTTGGCCCCGCACACAACGACCCCAGGAGTTCACGATGGAGACGACGCTGATCATTCTCAAGCCCGACGCAGTGCAGCGCGGCCTCATGGGCCGGATCATCTCACGGTTCGAGGAAAAGGGCCTGCAGATTGTCGGCTGCAAGTTGATGCAGATCAGCCAGCAACTGGCGGCGACCCACTACGAGGCTCACCAGTCCAAGCCCTTCTACCCCGGCCTCGTCAAGTTCATGACGAGTTCGCCCGTGCTGGTGATGGCGGTCCGCGGCAACGGCGCGATCACCATCGCCCGCAACATGATGGGCGCGACATTCGGCTCCAAGGCCAACCCGGGCACGATCCGTGGTGACTTCGGCGTGTCGAACAGTTTCAACCTGATCCACGGGTCCGATAGCCCCGAAGCCGCGGAGCGTGAACTCCGTTTGTTCTTCGCCGCGGGCGAAGTGCTGAACTGGAAGCGCGATGGCGACGGCTGGGTCTACGACATGAGCGGCGGGAAAGCCGAGTAGCGCGTTGCCGCCCTTGACCGCGAGGCCATCGCCGAAGGTCGGAACGTTTGTCCAAGTCCCCAAAAACAGCCAAGCCCAAGGCCAAACGCCTCGGGCTGTTGTTCCAGTGGATCGTTGCGGGTCATGCGCGACGGCCAGCGCGCTTCTTTGAACGCGGGCGGCGAAACGCATTTTGCGCTCAGCGGGGCGAGGCAACGCCGTTCTTGATAGCGCCGATCACCTGCGGCTGGTCTTCGATGATCTGGTTCGCCACTTCTCGACGGTGCACGTCGACGTGCCGCGGGAAGTCGAACGCGATTCGAACTCGATCGCCTTTGATGGAAGCGATCCGAACAATCCCAATGGGACTGCTCGGGTTCCCGATGACGACTTCTTCCCCCTCCCGACGCGTGATGACCAGCATTCCGGACCTCCAGTCCCCGATGCCTCGACGAGTCGGCCGGGTCGAGCGGCCCCCACTATACCATGCCGCGGGAAACGTCAAAGCAAAAAATCTCCGAAGGCTGGGTGTTCCACCGGTTTACAACATGTTGCCCAGACCAAGCGGCCGGTTCATGGCAGCGGAACCTGACGGTCCGATAGAGGCCTAGAAAATCCCCGGTAATGGGGTGTTTTCTCAGTCCACCGCCTCAACCCCACGAACCTGTGGGACATGTTCTCGGAGGTTCCGCTCGATGCCCATCTGGAGCGTCACGGTGGCGGAGGGGCAACCGACACACGCTCCGTGGAGGCGGATCTGAACGACTTGCTCGGGGGTGACCCCGACCAACTCGACATCGCCACCATCCGCCTGCACTGCCGGACGGATCAGATTGATCACCCTGGTGATGCGCTCGAGGAGCGCATCGTGATCGATCGGTGCGGGGTTGCTCGCGGCGGGCGGGGGAGTCACTGTGTCGATGGTATGCGGGGACGATCCGCCGCGCCGTCTATCAGGCCGCGGAAACCCATGAGAAAGGGGCCCCCGCCGCGAACAGCAGGGGCCCCATGGCACAGAGAAGGACGCGAGGACAGACCGGGCGCAAGGCCCGGGGTAGGGATCAGCAGCCGGCGAACCAGACCGTGAGGAAGGCGAAGATCGCCGACACGCCGGGCGTGCCGCCGAAGTTCACGGCCTGCGGGTCGTTGGCGAACCAGGCCGTGAGGAAGGAGAAGATGTCCGACACGTCTCGCACGCAGTCGCCGTTCCAGTCGGCCGGGCAGACGATCTGCGCGATGATCTGAACGTCCGCGGCGGTCACGACGCCGTCGCCGTCCACGTCGCCCATGGCCCAGCCGCCGGGCATGCCGAGATTGCCCGCCGCGATGGAGCGGTCGGTGCAGTCGGTGACGCCGTCGAGGTTCACATCGCCCATGGTGGTGCCGAGGATGACGGTGACGAGTTCGATGACGTCGTCCTGATCGACCTTGAGGTCGCCGGTGATGTCAGCGGAGAGATCGAACAGCGCGGCCTCGTTGAGATCGGCCCAGTCCGCCGAGCCGGTGATGCCCGGCTGCTTGAAGTTGCGGTAGACGTAGTCGATGTCGTTGGCGTCGATGACGCCGTCAAAGCCGATGGGCAACGCGCCGCGCGCCACGCGGAACTGCTCGAGCGGGGTCGGCGCGGTGGGGTTGCGGCCGGGGCCGACCAGGTCGGCCCGTGCGTCGCCCGCGGCGTACGGCTTGCCGGTGGCGAGCATGGTCGGCAGCAGGGGGAGGGTTCCGCCCGCCGCGACGTACGCGTTGTCCAAGTCGATGAAGCCCTGCTTGCGGTTGAGCGTGCCGCTGTAGGAGAAGTCGCCGGTCACGTTGTTGTAGGTGAAGGTGTAGTTGTAGAGCGCGAAGCCGTCGGCGAAGTTGCGCAGGTCGAGTAGATCGAACGAACCGTTGGCATCAAAGTCGCCCTGGATCTCGATGCAGAAGTCCGCGGCGTTGACGGCCTGCCCGGTTCGTGCCGCCTCCTGCGCGAGGTAACTGCCCGCGATCGCGCCCGGCGCGGCCCACGTCTGGCCCTGTGCGCGCTTGCGCCAGGCCTTGACCACCTCGGCGATGTCGGCGGCGTTGCGGTGCCCGTCGCCGTTGAAGTCGCCGGCCGTCAGATTGCGCAGCGGAAGGTTGGTGCGGCGGGCGAGCGTGGCGCCGCCTTCGGTCACGTAACTGCCATCAACCGCGGCCTGCGAGTTCACGGCCTGGTCGCTGTAGGTGGATGCCGCGACGCGGTCGGGCACCTTGCCCGCGCGGCTGTTCGAGGGATTCACCGGCGCAACGGAGTTGCCGAACGCGGCGAACGCGGAGTTGCTGTAGACGTTGATGCCGGGCGTCGCGGTGAACGCCGCCAGGCTGGGGTTGTAGTTGGGATTGGCATCCAGGAAGAGCGGGTCGGCGACACGCTGGATGCGCGGCATGGCGTCGATCAGCACGAACGCGGTGGCGAGCAGTTCGCCCGGCGTGAAGAGGGTCTGGTCCGAACCGGGCGACCCCTCGAAAGCGCGGAGCGAGCGGGCGATGTTGTTGAGGTAGGCCGCGGCGTTGACGTTTCGCATGGGCGGGTTGAGCAGCGCGGGGCGCGGCTCAACGGCATCGCGGATGCCGTTATTGTTGATGTCGTTGAAGTCCTCGCCCGGGTCGTACACGCTGTTGTCGTTGGCGTCGAAGAAGGGCTCCATCCAGCCGAGTCCGCCCTTCTCCGGTGGCGCGCTGAAGGGGTCGCCGAACGACGCCAGAACCGCAGGGCCGCCGATGACCCAGCCCTCGGCGTCATACTGCAGGATGGCGTCGATTGTCGGACGGCGGAAGGCGGTGCCGTTGTAAGGGGCGATGTCGTTGCGGACGCCCGCGATCTCCATCAGGCCAGAGGAGAGCCATGTGCTTGCCGAAGAATCCAGCCCGCGCTCCGGCCCGACGTATCCGATCGCGACGCGGCAGTTCCAAGTGCAGGGCTCGACGTTGGCATTGGAGTTCTTGTTGGAGGGGAGGTAGAGCGCGCCGGCCTGCTCGTTGGCGGTCGCGTTGTTGCGAGGGCCGAGGTTGTCGGCCACGCCCCACGACGGGTCGCGCCCCATGGAGTTGTCAAAGGCATTGCGGGTGCCCGAGCCCGAGTCGCGCGTCACGGTGACGAGGTTCTCGCCGCTCTTGCGCCGACCGGTGCTGAAGAGGTGTTGCAGGTCGGACATGTCCAGCCGCTGGATGTTGGTGCCGAAGTTGATGACCGGGGCGACCGGGGCGAAGGCGATCGAAGTGTCGAAGATGGTGTTGCTGTCGGCCGCGGGGTTGTAGACGCCCGGCAATGTCGCTGAGAGGTTGGCGCCCGCCGTCAACTGGGCGAGTTTCTGTCCGCCGAGTGTGTTGCCCTGCGGGCCGGTGGTGGTCGTGGTGCCGTCGCGGTTGATGGCCAGGCGCGGGTTGTTGCCGTAGCCGGGCTCGAGCGGGTTGCGCGTCAGGGCGGGCGTGCCGGTTTGCGTGGTGGCGTAGGTGGTCGGCACGTCGAGGGGGGCGATGTCGATCGTGAGGCCGCCCATGCTGGTGATCGCCATCGAGCCGCCGTTGGCCGCGTTGGTCGAGGGCGTGTTGGGCAGCGTGAACAGCGCGAGGAAGTTGCCATCTCGCGTGTTCATGATCGGCGCGTTCATGGGGTTGCCGGTGTTGGCGATCAGGCCGTAGGAGCCGGGGAACTCCGGGCTGTTGTCGTCGTTGGCCGCGCCGTTCTGCAGGAAGCGGTAACGATTCACGTAGGCGCGGCTGCGGACGCTGGCGCGCAGACTGATGAGCGAATCCGGGTTGCTGCCGGGCACGCTGGTGTAGGTGCGTCCGAAGTTGATCAGTTCCTGGAAGCCGTTGGTCGAGCCGACGTTGCTGTACATGACCGCCCAATGCACGTTGCGGCCGGTGCCGGGCTCGGCGGGCCATGCGCCCTCCGTGTCAGCATCCGGCAGCAGGAACGGGGCGAGTTGGTCGTTGCGGCGCGGGTCGCCGGAGGGGTAGGGGACCGAACGCGCGAACCGGTCGCCGTCCACATCGATGTAGTCGATCGTGCCGCCGCGCTTGTTGAAGAAGTTCTCCAGCAGCGTTGCGCCGGAGATGTTGATGACCTTGGGCTGCTCCGGTTGTGCCGCGGCGACGCCGACGACGCCGCCGCACGCGAGAATCATGGCCAGACTGCGTTTCACAAACATGGGTTCCTCCGTTTCCTGGTTGCCGTTCACTTGAGGCCGAGCGACAGCCGTGCGCCACGCGGCGACGGAACTGCTGCAAGATGTCGCTGACAACGCGGCGTTCAGAACGCCGACGTGCTGACCTTGTTGTTGCCTGTGAGGCTGAAGACGCGGTTGCCCCACAGTTGCTTCTGCACGCTTTCGAGCACCGTCATGACTTCCACGTGCCCGTCGACGAACGTGAAGTTCGCCGAGCCGCCGATGCGGCGGTCCTTCGAGGCGTGGGTCCGACCGACGCTGTTGAGTTCCGAGACTTGGCTGACGATCATGCCCGGGCCCAACTGGGTCCTGGGGAGGATCTCGCCGATGTTGGGATAGAAGAACCGCGGTTCCGAACCCAGGTTCGGCTCGTTGTAGACGTCGCGCCCCGCTGTGCCGCCGTAGAACGGCATGATCGGGCGGTGGCTGAGGCTGCGGCGGTCGTCGAAGACCGGCGACCAATCGCCCAGTTGCAGGAACTCCGTCGCCAGAATCGTCCGCGCCGGGAACGTGATGTTGCCCGAGGGCACCAACTGATTGCGCCGGCCGGAGGCGACGTTGAACTTGTTGCGGGGGAAGATCGCGGCGTTGCCGGTGTAGGCCAGCCGACGGACCTGCATGTCCTTGACGGTGCCGGCGCCGGTCTGCCCGAAGTTGTCGGTCTGGTTGTCCTCCCAGTCCTCGGCGTTCGAGCCCGGATTGGTCGCCGGCGCGCCGCCGCGCGGCGCGGAGGGACAGGTGAAGCCCTTCTCCGGGATCTTGTCATCGGTCGACATGATGGACCACGACCAGTGCAGGTAGCGCTTGCCCGCGGCGTCGAAGCCCTGGTTCGCGGCCCACTCGAGGCTGTCGGGATTCTCCGAGTACACGTACGACGGCGGATTGAGGTCCTTGAACGACGCGTTGTAGGCCGCGACGCCCAGCCCGACCTGCCGCGCGTTGGAAGCGCACACGGTCTGGCGCGAGGCCTCGCGCGCCTTGCCCAGCGCGGGCAGCAAGAGCCCGATGAGCAGGGCGATAATGGCGATGACGACGAGCAGTTCGATCAGCGTGAACCCACGTTCCGGCTTCATTCCGCGGCCTCCTGTGCGAGTTGGCGGCGCGGTCCTCGCGCCGGGTGTTCGATCGCCGGAGATACTACAGAAAGCCGCGGCCGTGTCGAGCGATGACGCGTTCAGACTTGCGTAATGAATGGTCAAGACGACGCGCTACTTGTAAACAATGTTATGTGCTTGCAATGTTCAGACTTTGCGCGACCTGAACATCCGACCACGGCGTCAGGCAAGCCAGACCGCCGCAACAGGTGAAATGGCGGCACGGATGCCGCAGGAAGCGGGGGCGAAAAGGGGGCAGGGGGTGGTTGGGGGGGCACGATCCAAGCCCGGGGGCCGGGCACGGGGCGGCCTGCACATTGTGCCGGCCTCTGCACTGGGGCCCGGCGGAAAACAAAGAAGGCCCCGAGCGCGAACGCCCGGGGCCGATGAAATCGTGTCGATCTGTTCCGGACGGGATCGGCTCAGATATCGCCGGTCTCGTTGATGGACGTGTAGACCTCGTTGGCCAGGTTGCGGAGCGAGGGGTTGTAGAAGTAGAGCACGCCGTTGACGGCCATGGAATCGGTTGCCTGAAGAACCTGGAGGACGGTCAGGGTGGTGCCGTTGGCGACCCCGAAGGCCGCGCCGTTGTCGCCGATGTTGAACAGGCGGGCGCCGGTTCCGCCGGCGGAGAGGTTGAACCCATACTGGGCCGCCATGCTGCCGCCGGCGAGGGTTGGGTCGGTGACGTAGCAGGCGAGCGCGACGGCCATGACCTGGGCGTCGAGTTTCTGGCCCTTGACCTTGAAGCGGGTGATGAACTCCTGAGCGACCTGCGCGTTGGTCTTTCCGGCCAGGTTGTGGACGCCCGCGTTGGCCCCGTACATGTTCGGGAACATGGAGGCGAGCCAGTTCCCCAGGGCGGTGGCGTTCTGTCCGCCGTTGACGGCCTTGATGAGATTCTGGCCGTTCTTGTTCTGCCAGAATCCGATCGTGGCGGTGTCGCCTGAGTGCACGCCGGTGCCGCTCTCGCGGAGTTCGCCGAAGTTGTAGTTGAAGCCCTTGTCGCCGGCGTTGATGACGATGTTGAAGAACACGTCGTTGCCCGCGCTGCCGCCGAGCGTGCCGAGCGTGTCGCGCCCGTCGTTGTATCCGGCGGGCTGGGTCTGGGTGATCGTGTACGTGCCGGGGCGGAGGTTGTGGAAGACGTACGAGCCAAACTCGTCGGTCGTCGTGACGACGTGGACCGTCTGCCCGGCGTCGTTGACACCGGTGAGCGTCACGGTGACGCCGGCGATGCCGGCCTCGCCAAGATCAATCTCGCCGTTGTCGTTGTCGTCCTCGTAGACGAAGCCGCCGAGGTTCCCCAGTTCGGGCCCGTCCATCGGGCCGAAGGTGCCCTTGGCCTGGCCCGCGAAACTCTCGCCGAAGGAGCCCGCAAACGAAGAGGCCTCGCTGGTCAGCAGCAGGCCGACTTCCTTGTTGCCGGCGAAGAACGGCATCAGCAGCCCGCCTGTCGGCACGAACCGCATGTCGTACTGATCGGTCGGGCCGCCGGAGTCCTGGAAGCCGAACGCGACGATCTCGCCGGAGAGGAGCAGGCCGGTCACAACGCCGCTGCCGAGGTTGACCGAGCCGTGGACGACAAAGTCGTCGCCGTTGGCGTTGATCGAGCCGATGCCGGCGGAATCGCCGGCGTTGACGCCGCCGACCAGGCCACCCGACGCGTTGACGCGGAAGTGGATCTGCAGGTCGCCGTGGGTCGCGGCGATGGGAACCGGGCCGCCGGAGAGGAAGATGGCCGTCGGCGTGGCCGCAATGTCGATCTGTCCGGTGGAGGCGTCGTAGGCCATCACGCCGGACGAGTTGTAGAACGAGATGGGCAGGTCGGCCAGCGGAGAGACGCCGAGCAGAGCGAGCAGTTTTCGCGGCTCGAGGCTCTCGAGCATGGCATGCTCCGCCGCGAGACGGGCGGAGGGGCGGCGAAGAAACCGGGAGGCGCGGTTATTATGAGTGAACATAAGGGCTCTCTTGAAGTGTCGGTCCGGTCGCGGCCGCACGCATCGGCTGCCGGACGCGTTGCCAGCGATGCAGACACGGTGAAACGCTCACCGATCCTGGGTCAGTTCGAACGACGCCTGCGCAGCGAAGCGAAGCCGGCGACGGCGAACATGGCCGCGGCGGTGGGGGTCGGGATGACGAAGGTGTCGGCGTTACCAGAGCCGGGGAAACCGGGGAAGGGCACGTTGGAGAAACTCTGGGAGAAGTTGGGCACGCCGCCGGGGAACGAGCCGAAGTTCCCGGCGAGGATGGTGCCGATGTGCGTTCCAGGCGCTGCCAGTGAGCCGCTCTCCTGGATGAAAATGAACTCGAAGAGGTCAACCGCCCCGGAGCCGAAGTTCCAGAGCGTGTTGGACTGAAAGAGGACCTGGTCGGTCCCGCCGAAATCGCCGCGGACCATCATGGAATAGGTCCCGCCGGCGATCGGTGCGCCGCTGTTGTCGATGCTGGCGACGATCGAGAACTCGCGGTTGTTCAAGCCTGAGGATGGCGGCAGGTTGAGGTTCTGCGTGAATCCTGAGACGCTCAGAATCATGCTCTGGGCGTTGTAGGAAACCGACACAAAGCCGCTGGCCACGTCCGGTGTTCCCGGGGTCAGGTTCAGCGGTCCGGGCCCGGCGTGGGCGAACGATGTACAAACCACGACGCCGCTGAAGGCGGCCAAGGCGCAAAAATTCCGGAACATCAAATCTCCCTCTCTCTTCTGCCGCGCTCGGCGAATGATGGGCCCTTCCCATCAACATCGCGCATCACGGCGTGCCTCTCCGGGGCATGCCGTGCATCGAGTGCGGCGTGAAAGACATTCTGCCAAGTTTCTTGCGAAATGCAAGACATGTCTGCCCTGAATTGGGCACACTCCCCTCAACGGCCGCCCGGAAGTCGGTTTTTCGCAGTCGTTGGCGCATTATATTTGGTTAGTGTTTGGTATTGTTTACCCTTGACTTTGCCAGTCATCGGTGCACTGGACACTTCAACAACTGACCTGCTCCCGGTTGCCGCGATTCCGGTGCTTCCGACCGATCTGTCCCGCGCAGAGCCTCGGAAGGGGTGGGTGCCGGGTTTGCCGCCGCGATCGAACGGGAGGCTGTCTGGCCGAGGAGACAGGGATCGAGAGAAGTCTCACGGCGGCACGGGTTCTTCTTGCCGTATGGTCAACCGCACCCTAAGGTTGTGGACTTTGGCCGAGTTCGACGGCCGGGCGTCGGGGTCCGTGGAGGTCACGGACGGGGCGCCCATCCTGTGCAACGCAGCGCATCGATCTGGCGCATGGGCGCGATCGGTGCCGCAGGTGAAGCGCCCTTGAGCGGCGCATCGGGCGTGGTTCCGGCCGCGTCGATCGAACCTTTGCCCCGCCGGTGTCGCTGAAAGGACCGAGCCTCATGTCGACCCAGAACTCGCTTGTGCAAGACCTGATCGAAGCGGGGATCCATTTCGGCCAGCGGGCCAGCAACTGGAACCCGAAGATGGCGCCGTACATCTACGGCAAGCGGAACAACATCCACATCATCGACATCAAGGAGACGATCAAGGGTCTCCTTCTGGCGAAGAAGTACATCAGCAAGTGCGTGGCCGACGGCAAGGACGTGTGCTTTGTCGGCACGAAGCGCCAGGCCAAGGCGGTGATCGAGCAGCGCGTGGCCGATGCGAAGATGCACTACGTGACGGAGCGCTGGCTGGGCGGGACGCTGACGAACTTCCGCACGATCCGCTCGCGGCTGCGCCGGCTCGAGGAACTCGACGGGATCGCGAACACCGACAACTTCGCGAGTTACTCGAAGAAGATGGAGAGCCAGTTGAAGCGTGAGCGGGCGAAGATCACGCGGAACCTTTCGGGCATCCGCGCGATGGACAAACTGCCGGGCGCGTTGATCGTGATCGACACGAATCACGAGGTGACCGCTCTGCGCGAGGCTCGCAAACTCGGCATCCCGACGATCTGCCTGATCGACACCGATGGTGACCCCGAAATGGCGGACATCCCCATCCCCGGCAACGACGACTCGATGCGGTCGATCGACGTGATCGTCCGCGAACTCTGCCTGGCCGTGAACGAGGGCCGCCAGCAGCGCGAGACGACCCGTGAGCAGGCAGGCGCCGGCGGCGATGCCGCGGCCGGTTCCGGCCCGCGCCGGTCCCGCCGGTCGCAGTTCCGTGCCGACGACTCGGTTGTTTCCGGCGGCGATGACAACGGCGCCGAACGCGGCGCCGATGCACCCATGGCCGCCAAGCCCGCTTGACCTTCGCGGCGTTCGCGGCGCGTGCCGCGGCGGCGCTCAGTGCGAGACCTGCGAGCAATCAGGACCCACCCGGCCGGACCTCGGCCGGATCGCGGCGGTCATCCCGCCGCGCCACGACCAACGACGAGGAAGACATGAGCATCGAGATCAACGCCAAAGACGTGATGAAACTCCGCAACGAGACGGGGTTGTCGATGATGGAGTGCAAGAGGGCCCTTGCCGAGGTCGGCGGCGACTTTGAGAAGGCCAAGGACCTGCTCCGCAAGACCATGAAGGGCAAGATGGATGCGAAGATGGACCGCGCCGCGGGCGAGGGCCGGATCGCGGTCTCCATCAACGAGGCCTCCGGTGTCGCTTCGATCATCGAGGTTCGTTGCGAGACCGACTTCACCGCCAAGAACCCTCAGTTCATCGAGACCGTTCAGAAGATCGCCGATGCAGCCCTCAACCAGCGCACGGGCGATGTTCCCCCTTTCCCGGAAGCCACCAAACTGATCGACGATCTCCGCATCTCGACCGGCGAGAACTGCTCGTACGCGCGGGGACACAAGTTCAGCGGCGCGACGGGCACCACCGCCTACGGCAAGTACGTCCACCACGACGGCAAGACCGGCGTGCTGCTGCAGGCCGAGGGCTCGATCAACGAGGACACGCTGCGCGACATCTGCATGCACATCACGGCGAAACTGCCCAAGCCGCTGGGCGTGACCGACAAGGACATCCCGGCGGACGTCGTCGAGCGCGAACGGAAGTTCCGCGTCGAGCAGGCGATGGAATCGGGCAAGCCCAAGGAGATCGCCGAGAAGATCGTCGAGGGCGGCATGCGAAAGTTCTACGAGGAAGTCGCGCTGCTCGAACAGCCCTTCATCCGCGACGAGACCAAGAAGATCAAGGACGTCGTGGGCCCCAAGGCCAAGGTGCTGGCGTTCATCCGCTGGCAGGTCGGCGAGTCGGTCTAAGACCGCAGGCCCCCGGGATCCACTTTCTCCAGTTGCGCTTCCAGCGACCCGGCTCCGGCCGGGTCGCTTTCGTTGGCGCTGGCGGCGAATACGCGCCGGGAGGCCGCCGCGGCGATGTTTCGGAGCATCCGAAGGCGTCGGACTTCGCGTGCGTTGAGATCGGGCGCTGCGACGCGGATGCGGAAGGGCGGCAGGTCCGTTGCCTCGTCGGCCATCGGTTCGAGCAGGCCCCAGCCGGGCGGGACTTCGTCGGCCTGCAGCACGCCGCGGGGCGCTGCGATGAACAAGAAGTCAGATAACTTGTATTGCCGCAGAACCCAGAACTTGGTCTGCCCGTGAAGCGCCAGATCGGTCCGGCGAAGTTCTGCGACGATGCGGCGATAGGATGCCAGGCGGCTGCGGTCGTAGTCCCAGCGCTCCAGTTCCGGGAAAAGGGCCGACCCTCCGATGCGCAACTCGGGCTCGGCGACGCGGATAATGCGTTCCTCAAGACAGGCCCGCGCGGCCTCGAGTTCGCGCCGGCGAGCAAGGAGCGCGGGAGTCTGCCGCGAATCGCGGAGGAAGTCGGCCCTCGCCTGCTTGCACTCAATGATCACCGTTCGCGCGGTGGCCCCGCGCCACGAGCCTTGCGCGACCCCCGCGACTCCTCGCGGCAGCGGGTCGAGATAGCCCGCTGCATCGACACGGAAGCGGGAGATCGGGCAGGGAATCTCCGTGGCCGCGGCGGCGCACCCGATCTCGAAGAGGAACCGCACCGCGTCGGCACGAAGGGCTGCGTGGGCTGGAGTTTCCATGGCAGATCGGCGCAGATCGGGTGGTGTATGGCGCAACGGACCGGCGGCGATTCGCCGCGCACGCGAACGCCGACTATGGTACAGTTGCCGAACACGGCCGGATGAAGGGAACCGTCATTCGGGGCGATCCCTTGCTGGCGAGCCAAGCCCGTGCGCATTCGTGAACAGGAAGTGAGCGCTTGACGACAGCCATGCTTGATCCGATGTCCCGCAACCACGATGGCAAGCCCGAGGCGAAGGCCAGGCCTCGAACCGACCGGTTCGAAATCCCTGAAGGCGCGCTGCGCGTTCTGGTTGCCGATGACGAGCACCTGGTGGCCACGGGGCTTGCGAGTTCGCTCCGCGAACTTGGCCACGAAGTCATCGGGGTTGCCCCCGATGGCGAGGCCGCGCTCCGCATGGCCCGGGAGCACCTGCCCTCGGTCGCGCTGCTGGACATTCGGATGCCGCGAATGGACGGGATCGACGCCGCGGCTGCCATCGCCGCGGAACTGGGGATTCCCAGCGTGATCGTCTCGGCATACTCGGATCAGGAGCATCTGGACCGGATCCGTTCGCGGCCGGATGTGTCGGGTGTGTTCGGCTACCTGCTCAAGCCCGTGGACAAGAACGACCTGCGCGTGGCGATCGGCGTGGCGGTGCAGTGTGCCGCGGTGGGAGTGTTCCGGCAGCGGCGGATCGCGCAACTCGAGCAGAACCTTGCGAACCGGCGGGTGGTCGAACAGGCCAAGTGGCTGATGGTTGAGAAGCATCGACTGAGCGAAGCGCAGGCGCACGAGCGTCTGCAAAGGGTCGCCCGCGATCAGCGCCGACAACTGGTCGAGGTGGCGCAATCCGTCATTGCCAGCGGCGAACTGCCCTGAGTTTGCCGGCGAAGCGGCCGCCGCCGATCAACGGGCCTTCACGCCCAGGTGCCTGGCGAGGAACGCGCACACGTCCGACGCTTCCTCGATTCGTTTCTGCGTCGGCTTGCCAGCGCCGTGTCCGGCGCGCACGTCGATGCGGATGAGCATCGGGTTGTCGCACGATTGGGCGTGCTGCGCCGCCGCGGCGAACTTGAAGGAGTGCGCGGGGAAGACGCGGTCGTCGTGGTCGCCGGTGGTGATGAGGGTGGGGGGGTAGCAGGTTCCCTTTCGCAGGTTGTGGTAGGGGGAGTAGGCCAGCAGCGCGCGGAACTCTTCGGCATCCTCGACCGAGCCGTAGTCGGCCGTCCAGAAGCGTCCCACCGTCCATGTGTGGTACTTCAGCATGTCCATGACGCCGACGGCCGGGATGCACGCGCCGAACAGATCGGGCCGCTGAGTCATGCACGCACCGACAAGCAGCCCGCCGTTGGAGCCGCCCTGAATGCCCAGTTGCTTTGCGTTTGTGTAGCCGCTTGCGATCAGGTGCTCGGCCGCGGCGATGAAGTCGTCGAAGACGTTCTGCTTCCGGGTCTTGGTTCCTGCCAGGTGCCATTGACGGCCATACTCGCCGCCGCCCCGGATATTGGGCACGGCATAGACGCCGCCCAACTCCATCCATGTGATGATCGAGGGGCTGAAGGACGGGGTAATGGAGATGTTGAAGCCGCCGTACCCGTAGAGGAGTGTGGGCAGGCTGCCGTCGGGCTTCAGGGTCTTCTTGTGGGAGATGAACATCGGCACGCGGGTGCCGTCTTTGGACGTATAGAAGACCTGCCGCGTCTCGAAATCGTCGCTGTTGAAGGGGACGCTCGGCCTCTTGAAGACGGTGGAGTGTCCGGTCTTCACGTCGTAGCGGTAGATCGCGCCGGGATTGGTGTACGAGGTGAACGAATAGAAAGTCTCGGAGTCGGACCGCTTGCCGCCGAATCCGCCGGCCGAGCCGATGCCGGGCAGGTCGACGTCGCGCACGAACCTGCCGGACAGATCGAAGACTTTCACGACGCTCTTGGCGTCCTGCAGATACTGGACAATGAAGTGATCGCCCACACACGACACGCGCTGGATCGTGTCGCGCGTCGGGGGAACAAGCGTGGTCCAGTTGGACCGCTCGGGCTTTCGGATGTCGACCGCGACGACGGTGCGGGTGGGCGCATCGAGATCGGTCAGGACCCAGAAAACGTCGCCGTCGTGGTCGATCACGGTGTACTGCGCATCGAGTTGGTCGAACAATGGAACGACTCTCAGGCCGTCGGCGTGTGCATCGGCCAGCGCCCGGCCGCGGAGATCGACGTACGACAGGTTGCGATTCACGGTGCCGACGCGGCCGAGCCCGATGAGCAGGAACTCGCCGCTGTCGGTGACGCCCGCGCCGTAGGACCACTCCTTCTGATCGGGCATCTCGAAGAGCACGAGGTCTTCGCTCTGCGGCGTGCCGATTCGGTGGAAGCAGACCTGCGGAGGCTGATCCGAAGCGCGGAGCGCCTCGCCCTGTCCCGGTTCCGGATAGCGGTTGTAGATGAACCCGCTGCCATCCTTGAGCCACGATGCCCCGGTGAACTTCGACCAGCGGATCTCGTCGGCAAGGTCCTCGCCAGCGACGAGGTCGCGCACACGCCACGAACGCCAGTCACTGCCCGACTCGGAGAGTCCGTAGGCCCAGTATCGCCCGCACGGCGAGGCCGAGGACCCGCTGAGCGCGATGGTGCCATCGGCGCTGAGGCCGTTGGGGTCGAGCAGCACCTGGGCCGTGCCTTCAAGGTCGCCCGTGACATACACGACGCTCTGCCGCTGCAGGCCGGAGTTTCGCGAGTAGAAATACCTGCCGGCTTCCTTGGAGGGCGTGCCGAACCGTTCGTAGTTCCACAGTTCGGTCATGCGGCTGCGGATCGTGTCGCGCATCGGGAGGCTGTCGAGGTACGAAAAGGTGACGGCGTTCTGCGCCTCGATCCACGCTTCGACCTTGGGCCAGACGGTCGAGCCGGGCGTGTCCGCTTCTTCAAGCCAGATGTACGGATCGCTGACCTTCACGCCGTGGAACTCGATGAACTGCTCATCACGCCGCGTCGGCGGGTACACCAGCCGCTGAGATGGGGGCGTGGTTGCGGCGGGCGCGCTCGATGGCTGGGCAACCTCCGGCCCCGATGGACCGCCGCAGGCCAATGCCATCGATGAGCCCGCGAGGGCGAACAGAAGACACGGGCGGTGCATAGCGAGGTGTCGCGGCATGGAAATCACTCCGGATTGAGCGCGCTGATCGGCCGGGATGATATGGGAGCCGGCCGGGTTGTTGACGGAACGCACCTTGCGGCGTTGCGGGCTTATCAACTATGATGTGCGGATGAACGCGATGGGCGGATCGGAGTACGACCGCGCACCATCCCCGCGGTATGACACGCCGCCGGTGCAGTCCGCGCCCGCCGCGCTGCCCCCTCCGACATGCTGGAAGTGCGGGTACAACCTTTCCGGCGTGCGCGTGGACGGCCAGTGTCCCGAGTGCGGCAACCCGATCTGGTCGGTGCCGCCCAGTGCATCGGACGACAAGGTCGCGACGACCGCGTTCATTCTCGGCATCTCCGGCGTGGTGACATGCGTGTTGTGCATCGGACCTCTGGCGATCGGCCTGGGCATTCCGGCGATCATTCTCGGGCGCAAAGCGTCAATCGAGGCCGTCGCCTTGCAGGGGCGACCGGGCAGCAGTCGGGGCACCGCGCGGGCGGCCGTCATCCTCGGTTGGGTGACGGTCGGTCTTTCCGTGCTCTGGGGGTTGTTCTGGGGCGGCCTGATCGCCGCGGAGTTTCTCGCTTGAGCGCGGCGTTCAGCGGTCGTCATCGCGTTCGGCCTGATACGAACCGACCACGTCGCCCATCACAACGGTGTAGAGCAGGTTGCCGCGGGCAAGGTCGACATCAGGCAGGAACTCCTCGTCGAGCGAGGCGAGCAGGTCGGGAATGCGGTCTTCGGTCCATGTCTCGCCGCCGCCGCGGAGCAGCACGACCGTGCCGGAGACCGTTCCATCGTGCAAGTAGTGCAGATCGACCGCGGCAACTTCCGGCCGCGATGGGTCCGAGTCCTGTACGGCGATGAACCGTTCGCTGGACGCTGTTCGCAGTGTGCGTTTCCATTTGATCATGATGAAGTGCTCCAGTGGGCAAGCGCCCAGCCCGCCGCGCCAAGCAGCGCCGGCGCGATGATGCAGACTACCACAGACAGGCACCCCTGGGAAGACCGGCCGGCGGTTGCGTACCGGCCGCGCCGGGCACCCGACCCGGATGTCCGGTAGGACATGCCCGTTCCGGGCAGGCCGATGGAGGTGTAGGACCGGCCACGAGGGTCGATTCCCACTCTGAAGCCGCGTCCGCCGAGCGAATAGCCCAAGCCCGACTTGGACAGGTTGGCGCGGAAGGGCCCGAGGTTCATCGATTTTCGATAGCGGAAACCCATGCGCGGACAGTGTAGCGTTGCACGACTGCGCGCGGGCGGTCATCGCGCGGCTTGGAGCGGCTATGCGCCTCGGTGAAGACATCCGGACGCTCGAGGGCACGCTGATGCTCGATGCACGCACCGGCGCGCCGGCGGGGGCCGATTCCTCCCGGCGCGGCGGGGAAAGTACCCGACTGGTGCGCGGCGCGGTGATGCTGGAACGCGGCCGCATCGCTCGCGTGGAGGTGGATGAGCGGACGCCGATCGACCCGCGCCGGATCATCTGCCCGGGGTTCATCGATGCGCACCTGCACATCCCGCAGTTTGATGCCATCGGGCACGACGGGCTGACCCTGCTGGATTGGCTGAACGACGTGATCTTCCCCGCCGAGCGGCGATGGGAGGATGCGGCATTCGCGCGGGCGATGGCCGCGAGGGTGGCGAAGCGGTTGCTTTCGCACGGGACGACGGGGATCTGCGCCTACGGGACCGTGCATCACGAGGGGACGCGCGCCGCGATGGAATCGCTCGCCGCGGCGGGATTGCGGGGGTCTGTGGGGCAGGTGCTGATGGATCAGTCTGCGCCGGACTATCTGCTGCGGCCCGCGGCGCAACTGATCGATGAGGCCGCGCGGATGGAGCGCGTGGGGCGGATTGAGCCGATCGTGTCGCCGCGGTTTGCGGTGAGTTGCTCGATGGCGTTGATGCGGGGCGCGGCGAAGTTGGCGCGGGAGAAGGACTGGCCGATTCAGACGCACCTGGCGGAAATGCTGCCGGAGTGTGAGTTGGTGGAGCGGTTGCACGGCATGCCGTACGTGGATGTGTACAAGCAGGCGGGCCTGCTGGGGCGGCGAACGGTGCTGGCGCACGGGATTTGGTTGAGCGAAGTGGACCGGCGCGAACTGGAAGGCTGGCGGTGCGTGATCGCCCACTGCCCGACGGCGAACCGGTTTCTGTCATCGGGGGACTTTGCCGGGCAGAAGTTCCGGCCGCTGGCGCTGGGGAGCGATGTCGCGGGCGGGCCGGATGTGAGCATGGTGCGCGTGGCGCGCGCTGCGCGAGAGGTGTGGCTGGCGAGTTTGCAGTCGCAGGCCGCGCCGATGTTCGGGCCGGACTACTGGTGGTGGCAGATCACGGCGGGGAACGCGGATGCGCTGGGGTGGAGCGATGCGGGGCGGATCGCGGTGGGCGCGGCGGCGGATCTGGTGGTGGTGGAGCCGGATGTGGAGTTGCGCAGCGCAGGAAGCGATGCTGCTGCGCTCGGGCAGTTGATGTATGGGTGGGATGAACGGTGGATCGCGGCGACGGTTTGCGAGGGGCGCGTGGCGTGGACGCGAGGCGGTTGAAAGGCGGGTACACGGAGAACACAGAGCGGACTCGGAGGGCACAGAGGAAGACGGGCGTAGGAAGTGGGCGAGCGGCGGGAATTCGCACGCACATGGACCTTGAGCCCGGGGCGCGCCCCCGCGTGACCGCGGGGTTTCCGTCAAGGCGGAGATGTGCCGAGTCACCCTGAGCCTGCGCTCAGGGCTTTCTTGAAAACCGCGACAAGCCCAGAAACCCGATCGGGTGGCGCGTCGAGCCATCGATCGCCAGGTCGGCCAGCGTCTCGCCCACGACGCCGGCGAACTTGAAGCCGTGGCCGGAGAAGCCGCAGGCGACGATCGCGTTGGGCATCCTCGGGTGGCGGTCGATGATGAAGTGGCCATCGGGGCTGTTCTCGTACATGCATATGCGCATCTGGCTGAGCGGGCCATCGGCCGCGGGAATGAACGCCCGCAGCGCGGGGCGGAAATCGGCCTCATCTTCGTGCCGCGGCGTGAAGTCGTTGGTGTCGGGGTTGGTCGCGGGGCCGATGGCGTGGCGAGCGATCTTGAAGCCGCGGCCGTCCGAGCGGCCATCTGTCGCCGCGCCCGCATCGGTCGGGAAACCGTAGTACAGGCCGGCGCGGAGCCCGATTGCGGCATCGCCGCGTGGGCAATCAATTGCCCAGACCGGGCAGGTGCCCTGTGCGAAGAGCGTGTGGGTGCGCGGCGTCACCCAGCCGAGGACTTGGCGCGTGGCGCGGACTTCGATGCCGAGGTCGCGGACGAGCCGTGTCGCCCATGCGCCGCAGGCGAAGATGATGCGTTCAGCCTCGTACTCGGCGCGGGTGGTGGACACGCGCACGCGCGGGCCATCGGCGCGACACGAAACCACACGCTCGTTGTCGTGCAGTGCCGCTCCCGCAGCGCGTGCAAGGGACACGTGTGCGGCGATGACATCCTCAGGCACCAGGTACCCGGCGAGCGGCTCGAAGAGCGCGGCGTGGTCATCCGGCACACAGAACTGTGAGAACCGCGCAGCCAACGCGGCGCGGTCAAGAAGTTCGTGGTCGAGGCGGTGCTGCGCGGCGGCACGGGATGCGCCGGAGAGGGCCTCGGAATCGGGCGGGCCGATGTAGATGCCGCCGGTGATGTGCAGCAGCGGGCGGTCTGCCGCGTGCTCGGTCTCGCGCCAGAGTTCATACGCGCGGCGGAGCAGCGGCACATAGTCCGTGTGCTCGTAATAGCACATGCGGATCATGCGGGTTGTGCCGTGGGAGCTGCCGCGGGAGTGGCCGAGGTCGAACTGCTCGATTCCCAGCACGCGCTTGCCGCGACGGGCGATGTGCGCCGCGGCGGCGGAGCCCATGGCTCCGAGGCCGACCACGATGGCATCGTATCGGTCCATGGATCAGCCCATGATGCGGATCAGTTCGCGAAGGTGCGCGCGGATGCCCTCGTGCCCGCGATCGAGCGGGACGCCCAGCAATCGCGCGGCATCCTTTGAGAACATGTTCTTCGGCTGGGTCGGGCAGGAAAGGTCGATCTCGGCGTCGATCCCAAGTTCCGCCGCGGCCATCGCCGCCCAGTCGCCCCAGCGTGCGTAGCAGTCCACCAGGTTGACGGGCCGGCCCGCGACGTCGGCGTTGCCAACCGCGTTGGCCACGGCCTCCGCGACATCAGTGATGTGCACGAACTTTCCGCCGCCCGGCCTCGAGAACTGCTTCTCGG
This sequence comes from Phycisphaeraceae bacterium, assembly GCA_019636495.1. Lineage (GTDB taxonomy): Bacteria > Planctomycetota > Phycisphaerae > Phycisphaerales > UBA1924 > JAHBXL01. The sequence goes on along the minus strand of JAHBXL010000008.1, from coordinate 113,903 downwards.
CGCGGAGTTGCTTGACTATCTCATAGCCGCGGGAGCGCTCCAACTTGCGGTCGATGCCGTACACCGCGCACGGCCGGATCGCGCAGGTACTCCGTCCGGCGCCGAAGTGCTCCGCCCACAGGTGCGCCTCGACGGCGGCCTTGTAGGCTCCGTAGTCGGTGTTGGGGCGCAGCGGATGGTCCTCGTCGATCACGCCTCGCCAGCGCGGGAGCATGTCATGGTGCACGGCCAATGTGCTGATGAAGATGAACTGGCGCGGCGCCGACGCCTTGAGCAGTTCGATCGAGCCCACCAGGTTCGTGTGCAGATGGCGCGACAAGCAGAAGGCGTCGCCCGCGGGCCAGTCCAGGCTATTGTGGATGACACAAGCCGCATCTTCGAGCAGTGCGGGCCAGACGGCCGTGTCGAACTGGTCCCCCGTGACGAACCGATCGACCGCCTGTTCCAGGCCGTCGCGTACGCTACCGGGGCGTACAAGACCGGTCACGACATGGCCGCGGCTGATGAGCGCGCGGGCGATGGCGCGACCGATGAAGCCGGAAACGCCGGTCAGTGCGACGCGCATTGCTGGTCCTCCGCGCAGGGTGCTGTCGACCGGATCACGCCGCGAACATCGCCTCGACGAACTGTTCGGGATCGAAGGGCTGGACATCGTCGGGCGTCTCGCCGACGCCGATGAACTTGACGGGGATGTTCGTTGCGTGGCGGATGGCCACGACGATGCCGCCCTTGGCGGTGCCATCGAGTTTGGCCAGGAAGATGCCGGAGACCTCCGCGGCCTTGGCGAACTCCTCGGCCTGACGGAGCGCGTTCTGGCCGCTGGTCGCATCGAGCACCAGCAGCGTCTCGTGCGGCGCGCCCGGGATCTGCTTGGCGATGACCGAGCGAATCTTGGTCAGTTGGCGCATCAGCGGGTCCTGGGTCTGGAGGCGGCCGGCGGTATCGATGATGAGGTAATCGACGCCGCGCGAGGTCGCGGCCTTGCACGCATCGAACGCGACCGCGGCGGGGTCTCCGCCCTGCTGCCCCTTGACGATCTCGACGCCCAGCCGTTCGCCCCAGATTTCGAGTTGCCGGACCGCGCCAGCGCGAAAGGTATCGCACGCGGCGAGCAGGACCTTCTTGTCCTGCTTTCGGAGCGTGGAGCAGAGTTTGGCGATGCTGGTCGTCTTGCCCGCGCCGTTGATGCCCGTGACGAGGATGACGGTCGGCCCGCCGCCCGCCGGCGCCTCGCGCAGGTGACGGTCCTCCGGCGGCCACAGGGCCTTGAGTTCGCGCTTCAAGTAATCGAGCACGTCCTCGCCGCGGGTCATCTTCCCGGCCTTGTAGTCGGCGCGGATGCCGTCGATGAGTTTGCGCGTGCCGATGACGCCGACATCGGCCTGGAGCAGCGCGGTCTCGAGTTCGGTGATGACCTGATCGTTGAGGACGCGGCCGATCAGCAGCGAGCGCACCGCGCCGGCGAAGACCTCGCGCGTCCGCGTGAGGCCGTCCTTGATCTTGCCGAGTACGGACCGGAAGAAGGCCATGGCTCAGGCGGCCTCCACCGTGCCGGCGTCGATGGGCGCGCCGCCCTCCGCGGCGGGGTCCGCGGCGGGTTCGGGCTCGGCGCTCTCGCCCCGTTCAGCCAGCACGGTCTTGAGCAGTTTATCCAGCAGGCCGTTGACGAAGGCGGGGGATTTGTCCGTGCTGAAGGTCTTGGCCAGTTCCACCGCTTCGTTGACGGCGATCTTCGGGGCGACGCGGCCGCTGGTCATTTCGTAGTGCGCGAGCCGCAGGATGGCGCGATCGACCGCGGCCTGCCGGTGCGCGGGCCAGCCGGGCGCGGCCTCGACCATGAAAGCATCGGCCTTCTCTCGTGCCGCGAACGCCGCGGAGCCAAGTTCGAAGGCTTTGCGACGCTCGCCCTCCGTGAAATCGGTCTTGTCGCCGGGGTCTTCTTCGGGCGTCATGGTCGTGGCGAGCACGGCCTCGGGGTCCTGCCCGTTGCGGGCATCGAGTTGGTACAGCACCTGGAAGGCCAGCCGGCGGATCTCGCGGGGTGTCGCCATCAGCGGGCCCCTTTCGCGGCTCGTCGGGTGGTGCCGACGCGATTCGCCGCCGCACCAGCGCCCTTGCGGATCGCCCGCAGGACGGCCAGCGTGTCGAGCGCGGCGTGCATGGCCTCGGAACCCTTGTTTCCCCAGCGACCGCCGGCACGCTCGCGGGCCTGCTTCTCGTTGTTGACTGTCAGCACGCCCAAGCCGACCGGGATGCGGTGAACCGCCGAGATGTTCGTCAATGAACGCGTGACCGCCGCGGCCAGGTGCTGGTCGTGCGTGGTCTCGCCCTTGATGATGCACCCAAGGGCGACGATCGCGTCGTAGCGCCCGCAGGCCGCCAGTTCCGCGGCGATGACCGTGATCTCGAATGCGCCCGGCGCAGGAACGAAGAAGACGCTGGAGCCATCGCCGCAGCGGTCGGCGTAGGCCTCCGCCGCGCCCTCGAGCAGCGCATCGGTCACGGATTCGTTGTAGCGGCTCACGACGACGGCGACGCGCGGCGGGGGGTTCAGCGCGGCGCGGCCGCGAGTAGGGGGCTCGTTTCTTCGCATCGGGCCATGGTAGGCGGCAGAGGGTGGAAGCCGTTCGCCCAGGCACGGAATGCCGGCCCGTCCCCAGTGCCGCTACGCTGTGGCCGATGCGCCGCCTGTTGCTCCGCATGTCCCCCGCGCTGCACCTCACGCGGCTGACCACCGCCTTTGCCGCGGTGGCCAATGTCTGGTTCGTCGTCTTGTGGACGCACGCCTGCGGGCACGAGTCGGGAACCGCGGAGTTTCAATCGGCCCCACTCTGGCTGCTCCTGCTGGGCAGCGCGTGCAACGCGCTGGGTCTCTTCGGATTCGCCACCGCGCTCAACGACGTAGTGGATCTGCGTCGCGACCTGGCCGTTCACCCGGAGCGGCCCCTGCCCAGCGGGCGGCTGAGCCGGGACGCGGCAGTCGCCTTGATCGTGGTGACGTTCGGCCTTGCCGTTCTGGGCGCGACGCCGCTGGGCATGCGCGCAGTACTCCTGACGCTGCTGGTGGGTGGGGCGATCCTGCTTTTCAACGTCGCGGGCAAGTTCGTGCCTGCGATCGGCCTGGTCATGCTCGGGTTGATCTACGCGGGGCAGATGGTCGTCCCGAATCTCGCGCTGCGCTTCGTGTGGCCGGTATGGCTGGTGATGACGCACGCGTTGCTGGTCGGCCTGGCGGTGCACACGCTGGGCCGCAAGCCGCCAGCGCTCTCGGCACGCGCCATCGCCTTCGCCGTCTCGGGGTGGGCGTTCTGGAGCGCGGTGATCATGTTCTTTGGCGACCTTCGCAACAGCGGCCAGGGCGGGCTGTGGCCCGAATGGGTGCAGCCCACCGCGGCGATCGGCCCGGCCGCACTGGCCGCGTTGTTTGTTGTGCTCGCGTGGAGACGCGTGAGGTTGCTCGGGCGGGGCGCACGCGCCGCCGACAAGATCGGCCGCTACGGCGCGCTCTGGCTCGCGCTTTATGCCTGCACGTGGCTCTTCGGGCAAGGGTACTGGATGGAGGGCTGGATTCTCACCGCGCTGGCCGCGGCAGGTTTTCTGGGCATGACGGTTGTGCGCGAGGCGTATGCACTGCTGGAACAGCCGATGGGCTATCGGCGCTGAGGACAACAACGCGCTCTATCGCGCAAGATCGTGGCGGGCCACTTCGCGGTGCTTCGCGCCCTCCGGGCGGAGGATGCTCTCCATGAGGTGAATGGCGCGCACGGGAAAGGCCGGCAGCACGGCTTCGCGTCGCACGCGCCACACGCTCGCCACCGGGCGGAATCGGCACAGCGTGATGTGCGGCAGGAAGCCCTGACGGTCGCGCGGAGTTCGGGCGAGCCGTGCGGCGAGCCGCCGCTGGATCTCCAGCAGGCCCGGTGGCGCATCGGTTGTGAGCGCGACAAGACGCGGGTCGCCGCGCTCGGGCAGGCAGAGAAGTTCCTTTGGAGTCAGTTCGAACGACTCGATCCCTGAAGTGGCGCGCTCGACCGACTGTGTCACATGGTCGAGTTGTCGCTCGTCCGTGTCGCCGATGAACTGCAGCGTCATGTGGACCTGTTCGGGCGCAACCGCGCGGCGCTCGGGCAGGTGGATATCGCGCAGTAGGTCGAGCATGGCGGCGGCCGATTCGGGCGGCGGGTACGCCGCGACGAAGAGTCGCATCACCGGGCGGCGTCCACTCATGTTCGTCCCACGGACGGCTCTGGTTGTCGCGGCAACGCGGCATGTTGTGGTGTGGCGGTGTCGAACACCCGCTGTTCGACCATCGCGACGGTGATCCGCTCCATCATCGCCCGTCCTCGTACGGCGTTCTTGTGGTCGAAAACGTCGCCCTCTCGCAGCACCTGCACCACCGTCGAGGCGCGGCCGTAGGGCCCGACGCGAGTGACATCGGTCGGCCCATAAAGCGCGATGATGGGTCGATCGAATCCAACGGCCATGTGTACCGCCGCGGAGTCGTTCGCGATCACGAGCGAGGACGACTCGATGAGGGCCATGAGCCGAGCGATGGTTGTGCGGCCGACAAGGTCCACGACGCGCCGGTCGCGCTGGGCCAGTTCCAGGAGCGGTCCGACCTGTCCACGCTCCGATTCGGCGCCGACGATGGCGACGGCGTCGAATCGCCGTGCGCCGCCCGTCCGTTCTTGCAGCATTGCCGCGGCGATCTCGGCAAACCGTTCCGCCGGCCACAACTTGCCGGGCCAACGGCTGGTCGGGGCGATGAGCGCGTACCTTCCGCCGCCCAGGCGCGGGTCGGCAGCGACCGCCGCACGTTCGATGGGGGACGCGTGCAGGTGCATATCGCGCACAGGCTCCGCGCGGGTCGCCGCGGCGGCGAGGCGCAGCATCCGATCGACGGTGTGCTCACTCATGGGCGCATCGATGCGCTCATTGAGCCCGATCCAACCCATCTCCTCCGCATTCGCGTAGCCGATGCGACGCGGAGCGCGCGTGGCCAGCGCAAAGAGCCCCGAACGCAGCAGCCCCTGGCAATCCAACGCCAGGTCGTAGCGGTCGCGGCGAATCGAGCCAAGCCAACGCGCGAGTGCGGAGAATGTCGCCGGTGACCGCCACCACCCTGCCAACGCCGCACGTGGGAACGGAACCACGTGTCCCAGGTCCGGATGGTGCTCGATCGCCGCGACAAAGGTGTCTTGCACGAGCCAGTCGATCCGAGCGCCGGGGCAATGACGCTTGAGCGTTGCAAGCACGGGCACAGTGCGGCAGACATCGCCCAACGCACTGGGGCGGATGATGAGGATGCGCTCGACTTGCGGGCGTTGGCCGCTCATGACGCGGGAATCGTAGCGGAGGGCCTGCGCGGGCCACATGCGGTACACTGCCGACCATGAAGGGCCATGTGAGCGGAAAGACCGGGGCCGCGGTCGCTCTGGCATTGTCCATTGTCGGATCGATCCCGGCAGCCCAGGCACGAGCCGAGGACCAGGCGAACGGGGGCATCCCCGGCTCGGCGTGGCCCGTCTGGGTATGGGTCGATGGGCGAACGCTTGGCGCTGCACGGGATGGTGCAGCCGAGTCCGCGGTCATTTTTCAGACTCTGGCGGGGGTGTTGGGCCTGTTCTCGGACACGAACGAAGCCCATCAGCGCACATTCGCGACTGTGGGGGAATCGCTCTCGCGCGGCGAAGGCGTTGTGATCTCCATCCGCTTCGAGGAGGCCGGACCGGCGATCCAGGCGTGGACCGGCGCACAACGCCCCGATGCGCCGGAACCCGACGCGGTCGCGGAGCGTCCTGCCGGGTCCATCGAGGCGCACCGCGCGTGGGCTGATTCCCAAGTGTCGGACCTGCCCGTATCCTTCGAGGTGTTCGTGGATGTGAACACGCTGCGGCGGGAGTTCGCCGAGTTGTCCGACGATGATCGGCTGCCATGGTTGCTGCGGGCCACGGGGCTGGCCAATGCACGCTCGATCATGCTGCACGGACGGTTGGTCGCGCCCGAGCGCGTGACGATGGCCGATCCGGCACTGCCGCTGCCGCGGTCGGCGCTCCGAATGGGCGAGTATCGCGGTCCGCCGTTGCTGCGGATCGATGTGTCGTGGAACTCGCGTGCCGACGATCTTCGGACCGTGCGCGGCACCAGCATCGCGGCGGGGCACTGGCCGGGGGCGGCGCTGCGCGAGTCCGTGCGAGATTGCACAACGGCGGTCGTGCTGCGCTGGCCTTGGTGCGTCCGGCTCGATCAGGGGCTGGATGTCCGTGCCGCGTGGTTACGGGGGCGCGATCGAACTGCTTTCCAGGATCGGGCAAGGACATGGCGGACCGGAAGTCGCCAGAGACTCGACAGAGTCTGCGGGTCGCTGCACAGTTGGCTCATCATCGGTTTCGACCGCGGGACACCCGGCTTGTTGCGGCTGGAGTCGCGAGTACGAGAAGACGGCGCATCGCCCGCGGCGGTCGCGGCCGAGGTGCAATACCTCATCGGCCCGATCGCTGAGGATGTGTCCGTGTCTCGCGGCGTGTCGGTGCTTCGGTGGTCCGCCAAACGCCCGTTTGCAGACTTGAGTTGGGCCGCGGTGGAGAAGGGCCCAAGGCGCGGCTTGGTCGGAACCTTGCGGCTGGCCGGTTGCATGGCCGACAGCGCGGCGGACACGCGGCGGCGAGCGGGAGAGTGATCGCCGGTCAAGGGGCGACTGCCCGCGCTCCGAGTGCGCGGTCCAAGGCACTGCGGAACTCCCGGCTGCGGGTCGCTTCGCGCGCGTGCTGCAGCGCGGCGGCCGCGCGCGGGTCGTCGATCCGGCCCAATGCCTCGGCGGCCGCGAATCGGACCCGGGGCACGCCATCGCCGAGCAGCGCGGCCAGCACCGAGATCGCGCGGCGGGGATCGCGCTCGGCCAGGTCGGCGAGCGCGGACGCCGCGGAAGCACGCGTGTACTGGGGTTGATTCGGTGCGGCAAAGCGGACGGCTGTGTCGAGCGCTTCGGGCGCATCGAGCGCGGCCAGCGTCTCGATCGCGGCACGCCGCACGCGGTCGGCGTGCGATTCGACATCGAGCGCCTCGCGCACCAGAGACAGGCCTTCCACGGCGCGCATCACGCCGATGCCCCGCACCGCCGCTTCGCGCACGCGCGGCGAAGGATCGCGCCGGAACCGCTCGCTGAGGATCGCCAGCACCTGGGCGCGGGTGGCATCGTCGGCTGCGCCGCCCTCGGCCGAGGCGTGGGCCAGTTGCTCGACGATTGCGCGCCGAACCCGCGCATCGTCGGGATTATCACGCACCAGATTGACGAGCGCGGCGGCGGCGTTCGGGTCGGCGACACGCTCGCGATCGGGCCACGCGGCGATGTGCGCGCCGGGGCGCGACGGGTTGGCCAGCAGGCCCAGCGCCTCCACGGCGCGAACGCGCAGACCGAAGTGGGCGCGTGTATCTCGTGTCGCGAGAGTGAGCGCGCGGAGCGATGGAACAAGTTCGGGGTGCGCGGGAACGCCGCGCTCTCGCGGGCCGACCGCCGCGGCCAGCGCACCCGCCGCCTGCACACGTGCGGCAAGCGTGGGCCCGCCTTCGAGTTGGGCCAGCCACATGACGGCCTCGCGTTCGGGGCCATGCTCGACTCGCACTTCCGCCAGCACGGTCAGGCGCGGGTCGACAACGAACGCGCGCGGCGCGGCGGCCAGCGGGGTCTCGATCGTGGTGCTGCGCGCATCGACCGCGACGTTGACCCATTGCGAGCCGGCGTCAGTCCGTATCCACATGGGGAGCGAGAATGCATAGGCAGGGCTGTCGCCGTCGATGCGCTGGGTCTGTTCGACGGTGATGACGAGTTTCTGTTCATCGCTGCGGTACTCGGGGCGCACGACCAGCCGCGGGATCCCCGGGCGCGTGCACCACTGATCGAAGAACCGCTGGAGGCTCAGGCCGGATGCATCCTCGAAAGCCCGACGAAGGTCGTAGGTCTCGGCGCTCGCCCCGGCGCTCCGATCGAGGTGCAGGGCCAGGCCGCTGAAGAAGGACGCGTCGCCCAGTCGCTCGCGAAGCATGTGCAGGATGGCCGAGCCCTTGGGGTATGGGTTGGCGTTCTTGTCGAAGACGTCCGACGGGTGCGCATAGCACTTGCACACCATGCCCGGTTCGAAGCGGTCCGATCCATCGTCGGACTCGATCACCTGGGCGATGTCGCCCATCAGCCACCAGAAGTACGCATCATCGTTCCCGCGCAGCGAACCGGTGGGAGAGTCCCGGTACTGCTCCCACAGAATCTCGCTGTAGGTTGCCAGGCCCTCGTTGAGCCAGATGTGTTCCCACGACCTGCACGTCACCAGGTCGCCGAACCACTGGTGCGCCAGTTCGTGGGCGATCAGCCGGTCCTCGTCGCCATCGAGCAGCGCGGCCCGGTCGAGAAGCGTCGTGTCGACCAACGTGGTGGCCGAAGTGTTCTCCATCCCGCCCCACGCGAAGTTCCACACCAGCGCCTGGGCGTACTTATCCCACGGGTACGGCTCGTCGAACAGCCGCTCGAACAACGCGAGCATCTTCGGCGTGCGTCCGAATGTCGCGGGGACGAATGCACCCAAGCCCGGCGGCGCATACACCGGCATCGGCACGCGCGAGTTGGCCGGCGCGACATCCACCACGTCGAACTTGCCCACGATAAGCGAGACCAGATACGCCGGGTGATCGCGCATCTGCATCCAGTGGAACGTCTCGTGCGCGCCATCAACTCTCCGCGAGAGCAATCGTCCGTTGGAAATCGCCTCAAAGCCCCGTGGCACGCTCACCACGACCTCGCTCGTGTGCCGCTCATTCGGAAAATCGAAGCACGGGAACCAGTACCGCGACGACTCCGGCTGGCCCTGCGTGTGCAGTTGCGCTGCGCGCCCCGGGAACGCCGGCGATTCCGGCGTCCACACAAGACCCTCCTCGGGGGCGGTCACACGGTAGCGCACGACAAGATCCGCCCGGCTGCCCATCTCGACCGGAGGGTCGATCATCACATCCAGCATTTCCGCCGCCGCGAGGTGCTCGAAGCGCACCGCGCGCCCCGCGCACGTGACAGACTCAATGTCCATCGCCGCGGCGTTGAGCGTGAGGTCGGACACTGGGCGGGCGATCGGCTCAAGGGTGATCGTCGCCGTGCCCTCCATCCGTCGCGAGTTCATGTCGGCGATGCTGAGGTCCAGCCGAACGTGCCGGATGTCCGCCAGCCGGTGGGGGGGATAGTTCAACCGGCTTCGGCCGGTCTCCGGGTCGATCCACAACAGCCGATTCCGCGATGGCGGCGGTGCGACCTCGGTCTCCGGCTGCCGTGCGGCAGCGACGAAGGAAACCAGGCATGCCAGAAGTGCGGCGAGAGCGTTCGGGAGCATGGGCGCAGTGTACCCGACCCTTCCTCGCCGTGCGGTCGGTTACCCGTCGTCGTCCACGACCACGCGGTGTGCAGGGGTGTCGAGATCATCGAACTGACCCTGCCGCACGGCATAGATGAATGCTGCAATGGCGCCACCGGCCAGGAGAAACGCCAGGGGGATGATCAGGAACAGGATGCTCATGACGACCTCCCGCTTCGAAACGCGCCCGAACGCACGCACAGAGCCAGCACGGTCAGTGAACTGGCGGGCATGACCACCGCCGCGATCAGCGGGCTGATCAGCCCGGCAACGCACAGAGAAGCCGCGGCCACGTTGTAGCACAGCGACGCCGCGAGGCAAATCCTGATCGTCCGCATGGTCCGCCGCGCGCCCTCGCACAGTTCCAGCACGGGGCTCAGGCCCGGCCGCGCGAGGTACACATCCGCCGCGGCCAGGCTCGCCTCTGCGCCCCCGTGCACGGCGATGCCCACGGTCGCCGCGGCCAGCGCGGCCGCATCGTTCACGCCGTCGCCCACCATAACGACTGTCGCGCCGCTCGACGAGAGGTCCCGCACCGCGCCCACCTTGTCCTCGGGCGTGGCGCCGCCGCGGGCCGAGGCTCGGGGCAGGCCGAGGTCGGTCGCCGCGGCGGCGACGACCGTTTCATGGTCGCCGGACAGTAGAACCGGGTTCCACCCGCGCGATCGCAGATCGGCGACCGCGCCGGACGAGTCCTGCCGCAGCGGATCGCCGAGTCCGATTGAACCGATGATGCGCCCGTCCTCTGCAACGAGCACTGGGGTGAGCGCGGCGGACGTGAGATCGGCCACGGCGCGGGCATCGGAGTCGGAGAGGCCGCCGATGCGGGAAGCGATGAAGGTGGGCGAACCGATGACCAACCGTCGTCCGCGCACTGTGCCCTCCATGCCGCCGCCGAGCGTATGCGCGACGTCGGCAGCCTCGTCAGCATCCGCAGACGCGAATGCCTCAACGATGGCGCGGGCGATCGGGTGCGTCGAGTGTAGTTCGATCGCGCACACGGCGGCGCGAGTTTCCCGATCAAGCCGCGTGCGCACGACGCGCATCCGGCCAACCGTCAGCGTGCCGGTCTTGTCGAGGACCATCGTGCCCGGCGACGCGAGCGCCTGCAGCACGCCGCCGCCCTTGATGAGGATGCCGCGGCGGGCCGCGCGGCCGATCGAAACCGTCAATGCCAGCGGCGTCGCGAGACCGAGCGCGCACGGGCACGTGACGACCAGCAGCGCGACGGCGTGATCGACCGCGAGCGAAGGGTTCGCCGGGTCGAGCGCCAGCCACAGGCCGAGCGTCAACGCTGCGAGCCCGAGCATGCCCGCGAGGAACCACCCCGCGATTCGATCCGCCAGTCGGACGATCGGCGCGCGGCGTCCGAGTGAGTCCTGCACCAGCGCCATGAGTCTGCCGATGCGGGTCTGGGCGCCCGTGGCCTCGACGCGAACGCGGATCGTGGAAGCAAGGTTGACCGTGCCGGCCGCAACGCGGTCGCCGGTCTCGACCGTCACTGCCCGGGATTCGCCGGTCAGCAGCGACTGATCGACCTGAGACAGTCCCGCGACCACGACGCCATCCACAGGCACCGATGCGCCCGCGCGCACCTCGACCATCTGTCCCGCGCAGAGGCTCTGGATCGAGACCTCTCGCGTGTACCCCGGCCCGCCGTCCGGGTCCTCATCGACGAGCAGCGCGCTGGTCGGCGTCAGCGAGAAGAGCATCTCGACCGAGTCTGCGCTCCGCCGTTGCTGTCGGTGCTGGATGAACCGGCCCACCAGCAGCAGGAAGACCAGCACGCTCAGCGAGTCGAAGTAGATCTCGCCCGCCCCGCGGAGCGTGTTGACCACGCCCCACACCCCGCCCGCGCCCAGCGCCAGTGCGATCGGTACGTCCAGGTGCATCGTACGTGTGCGCAGGGCGGCCCACGCCGAGCGGAAGAACACCGAGCCCGGCCATGCCAGCGAGACCACCGAGATCCCCATGCTGGCCCATCGGAACAGCGCGGCGTAGGCCGATTCCATCACGTCGAACAGTCCGGCGTACAGCGCAAGTCCCAGCAGCATGACGTTGCCCGCGCAGGCTCCCGCCACGCCGACACGCACCAGTTGTCGTCGGTCCTCGCGCCGGCGCAGGTCGCGGTCGTTCGCATCGCGCGCCGGGTGCGGCGGGTAGCCCAGCGAATCCAGGGCACGCGCGATCCGCGACAGGTTCACCCGCTCGGCATCCCACACAACACGCACCATGCCGCGCCGAAGATCCAGCCGAGACTCCACGACGCCGTCGCACACCCGCGGCAGTCTTTCCACCAGCCATACGCACGCCGCGCAGTGCACGCACTGCAGGAACAACTCGCACGACCACAGGCCGTGCCCGGGCGCGGCCCCCGGTTCCGCCGGTCGGCAATACAACTCGGCGAACGCCGGATCATCAAACTCGGCGTAGCGGGCGCGGGTCGATTGCGCCGGCGCGCGGTCTTCCCGATCCTCCAACTTCTCGCGCAGGGCGTAGTAGCGGTCGAGCCCGCACGAGTGGATCACGGCGTACGCCGTGCGGCAACCTGCGCAGCAGAACTGCTCCGATGCGCCGTGCTCGACAAGACCTGTCGGGACTGCAAGCCCGCAGTGCGAGCACGCAACGTCGGCGCATTGAGGCGAGGGAGTTGATGTGCGCGTGTCGGCGCTCATGGCTTCTCCAATGCCGAGGGACCGTGGCAGCATTCGGGAAGATCGTGCGAGGTGCGCACGATCGTTCGGCCTTCGACCGTCTCAACCGAAACCGCCGCCTGCGGTCGCGCCAGTGTCGGCAAGGTCATCCGCCCCAGCACCGTGTACACGCCCACACCGACCAGCAGCAGACTCGTGAGCACGGGCAACCTCGAGCGCAGCGGGCCCGCCAGCGCCTGCGCCCCGATGCCCACCGCCGCGAGCACGGGCAACGTCCCCGCCCAGAAGATGGCCATCACCGCCGCGCCCGACAGCGGGCTGCCCGTTCCCGCCGCGGTGATGGCGAACGCGTACAGCCAACCGCACGGCAGGAGCGTCGTGAGCATTCCGACAGTCCATGCCCGATTGATCGGCGCGGCATCGGCCACAGCCCTGTGCCCGCCCGCGACCATGCGCGTCACCACGCCCGGCACCGGCAGGCGCCCGACCCGAACGCCCCGCGCCCGCAGAAGGACGACGACCCCGAAGCCGATCATCATCGCGCCCGCCACGACCGCGGCGGTGCGCTGCGCGCCGACCATCGATCCGCCCAGATCAAGCCCGGCCCCGAGCAGCCCTGCAACGGCCCCGAGCAGCGAATACGTGACCAGGCGCCCGAGGTTGTACGCCGCGTTCAGCATCGCGCGAGACCGCCAGACACTGGGCGCGTCATCGGGCGTCGCGACGGCGAACAGCACGAACGCGCCGCACATGCCGGCGCAGTGAGAACTGCCGAGCAGACTCGCCGCGAGCACGGCCAGGAGGAGCGCGGTCATGGAGCCCCCTCGGCGGATACGCTCGCGACGTACGTGAACAACTCGCCGCGGGCCTGGATGCGAAGTTCCACCTGCCAAGCGCCCCCGCCCCTGGTCGGAACCAGGCCCTCATATCGCCCGGGGCCGACCTCTCGGAGGATCAGTTCGTGCCGACGACCCGCATCCGCGCTACGGAACGTAAGTGCTCGGACCGTGGCCCCGCCGATCGGATCGCCCGCCCGATCCGCGAGTTTCACGCCGATCGCGGTTGCACCGTCTTTGACCGTCAGTTCCACGCCCGCGCTCCAACCCAGCACGCGACCGCGCTCCTCGAGCGCGCGCTGGTCGTCCCAATGCAGGGCTCTCTGGTAGTAGTTGGGCTCGATCACCGCGCCCCCGTCGCTGTTGGCCGCGTACACCGTGATCCCGACGATGACGAAGTTCAGTCCGAGCAGCGCGAAGATGATCCCCGGGAACAGGTTGAGACGCTTCATGGTCGTTCTCCCTTCCGCCGCGGCCCAGTCATGATGAACCGCGCCTCTCGCGACTGCCCTCCCTCCGCCACGGTCCTCAACGTGACCACGCACCGACCGTCCGCAAAGTCCTCGTCCGACGCATACAGCGAGCCGACGGCTGTCGCCGACTCGCCGGGGGCGATCGTCAGCACGGCCGGGTCGATGTGCATCGATGCCGACGCGGGTGATACGACCTCGACGCCGATCTGGCGGGTCATGTCCGATCGGTTCACAATGCGGAGTTTCACCGGATTGCTCACGCGACCGCCCTCGAGCAAGGTGTAGGGCTGGCCAAGGCCTCGCAGGACCGTCAGGTCCATGCCACCCATCGTTGAAAGCAACAGCGTGAATGCCGTCGCGACGACGGTCAGAACGGCAAAGTACACGACGACCCGCGGACGCAAGATACGGCGCGCCGCGCCCGACATCGCCGACTGCGAACTGTAACGAACCAGCCCACGCGGCAGGCCGATCTTGTCCATGACCGCGTCGCACGCGTCGATGCACTGCGCGCACCCGATGCACTCCATCTGCAGGCCGTTGCGGATGTCGATGCCGGTGGGGCAGGTGGTCACGCACATGCGGCAGTCGATGCAATCGCCCAGGGCCGGCGGCATCGTCGCCGCGGCGGCATCCGTCGCGCCGATGGTGAGCGCGACCGGCGCCGTGGCCCGCGGCTCGCGCCTGCCCTTGCCGCGCGGTTCGCCGCGGGCCCGGTCATAACTGATGATCAGCGAGTTGCGGTCCAGGAGCGCGGCCTGCATCCGGCCGTAGGGGCACGCGACCAGGCAGATTTGCTCTCGGAAGAAGCCGAAGTCCGCGAGCATCAGGAGCGTCACGACCACCACCACACCAAAGCCGATAGGGTGATTCAACGGTGAACCGAAGATCCAATGGCGCAGTTGCTCAACCCCGACGAAATACGCGAGAAACGTGTGCGCGAGAAACGCCGAGCACGCGACGAAGGCCACGTATTTCAGCCCCTTGGCTGGTGCGCTGCCGCGGAACCCGCCCGATCTCACGCGGCCCGGCGATCCCTCGAACAGTCGCTCGATCGGCCGGTAAAGGAACTCCATGTACACCGTCTGCGGGCACGCCCAGCCGCACCACACCCGGCCGAACAACGCGGTGAAGAAGAAGATGGCCAGGAAGACCCCGACCATGAGCAGGGCCATCAGCAGCGTGTCGGTGGGCAGGAACGTCTTGCCGAACAGCGTGAACCGACGCGAGGCGATGTCCAGCAGGACCAGCGGCTTGCCCCCAATCTCGATGTACGGGATCAGCGTGAAGATGGCGATGAGCAGGTACGCGACCGCCCGGCGCGCCGTCAGGAATCGTCCCGGCGAGACCCGCGGCATCAGCCACCGGCGCGTCCCATCGTCGTTCAGCGTCGACAGGATGCCCGTTCCTTCGGGGGACGCGCCCGTCGGAGCCGGGGAGGTGTGGGGGGAAGGGGGAGTGGGAATCGTGGCGTTCATGGCCTGTGTTCCCGCGAGACGTTGCGCGTGCGAGGTTGGTTGAGAATCAGTCAAGGACTCGGAATGTCGGCTGCTAATTCTTCTCCGGCGCGGGGATCGGCGGCCAGGGCGCGATGGCCTTGCCCTCGGGTCCCTTGCCGCCCGTTGCCGAGCCTCGGAGGTTCGCGACATACGCCGCGAGGATCACCCGTTCGTTCTGCGAGAGCCGGTTGTCCCACGCAGGCATGGCCTGCCCGCCCGCGCCGCGCGTGATGACGGAGTAGATGTCCTCGAGACGGTTGACGTTTTTGTACTCGTCGTCTGTCAGGTTTGTGCCCGTTCCGCCGGTGCCGTCGCGCCCGTGGCACTGCGCGCAGTTGCCGATGAAGATGCCCGCGGCCACCTCGAGAAACTGCGCGTTGCCACGCATGGCCTGGATCGTCGCCTCGTCGGGCGATAGTTCGCCGACTGCGCCGAAAATCCGCTTTGTTTCGGCGACTCGCGCGGCGAGCAGCGTGCTCTCGTTTGTTGCGGATTCCGGGTTGACTTCATAATATAAGAAGTAGAAGAACGAGAACACGATGCTGAGCAGGAACAGCACGTGCCACCAGCCCGGCGTCGGGTTGTCGTACTCGCGGATGCCGTCATACTCGTGGTTCAGCAGCGGGTCAGCGGCTTTGTTTCGGCTCATGGTCGTCCTCGTGTGGGTTCGGCCGTGCGCGTGGGGTCATCGGCGGTCGTTGCGATCGTCATCGGCCAGCGGGAGGCGGGCCGCACGGGTCATCTCGGCGCGCTGCCTGCGGCTGTACGTCCGCGCCAGCACCGCGGCGAACACCCCGACAAAGAGCACCAGCGCGATCTGCGTGTAGATGCTCAGATCCAGACTGCCAACGATGTCACTCATGCGCATGGCGTCCCCTTTCGGTGCGGCGTTTGCTCACTTGCCCGCGCCGGCATCGGCCGGCGGCGGGGCGTGCAGGTCGGTGCCCAAGCGTTGGAGGTACGCGACCAGCGCGGTCATCTTCGTATCCTCAAGGCCCGTCGGGCCGCCCTGCGTCGCAACCTCAGCCGCGATCGACTCGGACTGCTCCCTCGCCATCGTCGCGGCGTTGCTGCCCTTCACGGCGTCGCCGTAAGGCACGCCCATCATGGCCATCGCGTTCACCCGTCGCTGGATGGCGTTGTAATCAAGTTTCTGGGTGGACAGATGCTTGTATGCGGGCATGATCGAGCCGGGCACCATCCGCGGGTCTTCGAGGTGCTCCACGTGCCATTGGTAACTGCGCAGGCCGCCGATGCGGGCCAGGTCCGGCCCGATGCGCCGCGAGCCCCACTGGAACGGATGGTCGTACGCGAACTCGCCGGGCTTGGAGTAGTCGCCGTAGCGCTTGGTCTCCGCCCAGATGGGGCGGACCATCTGCGAGTGGCAGTTGTAGCAGCCCTCGGCGACGTACACATCGCGTCCGGCCAGTTCCAGCGGCGTGTAGGGCTGCACGCTCGCGATGCGCGGGATGTTCTTCTCGCGCCACGTGGTCGAGAACATCGGCGCAACCACCATCGGGACGAGTTCCAGCGCCGAGGCGACGACGACGGCGATCACCACCCACACGGTGAACTTGACGGGCAGACGCTCCCACGTCCGGTGCCATCGGCCCTGCAGGAATACGTCGCCCTTGTGGCCGAACTCGGTGTTGGCGTGCAGGCGCGAGCCGGGTGTGGGCGGATCGCGATAGACCGGGCCGAGCGCCGGGGCCGACTGCACATGCTCCGTGTAGCGCGATGGCCGCAGCGTCCACGTCATCATGATGTTCACGGCGCACAGGATCATTCCCAGCAGGAACATCGACCCGCCGATCACGCGGAGCCAGTACATCGGCATGACCTTCATGACCGTCTCGACGAAATCCGGGAAGCGGAGCGCGCCGCTCTCATCGAACGCTCGCCACATCAGACCCTGCGTGATCCCCGCCCAGTAGATGGGCACGATGTAGAGCAGGATGCCGATGGTGCCGATCCAGAAATGCGATTCGGCCATCCGCTTGCTCCACAGCCCGCCGGTTCGCGACTGGAACAGCCGCGGCGCAAGCCAGTACAGCATGCCGAAGGTCATGAAGCCGTTCCAGCCCAGCGCGCCCCCGTGCACGTGCGCGATCGTCCAGTCGGTGTAGTGGCTCAGCGCGTTGATGCTCTTGATCGAGAGCATCGGGCCCTCGAACGTCGCCATGCCGTAGAAGGTGATCCCGACGACGAAGAACTTCAGCACCGGGTCCGCCGCAACCTTGTTCCACGCGCCTCGCAGCGTCAGCAGGCCGTTGATCATCCCGCCCCACGAGGGCATCCAGAGCATGAGGCTGAAGAGCATGCCCAGCGTGCTGGCCCACTGCGGCAGCGCGGTGTAGTGCAGGTGGTGCGGCCCGGCCCAGATGTAGATGAACACCAGGCTCCAGAAGTGCACGATGCTCAGGCGGTAACTGTACACGGGGCGCTCGGCCGCCTTGGGCAGGAAGTAGTACATCAGGCCCAGAAACGGGGTTGTCAGGAAGAACGCCACCGCGTTGTGCCCGTACCACCACTGCACCATCGCGTCCTGCACGCCGGCGTACACCGAGTAACTCTTCAGCGCGCCCGCGGGGATCGCCAGCGAGTTGAAGACGTGCAGCACCGCCACTGTCGCGATCGTCGCGATGTAGAACCACAACGCGACGTACATGTGCCGCTCGCGACGCGTGAGCAGCGTCATCATGAAGTTCACGCCGAAAAACCCGACCCACACCACCGCGATCGCCAGGTCGATGGGCCACTCCAGTTCGGCGTACTCCTTGCCCTGGGTGAACCCGAGCGGGAGCGTCAACGCCGCGGCGACAATGATCGCCTGCCACCCCCAGAAGTGCAGGTTGCTGAGCGTGTCGCTCCACATCCGCGCCTTGCACAGTCGCTGAGTCGAGTAGTACACCGCCGCGAAGATCGCGTTTCCCCCGAACGCGAAGATCGCGGCGTTGGTGTGCAGCGGCCGCAGCCGGCCGAAACTCAGCCACTCGGTCTCGTAGAGGAACGCGAACGTCGTACCCATCCATGCGAACGGACGGACCCCGCCGATCACCGTCTCCGCGGCCACGGGCAGCACCAGTTGCAGCGCGACCAGCAGGCCGACAAGCATCGCCACCACGCCCCACAGCAGAATCGCAAACGTGAACTTCCGGACGACCGCATCGTCATAGGTGAACTGCTCAATCGGCCCGGGCCGTACCTCCACGCCGTGCATGGGGTCGTGATCGATCTGTGAGTTGACCGGGGCGTGAACGGGGCGGTCCGAGGTCACCGACGAAGTCGCGCTCATTGCAGCCATCTCCGGTTTCGTTGATTCGAGCACAGTACACAAACGGGCATTGCGGACTAATCGACAATCATATCAACATATCGTCATTATCATGTCTTCTCTCGGGTTGTCAAGTCCGAGTCCTGCTCAATCGCATTGGTTCCTGCCAGATCGCAAGCGCGCCGGCATGAACGGTATTTGTTTGGATACATGGTCAAGTTCCATTGACAAAGGGATATACTGATCCTATACTCTTGTTTAGGAGGCCTGCCAGCCCATGCTTGCCCAAGCCGTTGGCTATGCCGCTGCCGCGCTCGGTCACATCGCGCTCGCCGAGGGCAAGCCTCTGCTCGTCAAGGACGTCGCGGAGGCATGTGCGATCCCCCCGGCGTATCTGGCGAAGATCGTCAACCACCTCGCACGGCGCGGGTTCGTTTCGACGCAGCGCGGTATCGGCGGCGGTGTCGTGCTCGCGCGCGATCCGCGAGAGATCACACTATTGGACCTGTGCGAAGCGCTGGGCGACCCGATTGTCCAGCCACGGTGCATGCTCGGCCCGCAACCGTGCTCGGACGAGCGCGGCTGCCCCGCGCATGCATTCTGGAGCGCGCACCGCGCAGCGCACATCGAGTTCCTGCGAAACACGACGATCGCAGATATGGCCGTTTTTCAGCAGCGGGATGCGAGGACCGAGTGCGTCAAGCCGGCTGCCCCGCCCGATGGAGCGTCGAGGTCTGCCGGTCCTTCGGCCCTGCCGCTCCGACGCGGCTGAATCCCCTCCGCACAGACAAGTTCCTCGCGCCGTACACCGAACTATGTGAACGGTGTTCCACTGCCGCATGGCGAATCGGCCGATAACCCGAGCCGGGAGGTGATCGCGTGTCGGAACTGAGCGTGCAGGACGTAGCCCGTTTGGCCCGCGAGGCGGCACGCCTCGACGGTGCCGAGCGAGATGCGTTCGTGCGTGCCCGGTGCAAGGGCGATGAGGCCGCGCTCGCTCGTGTGCTGGAAGCGCTCCGCGTACACGACGCAGCAACCATCGCCCCTTCGCCTGGGGCTCGAACGGTGGTGCCGTCGGATACCGAGCGTGCGGAGCCACCCGCACGACCGGCGGTGTCCGCCGCGGGCATGCCGCGCCGGCTCGGCCGCTACACCATCCTCGATGTGCTCGGCGAAGGCGGTATGGGCGTGGTGTACCTCGCCGAGCAGGACAGCCCCAAACGCACCGTCGCACTGAAAGTCATGCGCCCGGGCTCGTTGTCGTCGCGGATGCTGCGGCGATTCGAACTCGAATCGCAGGTCCTGGGCCGCCTCCAGCACCCCGGCATCGCACAGGTCTTCGAAGCGGGGGTCTTCGACACCGGATCCCGCCGTGACGATGGGCGCGATGCGCAGCCGTTCTTCGCCATGGAGCACGTCCGCGGCGTCCCGCTCACCACCTTTGCGCTCGGCCAGAACCCCATGGGCCGGCCGCTTTCACGCCGCGAACTGCTCGCGTTGTTCATCGAGATCTGCGACGCGGTGCAGCACGCCCATGCCAAGGGCGTCATCCACCGCGATCTCAAGCCCGCCAACATCCTCGTCGTCGATGATCCTGATGCCCTCGGTCGCGGTCGCCCCAAGGTGCTCGACTTCGGCGTCGCCCGCGCGACCGATGGCGACATCGTCGCGGCGACGCTGCAGACCGATGTCGGGCAACTCGTCGGTACGGTTCCCTACATGAGCCCCGAGCAGGTCGCGGGCGATCCCAACGAACTGGACACACGCTCGGACGTCTACACGCTCGGCGTCATTCTGTACGAGTTGTTGTGCGGGCGACTGCCGCACCGGCTCGGCGACAAGACTGTTCCCGAGGCGGTCCGCATCATCAACCAGGACGACCCCGATCCGCCGTCGCGGGTGGACCGCAATCTGCGCGGCGATCTCCAGACGATCATCCTGAAGTCGCTCGAGAAGGACCGGGCGCGGCGTTACCAATCCGCGGCGGATCTTGCCGCGGATGTGCGCCGATTCCTCGCCGATGAGCCGATCTCGGCACGCCCGCCGACCGCCATGTACCAGTTGTCGAAGTTTGCGCGCCGGAACAAGGGGCTGATGGGCGGGCTGTCGGTCGCCGCGGCGTTGCTCGTGATTGGTGTAGCAGGCGTGTCGTGGCAGGCAGTGCGCGCGACCCGCGGCTGGGATGAAGCCGAACGCCGGCGCGAGGAGGCGGAGACGGCCCGGGCGGTAGCCCGCGATGAAGCCGACAACGCGATGGCAGTGAACCAGTTCCTCAACGACATGCTCGCCTCGGCGGATCCGGAGAATGCCCTCGGGCGCGATGTCACCGTCCGCGAGGTGCTGGAACTCTCGGCACGCAGCGTCGGGGACATGCTCTCCTCACGTCCGCGCGTGCACGTTTCCATCCGTGGCACACTGAGCAACACCTACCGCAGCATCGGCGATCTCGACAGCGCCATCGAGCACGCCCGCGCGGGGTTCGAGTCGGCACGAGCCGCGTTCGGCGAAGACAGCGACGTTGCGATCGAGGCCCAGCGCATTCTCATCAACGCGCTCTCCGACCGCGGCGGCCACGAGGAGGCCGAGCGACTGGTGCGAGATGTCATCTCTCGCATCGAACGCACCAAGGGCGCGGGCAGCGCCGAGTACGCGCTGGTTCACGGCGAACTGGCGCGCCTGCGGCTGGAGACCGGCAACATCCCGGAAGCGGTTGAGATCTGGACCACGTGGCTGCCGCGCGTGGCGCAACTGCTCGGCCACGAGCACCGCGAAGCGCTGACAATGATGAACAACCTCGCGATCGGCCTGAAGGACATCGGGCGGTACGACGAGAGCGACGAACTGCTCCGCGAGTTGATCGAGATCCGCGAACGCCTGCACGGGCGCGACCACCCGCAGACGCTGTACGCGCTCAACAGCCTTGCGGCGAACATGCAGCGCCAGGGCCGGAACGAGGAAGCCGAGCCGCTGTTGCGCGAGACGCTGGAGCGGCGCCGGCGCATCCTGGGCGACGACCATGTCTCGACCGTCGTCAGCGCGGGAAACCTCGGTGTCACGCTCATCAGCATGGGCCGGCTCGCCGAGGCCGAGCCGCTGATCGCCGAGGCGCTCGCCTCGTATCGCCGGTTGCTCGGCGGCGAGCATGCCAAGACGCTGATCATGATGGCCAATCGCGCATACTTGCTCGAGGAACTCGGCCGCGGCGACGAGGCCGAGGCGCTCTACCGCGAGACCATCGAAGTGCGCAGGCGGGCCTCGGGCGGGCGCGACCCCGAGACCTGGGCGCCGATGAACAACCTCGCAACCCTCTATCACCGACGCGGCAAACTCGCCGAGGCCGATGCACTCTTCCGCGAAGTGCTCGACCTGTGCGGTGGCGCGCTCCCCCCCGGTCACCCCTATACCGCGATCTTCACCAACAACCACGCCGACTGCCTGACCGACATGGGCCGCTACGACGAGGCCGAAGCCAAACTGCTCCAGAGCCTGCAATGGATCGAAGCGGCATTCA
The DNA here is from genome assembly GCA_019636495.1 of Phycisphaeraceae bacterium. Classification (GTDB taxonomy): domain Bacteria; phylum Planctomycetota; class Phycisphaerae; order Phycisphaerales; family UBA1924; genus JAHBXL01. The sequence goes on along the minus strand of JAHBXL010000008.1, from coordinate 92,267 downwards.
AGCCGGGACACGCGAGGTGGGTGCGTGCCGTCGAGCGTATCGCTCGCCTGTATGAACAGTGGGACAAGCCGGAGAGCGCAGCGGCCTACCGGGCCCGCCTTGCCGGTCGTTGAGCCTCAGCCCTCGGCTGCGCCAAGGTACTCGATGCTCGCCGCGGTCGCATCGTCGGTCGGCGGCGCGCCTTCGGCGAACCGCGCGACGGCCTTGAAGATCTCGATCACGTCCGTGTCACAGTTGCGCGCTGCGCGCAGCGCCCGTTCCAGGCGCTCCTGCCCGAAGGGATCGCCCGCGGGGTTGCGCTCGTCGATGACGCCGTCGGAGTACAGCACGATGCGGTCGCCCGGCGCGATCGCCAGTCGCGATACGTCGTACCGCGTGCCCGGGTCGATTCCCACGGGGATCGCCGTGCCCGCGCCCGGGCCGCGCAGTCCCGCGGCTGTCCGCAGAAACCAGTACCCATGCCCGGCGTCGACAAACTCGACCGCGCCATCGCGCGAGAAGATGCCCAGCCAGAGCGAGACAAACCGCCCGCCCAGCGAACGTTCGCCGAGGTAGCGGTTCAGGCCGCTCACCGCAGCGCCCGCATCGCACGTCGCCCGCACCTGCGCGTTGAGTTGCGATTGTGCCGCGGCCATCAGCATCGCCGATGCCGCGCCGTGCCCCGACACGTCGCCCAGGCACACGGCGACCCGGCCGTCATCGAGCGGCACAACGTCGAACATGTCGCCCGCGACGAACACGCCCGGACGCATCTGCATCGCATAGCCGAGGAAGCCCTGCGCCGCGTGCGCGGGCGGCATGATGAACTGCTGGGCCTCGCGCGCTGCGGCGAGTTCCGCCGCGAGCGCCGATTGCCGTCGCTCCAGTTCCACGCGCTTCAGGTTCGCCAATGCCAATCCGTAGGCGTTGGCAACCGCTTCGCAGAAGTTGGCCGCCTCGGTGTGCCCGCCCGCGCCGGTCTGGCGGGCGTCGACATAGAGCAGCGAGACCAGTTCCGAACCGACGAATACGGGCGCGCACACCGCCCAGCGGATCGAGAGTTCGCTCACGCTGCGGCTGGTACTCAACGCCGCATCGGCCGCGCTGAGAATCGCCGTCTGCCCCGCTGCCGCGGCATGGATGAGAGACCGGCTGAACGCGATCTCTCCGATTTCGCCATCCGCGCCGCCGTTGCTCGCAGCGACGATGGCCACCTCGTCGCTTGTGCCGCCGGGTCGCAGCACCGCGCCGTGCGAGCAGTTTGCGCCGGAGAGAGCGGCATCGAGAGCGGCCCGGGCGAGCAGGTGCTCGTTGGGCGCGCTCGACATGCGCGACAGGCCCTGCATCAGCATGCGCAGTTGCCGCGCGCCCGCCGGCAACGGTCGCTGGCCGACACGCTCGATCCGCGGCGCGGGGCCGCGGTCATCGGCGATCGTCGCCGCCGTGCTCGGGTGCATCTGGCCGATCGATACGCGGAACGACCACGGGCCGATTCTCACCAGGTCGCCGGAAATCAACGGCAGCGGCGCGGCGGGCGAGACCCGCTGGCCGTTGAGCCATGTGCCCAGGGCCGAGCCCTGGTCCATCAGGAACCAGCCTTCCGGCCGCGAGACGGCCACCGCGTGACGGCGCGAGACAGTCTCGTGCAGCAGGCACACATCGGATTCGACCGCCCTGCCGATGGTCATTTGCGTGCGACCATTGGATGAGTACGACCCGCCGTGCGGACCGGCGAGCGTGTGCAGCGCGATGTCGGGGCGTGTTTCGGCCATGACGCGTCCGCGAAAAGGACGCGGCAGCGTACACACTTTCACGCGCCCGTGCGCGTGGACCCGTGGGGATGCGGTTCAGTCCGGGCAGCCCGCGAACCAGTCGGCGAGGAAAGCGAAGATGTCGGACACACCGACGCCGTCCACACCGTCGTAGTCGGCGCGCGGGTTGCCTGCGAACCAGTCCGCCAGGAAGGCGAAAATGTCCGGCACATCGGTCTGGCCGGAGTCGTTCCAGTCGGCCGGGCAATCGGGCAACTCGCACTCATCGGGCACGCCGTTCTCGTCGACGTCCTGCGATGCACCGCTTGCGATGTCGCACCAGTCCACGCGGCCGTTGCCGTTGCAGTCAGGCTCCGCGGGTGTCAGCGGCACCGAGAACGTGATGCTCAGAACCGGGCCGTTGTGCCCGCCATCGAACTCCGCGCTCCAGAACTCGATGCTCGGACCGGTCGTGCCGACAATGTCAACGAAGTGCCCGTAGTTCAACGACGGGTTGGCCAGCCAGAATCGGAACGCGTCCGTCACACCCGGCCCGGCGATCTCGATGCGCTGGTCGAACCGGGTGATCGGTACCACTGCGTCCGCCACGCCCGCGCCGTCGAAGAACGACTGGTTGGGGTGATACTCCGCGGCGTTCGTGCCCGTGCCGCCGAGCGAGCGTGCGCCGGTGAAGGTCCACTGCAGCGTGTTCCACTGCGCGTGCGCCGTCGTCACACTCCCCGGGCAGGAGTTGCAGGCGTCCCGGTCGGGGTCGTTCCACGGCTTGAAGATCCGGCGGACGTCAATCGTCGTCGGCGCGCCGTGGTCGGGCATGAGCGTGTACCGTGCGTCCACGATGCTCGCCGGATCGGTCACGCCCGATTGCGTTGACAGAATGCCGGTGAAGTTGAACCGCAGAAGTCCCTTGGTCTTCGGGAACGTCGTCGGGATCAGGATCATGTGATCGTGCGACACGTTCGAGTCGTTGTGCGTGAACCCCGCGTCGATCCCGACGCCGACGAACGTATCGAGTCCGGAGTCGCCGAACGTGACCGTGATGGTCCCATCGATCGTGAACGACTTGAGGTTGTTCGCATCATCGCTGTCCAGCACGTTGTTGGCGGGCGCGCCCAGCGCGGCCGCCATGTCCTCGATCGGTCCGGGCACCAGCGTGTAGGTGACATCGCACCCGTACCAGACCATCGGGACCGTCACCCGAACCCGGTTGCCCTCGGCCGCGTTGTGCACCGCCGCGACCGCGGGGATGGTGCTCACGCCGTCCGTGAGTGCGTAGTTCGCGGGGTCGCCCGCCGTCACAGGATCGACCGCCTCGCTGAAGATGACCTCGACCGAGTTCATCGACACCGGACGAACGGCCAGCACCCGCGGCGGCGTCGTATCGACAAGGTCATCGATTCCCGCGGCGTGCAGATCGCCGTCCAGTTCGTTGAGGAAAGCCTCCAGATCGCGCATGAGCGCGTTGGACAGGTTCGACATGTTCCCGTGCAGGTTCTGCTGCACGCCACCCGGGGCTGTCGCGCGAAGAACATCCCACATCTTCACGCCGCTCTGCCGCGTGATCGCCGCTCCGCCGATGGGGATGATCTGGCGGAAGCCGCCCGAGTCCCATGAGCCGACGAGAGTGGGGGTGTTGAAAGCCGGGCCCTCGTTGTCGGGCAGAGGCCGGAAACCGCCGACGTTGTGGAAGCCGAAGTCGGTGTACGCGGGTGCGGGGTGGCAGGTAATGCACCCGGTCGCCAGAGGACCTTCGGTGATCCGGAACAGCATCGCCCCGCGCACGGCGGCTTCAGTGAGCGACCCATCCGCCTCCCGGTGCGGGCTGCGCATGATGGGGGGCAGGTTCAGGATGAAGTCGGCCAGCGAGTCCAGATCCGGGCTGATGCCCGCGTTGGACGCGCCCAGCGGCGGGTTGGCGGGGAACAGATAGCCCGTCCCGAGCATGAAGTTGCCCGAGAAGGCCAGATCGAAGTCCTGGATCTCGTCGCGGTCGCCCGAGCGGTGCAACTGGCCGCGGCCGTTCGCCTGCGGCGCCATGGAGATCGCCTGGCCGCGCATGCTGAGCGTCTTGCGCCGGCCTGCGCCGATGCTGAAGAAGTCCCACACCAGCCCGTCGCTCTCGCCGCCGGGGTGGCACGAAGCGCACGAGACCTTCTGGTTCAGGCTGTGCTGGAAGTTCGAACTGTTGTTGAACATCTTTGCGCCCGTGAGCACGGTCGGACTCAGCGGTTCCGCGGAAATCACGCCGGGCACGCGGACCAGTTCCGTCATGGTGGATGTGTTGATCACCGACACGTCGCGGGAGAGGTAGTTCAGCACATATGCCCGCGGAGCCGTCGGCGACCACGCGATGCCGATCGGGTTGTCGCCGACGGCGATCTCGGTGAGCGGGGGGTTCCCGTTGGGCTTGGCCTGCCCGGTTGTCGAGGGAACAACCAGCACGTCGTTGCTCTGCGACATGACGATCAGGGCCGTGCCGCCGGCGTTGCTGAACGCGATATCCGCCGGACCGGACACGCCGGCATTCCAGCCGTCGCCGAGCAACTGGTTGGAGTTGCTGTGCGCCACGATCGCGGTGAAGATGATCCGGTCGTTCAGGTCGACGACGTTGGTCGCCGTGTTGATGCGAAGCACCGCGGCCTGGATCGATGTATGCGGCGTAAGCGTCGTCGCCCTGAAGTTCTGCAACTGCATCGGCATCCACAATGCACCGTTCGCCGGGGAGATGGCAACGTGCGCAGTGGGCAGCACCCATCCGCCCTCGGGGATGGGCGGGTTCTCGCCCTGCAACTGGAAGTTGAACTTCGGGTCAAGCGAACGCACCTTGAGCACCGCGTACACGCGCTGGTTCGGCAGATCCAGCACGCTCACATAGCCGTTGTCACCGTCCGAGTACAGGTGTGATACCCACGCCATGCCCGCGCTGTTGAGCACAATGCCCATCGGCTTCTCGGGCAGGTTCCCAAGCATCGTCGTCACCGTGCGAGCCGAGGCATCGACGAGCGCCACCGCGCCGGCGCGGTACAGCGTCACCGCGGCCGTCGTCCCATCGGCTGTGAACGCCACGCCGATCGGCGCCGAGCCGTGCGGCAGGACAACCGTCTCCAGCGGCATGCCCGTCGAGGCCTCCAGCACGTGCAGCCGGTCCGATTCGTGACTCGCGACCCAAACCTCGTCCGCGCCCGGACGGAGCGCGAGCGCACGTGGCTTGTTGCCCACGGCCTCGGCCGGCAACGCGAACTCCATCACGCTGTTGTCGTCCGTCGCCAGGCGCGACACCGTTCCGTGGTCGGGGTTCACAAACCAGACGAACATCCCATCGGCCGACGCCTGGATTGGCCCGCTCTTGAGCGCGGAGGCGCCCTGTCCGTGGGCCGTCGCGCACGCGCAAAACGACAGCACCATCGCCGCTGGAGTGAACAGTCCTGAGTTGAATCGCACTGCCAGACTCTCCTGCCCGGAACTCGCACGGACCCACGGAGGAACGATCCGGTACACCATCCTCGCCGATGCTGCGACATCGTCCGCGAACTTCGAGTTGCGGGACGCGCCGGACACACAGGCTTGGCATAGCCTACCCCAGAACCAGCAAAAGGCGAAGAACTTCCTTCGGCCATCGTCGGGAGACCTCGCCGCCGGCCCGCCAGACTCCAAATGTTCCCCGGATGCCCAGCCCTTGCGGGGGAGTCCATCGGGACTCAGCCCGGCTCGCCGAGACCCTGACGCATGCCTACCGCAGACCAGTCCCAAAGCGGCAATTCGGACGTTTCATCGGCACTCGTGGCGGTCGAGGAGTTCCGCGCGTCCTACGCCGCGGTTCGGGCCGAAATCGAGAAGGTGATTGTCGGGCACCGGTCGGTTGTTGATGGTGTGCTCACCTGCTTGTTCTGCGACGGCCACGTGCTTCTGGAAGGCGTGCCGGGTTTGGGCAAGACCCTGCTCATCCGCACGCTCGCCCGCGCGCTGGACCTGTCCTTCTCTCGCATCCAGTTCACCCCCGACCTGATGCCCGCGGACATCTCCGGCACCACCATTGTCGTCGAGGTCGAAAAGCCCGGGGCGCACTCCCCCTCGCGGCAGTTTGCCTTTCAGCCCGGACCGGTCTTTGCCCAAATCGTGCTCGCCGACGAGATCAATCGCGCCACGCCCAAGACCCAGTCCGCGCTGCTCGAGGCCATGCAGGAGCGCAGCGTCACCATCGGCGGGACCACGCACCCGCTGCCGCGGCCATTCCTCGTGATGGCCACGCAGAACCCCATCGAGCAGGAGGGCACCTATCCGCTGCCCGAGGCTCAACTCGACCGCTTCTTCTTTAAACTCCTCGTCGGGCCGTCGGGCCGCGGCGAGTTGGCGGAGATACTCAACCGCACGACCACCGGTACCGCCGCCTCGATCGAGCGGGTGTTGAATGCCGAGCGCATTGTCGCGTTCCAGCAACTCGTGCATCGCGCCGCGATCGCGCCGCCGATCCTCGATTACGCGGTTCGACTCACGCTTGCCACCCACCCGCGTGACCGGCGCGAGGGCGCGGCCCAGAGCGCGGGCCCGTCGTTCTCGACGCCCCTGGTCGACCGCTATGTCCGGCTCGGCGCATCGCCGCGTGCGGCGCAAGCGCTGGTGCTTGCCGCCAAGTGCCGCGCGCTACTCGACGGGCGGGCCGCGGCGTCCTCCGACGACATCCGGGCCGTCGCGCACCCCGCGCTGCGGCACCGCATGCTGCTGAACTTCGAGGCCCAGGCCGAGGGTGTTACCGCCGACGCAATCATCGACAACATCGCGGCCACGCTTCCAGTCCGCGTCGAGGCCTAGCGCTCAACACCGCTCCACGCGCGAAGGTCAAACACCGCCTGCGAGGGGCGGTCCTCCCACGGGAACACGGGGCGTGGCCAACTCGACCGCACACCGCCAACCTCGGTACGCAGCACGCCGAGCCTGAGCCATGTGCCGCGGCCGACGACCTCCGGTGGAAGCGGGATCCAGATCCGCCATGCCTGTTCATCGCGCACAACGCGGGCCCGCGTAGACGCTCCCGATGTCTGCACGATCTGGCCGTCCGCGAACGCGCGGAGCATCGCCTCGCCTCCCGCCCCGGAAACCGCCACGACCAGTTCCTCGCGAGCCGCGGCGTCGCGCGGCGTCGCGCCCGACAGCCCGCACTCGATGTACAACACCCATCTCAGGTCTGCCGCGCCCGGTGCGCCCGTGGGCGCGGGCGCATCGGCCAGCAGCATCCCCATGGTTCCGCGCGCCGGCGCCGCCGGCGGCCGGCCCAGACCCGCCAGTGCGGCCGCGCCACGGACAACGCCCGCATCGGTGCAGGCGCTCAGCCAGGATGCGAGTGTCCACTCGGCGAGCAATGGGCCGATCGGCGCTCCCGGCGGCGCGGCGTCAATCGGCCGCGGCTGCACCGCGCGCCGAGCGACCCACCGTCCGATCCCGGCAAGAACGATCGCCGGACTCTGCGCATCCGGCTCGAGCGAGAACAGGCCGGTCCCCGCGCTCAGTGGACGAAGCGTCACCACGTCCAGGGGCGTCGGACTTGCGGTTGAGCGGACCATCAGCAGGTCCGGCTCGGTCGTTCCATCCAGCGTGACAACGGCGATGCGAGAGACAATGCGCCCCGCTGAAGCGTCGAACATCACCGCGTCGTTGGCGATCCAGCAAGCCGCGCGCGGCTGGGAATCGATCCAGTCCTGCGCGATCGTCGCCGCGGTTCGCGCCCCACCGACGCGCGGCGGCTCGAGGAGCGCGGCGAGCAGTTGGTCCAGCGCTGCCGCATCGGTCGGCCAGGCCGGCGCCTGCGCACCGCCGAAGTCGACGATCAGCGCAAGCCGCTGCCGCAATCGCCCGGCGACCACGGCGTCAGCCTCCGACACGTTGTACAGCGCCTGAGCCCAGCGCGCCCCGATCTGATCGGCCAGAGCCTCCACCGCGCGGTCCGCGAACTCGTCCGACGCGGGGCCGACCGCCGACAGCGGCTCGCCCGCGGCCAGCCGCGCACGCCATCGATCGAGCGGGTCGCGCCGCGCCGAGTCGAGCGCTGCCCCGAGCCAGCCATCCCCCGCGTTCCCGGCCGCGGCGGGGCGCGCCGTGGCGACAGTCCGCGGAATCCAGCCAGTCGGCACCTGCTGTCCGTTGACCACGATTCCCAATCCGCCCGCGTCGGGTGGGATGTCGATCACCAGGTACCACGCGCCGTCCGCCGAAATCGTCGCACGCCGAGTTGTGTCAATCGCCGCGATGGCCGTCCAGCGGCCGCGCTCGCCCATCCATGATGCGCCGCGTGCCGCCAGCAGCGCGGCTCCCGGAGATTGCTCAGGCGCGGCTCGTGTGGAGCCTGGCGTGGCGTCGATCCGGCCGATCCACCACAGTGGCGCGAACAACGCATCGCCGCGAGACAGTCGTGCAGGCACCGATCCTGCGCGACGCTGTTCGTCGGTCGGCGTATATGGCACGACAAGCGTCTCACCCGCGCAAGCCCAGACCCGCTGCCCGGTCTGAATGGAAGCCTGCGACGGCGACCCGGCACCGTCGATCTCGCGTGGCCCTGCGGCCGCGTTGCAACAGGTCGCCCAGGCAATCGTCGCGGCCACCCACGCAAGTGTACGAAAGTCGCGCCCCGCGGCACCCGATAACACCCCCGGCCCGCGGCCCTGTCGCCGCGGCTCTCGCCATGGGGGGGGCGCGGCGTTCAGATTCGGGAGGTGCGGCATGGTCGTTTGCGAGTCCGGGTTCACGTATCTCTTCCGAGTCTATCTGCCGCAGGCCGAAAGCGTCGAACTCGTCGGCGGCTTTACGGCCTGGCGCGATGCGCCCATCCGTCTTGTTCGCGAGCCGAGCGGGTGGTGGTTCGTCCGCCTCGACCTCGCTCCCGGCGATCACGACTTCTCATACCTCGTCGACGGATGCACCTGGCTGCCCGACTACGCCGCAAGCGGCATCCGCCGCAACGGCTACGGCGGATGGGTCAGCCAGATCGTTGTTGAACGACCCGCGCCGGTGCCTGCGCTGTGCGCCGCGTAACACTCGCGGGTTTTACGGTCGCGCGGCCCGACGGCAAAATCAAGAAAGGGCCGGCACGGGCCGGCCCCTTGAGTGATTCCTGTCGGCCGTCCTGATCACGGGAAGAGGCCGCGGATCTGGTACACCTTGCCGATGTTCTCCAGCGCGGCGATATACGAAGCCGTTCGCATGTCGGTGCTGAACTTCTGACGCGCCAACTTGGTGCGGCGGGCGGCCATGACCATGTGGCGGTTGAGCGCCTGGTCGACCTCCTCGGCGTCCCACGTCACGCAACTCTTGTTCTGCACCCATTCGAAGTAGGACACGGTCACGCCGCCGGCGTTGGCGAGGATCGCGGGGATCACTTCGATGCCGCGCTCGCTCAGGACCCGGTCGCCCGCGGGTGTGGTCGGCGCGTTCGCGCCTTCCACAACCACCTTCGCGTTGATCAGGTGCGCCTCGGGCTCCTTGATCATCTGCTCCAGCGCGGCGGGGATGAACGCATCCACCTTTGCCTTGTAAAACTCCTCGGTCGTGATGCGCGTCGCGTTCGCAAAGCCCGCAACGCCGCCGTGCTTGGCCACGTGCAGCGCCAATGCTTCGGTATCGATGCCCTTGTCGTTGAAGATCGAGCCGGTGTGGTCCATCACGGCGTGCAACTTCGCGCCCATGCGGCCGAGGATGCGGCCCGTCCACGAGCCCACGTTGCCGTAGCCGATCAGGCTGAACGACATGCCCTCGATCTTGATGCCCAGTTCGGGCGCAAGTTCCACCAGCACGTCCACGAGGCCCTGGCCCGTCGCCTTCTCGCGGCCGAGCGACCCGCCGTACTCAACCGGCTTGCCCGTCACCACGGCCTCGGGGTTGTGCCCGCCCATTTCAGAGAGGAACGTGAACGTGTCCGCGATCCACGCCATGTGTTGCGCGTTCGAGCCCACATCGGGCGCGGGGATGTCATAGTCGGGGCCGATCTGATGCGCGATCGCCGTAGTGAACCGCCGAACGATGCGCTCCATCTCCGCGTTGGAGTGCTTCCGCGGGTCGACCTTGATGCCGCCCTTGCCGCCGCCGAAGGGCACGCGCACCAGCGACGTCTTCATCGTCATCAGGAACGCCAGGCTCTTCACATCGTCAAGGTGCGTGTCGGGGTGGAACCGCACGCCGCCCTTGTAGGGGCCCAGCGCGTTGTTGTGCTGGACGCGGTACCCCTTGAACAACTTGAACTCCCCGTTGTCCATCCGCACCGGGAAGTGCACCATGATCTCGTTCTTTGGCTGCGCGAGGATCAACTGGATCTCGTGCGGCAGTTCCATCATCTCCGCCGCCGTGAGCATCGTGTCCACCGTCTGCAGGTAGAGATTGTTCGGGTCGCGCGGAAGACCGACCTCATCGAACACCGGGCTCTTGAACAGTTCGCGCCGGGGTGCTGACTTCGGCTTGGACGGGGAGATCGTGCTCATGACTTGGCCTGGTCCCTTTGCTGGTGGCCCACCGCGGCAACGCAGACGCCTTGGTCGGCGTCGGCCCGCCTCCCCGCCTTCGCGCGGCGTACGCTCCGCGCGTCTGGCGAGTCGTCAGGCAATTCGCGCCGGCCGCGGCGTGTGGCGGCGCGTACCCGCCCGCGCCGGAACTCCGGCTGTTCGGGGCTTGCATGATACTCTACTTCGCCGCCGATCTCTTGTGGGCCACCAAGATCAAAGCGGCCGCCGATGCCGCGGGGATCGCCGCGCGGCCTGTCCGAACCCTCGAAATGCTTGAGGCCCGCCTGGCCGACTGCCCGGTCCGCGCCCTCATGGTGGACCTTGATGCCCCCGAAATCGCGTTGAATCTCATCAATCGGATCAAGGGTCCTTCCGCCGCGCCCTCGGAGCGGCAGATCGTGACGCTCGCCTTTGGCCCTCACGTCGCCATCGAGGCCTTCGAAGCGGCCAAACGGGCCGGGGCCGATCGTGTGCTCCCACGCGGCGCACTCTCCCGTGGCCTGCACGACTGGCTCGCGGCCCTCAGTTCCGGTCAGATTGATCGTAAAGGTCTGGTGCTTGAGGAGTAACGGAAGGAGCAGTCGGCCGCGATTCGCCCAGCAGTGGTCGTTCAGAGATTCCGTGGCCGGGCCTTGTTGCGCCTTCGGCGCTCCGCTCGTACCGCCGCGAGTACTTCGAGCGAGGTCGCCGGCCGGCTCCCCTGCGCCATGTTGCCGCGGCCGACCTCGAACGCCAGCCGCCACTGTTCCCGCAAGACCCGCTGGGCCCGCCAATACCCGAACTGCGGATCGTAGATGTTTGTCGACTCGGACAGCAGTCCGTTGAACTCGATGATCGAGAACCCGCTGCCGGCGGCGAACTCTTCGGAGTCGCTGTACCGCACGTCGAACCGGCCGAAGTTCAAGCCGCGTGTGGAGGCCATGATCTTCTCGAACGCTGCGCCGAGTTGGGGCGTGATCAGGTCGCGCCCATCCAGGAACATCGTGCCGCGGCAGTGATTGCCGAGCCGCGCGAGTGTGATTCGCTCGCCTCGCAGCGGGACAAATTCGGCGCGATCGCCAAGCGCGGCCATGTGCGCGGCACGCTGCCGGCGGAAGCGCGGGTGCGCATCAATCAGATCGGCAACCGTCGCACGCCCATCGCCGATGACGAACGGGAACCGCTTGTCGGTGACCGAGAACACAAATCCGTGTGCGGCACTCGGGTCGCGCACATAGAACACGCCCGCCTCGAACGGCCCCGGGTGATGGACCTGCGCGATCACACGGTCGGGTTGCGCTTCCAGATACGCCGCGGCCTCGTTCGCGCTGCCGACAATCTTCACACCCTTGCCGCGTTCGCCGCGATCGGGCTTGAGCACCAGCGGCCAGCCGCATTGCTCCTCGATGAACTCATGGAGCGTGGCCGCGCGCTGCCCGGGCGGCCCCGGCTCGATCACCGCGAACGGCGCGACCCACTCCCGCGGCAGCAGGTCCAGAATCTCCGACTTGCTCTCGCCCACGATGCCCCCCAGCGGGATGGCCGGGTTGCACGCCGTGCACACGCTCAGCCCGCCGTGGCGCAGTCCCAGCCACGCGATGTATGGCGCAAGCGGCGCATACACCGCCCACCACGGCCAGAACTCCCAGCGGCCCAGCCGCTCGAACTGTGTGGCGGGCTCTTCATACAAGCCGTCCCGCGCCGGCGGGCGCGCCCGGATGTCGGCTTGCGCTGCCGCGGCGGGCGCGTTCATGTTCCGCACCCCGCGCCGATGGTTGGCAACTCCGCTTCAACGGTCTGGCAAGCGGGCAGGAGCCGGTCATCCAGCGGCGTCCACGCCAGCCGCACGCTCGATTCATGCAGTTCGATCACCGTTCGGCTCATGGTCCGCGCATCAGCCCGCGACATCGCCACGCTCAGGTGTCCCGCCTCCGGCCAACCGTGCGCATGAAACGCGATCTGCCGCTCGAGCAGGTCGTGCGCGCCGCCGAACATCCGCTCGAACAGTTCTCGTCGCGGCGACTGCACCAGATCATCCCCCAACCCCGACGAGGTGTGCATGATCGGGCCATCGATCGAGCGGGCGGGCGACACCTCGATCCGCGAGCCGTCCGACCGCGCCACGACGACGCGCGCCGAATCGGTAATCAGGAGTTTGAACGGCGCGGTCGCCGCGGCGCTCATCGCGCCCAGGCGCTCCGCCGCCTGGAATACATCCGCCGAGTCTGCCAGCGAGGGGATGATGTGCCCGCGCGAGCCGCGCCCGGCCCACGCGCCCCGCGGCACCGCGGGCGACAGGTTCACGTTCAGCAGGCACAGCGCAAGCCCCGCATTCGTCGCCGCGACCCACGTTCCTCCCGCGCACGAGTCAATCGGCATGACGGCGAGTCGTGGGCCGCACGCGACAGTGCGCGCCGGCAGTTCTGCCGGGCGCGACCGCTGCTCATCGCGATTGCAGATGATGCGCGTGACCGTGTGCCCATTGCGGGCCTTCGCCGCGCGGACGATCGTCACCGTGCACATGCGGTTGCGTCCTGGTGTGCGAGTGTCGACGGCGCATAGCCGAATGCGCCGGGCAGGGGCCGCCCGAGCGATGTCGCCATGCCCCGGATCATCGCGTTGTGGTGAACCGTGTGGCTCAGCACGAACGCCAACTCTCGCGCGAGCGTCGAGCCCAGAGCGACCGGTTCGCCATCGCGCCGCGGTATCACCGACACGCGCACGCCGCGCGCGGCCTCGACCGGCATAAGGGCGCGCAACGACGCCGCGAGCGACTCGCATTCCGCTGCCGCCGCCGCGGCCGAACGCTCGATCGAGGTGCCGCGCTCGCGATGGTCGTAGTCGATGGCGCCGGCGCTCAGCCCTTCGGTGATCGCCCGCACGTGATCCAGACAGTGCCGCACGTGCCCGCCGATGGTCGCATCGAGAAAGACCGGGCCCATCGGCCGCGTGTACTCGTGGTCTTCAAGACCACAGACAACTCTGCGGAGTTCATCGAGCATTTCCGCGAGCGGCGCAGCGAGACATTCACAGGTACTCTGAGCACCCGTGCCGACCATCGTTTCGCGAGGCGCGAACATTCGCTTCTCCATGGTCCGGCCGTTCGCGCGGGTGAGGTACGACGACCTGTGCGCTCGCGCCGGATCGTTCAGCCTACACGGGATGGCGTCGTCGCAACGACCCATTGAGAACACCCCGCCATCAAGTGAAGTCCGCACTTCACAAATGTCCACAAGGAACGATCTGTCTGTCGATCCAAAGCACACGACCTCTCGGTTCTGCGAATCACTCACCCCTATTCAGGGGATTGGAGAGCCAGCATGGAGTTTCTCACCGCCCTTTGGATGCCGATTCTCGCGGCATCGGTTGCGGTCTTCTTCTGCAGTTTCCTCGCCTGGGCAGTGCTGCCGCACCACAAGGGCGACAACAAGGCCCTTCCCGATGAGGACGGGTTCATGGCCCACGTGCGCGGTCTGGGCCTTGCGCCCGGCCAGTACATGTTCCCGAACTGCGCGACCAACGCGCAGTCTCGCGACCCCGAGTTCATCAAGAAGTGGGAGGCCGGCCCGGCGGGTATGCTCAACATCTTCCCGCAGATGAACATGGGCAAGAACATGGGCCTGACGTTCCTGGTGTTCCTCGTGGTCACGATGCTGATCGCGTACGTCTCCTGGGCGGTGCTGCCCGCGGGCTCGGAGTTTGCCCGCGTCTTCCAGGTCGTGGCGACGATCGGCGTGCTGAGCCACGCGTTCTCGCACATGCCCAACGGCATCTGGTTCAACGCGGGCGGCCGCGCGATCTTCCTGTGCTTCCTCGACGGCGTCGCCTATGGCCTGGTGACGGGCCTGATCTTCGCCCTGCTCTGGCCCGCCGCGAGCGTGCCGGGCCTGCCGGGCTGAGCACCAAGCAAGCAGCCCGACCGTGAGGGAGGGCGATTCGGCCGCAGGCCGAATCTCATGCGGTTGCAACCTTGTCGCGCCCTCCGGCGGAACCCGGCGGTCACGCGGGGAGAGGGGGCGCGCCGATGGCGAACGGCATGCAGGGCCGCAGATCAACGTAGATGAACGCAGATCAGAAGGCCTGTGCGAAGCCCGCACACACCTGCGCGACCTCATCGAGGTTGGGCTGGTGGATGCGGATTGGCTGGGGAAACTGCCGCGGGAGTTGGCGGAGAGGTTGAAGCAGTTGCTGGAGACGCCGGAGGGGTGAGTGCTGGTACCACGGCACGGCGATGCGGCGGTCGTCACTCTCTCGCGGCATCAATGCGTATGCGCAGCGCGGATTCGCACTCCGGGCATTCGATCCGCCCATCGTCGGGAACTCTTGGGTTGCCCAGCGGCGCCTGGCATATGGGGCAGCGGGTCGCCGCGGCCGGGGCGACCCGCCACGTTGAACCGCACTCTGGGCAAGGGGTCATACCGGCGGGCGTCGGTGGGAGCGCATCGAGGGGGTAGCCGCATGTGCCGCAGCAGCCAAGGGTGACCAGTTCCTCAGCGCGATTCTGAGGCCCGCGACGATACGAAGTCAGGGCGATCGCCGGGATGGCAAGGCCGAGCGTCAGGCCGATCCCCGCTCGCCAGTTCACACCCAGTGCCAGCATCACAGCCATCGCTGGCAGACAAACGACCGCGACCGCTGTCACAATAAACGCCGCGGCCGCGGCAGCCGCCCCAAGTGCGAACGGCGTCATGCAGATGAATCCGATGCACTTGCGATAGAGCGGTGTCGCGCGTTGTGATGATGGTGCCGCGGTTGGGGCCATCGGGGCGCGTTTACGTCGCTCGGCGACGACTGCGCTGAACTCGCGACGGGACATGCGAACCGCATGTGATTGACCGCCGTGGTCCTTGACCTGCCGTCGCATCAGTTCGCCTCGTGACTACCGCTCCCCATCCATCTTCATCTTGATGACGAAGCCAAAGACGATAGCGATAAGCACGACGCCGAGAATCGCCCAGAGGATGGTCTGGGTCGGGCCTTCGGGCTTGGGAAGTTCTTCGGCGATGGCGCGAGCGGCACCGCCGGACAGACTGCTTTGTGCGAGCGTCGTGAGCATCGGTGCTTGCTCTCAACCCGGGGCTTCGTCAAAGCACTCAGCCCCGGCGTCAATATCAATACGCCATCACCTGCCCGATCGCCTCGGCGATGCGCTTGGCATCAGGCAGGTAGTCGAGTTCGAGTTTGTAGTACGGCATGACCGTGTCGAAGCCCGCGACGCGCTGCACCGGGGCCTCGAGGTGCAGGAAGCACTTCTCCTGGATGATCGTCGCGATCTCCGCGCCCATGCCGCAGGTCTTGGGGGCCTCGTGCACGATCACGCAGCGGCCGGTTTTCTCGACGCTCTGCGCGATCGTGTCCTCATCGATCGGGTAGATCGTGCGGAGGTCGATCAACTCGGCGGAGATGTCCTCGGGCAGGCTGTCGAGCGCTTCGAGGCAGAGCGTGATGCTCGCGCCCCACGAGATGACGGTGAGGTCCGTGCCCTCGCTGACGACCTTCGCCTTGCCGATGGGGACGGTGTACTCATCTTCGGGGACTTCCTCGCGGAAGGCCCGGTAGATGCGCTTGGGCTCGAAGAAGAGCACCGGGTCGGGGTCGCGGATCGCGGCGATCAGCAGGCCCTTGGCATCGTACGGCGTGCTGGGCATGACGACCTTCAGCCCCGGCGTGTGCGCATAGATCGCTTCGGGCGAATCGCTGTGCAGTTCGGGCGCGTGGATGCCGCCGCCGACGGGGACGCGGATGACCATCGGGATGGTGATCGCCCCGCGGGTGCGAGTGCGGTAGCGGGCCGCGTGGTTGACCAGTTGGTCGTACGCCGGGCCCATGAACCCCTCGAACTGAATCTCGGGAATGGGCCGCATGCCGGCCATGGCCAGGCCGATGGCGGTTCCCATGATGCCGGATTCGGCGAGCGGCGTGTCGATCACGCGGTCGGCGCCGAAGCGGGCCTGCAGCCCTTCGGTGACGCGGAAGACGCCGCCGTTCTTGCCGACATCTTCACCCAGGCAGACGACGCGCGGGTCGGCCTCCATTTCCTGAGTCAAGGCCAAGTTGATTGCCTGTACGAGCGTCAGATTCGCCATGGCTGTTCAGTCCGTTTCAATCTACCGCAGAGACGCAGAGATCGCAGAGAGGGATCGTTGAAACAGGGCGCTCTCCGCGAACTCGGCGCCTCTGCGGTGAATCATTCGTGCATTATGCTCGCGAGCGATCGGCGTGCAGCCCCGCCTGCTCCGGGTCCTGCCCCAGGCTCGTCGTCCGCATCGTGGCCTTCTGCCGCTGCAGTTCCGCAGGCAGTTCGGTGCCGAAGGTGTAGTCGAAGATGTCGTCCACCGATGGCCTCTCGATGCCCTCGGCGTTCTTGACGATCTCCGCCACCTGCAGTTTGTTCTTCTCATCGTGCGCGGCCTGCTTGGCATCGTTCCACATGCCCTTGCGCTCCAGGTACTTCCGCAGGCGGATGAGCGGGTCCTTGCCGCGCCAGCTCGCGACCTCTTCCTCATCGCGATACCGCCGCGCATCATCGGCGGTGGTATGGTCGGCAAGGCGATAAGTGATCGCCTCGATCAATGTCACGCCGCCCCCGCCGCGGGCGCGGTCGATCGCTTCCTTGCTCGCCTTGTACACGGCGAACAGGTCGTTGCCATCCACCTGGATGCAGTGTGCGCCGTAGGCGAGGCCCTTCTGCGCAACCGTTTCGCTGGCCATCTGGCTCTCTCGCGGTACCGAGATCGCCCATTGGTTGTTCTGGCAGAAGAACACGCACGGCACATTGAACACCGTCGCGAAGTTCATCGCCTCGTGGAAGTCCCCCTCGCTGGTCGCGCCATCGCCGAAGTAGGTGATGACGCAGCGATCCTCCTTCCGCATCTTGTACGCCCAGGCGATGCCGGTCGCGTGCAGCATCTGCGTGCCGATGGGGATCGACAGCGGCGTCATGTTCACGCCCTCGGGAATCTGGTTGCCCCGTTCATCGCCCATCCAGTGCAGCAGGATCTTCTCCATCGGCAGGCCGTGCAGGAACAGGGCCGCGTTCTCGCGGTAGCAGGGGACCAGGAAGTCCCGCCCTTTCACCGCGGCCATGCCCGAACCAATCGCCGCGGCCTCCTGGCCCTTGTTCTGCGGATAGGTGCCCATGCGACCGGACCGCTGGAGTTTGAACGCGATCTCGTCGTAGGCGCGGCAGAGGAGCATGAACTCGTAGGCGAACAGGACCTGCTCATCGGTGAGCGTGTCCTTTGCGAGTTTCTCATCGAGTTTCCCATCCTCATCGAGGATCTGGAGGTACTCGATCTGGGCCTTGTAGACGGTCCGGATGGGCATGGGGCGCTCCCTGGCAAAGTTGCCCAAGCGTAGCCGCCAGAGGCCAAAACCCCAACCCCCGTGCCGCGGGTTGCCGGAAGAAGACGGTGCGCCAGACCCCTCGGCGCGGTATCGTGTGCCATGCGCATCGCCCGTGTGCTCATCACCCGAGACCAGATCGCCCGGCGCGTCGAGGAACTCGGCCACCGGATCGCCGCGGACCTGCTGGCCTCCGGCGCTGGCGAGCCCGGGGTCGAGCCGCGCGTGGTGCTCATCCCGATCCTCACCGGCTCGCTGGTCTTCGCGGCGGACCTG
This sequence comes from Phycisphaeraceae bacterium, assembly GCA_019636495.1. Taxonomy (GTDB): domain Bacteria; phylum Planctomycetota; class Phycisphaerae; order Phycisphaerales; family UBA1924; genus JAHBXL01. The sequence continues at coordinate 74,437 of JAHBXL010000008.1, read as the reverse complement.
ATCCGCCACATGCCGGTGCAGATGTCGATCCGCCCCGTGACAATCTCCAGTTACCCCGGCACCTCCACGACCTCGCAGGGCGCGACGATCGAGGGCGGCCTCCCGACCGATCTGGCCGGGCGGCACGTGCTCATCGTCGATGACATTCTCGACTCGGGCCGAACGCTCGGCCTGCTCCGCCGCGTGATCGAAGCGCAGCGCCCGGCGTCGCTGCGAATCGCGGTGCTGCTCAACAAGCACAAGCCGCAGGGGCGAGACGAGCACGTCGAGGTCGAGTATTCCGGCTTCCACATCGCCGACGAGTTTGTCGTCGGCTACGGGCTGGATTATGACGGGTTGTGGCGGAACCTCCCGGATATCGGCGTGCTCGACGGCGTCGGCGGGAAGGGGGAGGGACCAGGGGTATGAGCCCCGCGGCGACGCCGAACGCAACCGCCGCGGACCGGCTACCGCGCGATGTCCGCGCGTGCCTGCTGCCGGGTGAGCGCGTGATCCTGGCCTTCCGGCCCGGTGTCGCATCGGTCGTGCTGCGACGATGGAGGGCATTTCTGGTACTCGTCATCGTTTCCGCGGCGCTGGTGTACCTGGCGATGGAACGGTGGATCGGGCTCTCGCCGCTCGCGGCGTTCATGCTGGGCGTCTTCGCGATGTGCATGCTGGTGTTCTGGGGTCACCTCGATCTGTCGATGCGCTCGTACGTGCTGACAGATCGGCGCGCGGTCTCGTCGTCGGGGGTGTTCCGTCGGCTGACGGTCGATTCGCCGCTGGTGGTGATCCAGCAGGCGGTGATCTACCGCTCGCTTCGCGAACGGCTGTTCGGGCTGGGGACGATCGGGCTCTCGACACCCGCCGATGCCGGCGCGCCGAGCGTGGTGTGGTCGATGGTCGAGCGGCCCGACGAGTTGGTTGCGCAGGTGCGCCTGCACGTGGCGCGCGCCGCCGCGGCGGGCCAACAATCGACAATGAGCAACTCGCGGAGTGTGCCCCGGAGGGCGGGCAACACCATCCCGGTGATCGGCCTGGCGGGGGGCATCGGCTCCGGGAAGAGCACGGTCGCGGGGATTTTCGCGCGGCTGGGGTGTCTCGTCGTGGATTCCGATGCGCTGGCGCGGGCCGCGCTCGACAGGCCTGATGTGCGCGCGGAGATTGTCCGGTGGTGGGGGGAGGGCGTGCTTGGTCCGGCGGACGGGTCGGGCACGCGCAAGGTTGACCGCGCCAAGGTCGCGCAGATCGTCTTCGCCGATGCCGCGGAGCGCAAGCGGCTGGAGGATCTGGTGCACCCGCTCGTCCGGCAGGACCGCGCGCAGGCCGCGCGAGAGGGTGCCGCGGCGGGCGCTCGGGCGGTGATCGTCGATGCACCACTGCTCTTCGAGGCGGGGCTGGATGCCGAGTGCGATGCGGTGGTGTTTGTGGATGCGGCGCGCGCAGCGAGGTTGCGGCGGGTCAGGGAGTCTCGAAACTGGGACGAGGCCGAACTCGACCGTCGGGAATCGGCGCAACTTCCGCTTCAGTCCAAGCGCTCTCGGGCCGATTACTGCGTATCCAACGACGGCGCACTCCCGGAACTCGAGCGCGATGTCGCGCGGGTTCTGGCGGAGATCGAACAACGGGCCGCCTCTGGCCCTTTGCCGCCTCCAACCGGGCGCCGGTGAACATCGGGACGCTCGCCGAGTCCCCGAGGGGCCGGAAATTTCCACACCCCGCGTGCAACTTGTCCCGACGCCGAGGGTGATATACTGATGCGGTCTTGAGTCGCGCCCGCGGGGGTCACGGGCGGGCATGACGATAGTTGTTCATTGTTCCGCCGGTTGTCGCGGTTGCGGCACCGGTTCGCCGGTCGGCGAGGTTTCGACCTCCGGCGGTTGAGGGGTTGCCGCAGGGTGTGCGCTTCGCGTTCACCCCTTCGGCAGGTTCGGGGGCCAGTCTTTCCACCTCCATTCGACATCCAGTTTCCTGCCCTTTTGCAGTCGTTGCCGCCACGCGTTTCGCGGCCGCGCTGCCCGGGCGACAACAAGAAGCACATCATGGCGAAGCAGTCCAGCGTTGCGGAAGAGAAGTCCGAGGCCAAAGAAGGTCGAACGGGTCGAAAGGCCTCATCCGAGGGTAAATCGTCCCGGTCAAAATCGGCCGAAACGGCCGAGGCCACGCGCGCCGAAGCGCCGAGCCCAGCGAGGGTCGAGCAGCCGCGGACCGAGCCGAAGCCAGACCGCGGACCTGAGGCCCGATCGGACCAGCAGCGGCAAGACCGCGGCAATGGTCAGGCACCAGTTGGTCAGCAGGCACACGCCGGCGGTGGACACGGCGGCGGAGGCGGGGGGGGCGGGGGTGGTGGGGGGGGGGGTGGCCAGTCATACGACCGCCCGCAGCACCAGCATCATGGCGGCGGCGGCAACTGGCACGGCGACAGCGGGGGCGGGTTCATGAGCAAGAACCGCCGGAAGCGAAAGAAGCGCCGCGGCGGCATGGGTGGGGACGGAATGGGCGGTGGGGGCGGTGGGGGCGGCGGGGGCGGAGGGGGCGGGTGGCATCGGCCGCTGGACTTCACGCTTCCCTCGGATGAGGAACTCGAACGCGAGGCGGCGGAACTCGAGAAGGTCATCGGCAAGGGCGACGTGGAGAAGGCCCGCAAGGGACTGACCATTGCGCAGTTGCAGCGGATGGACATCGCCGATCTGCACAAGGTCGCGGAAGAGACCGGCCTTGAGGATGTGTATCAGATCCCGAAGCAGGACCTGATCTTCAAGATTCTCAAAGCCCGAGCGGCCCAGCAAGGCCTGATGTTCGGCGACGGTACGCTGGAAATCATGCCCGACAAGTTCGGGTTCCTGCGTTCGCCGGAGAACTCGTACCTCTCGGGCCCGGACGACATTTACGTCTCGCCGACGATGGTCCGGCGCTTCGGCCTGCGCAAGGGCATGGTGGTGCGGGGTGCGATCCGCCCGCCGAAGGAGAGCGAGAAGTACTTCGCGCTGCTGCGCGTGGACGAGGTGAACGGCAAGCCGCCCACGACGATCGGCAAGATGTCGGGCTTCGAGGACCTGACACCGTTGCACCCCGAGCAGCGGTTCATACTCGAGACCTCGCCCAACGAGATCGAGATGCGGATCGTGGACCTCGTCGCGCCGATCGGCAAGGGCCAGCGCGCGTTGATCGTTGCGCCGCCGCGAACCGGCAAGACGGTATTGCTGCAGAAGATGACCAAGGCCATCTCGCAGAACTACGCCGACACGAAGATCATCGTGCTGCTGGTCGATGAGCGGCCGGAAGAAGTGACGGATTTCCGGCGCAACTGCGGCGGGCCGAACATCGAGGTCGTCGCGAGCACGTTCGACGAGCAGGCCTCGCGCCACGTGCAGGTCGCGGAGATGGTGATCGAGAAGGCCAAGCGGATGGTCGAGTTCGGCGATGATGTCGTCATCCTGCTCGACTCAATCACGCGTCTTGCCCGCGCGTACAACAACGAGATGCCCCACACCGGCAAGATCATGTCTGGCGGCATCGACGCCGGCGCGCTGCAGCGGCCCAAGAAGTTCTTCGGCGCGGCCCGCGCCATCGAGAACGGCGGCTCGCTCACAATCGTCGCCACAGCGCTGGTCGACACCGGCTCCAAGATGGACGAGGTCATCTTCGAGGAGTTCAAGGGTACCGGAAACAGCGAACTGCACCTCGACCGCAAACTGATGGACAAGCGCATCTACCCCTGCATCGACGTCGCCGCCTCCGGCACGCGGCGCGAGGAGTTGCTCCTTGACCGCAAGGAACTGGAACTGGTCTACCGGCTGCGCAAGGTCCTGGCCGACATGAACGTCGTCGAGGCGATGGAACTGCTCAAGAGCCGACTGGGCAAGGTCAAGACCAACGCCGAGTTCCTCATGACCATGGCCATGGGTTGACCGATGGTTCGGTACGCCAGGAGGGCGACCGGGTGACGTGGAACGACCGCATCTCGTGGCTCGCGCTGGCCTCGTGCATGTCCCTCTGGGCATTCGTCATGGTCGTCGCCGGGCTGATCGTCATCTTCGATTTGCCGAACCGGGTGGGCTTCCCCGTCCGATTGAGTCTGCTGGTCGGCGGCCTGCTGGTGGCCGGCGGCCAGTTTCTGTTCGCCCTGACCGCTTCCCGACTGTTCTTTCCGGGCGCGAGCCCGCGGCTCACCGGCGTCGTAGAACTCCTGCCTTGGGCGGTCTTCGCCGTTGTCGCCTGCAGCGCATTCTTCTGGAACAACTGACCATGCGATCCTCCTCCCTCGTCCGCCGGTTTGTCGTCGCCACGGCTTGCGCTTCGACGCTCATGGCCGCGGCCGCGGCCCAGCCCGTTCCCGGGGCCGCGGCGCAGAAGCCGCCGGCCGACGACCCGATTGCCCTTGGGATCGCCGCGAGGTCCGTCGCGCGGCTTGCGACAGCCGACCTGAAACTGCAATCCGATCCAGAGTCGCGCCGTGCCCCCATCGAGCGCGACTACCGCATCGCCGCCGAACTCCTCACCGTCGCATCGGAGACGGACCCCGATGATCAGGACATTCTCCGCCTACAGATCCAGGCCTGGACCGCGGCGGGCGATGCCGACCGCGTCGAGCAGTTGCAGCGCCGCCTGGCGATGCTCGATCCCTCCGATACCGTGACTCTTCTGGCCGTGGTGTCGTCCCGGATCAGCAAACTTCAGAACGTCGAGGAGCGACTCGCGGCGTACACGCGGATGCTCGGCCCCGAGGGCGACCGCCTCGACCCGTCGATCCGGTCGCGCCTCGCGCTCGATGCCGCGTTGCTCTCGCGCGAGCGCGGCGACGATGAGGCTTTCGTGCGTCTGCTCGCCCGCGCGAGCGCTCTCGATTCGACCAACAAGGATGCGGCGACGCTCGCGCTGGCGTACTTCGCCGAGCGCGTCCCCGACGCCGTGGGTCGGCTGGAACTCCTGTTCAATGTTCTGAAGGCCGATCCGTTCGACCCGGATGTTCACGCGGCCATTGCGCAGGAACTTGGCAACGCCGGCGCGGTCAATGCCGCATCGCGGTTCTACCAGACGCTGACGGCCTTGCGGGGGGCCCGCGGCCAGGAACTCTCGCCGCAGGAACACGCCGAGGCATTCGTTTCGAGTTGGAATGTTGCCGGGGCCTACGCGGTCGTCGCGCGGATGAACAATGAACTGGAGGACTCCCGGGAGAGGCTCCGATCCCGCAAGGCCAAGGCGGAAGCCGCCGGCCAGATGATCGACCGCATCGCGGACCCGTCCGATGCGCGACTGCCGGTCCCGCTGGAGCGGGCCCGTGTCGTCGCCAGCGCCGCGACGGCGGACCCTGAACTTGTCGGATACGCGGTTGCCGAGGCCGTCGAGACCTTCCGCCGATCGCTCGAGTCGATCACCGATCCGCAGAAACGCCCCGAAGAAATGACCGACGAGCAGGCCGAGGGCCTGGCTCGATCGATTCGTACCGAACGCGCATGGCTGGTCCTGTGGGCCGGACGCGGCACCGAACGAGTTGCCGAGTGGATCGACGAACTGCGCCAGGATCCCGGGGCGGACCCGCTCGTGATACGCAGGCTCGATGCGTTCGCGGCAATGCGCGCCGGCGAGCACGACCGCGCCGCCGCGGAACTGTCCGCGCTGGCCAGGCAGGACCCGCTGGCCATGATGGGCCTGGGCATCCTTGCCGAATCGCGCGGGCAGGGCGACGCCGCGATCAAGGTGTATTCGACGCTCGCGACGCAACTGGCCGGTTCTCTGGCCGGGGCCTATTGCCGGACACGGCACGCGGACATCGCGGGCGTGCAGGTGCCCGCGACCGAACTGGCGCGCCGCATGCAGCAACTCAGCGACGAAGTGCCTTCGACCCTCGAAGCCATGATCGCCGACCCGAGGCGGTTCATGGACATGAGCGTGGTGCCCGTGAAGGACGAGATGAGCCTGACCGACAAGGTCGCGCTGCGGTTCACGATCCAGAACACTTCGCCGTTTGCGCTGGCGGTCGGCCCGGAGAAGCCGATCAACTCGCGGTTCCTGCTTGCGCCGATGGTCGACCTGGGCGTGCAGCGGATGCGTGTGCCGAACCTGCACGAGATCATGTATCTGAACCGGCGGCTGCGCATCCTGCCGGGGGAACGCATGGAAGCGACGGTCTGGGCCGACTCCGGGCTGCTCGGCGGGATTTTGCAGCGTGTGGCCTCCGAGCCGGTGCGGATGCGGTGGCGCGTCGTGCAGGGATTCCGCATGAACCAGCGCGGCTTCTTCGACCCCGGCCCGATGTGCCTGAGCACGGAGGCCGGCCCGGTGGCGCGGCCCGCATCGTTCCGCGCATCGGCCGACATCCCTTCGTTTGTCGGATGGATCGAGAGCGGCACGCCGCGAGAACTGGCCGAAGCGCTGCTCGCACTTCGAGAGAAACTCTCGTCGAGGGAACATGCATCGACGGTGTCGCAGTTGGATGTCGACCTGCTGGCGCGGTCTTGCGTCAACCGGTTCGCTTCCGGCTCCCGGGCCGAGAAACTCATCATCCTTGCGTTCACACCCTCGGGCATGCAGACACCCGCCTTTCAGCCGCTCGATGCGGCCGCGCTGGCCGATGGCGACGAGCACATCCTGCGTTTCATGCTCACGGTGCGAGTCGGCCGGGCCGATTCGCCCGTTCTTGCCGATGATGCGTGGCCGGGAAGGCCCGAACTGAGCGACCTGGCCCGACTGTTGCGTGAACGTCTGCGCGAGGGCGTCCGCACTCTGGCGACCATCGCCATCCGCGAACTGGCCGAAGAGGCCCCTGGGCCCGGCGATGCGCCGGCCGGAAGGTGACCACCGATGCGCCGATCGTCGCGGCAGTCGCCCGTCGCGGCAACCTGCGCCGGGCCGTGTTGTATGGCATCGGCGTACTGCTGCTGGCCGCGGCGGTGTTTGCAGTTGCCTCGCGCACCGACGTGATCGGGCCGGGCGTCCAGAGCGCGCGGAGCGCGCCGGCATGGATGGTCGCGCTCGTCCTGCTGCTCCCCGTGGTCAATGTTTCCATCACCGCGGCCTCGTTCTTCGTGCTCACGCGGCGATTTGGGCGCATCGGGTACGCAGAGATGCTCGCGTTGATCTTCAGCAGTTGGCTGCTCAACCACCTGCCCATGCGCCCCGGGCTTGTCGGCCGCGTTGCGTATCACAAAGCCGTGAACACGGTCCCGGTCTTCGCATCCATCCGTGTGATCGGCGAGCAGATCGTGTGCGGCGCGACGGGCCTCGGGGGTGTGCTGCTTGTCGTCCTCGCGACCCGCGGGGCCCACGATGCATGGATCGCGGCAGGAGCGGGCGCAATCGCGGCGTTGGCCATTGTGGCCGCGACGATCGCGCGCGGTCCAACTCGGGCCTACGCGCTGGTGGTCGCGCTCCGCATCGCCGATTGCGGCGTGTGGATGCTGCGCTACTCGCTCCTGTTTGCGATCGTCGGCCGACCGCTGTCATGGCACGATGCCGCGGCGGTCGCCGTCGCCAGCCAGGTGGCGATGCTGTCGCCCGTGCCTCTGGGACTCCGGGAGTGGGCCGTGGGCCTCACATCCGCGGCGGTCGCGGGCGGCGCGTTGGGCGCGGCCAGTATCGACGCCGCGGCTCCGGGCGTCGCGGCGGACCTCGTGAACCGGGTCGCGGAACTGGCTGTCGCCGGGCCGCTGGGGCTCGCGGCGGGGGTCTGGGTATGGCGGCGCCTTGCCCGACAAACACACGGGGATTCCTCGCACACCGATCGTCCCGAGTCCGTATAACAGCAGTCGGCGCGATTGAGGTCGCGCAGGCGATTCGTCGGACTTTGGGGGGCACGCCAAAGCCGATAGTGGATCCGGTGGACAGGCCCGGACCGAGGGGCATGCTCTTGGAGAGCGCGTCTCTTTGGGCCGATGCAACCCGCACGGGTTTGGTGCGCACCGGCTGGTGTCAGGACGGCACGATGGTCAACAAGATCGAACAAGACCACCAGCGCTTCCGGCAGATCGTCCGCGGCAAGATCCGCAAGGACCTGCGGCGTTTCATCTCGCGCGGCGAACTCATCGCCCGCGAGGGCGACCGACTAGTCTCCATACCGGTCCACGACATCGACATCCCGACCTTCCGCTACGGCGACAACTCCGGCGGCGTCGGCATGGGGGAAGGCGAGGAAGGCGATGCGGCGCCGGGTGGCGGGCAGAAGAGCAGCGGCGGCGACCAGCCCGGCAAGCACATCCTCGAGGTCGATGTCTCGCTGGATGAACTGGCCGACATCCTCGGGCAGGAGTTGCAACTGCCGCGGATCGAGCCCAAGGGCGAGCACCGGCTCACGACCGTGCGCGACAAGTACAGCGGCGTGCGGCCGGTGGGCCCGCAATCGCTGCGAGTGTTCAAGCGCACCTACCGCGAGGCGCTCAAGCGTCAACTCGCGCTGGGGACCTACGACCCCGACAACCCCATCATCATTCCCATCAAACGCGACCTGCGCTTCCGCTCGTGGAACGAAGTCAAAAAGCCCCAGTCCAACGCGGTCATCATCTACATGATGGACGTCTCGGGCTCGATGGGCGACGAGCAGAAGGAACTGGTCCGCCTCGAGGCCTTCTGGATCGACACGTGGCTGCGAAGAAACTACGAGGGCATCGAGTCACGCTACATCGTGCACGATGTGCAGGCCCACGAGGTCGACCGCAAGACGTTCTTCACCGTGCGCGAGGACGGCGGCACGCGCATCAGCAGCGCGCTGCAGAAGGCCCAGGAAATCCTCGACTCCTCCTATGACCCGGCCGACTGGAACATCTACCTGTTCCACTTCTCCGATGGCGACAACTCCTCGGAGGCCGACAACCGCCTGTGCGTGCAACTGCTCGAGAAGCACCTCGCCCCGCGCTGCAACATGTTCGGATACTGCCAGGTTGCCAGCCCCTACGGCAGCGGCAACTTCATCAACATCCTGCGCGAATCCTTTGGCGGCGAGCCCGGCGGGCAGGTGGTCGTCAGCCGCGTCAACGGCCGCGACGACATCTACGACTCGCTCAAGACGTTCTTCCAGGCGGGGAAGTAGTGCAGCAGTGTGGCATCGAGCGTCTGCTCGATGTATGCCGCGCAGCGGCATGAACGGGCCTCCCTCTACTGACCTCGCCGCCCCGCGCCACGCGGCATACCAACCCCCTCCGCCGCGCGACTCCGACCCCGCCGCCCGCTCGAACTACCATAATCCGGTGCCGCTTCGTTGCGCGCACAGTTTCGCCCTCGCCCCGCGGGCTTTGCGGCGGGAACCCCCCGTGATTTTCCCGGTCATCTATCTTGTGCTGGTGTGGTTCCTGGCCGTGCGGCTTCGTCGGACGTGGTCGGGTGTGGGCGTGGTGGTCGCGGCGGTGCTGGTGTTGGTGGCCGTGAATCAACTGCTCGGCGGCGAAGCCGGGCCCTTTGGCGGCAAGCGTGCCAGCCTCCTGCTCGTGCTGCTCTGGCCCTACACCATGCTCATCGGCGCAGGCGGGGCGTTCATCCTCGCGCTCCCGCGCACCGTTCGCGGCGAGTATCACTGCCCAAACTGCCACTACGACTTTGCCGGCCTCGACCCGGCTGGGTTGATCTGCCCCGAATGCGGCACACCGTGGCGCGGCAAGGGGTGGAACCCTCTCGATCCCGAGCCCGAACTCATCAAGCCGCCGCCGGCCAAGCCGCCGCGAGGGTCTGCTCGATCGCTCTGAAGTCGGGCAGAACGCCCCGAGGCCGGGTCCGAGAACGCTGCGACGATCAATGCGCCCGCAAAAACGCAAACGCCCCGCCTGCAAGAGGGCGGGGCGTGGGATTGGTCGGATCAAAGCGGGCGAAGGGACTTGAACCCTCGACTTCTACCTTGGCAAGGTAGCGCTCTACCACTGAGCTACGCCCGCAAACGCGGACAGACTATCGGCCGGTCGGGGCGGAGAGTCAAGTCCTGACTGGTTCAGGGCTTCATGGTCGAATCGACGCGGTGCCCCCTGTTGCCTGCCCGCCACGGGGCACGCCCGCGTGGTCCAAGGCGTTCAAGACCGACTGCGTGGTGAACTCGATGAACTGCGGCTTCTCGGCCCCGGGCGCGTAGAGCGCCCACTGCGGCACTCCGGTCCGGCCCAAGTCGGCCAGCAGTTTGGTGCCGGGGCTGGAACGGAACGAGCAGTCCACTTCCAACAGCACGACGCCCCGTGCCTTGAACTCCTCCTTCATGGGGTCGAGCACGGCCGCCTTGAGCGCCTTGCAGTTCACACACCAAATCGCGGTGAAGTCAAGAAAGACAGGACGTCCCGACTCTCGAACCGTCGCGAGCAACTCCGGCGTGTAGAGCAGCCAGACGCCCGCGGGCACCTCGGCCAGCGTGCCCGCCGAGGACATGGCTGCCTGACGCGCCAAGTAACTCTCGCGATCACTCGTGAGACGCCCGTTGGCAAACACGCCGATCCCGAGCGTCATCGCCACGGCCAGCACCGGAAACACAAGCCGCGGCAATGGGCGCTTGGTGATCTGGAATGTCCGAATCGTCATCCACAGCCCTGCAAGGGCGATGAAGAATCCTGCCGACCACCACGTCATCGACCCCGCGAGATACGGGAACTCCGAGAGCAGCACGTCGATGCTCGCGGCGATGAAGAACGCCGCCGCGGCGAGCAGCAGGATGCCCATGACCTGCTTGACCAGTTCGCTCGCGGGGCCGGTGCGCGGGATGAACTTGAGCAGTTGCGGGTATGCCGAAAGCACCAGATACGGCGCGGCCATGCCGACACCGAGGCCGACAAAGACCGCCATGATCAGCGGTGCCGGCATTGTTGCCGCGGGAGCCAGCAGACCCGCCGCGACGAACCCGAAGCATGGCAGGCCGAGCACCGCGGCAAGCACGCCGAAAAGGAATGAGCCGAACGGGCTGTCGGCTTTGGTCTCGATCATGTACACCGACTGCGGCAGGTTGAAGGTGAACAGCCCCATGATTCCCAGGCCGAGAAGGGCCACGATCAACCCGATGAGCATGCAGACCCACCAGATGCCGAAGATGAGTTGCGACGGGTCGAGCAATCGGCTGACAAGCGCCATGGGCAACCCGATCGCCGCCCAGAACGCAACGACGCCCAGCGCCATCCACAGGCCGAGCACGATGGCATGCCGCCTGCTCGTGGCGTGCTGCGTGAGCGTCATCACCTTGATCGGGATCACCGGCAGCACACAGGGCGTGAGGTTCAGAACCAGGCCGCCGATCGCCGCGGCAAGCGCCAGCACCACGATGTTGCTGCCGAGCCTGAAGCCCAGAAGAGTGCTCGGTGGCGGAACCGGCTTCTGGTCGGTTGTTGCCGGCGCGGGCGTGGTCGTGGGCCCCGGGACCGTGGCGGCGAACTCGGGCGCGTTGCCCCACGCGTCGGAATCCAGCGAGGCGAAGAGCGCGGGGTCGGTCGGCGCGCCGGTTGGGCTGCCCGCCGCGACGATCGTGATCTTGATTTCGTGCTCCTGCTCTTCGGGAAACTGGCAGTTGGTCGCGTCGCAGGCCTGGAAGTTCACGGCGATACGGATCGACTGTTCGCCCAGCGGCGCATCGGGTGCGATATGCAGCCGCGCAAACGCCACCGCGCGCCCGGAGAAGAGCGGCGCGCGGATGGGCGGGCCACCGGTCGGGTTGGCGACAAGGTCCGGGTGGGTCGGGGGGTACTGCACGCCGTCGAGCGCGGCCCACGCGGGCCCCAGCAGTCCCACTTCGGTACGGATCGCAATGCCCGCGACCTCCTCCGGCAACTCGGTCTGCGCCGAGGGCCAGGTGTGGAAACCGTCGTCGTGATTGAGTTCGACCGCGATGACCAGCCGGCCGCCCGGCTCCGCCTGAGCGTGCTCGGCGACGACCCGGGTCTTGACCGCGGATTCGCCGAACTGCCCGAACGCGGTCGATGGGTGTGAAAGTGCGGAGAATGACAGGAGAAGCACGGTCCAGAGAACGGGGAAGGCGATTCGCATGGTGGTAGTTGAACCTCCGGCACCGGCTGACGGTTGCCCCCGAGCAGCCCGCCGCTTGGGAGCGGACAAGGTGGGAGCGTAGGGATGGAGGTCGTGGTCAGCCCGTCTCAAGGACCGAACACCCGCCGTCCGATAGTCACTCCGGCTGGTCGCGTCGCGGCCGGTGGTCATTGCGCCAAGGCGAGCCCGACATGGCCGACGTTCTGGACCAATCAGAGATTGACGCGCTGCTCGCGGCGGTCGATGCCGGCGATGTGCAGGAAGAGGAGAGCGCGGTCCAGATCTTTTCGCGGCATCGGCGCGACCTCGAGCACGTCGAGGTCCGGCCCTATGACTTCAAGCGGCCGGAGCGCGTCAGCAAGGACCAGATGCGGGCCTTGCAGACGCTGCACGAGAGTTTTGCCCGGAACTTCGGCGCATCGCTGTCGGGCTTCCTGCGCACGATCGTCGAGGTCAAGGTCGCCAACTGCGAGCAGATGACCTACGCCGAGTTCATCAGCAGCCTGCCCAACCCGACGAGTTTCAACCTCATCGAGGCCAAGCCGCTGGAGGGGCAGATCTGCCTGGAGATCTCGCCGCTGATCATTTATCCGATCATCGACCGCCTGCTGGGCGGGACCAACGCGGAGTTGTTCATCCCGCAGCGTCCGATGACGATGATCGAGACGAGACTGATCAGCAAGGTCACATCGCGTGGGCTGTCGGCACTGGCCGAGGCGTGGGCGGGCATCAAGCAACTGGACTTCCAGATCGTCGCGACCGAGAGCAACCCGCAACTCGTGCAGATCGTGCCGCCCAACGAGGTGGTGGTGGTCATCGGCTTTGAACTCAAGATGGCCAACCGCGCGGGCACGATGAACCTGTGCATCCCGTACAACGTGATCGAGCCGATCATGGAAGTGCTGGCGAGCCAGTCGTGGTTCAACACGGCGCGGCTCGTCCGCAGCCCGGACATGAACAAACGCATTGCCGGCACTCTGAATCACGCCGCGGTGACGGTCACCGGACTGCTCGCGGAAACAACGATCACCATGCGTGACCTGATGGGTCTGTCGGTGGGCGACCTGGTGGTGACCGAGCGTGCTGCCAACGGGAACGTGGTGCTGTGCGTCGAGAACCAGAAGCGGTTCCTCGCCAACATCGGGCAGTTCAAGGGGCAGCGTGCGTTGAAGATCGTCCGGTCCATCGAACCGGACGACCGCGTCTGAGCCCCGGACAAGGCCGGATTGACCCTGCCCGGCTGTGCCCGTACCATCCCCGGACATCCTGTTCTTTGCGCACGCAGTCTGTCCCATGGGAAGCACCGCGATGATGATGGTTCAGAGCCATGCTTGGTGAGGCGTTTGTGATGCCCGCGGCCGGGGTTTGCACCCGGGCCGCCTCCCCCGCCCCACGCGCGGCCCTCGGCCGCCCGGTGGTCGGGCCTGACCCGGAGGTGGTCATGGCCTGAGCCGCCAGGCGTACGAGTTCCCGGCGGTCGGTCGCCTTCGTTGGCGGCCTGCCGCGGCCTTGAGAGGGGCCACGAGCGTGCGGCGTTCGTGGCTTTCGTGTTTTTGAGATGTGCCGATTCGACAACCCAACATTCAGACAACCCGATTCATCAGGACCCAGCAATGAACACCGCGGAGATGATGCGGATCCTCGACTCGATCGCCCGTGATCGCAAGATCGACAAGACCATGCTTGTGCGCGACCTCGAGCAGGCGATGGTGTCTGCCGCGCGAAAGCACTTCAACACGCTCGATGCCGACGAGTTCGCGTGCACGCTGGACCCGATGACGGGCCAACTCAAACTCTTCCGGCACGGCGAGCCCATGGAGATGAGCCCGCAGGAACTGGGGCGCATCGCCGCGCAGACGTTCAAGCAGGTCATGATTCAGAGGTTCCGCGATGATGAGCGGCAGAGCGTCTTTGAGGAGTTCTCCAAGCGCGTCGGCGAGATCGCCACCGGAACGGTGCAGCGCTACGAGGGCGGCTCGCTGGTTGTGACGATCGATCGTGCCGAGGCGTTCATGCCGCGGAGCGAGCAGATTCCCGGTGAGCAGTTCCAGCCCGGCGACCGCGTCCGATGCCTGCTGCTGGATGTTCGCGACGTGGGCAACCAGGTCAAGATCGTGCTGAGCCGATCACACCCCGACTTCATCAAGCGCCTCTTCGAGGTCGAAGTGCCCGAGGTCGCCGAGCGCATCATCGAGATCAAGGCCATGGCCCGCGAGGCCGGCTACCGAACCAAGATCGCCGTGTCCAGCGTCGATTCCAAGGTCGATGCCGTCGGCGCGTGCGTCGGCGTGCGCGGCAGCCGCATCAAGAACATTGTCGATGAACTCAATGGCGAGAAGATCGACATTGTCCGATGGAACGAGTCGAGCCAGATCCTCATCCAGAACGCGCTCAAGCCCGCCGAGGTCGCCGAGATCTCGCTGTGCTTCGAACTCGGTCGCGCGACGGTCGTCGTGCGCGATGACCAGTTGAGCCTGGCCATCGGCAAACGCGGGCAGAATGTCCGCCTGGCCGCGCGGCTCACCGGCTGGGATGTCGACATCCTCACGCCCGAGGAGTTCAACAAGGGCCTGGAGAGCCTGCAGCAGACGCTGCTCACCGTCGAGGGCGTGACCGAAGAAATGGTCGATCGCCTCGCCGCGCTGGGCATGATCAGCGTGTTCGACATCGAGGAGGTCGGCGCCGAGGTGCTGCAGAACGAGTTGAGTGTCCCCGACACGACCGCCGCGGAGATGGTCCGCGTATGCGCCGAAAAGGCCAAGGTTGTTGCCGAGGAGCAGCAGAAAGCCAAGGAAGAGGCCGAACGCCGCAAGCAGGAGGAGATGGACACCGCCTCGCGCCTGCTCTCGGGCGAGGGGATTCAGGGCGAGGGCGAGACGCCGGCCGCCGTCACGGCGGAGGACGACGCCCGCGCGGCGGACATTCTGGGCGGTTCATGAGTGTGTAGGTCGTCGCGGCCGATGCGAAGGTTTTGGGGACGGGCGGTTGGTCAGGGCTGGAGACACAGTTGGCGAACAAGCGGATATCTGAGATCGCGAAGGAACTTGGCGTGCCACCCAAGGCCGTCGTGGACAAGTGCTGGGCCGAGGGCATCCCCAAGGACAAGATCAAGGGCCACATGAGCACCGTTTCCGCGGGGCTGGAGGCCAGCATCCGCGAGTGGTTCACCGCGGGAGCGGCGGTGACAGCGGTCGAGTCGTCGTCGCACGTCGACGTCGAAGCCCTGCGTGCTGTGCCCAAGCGCGCATCGCGATCCCGCGCCAAGTCGGCCAAGTCCGCGGATGAGACCGAGAGCGGCGAAGGTGGCGTCGCGACCGTTGAGGCCGCGCCGCCGCCCGTGCGCACCCGCCGCGCGGTGCCCGCCGCGGCCCCCGGCGCGCCGGAAGAACCGGTCGAGCAGGTCACACCGAGTGTCGAAGCGCCCGCCGCGCCGCCACCGCCGAAGGCAGAGCCGATCGCAACTCCTGTCGCGGTCGAGCCGCAGGCAATCGCGCCCGCGACCAAGCCCGCGCCGGCCCGGCCAAAGACGGAACGTCCCGAGTCCAAGGTGACCCCGGCGCCCAAGAACGTGCCGATCCGGCCCAAGATCATCTCGCCGGCGGGTCCGAAACTCGTTGAGAAGCAGCAGATCAAACTCACCGGCCCGAAGGTCGTTCGCATCGAACAGCCCGAGCAGATCGAGCGTCCGCGCCCCCGGCGCGATGCCGCCGGGTCCGACTCACGCCCCGGCCGCGCGCCCGCGGCGGAGGACGATGGCGGTCGCAGCCCGCGCCGGAACACCAGCAAGCGCAAGCCCGGTCCGGTCGGCCCGGGCACGGATGCCTCGCGCGGCGTGCCGGCGCGGCGTCGCGGTCGCGCGGGAGACGAGGCTCTCTCGGGCGGCATGTGGCGCGAGCAGGACCTGATCGAGCGTGAAGCGCGGCTGTCGCGTGCCGGCGGTTTCCTCAAGGCCCGTCGCCAGCAGGCCCGGCGCCTGGAACACTCGCACCCCCACGAGCGGGCCGCCAGCGCGGCCGAGACCGGCGGCAGGGTGCAGATCGCCGCGCCGTTCACCGTCAAGGACCTGTCGGCGACGACAGGCGTGAAGGTGTCGGACATCGTCAAGAAACTGTTCCTCGAAGGCATCATGCTGACCGCCAACTCGGCGATGGACCCCGCCAAGGCGCAGGAGTTGATGCTCGAGTTCAACATCGATCTCGAAGTGACCGAGGCCAAGACGGCCGAGCAGATCGTCACCGAGCAGTTCACGGACCGTGCCGCGGTCGATGTCCGGGCACGCGGGCCGATTGTCACGATCCTGGGCCACGTCGACCACGGCAAGACCAGCCTGCTGGACAAGATCCGCAATGCGAACGTCGCGGCGGGCGAGGCCGGCGGCATCACGCAGGCGACCAGCGCCTTCCGGGTGCCGGTGAAGGTCGGCGGCGAGACCAAGCACATCGTGTTCCTCGATACGCCGGGCCACGAGGCGTTCACGCAGATGCGTGCGCGCGGCGCCGCGATCACGGACATCGTGGTGCTGGTGGTGTCGGCGCCCGAGGGCGTCATGCCGCAGACGATCGAGTCGGTCAATCACGCGAAGGCGGCCGGTGTTCCGATTGTCGTCGCGCTCAACAAGATCGACCGTCCGGACGCGACCGAGGCGCGGGTCAACCAGACGCTCTCGCAACTGGCCGAGGCGGGGCTGAACCCGCGCGAGTGGGGCGGGGATACCGACATCGTTCGCACCAGCGCGACCAAGGGCGTCGGCATCGAGGAACTGCTCGAGCATCTCGACTTCGCCGGGCAGGTGCTGGACCTGAAGGCCGACTACGGCGGGCCGGCTCGCGGCACGGTTGTCGAGGCCAAGATCGAGGAAGGCCGCGGCGCGACGGCGAATGTCATCGTGCAGGACGGGCAGTTGCACGTCGGCGACTTCGTCGTCGCCGGGCGGGCGTTCGGGCGCGTGCGCGACATCATGGACGACCGCGGCAACCGGCTGAAGGAAGCCGGTCCGGCGACGCCCGTCCGCATCAGCGGCATCGACGTCATCCCCAACGCGGGCGACAAGTTCTACATCGTCGAGTCGCTCAAGCAGGCGCAGGAAGCCGCGGAGCAGCGGCGCGAGCGCGAGCGCGAGACGCACCTGGCCCAGCCGAAGGTCACGCTCGACAGCCTGCTCACGCAGATGAAGGACGCCGCGGTGAAGGAGATCCGCGTCGTCATCAAGGCCGACGTGCAGGGCTCGGTCGACGTGCTCAAGCACGAGGTCGAGCGCGTGGGAACCAGCGAGGTGAAGGTCCGGGCGCTGCACGCGGCGGTTGGCGGCATCAGCGAGAGCGACGTGCTTCTGGCCGATGCCTCCCGCGCCATCATCGTCGGGTTCAACGTCATCACCGTCGGCAAGGCGCGGCAACTGGCCGAGGCCAAGGGCGTCGAGATCCGCACGTACGACGTCATCTACGAACTGACCGACGACATCCGCAAGGCCGCATCGGGAATGCTCGCGCCGGAGATCAGGACCGAAATCCTCGGACATGCCGACGTGCGTGCGGTGTTCAAGATCTCGAAGGTCGGCACGGTGGCCGGTTGCTTTGTCACCGACGGCGTGGTGGAGCGCGACGCGCTCATCCGCGTCACCCGAAACGGCATCGTCATCGAGAACGACCGCCGGCTGGAGCAACTCAAGCGCGTCAAGGACGATGCGAAGGAAGTCCGCGCGGGCCTGGAGTGCGGCATGAAGATCGTCGGCTACGACGACATCAAGGAAGGCGACGTGCTGGAGTGCTACAAGAAGATCGAAGTGAAGCGGACGCTGTGAGATGTTGCGGGCATCGGGCCCGGCGTTCCGCGGCCGGCGGCGGAATGCCGTCGGCCTGTGTGGCTGTGCGGGGGCCGCTTTCCCATGAAGATCGGCATCCTCCAGTTCGAACTCGAGATCCCCGGCGCGCAGTCGCTGAAGGACAAACGCCGTGTCGTCAAGTCGCTCAAGGATCGACTGCACCGCGAGCACATGGTCGCCGTGGCGGAGGTCGGAGCGCTGGAAGTGTGGAACCGGGCGATGCTCGGGCTGGTGTGCGTCGCGGCGGATGGTGCGTACCTTCGGTCGATGATGTCGCGCGTGGTCGAGAAACTCGGCGGGCTGCACGACGCCGCCCTGTCGGGCTACTCGATGGACGTGCTCGATGCCGAGCAGAGCCTGCCGGAGACAGACGAGAACGGCGAACCGTTGTGGACGCCGTCGGAGCGTCGGGACGCGCTGCCGGAGGGTGAGGCCGCCTAAGTTTGATGAAAGAATCATGAGCCGACGCGTCGAACAGATCGAGTCCACCATGCTTCGCGCTCTCCAGGGCGAGATCGCGCGCGGCCTGCACGACCCGCGCGCCTCGGGCCTGATCACCGTCACGGGGATCAAGGTCACGCCCGACCTCAAAACCGCGTTCGTGATGATCTCCGTCCTGCCGCACGACAAGCAGGACCTGACCATGCATGCCCTGCGACACGCGGCCCGGCACCTCCGCCGTCGGATCGGCGATGCTCTCGACATGGCCGACGTGCCGGAACTGGTCTTCCGTTCAGACGAATCGACAAAGGAGCAGGCCAAACTGCTCGAGGCGTTCGCGAAAATCCGACGCGAGCGCGAGGACGAACCCGGCGACCGGCAAGCCGACGACGCGGAGGGCCGCGCGTGACCGCCAGCCAGACGAAGGACTTGTCGCACCTGTTCAAGCACCTGCGCGGCGTGTATGCCGGCGCGGCGTGCCCGCTGGAGCGCCCGTGCATCGATTCGGCCGAACCGGTGGTCGATCAGTTCGTGCGGTCGTTCCTTCTGTGGGAGTCGACCTCCGCCAAGGCCGCGGCGGCGATGAAGCGCGTCGAGCAGGCCGTGGTGGATTTCAACGAACTCCGCGTCTGCATGCCGGGAGAGTTGATACGGATCATCGGGGAGCGCTATCCGCGGGTCGAGGAGCGGGCCCGGCGGCTCCGTTCTGCGCTGCACGCGGTGTACGCGCGGCAGCACCGC
The DNA here is from genome assembly GCA_019636495.1 of Phycisphaeraceae bacterium. Classification (GTDB taxonomy): domain Bacteria; phylum Planctomycetota; class Phycisphaerae; order Phycisphaerales; family UBA1924; genus JAHBXL01. Next base: position 55,515 of record JAHBXL010000008.1, on the reverse strand, counting down.
GTCGGGCTCGAGCACCTGAACGAGATGTCGAAGCGCGAAGCGCGGGACTACCTCGAGTCGCTGGACGGAACCCCGCGCTTTGTGGCGGCACGTGTCGCGCTTGTGTGCCTGGGCGGCCACGCCGCGCCGATCGACGGGCGGATCCTGCGCAGGCTGGCCGATCGCGGCGCGACCGAGGCGAACGCCACGCCGGAGACTGCGTCGGCGATGCTGGAGCGGAAGGTGCGAGCCGGCGAGATGCTGGAGGCCTATGCGTTGCTGCAGGCCTGGTCCGACGACCCCTCGGGCGATGTCGCCGATGGCAAGCCGCACAAGGACGAGGCCCGCGCCGCGGGACGTTCGCGCGGCGCATCGCGAACCGGCGCCCGCGCGCGGCGCAACCCCGGCGCCGCCGAGAAGGAGTGAGGCAGGAGGCGATGGCACGTGGCAGGCCATAACAAGTGGAGCAAGGTCAAGCACCGCAAGGCCGTGGTCGACTCGCGCCGCAGCAAGGTGTGGACCAAGTGCGTGAAACTGATCATGGTCGCGGCCAAGCACGGCGGGCCGGACCCGGACATGAACCTCGCGCTCCGGTATGCCATCGATGAGGCGCGGTACGCGAACGTTCCGCGCGAGACCATCGAGCGTGCCATCAAGAAGGGTGTCGGCGAACTCGGCGGCCAGAACTACGAGAACGTGCGCTACGAGGGCTACGGCCCCGGCGGAGTGGCGATCGTCGTTGACGCGCTCACCGACAACCGCACGCGCACCGCGGGCGATGTCCGCAACGCCTTCGCCAAGTTCGGCGGCAATCTCGGCGCGACCGGTTGCGTTTCGTTCATGTTTGAGACCCGCGGCGAGATCGCCATCGCGCCCGCGGGCGTCGATGCGGACCGCCTGATGGAACTGGCGGCCGACGCGGGCGCGAAGGACGTTGAGCCGTCGACCGACGACGGGCCGTGGCTCGTGATCACCGATCCGACCGACTTTGCACGTGTGAAGGATGCGGTCGAGAAGGCCGGCCTGACGATCGATTCCGCCGCGATCAGCCTTTCGCCAACCAATTCCGTCGCGGTGACCGGGGACACCGCGCGTTCGATCCTCAAACTCATCGACACGCTGGAGGACAGCGACGACGTCCAGAAGGTTTACGCCAACTTCGAGATCCCCGAAGCCGAACTGGCGGACCTCGGCTGAATCACGCCGGCCCGCTGTGCCCGAGGGCCCGCAGCGCCGAGGCGACCGCGCTGTTCGCATCGGCCAGGCCGCGCAGGTCGATCGCAAGCCGACCTTCGAACCCGCCCGTCGAGAGCGCGACGGCGTAGGCGGGCGCGTCAAGCGAGCCATCGCGCGAGCCTACGGGCACGCGTCCTCCTCCGGCCATCCGCGAGACATCGCTCAGCCTCGCCGCGAACATGCCCCGCGCGTGCCGCGAAGCGGTCATCACGGGGTCGACGCCGGTCGCGAGGCAGGCGGAGGGGTCGAGCCCCGCGCCGATCGGGCCCGTCGCCTGGCGCGGCGGGAGCGCGTGGTCCGCAACGCGTGCTCCGGTGCGCTCCGCATGTCCGGCGAGCGCGGCGAGGTGATCGGCCGCGAGCGACTCGGGCAGCACGGCGCCCACAACCGATCCATCGGCAGGTCCATTGACCAATGCGCCGATCTCGCCCGCCAGTTCGAGCGTGGCCATGAGCGAGGCCATGGCGCGATCGACCTGCGCGGGGTCTGCAAAGTGCTCCGGCGGAATCCACAGGTCCACGCCGCCGAGCCGAAGCCCGCTCCGTCGCAGCACCGCCGCGAGGTCGCGCCGGCCGGAGCGGTCGAGGTCGCGGGCGCGGACGCCGGGCGCAGCGGCGTTGAGATGCACGGCATCGACGCCGCGGCTCCGTACCCAGGCGATCTGCTCGCGCACATCGCCCCGACCCGGTCCGGTCGGGCCAAGGCCGCAGAGTGCGATGCTGAGCGGGGGGCCGATCATGTGCGGGCATTATTGACCGCCCGCGGCTCTGCTCGCGCCGCGGCGTTGCAACTACCATGTGCCATGTCCAGTTGGCGGGCATTCTGCGAGACCGTGCACGCGATGGCGCTTGGGCTGTGGCTCGGCTTTGTCGTCGCGGCGGGCGCGTATGCCGCGGCGGTGTTTCCGACGGCGAAGAAACTCGCCCCGCGACTGCCGGAGTTCGAGCAGTACACGGGCGACCACTGGCTGATCGTGGGGGGTCGGATCGCGCAGACCGTGTTTCTGATCGGCGACATCGCGCAGTTCTTCTGTGCGCTGGTCGCGGTCAGCACGTTCGCCTGCGCCGTGTGGATGTTCGGCGGCGGCGAGCGCAGGCCCGCGCTGTATGTCCGCGGGCTGGCATTGGCCATCGCGCTGGCCTCGGTGGCGTCGCTTCTGTTCGTCGTGAATCCGAAGTTTGTGAGCGCAACCAACACCTATTGGGCGGCCGCACGCGCCGGCGACAACGCCGCGGCGGCGGCGCACCAGCAGGTCGCGCGGGAGACGCATCCCTACGCCACGTCCCTGATGTCGCTCGCGGCGGGGTCGGTGGCCGTTGCTCTCGGCGCGTGCGTGTGGAGTCTGGCCACGTCGCGCGGCCGGGAGCGCGGCGCATGAGCGGTCCCCACGCACCGGCGCAGCGCGAGCACGGCCCGCTGCCGTTCGCTCTGCCGCGCGTCACGGCCACCCAGCGGCGGCGCGCGGCCGCATTGCTCGCTGCGCTGGAAGCGCACTACCCCGATGCCCACTGCGAACTGGAATACCGCAAACCGCACGAGTTGCTGGTCGCGACGATTCTCTCGGCGCAGGCGACCGATGTCGGCGTGAACAAGGCCACGCCCGCGCTCTTCGCGGCGTTCCCCACGCCCGCCGATTATGCCGCGAGTTCGCCCGAGCAGATCGAAGCCTACATCCGCAGCATCGGTCTGTTTCGAAACAAGGCCCGCGCGATCCACACCGCGATGAAGGACATCGCCGAGAAGTTCGGCGGGCGAGTGCCTCGGACGATGGATGAACTGCTCACGCTTCGCGGCGTTGCGCGCAAGACGGCGAACGTCGTGCTCGGCAACGCCTTCGGCATCAACGTCGGGTTCGTCGTCGATACGCACGTCGAGCGTCTGGCCAAGCGATTTGGGCTTGCGCCGGCCGATGCGACGGTGGCGATGACCGAGCGATGGCTGATGGCGCTGTTCCCACGGGACCGCTGGTGCGATGTTTCGCACATGCTGATCTGGCACGGCCGAAGGGCCTGCAAGGCCCGTCTGCCTGCATGTGCGGACCACCCCGTGTGCCGAGGCTTCGGCTCCACCTGCGAACTGCGGATCTCAGCCCGAGCGTCAGACACAGACCGAACAAAGAGCAATCAGAAGCCGGGGAGCGCTTCGCGGGCTGCCAAACGCCGATGAGCAATCCGGGGTCGGCTCGTGCGTTCAGCAATGCGAGTCAGAAGACCATGGCGGAACACGGTCCGAGCGAGTCCAGCCTGCCCTCCGAGGCGTCCCAGAGCCCGGACGTCACACTGTTGCTCCGCGCAGCGTCCGAGGGCGATGAGGCGGCTTGGCGTTCGCTGGTGGGCTTGTACGCCCGCCGCGTCTATGCCTTGGCGAAGTCGCGGCTCGGCCGCGGTATCGCGGCAGGGGGGGGCTCTTGGGTGTCGGGTTCTGTATCGGGGCACGGGCCCGAAACTGGGGGGTTCGCAAGACAGGCCGGTGGCGGTCGCCGGAGATCCGAAGGGTGCGAGTTGGCCGAGGAGATCACCCAATCCGTGTTTGTGACCGTCGCGAGCAAACTCGTCGGCGGCGGGTACACCGAGCAGGGACGGTTTGAGTCGTGGCTCTTCCGCGTTGCGATGAACCGCATCCGCGATGAGGTTCGCCGGGCGCGCCGACAAGCCGCCCCGACCGACCCGGAGGCCCTGAACACGCTCGCCGCGGGAGAGACCGGCCCCGACGACGAGCGGCCGGCGATGCTGGATGCTCTTCGTTCCGCGCTGGAACGGCTGGCGGATACGGACCGCGAAGTGATCGAACTCCGGCACCACGCGGGGATGTCATTCAAGCAGATCGCTGATCTGCTCGAAGAGCCGATCGGCACGCTTTTGGCGCGACACCATCGGGCGCTGCGCAAACTCAAGGACATCATGACCGCCGGCGGCACGACGCCCGCGCTGGCCGGCCTGAACGGTGGGGACTGAACACATGAACACGCACGACGACATTGCCGACCGCACGCCGGACGACCTTCGCGACATGGAGCAGTTGCTCGCCGCGCTGGGAGCGGCCGATCAGGATGCCGCCCCGCCGGAGATCGCGGCGGGTGTGTTCGCCGCGAGCATCGAGGTTTTCCGCGCGCCGGTTCCGGCGGATGTGCGGGCACAGGCCGACCAACTCGAGACGCTGGGTCGGCTTGAGCGTGCCGGAGCGCCGGCATCGATCGAGCGCGACACGTACGAAGCGAGCCGGCCGATGATCGCCGCGGCGGCGCGGCAGGCCGCACGCGTGCACGAACCGGGAGGTCGGCGCGCTGTCGCGGGGAGAATCGGCCCGGCTCGACGGCTGGGCACGATGCTGCGCATCGCCGCGGCTGTGCTGCTCGTCGGCGGAACGGTGGCGGTCGTGGTGAGTTCTCGCCACGCCGGGCCGGTGAACAACGGGCCCGATTCATCCGTGCTCGCGGCGTCGTTCGACCGTGAACTGCGCGCCTTCATGGACCTGCTCGATGCCGCGCCCAGCGCCGAGTACACCGATCGCTCGGATGGAATCGAAGTCGATCCCTCCTGGACCGAGGCTCTGCTGGAATGGGAGTCGCTCTGATGAACACCCGCACGCTCATGCTCGCGGCGATGGTCGGCGTGCTCGCGTCGGCAAGCGTTGCCGCCCCGGTCAGCGCACCGGTGCAGCCGGAACCGCGCGGCGAGCACGGCGCGCGACCCGCGCCGCAGGGCTCGCGCGATGCAGCCGTCGGCCGCCGCATGCTTCGGGAGTTGATCGAGCGCCGGCTCGAGTTCTCGCGTCGCCAGCAGGAGCGGATGGAGCGTGCGCTCCGCATGCTTGAAGAGGGCGCGGACCCGGCGGATGTCGAGGCCGAGTTCCCGGACATCGGCCGCGGGCCGAGCGGTCCGGCTGGTGCGGGCGGCCCGCCGGGCGGGATGATGGATGGAGACATGGGCGACGGCCCGCCGGGCCCGCGCGGCCCGGGGCGCGGCCAGCGTGAACCCGGTGGCAGTGGGTCGGGCGGGCGCGAGCCCCCGCTCGATCGGCCGTTGACCGATGAGGAACGGGCCGCCGTGCGCGAGTTTCTTCGCACCGCCCAGCCGCGTCTGCACGAAATGTTCGCCGAACTCGAAGCGGCGGACCCGGACGAGGCCGCGCGGCGCCTGAGGGAGATGTTCCCTCGCATTCGGCCCATGATCGAACTGCGGCAGAACGATCCGGCGTTGTACGAACTGCGGATGCGGGAGTTGCGGACCGGTCGCGAGGCGATGGAGGCGGCGCGCAGGTTCATCGAAGTCGAGCGCACCGCCAGTTCGCCCGAAGCCGAACGGACGCGTGCCGAGGCCGCGCTCCGCGCGGCGGTCGGTGCTCACCTTGATGCCCGCGCTGAGATCGGGCGGCACGAACTTGCGAGACAGATCGAACGCGCCCAGCGCGACCTCGCGGAGATCGAGGGACGTTCCGCGGATCGCGATGCCGACGTGCAGCGCATGATGACCAGGATGATCGAACGCGAACGGCAGCGCGCCCGGGACGGCGACAAGCCCCACGGCGACGAGGCCCGCGAGGGCCAGCGAGGCCGCCCCGGCCGGCGCGGCGACCAGCGACCCTGAGGCCCTTCAACTGACGATCGAGCCGGGCGGGATGTCCTTGTCCACCGTCAGCACGACGACGCGCCGCTCGCCCGCGGCCTGTGCGGCATCCTTGGGAACATCGCTCGCCGCCAGCAGCATCCCGCGGGATTCCTCGCCGCGGATTTTCCGCGGCGCGAGGTTCGCGACGATGACGATGAGTTTGCCGACCAGTTCCTCGGCGGTGTACGCGCCGCGGATACCGGCGCAGATCTGTCGCGGCGTGCCGGAGCCATCATCGAGTTGCAGTTTGAGCAGCCGGTCTGCGGAGGGGTGGTTCTCGGCCTTGATCACGCGAGCCACGCGCAGGTCCGTTCTGGCGAACTCGTCGAACGTGATCTCGGGCTTGGCCTGCGCCCCGGGTGCGACGGGCGGCGGCGGAGCGGGAGATGCGGGAGCGGCGGTCGGTTCTGGCATTCGTCACCTCGTAGTTCCGGTGTGCGCCCGGCACGGCCGCGGCACAGTGGAAGGCCGAGTGTACGTCGATCAGGGCGTGCCCGCCGCGCCGGAATCGCGACGCGGGGTCGCGGCGGCGGGATCGTGCCAGGCGCCATCGCGCCAGATGGTGCGTGCGACGTCGACCCCGTAGGTCTTGGCGAGTTCATCGGCGTCGAGGTCGCGCAGGGGAGCCCCGGCGTCCACGATCGCCTGCGCGACCCAGGACTTCTGCACGCCCTGAAGGATGCTCGATTCGAGGCGCAACTGGTAGAGCAGTTCCTGCTGGACCATTCGAGGTCCGGGCCGGCCGCCGCACTTGGGGCACAGGCGCACGCCGTCGGCGTTCTTGATGAACCGCCGGTTGCGACACTCGGGGCAGTTGGGCCACTCGGCCAGCAGGCGGCGGACCCGCGCCTCGCCGCCGGTCAATCCCGCGGGGCTCAGCAGACGCTCGGTGCGCAGCAGCAACTGCGCGACCTCCGGCTTGTCCAGCAGTCGCGCGGCCTGTCGGCCCTCGCCCACACGGATCAGACTCAGAGCGTTGGAGAGATCGAGCGCGGCGGGATCGATCGCCGGGCTCTGCCTCCGCGCGCCGCTCTCGGCCCGTTCGGACTTCCAGCCCAGCGAAGCGGCAATCGCCCGCAGCCAGATGCGCTCGTGTTCGCGATCGGTCAGCGATGTCAGGGCGAGGCACACACTGACGCGCAGATCCCCCTCGGAGAGAGCGCCGCCTGATCCCGCCGGCAGAGCGGCGCGACTCTCCGGAGCCGCCTTGCTCGTTTCGTAGGCGAGCACAAACAACGACTGCGCAAGCGCGCGCATCGATGGATCGTCGGCGTGCTCGGCGATCTCCTCGCCGAGTTCAAAGTATGCCCGCGGTCGGTCGGGCCGCAGCCCGGCAAGCCGACGCTCGACCCACTCGGGCCGTTCGGATGCCGCGGCCGGCACGACGACGGCCGGCGTGACGGCCCGATCCTGCTCGAAGACTGACGTGTCCGGCGCGAACGCCGCGATGCACAACGCGCGGGTGATCGTGGCGAGCAGGAGGCTCATGGAAGGCTCCCTTCCTCGACACCCAGCCGGATCATCCACAGCCGGAGCGCTGCGGCCTCGGTCGTGTGCAACTGCTCGAAGATGTGGCGAGCGTTGCGCCGTTCCTGCTGCATGCGGTCGATGGCCCCCGCGACCGCGCGGGCCGACGTCGGCCGCTCGCCCGCGATCACGAAGGAAAGCGCCTCGACGATCGAGACCTGATGTGCCGCGAAGACCTGCACCGGACCCTCGGCAAGGCTGAGCCTGCCGCGCAGCCGGCGTTCGATCAGGTCCAGCGGGATCGGCGCGCTCTCGACCGGCGCCGCGGCGATCGCCTCGGCGTGCACCGCAGTCCAAAGTTCGCGCGAACCCAGCACCGCGCCCTCGGCCGCCGCGCCCGCTCCGCGGGCCAACTCCAGCGAGGCCGAACGCAGGTAGCAATCGGCGATCAGCAGCGCGTATCCCTCGTACTTCGACTCCGCCGAGCCGTACGCAAGCATGCCGAGCAGTCGCTCGACCAGCGCCCGGCGCGCGGCCAGTTCCCATCCGGGATCGTTCGTCTTCGGCAGACGCTGACGCGTGACCCGCTCGACCAGTTCGGACAACGATGAGGTCCTGGGCGCGCCCGGCAACTCGTCGAGAAGCGCGTGCACGATCGTCGGTTCGTCGGCGAGTTGTCCGGCGAGTCTCGCCGCGGCGAAACGCACCTGGATCGGTGAGCCGACCACGGCCTCGCGTGCGAGAACTGACGCCGCGACGAGGTCGATTGGTCGGCCGATGCGGTCCAGTTCGGCGATGAGTTCGAGTCGCGCGGGGATGCTGCGTTCGGCGGCGAGGTAGCGCTCGGCCCAGTTGGTCACGCGTCCGCCCATCGAGAACGTGTGGACGACCGGCGCGGGCGGAGGAAGGAGCGCGCCGGGGCCGATTCCCTGCGCAATCGCCGTGTCGCGCAGCAGCGAAGCGGCGGATGCGCCCTCGCCACGCCAGATAAGCCGCGCCGCTTCGTTGATGCGTGCGAGCGCCGCGGTCTCGCGGAGCAGTTCGTCGGGGCTGGCAGGTCTGGGCGCGGCGGCGGCGGCGCGAGCGGTCTCGGCCCAGTCCTGCGATGCCTGCTGGCGGCCGGCCGACTCGATTCCCCATGCCGCGGCGTAGGCCGCACGCAGGCGAGAGCGGTCATCGGGCCCCGCCGCGGCCGAGTAGATCATGGTCGAGTCGATGCCCTCGGCCGCGCTGCCGTGGGTCAGCGCGGCGGTGACGACGCGCAGGTCGCCATCGGAGATGCGCGGATCACGGAACCAGTCAAGGAGGCGAGGTCGCGCTGCACCGCCGGCCCGCCAGCGGATCTCGCGAACCAGCACGCCGACAGCCTCGAACACGCCCAGGTCTTCTTCGGGTTCGCGGCAGGAAATCAGGATCTGCTCCAGGCCGTCCACCAGCGCCCGTTCCGCTCCGGCATCATCAGGCGCAAGGGCGCGGCACGCCTCGATCCACTTTCGCAGCGCGGCGGTGCTGCCGGTTGCGCCCGCGGCCGAGTCGCGCGATTGGCCGCGGAGCGAACGATCGTTCATCAGGAGCGCGGGCAGTCGGCGAAGTGCGCCGGCTGCGCCCGCCTCGAAGGACTGGTCCGGCGGTCGGGCCGCGCCAAGTCGCGCATCCAGCGCATCCGATACGGCGAGGGCCATGCTCGTCGGTACATCGCGCTCGCGAGAAAGCCGCGTGAGCATGCCGACCGACCAAGTCACGGGCCAGACCTCCGCCGGCAGGAGTCGAGGGCGCGGCCTGTCGGGCGCGGAGGGTGCAGGAATCAAGCCGGCAGAGTGGGCCGCGATGGACTCGATCGCGGACTCGAGCACGGCCAAATCGGCGGACATCGCGAGCAGTGCCTCAAGCACCGCGTCGTCGCATGCCCGGCGGACCGCGGGGTCATATCGCACCCACCAGTCCGACAGTTGCCGGATCAGTCGGTCAAAGGTCTGCATCGCGGCGTGCGGGTCGCTGCGGGCCGTCTTGGCGGACTCCCGGAGTTCGTGCAGCGTTCTGCGCGGGTCGACCAGGTCGGTGGTTGTGCGGCGTGGGGCCTGCGCTTCGACAGGCGGCTGCGCTTCCGCTCCGGAAGCAACGGTGGGCGCGGGCTCCGACAAAGCAGGTGGGGCGACGTCGGCTGGCGTCGCCGGCGCGGTCGACAAGTTCTGCGCGGCATTGCCGCCGCCTCCACCCTGCGCGCCGGGTCCGATGGCCACGATCGCGACGAGGCCCAGGGCGATCATCAGCATCGCCGCCGCGCCGATGAACACCAATACGCGGATCAACTCGCGCCGGCCATCGTCTTCGCGTTCTTGCAGTTTGCGGTCCAGGGTCTGCGCTTCGTGCAGTTGTGAGGTGTGCGCGCGTGTTGGTTTGACCGTGCCGACGGCCACAGCGCGAGCCGGCGCGCTCGCCCACGAGCCGCGCCAGCGGTCCACGAGGTGTGCTCGAACCCGCGGGTCCAGCAACTGCGCCGCCGCGGCGTGAAGCGCCAGCCGCACATCGTCCGCCGCGGGCGTGTCGGCTTCGCGGTGCGCCGCGATACGATCGAGTTGGCGCTGAAGAGCGGCATCGACGCTGTCGGCTTCGCAGTCATCCGGCGAAACCCCGAGCAGCCCGAACGGTCCGTGTTCGAGCGCCTCGGGGCCGAGAAAACGTGCGATGATCGGACGCGGGTCGTGGGTCACGGCGCACCCCCATTGCTCGGAGAACTCGCGCCGGACATCGACGCTTCGAGTTGCCGGATGCGGTCGCCCCACGGCTCCGGGCCATAGGCGGGGTACAGCACCTTGTGCTGGGCCAGCAGTTCTTTCGCACGCGCGGCATCGATCTTCAGAAGCACGCGCAGCGCGTGGTACCGAGCCTCAAACCAGGCGTCCGACCCGCTCGGCGCCGCAGCCAAGAGCACGCTCCAGCAGTCCAGGGCGGCGCGATGGTCGCCCGCGGCGTCGGTGGTCACCGCCAACCGCCTGAGCGACTCCTCGTTCCGAGGGGCAGCGCGAAGGATGGCCCGGTCCAGTTGCATCGCCAGATCGCGCATCTCGGCCGGGCCTTCGTCTGATTCCGCACCACGCGGGGCCGACCACAGTTCGAACGCCGCTGCGGCGACGGTTGCGAACACCGCGACTGCCGCGGCGTTGTCGGGGGTGCCATCGGCCCCCGCGCCGGGGAGATGCTCGACGACGCGCGTTCCGAACTGCACGACGGCGGCCGCGGCCTCGCGCCGCGCCTCGGCGCCGCGTGCTGCGCGGAAGCGGTCGGCCGCTCGCCGATAGAGCAGCCGGTCGGCCGCGGGCAGAAACTCGCGCTGCGCCGTCGGCATGTTGGCGAGGCGAGCCGCGAGCATCGCCGCTTCGGCGTCCCGGGCACGCAGGAGCGCGATCTGCAGTTCGCGGAACGTGAGTTCGGCCTCGTGCTCGGAGATATCAAGCGACGTGATGCGGGCGAGCGTGCGGACCAGTTCCAGCGTGGAGAGCGCTCGGTCGGCATCGGGCGCGGCGACTCCGAGCAGCGCGTCGAGCAGTTGCCTCGCACGCAGCACCGCGCGTGCCGCGGCGTCCTTGTCTCCGCCGGCCGTGGCGGTCGCCGCGCGCCGATCCATCGCGAGCAGTTCTTCGGCGACCGTCACGAACCGCAGCGCGGCGAAGTCGCGCTCGGTGCCTGTGCCGGCGCGGAAGCGGTTGTAGAGGATGCGAGCGATCTGCCGACGCGCTGACTCGTACATCGGTGCGTCCTTCGGCACCGATTCCAGCACGCGCAGCGCCTCATCATCGCCCACGTCGCCCGCCGCGGCACGCATCAGCAGCAGCCGCGCGGCCCGCGGTGAGTCGGGGTAGGTCTGCAGGAAGATCGCGCCGGTCTGCGCGCGGCGCTGGGTCGCGGTCGCCGGGGCGCCGGAGCGCGAAGCGTCCCGGTCCAGCGCGACCACCGCCAGCCAGAGCGCCTCCTCGCTCTCGGCCGAGCGAGGATCAACCGTCGATGCGTGTTCCCATGCCTGGGCGAAAAGGTCGGCCGCGGCGGAGAAGTCGTTGCCGTAGAACATCGCCCGCCCGGCAAAGAGTGCGGCCCTGGCACGCTCGGGTCGGTAGTTCGCCGCGTCGGACTGGTGCAGCGCGGCGCGGAGCAGGTCCGCCGCGGCGCGGTACTGGTTGACGACGGCATCGCGTGAGGCGGGCTCATCGGGATCGGAGCCGGACTCGCGGTGCGCTGCGCGGGCCTCGTCGTAGGCCTTGACTCCGCGGACATAGTGCACGATGAAACCCGTCTCGCCGATGGGCGCGGTGCCGAACTTCGCGGTGAGATCCAGCACGTGCCCGATCTCGCCGCGGGCGACAAGGTCGCCCAGGGCGATGCGGGCCAGGTGCTCGAGTTGCGGGCCCGAGACGCGGGCATCGGCTTCGAGCGTGACGACCGCCAGCAACCGCGCCTCGAAGACCTCGAGCGGGCGCACGTTCTCGCCCGCGCCGGCGCGGTCGCTGTTCCGGGCCTTGCGGATCAGCCGCTCCATGTCGGACCAGCGTCGAGCCTGCGCGAGCACCGAGATCTGGCGCGAGAGCAACTGCGCACGGACCGCGGGCGTAACATCGGGGGCCTCGGCAACGGTCTCCAGCCACCGCATCGCTTCGCCATCTGCGTTCCGGAGCGACGATGCCAGCCCGCAGCCGACGGCGGCGCGGGCGACGTGTTCGAAGCGCAGCATCGAAACCGGCAGCCGCTCAAGCGTCGCGGACCGACCGTTCGGCGAGTTCAACAGCCAGCCGAAGTTCTTGAGCGCTTCGGTGGCGCCCGGCTCGGGGCGCGTCAGCATGGCAAGGTAGTACTGGCACCAGCCGGCGTAGAAGAACGACAACGAACGCACCCGCCGCGCATCGGCCAGTTGTCGGGTCATCTCCTCCGTCGCATCGCCGAGATTCTCGATCTTCTCCAGCCCGTCCACGCGCCGGTGGGCCTTGGCGGCGATCTCGCGGAACTGCGGCTCCACCTGTCGCAGCACGCGCTCGGCTTCGACAATCTCCTCCGGCGTCGCCATCCGCAGTCGGGCCCGCTCGCAGGTTTCCTCGGCCCGCAGGTACAGCACCCGCACCAGGCTGATGCGGAGTTCGTGGCCATCGGCCTCGGGCACATCGCGCAGCAGTTTCTGGGCGCGCTGCTCCCACTGTGCACGTTCCTCGGCGGTGGGCGCGCGCTCCAGCAGGTCTACGTACAGCCGGGCCAGGCGCTCGGCCACGGGGCCGCGCTGGTCGCGGCCAAGCGATGCGACGCGAGCCTCCAGGTGCCGTGCCAGAAGCGTGCTCAGATTCAATCGGCGCAGATATGCCTCGAGCGCATCATCGGGGCCCGCGACCTCGGCTTCGAGCAACTCGGCGGGGGGCGTGGGCATTCGCTCGGGCTGCGCGCCCAAAACGAGCGAGATGACCGCCGTGCCGATGCTGTTACCGAGTGCCGAACCGGTCCGTGCAAGGCCGATCCGCTGGAACGCCGGCCACGACCGCGCCGAGTGCTCCGAGAACGTCGACTCCAACTCCGCTTTGAGCGTGGCCGCGCCGGTTGCATCACCCAGGTCGGCGAGCGCGACAGCAGCGGTCGCGAGCGCAACACCCGCGGCGTACGGCTGGTCGATTGCGAACCGTGCCGGCACGTGCAGCAGTTCCAGCACGCCGGAGAGCACGATCTCGGCGTCGGGCTCGCGCACGAGCGATCGGCCAATGCCCGCGCGACACCAGGCCTCGGTCCAGCGATCGACGGATTCCGCTCCGAGCCGCGCAGTCAGCGCGCCGCGGGCCTGCGCGCGCGCATCGGGCTCGCCGACCCGCGCGGTGACGATTTCGCGTACAAGTCGCACGCCGTCCTGCGCAGAAGTCGGTGCCGGGATTGCGGAAGAAGTACCAGTCTCGAACGCCGCGGCGGCTCGATAGAGCGCGGCCAGTTCGGCGACGGGTCCGCCTTCGGGACGGGTGAGGCGGTCCCAGCCCGGGGCACGGATGATCGATTCGAGTGCGGGCGCGGGCGTCCAGATGGGCGGCAGGTTCGGCGCGAGCCCTGTCCGGATGTCCACCGGCGAGCCGCCGAAGAACGGGGTGATCCGCCCGCCCTCCCAGGTCGTCGCAACGCCGGCGGGCGGCGTGAGCAGGCTGCCGGCGGGCGCCTCGGCAAGGCCCGGCCCGTTGCGCACAATGTGGACATAGTCGAGCCAGGACCAGACCGCGCCGGCGCGCGCATCACGCGCGAGTCGGCAGACCAACAGGCCCTGCGCCACGACCGCGCCCGTCGGTCCGCCTGAGGGAACGGCGACCGATGCGATGCGCTCGAACACCGGCTCCGCGGCGTCCCAGTCGCCTCGTTCCAGGCGCGTGCGGGCGCGCCACGCGTCCACCGACAGCGCGGCAAGGTCAATCTTGGCGGCATCGCTCGCCCTTGCGAGCGCCTCGGCGACCGCGGCATCCAACGGGTGCGCGAGGCGATCCAGCCCGACCAGTACCCGTGTCGCCGATGCGCCTTCGCCCAGACGCACCAGCACCCCCGCGGCCGATGCCGATTCGACGATGCCGTCGAGGCGTGCCGCTCGCTCGCCCGGCGACACCGGCCGGAGCGACACGCCCTGTGTCGGCTGCGCGGCGTGCGCAGCCAGCGCCGTCGCGGCCATCAGCGCGAAAGGCACGAGCAAGCGCCGGAGATTCCGCTGGGGTCGGACGTTCATCGCGACTTGGCGCGGGCACGGTCAGCGCGGGCCCGGCACGTGAGCATACGTTCCGCCGGAGTCCGCCGCGATCCGACGCATCAGTTCCTCCGCCGAGCGGTCGACAAAGGAGATGCAGTGGATCGGGACCTTTCGGGAGCCTGTGTTGCGGACCGCCAACTGGTCGGCGACGATCGGGTCAAAGATGCCGTCGGTCATGAAGTAGATCGCATCGGGTGCGGGCTTCATGGCCAGCACGATCTCGAAGGCCGGCCACGGTACCGTATTCCCCCAGGCCTCGAGTGCGACGATCTTCTCCAGCCCCCAGCGCTTGCCCACATCGGTTGCATCGGTCCATCGACGCCGGTCTCCCAGCGGCAGAGACTCGGAAGAGAACGTGACCACCAGGTAACTCATGTGCTCGAGCATCGCCTTGATGGACTCGCCCAGTTCGATCTTGAGCGCGGCCATCTTCTCGCCGCGCATCGAGCCCGAGACGTCGACGATGTAGGCGAACCTCGAGCCCTGGGCTTCGACGCCGAAAAATGATGCCGCGCCGCCCCCTCCGCCGCCGCCCAGGCCCAAGCCGTCGCCGATGTCTCCCCCGCCCGCGCCGCCCAGGCCTTCGCCGATCGTGCCCAGGCCGGCGCCCGAGGCGGGCCGGTCGTCACCACCTGCGCCGTCCAGGATTCCGCTCGTCGCGACGTCCGGAAGTTCAGAGTCCGAAACCACCGGCGAGAGTGTGTCCAGAGGCGCATCCAGCAGCCCCGACAACTGAACATCCGCCGCGATGTTCAACTCGTAATCACCGCGCGGCCCCTCGCGGTGCCCGCCCACGCTGGCGACCGCGACACCGACCGCCGCAGCGATCAGCGCCAGCGACAGGTGAATCATGATCGAGACCGCGACGGCCATCATCGAGCCGCTGAGCGTGAAGCCGAGGATGAGTTGCCAGAGCCCGATGCGGCGAGGGCCCCTTTCAGACCGGTTCGCATTGGGCCCGGGCTTTGCACCGGCCGCCGGCAGACCGCTTTTTGACGCGTTGGTCTCCCCCCGGGCCGCGGCGCTTGGCGAGCCAGGGGCCGCGGGAGCGGCTGGGGAGGGGTGGGGTGGGGGGGGTGGCAATGGGGCGGTCGCGGCCATGCGTTGCTGCTCTTGGATATCGGCCATTGGGCGAGCGGTTTCACTCCCGCCGCGGGCCGATTCAATGTTCTGTTCGTACGTCGACCCCCGCCCGGTTCTCGGAGAACGGGCATCGGCCGCACGAATAGATACGAGGGCAGGCCCGGTCTACATGCCCGCGCCGGGAACTTTTACCCGCAGGCGGTACACCGAATCGCCCGCAACGACAAAGAGCGTGCGTCCGTCGTCCCCGCCGAAGCAGAGGTTGGTTGCGCCCCGCGGCAGGCCGATGATCCCGATCAGTTCGCCGGTCGGATCCAGCACGTGCACGCCCGATCGGCCCGCCCCGATATACACGTTACCGTCACGATCGGTGCGGACGCCGTCTGCGCCGGCGCGGCGCTGCCCGGCTTTGAGTTCGGCAAAGACCTTGCCTTCGCCGACGGTTCCATCGGCCTTCACGGGGTATGACCACACGACGCCCTTGCCGTGGTTGCCGATGTACAGGGTCTTGTTGTCGGGTGAGAGGGCGATGCCGTTGGGCGTTTCAAGGTCGTCGACCACCAGATGGAGTTTGCCCTGCGGGTCGATGCGGTACACGCCTCTGATCTTCGTCTCCGATTCGCGGGCGAAGCCCAGCGGACCACCAAGGCCGTATGGAGGGTCGGTGAAGAAGATCGAGCCATCTTTGCCGACGCACAGGTCGTTCGGGCTGTTGAGCCGCTTGTCTTCCCACTTTTCGGCGAGCACCGTGAGATCGCCGTTGGTCTCAATCCGAACAACGCGACCGGCGTGCTCGCAGATCACCAGCCGGCCCTCGCGATCGAGAATCAGGCCGTTGCTCTTGCCCGAAGGCGAGCGAAACACCTCGGGCTTGGCCGTCTGGCCTGCCTTCGGCGGGTCGAGTCTGTAGATCGTGTCGGCCGGGATGTCGGAGAACAGCAGGTACCCGGGCTTGCCGTCTTTCGCGGGAACCCACACCGGGCCCTCGGTGAACTGCAGTCCGCTTGCCATCAGTTCCGGCTCGCTGGGGCCGACGATCTGATCGAGGCGGTCGGGCGCGGCGGGCTTCTCGGCCTGGGTCGGTTCGGGTTGCGGCCGCGCCGCGGCATGCAGTACCAAAGTCGCGGGCATCACGTCGCGGCGATCACCGCCGAAGTCCGACGATTGAGCAAGAACGGACGCCGAAAGCAGGCAGGCAAAGTGGGTGATCAACATGGGCGGACTCACGTCGAAGGGGATGAGGACGAACCTGCTGAGGCCCCGCATTGGGCGGCAGAGGGCAGCAGCACGGGGATCCCGTTGAGAACAGGATAGCGCGGACCTTCCGGCTCACCCTGGACAACAAGCATCGGGTGACCATCAACCTGTGCCGGGCGGAGTCGGCGCGAGGTCACGGGGCAGCGCAGCAGGTCCAGCGCGCCGGGGTCGATGCCCGCCGGGTTCGATTCAGGCTCAATCTTCATCGAACCCGCCCTCGACGAGGCTGCGCAGGACGTCGCACGCCTTGGTCGCGTCTGCGCCCTCGGCGGTGATCTCGAGTTCGGTGCCCTTGGTCGCCGCGAGCATCATCATCTGCATGATCGACTTGCCGTCGACCGGTGACCCCGATCCCACGCGGGTGACGGTGATGCTCGACTTGAACGGCGTCGCGGCGTCGACAAAGCACATCGCCGGCCGGGCGTGCAGCCCCAGCCTGTTGACGATCTTCACCTTGACGCTCACACGTTCCGACAAGGGTCCTCACCGGTCTCCCGCCCCGTTCCGCGCTGTCGTTCGCTCGCCGCCGGAGTCAGCCCGCCAGTTGCTGGCCGTCGGCCTCACCAAGCAGGTCCTGCACCTCGGCCACCGATCCGGCCTGCCGAAGGAAGCGGCGGAACGTCTCTTTGGAAAGGTTTTTGAAGATCACTTCCATCGCCTGGAGATGGTCCTCGGGACGGTCCTCGGGCGAGAGGAGCAGGAAGATCGAGAAAACCGGTTGCTTGTCGAGCGCGTTGAACTCCACGCCCGTGGGCGACAGGCCGACCGCCGCGGCCATGCGCTTCACGTTCTTGTGCTTCACGTGGGGGACGGCGATGCCGCGACCAAAGCCGGTCGACCCTCGGCGCTCGCGCTCGAGGATCCGTCCGATGAGTTCGTCGCGCAGCCGGGCCTCGGCGGCTCCGCAACCGATCAGCGCGTCCACGAGTTCGGCGATCACCTCGTCGCGCTCCGACGAGCCGAGCCGCGGGACGATTGCGCCGGAGGCGACGATTTCCGTCAACTTCATCACGGTGGTGCTCCATCCCGCGGTGCGACAACCCGCCGGCGCATCGCGTCCGGCGGTACCCGGTCAGCCCTTGAGTCGTTCCTTGAAATCGTGCACCTGCCGCTGCGCCTTATCCACGCATTCGTCAATCGCCGCGTACAGGTCCTTGGCGGTGGCGTGGGCGATGAAGTCCTTGTGCTTCACCACGTCCACCGCGATCTCACACATGAAGTCGCTCTTCTTCCCCGCTTCGAGGATCACCCGGATCTGCTGCGTCCCGTTGAAGTACTTGAGCAGCCGCTCGGCCTTGGTCTCGGCGTACTTCCGGATCGGGTCCGTGATGTCCATGTGCTTGCCGACCACGTCGATGCGCATTCGATCAGACCTCCCTGCTCTGGGCGCGGGCTGGTCCCGCGTGCCATCCAACTCCGCCCGCCCGCTTCCGGCCGCGGCGGGCATTACGTGCCCTCACGAGACTCCACCGGACCGGACGACAACTTCCCCGGAACGATCGTATCCGCCGCCACGACGCGCTGCCGTTCCGGGATCAGCACGCCCCCGGTCAGAACGAACCGGATCGCCTCATCAACCGAGAGGTTGATGTCGATCGTGCTCGACCGCGGCAGGGTGATGGTAAAACCGGTGAACGGCGTCGGCGTGCTGGGGATGAAGATCGTGACCGCGTCCTCCCCCGCCGCGCCGGCCACCGCCTTCATCCCGGAGTTGGTCACGAACCCGATCGTCCAGATGCCCTTCCGCGGGTACTCGAACAGAACGACCTTGCTGAAAGCCATCTGTTTCTCGCCGAGGATGAGATCGACGACCTGCTTGACATGCGGGTAGACCTGCTTGATGACCGGGATGCGGGTGATGAACCGCTCCATTTGTTGATACAGGGCGCGCCCGAACAGGCCGCCGAAGATCACCCCCGCGAGATAGAACAGCACGATCGCGACGACCAACCCGAGGAACCGCAGGTACCACTGGCTCTCCCAGAATCGCGCGAACTCCTGCCGCCGGAACTCGTTGCGCAGGTCGGCGTCGTTGCGCCGCAGCAACGCGCGCGACTCGGGCGTGCCCTGCTGGTGCAGCGTCGCGCGGAACTCGGCCAACTCGCGCTCGGTCACGTTGAACCAGCGCGGCTGGTAGCGATCGGGCAATCGCGGCATGACCCACACGACGCTGGCGCGGATGCCGGCGTTGATCGGGCTGGCGACCTGCCTGTCCACGAACAGATACAACTGCACGACGATCCAGATCGTCAGCACGCTGGGCAGCAGGATCGCCAGCCCGCGCAGGAAGAAGCGCTTGAAGTCTGCCCAGAATGTGCGGTCTTCTTTCCGCATTCGGTGTCGTTCGGGAAGGAACTGCGAGAGTATCGCCGCGCCGCGGGGCCTGCCCGGGCGTGTCGGCCCCGTCGGATAGGCAAACAGACGTCGTCAGCCGCGCGGGCCCGCCGCACGGACGGCTTCGGGCATGTCAAACTTCGCGTCGTTGTCGCGGAACTTCTTCGCCAGTTCCTTCGCCTTGGCGTCGTAGGCCGCGCCGTCTTTCCACGTGTTCCGCGGCTGCAGAACCTCGCTCGGCACGCCGGGGACGGCCTCGGGGATCGGCAGGCCGAAGATCGCGTCGGGCGTGCACTTTGCGCTGCGCAGCGTTCCGTTGAGGATCGCGGTCACGAACGCGCGGGTGTACGCGAGTTTGAACCGCGAGCCGGTGCCGTAGGGCCCGCCCGTCCACCCGGTGTTCAGCAGCCAAACATCGGCGTTGTGCTTGGCCACCTTGGAGGCGAGCATCTCGGCGTAGACCTTTGGCGGCCGCGGCAGGAAGGGCGCTCCGAAACACGCCGAGAAGTTCGGCTGCGGCTCGGTCACGCCCAACTCGGTGCCCGCGAGTTTCGACGTGTACCCGTTGATGAAGTAGTACATCGCCTGCTCGCGGCTCAGGCGGCTTACCGGCGGCATCACGCCGTACGCGTCGGCCGTGAGGAAGATCACGTTCTTCGGATGCCCCGCGATGGAGGGGATGACCGCCTCGGGGATGTAGTCGAGCGGGTAGGTCGCGCGGGTGTTCTCGGTGTACTTCTGGCTGTCGAAATCGGGCACGCGCGTCTCGGGGTCGATGTCGAGATTCTCGAGCACCGAGCCGAAGCGGATCGCGCCGAAGATCTGCGGCTCGGTCTCCTTCGAGAGTTTGATGCACTTGGCGTAGCAGCCGCCCTCGAAGTTGAACACGCCGCGATCGGACCAGCCGTGCTCGTCATCGCCGACAAGCGCGCGGTTCGGATCGGCGGAGAGCGTCGTCTTGCCCGTGCCCGAGAGGCCGAAGAACAGCGCGACGTTGGAAGGGTCCTTCTTGTCGACGTTCGCCGAGCAGTGCATCGGGAACACGCCCACCTCGGGCATGTCGAAGTTCATCGCGTAGAACAGCGACTTCTTCATCTCGCCGGCGTACTCGCTGCCGACGATCACCACGAGTTTCCGCTCCAGCGACTGGGCGATGATCACCGGGCTCTTCACGCCCAGTTGCGCCTGCTCGTCAGATGTCAGCCGCCGCTTGCCCGCGTTGATGATCGTCCAATCGTGCTTCCACTGCGCGTTCCTGCCCGCGGCGGGCGAGTCCGTCGGGATGAACAGCGTGCGGATGAACAGCGAGTGCCACGCCTGCTCGGTTACCACACGCGCGCCGAGGCGGTATTGCGGGTCCGCGCCCACGAAGCCCTCGAACACGAACGCGTCCTTCTGCCGGTTCAAGTGCTCGGTCGCGATCTTCAACACCAGGTCGAACTTCTCCGGCGTGATCGGCGCGTTGAACCCGCCCCAGCCGATCTTGCCGTGAATCGCCGCCGTATCTTCGAGGTACTTGTCCTTCGGCGAGCGCCCCGTCCGGTCGCCCGTGCGACAGACCAGGCCGCCGTTGCTTGCGAGCACGCCCTCGCCGCGGGCCAACGCCAACTCCACGAGACGGGCGGGGGCGAGATTCCGGTGAATGCGTCCGGCGGACAGATCGAGCGATATTGCGGCGGACGCGGGCGCGGCGGGCGAAGCGGTCGGCATGGCGGTGGCCTCCTCGAATCGGCGCGCTCGCGGGACGCGCGCCCGGTAACGACAGACGCCCCCACAGGCGGCGGGGGCGGGCACTGACAATAGGTGCGTCGAGGGCCGGAGTGAAACCCGGACGCGGGTGTCCGCAAACCGCCCGCCTGTTCACCGATGCCCCGCGAGGTATAATCTCACCGGGCGGAATCTTTCGCCGACATGTTGGTGGTTGTAGCTCAGTTGGTTAGAGCACGGGATTGTGATTCCCGGGGTCGCGGGTTCAAGTCCCGTCAGCCACCCTTGCGAACGCCGGGCGAACCGCGCCCGGCCTTGCTCTTGGGCTTGCGTGCACGGGCATCAGGCGAAGCCGAGTTCGTCGAGGTCGTCTTCGTCGAGCCCGAAGTGGTGCCCGATTTCGTGCAAAAGGGTCACTCGGATCTCCTCGTAGATTTCCTCGTCGGACTCGGGGTGATCCCAGCCACGCTCCGGGTTCTCGATCCCGAGGTTCTCAAACGCCAACGCGACGATCCCCTCGCGAAACAGGTGGACGTGTTCCGGCACGCCGAGGTCCGCGCCCCATCCGCCGGGGTCTTCGACCGAACGCTCGGTGATCGCCACGCCCGAATGCAGGCCGCAGAGGTCGGCACCATCTTCATCGGGTCCCAAAGTCCCATCGCGCCGCAGTTGCTCCACCATCTCCGCGGACGGGCGGTCGAGCACGTGCACGGCGACTTCCTCGAGCAGCGCGGCCACCTTGCGGGGCAGACCCGCGATCACGTCTTCCAGGAGCCGATCAAATCGCTCGCGATGTGCCGGGGTCATGCATCGGTCTCATCGGGCCGGATGTCGCGCGAGCGCGGCATCAGCGCCCCGCCCACGACGGCACGAACGCCGCGCGGCCGTGGGTCGCCGCGGCGGAGCACCTCGGGCAGGTCGGGACTCGGTGCCATGATGGCCCCGGCGATGCGCACGGTGTCGATGACCGAGCCGAGCAGGCCGGCGGTGAAAAGAAACGCCCCGGTCGTAGCAAGCACCAGGCCGGCGATGCGCAGCGTATCCACGGCCATTGCCGAGCCGCCCGAGGCGGTCATCGATGCGGCGAGCCCGCCCAGTCCGTGGCCCAGCGCGGCGACCGCCGCGGCGACGGCCATCGCATACATCGTCTGCCGGTCCACACGCCCGGTGCGCATGGCCAGCGATCGCGCCACCAGCACGCGGCACGCGGGCCGCAGGCAGAGCACGATCGCGGCGATGGCCACCCACGCCGCGACCGCCAGACTCGCCCGCGCGCCATACGGCAGCCAGCCGTCGAAGTACCCCGGTCCGCCCGCGGCCTCGGTGTGCATCTCATACGCGATCAGCGCCCAGGTTGCGGGGACATACAGCGCAACGCCCATCGCGGCAAGCACGCAAACGCCCCAATGAATGCGAGCGTGCGGACGAACAAGGCCCAGCGCGCCCAGCATTGAGACGCCCATCGCCGCGGCGACACCGATGCCGACATCGGGGCGCTGCAATCGGAAGCCGAGGAGATTGGCAAAGTCATAGGCGATGGGGAGCCAGGCAAGCAACGCCGCGAAGAGCGCGCCGCCGCTGCACGCGTTGATCAGCATCGCGAGCAGACGCGGAAACCGGATGGGCTGCAACTCGCTGGCCAGCGGGTCGACGACGGCAAGGATGGTGACGCGGATGCCCGTTCCGCACTCGGGACAAAAGGCCCGGATCGACAGGCCGCGCAGGTTGTACCCGCATACAGCGCATGGCAGATCGCCGCCGAGTTCGTGCCCCAGATTCGCGGCGTGCTCGATCGCGCCGTCGGTCGGGGTGGCTTCTGAGTTGGACGGGTGCTCATCCATGCGGCCGATCACAGCCTATCACGACCGCGAATCCCGTGCCGCGGCCGCGACGTATACACTCGCGTCGGACCACCGAGACCCGACCAGAGCGCCGCATGCCAGGACCCGTCGAACTGCTCCGCGAGAACATCGGCCGCGTGTTTCTGGGGAACTTGCGCGCGGTGGACCAGGTGATCTGCTGCCTGCTTGCACGCGGCCACGTGCTGATCGAGGATGTGCCGGGCGTCGGCAAGACGGTGCTGGCGACCGCGCTGGCGAGGTCGATCGACTGCTCGTTCTCGCGCGTTCAACTCACTCCGGACCTGCTGCCCTCGGACATCCTCGGGGTGACGGTCTACACCCGACCGGTCGGCGGCAATGGGGATGGTGCCGGGCACTCGGGCGGTGGGGTGGGAGGGGGGGGTGGGGGCGGTGGGGTGGGTGGGGGGACGGGAGGGTTCACGTTCAAGCGCGGACCGATCTTCGCCAACATCGTATTGGCCGATGAAATCAACCGCACGCCCCCGCGCACGCAGACCGCGCTGCTGGAGGCGATGAGCGAGGCGACGGTGACGATCGACGGTCGGACGTACCCGCTCGAACAGCCGTTCATGCTGATCGCGACGCAGAACCCGTTCGACTTTGAGGGCACCTACCTGCTGCCCGAGAACCAGTTGGACCGGTTCCTGATGCGCATCGGTCTGGGGTATCCGTCGCCCGAGGCCGAATCGCGCGTTCTGGCGGAGCGCCCGGCGGATACGGAACTGCGCGACCTGAGGCCCGTGCTGCACCGCGACGACGTGCTTGCTCTGCAGCAGCGCGTCGACCGCGTGCGGATGGAGCCGGTACTGATCGACTACATCGTGCAGATCGCCAACGCGACGCGCAAGCGCGACGACCTGCAGGTGGGCCTTTCGCCGCGGGGCGCGCTGGCATTGGCGCAGGCGGCGCGGGCCACGGCCGTGCTTGCCGAGCGCGACTATTGCACACCCGACGACATCACGCAGAACCTGCTCCCGGTCGGGTCGCACCGTGTGATCGCCAAGGCCTACACCGCCGCGCGGGTCCGCCATGATGAGCACGGGACCTACCCGCCGGGCTCGGCCCAGGCCATCCTGCTCGACGTGCTTGAGGGCGTGGAAAGCCCGGCCTGACCGGGCAAGGCATCGGAGCGAGGAGAAGCGGCAGAGCAGGGTTCTTGAGTCGACCGCAACTCGGGTGCCTGGTTTGCGTACAGGAAGGGGCCCGGGCGACCGCTCTGGCACCGGCCGGGGGGGCCGGGCGAGCCTCCGGTCGGCATGGCGGGTGCCGTCGGGGCAAGCACGACTGGTGGAGGTGCTGCCGTGAACCGTCGACGTGCATTCACGCTCATCGAGGTGTTGATCGCAGTTGTCATCATCGGCCTGCTGGTCGGTCTTCTCATTCCCGCGCTTGGTCAGGCGCGGCGATCGGCGCGGGCAACGGTCGGCGCGGCGAACCTGCGGTCGCTCAATGGCGTGATGAACGCCTATCTGAACGACTTCCGAGAGATCTACCTCACGCCCTTCAAGGACCGCGACCCTGCCCAGTCCGGCGGCGCCTACTGGTTTGACGCAGTGGCACCCAACGACCAGTTGCTGTACTGGCGGTTCCAGAGCGCCGACCCCGAGAGCGGTACCGATGCGTTCATGTACTACTGGTACTCATTTCTCTCGGTCTATGACGGAAAACCGCGCTTCAGAGAAGAGCAGATCTCGCCGGACGATGCGGGAATTCGCACACAGGCCAACACGCTCCCGGAGTTCTGGAACGATCACAACCTGCTCTGGCCCTCAAGTTATGTCTATTCGCCGGTGTTCTGGTCGGACAGCGGCCGCTACCTCGGCCCTTGGCTGCCGACGGATGCACGGTCGATCGCGGCGAACAGCCAGGCCAATGTGCGGTCTCCCGCGGGAAAGGTCGTGTTGTTCCAGAGGGCCGATTTCGTGAACTCGCGAGCCGGCGAACTGCTGTTGAGTTGGAACAGTCCCAAGGCCAACACATGGGTGGCGACGGCCGATGGGAGTTGCTCACGCGTGCGGATGCGAGACCTCATGGCCGCGGCGGAGCGCGATAATGCCATGCTCCCCGTGGAGTTAGACAGGACCTTTGACAGTTTGCCGATCGTCCGCTCGCACGGACCGCTTGTGGCCGAGTTCGACGTCGAGGAAGGCGGGTTCCCAGCGTTCTTCAAGAGCACTCGATTCGGCATCGCCGGGCGTGACCTGCAACGCTGAGTCTGGAGACGGCTTCGATGAGAGGGTTCGAAGACGCGCTCGCCGAGTTGGGACGGCGGCTGGACATTCTGACCGAGCAGTCCATCCACGGCGCACGCCGCGGCACTGAGTGGTCAAAGGAACGCCTCGCGGACCTGGAACGCTGGTGGGGGGGCGCTTCGGCCCGAGGCCGCCTCGGAACCGTCGGTCTGGTTGTTGTCGTCGGCGCGGCAGCGATGGCTGGGGCGGCATGGACCGCCGCCGCGCTCTTTGCCGAAGACCTGACGGAAGTGACGGCCGAGGACCGGGCGGTCCTGGAATCTCTGGAAGGACAAATGAGAGAGTTGGGAGCCTCGGTTTCACACCCTTCCACGCCGGCCTCGAAGCGACACATCACTCCACGTTGAGCCCGCGGATGTACTCGTTGAGGGCGCGGCGCTGCTGGTCGAGTAGCGACTGCGCCTCGGTGCGTCGGCTCGCGATGCCCTCCAGTTCGGTCTCCTGGTCGTTGAGTTTGGCGATGTAGCGATCGGCCAGCGCGCTGCCCTGCCCCAGGCGAGCCAGGTTCTCGCGAATCCTCGCCTGCTCCGCGCCGATCGCCGCGGTCTGCTCGTTCAACCCGCGGATGCGGCGCTCGGTCTCGTTCACCGCGGCCTGCAGATCGGCAGCACGTCGCAACGCGCCGAGCACGGCCTCGGAGATGCGCCCGTTCTGCCGGTGGGCGATCGCCGTGGGCACGTCCATGTCGAGCACGCCGAAGGACTGGAAGAACACCCGCTCCGCGGCGACGGTGAAATCTTGCGTCTTGCCCGCGCCCACCTCGGCGACGAAACGCAGGTGCGTCTGCGTCTGGTCGTCGGGCTTGGCGGGCGTGACCAGTTTCCAGTTGTCGTCGCGCGGGTGCTCGATGTAGAGCGTGCGGGCACGCTTCTCGTCGCCGTTGCGGATGGTGTACGTCACCGTCTGCCGGCTCTGGACGGTCTGCTCGAACAGTCCGTTCACGATCCGCAGTTTGGTGATGTTGCTCTGATGTTCGTGCCGCGTCTGCACGCGCACGTCGAGATCGACCGAGTACGCCAGCAGCCGCTTGTCGCCTTGGCCGACGTGCCCGATCTGCGCATCGCCCGCGTACGAAGAACCGTCGCTGACGCTGATCGGCCCCGGCAGCAACTGCAGGTTTGAGTCGTTCACGATCTCGACGCCGCGCATCGGGTGCTCGGACCCATCGGCCATGTTGAAGATGCTGACGCGCCGGCCGGGAATGGTCGCCGAAAGAATGGGGATCATCGCCGAGCGCTGTCGCTCGATGCTCACCGGCATGTCGAGTTGATACTGAAAGACCTCGCCGACCTCTCCGGCCTGAGCCTGTGCCGCGGCCGCGTAGTCGAGCATTTCCGATGATGCGATACCCGCGTACATTCCCGACAAATCCGCGTCGGCCGCGGCTTCCGCGACGGCTGCACGCATGCGGCGGGCTGCGCCTTCCGGCGCCGGCGCGGCCGCGGCTGGCGGACGCCCAGGCGCCCCGCCCGACTGGACCGTGGCCTTGTCGCGCGGGGCTTCGATTCCTCCCGCATAACTCCGCGGCATCACACCGGGGATCGTCGGCACCGGCACCATCGGCCGGAAGGTGTACAGCGGCTCGTACAGGTCCATCTGGAACGACACCGGCCGCCCCGAGACCAGAGCCATCGTCACGTTGTCCCAGTCCTGGTCGGTGGTGTTCTCGACGATCGCCCATCCCTGGATCATCACCTCGCCGCGACTGCCCGCGCCGCCCTCGCCACCACGCGCCCTGGGCTGCTCTTCAGGAATGACAAGCCGGTAACTGGTCTTCCACACCGGCATCTCGTGCACGTAGCCGACGACGACGCGGCGCGACCCCTGCCCCGCGAATCGCAGGTCCACCGTCTTGGTGCGGTCGGCCCGGTACTCGGCGAGCGTGGCGAGCGCCTTGGTCAACTCCGCCGCGAGTTCCTTGTCGAGGATGTCAAGCGATGAGATGTCGGAGATCGCGATCGACTTCAATCCCGTGCCGGTGACCAGGTTCAGCACCAGTGCGCGCGAGGCAGGCTGGTTGGGCGCGGCGGGCAACTGGCGGTCCTCGACGCCCAGCACCGTCCCCTGCACCTGCGCGCCGGCAACGAGGACCGAGACGGGCGCGCCGCGCAACTGCCCGAGCAGTTCGGGGATGCTCGGGTTGTTCGCGATGTTCACGCCGAACGAGGCCAGCCGGCGCGCCAGGGGTTCCTTGGATGCGTACGAAACGGTGTCGATGCGCCCGCCGCCAAGGTCGAGCAGCACCATCGACTTCAGAATGTCGTTGATCTGTTCGGCGTTGAAGCGCAACTGCACCTCCGCGTTCCCGTCGATCACGCCGCTGCGCTCGAAGTAGCCCACCCCGGAGCGGTACAGCACGATCTTCCGGATCGGCACCTGGTCCGCCGAGCCCGCCGCCGCGGGGGCGGCGGCAGCCGTGCGAGAGGTCTGCGCGTGCGCCGCGGGCGCGATCGACAGCGAAGCGACCGAGAGTGCGAGCCCCGCGCAGAACGACAGCATCGCGGCGGGGTTTCCGGGCCGACGGGAGCGGACGGGTGACATGTGTGTTCTCCTGGTGAGCGGTGCGGCGCTGTGGAGCATCCGCCCCGACACTGTACCGCAAGCGCGCCCCGCTGGGCGCACCGACATTCAATCCTCGACAGATGGCCGCCGACGTCGGCGTGTCCACTCGGGGGCATTGGCATGGCCTGCCACACCCTACCATCGCCCGACTTCCCATGCCGCAACTCCCAGTTCTGAACAACAATCGATCGCAACGCTTCCTGGTGCACGACGCCCCCTGGATCGCCGATGCGCTGCGTGTCGCGCTGGGTCCCTCAGGCGGCGAAGTGCGCACCTCATTGCACGATCGGCTGCTCTATGCGACCGATGCATCCCTCTACCAGGTCGAGCCTCTGGGCGTGGTGATTCCCGCCGACATCGGTGCAGCCGAGCGCGTGGTGCGGGCGTGCGTCGATCAGGGAGTTGCGCTGCTGCCGCGCGGCGGGGGTACGAGCCTCGCCGGGCAGTGCACGAACCGCGCTGTCGTGGTTGATCTGTCCTCGTGCTGCCGCGCCGTCGGGCCGGTCGAACGCGGCGACGGAGAGTCGGAGCGTCCCGGCGACTGGCACGGGCACACCGCCGTGTGCGAGGTGGGCGTCAATGTCGACGAGTTGAACGAGGAACTGCTGCGCCGCGCCGCGGCCGGCGAGTGCCCTCCGCTGTTCTTCGCACCCGATCCGGCGACATCGCGCCAGGCGACGGTGGGGGGGTGCATCGGCAATAACGCCGCGGGCGCGCGGTCGATCCGCTACGGCCGAACCGTGGAGAACCTGCGCGAACTGGAAGTGTGCCTCGGAACCGGCGAGCGGCTCTGGCTCGGTCCCGGCGCGGGCGCGCGGAACGAAACCGCACGCAGACTCGCCGCGGGCGTCATGGAGATCGTGGGCCCGCTCGGCCCGATTATCCGCGACCGCTTCCCGCGGACGGTCCGTCGCAACGCGGGCTACGCGCTGGACATGATCCTCGACCAGATCGAGGCCGGCGCGACGGCCCAGACGCTCGACCTGGTGCCGCTTCTGGCCGGGAGCGAGGGCACGCTGGCGGTGACGCTCCGCGCGCGTCTGCGGTTGATGCCCGCGCCGCGGGCCAAGGGCCTGGCCGTCATCAGTTTCGCGACGATCGAGGACGCGATAGACGCGGTGAACCCGATCCTGCACGCCGGGCTGCCGCTGGGGCTTACGGCGGTCGAACTGCTTGACGACGTGGTGCTCGACGCCGCGCGAGGGAACATCGAGTACCGGCGATACGTGGATCTTCTCCCGGGCGCGAACGCGGCGACCGGCGAGCCGCGGGCGGTGCTGTACATCGAGTTCTTCGGCTTCGAGAGCGCGTTGGAGGTCGAGCGCGGGTTCGATGCGCTGCGGGGCGCTCTCGCGCGGCTCGGCGGCGTGCTGCCCGGGGGCGCGGTGTATCACACCGACTCCGCGGCGATGCTCAACGCGTGGAAACTCCGCAAGGCGGGCGAGCCGCTGCTGCACGGCCTGGGGGAGGGCGGGCGCAAGCCGATCACGTTTGTCGAGGACAACGCGGTGCCCGTCGAGCGCCTGGCCGAGTTCGTGCGCGGGTTCAAGGAGATCGTGGGCAGGCACGGGACCCGCGCGGCATATTGGGCCCACGCGAGCGTCGGCGTGCTTCACGTTCGGCCGATGATCAACCTGCACGATCCGGCCGACCGCCAGCGCATGATTGACATCGCCATCGAAGTCGCGGACCTCGCCCGCGCGTGCGGGGGCATCATGTCCGGCGAGCATGGCGACGGGCGCGTCCGCGGGCCTCTGCTCGAGAGGTTCTTCGGCCCGGAACTGATGCGTGCGTTCCGCCGGGTCAAGTCGCTGTTCGATCCGCGCGGCGTCTTCAATCCCGGCAACATCGTTGCGCCGGGGCCGGTCGATTCCATCGCCGCGAACCTGCGTCTGGACGCTGAGCATGCGCCGCAGCGCGGCGACTCGCGCGGGGCTGCACACGAGGGCGTGCTGCCGGGCGTCGAGACGTACTTTGACTACAGCGACCAGCACGGCCTGCTGGGCGCTGCCGAGCAATGCAACGGCGCGGGCGTGTGCCGCAAACGTTCCGGCGGCGTGATGTGCCCGTCGTACATGGCCACGATGGACGAGCGGCACTCGACGCGCGGGCGCGGCAACGCCCTGCGACTCGCCCTCACGGGCCAGACCGAGCGTTCGGCGCGGCCGGGCGAGCCGGACTGGGACGATGCTGCGACCATCGACACATTGAACCTGTGTCTCTCGTGCAAGGGCTGCAAGAGCGAGTGCCCGAGCAACGTGGACATCTCGCGACTGAAGGCCGAGTACACCGCGCAGCGCTGCAAGGTCGCGGGCGGGCCGCCGCTGGTCGCCCGGTTGTTCGGACGTGTGCGGCTGCTCAACCGGCTCGGCTCGATGACCCCCGGTCTTGCGAACCGCGTCAATCGGCTGCGTGTCACGAAGTGGATCCTGCGGCGTGTGCTGGGAATCGACCCGCGCCGCGACGTGCCGCGCTTCGAGCGCTCGCTGTACTCGTGGTGGCGCTCGCGTTCGACGCCGATGCGCCACGCCGATATGCCGCGCGTCGTGCTGTTCGCGGACTGCTTCACGGCGTACAACGAGCCGCGGATCGGTATCGCGGCGGTGCGCGTGCTCGAGGCGCTGGGGTACGCGGTGGACCTGCTGCCCGAGGAGGGCTCGCTCGGTTCGGCAGGGGCGGGGTGTTGCGGGCGCGCGATGATCTCGACCGGCCTGCTCGACGATGCGCGCGAGACCATCGATTCGACTCTGCGCGCGATGCGGCCGGCGCTCGGCGATCCGCGCGTGCGCGCGGTGGTTGCGTGCGAGCCCTCGTGCCTGAGCGCGATCCGTGACGACTGGTTGCAACTCCGGCTCCGCACCCCGCTGGAAGACCGGATGGCGCTCGCCGCGAAGGCGTGCCTGGTCGAGGAGTTCGTCGACCGCGACTGGGACCGGCACCCGATACGTCCGGAGTTCGCAGCCGACAGCCGGCGCGAGGTCATCCTGCACGCGCATTGTCACCAGAAGGCGCTGTGGGGCGCGGAGACCAGCGCGCGCCTGCTGCGCCGGCTGGCCGGGCCGCGCGTGCGCGTGCTCGATTCGACCTGCTGCGGCATGGCAGGGAGTTTCGGCTTCGCCGCCCACCGCTACGACCTGTCGATGCGCATCGGGGAACTTTCGGTTCTGCCCGAAGCGCGGGCGGCCGATGACGCGGCGACGATCTGCGCCACGGGTACGTCGTGCCGGCACCAGATCCACGATGGCGCAGGACGCGAGGCGGTGCACCCGATCGAACTGGCCGCGGAACTGCTGGCCCCGTGAGCCATCAGGCGTCGTCGCGCGTGTCGATCACGGTCCGACGGTCACGGTCGTAGAGGTAGAGTTTGTCGGCCGCCTCGGAAGCGCGGCAGGACTTGTGCGCGCCATCGCAGAACGGAAAGTTCTGCGACAGACCGCAGGCGCAGACGAAGATCGGCTTCAGGTTGCCCTGCTCGTCCCGCGGCCACGTTGCGGGGTCGATCTTCACCGGGCCGGTCGCTTCATGTCGGATCAGTCGTGCCATGCGCGATCGTAGCGGGCGGCGTGCCCGCGGCCCGTGTCGGCAGGACGGACGCGCCGCGGTCCGTGGGCGTAACCTTCGGCCATGCCGACCGAAGCCACCACGATGCCGCCCAAGCCGTTGCTCGCAGTGCGCGAACTGCACACGCACTTCCCGATCAAGTCGGGCCTGCTGCAGAGGACCACGGGGTGGTTCCGGGCGGTCGATGGCGTGTCGTTCCACATCGCCAAGGGCGAGACGCTCGGCCTCGTGGGCGAGTCAGGCTGCGGCAAGACGACCGTGGGGCGCACGCTCCTGCGGTTGATCCCGCGGACCAGCGGCGAAGTGATCTTCGACGGCAAGGATGTCTACGCGCTGGGCGGGCCCGAACTCAAGGCCATGCGCCGGCGGATGCAGATCATCTTCCAGGACCCCGCCAGTTCGCTCAACCCGAGGATGCGGATCATCAACATCCTGGGCGAGCCGCTGGTGGTGCACGGCATCTGCACCGACAAGAGCCAACTGCGTGACCGCGTGGAGAAACTGCTGGTGCGCTGCGGCATGCCCAAGGCCGCGGCGGACCGCTACCCGCACGAGTTCTCGGGCGGGCAGCGTCAGCGCATCGGCATCGCGCGGGCGCTGGCGCTCGAACCGAGTTTCATCGTGTGCGACGAGCCAACCAGCGCGCTGGACGTGTCGATCCAGGCGCAGATCCTCAACCTGCTGAAGGACCTGCAGCGCGACTTCGGGCTCAGTTACCTGTTCATCAGCCACGACATGGCCGTAATCCAGCACATGTGCGACCGGATCGCCGTGATGTACAAGGGCAAGATCGTCGAGGAAGGCCAGAAACTCGACATCATCAACCGCGCGCAGCACAAGTACACCCAGTCGCTGCTCAGCGCGGTGCCCACGGCCCGGCCCGGGCCCAAGAAGCAGCGCGTCGTCTTCGAAGGCGGGGCGGTGTGAGGCCCGGTCTGCACGGCGCTCCGCTACACTCCGAACATGGCCGCGCCGGGGCGAGAATCCCAGCAGTTTGAAGTCACCATTCGCGCGATCCGCGCTGCCCGGGTCCGCGCGCCCGATCAGCCCACGCTCGCCGAGCGCAAGGCCTTTGCCGACAACCCCGCCGCGCTCAAGCGGCTGCGCAAGGTCTGGGGAGACCCGACCATCGCCGCGGCGGTGCAGGATGTGTTTCAGCACGCCAAACAGGCGCACAGATCGGTCGGCGCCGCGGCGGTCGCCATCGCTCAGACGTTCCCCTCGCATCTGGCCGAGAAGATCGAGGTCGTGAAACTCGCCCGCGGCGTGCTGACGCTCGGCGTGCCCGATTCCTCCACGCGCTACGTGGTCGATCGCCTCCTTCGCACTGGCGCGCAGACCGCGCTGCTCAAGCGTGTGCCCGCATCGGTCCGGAGCGTGAAGATGGTCATGTCTTCCGCGAGAGGTCCCGGCGAGAGCGACCACAGACGCGATCCGCCGATCGAAGTGACGCAGTACGACGCGGAGTCTGGCGGATGAGCCCCACCGCGTCCGACGTACAATGAGATCACTGATGTCGAGGAGTCCAGAGATGTCGCACCCCGCGCTCACCCGCCGTGAATCGCTCGCCCTGCTCAGCATCGCCGCGGCGTCCGTGGTGCTGCCCGCAGGGGCCATTGCGAGAGGCCTGCGACGAAGCGAACAGGTCTTCCGCATTTCCCTCGCCCAGTGGTCCCTCAACCGCGCGCTCTTCGGCGGCCGACTCGATCACCTCGACTTTCCCAAGGCCGCGAAGCAGGAGTTCGGCATTGGCGCGGTTGAATACGTCAACCAGTTCTGGAAGAAGAAGGCCGATCCCGAGTACGACCGCGACCTGCGGAAGCGCTGTGATGACCTTGGAGTCGGGAGCCTGCTGATCATGTGCGATGGCGAGGGCGCACTCGGCGATCCTGATGAATCCAAGCGCAAGCAGGCGGTCGAGAACCACCGAAAGTGGCTCGATTCCGCCGCGATCCTCGGGTGCCACTCCATCCGCGTCAACGCGCACTCGGGCGGGACCTACGACGAGCAGCGCGACCGCGCTGCCGATGGCTTGCGCCGCCTGTGCGAACTGGCCGACCCCATGGGCCTGAATGTGATCGTCGAGAACCACGGAGGGCTGTCGTCCAATGGCGCATGGCTCGCGGCCGTGATGAGGCAGGTTGGCCACAAGCGCGTCGGCACGCTCCCGGACTTTGGGAACTTCCGAATCTCAGACAAAGAGACCTACGACCGATACAAGGGCACGGAGGAATTGATGCCCTTCGCCCGCGGCGTGTCGGCCAAGAGTTACGACTTCGACCCGCAAGGCAACGAGACAACCATCGACTACCGCCGAATGCTCAGGATCGTTCGAGCGGCAGGGTACTCCGGGTTTATCGGAATCGAGTACGAGGGCGGCCGTCTGAGCGAGGCCGAGGGCATTGCCGCAACCAAGCGACTCCTCGAACGTATCCGAGACGAGTTCACCGCTGCCGCGAAGCAGCCCGGCTCGGACAGTCCCGAGCAGGACAAGAAGGAGACCACGCCGTGATGCATTGGTGCCCGCGCGTTTTCCCGTTGGTCGTTTCCACGCTCGCCTTGGTGTTCAGCGCTGCCGCCGGTTTGGCCGCGCCGCCGACCGGTTTGACACAGGAGGTCCGGACCATCGCCGCGCCCGGCACGCCGGGCACGCTCGCCGTCTGGTCGCCCGATTCGACCGTTCTGGCCGTCGGCAAAGCGGACGGCGTCATCGCGCCCGTCGCCGCGGCGGGCAGAGTGGCGGGAGACCACGGCGCATCGGGCCGCATCGTCGCCTTCTCGCACACCGGGCACCTCGATCCAGCATCGCTCGGCGTCGGGGAACATGAGGCCCTGCTCCGTCTGTGCGCATCCTGGGCCGCGCGAGAGCGCGAACAGGGCCCGCGACGCATCGCGCTGATCAACTGCAAACTGGGTGATCTCTTCCGAACGCTCGGGTTTGAGATCGTGGACCTCGGCCGAGAGTGGGGCGCGAGCGGCAGCGCGCCGATGGCCGATCGCATCGATCTGCTGTGCATCGTCGGCAACGCGCTCTCGGATGCGCAGGTGGATGCGGTGTCCGAGTTCCTGAGTGCGGGCGGCGGGCTGCTGGCCGCGCAAACGGCCTGGGCATGGAAGACGCCGCCCGGGCGGTCATTGGTTGACAATCCGCTGAACCGCATCGCCGGCGCGGCGGGCATCGCCTGGACCGACCGCTACGCGGGCAAGAACGACGCGGGCACGTTCGATGTGGCCGGACCCGCGGCGGAACTCACCCACGCGCACAAGGCCATCGACGCCATGACGGGCGATGACGCCGCGACTCTCGGCAAGCCCGCGGCGAAGGTCGCCGCGTACAACGCCACCGCCGCGGCGCGGCTTCTGCCGCCGACCGATGACCTGCTCCGCCCTCGTCTCGACGAACTGCTTGCGCGACACAAAGCGGAACTGACGCCGACCCCGGAGAGGCCCGCGGATTACTCCCGCCCGCTGCAGCGCGTGCTGATCGGCTATCGAGACGCGCTTTTGCAGCAGGCGTCTCCGGAGACCGTTCGCGAGTTCGTCGACGCCGGCGCGTTCCCGAACCTCGGCGCGTCTTCGCAGGTCCGACGCCGCGGCGTTGTTCAGATCAACACGGCGACGCCGGGTTGGCATTCCACGGGCTTGTACGCGTTGCCCGGCACCATTCTCCGGATCGAACTCCCGGAAAACGCCCAGGGGCTGAATCTCCGCGCCCGCGTCGGCTGCCACGCGGACGAACTCTGGCACCACGATTCATGGAAGCGCGTGCCAAGCGTGACGATCGAACGCATCGCCAACGAGCGGGCGACGCCCATCGCCTCCGCGTTCGGCGGTCCCGTGTACATCGTCGTGCCCGAGGGATGCGAGCCCCGCAACATCAGCGTGCACGTGCACGGTGTCATCGAGGCACCGATGTACACACTCGGACAGACCGCCGGCGATGAGTGGATCACGCGGATCCGAAACCGCCCCGCGCCGTGGGCCGAACTCGCGACGGACAAGGTGATCCTCTCCGTGCCGTCGTCCGCTGTCCGGTCGCTCGACGACCCCAAGGCGCTCTTGACGCTCTGGGACCGCATCCTCGATGCCGCGGCGGATCTTGCAGCGATGCCCCGCCAGCGTGTCCGCCCCGAGCGCTACGTCGCCGATGTGCAGATCTCCGCCGGCTACATGCACGCGGGCTACCCGATCATGACGCACCTTGACGCCGCCGACGACATGACCGACGCTTCGCGCCTCGCCGCGGGGAGTTGGGGCCTCTTCCACGAACTCGGCCACAACCACCAGTCGCCCGACTGGACCTTTGATGGCACGGTGGAAGTGACGTGCAACCTGTTTTCGCTCTACATCTGCGAAACGGTGTGCGCGATGCCGCCATCGACCGGTCACCCCGCGCTCGAGAAGCGCGAAGAGACCATCGGCCGGTACTTTGCACGCGGGGCGAAGTTCGACGAGTGGAAACGCGAGCCGTTCACCGCGCTCATCATGTACATGCAGTTGCGCGAATCGTTCGGCTGGGAAGCGTACAAGAAGGTCTTCGCCGAGTATCGGGAACTGCCCGATGCCCAGCGTCCGAAGAGCGACGATGACAAGCGCGACCAGTGGATGGTGCGATTTAGCCGCGCGGTCGGCCGCAACCTTGGCCCGTTCTTTGCCGCATGGGGCGTCCCGACTTCTCAGGCCGCGCGGGACTCCATCGCCGATCTGCCGGAGTGGATGCCCGAGGGCTTCCCGCCCAGGCCGTGAGCATCGCTCCCGTCCGCCGCGATTCCCGGTTATGCTGCGCAGGTTCCAACCGGCCGGGGGTGGGGGGATGTTCATCAGGCGAGGAGTCTGAGCATGTTCATCATCGAAGCCGCCGCGGCAGTTCTCGCCGCCGTTTCCGTCGCGCCCGAGCCCATCCCCACGCTGCTCATCACCGGGCACAACAACCACAACTGGCAGTACACCAGCCGCGTGCACGCCGACACGCTGCGGGCGACCGGCCGATTCGACGTCACCATCACCGATGACCCGGCCCGAACGCTCGCCGATGGCGCTGCGCTCGGCGCGTACAGGCTCTTCGTCCTCGACTACAACGACATCCACGAGCCGCGCCGCTGGGGCGATGCCGCCGAGCGCAACTTCATTGCCGCGGTCGAGGGCGGTGTCGGCGTCGCGGCCATTCACGCGGCGAACAACTCCTTCCCCGGTTGGAAGGACTACGAGCGCATGCTCGGCCTGATGTGGCGCGATGGCACCGGCCACGGCCGCGTGCACGAGTTCGGGGTCGAGTTCGTCGACAGGGACCACCCGATCACCAAGGGCATGGCCGAGTTCACGACCCGCGACGAGTTGTACCACGATCTTGTGAACTCGCAGAACGCGCGCTACAGCCTGCTCGCCCGTGCCATGTCCACCTCAGAATCGGGCGGCTCAGGCAAGCACGAGCCCATGGCCTTCACGCTCTCGTTCGGCAAGGGCCGCGTGTTCGCCACGCCCCTCGGCCACGTGTGGGTCAACGCCGAGGACACCAAGTCGTCCATCACGACTCCGGGTTTCCGCACGCTGCTGGTGCGCGGGGCCGAGTGGGCCGCGACCGGAGCCGTCACGCTCCCCGCGGAATGGCGCGACACGCGCACGCACAACACCCTCTCGCCCGAAGAGAAGGCCGCGGGCTGGCGGTTGCTGTTCGATGGCGAATCGACCGCCGGTTGGCGTGCCTATCGCAAGCCCGCGCTCCCCGACAACTCCGGCTGGTCGGTGACGCACAGCGAACTGGCGTACGCACCCGGCAGGGCCGGGGGCGACATCATGACCGCCGACCAGTTCGGCGACTTCGAACTTTCGACCGAGTTCAAGGTCTCGCCCGGCGGCAACAGCGGCATCATCTACCGCGTCACCGAGGATCACGACTACCCCTGGCAGACCGGCCCCGAGTTCCAGATCCTCGACGACCTGCGCCACGGCGACAAGGCCAAGGCCACCACGCGCACCGGCAGTTTCTACGACGTCTCCGGCTGCGCGTTCGATACCGGCCGCCCGGCCGGTGAGTGGAACCACGCCCGCATCGTCTGCCGCGGCGGGCGCATCGAGCACTGGCTCAATGGTTTCAAGGTCGTCGACGTCGATCTCGCGAGTGAGGAGTACAAGGCCGCGCACGCCAGGAGCAAGTGGACCCGGATGCCCGCCTTCGCCACGCGAGCCCGCGGTCACATCGCGCTGCAGGATCACGGCGACCCGGTCTGGTTCCGCAACATCAAGGTGCGCTCCCTCGATTGACCGTTCGCGGCCGGCATCGCTCCCGGTCGGCGGTTATTGGACGTTGAAAACCCGGCCCGGCGGCGCATCGCCGGTTTCGGCACCGGCGCGGTGGTAGAGTGTTGGCCCGATGGGTCAGTTCCGCATCAACGCGATGGGTCTCGGCGGCGTGCGCCCTGCGCCGTCCGCGCCGCCGGCGGTGGACGGCGAGCGTGCCCCTGCGCGCGCTGCGCTGCTCGAGGTCTCGTGGGAGGTCTGCAATCAACTCGGCGGGATCTACCAGGTCATCCGCTCCAAGGCGCCGACCATGGTCAAGCGCTGGCGGGAGCGCTATCTGCTCGTCGGGCCCTATGTCCCTGCTCGGGCCGCGCTCGAGTTCGAGGAACGCAAGGCCAGCGGCTGGGTCGGCCGGATGATCGATGCGCTCGGCACCGAGGGTCTTTCCATCCGTCACGGCCGTTGGCTCGTCCCCGGCCGCCCGCGCGTTCTGCTCATCGAGCACGAATCGCTCCGGCACCAACTCGACGAGATCAAGTACCGACTTTGGGAACACCACGGCGTCCCCTCTCCCTCCGGCGAAGGCCTGATCGACGGCTCGATCCTCTTCGGCGAGGCGGTGCGCCGCCTGCTCGTCGCCGCAGCGCGCGAGTGGATCGGACCCGGCGCCGAGGAGGGCGCGCCCGAGGGCAAGCGCTCCGACCGCCGCCTCATCGCGCACTTCCACGAGTGGCTCGGCGGCGTCGCGCTGCCGCTGCTGCACCGCCAGCACCTGCGGCTCGCCGCATCGACGGTCTTCACCACCCACGCCACGCAACTGGGCCGCACCATCGCCTGGGGCGATGAGTGGTTCTACGACCACCTGCCCTTCCTCGACCACGCGCACGAGGCCGAGAAGTTCAACATCCGCTGCCAGCACGGAATCGAACGGGCGTGCGCCCACGCGTGCGACGTCTTCACCACCGTCAGCCCCATCACCGGCGAGGAGTGCGCCCACCTGCTGGGCCGCAGGCCCGACATGGTCCTGGCCAACGGCCTGAACATCGAGCACTACAACGTCGGCCACGACTTCCAGACCTTCCACGCGCAGTTCAAGGAGAAGATCAACCGCTTCGTCATGGGCCACTTCTTCCCCAGTTACGCGTTCGACCTCGACAAAACATTATATTTCTTCACCTCCGGGCGTTTCGAGCCGCGCAACAAGGGCTTCGATCTCTGCCTCGAAGCCCTCGCCCGCCTCAACGCCGAACTCAAGGGCCTTCGCGCCCAGGGCATCGAACGCAATGTCGTGTTCTTCATCGTCACCCAGCGCCCAACCAAGTCGCTCCACCCACGCGCCCTCAGCCAGCGCGGTGTCCTCAATGAACTCCACGAGGTCTGCGGCGCGATCACCAATGAACTCGGCGATCAACTCTTCCGCACCGCCGCGGCGAGGCAGAAGGTCCCGCTCGAGGAGATGATCAGCGAGTATTGGAACCTCCGCTTCCGCCGCACCCAGCACGCCTTCCGCACCGACCAGTTGCCGCTCGTCGTCACACACCTGCTCGAAGATGATGCCAAGGACGAGGTGCTCAACCAGATCCGCCGCCTCTGGCTCTTCAACCAGGCCGATGACCCGGTGAAAGTCGTCTATCACCCCGAGTTCATCGCGCCCGTCAACCCGCTCTGGGGCCTCGAATACGAACAGTTCGTCCGCGGCTGCCACATGGGCATTTTCCCGAGCGCGTACGAGCCCTGGGGCTACACGCCGCTGGAGTGCCTGGCGATGGGCGTGCCCGCCGTCACCAGCGATCTCTCCGGCTTCGGTCGTTATGTTCAAGAGACCATCCCCGACCTGTGCGGACGCGAGGGCGGCGGGTTGTATGTTCTGAACCGTCGCGGCAGGACTTTCAACGAAGCCGCGGGCGACCTCTGCCGCCACATGCTCGAGTTCTGCAAACTCGACCGCCGCGAGCGCATCCGCTTGCGGAACCACGTCGAAGCGCGAAGTTGGGAGTTCGACTGGACCCGCCTCGGCCAGGCCTACGACTGGGCCCACGACCTGGCGATGGTGCGGGCCGGGGCGGAATAGAAGGCTCACCGGTGGCCGCGCATTCTGGTGGTCCGGCACTCTGGTGGCCCGGCACTCCGTGCCGGGCTGTTGGCCCGTTGCACAGTTTTGTGCAGTCGGTCCCGCCGCGGCGGGGAAGTTGCAAGTTGTGTGCATGTTCGGGCCGGAATCTCAAAACTGGCCCTTGCATTCCGCGTACGGGGTGGTACCTTCCCCATGGATGAGAGGGCTGTCTCGGTTCTCCTTGGAGACGCCCGTGCCGCACGCAAGCCCCGGACAACCTATCGGACGTGTTTCAACTTTCCCCTCTCCCCGTTGCTTTGAACGGGGAGAGGTGGTCGCGCAGCGACCGGTGAGGGGGCCTTGGTTCGCTTTCCCCCGGTCGCCGGGGAGAGGTGTCGAGGCCGAAGGCCGAGACGGTGAGGGGTTCTGGGCGCTCGCCCCTCACCCCCCTCGCTGCGCTCGGGGACCTCTCCCCGCTGTGGCGGGGAGAGGGGAAGAAGGAAGAGGCATCGCGCGGTTATTGGCTTCAATCATCGCCGCGGCGGCAATCGCCGCTCCCGCACTCGGCGGCGGGGGGATCGACCCCCTCTCCGGCATCGACTTCGTGCGGATCACGCACCCCGGCAATGCGCCGTGGATGGGGACCAACCCGCCGACGCAGGGCGATGATGCCATCGGCCGCGGCGGCGTGGACTACGAGTACTTCATCGGGCGGTACGAAGTCACCACCAGCCAATGGGTGCAGTTCTTCAACGCGGCGTACGACCGGCCCGCGGGAGGGGGGGGCAACCTGCCGTGGCTGACGCCGCCGACGTTCTGGGGCGCGCAGGGCACGACGCCCATCAACAACTCCAACCCCAACGCGCGGCGGTGGCAGGTGCCCGCGGGCAACGAAATGCGGCCTGTGGGGAACATCTCCTGGCGCATGGCCGCGATGTACTGCAACTTCCTGCACAACGGCGGGGCCGGCGCTGCGGGGCCGGGCGGGGTCGTGCCGCGGGAGAACTTCCTGAGCGGCGCGTACGACGTGAGCACATTCGGCCCCAACGGCATGGGCGGGTTTGCCGATCAGGCCACCCGCTCTCCCGGCGCGCGGTACTTCATCCCGACGCGGGATGAGTGGATCAAGGCTGCTCATTACGACCCGCACCGATACGGCGAGAATCAGGGCGGGTACTGGGAGTTCTCCAACTCGACCGATGCGTGGGTACCCGGCGGTCCGCCCGGCGTGCACGTGAACCTCGGCCCCGGCGGCCCCGGGCCGAACCCCAACGGCCCTCTCGCACAAGCGAACTACGGGTGGGACCAGTTCACCTTCCCTGGCTACGGCAGCCCATTCACTGTGCCGCTTGGCGCATACCCCGACGTCCAGAGCCCGTGGGGGTTGCTGGATGTCGCAGGGGCGACAACAGAATGGACGGAGCAGATCGCATTCGGCACCTTTGAAGGGCCTAGCGCCAGGTTCCTAGAGGGAAGTTACTGGGGGGGTGCTCCTGGATTTGGAATCGCCGACGCCGTGTGGGATAGCTATGGACAGCTCTCGCCGGGTTGGACGCCATTTGACAGCGGATTCCGCGTCGCCTCGATTGTCCCCGGCCCCACCGGATTGGTGGTGCTTGCTTCCGGGTGCGTACTCGTAATCACCAGAAGAAGGCAAAGGTAGGACAACATGGGATTCATGAAACTTGTCAGGCTCGGAGCAGCAGTGCTGCTTGCGAGCGGGGTGTCGGTGTCGGGACAAACACCCATCCGCGTGGAAGTAACGGGACAGGCAACGACCCAGCACGCGGCCTCAACGCCAATCTCAGTCACCATCAGCAACACCATCACCGGAACCGTGCAGGTCAAGATCTATGACGTGAACACGATTGGCGCAGGCGCTCCTTCCAACAACATTGGGGCAGTCACGATCAGCGGCACCGTCGGTACGTCAGGCACTCCGTTGCTGGAAGTGCTCGTCGCCGATGGCGATACAAGCTTCCCATCGACCCCACCCGAGTTAATGACGGTGGGTGCAATCGACTTCGCCGGCCTCTCCTTCAGCAGCACCGCGCTCCGCGACATCTCCCGCGTGGCCGTGGCCGTCGCGGGCGACATCACCGGCAGCATCGAGGCCGGAGCCATCCGCCGCATCCAGGCGCTCGGCCGCGTCGTCTCCGGCCCAACCTACGTCGCCGGCAAGATCACGGGCAACATTACCGCCACCTCGGCCGACTTCTCAGCGGTTTGCGGCAATGCGGGCTTCGAGTCCTTCCGCGCCATCGGCGTCATCTGGGCGGGCGATGAGATCAGCGGCACCATCTCCGCCACCTCTGATGACGAGAGCAACCCCGGCGGCCTCACCTGGCTCCTCATCGGCCATGAGAGCAACACCACGCCTGTCGGCCTGCTGGGCGATGTCCGCATCGACTACGGCTCCATCGAGAAGGTTCACACCGCCGGGCCGATCGGCAGTTCGACGGTGATGCCCAAGATCTGGGCGGGGCGGTCGATCCAGGAAGTGCGTGTGCTGCAGGCCGCGGACTTGGGTAGCGCATCCCCCGTCGCCTCCGGCTCGGCGAAAGTCAAGGCGGACGTTCAGACGGGTCTGAACCCAGACTCCACGCACGAGCAGTCCATCCATGGCGCACTGCACCTCTTGATGACCGATGGAGACCTTCAGGGCGCGATCACCATCGCCAACCTCGCTCCCGGCAATGCCTCGCTGGCCTCCGGCGCCCGCGGAATCTTTGTCGGCGGCGCGATCACGGCTCCGATTGCCATCAGATACAACCTGCAGAACTCCGACATCATCGCCGCGAGCATTGATGCGCCGATTACGATCGGCTGCCGCGCCAAGGGCAGCATCGTCGCCTCTGACCCGAACGGGCAGATCGTCTCTGTCGAGATCGGCTACGCCAACGAAGGGCTCGACGAGGAGGACGAGGGATACGACCCTGTCGCGGCTGCCTATGCGGCACACTGGGGGCGGTTGTTTACAGGGACAAAGTGCGTGCCGGTGTCGCCCTGGTTCACCGTTCCATACGACGAGTACACCCGCGCGGACTGGACGGCGGACGTGGTGCATTGCGGTCCATACAACTTCGATGGTGGTGCGATCGACAGCGTGATTCGTGCGGCCTCCATTGGTACGCTGCGCATCCACGAGATGGGGGTGTTCGATCCGGCCGGTCCGAAGCCGTACCTGCCGCGGATCGAGTCGCCGATGATCGACTCGCTTGAGGTGGAGATTCTGCGGGCTGGGGTTGTGTGGTCGGGAGAGTTGCAGGTCGACTACATAGACGATGAGTGGGTTGTCGCAAACAACCCGGAGGACGACTATGCGAGCATCGGCGCGATCCGGGTCGGGTGGATCGGCCCAGCGGGCGACCTGTGGGTCGATGGCACGACGCG
This sequence comes from Phycisphaeraceae bacterium, assembly GCA_019636495.1. Taxonomy (GTDB): domain Bacteria; phylum Planctomycetota; class Phycisphaerae; order Phycisphaerales; family UBA1924; genus JAHBXL01. Next base: position 13,183 of record JAHBXL010000008.1, on the reverse strand, counting down.
CGTGCAGATCGACGGCGACATGCTCGGGCAGGTGCACGTGCCGACACTGACCGACACGATCTGGATCGGCGGGCGGCTCGGACTGTGGTGCCATTACCCCGGTTGCAGTTGCCCTGGCAACTGCGCGCCGTTGGGGAACTTCGATGAAGAGTCTCCACGCGATACGACATGGGAGGGTGAAGAGATCGCCGCCCGCGGCGAGATCGTGATCCGCGAGGTCGGGGGACTTCAAGGGCAGATCATCATCAACGGCAACAACGATGGCGGCACGTGGGACGGCGCGGTCATCGTCGGCGATGAACTGGGCTACGGCAACCGGATCGTCATCACGCCCGATGATGGCGATGCTGAGTTTGATCCTGATTTCCAGGCCCCGCATTACCTCTCGCCCTCCGGCCCGCTGGGCGTACCCGCGTTGTTTGCCTTCCTCAACGCGTGGCTGGTGGCGCTACCGGACGAGGCTTGCTAGACCTTTCGCCGTGCGACCCTGACTTTCCGAGCCCCGGCCGCGACGCCGGGGACGATCTTTGTTTGTCAGGCCACGTGCGCCGGTGGCGCGATGTCGGTTTTCAGTCGCCGCCGCAGCACCGCGAGGAGTGTCTCGGGCCGCAGATACTCGGGCGGCGGGCGGAAGTAGACCTCGCTGCTCTCCTCGCCCTTCTTGGGCTGCAGCACCGTGACGTGGATCGGCGGCTGCTGGGTGCGCGAAGTTAATGCGGGATCGGAAACCTGCCCTCTCCCTGCCCCCTCCCTCTGGGAGGGGGTACTGAGCAGCGCGCCCGTGACCGCCGCATCGTCGGGTCTGGCGCGGAGCAGCACATCCTGGCCGCGCAGCGAGATCGAGCGGATGCGCAGCACGCTGGCGAGGATGCGCAGTTCGGCGAGATCGAGCAGGCGCCTGGCCGCGGGAGGGATCTGGCCGTATGCGCCGGTCAGTTCCTGCTCGACGCGTTCGAGTTCCTGCGTCGTCGTGGCGACGGCGATGCGGCGGTAGGCCTCCATGCGTCGCTGGTCGGAGAGAATGTAGGGCTTGGGCAGCATGCCGGAGACGCCGATCTCGATGCTGGTCTCGCTGGCGACGTGGGTCGGCTCGTTGCGCAGCCGCTTGACCTCGCGGTCGAGCAGTTGGCAGTACATCTCGTAGCCGACCGCGGCGATGTGGCCGGATTGCTCGGGACCGAGGATGTTGCCCGCGCCGCGGATCTCCAGGTCGCGCATCGCGATCTTGAAGCCCGCGCCGAGCATGTTGAACTCCTCGATGGCCTTCAGGCGTTTGAGCGCCTTCTCGGGCACGGGGCGGTCCTTGGGCAGCAGGAGGTAGCAGTAGCCCCTGTGCTTGCCGCGGCCGACGCGTCCGCGGAGTTGGTGCAGGTCGGCGAGGCCGAAGCGGTCTGCCCCATCGATGATCATGGTGTTGGCGGTGGGGATGTCGATGCCCGACTCGATGATGGTGGTGCTGACGAGGATGTCGGCGCCGCGCGTGTCGCGCCGCATGAAGCGGAGCATCACCTCCTCGAGTTCGCCATCGGGCATCTGGCCGTGGCCGATGACGATCTCGGCATCGGGGGCGAGACGGCGCACATCGTCGGCGACGCTGGTGATGTCGTAGACGCGGTTGTGGACGAAGAAGACCTGGCCGTTGCGAGCGAGTTCGCGCGCGATGGCCTGCTGGATTCGCCGCTCGTTGTAAGGGATGACCTCGGTGACGACCGCGCGCCGGTCGAGGGGCGGAGTGGCGAGCGAGGAGATGTCGCGCAGTCCGAGCATCGAGAGGTGCAGCGTCCGCGGGATGGGCGTGGCGCTGAGCGTCAGCACGTCGACGGTCATGCGGAGCGAGAGCAGCCGCTCCTTGTGCTCGACGCCGAATCGCTGCTCCTCGTCGATGACCACGAGGCCGAGGTCGGCGAACTTCACATCCTTGGAGAGCAGGCGGTGGGTGCCGATGATGACATCGACCTGTCCCTTGCGCAGGTCGGCGAGGACCTTGTTGACCTCCTGGTTGGTCTTGAAGCGCGAGATGCTCTCGACGCGGAAGGGGTAATCGGCGAAGCGCGATTTGAACGTGCGCTCGTGCTGCTCGGCGAGCACGGTCGTGGGCACGAGCACGGCGACCTGCTTGCCGAACTCGACGGCTTTGAACGCCGCGCGGATGGCGACCTCGGTCTTGCCGTAGCCGACATCGCCGCAGAGGAGCCGGTCCATCGGCTTTTCCTGCTGCATGTCCTTCTTGATCTCGGCGAGCGCGGCGATCTGGTCCTCGGTCTCGTCGTAGGGGAACTCGTCCTCGAACTCCTTCTGCCAGGCGGTGTCGGCCGGGTAGCGCACGCCGGGCAGAGATTCGCGCGCAGCGCGGATGCGGAGCATCTCCGCCGCGAGGTCGCGCACCGACTCGGCGACGCGCTCCTTCTGGTTCTTCCAGCGGTTGCCGCCGATGGTCGAGAGTTGCGGCTTGCTTCGGCCGCCCATGCCGCCGACGTACTTCTGCACCTGGTCGATCTTGTTGCACGGCACGTGAAGTTTCGATCCGCCGTCGAACTCGAGCGTGAGATACTCCTCCATTCCCTCGAACGGATCGGGCTCGAGCGGCCCGCCTGCGCGGCGCTTTCCCTTGCGTGCCTTCTCGCCGGGCAGCACGATGGGCGCGGCGGCCTTGACCTCGCGCGGTTTCATCTGGATGAGGCCGCGGAAGAGCGCGATGCCGTGATCGCGATGCACCACATAGTCGCCGGGCGCAAAGTCCAGGAACGTGTCAATCGCGCGGCCGGCGCGCAGCCGCGCCGCTCCCACGCCTCCCGACCCGCGGCGGCGCGATTCGAACCGGTGGATCAGTTCGTGATACGGCACCACGAACGCTGGACGCGGCTCCTCGCCCCACACGAAGCCGCGGCTTACGAATGCGCGGCGGGAATGCAGCCGCGAACCCGCGCTGGGCGCGTGCTCGACAACCAACTCGCGCAAGCGCGAGAGTTCGCCATCGTTCTGGCAGTGGATCAGGATGTCGGCGTGCGCGCTCTCGGCGGCGAGGTGGCGGATGCCGTCGGCGGCATCGGCGGGCAACTCGCCGAGCGCACGCACGGGCAGTTCGATCTCGGCATCGGTGCCTGCGCCGCCGCCGCGACCGCCGGAGAACTGGTTGATCTCGGCGAACGATGGGAAGCGCTGCTGCAGCGCGGCGAGCAGGGCGGGGGGCGCGAAGATGCCCTTGCCGCCATCGCTGACACGCTCGAAGTAGCCGCGGGCCTGTTCGACGATCTCCATGGTCTCGTGCAGCAGGCAGACAAAGCCGCCCGCGCCGCCCTTCATGTAGTCGATCACGCCGACGCGCTGGCCGCCCGCTTTGCCGCCCGCGGCGTCGGCATCGGCCAGCACCTTCTCGAGGCTGGCGCAGACGATCTCGATTTCGTCGATGGCGCGATCGGAGGCCATGGTGTCGAGGTCGATCTCGTTGAGTTTCTCCAGGTCATCGCCGAAGAAGTCGAGGCGGATGGGCACACCGGAGCCCCCGGTCGTTCGCGCGGCGGGGCCGATTCCGGCGGGGAGGAAGATGTCGAGAATCCCGCCGCGAACGGCGAAGTCGCCGGGCTCGTCGATCGCGTCCTGTCGCGAGTACCCGGCATCGACGAGCCATTTAATGAGCCTGGCGAAGTCGATGCGCTGGCCGCGGCGGATGGTGGTGGAGAGCGTGGCGAGGGCGGCGGGGGCGGGCACGGGCTGCATGAGCGCCTGGATGGGCGCGATGAGCACCTGGGGCGGGGCATCGGGGAGCGAGCGCAGCATGGCGAGGCGCTCGGCGAAGAGGTCGAGGCTGGCCTGGGTCTCGCCGGGGAGGACCTCGAGCGCGGGGAAGCGTGCAGCGCGAATGCCGGCATCGAGCAGTTCGTCGAGGGATTCGTCGGCCTCGTCGAGGTGGGCGGTGACGAGAAGGACCGGCCGCGCCAGCGAGCGGCCGACCGCGCCGGCGACGAAGGCAGTGCTGGAGCCCTGCGAGCCGCGCGCGATGACGCGGCGGCCGAGGGCGAGTTGCGCGCACAGACCCTGCACGGCGGTGTCCGCGGCGAGATGGGAGAGCAGGTCCATGGCGGGCGGGCGGGCGTGGGCGGATGTGAAAGTGCGCGCGTGCGCGGGCCGACGAACGGGCACATGCACCGGTCGCGGCGGTCGGGGTCGCGGGTTGTCGGGGCGATGTTAGCCGATCCGGCGCGGCCCGCGCTACTCGACGGTCACCTTGTCGCGGAGTCGTTCGATGGTGCGGGCGCCGATGCCGCCGATGCGGTCGAGTTCGTTGATGCTGCGGAACGGACCGCGAGATTCGCGGTGCTCGATGATGCGTTCGGCCATCGCGGGGCCGATGCCGGGGAGCAGTTCCAGTTCGGCCGCGGAAGCCGTGTTGAGGTTGATGAGGCGGTCGATGCGGGCCGGGGCAGCGGCGCGGGTCGGGGTGGCATCGGTCGCGGGGGCGGGCGAACCGGCGCCCAGCGCGGCCCCCGCGCGGGCGGAGGCGGGCAGGCGCGTCGAGGCCGACCACACCATGCCGACAACCGCTGCGCCGCCGAGAACCACCGCCGCGGCGAACTTCGCGGGGCCGGAGGTCCAGTCGCGAGTGGTCTCGGTGCTCATGCTCTTGCGGACGGCAGGGAATGTAAGTATTGTATAAGAAACAAGTTCAGGCCAGTGAGCCTGGCTGCACGGCCTCGGGCAGCGTGAGCGGGGAGTTCTTGCCGCGGATCGCCGCGCGGATCTCGCCCAGCCGCCACAGTGCCGGCCGCGGGAGGCCATCGGCATCGATCAGCCCGTGGTGGTGCGATTCGGCCTCGGCCCCCGGCGCGGAGGGGAGTTCGTAGAGTTCATCCCAGCAGATGCTGTGCACGAACGGCTTGCTCGCGGCGATGCCGAAGACCTGAGTCATCCACGCGGCCTGGGCCTCGGGGCTCCAGGGCCTGCGCCAGTAGCCCGGGTCGGTCAGGTGGATGGGGCTCAGGGGCGTGCCCTCGGGCAGCGACGCGGGCGCGCACACCGCGGCGACGCTGATCGGCCTGTCGAGCGTGGCGTAGCGGTCGAGCAGCGCGGAGAAGGCCATCAGGTCGCGCGTGCTGCGGCCGGGCTCGGGCTGGCCCATCTCGATGCGGAGCGCGAACAGGTCGGGGTTGATCCCCGCCTGCCCGATGGTCTCGGCGTACATCACGGGGTGCACAGCGCGCGGGCTGTAGGAGTAGTACTCGCCCCAGGGGTGGTCGATCTGCACCTGCACCTTCGCGCTGGGCTGGAGTTTGCGCACGACCATCACGACCAGCCGCGTCAGGTCCATGATCTGCTCGAACGTGAACGTGAAGTTCGCGTTCACCGGCAGGCCCGAGCACACCGTCCACGTGCCGATGGTGCGGCGGTAGCGCGTCACGATGTTTTTGACGTGCTCGTACACCAGTTCGCGGAGCGTCTCGTAGTCGTGCTCCCAGATGTAGAGCCACTCGGGCACGCAGCCGCGCCGAAAGTCCACGATCGGCCCGCCGATGACCGGCACCCGCGCCGTTCGCACCGCCCACTCAATCCACTTGTCGGTCTTGGCGAAGAGGTACTTGCCCTCGGTCGGCTCCATCTCCACCCATCGCATCGGCATGGTGACAAAGTCGCACGTCAGCGAGACCGCCTTGCACAGCGCGGGCGAGTACAACTCGGGCCCGACCACCGCGCCCACCTGCGGCGGCGTCGGCAGGATCACGCCGACGCTGCCGATCAGCGCGTTGCGGCTCTCGGCCGCTTCGTGGTCGGTCAGCGCATTGGCGGGCGTGGCGATTTTCGCCGCCGCGGCGGCCAGTTCGCCGCTCATCCGTCGGCCGAACTGGTTGCGCGCCTGATAGAGCGTCAGCGTCTCGCTGGCGAGCACGGCCAGCGACAGTGCGCGCCGCGCCAGATGGTCGGTCTTGGCGCAATAGGGGTTCGCGTTGCCGTTGCGCTTTGCATCGGTCGCGTGGGCCACCAGCGCATCGGTGAAGGCGCGCCGAGCCTTCTCGAACAACTGCATCCCGGGGTCGCCCGCGGGCAGGTCGAACAGGGCCCAGTCCTCGAGTTTGTTCAGGATGAGCATCAACCGGTGCCGCGCCAGTTCCAAACTCAGCAGGTACGGCCGTTCGCGCTCCGGCAGCAGGCAGGTTTGCACCGTCAGCACGCCGCCGGCCCCGCCCAGACTCTCGATCGGGTCCACCGGATACTGCAACGACAGCCCTGCCGATTCGGGCCCGCGCTTCTCGCAGCGGATCACGCCGTCGGCGTAGCGCACCTCGGCCTGCAACGGCACATCGTCAGCGCCGAACACGTGCGCATGGCGCAGGGGCCATCCCTGGCCGGCGCTGCCGACAAAGGCGGGGGCGTTCTCTTCAAAGACGGCGAAACTCAGCATCCGGTTGACGATCCTCTGCCTGGGCGCGGCCGCGGGCGACCGCGGCACAAGATGCCCAGCATAGCCGGACAGGCGGACCGGCGCATCCTTATCATGCGCCCATGACCAGCGCCCACGCCGCGAACCATGCCCGGGGTCCGTCCGCCGGGATCGAGACGCCCCCTCCGGTCGTCCCGACGCTCGGCCTGCCCCTGGTTCGACGCGGCAAAGTCCGCGACGTGTACCGCCTCCCGCCGGACCCGGCGACTGGTCATGGTCGGCTGCTGATGGTCGCCTCGGACCGCATCTCCGCGTTCGATGTCATCATGCCCACGCCGATCCCCGGCAAGGGCGCGCTGCTGACGCAGATCGCGGCATGGTGGTTCGGGTTCATCCGCCGCCGCGGGATCTGTGAGACGCACCTGCTCTCGACCGACCTGCGCGATCTGGCGAACGTCTCCGGGCTGGAGGACCCCGGTGTGCGCGGCTGGCTCGATGGGCGGTTCACCATCTGCCGCGAGTGCGAGGTGGTGCCGATCGAATGCGTGGTGCGGGGGTACCTGGAGGGATCGGGCTGGAAGGAGTACCAGGAGACCGGAGCGGTGTGCGGCGTGAAACTGCCGCGCGGCCTGCGGCAGTGCGACCGCCTCCCCGAGCCGATCTTCACCCCCGCGACCAAGGCCGCGCACGGCCACGATGAGAACATCACGTTCGAGCGCGCGGCGGAGGAGGTGGGGCTGGAGACGATGGGCGTGCTGCGCGAGTTGTCGCTGTCGATCTACACCGCCGCGGCGGAGCACGCCCTGTCGCGCGGGATCATCATCGCCGACACGAAGTTCGAGTTCGGCGTGCCGGCAGAGGACAAGGCCCGCGCCGGGCGCGCATGGTCGCAGCCGATCCTGATCGACGAGGCGCTGACGCCGGACTCCTCGCGTTTTTGGCCGGCGGACAAGTACGAGCCGGGGCGCGCGCAGGCGAGTTTCGACAAGCAGTTCCTCCGCGAGTTCCTCGAAGAAGTCGTCGCGGCGGGCAAATGGAACAAGACGCCGCCGGGGCCCGCGCTGCCGGCGCACGTCATCGAGGGAACGCTGGCGCGATACCGCGAAGCGCGCGACCGGCTGTGCGCCTGAGGCACGCTACTTGCCGATGCAGAACACCGCGAACACCCGGCCCAGCACGTCGTCGGGCGTGACCGCGCCGGTGATCTCGCCGAGCGCATCCAGCGCGCTGCGCAAACCCGCGGCAATGAGTTCCGCCGAGGCGCGGTCCCCGGTCGCGGCGGCGGTTGCCGCATCGAGGCCGTCGATCGCCGCGGCCAGCGCGCGGCGGTGGCGCGGCAGCACCGCGGCCTCGGCATCGTCGGGCGGAGCGGCGTGCGCGGCATCGGCGATGGCCCGGCGCAGCGGGCCGAGGTTCCACCCGTCGAGCGCGCACACGCGCAGGCCGCTCTGGCTCTTGGAGCCGGGCAGATCGGCCATCGTGCGCACGCGGATCACCGGTCGCGACGCGGGACCGGGTGCGGTCTCCGCGAAACGGCCGCGCGGGTCGCAATGGATGATTACGTCGGCTCGTGCGGCCTCTTCGAGCGCGCGGTCGCGCATCGCCGCGCCGACCTCGCCGCGTGCGTGCGTGTCCAGTCCGGGCAGGTCGATGAGCGTGACCGCGTGCGAGCCCGGCGCATCGGTGCCGAGGTCAAGCGTCTCGGCGAGCGCATCGCGCGTGGTGCCCGCGGCGGGCGATGCGACCGACCGGCCGCGACCGAGCAGCGCGTTGAACAGCGTGCTCTTGCCCGCGTTGGGCGGGCCGAACAGCACGACCCGGGGCCGTTCCCCGGCGCGCTCCCACGCCGCGCCGGGGCCGAGGCGGCGCGACAACTCGTCGCGCAGCCGCGCCAGTCGCGCACACAGATCGTCGCGGCGGATCGGCACAACGTCGTCCTGATCGGTGAAGTCGATGCCCGCCTCGACCAGCGCGAGCAGGTTGGCCGCTTCGTCGGCCCAGCGGCGCACCTGCGCGCCGCTCGTGCCATCGAGCATCCGCCGCGCGGCGTCGAATTGGGCGCTCGATTGCGCCGCGATGCCTGCCGCGATGCCCTCGGCCCGGTCGATCGTGAGTTTTCCTGACAGGTAGGCCCGGGCCGAGAACTCGCCCGGCAGCGCGGACCGTGTGCCCGGTTGGCGCAGGATGGCGGCCAGCACGCGTTCGACCAGCGCCGGGCTGCCGGGAAGGAGAAGTTCGGCCGAGTCCTCCCCCGTGAACGACCGCGGCCCGTGGAACACCGTCGCGAGACATGGCAGCGCGGCCGCGGCGGCCACGCCCGGGCGCAGCGCCACGCGCACGAGTTGTCCCGGGGCAAGCGCGGCTGCGCCCGGACAGCCGGCGGGGGGCGCGACGAGGAGCGCGGCCAGAACATCGAGCGCGCCGGGCCCGCTCAGGCGGATGATGGCACGCACCGACCGGCCCGGGCCGCTTGCGCCCGCGGCGATGGTCTGCCCGGCCGGCGCACTGTCGGACCCGGTGGTCATGGTCACACGGCCTTGAGCGCCGCCTGGACCCCGGACTTCACCGGCTCCCAGTCGGCATCCGGGGACTTGTTGATCGTCATCCACTCTCCGGCCAGCAGCACGCCGGCGACGCCGGGCACCGAAAACAGCGCCCGGCCAAGCGGGTCGGACTCGGCCTCCTCGCGCCGACGGAACGAGCGGACCGGCTCGGGCAGCGAGGCGTCGAGCACGCACTTGAGCGCGTTGGGGTTGGGGGTGGGCAGGAACTTGATGACTTTCCTCGGCACGCCGGACGATAGGTCCGCGCGCGCTGCCGCGCCCGCGTGTACACTCGGTGTGCGCGGCGCGCGGGTGCGCCGCCGACGCCCGCGAGGTTCCCACGCGATGCTCTTTGAGCGAGCCCAACGACTGGCCCAGCGACTGGCGACCTATGACTGGTGGCAGGTCCTGATCGAGATCGCGGTGATCTGGGTGGTGGTGTTTGTGGTGGTGCGCTTCGTGAAGGGCACGCGGGCCGCGGGCGCGCTGAAGGGCACGCTGCTGCTGGTCGTCATGGCCACGCTGCTGGTCCGCATCCTCGGCCAGCAGGACTCGTTCCTGCAACTCAAGTTCCTCTACGACCGGTTTGTCACGCTGCTGGCCATCACCCTCATCGTCGTCTTCCAGCCCGAGTTGCGTCGCGGGCTGATCCGCCTTGGCGAAGCGCCGATTCTCCGCCGCGCCCACCACGGCAACGCGGGCGAGATCGCCGCGATGATCGCACAGGCCGCGGGCTACCTCAGCAAGGCCCGCTTCGGCGGCATCATGGTGATCGAGCGTGAAACGCCGCTCAAGGGCATCGTGGAGGGCGGCACGCCGATTCACGGCCGCCTCTCGGCGCGCCTGCTGCAGACGATCTTCTTCCCCGGCTCCGCGCTGCACGATCTGGCCGTCATCATCAAAGACGCGGAGATCGTCGCCGCGGGCGTGCAACTCCCCCTGGCCGAGGCCGACGAAATGCCCGATCCCTCGCTGGGCTCGCGACACCGCGCCGCGCTGGGCGTGAGCAAGGAGTGCGATGCGCTGATCGTCGTCGTCAGCGAAGAGACCGGCACCATCAGCATCGCCGAGCGCGGCCGGCTCGAGCCCGGCTTCACGCCCGACCAGTTGCGGGCCGAGGTCGAGGCGCGGCTGACGCGGTCCGCCGCGCCCGCCGGGCCGGGCGCCAAGCGCGCCGCGGAAAGGAGCGCGTCATGAGCGCCGCCGCACGCTGGAACAGCCGGGAGTTCTTCAAGACCGTCGCGCTCACGACGCTCATGGCCGCGCTCATCTGGGTCTGGGCCGAGGGCGAGAGCGTGTCGCGCGTCTCGATCGCCTGCCGCGTCGAACTGCAGGCCGACCCGTTCGGCGACCTGGTCTATCGGAGCGACGACCCCGAGTGGCGCGGCAACATCACCTTCCAGGTCGAAGGCTCCGCCGCGGGCATCGCCGCCGCGCGAGAACTCCGCGGCCAGACGCTCCGGCTCACCGCCGGCCTGGCGGGCATGCCCGTGGAGCCCGGGCCCAACCGTGTCGCGCGGCTGCGAGAGGCCATCGCCGCGATCCCCGAACTGTCGCGCCTCGGCGTGGTCGTGGTGTCGTGCGAACCGTCCGAGGTGCCGGTCCGCGTCATGCGGATGATCACCCGCGACCTGCCCGTCCGCGTCGAACTCGGCCGAACGCTGCTGCTCGATGGCGAGCCGGCCGCCTCGCCCGCGACGATCGTGGTCCGCATGCCCGACTCCGTACTCGTCCCCGAGGGAGCCCAGGCCGTCGCGTTTGTCTCGCCGGAGGAACTCGACCGAGTTCGCGGCGATGGTGCCGCCGCGGCCGGCGCGCGGGCCGCCGTCGCTTCAATCCGCATGCCGCCCTGGCTTGCGGGGATCGAGCCCGTGCAGATCGCGCCCGAGTCCGTCGTCGTTTCCTTCCGGGTTCGCAAGGAGACCGACACGTTCCGGATCGCGGCCGTGCCGGTCTGGTTCGGTCTGCCGCCGACCGAGGACGTCGCGCAGTGGACCGTCGAGGTGCTCGATAAGTTCGTCAACGACGTGACGCTCACCGGCCCCGCCGACCAGGTTGGCCGGGTCCGCTCGGGGGAGATCACGCTCAAGGCCCTGGTGGAACTGGCCTCCGACGACCTGCAACGGGCGGTTCGGTCGGACCGCGCCGCCGTTGACCAGCCCGGCCCCGGGGCCGACCCCGCCGCATCCGGGGTGATTTCCCGCCCCGTCACGTTCCTGGGTCTGCCGCCGGGGGTTACGGCCGCGGCGGCCAACCCGGTTGTCCGGGTGCGGGTCACCCGCGCCGGTCGCGCGTCGGCCGAGGGCCTCGAACGGCCCGCGTCGGGCCTGTGAACCGCGACTTTCCGCGGCCCCCCGGCTACCCTTCCGCCCCTGTTCGACCGGCAAACCGGCCGCCCCTCCACTCGGAGCGGGCACCCCGGCCCGGGTCGTGTCCGCGTCACCGTTCAGCCCTATCGAGCGAGCCATGAAGATCAAGACCGACGAGATCACGAGCATCATCAAGCAGGAGATCCAGCAGTACGCCGCGGAGTTGGAAGTCTCCGAGGTCGGCCGCGTGGTGGAAGTGGGCGACGGCATCGCCCGCATCTACGGGCTTTCCAAGGCGATGGCGGGCGAGATGCTCGAGTTCCAGACGGCCGAGGGCGCCGTCATGGGCCAGGTCTTCAACCTTGAAGAGGACACGGTCGGCGCGGTCATCTACGGCGACTACCTCTCTGTGAAGGAGGGCGACCTCGTCAAGGCGACCGGCCGCCTGCTGGAGGTGCCCGTCGGCGAGGCGATGCTCGGTCGCGTGGTCGATCCGCTCGGCCGTCCGCTCGACAACGGCCCGGCCATTCAGGCGACCGAGTTCCGCAAGGTGGACATCATCGCGCCCGGCATCGCCGAGCGTCAGCCCGTGCACGAGCCGATGCAGACGGGCATCAAGGCCATCGACGCGATGATCCCCATCGGCCGCGGCCAGCGCGAACTGATCATCGGCGACCGCAAGACGGGCAAGACCGCGGTCGCGATCGACACGATCATCAACCAGAAGCAGTACTGGGGCACTCCCGACGCGGTGGTGTGCATTTATGTCGCCGTCGGCCAGAAGGAATCCACCGTCGCCGGCGTCGTCGAGACACTCAAGAAGTACGGCGCGATGGACTACACCATCGTCGTGAACGCCTCCGCGGCGGACCCGGCCCCGATGCAGTACATCGCGCCCTACTCGGGCTGCTCGATGGGCGAGTACTTCATGTGGCAGGGCAAGGATGGTGGCAAGGGCCCCAAGCACGCGCTGTGCATCTACGACGACCTCTCCAAGCAGGCCGTGGCGTATCGCCAGTTGTCGCTGCTGCTTCGTCGGCCGCCCGGTCGCGAGGCGTACCCGGGCGACGTGTTCTATCTCCACTCCCGCCTGCTGGAGCGCGCGACGAAGTTGTCCGATGAGAACGGCGCGGGCTCGCTCACCGCGCTGCCCGTCATCGAGACGCAGGAGGGCGACGTGTCGGCGTACATCCCGACCAACGTGATCTCGATCACCGATGGCCAGATCTACCTCGAGCCCGAACTGTTCTTCGCCGGTGTTCGTCCCGCGGTGAACGTCGGCATCTCGGTCTCGCGCGTGGGCGGCAACGCCCAGGTGAAGGCGATGAAGAAGATCGCCGGCTCGCTCCGGCTCGACCTCGCGGCGTACCGCGAACTCGAAGCCTTCGCCCAACTCGGCACCGAACTCGACAAGGCCACGCAGAAGCAACTCGACCGCGGCGCGCGAATGGTGGAACTGCTCAAGCAGCCGCAGTATGTCCCGATGACGGTGGTCGATCAGGTCATCTCGATCTTCGCCGCGAGCAAGGGCTTCATGGACGACATCGAGGTGAGGAACGTCGCGGACTTTGAGAAGGCGATGCTGAACTTCTTCACGACGACGGGCAAGGCCGTGCGCGATGAACTGGCGCAGAAGAAGGCGCTGGACGCGGACCTTGAGAAGAAACTGACCGAGGCCATCAGCGCCTTCAAGGCGGGCTGGAAGCCGGGGAAGTAACAACGACCGCGTCCGCGTAACTTGCAAGAGAGACTCTTGATCGCCCGGGTCCGGTCGGACGTTGGGTGGCCGCACGCTCACTCGATGTCCGAGAACATGTTGCACGACCGTTCGGCGTGTGGTAGACTGTCTCCGGAGCCCGGGAGAGAGCCGGAGAACGGCCATGCGGAAGATTGCGCGATCGGGCTTGGCGTGTGTGGCGACCTTGGCGCTTTGCGGGCCGAGCGCTGCGGGCGAGAAT
>JAHBXL010000007.1 GCA_019636495.1 Phycisphaeraceae bacterium | reverse complement strand
GAACGACCAAACTGCGCACGACTCCTTTCACAAGCAGCCCCGGAACCGCGGTTCCGGGGTTGTTTGCTGGCATTTCGCGGCACCATCGGCAGCGGACGCAACGTTGCAAATCAAGCGTTGACAAACAGTTAGAAACCAGAACGCATTTCTGGAGCAACACCCGAGCCATAAGTCAATGGGGAACTTCGACTTACGACAAGTTGCCGCATGTTCTTGGGATTTTCCTTGTACCCATAACCGGCGTCTGGTTCAATCGGAGCCGGGTGGTCATCGGCTGCGGCGCGGCGGTCAATCCGCAACGCGGCACGTGATCGCCTGTCGCGCGGGAAGGGCGCGACGTTCTGCCCGGCCTGTGCAAGCAGGCACAACGTGGAGGCCGATCGATGCGTGGAACCAATCGGGGTTGCCGACTCGCCGCGTGCGCGGCCGTGGTGTCGTGTCTTGCCGGGACCGCCGCGGGCCAGACTGTCTTCAGCAACAACTCGGGCATCAGCATCCCGATGCTCGGCGGCGCATCGACGCCGTACCCGTCCGAGATCACCGTCGCCGGGTTGACCGACGTCGTGGGCCTCGTACGGGTCCGCATCAATGGTCTGTCGCACGAGGAAGTGAACGACCTCGACATCCTGCTCGTTGCGCCCGACGGCACGAAGGTCCTGCTCATGAGCGACGTGGGCGGACTGAACGCGGTGACGAACATCGACCTGGTGTTCGACGATGCGTTCCCGCCGCTGACGCACGACCCGCTGGTCTCGGGCACGTACTCGCCGACCAACCTGAACGACGGCTTCGGCACCGACGATTTCGACCCTCCCGCGCCCCCGCCGCCGTACGAGTCCGTGCTCAGCGCGCTCACCGGCAAGGCGGGCAACGGCACGTGGCAGTTGTACGTGATGGATGACTTCGGCGGCGAAGGCGGCTCCATCGACGGGTGGGAACTTGAAATCTTCGAAGGCATCTTCGTCACCAGCACGGCCGACTCGGGGCCCGGATCGTTGCGCAATGCGATCGATGCGGCCAACCTCAACCCCGCGTCGAGCACCATTCTCTTTCTGATCCCCGACATCGACCCCGGGTACGACGCGCTCAGCGGCGTCTGGACCATCGCGCCAACGAGCGAACTTCCCGCCATCACCGCGCCTCTCACAATCGACGGCCTCTCCCAGCCCGGCGCCGAGTGTGCCGGCACGTGGCCGCCGACACTCAAGATCGTGCTCAACGGCGCAAACGCGGGCGCGGGCGCGATGGGCCTGCCATTCGTCTCCACCGCCGCGGACTCGGTCGTCCGTGGCCTGGTCATCAACAACTGGTCGCTGGGCGGAATCGACTTCAACGGTTCATCGGATTGCACCGTGCAGTCGTGCTTCATCGGCACCGACCACACCGGCACGCTCGCGGCGGGCAACACCGGCGCGGGTATTGCCTGCCGCGCGGGCGCTCTGAACATCCTCATCGGTTCCGATGGCGACGGCGTCGATGACGAGTGCGAACGGAACGTGATCTCGGGGAACCTGGGGTTCGGCGTGGCGATGAACAACGCCGCGGCGGTGATCTCGGGCAACTTCATCGGGACGGATTCCACAGGCTTGTCCGCGGTGGGGAACTTTGCATCGGGCGTTCGCGCGCAGAACAGCAGCGTCACGATCGGGCGGGCGGGCCTGCTGCGGCCGATACCCGCGGACTCGCCGCCGAACATCATCTCGGGCAACGGCGCCCGCGGCGTGCTGGCCGAGGACAGCGAGATCTTCATCTTCGGCAATCTCATCGGCGTCGATGCTTCGGGCAACGTCGCGATGGGCAACACGCTCAGCGGCATCCGGCTTCAGCGGTGCACGCAGTCCACGATCGGCTGGAGCGCCCAGTTCTCGCCGCTTGCGACTGAGGAGCGCAACATCATCTCCGACAACCGCGCGCGCGGCGTGCGGCTGATCGACTGCGAGAACGTCGAGGTGTTCGGCAACTTCATCGGGCTCGGCGCCGATGGCGACACCCCGCTGGGCAATGGCCTGGAGGGCGTGCTGCTGGAGCAGTGCCGCGCGGTCGCCCTGCTGCACAACGTTTCATCCGCAAACGGGCGCGACGGGCTGCGCGTCGAGGGCGCGGCGCCCGTCGGCGAGGACATCCTTGTCTGGTACAACGTCGTCGGCGCGGATGCCACCGGCGAGTCTGATCGCGGAAACGGCATGGACGGGGTCATGACCGCGCTGGGCGGGGGAGGCGTGTTCGCGCTGCAGAACCTCATCGCCTTCAACGCCGGCAACGGCGTGAACATCGCGCCCGGTTCGGGCTCGCGCAACATCATAAGTGCAAACTCGATCCACTCCAACGGCCTGCTGGGCATCAACCTCGGCCTGGCGGGAGTGACGCCCAACGACCCGCTGGACGTCGACAGCGGGCCCAACGGCCTGATGAACTTCCCCGTGATCACGTCTGTCGTTGGAACGACCATCAACGGCACCTATCACGGGCTGCCGGGCACCCAGTTCGTGATTCAGGTGTTTCAGAGCGATGCGCCAGACCCTTCGGGCCACGGTGAGGGGCAGTACTTCCTGGGCCAGACGCTCTGCACAACCGATGCGGGCGGCGATGCGACCTGGTCGCTGGCGGGCGTGGCGTACCGCACCACGCCGCTGTACCTCGCCGCGACAGCCACCGACGAACCCCTGCAGATCGGCACCAGCGAGTTCGGCCCGGTGGCGATCACCAACCTCTGCAAGATCGACTGCCCGGTCGACCCGGTCGTGCTCGCCGCGGGTCCGGCGTGCAATGCCGCCGCGGCGTACGGCGTGAGCACCGCGGGCAACTGCGATCCGACGGTGGTTCTGGAGTTCGACCCGCCCGAGGGCACGGTGCTGCCGCTGGGCGACACGATGGTCACCGCCACGTTGCGCGACTCGGGCGGCAACATCCTGGATGAGTGCGTGTTCACCGCGCGCGTCGCGGACATGACGCCCCCATCGATCGTCTGCCCCAATCCCGTCAATCAGCCCAACGATCTCGACCAGTGCGGCGCGGAGGTCTTGTTCATCGTCGGGGTGAATGACAACTGCGACCCGATCCCCGTGGTGGCGTGCAGCATTCCCGACGGCATGGGCGGCAGCACGCCGATCGGTTTCGCACACTTCTTCCCCGTCGGCACGACGGTGGTGACCTGCACCGCGACCGACAACGCCGGCAACGCCTCGGAGTGCACGTTCGGCGTCACCATCAACGACGTGCAGGGCCCGATCCTCGATTGCCAGACCAAGGTCGAGGTCGAGGCCGACCAGTTCGGCAACGTCATCATCACCGAGAGCCTGCTCTTCCCCGGTGGCGTGATGGACAACTGCCCCGACTGCGCCGTGCAGTCGATCGTCTTCGACCCGCCGGTCATCGACTGCGCGCTGCTGCAGGAGTACCTGATCGCGGTGACAGCAACGGACTGCCGCGGCAACACCTCGACCTGCAACTACACCGTGACCGTCACCGGCCCCGACTGCAACAACAACGGCGTGAGCGACGGGTGCGACATCCGCACCGGCACATCGCTCGATTGCAACAACAACCTGATCCCCGATGAGTGCGAGTGCCTGTGGTGCAACGGCGAAGCGCCGGCCGAAGCCGAGGATGCGAGCGGCCAGGCGGCGCACCTGGGCGGCGGCGTGCCGATGGGCACGCGCGTGGCCGACGACTTCTACCTCTGCCCCGGCCGCATGCACCGCCTGACGCAGTTCACCGGCGTGATGCTCACCAACTCGCACCCCTCGCTCCGCCGGGCGCGGCTGGAGTTCTACGACGACTGCAACGGCGTTCCCGCCGCCCAGCCCTTCCTGACCATCGGGCCCGAGGGGCACACCATCATCGAGACCGTGCCCGGGCCCGACGGCCTGACGATGGTCACCTACCGCTTCGACCTGTGCGATCTCTGCCTCTGGCTCGAGGGCGGACGTGCGTACTGGGTCAGCCTCACCGGCCTGACCGACCACATCAACGACGACATCTCCTACTGGGTCGCCGACCTGAGGCCCGAAGCGGTGATCGCCGGCAGGCCGCCGGTGAAGGCCGAGGGCACGCACATCCCGCCGTGGCACGGCCAGTTCGAGTTCGGGCCCTGGATGTCCGCCGACGAGTGCTGCCTGGGCTGCCACAACATGGTCTACTGCCTCTTTGGCGATTCGTGCAAGATCCTGTGGGACAACGGCCCGCCCGTCACCGGGGCGGGCGCGGGCGGCACACCCTCGGGCGCGCACCAGGCGCAGGAGTCCCGCGCCGCCGACGACTTCGTCACCCAGACCTGCCGCGACGAGGACGTCTGCCTCATCGATGCCTGGATCTGGACCGATTGCGACCCGGTGCACGGGTTCATCGAGATCTACGAGAACGAGCCCTGCAACTCGCCAACGCCCGGCGCGGCGGCGTGGCGCACCTTCGACATCGACAAGCCCGTCGAGACCGGCATCACGACCGTGATCAACGGTCGCCCGTACCGGCTGGTGTGCCTGCGGCTGGTGGACCCGGGCCTCACGCTGTACGCCGGGAGGACGTACTGGATCGTGGCGGGCGGGCGCAGCACGGGCAGTTTCTCGACCAACAGTTTCTTCGCGTGGGCCTCGCGCGAGTGCCGCGCGTGCAACTACACCATCGGGCCGGCGCAGCGCCGCTCCATCCGCCCGACACTCTCCCCGTGGCAGACGGTGGTGCCGAACAAGTCGCTGGCGTTCCGCGTCGCCGTGCGCGAGCACATCGAACTTGTCCCCGCGGGCACGCCCACAGGGGGCGGTCCCGCGTGCATCGCCGATGCCAACAACGACGGGCAGATCGGCATCGACGACATCTTCCACTTCCTCGCATCTTGGTTTGCCGGGTGCCCGTAGGGCCCGCTCCGAACCCGGTAGACCCGCCCTTTGCCCGGCCCCGCGCAGCACACGCGCGGGGCCGCGCTGTTTCCGCCGAACCCGGCCCTACGCTCTGCCCGTGATCCACAGCGAATCATCGCCGCGAGCGACGCTCGCCGGCCCGGCGGAAGTCCGCGGCATCGCGCTCTTCACCGGCGCGCCGAGCACGCTTCGCCTTCTGCCGGCCGAATCCGGCGCGGGCATCGCCTTCTCCCGAGTCGATGCGCCCGATGCGCTGCGCGTCCCCGCGATCGCGGCATTCGTCGTGCCCGAGTCGCGACGAACCGTCCTCAGCCCGCACCCCGCCGACCGCGCTGCCACCGCGCGGCTCGGCATCCAGACCGTCGAGCACGTGCTCAGCGCGCTCGCCGCGGCGGGGATCACCGATGCGCTGGTCGAAGTCGATGCGCCCGAGACGCCCATCGGCGATGGCTCCGCACTCCCGTTCATCGAAGCGATCGATCGCGCCGGCGTGCGCGCCCTGCAGGGCACAATCGAGCCGATCGTCGTGCGCGACACGGTCAGAGTCGAAGACGGCTCGGGCGGTCGCATCGTCGCGACGCCGGGCCAGGCCAAGGGACTCGAACTGATCTACCACCTCGACTACGGCCCGGGTGCGCCGATCGCCCCGCACACCGCGCGCTGGCTCTGCCCCTCGGGCGGAGACGCCGCGGCGTACGCGAGGGACATCGCCCCCGCTCGCACGTTCAGCACTCTTGCCGAAGCGACGGCGATGCGGGCGATGGGACTGTTCACGCACCTCTCGCCGCGCGACCTGCTCGTCATCGGGCCCGATGGCCCCGTGGAGAACGCCTACCGCTTCCCCGATGAACCCGCCCGCCACAAACTGCTCGACATGCTTGGCGATCTCGCGCTCGCCGGGCGGCCGATTTGCGGGCGGATTGAGGCGTGGCGGTCGGGCCATGCGCTCAACCACGCGATGGCCCGCGCCTTGGGCGAACCGCGACCGTAAGGCAGCAGCGCCCGCGGCGGCAATACTCCGGCGATGTCCCGGCGTGTCGGTTCGCTGCCGTTGCCCATCGTGAATCGCCGATGACCCTGGCGAACAGGAGAAGAAGGTTGATGTTCGGGATCTGCCCCTGAATCTGTAACCCCGCCTCTCAATAATCCGTACCAGAGGTCCCCGGCCGCGCCGGGTCTTCATGCCGGGAGCACCTGATGATCCGATCGATCGAACGCCGCCGGTTGAGCCTGCCGCCGCCAGATGCGCGGGCCTTCACGCTCATCGAGTTGCTGGTGGTCATCTCGATCATCTCGCTGCTGGTGGGGTTGACGCTCCCCGCGCTCGGCAAGGCGCGCGAGACCTCGCGCCGCCTCAAGTGCCTCACCAATCTCCGGGGCTTTGGCACGTCATTCCAACTCTACCTGAATCAGAATCGCGACCGGCTCCCTTACGTGATGCCGTTCTACAACGGCGACTTCCCGCAGAACCCCAGCGACCCGCAGTTGCTCGACGTGCTGACCGACTACATCGACGTGCCCCCGCCCAACCAGCGCGACGACAGCGGGCAGTGGATCGTCTACGCGCCGTACGTCTGTCCTTCGGACTTCGACGACGACTCGGCCCGCGCAACAGGCTTCAGTTACGAATACTGGGCCGGGGGCCTCATGCTCCTTCGCGAACTGTTCGCGGCGGACCGCGATCCGGCCGGAACGGTCACGCGCTTCTACGAGCAGACGCCCGGCTTCCCCGTGCTGGCCGATGCCAAGCCGTGGCACAAGGGCGGCCGCTACAACCAGAACGCTCTGTACTTCGGCGATTGGCGCGCCGACTGGCTCACCCTCGATCCTTCGACCCAGACCCAGCCGCCCGGAGGCTTTCCATGACCAGGCCCGCCCCGAAGTTCGAAGGCCTTTCACCGCTGGTGGACGAGGCGACCCTCGCCGCGGCGGGACGCACCGCTCCGCGCCCGGTGCGGCCGAAGGAGCCCGCATCCGTGACGCTCTCGCGTCTTCTGAAGCGTGCGCGGCACGACGAGGACATGAAGTGGCTCCGGCGGGTCGCGCTGGCCGCGCTGTGCGCCGCGCTGCTGGTCGGCGGGGCGTTCGGCGTTCTGGCGCTGATTCCGCGCTCGATTCCCAACTATGCGCAGGACCCCATGGATGAGATCATGGAGTTCACGCTGCTGAGCGACGATTTCAACCGCCTGCCCGTCGAGAAGCGGCTGGAACTCATCAAGGACCTGGTGGCCCGCCTCAAGACCATGTCCGGCGACGATTCGTCGGCGCTGGCGATGTTCGCGGCGAGCATCGAGCGCGAGATGCGCCGGCAGATGGAGGAGAACGTCAAGCGGCTCGCCGTCGACGTGGTGGACATGTTCGCGCGCGACTACGAGGCCGTTCCGCCCGATGACGCCGCGAAGTTCATGAACGACAAGATCGTCGAGTTCACGCGCATGATGGAGGACATCTCCGGCGAACGGAGCGGCCTTCCCGAGGATCCGGAGGCGCGGATCGACGCACTTCGCCGGCAGGCGCAGCGCGACCGCGACTCCGCCCGCGAGAACGCGCCGACCCAGATGGACGCCCGGCGCGTCGGGGACTTCGTCGGCTTCCTGCGCCGCGATGCCGAGCAGGTCGCCGGGCCCGAACAGCGCAGCCGCGTGACCCGTTTCATGCGCGACATGACCCGCCACCTCCGCGATCAGGACATCTCGACGGGCAAGCCGCTGCCGCCCGGCTCGCGCCCCGCTGCGCCGCCGGCCGATGGCCCGGGGTGAGTTGGCGCGCCGCCACGGGTGCGGGCCGCGGGAATGCCGGATGCGCGGCCGACGCCGGCGCGCTCTAGGACTATTCCTCATCAAGCGTCTTCTTCCGCCGCAGCACGTGGTGGTAGTGTTGCGCGAAGCGGTGCGCCTCATCGCGGATCGCCTGGCAGAGTTTCAGCCCGAGGTTCTCTCGTCCGAGTTTGAGCGGCTCGCCGCGGCCGCCCAGCGCGCTGCGCAGCGCGCCCGGCGGGTCGGGCCGGAACACGAACAGGATCTCCTCCTTCTTCGCCAGCGACAGCACCAGCGGCGGCTGCACGTTCAGTTCGCCGAACGCCTCCATCGCCGCGTGCAACTGCCCGAGGCCGCCATCGATCAGGATCGCATCGGGGTACAACTCCTGCCCGGTGCCCGCCTCGCGGTAGCGGCGCGAGACGACCTCGCGGATGCTCGCGTAGTCGTCGTTTCTGGGTGGCTCGCCCTTGGGTACCTCGCCATCCCGTGGCGAGTTCGCGCCGCGGAGCGGCGCGGTACCCGGCCCACCCTTGATCCGATACCGGCGGTACTCGTTCTTCAGCGGGCGGCCATCGACAAAGCACACCTTGCTCCCGACGGTCTGGCCGCCCTGCAGGTGCGCGATGTCGATCGCCTCGATGCAGCGGATGGGCCGGTCGGCACCGATGGCTCGCTGCAGCGCGAGCGTTCCCTTGCGCGGGTCGATGTGGAAACTCTCCGCCTCGGGCTGCCAGGTGTCCTTCCGCCCGCGCCGGGCCCGCTCGTCGAGGCGCTGCACCGCCTTGATCTGGTCTCGCAGCACGGCGGCCTTCTCGTACTCCTGTGCCGCGGCGGCGTCGTTCATCTCGCGCTGCATCTGTCGCAGCATCGCCGAGCGCTTGCCCGTGAGAAAGCGCACGAACCGGTCCACGTCCGCCCGGTACGGCTCGCGTGCGATCTTCGCCGCGCACGGCGCGGTGCACATGCCGATGTTGTACAGCAGGCAGGGCCGGAAGTGCGCGTTCCGCCCGTCGCCGTCGACGATGTCCAGCGAGCACGTGCGGAACTTGAACACCCGTTGAAGCAGCGTCACCGCCTCGCGCAGCGCGCCCGGCCGCGTGAACGGCCCGAACACCCGTGCCCCCTTGAACTCCGGCGCTTGCAGGTTCCGCGTCACCACCACCCGCGGGAAGTCCTCCCGTGCCGTCACCACCAGGTACGGATACGTCTTGTCGTCCGTCAGGCGCGCATTGAACCGTGGCGAGATGTCCTTGATCAGCCGGTTCTCCGTCAGCAGCGCCTCCCACTCGCCCTCGCACTCGATGGTCTCGAAATCGTGCACGAGGTCCAGCAGCGGCTGCTTCCGCGGGCCGAGGTCGGCCGAGGGGATGAAGTAACTCGAGACCCGGTCGTTCAGGCGCGAGGCCTTGCCGACGTACAGCACCACCTCCGCCGCGTCCTTCATCAGGTACACGCCGGGCATCGCCGGCAACGCGCGGGCCTTGACCAGCAGCCGTGCCAGCCGCGACTCGCGGGGTTCGCCCTCGCGCGGCGTCGGGCGCTGGGGCTCCGGGGTCGGCGAACTGTCGGTGTCCGCGGGCACGCACAACTGTACGGGCCGCGCCGCTACCCGCCCCACCACCATCGGATCAGCCAAAGCCACGCCGGGATCCCCACCGCGATGTTGAGCGGGAACGTCACCCCCAGCGCCATCGTCACGTACAGCCCGGGGTTGGCCTTCGGGATGGCCAGTTTGAGCGCGGCGGGCGCGGCGATGTACGACGCGGAACCCGCCAGCAAAGTGAGCAGCAGCGCATCCCCAGCCGACATGCCAAGGGCCCTGGCGACAAGCAGGCCCGCCGCGCCCTGCACCAGCGGCGCGCCCGCCGCGAACGCCACGCACACAACGCCCGCGCGTCCGATCTCCCGCAGCCGCCGCGCCGCGAGAAGTCCCAGGTCCAGCAGGAAGAAGCACAGCGCGCCCGTGAACATGTCCTGCGCGAAGGGCGCAAGCAGCGCGGCCCCCTTCTCGCCCGACAGCACGCCCACGGCCATCGACCCCAGCAGCAGGAACACCGGCCCATTCAGGAACGACTCGTGCAGCAGGTGTCCCCAGCGGATCGATGGACCCTCGCCGCCCGCCTCGCGCGCCGCCCCGCGACGCGCCAGCAGCACGCCCACCACGATCGCAGGCGACTCCATGACCGCCATCACCGCGACCATGTACCCCGATTGCGCGACCCCGAGTTCGCGCAGCACCGCGCTGGCCGTGATGAACGTGACCGCCGAAATCGAGCCGTACGTCGCCGCGACCGCCCCGGCGTTCATCGCGCCCACGTGCCGCCTCAGCGCGGCGTAGGCGACCAGCGGCAGGAGCGCCGACAGCACGACCCCCGCGCCGATCGCCGCCGCCATCTCGCCGCTCGGTCCCGTCCGGCTCAGACTCATCCCGCCCTTGAAACCGATCGCAAAGAGCAGGTACAGCGACAGCAGTTTCGGGATCGGGTGGGGGACCTTCAACCCGGTGCGCAGGGCCGCGGCGAGCATGCCCAGCACGAAGAACAGGATCGGCGGCGTGGTCAGCGTGGACACGGGGCACAGGGTACCCGCGCGCGACCCGCGCCGTTGTCCCGGGCGGCGGCGCACCAAAAGAGCCCGCGGCAGGTGCCGCGGGCTCTGAAAGTCATCGGCGGGTTCAGTCCCGGGAACTCAACGGCCGCACTCTTCCGGCGGACCTGTGAAGCAGGCGACGAACTCGGTGAGGTCCGCGCTGTTCGTCTCGCCGTCGCCGTTGAAGTCGGCATCGCCCGCGAAGTACTGGTTCATGAACGCGAACATGTCGGCGGAATCGAGCACGCCGTCGTGGTTCCAGTCGCACGGGCAGGCACGCGGGCAGATGGTGCCCAGGCACCGCGTGCCGGGCCCGCGGAACTCCCCGCCGCGTGCCTCGCACTCGTGCGCGGTGACCCGCACGCAGAGCGGTCCGCCGCCGTTGTCGGTCTCAGGGAGGCAGCAGGCGCCGCGCGGGTCCGGGCAGGCGTTGGGCCCGCAGGCCACGCCCACGCCCTGGAACGCGCCGCCGAGTTCCTCGCACTGGGCGGCGGTGACGAACACGCAGCCCAACCCGCCCGCACTGGCCACAGGCACGCAGCACGCGCCCCGCGGCGAGCACGGGTGCGTCTGGCAGGTGGTGCCCGCCCCGCGGAACTGGCCACCGGCCTTGGCGCACTGGTGCTGCGTGAGCACCATGCACGAGGGCGGACCGCCCGGCGTGGAAGTGGGGAGGCAGCACGCGCCGGTCGGCTGGCAGAGGATGTTGGAGCAGGGGGTGTTGGCGCCGTGCCACGTGCCGCCCTGCGCGGCGCACTGCGCCTCGGTGCGGATGATGCACGTCGCCGGGGAGTTGGTCCCGCCGATGCAGCACGCGCCGGTGGGCGCGGGCGGCGGGCAGGCCGTGAGCGAGCATTGCGTGTTCGCGCCCTGCCACGTACCGCCCTGCGCGGTGCATTGCGCCTGCGTGCGGATGATGCACGTCACGCCGCCGTTGCTGGACGTGAGGCAGCACGCCCCCATCGGCTGGCACGAGATCGACTGGCAGACCGTGCCCGGTCCGAACCAGTGCCCGTTCTCCGCGGCGCACTGGGCCTGCGTCAGCACGATGCACGCCGCCGGGGCGTTGGTCCCGCCGATGCAGCACGCGCCGGTGGGCGCGGGCGGCGGGCAGATCGTGCCCGCGCACACGGTTCCCGCGCCGCGCCAGACGCCGTTCTGCGCAGCGCATTGCGCCTGCGTTCGGATGATGCAGATCGTGCCCTTGTCCATCGTGATGCAGCACGCGCCGGTCGGCTGGCAGAGGATGTTCGAGCAGGGGGTGCTGGCGCCGTGCCACGTGCCGCCCTGCGCTGCGCACTGCGCCTCGGTGCGGATGATGCACATCGCCGGGGAGTTGGTCCCGCCGATGCAGCACGCGCCGGTGGGGGATGGCGGGGCGCAGGTCGTGTTCGTGCACGGCGTGCCCGCGCCGTGCCAGGTCCCGCCCTCCGCGGCACAGTTCGCCTGCGTCCGGATCACGCACTGCACGCCCCCGTTCGGGCCTGTCAGGCAGCACGCGCCGCCCGCCGTGGTCGGAAGGCAGATCGTGTTGTTGCACACCGTCCCGTTCCCGCGGTACTGCCCGCCCAGTTGCGTGCAGTCACCCTCGGGCAGAATCTGGCAGGTGATGATGCCCGCCGCGGCGATGCAGCACGCGCCAACGGTTGTCGGGCAGGGCTGCGGCTCGCAACCCGTGCCCACGCCGAGCCAGTGCCCGTTCTGCGCAGAGCACTGCGCCTGGGTGTTCACGATGCAGAACGGCTGGCCCGTCGCCGTCGGGAGACAGCACGCGCCGCGCGGCGCGCACGCGACGGATGTGCACACCGTGTTGGCGCCCTGCCACTGCCCCCCATCCGCGATGCAGTGCGCCTCCGTGCGAATCACGCAGAATGTTCCGTTGGGCGTCGTCAGGCAGCATGCGCCGCCCGGCGCCGAAGGCTGGCAGGTCGTGCTCGTGCACGGCGTGCCCGCCCCGTGCCACGTTCCGCCCTCCGCGGCACAGTTCGCCTGCGTGCGCAGGGCGCACACGATCCCTCCCTGCGGCGTCGCGATGCAGCACGCGCCGGTCGGCGGCGGGGCGCACGTCGTCGAAGTGCAGACGGTGTTCGGACCCTGCCATTGCCCGCTCTGCGCAGCGCACTGCGACTGCGTCAGGACATGGCAGGTGATCGCGCCCGCCGAGGCGATGCAGCACGCGCCGGTCTGGGGCGGTGTGCACGTCGTCGCGGCGCATTGCGTCCCTGCGCCCTGCCATTGGCCGTTCTGGCTGGCGCACTGTGCCTGACTGGTCACGATGCAGAACGTCCCGTTCGGGGAGGTGATGCAGCACGCGCCCGGGTTGGTGGTCTGCCCCCACGCCGCGCCGCCCGGCGCAACGAGGCACAACGCTCCCAGACACACAGCCACGGTGCGGGACAAGGTTCGTCTCAGCATGGTGCGAGCCCTCGGTACAGGCCCCTCCCCTTGCGCGCGGACAGAGCGTCCGCTCAACAGCAAGAATGCACGAGATTACCACCTATTGCAAGCAATGTATGTTCTTATTTTGTTAGGTACTCAGCCCCGTGGGAATGGGGAAGAAAGACCCTTGGTGTCACGGATTCCAGAGGGATCGCGTACTGGAGAGTGGTCCAGACAGCAGGCGGGTGTAGATTTGGTCGGCAGTGCCCGCGGATCGTGCCCCATCTCGCCGACGCGCATCAGAAAGGCTGTTCATGTCCCGGATGCGTTCCTTCGTGCTCCCCTTGACGGTGGCGTTGTGCGCGGCGATGGCCGCGGCGGATGGCACATACCAGTTCACGCTCAACTCGCAGCAGAGCGAACTCACCACCGCCATCAACATCACCGCGCCGAGCACCGGCTCGCTCATCGGGAACTACGACGCCGAGACCAACCCCACCGGCACGCGCACCAAGCCCGGCTTCCTCGGCACGTTCGGCGACACCGAGAACGTGCCCGTGCCATTGACGGTGACCGTGGTCGTCAACGGGAACAACACGACCAACCCCTCCGGCGCGTTTGTTCTGCGGCTCGATCCAGACACTGGCGAAGCGGGACTCTCGGGCCTTTCGCTCGACCTGCTCGGCGGCGACGATATCGCCGTCAACCTTACCGCGAACATGCTCTGGAACACCTTCCGCACGCGCAACCCCACGTGCACGGTCTTCGGCGGGTTCACCATCCCCGTGCCGCTCGGGCAGGCCGTCGTCTCGACGCTCACGGCCCAGCAGGGCGCGGGAGAGGCCATCGGCACGCTCGTCGAGTCGGTCCCGGGAACATATGTTGTGACGATCCCGGTTACGCTCAGCGTCGCTCTGGGCGCGGTGTTTCTCGGCACCGAGGTCCCGCCCACGCCGCAGGACGTCCCCCTCGTCTTCGCGGCGGAGGTGATGGTCAGCGGGAGCAGCGCGACCATCAGCATCGAACTCGAAGGGTTCGACACCCAGCAGCAGCAGGAGGGGCCGATCGGGGACCCGTTCAGCGTGCCCTTTGCCGAGCCCCTCTGCGGCGGGAGCCTGATCTTCAACCTGCAGTTGCAGTCGCTCTCGAGCAGCAGCAGCGTCTCGGGCCAGTTGCTCGCGGCGGGCGACAAGCAGGCCGCGCCCGCGTGTCCGTGCGACTGGGACGGCAACGGCGAAGTCGGCGTCCCGGACATCTTCGCGTTTCTGACATCGTGGTTCGCGGGCAACGGCGACTTCGATGGTGTGAACGGCACGCAGGTGGCCGACATCTTCGCGTTCCTGAACTGCTGGTTCTCGCGTCCCGCCCCATGCTGAATCGTGGTGGCCCGGCCTTCCCGGTGGCCCGGCACTCCGTGCCGGGCATGTTCAACTGGTGGCCTGGCACTCCGTGCCGGGCATGTTCTATTGGTGGCCCGGCACTCCGTGCCGGGCACTGGTCTCTCGCAGCACATGCCGTTGCGCTTCAGTCCAACCGGCAACTCCGCAGCGCCCACCTACCATCGCCGCATGGCCGCTCGCGGCGAACAACCCGGCCCAAAGCCCGCCCCGTCTGAGGCACCCACAGCGCCCAGGATGCCCGCCGCGGCTGCGCGCGCCCAGCGCCAGGCCGCCTACCCCGCCGTCGTCGTGCGGCTGATCGATGAACTGGCCCGTCTGCCGGGCATCGGCCGCCGCAGCGCCGAGCGACTGGCCTTCCACCTGCTCAAAGTCCCGCCCGAGGATGCCCTGTCGCTGTCGTCGGCGATCGCCGATGCCCGCCAGAAGGTGCGGCCGTGCCGCGTGTGCTCGAACCTCGCCGACATCGGGCCCGATGCCGAGCACACCCTATGCGCGGTGTGCGCCGATGCGCGCCGCGACCGTGCCACCATCATGGTCGTCGAGCAGCCGCGCGACCTGATCGCGCTGGAGCAGACGGGCATGTTCCGCGGCGTCTACCACGTGCTGATGGGGCGCGTCAGCCCGCTGGAGGGCGTCGGCCCCGCCGATCTCACCACCGCCGAACTGCTGGCGCGCATCGACGATCCCGGCGCGAATCTCGGCACGGCCGTGAAGGAAGTGGTTCTCGCGCTGAACCCCACGCTCGAGGGCGATGGGACCGCGCTGTTCCTCGCGGCCGAACTGGCCCGCCGCGGCGTGAAACTCACGCGGCTGGCCCGCGGCCTGCCCGCCGGCTCGCAACTCGAGTACGCCAACAAAGCCGTGCTTGCCGACGCCATCGAGGGGCGACGACCGATATAAGTGCTGTCCTGTCATTCGACCTGAAGGACCTCCAGATGTCATGGGTCCTATGAAACAACACCAGCCTGCGCAGGAGAGTCCAAGAGAGTGAGATTCGACGCCTCACAACACATGCGGATGAGCCAGCAGATGAAACTGGCTCCGCGGATGATCCAGTCGATGGAGATCCTGCAGATGCCCCTCCAGCAACTGGAGGAGCGCATCGCCCAGGAACTGGAGAGCAACGCGACGCTCGAACTGGCCGAGGAATCGGCCGAAGCGGGCGAGAGCGGCCCTGCGCCCGAGACCGGCGCGAGCGCCGACTCCGAAGATCGCCCCATGCGCGTCGACGAGGCGGATGCCCGCGACGACTTCGCCCGGCTCGAATCGTTCGAGGAGTCCAACCCCGAGGCCGCGGCCAACTCCTTCGACGAAGAGCCGCAGCGCGCCGAGGCCCCGCGCATCGAGGAACTCGGGGCCTACTCCCGCGCCCGGCTCGAGGGCGAGCCCGACGCCAAGAGCGAGGCCATGGCCAACACCGCCTCGCGATCCGCTTCGCTCATCGAACAGTTGCAAGACCAGTGGCGCATGGCCGACGTGGACGAGGCGCTCCGGCCGCTCGGCGAGGCGATCATAAGTTATATTGATGACGACGGATATCTGCGCACGCCGTTCGACGCGATCCTCGATCGCTGGCCGGCCGATCGCCCCCGGCCTGCATCCGAGGACCTGCAACGCGCCCTCAGCGCGGTCCAACTCCTCCTTGAACCGCCCGGTGTCGCGGCGCGCGATGTTCGCGAGTGCCTGCTCCTGCAGGTCGACGCGCTGGCCGAACGCCCGGGCGAGCCCGCCGCGCAATGGGCCGTTGTCGGGCAACTCATCAACGACCACCTGGAGGACCTGGCCCAGAACCGCCTCCCGCGGATCGTCGAGAAGACCGGTCTCTCGATGGACGACCTCAAGCGCGCCATGGAGCGCATGCACCTGCTGAGCCTCGCGCCGGCGCGGCAACTGGTGCAGGAGCCGCCCAGCGCCATCGTGCCCGATGCGATCGTCGAGTACGACGCAGACGCCGACCGCTACGTCGCCTACCTCAACGACTCGCGCATGCCCGGCCTGCGCATCAACCGCGAGTACGCGCTGCTTGCCAAGGACCGCGCCGCCCCCAAGCCCACGCGCGAGTTTCTCAAGAAGTCCCTCTCCAACGCCGCGTGGCTCATCGACGCCGTCGAGCAGCGCCGGCGAACGCTCCTCCGCGTCATCCAGGTGGTCGTGCAGGCCCAGCGCGAGTACTTCGACTACGGCCCGCAGGCGCTCCGGCCGCTGCCCATGACCCTGGTCGCCGAGCAACTGGGTGTCCACGTCGCGACCGTCAGCCGCGCAGTGGCCGAGAAGTACCTCCTCACGCCCCGCGGCATCGTTCCTCTGCGATCGTTCTTCTCCGGTGGAACGCAGACCCAATCGGGCGAGGAGATGAGTTGGGACGCCATCAAGGCCGCGCTCAAGGAGATCATCGACGCCGAGGAGAAGACCAACCCGCTCTCCGACGACGCCCTCGCCGAGGAACTCAAGAAGCGCGGCATCGAGATCGCCCGCCGCACCGTCGCCAAGTACCGCGATCAACTCGGTGTTCCTTCCGCCCGGCTGCGCAAGGCCTATTGACCGCGCGGCGCTGGGCCGGTTTGCGGCATGGCGCGACCGATCTCTGTTGCATCAGCCCAGCGGATCGACCCGCGGCGTCGGGTCGCCGTGGTGGCGCACCACCCTCGCAGCCTCCGCCCACACTTCCCTGGCCGCGGCACGGTGCGATGCCCGATCGCCGCGCGGGTCTCCCGCCCGGGCCCACGCCAGCAGCGCGCGCATCCGCAGCGACCGTCGCGGCGGAACGCCGCAGCCGGTCGGCTCGATCAGCAGCGAAGCGAACATCCTCGCTGCGCCGGGAATCACCGCCCGCCGGACCCCCTCGCAATCGATGACCACGATCTCGCCGCCGCGCACGATCAGGTTCGACGGTTTGTGATCGCGGTTGAACAACTCGCCCATGTGGGCGATCTGCGCGCCCGCGGCGCGGGCCAGCGCGTGCTGCTCGCGCGTGCCGGGTGCGCCCGCCTCGCCGCGGTGGGCCGCCGCCATTCGTTGCAACAGCGTCGGCCCGTGAACGAACTCCATGGCGAGCAACTCGCACTCACACCCGCCGATCATCGCGCGGGCCAGCACGAACACCCTTGCCGTCGCGACACCCTTTCCGGCCAGCAGCGCGGCTCCGCGCCAGTGCCGGTCACCCTTGCCGCGCCCCACCGCGCACTTGAGCCGCTCCCACGCGCCGCGCACCTCGCGCACCTTCACCACCACCTCGCGGCCCAGCATCGATGCCCCCAGAACGCGCACGCCGCCCTCGGCCTTGAGTGTCCGTGCGGAGTCGAGCCAGGCGCCCTCGCCCAGCGCGACGGCCCACGCCGCGGCATCCTCGCCGCGCACCGCCCGTACCACGCGCACCGGCCCCTTGCTCGCCATGCCGCGCCCCGTCAGGGTCTCTCGTTCAGAACAAACCCGCGCGTCGCGTACAGCGACTCGATCCGCGGCATGATGTTGTCGGCCTCGGGCAACTCGCGGCCGATGGCCGTCAACAACTCCACCAGCCCCGCGTAGTCCGATGCGCCGATGAACTCCCGCGCTACACGGGGCGGGCCGCTGGCCGCGGGGTCCCACTTGCCCTCCTGCACCAGATCCAGGTGTGACATGTTGTGATAGTTTCCCAGCGGGAGGCAGATGCACGTCGCATCGTACCCGGAGGCGCAGAACACCGTCGCCTCGCACGCGCCGCCGGACATGAGTTTACGTTGCCAGCGGAACTTCGCCGCGCTCTCGGCCCCTGCGCGCGTCTGTGTCGCCAGCGGCTGCGCTGGACGTGCCGAGGCCTGCTCGGCGCGCTTCGCGCACGCGTTGGTCAGCGACGGGGTGAACACGCTCATCCGGTCCCCCACGCGAACGATCGGTCCGCCGCCGATCGGCGCCTCGGCCGAGAATCTCGAGTTCTCCAGCGCGATCACCCGTGCGCCGCGCGCGATCGTCCCTAGACGGCACGCCGCGATCGCTCCCACGAACCCGATCTCCTCGGCCCGCGTGAACAACAGCCGTACATCCTCAAGCCCTTCCCCCGCGGCCGAGAGCGCAAGCAATCGGTCGAACGCGTCCAGCGCGGCCGCCGCCGCGGCCAAGTCGTCGCACGCGTGGGTGTGAACCACGCCCTCGGCGTCCACCTCCGCCGCCGGGAGTTCCCACGTCACCACGTCCCCGGGACGCAGCGCATCGGCCGCCGCGCCCGTGTCGAGTTCCGCGGCATAGGTCTTGAACATCGGCTGCCCGCCGGCCGCCCCTCCGCCGCCCGCCCCCGCGCGCCCCGCCCCGCCCGTCTCTCCCGTAAGGGTCGCGCCGATCGTTGCGCCGGCCGCCGTGTGGGCCCGCACGCGGGCCCGCTCGAAGTACGGGTCCATCACGCCGCCGCGGAAGGCCACCTCCACCGTGGTCGGCCCAAGGACACGCTCGACGACAAACGCCGGGTGATCGAGGTGCGCCGTGATGTACAGCGGCGCGCCCGTCGAGCCCTTTCGCGGCACAAACGGCACACGCGGCTGCAGCACCAGGTTGCCCGCCGCATCGGTCGTCAGCACCACGTTCTCGCGCTGCTCGGCCCACCGGCGGACCCACTCGATCACGCGGCCCTCGCGCCCCGCGACGGTCGGGACGACCGTGAGGTCCAGCAACGTCCCGAGGCGCGCGGTGTCGGCGTGGTCGCTGGCTGGCGGCATCGTGAGCATCGCACACTGTACGCGCCGTGCCGCGGGCTCACGGGCAGCCGACGAAGTACGCCGCGAGAAACGCGAACAGGTCGGCGATCTCAACCGCCCCGTTTCCCGTGACATCGGCCGCCGGCAGGCCAGCGAACCACGCGCTCAGATATGCAAACAGATCGGGCGGACCGACGCCGTTCATGGCGTCGAAGTTGGCGCGGCAGCAGGCGACCGGGTTCCCCGCGCTCTGCTCGCAGGGCACGGCCTCGCCGCGCCACGTGCCCCCCGCCAGCAGGCACGACGCCTGACCGCGCTGCGCGCACGTGATGCCCAGCCCGGCCAGGACCGGCGGCAGGCAGCACGCGCCGACGCCGCCCGGTGAACGCACGTTGCATCCATTGAACCACAACGAAAGGAACAGGCCGATGTCGGCGGTGAGTACCTGCCCGTCGCCGTCGATGTCCGCGCGCGAATCGGCCGCGAACCACGCCGAGAGAAACGCGAAGATATCGGCCGGTGTCACCCCGTCCACGCCGTCGAAGTTCGCCACGCAGCACCCCAGCGAGTTGCCCGGCACGTCCTGACACGGGATGTCCGCGCCCTCGAACACGCCGCCCGCCAACTCGCACTCGCCGCGCGTGTAGGGGATGCACACGCCAATGCCGATGCAGCACGCCCCGACGCCTTCGCCGCACCGCGGGCCCGTCGAGCCGCGGATCACCAGTCCCCAGCCGCGCAAGATCCCCGCGCCCAGCGGGATCTCATCGGCCACGGTGAGCGTCCAGTCGCCCGCCGCGGCCAGGCCCGCAAACGCGCCCGACAGCCGCTGCACCGCGCCGTGCTCATCGGTCGCGCGGTACACACCCGGCTCAACGGCGGCGCCGCCCGTGGCGGTGCGCGCTGCGAACCACAACGGCGCTCCATCGGCATCGCGGAAGCGGTACTCCCCCGACGCCGGGCTCTGGTCGCCGAGTTCGCCCCCGCCGACCCGCGCCAGCAAGGGCATTGTTGCGCCGCCGTGCGACAGCGTGACACGCAGGTCGCCGATGTAGGGATGGTCCATCGCCAGCCACACTTCGACTCCGCCGACCTCTCCCTGCGCGCTGACCGCGAGCGAAGAACTGAATCCCGCCGGGTCGCCATCGGGGATCGGTTGCCCTGTGCCATAGTGCACCGATGGCTGTGCGATGACCGCGCCCGCGCCGATGCACGATGATGCCGCGCCCAGGAACACGCCGCCGCCCGGAATCGCCGCGGCGCACTGCTCCGCCGTGACGACGAGGCACTCGCCCCCCACGCAGCACGCGCCGAGCAGCGGCGGCGGCGCATCGACCGCGAGCGTGAACGCCGCGGGCGGCACCGATGGGTCGTACGCCGCGACACGGATGATGCAGGTCTCAAATGAGCGGAGGAACACGGCGGTCCGGCCATGGAATCCGAATCCCGGCGCACCCGCCGCGCGGCAGCCCTCGTCGTCGCACGCCCACTCGTTCACGATCGTCGCCGCACACCCGGCGTGCACCGAGAGCGCCGAGTCCCACCGCTGGCCATCGCACAGCCGGATGGAGTGGACGCCTTCTGCCGCGGCGACGAGGCGGTAGTACACATCCCGCCCGCCGGGCGCGGCGCACGAACACGCGCCCGTCGTGGTCGCGCCCGCCAGCGTGCCCTGCACGCTCTGCCCGGGCGCGATCGTCGGCGCGGCGGCGCAGGTGTTGTTGGTCGGCTGCGCGCCGGCAACGCCTCCCGCGGCGAGAAGCGCGGCCAATGCCACGACACGGGGTTTCTGGTGCTGTGCTCGCACGCGCGACTTTCAGTCTGGGCCGGCCCGCAGCCGGGCCCGACCACAGCGTACCGCGCCCCAACCGATCTGCGCGCCCCAACCTCGACAAAAAAGACAAGGCCCCCGTCGCCATGACGAGGGCCTTGCGTTGGTGCTTTCAGTGCCGCGGGGTCAGCCCCGGGGCAGGAAGGCGGGTGCGGTGATCAGCAGGGGCCGACACCGTGGGCGAACCAGGCGCCCAGGAAGGCGAAGATCGCCGGGACGCCGGGGGTGCCGCCGAAGTTCTGCGCGGCGGGATCGCCGGCGAACCAAGAGCCGAGGAACGCGAAGATGTCCGCGACCTCGACCTGGGTGTTGCCGTCCCAATCGGCCGGGCAGGATGCGACCGGCGTGCAGTTGTCGACGTTGATGATCTCAAAGAAGTTCTCGCCGCCGACGTTCGGGGCCGGGTAGAGGCCCATGCGGATCAGGTAGACCTGGCCCGCGGTGGCGGAGAAGGTCATGTCGACCGCGCCGCCGACGATGCCGCAGCCGTCATCGTCGCACGCGGCGATGTTGCTGAGGTCGTTGCAGTTGTTGCCGACGTAGATCACGGCCTTGTCGTCGGTCAGGTTGAAGCCGCAGGTCGTGACCTGCATGGTGCCGGTGCACGGCGCGGTCCAGCGGAACCACACATCGCGGGAGACGCGAGCGGTGTCCGCCGGATACTGCGCGGTGCAGTCGGCCGGGCCGTCCTCGCCCGCGTTGCGGTTGTCATAGGCGAACTGGCCGAAACCGGTGATCGTCTGGGCGTTGGCGCACAGATCGTTGGCCGGAACGGGCAGGCAGATGACCGGCGAGCAGGCGATGCCCAAGCCCAGGAAGTTCTGGTTCGCGCCGGTGCAGTTCTCGGGCAGAGTCAGCGTGCAGGTCTGGGTGTCGGTGTCGCAGCAGGCGCCGACCGTGGGGTTCGGGCAAGACGCTTCGGCGTAGAGTTGGAAGCGGAACTGCGCGTAGGGCGAACCACCGAACCAGTAGGCCTGGCCGGGGGGCGCGAAACTGCCTGTCTGGGGAAGGGCCGCGTACCAGTCGAAGAAGTTGTCCGTGCCGGGGGCCGCGATCTGGTCCTCGACAGCCAAGAACGGTCCGGTCCGAGTCTGGAAGCCGACGTACTCCGACATGCTGTACGCGAACTCGCCAGCCGGAATGAGTTCCTCGCCGCCACCGGTCAGGTCGATGGTCACGATCCAGCCCGCCAGCGTGCCCTGCGTGGCCGAGCCCGGCAGACCAACCAGATCAAAGATGACGCCCTGATTGGCCAGGCAGGCAAAGCCAGCAACTGTGCCGTCCGGATCGGCCGGGCAGGTGGGATCAAAGTCCCAGTAGAGAGTCAGCGAGAATCCCATACCCGGGGCGTCCAGCGTATCGGTCACGTAGTACACGACGAACTGGTTGACGGTGTGAACGTCCACGCCGACTTCGCCGCAAAGCACGCCCCAATCAAAGAGCTCAGACAGATGCGTGTTCGCGCCGCCCGGATTGGCCGGACTGAGGTGGTTGAAGAAGAACCCGGACGAAACGCCGGCGTCCCAGATGATCGTGGGACCGGGGCCGCGAACGTTCACGTCCGATGCGCCCTCGGGGGCGGTCAACGGCTGCGTGATCGTGACTTCGCCCGTTGCCACGTGGTACGTCGCGCGGCCGACCGGCATGTCCTTGGGGACTTGCTGAATCGGAGCAACGCCATTCCCGTGGATGGGACGCGCCACGACACCCGCGCCGCCGGCTTTGCCGACAGGATCCGCCATCGCCGTCGAGCCGCACACCAGGCCCGCAGCGAGCGCCAGAGACAAACACTTCACCTTCATGAAACCTCTCCTTGTCTGAAAGAACGCGGACGAGAGAACACTGGAAACTCTGTCATACCCGGATCATCCGGGTCAACACGCACGCCATACGCGTTCGGACCACGCGAGGATTCCGCGCGGACCATACGCAAACTCTAACATACCCGAGGGTTTGCCAAGTCGCAACAAAAACTCGCCCATCTCCGCCGCAGCCGCAACAACGCCCCCAGATTGACACCCCGAGGGTTGACCCCGCGCAACCACCCCCCTGCCTCTGGCGGAGCCGCCTGTGGCAGGGAGAACTGCGAAACATCGAATCAGGCTATGCCCAGTATCAGGGGCAAACTGGGGAAAACCAGCAAGACAAGAAGGCAAAGATGTCCGCGACCTCGGTGGACCCGTTCCCATCGAAGTCTGCATCACCCGCGAACCAGGAGTTCAGGAACGCGAAGATGTCGGCCACCGTTCGGCTGCCGTTGGTGTCCCAGTCGCACGGGCAGTCGAACTCCGAACCGTAGATCCGCAGACCCCACGACTGCAACGTTCCGGTGGTCCCGGCGACGTTGTCGGCGATGCGCAGCGTCCATGTGCCCGCCGCGGCCTCGTCCCAGTGCCGGACGCTCGTGAACACGTAGTTGGTGTACCCCGACGTGGTGTCGGTCCGGGTGTTGGCAAAGAGGGACTCGGTCCCCAGGGGCGAGACGATCGACACCCGCAACTGCCCGAGCGATGCGTGCGGCGCGTTGAGCACCAGTTGCACGCGCTCGATGCGGATGTTCGGGCCCACCTCGACCGTCGACGTGAGCCCTGTGGGGTTGTTGTCGGGGATCGTGGCGTTCACCGCGACCAGCCCCGTGTCGTGGGTGACCTCCGGGCCAATGGGCTGCCACGCGAGAGCCTGCGAAACCGCCGCGCCCGCGTCGATCGCGCCGAAGCCGAACACCTCGCTGATCCATCGTCCCGAGCCGTTGGTCATCCAACTCTCATCCGCCGGTCGGCACCTGCGCGCCGAGCGGATCAGCACGTGCTGCACATCGCGCGCGGTCAACTCAGGTCGGGCGTGCAGCAGCACCGCGACCACGCCCGAGGCCAGGGGCGCGGCGGAACTGGAGCCGCCGAAGTTGGCGGTGTACCCGCTTGCGCCCGAGGTCGTGTAGATGCCCACATCGCCCGACGTGTTGATGTCGTAGTCGCTCTGCGTCACCAGCATCAGCGCGGACCCCGGCTCCGAATACAGACTCCGCCGGTCCAGCGAGTCGATCGCGCCGACCGCGATCACGTGACGGTTCGAGGCGTACGGGTCGTAGTCCACGCGGTCGTTGGCCTGCCCGCCGTTGCCGCCCGCCCACACGAACACCGTTCCGCGCCCGTCGCGCCCCATCGTCGCGCCGTCGGCGATCGCCTGTGCCGTGATGCTCGGCATGGTCGAGATGCGGGCGTTGTCCGCCGGGCCCCACGAGTTGTTCTTGACGTCGTTCAGGTCGTTGCGGAACGCCAGCGCGGCGGCCGTCGCCGCGTCGCTGCCGATGTACATCCGCGACAGCATCGCAT
Source organism: Phycisphaeraceae bacterium (assembly GCA_019636495.1). Classification (GTDB taxonomy): domain Bacteria; phylum Planctomycetota; class Phycisphaerae; order Phycisphaerales; family UBA1924; genus JAHBXL01. The sequence goes on along the minus strand of JAHBXL010000007.1, from coordinate 176,143 downwards.
CAAACGCCGCGCCCGCCCCGCCGATCCCATTGTTGGCGATCATGCCGATCACGCCGGCGACCGACGTGCCGTGTTCCTGCGTTCCCGCAGGCGTCTGGCTCGCATCGGCGTGGTACTTGTCGGCAAGGTCGGGGTGCGCGGTGTTCCAGCCGAACTCCACCACGCCGACGGTGATGCCCGCGCCCGTGTAGCCCGCCTTCCACGCCGGCGCAAGGTTCGCATCGAACAGGAAGTTCGTCAGGTTGTGCAGGTGCCACTGCTGCGCAAAGCCCGGATCGGTCGGCAGGTTCGATCTCGTGTGCAACGGGCGCGTCGCGTCGATGTACGCCTCGTCCACGCCGGGCACTTCGCGCATCGCCGCGGCCAGCGCGCACGCGTCCGCCACGCTCGCGCACTCGACAATCCAGAACCCGCGCAGCGCAGCGCCGGTCGGGTCGGCCGGCTCGGCCTTGAGCGGCGGCCCCGGCCGCGCCGAGAGCGCAAGCGCCAGCGGCACAACATCCGCCGCGCGAACGATCACCCGCGCGTGCAGCCCGACCACCGCCTGGCCCGAGTCCTCCGGCGTGGCATCACTGGTCAGCGCATCCGGGTCGGCCGCGCGCAGCACGCGCACCCCGTCGTGCATCGGCGCGATCAGCACGCGGCCGCTCGGCTGCGCGGCGTCCTGAAATGCGCCCGCCGCGCTCGCCGACCAGCCTAGCGCCGCTGCGCCGAGAACGACCAACACGCCGATGGATGCACGGTTCTTCATCGCACTCCCGTTCTGTTCGCCGTGCGGCCCCGCCCGGCTGCGCACGGCCGCGCGCCGACCGACGGACCCCGGCCGGCGCACGCACCCGTGCGGCATACCACGAGTATGCGCCCGATCCGGGCCGATGCACGCGCCGCGACCGTGGAATCTGCCGCGAACGAACGCCTGTGACGGACGGTTCGGGCGGTTATCGGCCCCGTGGGCGCGCCCGCCGCCGCCTCTCCGGCCAAAAAGAGCGGGGCCGGCTCGCGGGTGAGCGCGGAGCCGGCCCCTGTGGCGTGGCCTTGGTTGATCCTTCTTCCGTGAATCAGGCGTCTGGGTTTCGGGACACAAAGGGCGGTGGAGTCGGATTCCCGCCGCCAGTCGGCGCACCGCCCCTGTTCCCCGCCCCGCGCTCCTCGAGCAGGCGGAGCATCATCTCCTCCAACTTGCGGAGCCGGTCTTCCAGCGCCCGGCCGACGTCTTCGGCGGCGCGCCCGCCCGCCGCGGCGTCGCCGGTCGCTCGGTACACCAGCCGCTCGGTCAGTTCGCGCGCCCGCGCGGCCTGCTCGTCAGCGCGCCGCTGCAGTTCCGCGATCCGCGCCTGCTGATCGGCCAGCGTTGCCGGGTCGAGAAAAATCGTCACGTCGTCGGACCCGCCAGCCCGTCCCAGCATCGTGCCGCGGAACGGCCACTGCTCGTCGTCGGCCCTGTGGCCGAGAAAGCGGCCGATGCCGGGCACCGAGTCCTGCCCCTCCGCCGCGGCGATCGCTCGGACCTTGACCGCCTTGAAGCGCTCCGCGTCATACTTCTCGAGTTTGAGCACCACTTCGCGCTTCTGGCCGCGGTGGATCACGCCGACGTTCATCTCGTCGCCCGGCTTCTTCTCCCGCAGCACGCGCCGCACGTCGTCGGGCGAAGCGGGCGACCGGCCGTCGATGCTGACGATGACGTCGTAGGGCTCGATGCCGGCCGCCGCGGCGGGCATTTCGTCGTACACCGCGCTCACGAGCGTCGCCGTGCCGGGCTCGATTCCCAGGTGCCCGCGCAGCGTCGCATCGGGCTCGATCATCGAGACGCCGAGCATCACGGGCAGGGGCTCGGCGATGATGGCGGCCTCGAGCGCGAACTTATCGCGGGCCGGCGCGCTCCCGGACCAACTGCCGAACTGTCCCGACAGCCCCTGGCCGATCCGCGCACGGGCGATCGCTCTGTCCTCAGGGATCGTGTAGGTGAAGAGCGAGGTTCCATCGGCGCCCTTGAGCACGATGCTCCGCCCCTCGCGGATGATGCGGTCCTCGGGGACCTCCACGCCGTTCACAGTGGCGAGGTCCACGCGGTTGTTCACGAGCCGCAGTTCGATCGTGCGACCGTCTTCCACCGAGCGGAACACGTGCGTCGAGCCCGGGTTGCCGGACAGATACACAAGCGGCGCCAGCGCCGATGGCGCGGGCGGATCCGCGGGCGAGGCGGCGGGCGGAGCAGGTGCCGCCGGAGCGGCGGGCCGCACCGTGGTCGTCTGTTGCGCGCCCGCCAGTCCGCAACCGCACGCCAGCCCCATCGAAGCGGCAAGCCCCACCAGCATTCGACGCTGCGATGCGCGGGATCCGTTGGTCTCAAGCAGCAAGTTCATGTTCAAAACTCCTTTCCACACCGTGCTCGTCCTGGGGACGGGATGGACCTTCCACCAACCATTGAAACTCCGACATTCAAACGTCCGCTCACAAAGATGCGCCGACGTGCTCCGTCCGTCGCGCTGCGCACAACTCACTCGGGCCTGCCCGCCGCGGCGGGCATCTCCGCACGCACAGGCATCGGCCGGCCGGCTTCGTCGGCCGCGAATCGCACCAGGTCGCGCACCCGCGCCCGCTCGACAAACTGCCGCACATACACCACCTCGAACCCCTTGTTCGGCCCGAGCGCGCGCGACTCGATCAGCACGCGCTGAGGGACTTCGCCCATCACCAGGCCCGAGCGCTGGCCCGCGTCGACATACCCCTTCACGAAGTCGTCGGGAGTCCACGAGGCCAGGTTCACGCCCGCGGCGTGGCCCACCGGCGAGACCGGTGCGGCGGGCCGAACCCCGCCGAAGAACACCAGCGCCAGGCACGCCGCGACCGCCCACCCGCCCCAGCCGATCATCGGCATGCGCGACGGCGATGCGCCCGCGCCGCGTCCGCCAGCGCGAACCGGCAGCGTGACAAAGTCCGCGGGCTCGACCGCCGCGCTCACGGCGGCGCACATCGCCGCGTGGTCGCGCTGCGCCCGCGCCAGGTCTCGCCACGCCCACGGGTGCCGCTCGGCCAGGTCGTTGAACACGCCCCAATCCTCCGGGGTGGCTTCGCTGTCGGCGATGCGGCTGACCAGCAGGTCCACGCGGTCACGTGTCGCGATGTCCAGGTTGTCCGGTGCGTTGTTCATCGTTCATCCTTCAACAATCCGCGTTCCGATCCGGGCGATCAGGCGCCCGCCGTCTCCGCCGCGCCGATGCCCGCGGCCTCCGCTCTTTCGCGGAGCATGCGCCGGGCGCGGGCGATGCGTGTTTCGATCGTCGTGTCGGGCAATCCCATCGCTTCGCCGATCTCCTTGTAACTCATCCCCTGCACGCACTTGAGCAGCAGCGGCTCGCGGTACCCGTCCGGCAGTTCGGCCGCCAGGTCCATCAGTCGCCGTCCCTCCTCGATCAGCGGCGAGTGCGACCTCGCGCTGTGCCGGTCCTCATCCGCCCCCGCGCCCGCCGCCCAGTGCACCAGCCGCAGCCAGCCCGCCTTGCGCACCTGCGTGCGCCGGCCCCGCGTCCGCGCGACGCTCAGCGCGATCGCCCGAAGCCACGGACGCAGCGATGCTTCCCCGCCGCGCAAACCGCCGATCTTCGACACCACCAATGTCGCGACGTCCTGCAGGAGGTCGTCGAGTTCGGCCTCCCGCGGCATGTGCGCCAGCACAATCGCCGCGACCCAGCGCCGATGCCGCGACCACAGCGCGCGCATCGCCTCCTGGTCTCCCTCGACCGCTCGCTGCACCAAGGCCTCGCCGCTGGAAGGGTCGTGTTGTCCCAAGCCACGGACTCCGTACTCACACAGACGCCCTTGCGCAACCCGTCCGTCACGCGACTCCAACTCGGTGCCGCGATGCACTCTCTACCCCCCAACACGGCCCGCGATCTTGGTTGAAGATCCACCGCCGCGTGGTTTAATTTCAACCATCAAGTGGTCGATTTTCAACCACCTCCCAACCAAACAGCACCCGAGCACCCGCCCACAAACTCAACTGACCAAACCCCGACCGCCACACTCCGCACCCCGTGTACCCTTGCCCGATGCCGCGGCAGGAACACGAAATCGCCGTCATGCCCTTTGGCGACCACCTCGAGGAGTTGCGCAGGCGGTTGATCCTCGCGCTGCTCGGCATCGCGCCCATCCTCGTCGCCTCGCTGGTCGTTGGAAAACGCGTCCTGGCCTTCCTGCTCGGGCCGATCGAGGCGGCGCTCAGCCGCGGCGGCCAGCCCGCAGCGTTGCAGGTCACCGGCGTGTTCGAGATGTTCGGCGCCTACCTCAAGGTCTCGATCGTCATGACGATCCTGATCGGCGCGCCGTGGATCATCTACCAACTCTGGAAGTTCGTCGCGCCCGGTCTCTACAGGCACGAGCGGCGATTCGCCTACCTGCTTGCCCCGCTCAGCAGCGTGCTCACCATCATCAGCGGTCTGTTCCTCTACTACGTCATGCTCCCGATGATCCTCGCGTTCTTCGTGTTCTTCAACGCCTCGTTGCCCGTTTCGCCTGTCGCCGCCGCGCCCCTGCCCGAGGGCGTCACCCTTCCGGCGTTGCCCATCCTCGCGGCGGACCCGGAGTCGCCGGCGGTCGGCGCGGTGTGGTACAACTCGACACTCGGCCAACTCCGCGCGTGCGTCGCCGCGGCCGATGGCACGCCGATCGTCAAGGGCACCGCCATGATCGGCCACGCGCTGGTCGCGCAGCAGTACCGCGTGGCCGACTGCGTGGGAATCATCCTCGGCTTTGCGCTCGCGCTGGCGGTCGCGTTTCAGATGCCCGTCGTCGTGCTGCTGCTGGGATGGGCGGGGCTGGTGACGCCCGGGTTTCTTGGAAAGTACCGCCGCCACGCCGCGCTGGTGTGCGCGGTGCTGGGCGCGGTGCTGACGCCCGCCGACCCGATCTCGATGCTGCTCCTCGCCGGGCCGCTCTACATCCTCTACGAGTTCGGCATGGTGTTGCTGCGCGTGCTGCCCGCCTCGCGCGTCGCCGGCGAGGAGTCGAGCAGCGGCGATGTCTACGCCCGGCCGGATGACCAATGAACGCGCAGCCCGACCAGCCAACCGACCTCGACACCACGATGATGCGCCGAGCGCTGGATCTTGCCAGACTCGCCGCGAAACAGGACGAAGTCCCCGTCGGCGCGGTCGTCTACGAAACCGCCACCGGCCGAGTCCTCGGCGAGGCCCACAACCGGCGGCACCTCGACAAGGACCCGACAGCGCACGCGGAGTTGCTGGCGATTCGTGCCGCGGCAGGGGCGACCGGCGATTGGCGATTGAACCACTGCACGCTGGTGGTGACGCTCGAGCCGTGCGCGATGTGCGCGGGGCTGATCGTCAACGCGCGCATCGGGCGACTGGTCTATGGCTGCGAAGACCCCAAGGCCGGAGCGTGCGGGTCGCTCATGCAACTCACGGAGGATGCCCGGCTGAACCACCGCGTTGCGCCGATTCGCGGCGTCCTCGCGGAGGAATCCAGCGCGCTGCTGCGCGAGTTCTTCAAGGATGCGCGGCGGCGGGCATAGTGCGTTTGCGCAGCGCGCGGGCGGGGTTGCCGGCGTAGAGCGTCCAGGGTTCTTCGAGGCTCGCGAACACGCTCGATCGTGCGCCGACGACGATGCCATCGGCGATCGAGACGCCGGGGGCGACGAAAACATCCGCCGCGAGCCAGACGTTGGCGCCCAGCGTGATGGGCGCGGTCGTGAGCGGATGGTCGGGGTGCTCGAAGTCGTGCGATGCGGCACACAAGAACGAGTAGTGCGAGACCGTCGAGCGCGGGCCGATGGTGATGGGGGCGACGCAGTAGAGATCGGTCAGGTCGCCGGCGCAGGCGTGCTCGCAGAGCGTGAGATTCCACGGGGCCCAGATGCGCGCGGTGGGGTAGACGTGCGCGGTGCGGTGGACACGCGCGCCGAACAGGCGCAGCAGAAACCGCCGCCACGCGTGCAGCGGCCGCGGCGAGAAACGAAAGACCGTGGCCTGCACGATGCCCCACGCGACGCGGCCAAGGCGGTTGGCCAGGGAGTGCGGGCTGGTTGAGATGGGGGTGGGAGGGGGAGGGTGAGGCATGCCGGGTGATTATCGGCACGCGCCCGTGAAGAGGAACCGGAAGAGGAACACAGAGTGGGCAGAGTAAGCAGAGGGCAGCAGAGGGGACCGTCAGTAACAGTCCTACCCCTTCGGCATGTTGGGAGGTGGCACCGGAGGGATGTTGCGAGTCGTTGCCCTTGCTCATTGTCTCTCCAGTTCAGTCGGGCTCGGTGAGGGCGAAGAAGAGATCGACGATTTCTTCCGAAACCTGCACCGCCTGTTCATCATCCAGTTTCATTACCGGATGAGTTCCTTGGGCTGAACTGTTCAGGTAGCCCGAAAGCGCTGCCCTGACACTCAAGAACTGATTCTGCAATGATTCGCGGAACTCGTCAATTTGTAGCGCGTTCAGGTGCTCACTCGCCTCGAGCAGTCGTGCCCGAAGATCTCCATGACCAACAAGTACTTTGACTGCGAGATAAACTCGTTCCTTGCAGCCCCCAGGGTCCAGTTGATCGGTCATCGGCCGTCTCCTACATCTTCTGCACGTGCTCCTCATCGAGAATCTCCTGCACGGTCAGGAGCCCTCTGTGAAGCGATGAGGGCCGTGCCGCCCCCGACTCACCCCGGTGGCAAAACGATGTCGATGGCGAAGCGTATTCGATTTACGACTTCCATGCCCTTCGTTCCTGTGAGACTTCCGCCGATACCCGTGCCGGCAACTGTAATCCCTCCCTTCCCCTGTGCCTCGCTCGCTTCTGTCACCGTGACTGCGACATCAAACTCTACCCGAGTAGGCTCCACCCTCTGATTTGATCGCAGACCTAGTCCGCCTTCCTTTGCCCGACCGTAGTCACCAGACGGAACAACTATTGCCCCCAAGGGGCCAACACTTGATTGGGCGGCGACTGCACCTTCCACGATTTGGCAGAGGGTCGCCGACACAAATGATTTGAGGTCCATACATGCCCTTCAGTGACTACATCTTCTGCACATGCTCCTCATCGAGAATCTCCTGCACGGTCAGGAGTTTGATGAGTCTGCCGGTTCGCTTGTGGAACGCCGCGCATTCGGAGATGGCATCGGATGAGTAGCCAAACGCCACGAAGAAGCCGCGTTGGCGGTCCTCGCGTTCCATGACGGCCTCGAAGCCGTCGATATCCGGTCGGCCAACGCGGTCGGTCTGCTTCACTTGCACCGGGAACCAGTCACCCGCGAACATGCTGTTCTGGTCGCTGGGTTTGGTGCCGACGGGGTAGATTCGTCCATCGATGCCCATGTCGCCGACCTGCACCTTGTTGGGAATGCCGCCCAGCGCGATGACCGCCCAGTTCTCAAACTCAAACGGCGGGATGGCCTTGAGTTTCTCGATCGTCCAGGGCAGGTCCCGCACGACGAAGGCATCGGTGCGGTGGGCGCGCCAGTGGGGCTCGCTTTCCCGCATCTTGCAGACATCGCGCAGGCGCTTGGCCATGACGCGGCAGGCGGTGGGGGAGACATCGATGCCGATCCATTGGCGGCCGAGATTCTGTGCCGCGACGAGCGCGGTGCCGCAGCCGCAAAAGGCGTCGAGGACGATGTCGTTGGGGTTGCTGCTTGACTTGATGATGCGGTCGAGAAGGACGAGGGGCTTTTGGGTCGGGTAGCCGAGGCGCTCCTCGCTGCCCGAGATGACGGGATCGACATCATCCCAAAAGGTCTGCAGCGGTGTTCCAGGCATTTCGTCCAGATAGTGCTTCAACATCGGCATGCCGGTTGTTCGGTGGTAGATCTGGCCCGCGGCCTGCATCTTGAGCATGTTCTCCTTTGAGTATGCCCAGTAGCGGCCCCTGTACGGCAGGACCTTTCTTCCATCAGGGGCGGTCCACTCGTAGGACACGTCGCCGCCTGGTTTGTTGGCCGTCATATCAGATACGCGAAACACGCGGCCCTTCTCGTCGGTGTAGCGATAATTCTCCTGTACATACTCTTTTGAGTAAGGAGCGTACTGAACGTTCCAAGTCCACTTCCCGCCGTTCGAGTAAAAGAAGATGGTGTCGTGGTTCGCCCCATAGCGCTTCGAGTCGTTGTGGGCCTTCGTTCGTCGCCACACAATCTCGTTCTGAAAGTTGTTCTCCCCAAAGATCTGGTCGAGCATGACCTTGACGTAGTGGCTGGCGTGCCAGTCGCAGTGGTAGTAGAAACTGCCGGACTTCTTGAGCACGCGGGCGAGTTCCACGCATCGCGGGCGCATGTAGTCGATGTAGGCCTGGGTGCTGGCGTGGCGGTCCTCGAACGACCGCTTCTCCTTGGTCTCGCCCCAGAAGACCTCGTAGTTGCGGTTGGAGTTGAAGGGTGGATCGATGTAGATCAGGTCGATGCAGGCATCGGGGAGTTTCTTCAACTGCTCGATGTTGTCGCCGCAGTAGATGACGCGGGTATCGACCAGCGCGGAGGGCCTTCCCGCCGCGGGCGCAGGGGCGGCTTCGGGCTCTGCCTTCGGCAGGGTGGCGGTCTTTGGCTCCGCGGTTTTCTTGCGTGTCTTCTTACTCACGGTGCCCACTATACACCACCCGACCGGAGTCCGCACAAGCGATCGCCCTCGCCCGCTGCACGCTGTTCGGCAGGTCTTTCGTGCCGCGGCCGTTTCCACAGATCGCTTGGTACAATCGCGCCCCCGCCCTCCCCTTGGGCCCTCCTTCGGCCCCCCGGCATCCGCACCGCCTCCCCCTCAACCGGCCACGCTCCGGTTCCCTTTGAGCCCGCCCCCATGAGTCAACGCAACGGCACTCAGTCTTCCAGCGCGACCCCACGCGCCAAGCCCGGCCGCACCCACGCCGCGGCGGATGTTGTCGAGCGGAAGCCGAAGCGCGGGTCGCCTGCCGGCGCGGTCGCCGCGGCGGTGCGCGACGAGATGAACGGCAAGCCGCCCGCGTGGCGGAAGCCCGACTTCGACTGGACGCACGCAGAGAGCGGCGCGTGGGCGCGGGTGCACGTGGGCGATTGCCGCGAAGTGCTGCCGCGGGTGCCGGAGGTGGCGCGCGGCGAGGTTGATCTGGTGTTCGCCGATCCGCCGTTCAACTGGAATCGCGCGTACGACAAGTGGGACGACGCGATGCCGGAGCAGGAGTACCTCGACTTCACCTACGCGTGGCTGGACCTGTGCATCGGCGCGCTGCGCCCGCACGGGTCGATCTGGGTGAACATCCCCGATGACTGGGCGGCGGAGATCGTGGTGCACCTGAAACGCCGCGGCCTGCACATGGTGAACTGGTGCGTGTGGCACTACCGCTTCGGGCAGAACTGCACCGAGCGGTTCATCAACTCGAAGGTGCATGCGCTGTATTTCTCGAAGCAGAACCACGCCGCGCCGCCGCGCGAGGGCCCCGCCGGGCGCGGCACGGGCCGCGCGATCACCGGCCCGGGCGGGCGCAGGTGGAACCCGGGCGAGATCCTCGAACTCTCGGACCGCGCGAGCATCTACAACGACCCGCGGACGTACGAAAAGAACGACGGAATGCCGGCGGGCAAGCGCGTGCCGATGGATGTGTGGTACGGGCAGTACTGGGGGCGCATCCAGGGGAACAACAAGGAGCGCCGGCACGGGCACGACAACCAGTTGCCGGAGGTGTACCTGGAGCGCGTGGTGCGGGCGTGCTCGAACGAGGGCGATGTGGTGCTGGACCCGTTCCTGGGCAGCGGCACGACCGGCGTGATCGCGCACGCGCTGGGGCGGCACTTCATCGGGACCGAGTTCAGCAAAGAGAATGCCCAGCGCGCGGTGGAGCGGATGAAGAAGGGGCCGATCCGGCTGAATGCGCTGAAGGATGCGTCGAGTGCGATCTTCGGGAAGCGGACACTGGGGGAGAAGAAGCGGAAGCGGATCGAGAAGGCCAAGGCGGGGAACGGTTGAGGCGCCGCGGGAGATGCAGAAATCGCAGAGCGAGATCGAGAAGAGGATCCACGAATGCAACTCCGCGTCCTCCGCGCCTCTGCGGTGAGTGTCCAACCCCCATGCACGTGATCTTCGACATCGATGGCACGCTCATCCGCAGCACGCACGTCGATGACGAGTGCTTCGCCATCGCGATGGGCCGCGTGCTGGGCCTGCGGAACTTCGACACCAACTGGGCCAACTACCAGCACTCGACCGATGACGGCCTGATCCTCGAGATCGCGCAGCGCTACGCCGGCTTCACCCCCACGCCGCGCCAGATCGACGATGCGAAGCAGGAGTTCTTCGCCGAGTTGCGCTGCGCCCTCGCGCCGGCCGCGGGCGGGCCGACCAGCCCCTGCACCCAGATCGATGGCGTCGCGGCCATGCTCGATACCCTCCGCGCAAGGGCGGATTGGCGCATCGGAATCTCCAGCGGCACGTCGGAGGAAGCCGCCCGCATCAAACTCGCCGCGGCGGGCCTGCCCCTCGACGGCCTGCCCGCGACCTTCTCGCACCGCTGCCCGCGCACGCACGCGCCCGCCTCGCGCGCGGAGATCATCGCGGCGACGCGCCGGAAGTTGAACCCCCGCGACGGCGAGCCCGAGAGCGCGGCCCCGCGCGCGGTCTATGTCGGCGATGGCCTGTGGGACCTCCGCGCGGCGAGACAACTGGGCATCGGATTTGTCGGTGTCCGCCACGATGCCGACGAATCGCGCCTCCGCGCCGAGGGCGCACAGCGCATCGTGCAACACTACCGCGACCCGCACGCGTTCATCGCCCTGCTCGAAGAGGCCGCGGCATGACCGCCGCGCCCCTCCCGCCATACCTCCGGCCCGACCCCGATGACGCCAACTCGTGCCTGCTGTTCATCAAGGCCGTGCCGGGCGCGCGGCGCGACGAGATCGCGGGACCCCTCGGCGACCGACTGAAGGTGCGCACCAGCGCGCCGCCCGAGGGCGGCCGCGCCAACAAGGCCATCTGCGCACTCATCGCCGCGGCGGTCGGCGCGCGGGCTTCCGCGGCGAGCGTCCGCCAAGGGCAGACCAATCCGGAGAAGACCATCCGGTTGCAGGGCGTCTTGGCCGGCGAAGCAGCCATAAGGCTCGGCAAATCATGAGGTTGCGTACGAGCGAGCGGTCCCGCGCCGGTTCTGTGCCTTCTTCTCGGACCTTTGCTCAGAATCCTCTTGGCGCAGGCCAATTGCTGTGGTCTACTTCTCTTGTCGCGGCCCTGCGGCAAAGGCGTGCCGGCAGCGCGACATTGGAGAGTGCCGCGCGGCCCGCGTTCGCGTGCCGGCGGCGCGGCCGCCCCGTTCGCGGCCCGGAGGTTGTTCGATGCGCTCGATGTTTGCCTGGTGTCTTGGGTGTGCCGTGCTGGTGCTGGTGCAGGCGCGGGCCGATGCCGCGTTCCACCTCATGCAGATCGAGCAGGTGATCGCGGGTGTGAACGGCGATGTCACAGCGCAGGCGATCATGCTCCGCCAGCGCTCTTTCGGCCAGAACATCGTCAGCGGCACGCGCATTCGCGCGTGGGATGCCAACGGCCTGAACCCGGTGACTGTGCACACGTTCGTGGGCAATGTCGCCAATCCCGCGGCCGGCTCGCGCATCCTGGTGTGCACCAGCGCGTTCATCGCGCAGACCACGCCCGCGTGCGTGCCCGATGGCATCATGAGCACGCCCATCCCCGCTTCGTATCTCGCCGCGGGAAGGCTGACGTTCGAGGACTCCTTCGGCACCATCTACTGGTCGCTGGCGTGGGGCGGGGCCAACTACGTTGGGCCGAACAACGGAACGACCAACGACATGAACGGCAACTACGGCCCGCCGTACCCGTTCCCGCTGCACCCGCTGACGACCGGCGGCGCGGCCGCGCTGCAGTTCCAGGGTCCGTTCACGGCGTTCAGCACCAGCAACGATGTGGACTACCTGCCGACGGCCGGACCCGCGGTGTTCTTCAACAACGCCGGCACCATGTTCACCGTCAACAGCGCGCCCGCCACCGGCCGCTGCTGCACCCCCGATGAGAACTGCCAGGTGCTGACGCTTGCCGATTGCACGCTCGCGGGCGGCACGTGGACCGAAGCCGCGGCGTGCGCCCCGGGCGTGTGCGAGGCCGGCGGCCAGGTCGGCGCGTGCTGCAACGGCCAGGTCTGCACCATCACGACGCGCGCCCTGTGCGAGGCCGATGGCCACGTGTTCGAGGGCAGCGCGGCGTGCACCGTGGATGGGGCGAACAACTTCGTCGCCTGCTGCCGCGCCAACTTCGACGGCGTCGGCGGAGTTCAGGTGACGGACATCTTCGCCTTCCTCGCGGCGTGGTTCGCCGGAGATTCCTCGTCGGACATCGACGGCGTCGGCGGCGTGCAGGTCGCGGACATCTTCGCCTTCCTGTCGCTGTGGTTCGCGGGCTGCAGTTGAGCCGCGGCAGCGGAAGAGCACGGAACCGCGCCCGGCGCGCGTGACCGCGCCTCCACTCGTGATGAGTTTGGGCGCACAGGTACGCGGCAGTTTCCCAGTTTACTGGGTGTTTGGCGGTTATTCGGCAGGCACCTCGACATCGGCGGGTCGCACGCCGGCGCAGGAGGGGCCGGTGCGTCCGGCGTTCTCGTGCGCGCCTGTTGCGTCCCGGCTTGCCGCGGCGAGGTGATCACCCAACGCGCGCAATTCGTGACGTTGCCCCGGCGGTTCTGTCGCCTCCGTGGGGGGCGGTTCGCCTTTGGCCGCCGGTCCCGGGCCGCGCGGGGGCGTGGCGACACACGTGCGGAAGGAGTTTTTGCGATGCGTTCCAGGTTCATGCACACAGCGATTGCGGGATGCAGCATCGTCGCGTTGGCGGGTGCGGCCAAGGGCGACATCATCCACTTCGCCAACCCCGCCCCGGGAGAACCCGGCCACTACGACTGGCGATGGGTCGCGGGCATCTCGTGGGAGAGTTGGCTCGACATCACGCGTGCACCCACCGATCAGCCGAACACCGCGCACGGGAACGCCATCCTGCAGTGCGGCGATCCGTTCAACATGATCAACATGCACCAACTCGGTGCCTTCATCGCCCAGGATGGCGACAACATGACGCTCGCGCTCTCGCTGGGCGCGTCGTTTGAGGGTCTGACCACCTTCAACGAGTCGATCCACTGGGTCGCCGGGAACGGCGGTGAATGGACGAACTTCACGCCGGGCATCCGGCAGTACATCGGCGTGCTCACCGGGGCCGACCACTACGGCTGGATCGAAGTGTCGTTCGCCTACGGCAGCCTGACGGCGCACTCGTGGGCCTATGAGACACAGCCCGGCGTCCCCATCACCACAGGCCAAATCCCCGCGCCCGGCGCGGCGGCGCTGCTCGGCTTCGGCCTGCTGGGCGCCACCATCAGGAGGCGGCCATGAATCGCGCCAGGAAAGTCATCCTGACTCGGTCCACCATCGCAGCGCACTTCGCCGCTGGACTTGCGGCGAGCGCTGCGCACGCAGAGATTGTCTATACGCTTCCCCCGCAGCCGATCACCGCGGCGATCCAGTTGCCCGACACGCACGCTTCCGCGCCAATCGATATCAACAACGACGGTGTGCCCGAGTTCACCATCCACGCGCACCACCAGCATTCCCCGCCGTTCAGCATGATGGGGACATACATCCAGGCGGAACGACCCGGCGCAGGAATCCGCATCTTGCCAGATGAGGGCTTTGCACCCTTGCCTGAGGGCACGCTCATCAGCAATGCGGACTCCTTCCTGACAGATGGTCTGGAGTTCTGGTGGGAGGTCGGCCTTGGTGGTTGGGCCCCATGGCAGACCGATGCCCCCTCCTTCCTCGGCTTCGTGATCGACATCGACGGCCAGTCCCACTACGGCTGGGCACGTGCGCAGCTCCTGTTCAATGACCCCCCATCGCCGACCGCGTTCGGCGTGAGCGTTCTCGACTACGCCTACCAGACCGAGCCCGGCGTCCCCATTCTTGCCGGCCAGGTCCCCGCGCCCGGTGCCGCCGCGCTGCTCGGGCTCGGGGCAATCGCTCTCAGAAGGAAACGATCATGAAAGCCATCGTCGCCTCGGTCCTATGCACCGCCTTCTGCGCCCCCGCCGCGCACGCCGAGATCGTTCACTTTGTGAATCCCGCGCCGGGCGAGCCCGGGCACTACGACTGGCACTGGGCGCTGGGCATGCAGAGTTGGCTTGATATCACGCAGCCCGCAACGGCGCAAGCGAACACGCCCGGCAGTTCCAGCGTCGGGCAACGCGATGCCGGGATCCAGCCGTTTGTCGAGAACTACACATCAGCGGGCGCGGCGGTCGCCATCGACGTCAGCCCGTTCGGCGACGAGATGACCCGGCCCCTCGCACAGGGTGAGATGTTCGCCGCGACCGCCTTCAGCGAGGGCGCGTACCACGCGTTCTTCTTCAGCCTGCACGAGCCGTTCGGCGCGTTCTCGCTGATCCCCGAGGGTGAACAAGTTTACATCGGCGTGTTGACCGGCGATGGACGCTTCGGCTGGATCGAGGTCGAGCGGACCGAGATGAACCTCACCGCCCTTGCCTGGGCCTACGAGACGCAGCCCGGCGTTCCGATCCTGGCGGGCCAGGTCCCCGCGCCCGGCGCGGCGGCATTGCTGGGTGTTGCGGCCGCGCTACGGACCTGCCGCAGGAAACGTGCCGCGTCGGGCAATGCGGCCTCTCCACGGTAGCACGCGTCATTTTCATCAAAGAGAGCCGATCATGCACACCACACACCGCTCGTCTTCCGCCACCGCCTCGGCCATCGGCTTCGCGCTTGCGGCGTCCGCCGCGGTGGCGCAGTGCCCCGACCCGCGCTTCACACCGGGGCAGTTCATCCTCCCGTGGGACTTCACGCCCGTGTACGTGCTCGACACGCGCGATGTCAACGGCGACGGCCTCGCCGATGTCCTCGCTGCCCGCCTCAGCGAGATCAACGGCTACTGGACCAACCACGTGCTGCTCAGCGCCGGCGATGGTTCGTTCACGCAGTCATACTTTGATGAGGCGAACCGCCGGCGCTTCCCGTGCCTGGGCGACCTGAACGGCGATTCCTTCCCCGACCTTGTCGTCTGCCTCGAAGGCGTCTGGCCCGCGCATCCGACCATCGAAGTCCGCTTCAACGATGGCACGGGCCACTTTGGCTCCCCGACGACTTACAACCCCTACACCCAGTGGAGTCTGGAGATCGTCGAGTTTCCAACCTGCATCGACCTCAACGGCGATGGCCTCCTTGACCTTGTCTATTCCGTTCAGGGCATGATGCGCAGTCGGCTGAATCTCGGCGGCGGCGTGCTGGGCGAGGAGCGCTGGGGCGCCGTCGGATTCGGGTACGGCTCCATCCTCGTCGATCTGACCGGCGACGGCATCCCGGAACTGCCAACCGGCGAGTCGGGCCTCGGATACCGAACAGACGATGTGGGTTTGGGCGACTATTACACCTTCCACCACGTTTCCTGGAATCCGAGTCACCAGATCATGGTCGTGGATATCGACGGCGACGGCGACATGGACCTCACCGCCGTCGAGTACCTGTGGCCCAACGGCGGCGGCCGCTACTACACGTACCTCAATGACGGCGCCGGGACCTTCTCCGCCGCGCCGGTCCTGTCCGCCGCGCTGGGCGACTTCTACGACCAGCGCGTGTATGTCGACATCGACGGCGATGGCGACCTTGACATGGTCGTCGGAGTTCCCGACGACAGCGCGCGCATCATCCGCTACCGCAACGTGGGCAATGGCGCGTTCGAGCGGCTCGCCGATGTGCCTGCCCAGTCGCCGTGGCTGGTGCAGTCCGCCGATGTCAACGGCGACGGCATCGCCGATCTCGCGTGGCACATCATTTACACGCTTGTTGACGGCCTGCCACGGGGTGGCCTGGCCGTCATGCTCGGCCGCGGCGATGGGGACTTCGATCCGGTGCACGTGCACCTGGCGCAGGCGGAAGAGGCGTACTTCTTCAACCGACTGCATCTTGTTGATGTCACCGGCGACCAGGCCCCCGATGCGCTGATGACGGCGTACTTCTTCGGCGGCGGCGCGGGCGACGGCCTGGGCGCGCTCTACGCCATGACGGACTTCTGCCCCTGCCCGGCCGACTTCGACGGCAACGGCACGCGCGAGGTCGCGGACATCTTCGCGTTCCTGAGCGCGTGGTTTGCGGGCGAAGATGCCGCACAGAACTTCGGAGGTACGCCGGGAGTGCCGGCGATCTTCGCCTTCCTCAGCGCCTGGTTCGCGGGCTGCTGAGCACCCGCCAGCGCTCCGCGGCACTTTCACAGGACAGTTCCATGCGCACGCACATGCTGACCGCGACCTTGACCATTACTCTCCTTGGGAGCATCCCCGCCCCGGCCCTGTGCCAGTGCTCTGAGCCCACGTTCGAAGCGGCCCAGGTCGTGCTGCCTTTCGGGCAGCGCCCGACCATCCGCGCCATCGCCGACGTCAACAACGACGGCTTCCCCGACCTGCTTGTGTCCAGAACAGGGGGCTCGATCGGCTCCGACTCACTGCACCTGCTCATCGGCCGCGGCGACGGCCTCTTCGACGAGTCGCTCGCATTCGGCGCAGGCGAGTCGGTCTTCGATGGCCTCCTCACCGACATGAACGGCGACGAACTCCCCGACCTGGTGATGCTCGAGAACGCGCAGGGTTCCCGCATCACCGTCCGCCTCAATGCCGGCGCGGGCCAGTTCGCAGAACCCGCCGAATACACCGGGCCGTGGGACTGGCTGATCGCCGTGTACGCCGCCGACATCAACAACGACGGCCTCACCGACGTCCTGTACGAGCCCTTGTTCGACACGCTCCGCGTCCGGATGAACATGGGAGGCGGCGTGCTCGGACCGGAGATCACAACCGATCTCTACCTCAACGAGCAGCCGATCCTGCTCCACGACCTCACCGGCGATGGACGACCGGAGATCATCTTCTACGACGCCGTCGAGGACAACGTGCGCTACTTCTCCGACGATGGCTCCGGCCTCTTCGCCGCGGCACACGATCTCGTGCCCTACGCGGCCTTCAACCTGATCGCCATCGACATCAACGGCGATGGGGCGCTCGACCTCGCCTGCCAGCGGATCGTCGAAGGAACCATCCGGCATGAATCCTGGCTCAACGATGGGACCGGGCAGTTTTCGCCCGGCACTCCGATCGTCACTCCCGGGAGCAGTTCGGCGTACGCCGATCTCGACGCCGACGGCGACCTGGACCTCATTGTCTGCCACTCCGGGATCGCCGCGATCTACCGCAACACCGGTGGCGGAGTCTTCGCCCCCCCGACCACCTTCCCGTTCCCGGGAGACACAGCCTGCTTCGCCATCGACCAGAACGGCGATGGGTTCCTCGACCTGGTCGGCTTCCGCGCCGGCGGATTCGGTCACGGAGACGTCGTGCTCCTCCCCGGCCGCGGCGGCGGCGACTTCGGGCCCGCCTCCACGCACACCTGCCAGGCCAGCCCCAACGCCCGCCTCGCGGCCCTTGCCGACCTGAACAACGACGGCCTGGTCGACGTAATCGTGAACACGCGATCGTTCGGCCCGACCTTCACCGGCGGCGAACTGAAGTCCCAACTGGCCATCTGCCCCTGCCCCGCCGACTTTGATGGCAACGGCGAGCGAGAAGTGAGCGACATCTTCGCCTTCCTCGCGGCGTGGTTCGCCGGAGATTCCTCGGCGGACATCGACGGCGTCGGCGGCGTGCAAGTCGCGGACATCTTCGCCTTCCTGTCGCTGTGGTTCGCGGGGTGCGAGTGAGGGGGCGCTCTGCGGTGCGTGACTATGCCGCGCGGCGGGAATCGACAAAGCGGATTTCGAGGTCGTAGTCGAGCGCTGCGCCGATCCGGCGGAGCATCGTCAGCGAGTGGCCGGTGTAGTCCGCGTCCTCCAGCCGCGCGATGACCGACTGGGTCGTGCCGACGAGCCTGGCCAGTTGGGCTTGCGTCAGGTTGCGCGAGGTCCGCGCGGCATGCACCTGCAGGGCGACGGCGAGATTGTCGCGTTCCTGCTCCACCATTTTCTTCACCGCGGGCGAGCGCGAGGCGAGCCGGCTGACGATCTCCACTGCCGAAGAGGTCGATCGACGCCCCGATACGTGCTTTGTCGAGCGGGTGGTCTTCATACTCCCTCGCGGTGCGTGTGCGCTCCAGGGTTCCTGGTGTAAACGGCCTTGCGTCGGACAGCGACATCAATCTCCGCCGCGGGAACCGCGGACTCTTTGGTCAGGCTGTGGGCCAGGACACACGCCGACCTTCCGTGAAAGAAGTAGAGGATCCGGTAGTTCACGCTGCCCATCCGCGCTCGAAGTTCGTAGATGCCGTCTCGGAGCAGATCGGCCTCGGGGCGTCGGAGTTCGTGACCGAGCTGGGCGAGGCGCTCGATCCGCACGAGGCACTTGGCAAACGCCCGCGGCTGGGTCCGCCGAAGAGATGCAAGCCAGTCCAGCACCGGCACAGCGCCCTCGGCCTCGCGGAAGAAAACCACCGTCGTTGCGGGCACGTCACCCTTCCATTATAGCAAAAAGACGATACGTGTCAAGCCTCGTGTCTCCCCGATTCACCGGATTCTGCGCTGTGCGCCGCGTAGAATACCGGGTTCTTTGACAACTGGGGCCGAACCGGCAATCGACCGGGCAGGGAAGACTTGGTATTGCGCGTCCAGGGGCGTGATGGCCTGGTAAAAAGCACGCAACAAAATTAGCTGGCAACAGCAACTACGCTCTCGCGGCCTAATTTGGCTGCGCGTTCCGCGACTGACGCCCGATAGGGCGCGGAACGAAGACTTCGGGCTGGCTCACAAGTGGCGCACCCGGGCGCGTGGGCGAGGATCCATCTGGGTGATTGGCCGCGGCGGAGGATGCTGACCTTCGACGCCGCGGGCGAAAGCAAACGATCAGACACACGCGTAGACGTGCCATGTTGACTGACCCGGCACGGGGGTTCAACTCCCCCCGGCTCCACTTTCCAACCAGCGCCGCTGGCTCCCACGGGGCCAGCGGCGTTTGTGTTTTTGCGGCGAGCAAACACAGGAACCGACTCTCTCCGTCATGCACTGGGTCGCTCCGCCTTCGCCGGTGTACCGAGCCAGCGCTTCGAGCATCGCCGGGCGGCAGTCATATCCACGAGACCGCAGGTGCTGCGATGCCGCGGCGGTCGCCATCGGGAACATCTGGTCCCGTTCATCCTGGGCCGCCTCATGGAATGCAGGGTCCGCGCCGGTTCGGGGCTTCACGCGGAGGTCGAAATGCTCGTCGATGGTCAGTCCGATTCGGGTCACGGTGGTCTCCTTGCCGGGGGGCGTCGGGCGACAGGCCCACCCCCCAAACCCTTATTTCCGGCGCGGAGGCCGATTCGCAGCGCGATCTGTAGAATTTGGTGCTGTCGGTATGTCAGGCTCCCAAACCCCTCGCGTCGGCATCGTCAGATCGCCATTCAAGACTGCGAGGTCACCTTCGTCGCCCCTACGGGTTGTAGGCGGCTGTGAATCCGCCCAACAGGTCGATGATCGCCGTACACTGGTTGGAATGCCGACCCCTCCGCCCCTGAATCCCGAAATCAGAGCACTCGCGGCGAGCATGGAGGCCTTTGAAGCCTCCGAAAGCGTCGCCAACACCGGCACTGGCGCGCGGCGGGAGGGTGAGGACTTCGAGCGCTTGATTGCACGGCTTTGGCAGTGCTTCCGTCGAGTCGCCGAGGCCGGGGGTGCACAGGTGTCGGTCGTGGCGGGCGTGGGTACGCGCCGATACGCCAAGCTGACCGTCGGCACGCGGTCCATGTTCGTGCCTATGTCCGCATCGGACGGCGTCACGCACCCAAACGCTGAGCAATCACGCTGGCTTGAAGTCGTGTTCGGCGTCAACGATCTGATTGCCGCCTTTCCGACCGAGGCCGAGGTCATCCGCAAGTATGCGCCGGAATCCGGTCCGTACGCCGGAGCGCAGTACCCGACGATCTACAGCGGGCTTTCGACGAAGTTTGACGACACGGTTGTTCTCGTAGACGGGGGTGTCCTCCGCGAGAAGATCATGATGGAGTACAAGACGGCCAAGTCGAGCGCCGGGAGGCAGATCGACGGCAATGCCCACGAGCGGTTGTCCTTCCAGATCATGCAGTATCTGGAGGTTGCGACCCGCTATACCAAGTGCAGCCTCATGGTGATGGCAAACGGGGCGTTCATTCGGTACCGCAACAAGTACCACGTCAACTTTCACGTCCAAGCAGATCGGCTGACCAACTTCGCGTGGTTCTCGATGGAGCACGCCTGTACCGCCACAGAGTACACCCGCTTCCTCTCGGGCCTGCTGTCCTGGTTGTTTGAGGGCACACCGCGCACCACGGGGATACATCGTTGATCAAGTACATCGGTTCCAAGCGAACGCTCATTCCGGTCATCCTTGAAGCGGTGCGGCGGGCATCCAACGCGCACTCGGTTATCGACCTGTTTTCCGGCACCTCGCGGGTCGGCCACGCGTTGAAAGCCGCCGGGTATCGCGTCGTCTCGAACGACCACAACGCATACGCCGCGACGCTTGCACGCTGCTATGTGCAGGCCGACGCCGAGGACGTGATCGACCATGCGACGAAACTCGTCCGCGAGTTCAACGCGATGAAAGGCGAGCCGGGGTACTTCACCGAGACGTTCTGCGTCAAGTCCCGCTTCTTCCAGCCCAAAAACGGTGCGAGGATCGACGCCATCCGCGAAGCCATCGTGGCCAAGGGCTTGGAGCCGGAACTTGAAGCGGTGATGCTCGTCTCGCTCATGGAGGCGGCCGATCGCGTGGATTCGACTACGGGCCTGCAGATGGCGTATCTGAAAGCGTGGGCGCCGAGAGCGCACAACGACCTGGAGTTGCGCGTTCCCGAAGTGCTGCCGCGCGCCAAGCACGGCAAGGGACAAGCGACCTGCCTCGATGCGATCGAAGCCGCGAAACTGCTCGAAGCCGACGTTGCGTACATCGACCCGCCGTACAACCAGCACTCGTACCTGGGCAACTACCACGCCTGGGAATCGCTGGTGCGCTGGGACAAGCCGGAGGTCTACGGCATCGCGTGCAAGCGTGTGGATGTCCGGCAGCGGCAGAGCATCTTCAACTCCCGCCCGCAGTTCGCGGGCGTCATGCGGCGGCTTCTCGCCGCCGTCCGCGCGCCCGTGCTGGTGGTCTCGTTCAACAACGAGGGGTACTTGGCACGCGAGGAAATGGAATCCATGCTCGCGGCGCTCTGGGACGGCCAGGGCAAGGTCACGACCATCGAGAACGACTTCAAGCGGTACGTCGGCGCGCAGATCGGCATCTACAACCCACAGGGGCAGAAGGTCGGCAAGGTCAGCCACCTCAACAACAAGGAATACGTGTACGTCGTCTCGCGCGAGTGCCTAGTCGAACGCCTCGCACCCATGCAAGCACAACCAGCCGAACAAATGGGTTTGTTTCGCTGATATTGTTTGCCTTGGTACACCTACTTGGCCAGCGTTTCGTGGATAAAGAGCCGTTGGCTATTCAGCCGCTGGTTCTCTGGCTCTAGTTTCAACCCCTCGTCGCAGTAGACGGCTGCTTCCTGGAACTCGCCGCGACGGCAGCACGCATCAACCAGCATCGACAAGGCCCGCACATTGTGCCAAACCTCGGATCGTGTCTCAGGCTGGGCGTACAGCGATCCAGACAGAGTTGCCTTCGCTTCGCCCAGAACGTCTTTGCCCTTGCTCACGAGGGTGTTGTTGTGCTTTGCCTTCCCCTCAGCTTTCAGTTGGTTGCCCCACAGCAACAAGGCACAGCCGTACCTTGACCGGCGGTCGTTGTTGCCCGGCTCCTTGTCTGCCAACTCCTTGAACCGTGCAGCTGCCTCTTCGTGAAACCCCAGCCGTTGCTGCAGATTGCCCAAGAAAAGCAGCAGAGAATCTGCCGCCGACGATGCCTGGGATTGCGTCTCCATCTCGCTAAACAACTGAACAAGGACCTCATCGCTAAGCGGAGAGAGCATGCGCTCCCATTCGTCAAGTGTGCGACCCCAGTCTGGCGTGTGGTGGCGCGTGCCGAGATCAACGAAGGCGGCCAAGATGTCCCGAACACTTGGTCCTGATGCGACCGACGGCGCGCTCTGCGGCGCACTCCCGACAGGCGGCGAGGTTGGTACGACCGGAGTGGGCGCAGGACCAATGGGCTGAGCATCGATCTTGGCGTCCAGCGTCGCGGCAGTTTGGGTCGGCGTTGGGGTCGGTTCCGGACTCGGGACTACGGTCGCGGGCGCAACCTCTGGCGGTACCGCGAGGACAAGTCCGAAGAACTCACGCCAATCCTGGGATGCGGGCCGAACGTCGAAATCGCCACTGCGATAGGAGAGAAACTCTGCTTCTCCATCGCCGTAGGAATTCAAAAACACGTAGTCACGCAGCGTGCGCTCGTATCTCATCATCGGCCCAAGACGAACGCAATCTTCGAATGACTCGAGCGACTCGCCGACGTAAAGCGAGTTCCAGCGTGGCTTTGTCGATCTATCGCCAAGAGGAATCGACTTGGGGGCGCTGTCGGGTGCCTCCGGGTTCATCACGAAGGCACGCGTTGGATCGGATGGGTCGTAACGAAGAGGGACCGCGAACATCCAGTTTGAGCCGATCTTGAGCCCGCATACGAACTCTTCGAGCGCCGCGGTCAGCAGGTCGTTGTACCGCTCAGCGAAGCGGGGCGTCAACGCGCCGTGCGAGAACGCGTTTCGCAGGTAAACAATCTGCCCTAAGCAGTCAAGACCCGAGTAGGCCTGGATCAGGCCATCCGACGGAAGCGTTTGTCGAACTGCACCTACGTACTTGCTGAGCCGCGAGAGAACGCTGTCTTTTCGTCCCGCCTCACGCAGCCACTTCATCGATCCTGCGAGCCACGAAGGGCCGCTTCGGGCGAGGTATGCGCTGTGCTGTCCGACTAGGGTCAGCCAGCTTCCAAGGCTCGGTCGTTTTTGGATGAAGGCCTGCTCAAACGACACGCAGTAGGTCTGGCTCAGATGGCGCTCGATGTGAACTGCGTGCGCCGCGTTGCCGAGGAGCTTGATTACCACCTCAAAGCACGCCATGAGTCGAACGAACCGATGGACAGAGTCGTCGAGTTGATCCGAGTCCGTAGCGATGGACCTCAGGCATGAGGGGCACATCTGCAGGGCTTCTGGCGTGAGGCATTGGTCGGGCATCGAAGACCTCCCTGAAGTCAAAGATAGGTCTGACTATGGGAACATGCGTCGCCCAGTCACCGCCACCCAGCCTGTGGTTGCGGCCGGATGCCAGGGCTGCCCTCCGCTCGGACATCCGAAACAAAGTCGGTCTATCCCCGCGGCTGTTCCCGCGGGCGTCACATCGGCGAGCCCGGCGGGAAGGAACCATGCCGACGTTGCCGCCGACGGAACGGGCGGCGATGGCCTACCGCGTCGCGGCGTCGCGGGTTTCGTCGGTTCTGTCGGGCGTCGGGCGGGGTCAGCGGGCGGGTGCGGCCGTGCCGAGCGCCGCGACGATCCCGGCACGCACGTTGGGCGGCAGGTTGGCCCACGCTGCCACGAGGCGGGCCAGGTCGGCGTCGGGCGGGAGTGTGTCGCCCCCGGCACCGGGCCGCGACGTGGGCGGGACTGGGCCCGCCTTTGGCCCCGGTGCGGCCCGCGCTGCGCCTGGCGCTGCGCGCTGTTCGGGATCGGCGTATTCTCCCGAAGATTCCGCGAGTGCTCGGGGGTTCAACTCCCCCCGGCTCCATTTTATTCGTTCTCGCCTCTTCCGCGCGGTTCCTGCACCACCCCCCGCCGCGAGGGGTTGACCCCAAGTCAACCGACTCCGGCCCGGCGCGGGTGTAGTGTCCTGCTACTCGCCGCGGCACATGCCGCGACGATCCGCATACGGAGGAATGGCCATGAACAGCAAACATCGGACGAACCAGCGGCGGGGCGGGGCGCTTGTGCTCGCATGCACGGGGGCGGCGGCGGTCGCGCTGGCCCTCGCCGCGGCGGCAACTCCAAGGCCAACGCCGCCCGCGGCGGAGGTGGCGGCGGCGGTCCGAGTTTCGCCGCCCGCCGCGCCGTGCGGCGCGGCGATCCTGCTTGATGACAGCATCCCCGCACGGATCTGGGATGGCATCGGTGCCCGCCGATTCGAACCCCTGACGACTTCCTCTCGACAGGCGCGGGCGTACTTCGAGCAGGGGCTCGCGCTCGTCTACGGATTCAACCACGACGAGGCGCGGCGGTCGTTCCGCGAGGCAGCGCGGCTCGACCCCGAGTTCGCGATGGCCTACTGGGGCATCGCGCACACGCTGGGCGCCAACTACAACCAGCCGGGCGCGAAGGAGCGCAACCAGGCCGGCGCATCGGCCATCGCCATCGCGCGGTCGCTCGCGCCGCGCGCAGGCGAGTTCGAGCAGGCACTCATCGCCGCGACCGCCGAACGATTCCCGGCGACAGCGCCCGACAGCGTCGAGTCGCAGGCGGCGGTGGACGCGGCGTATGCCGCCGCGATGAAACGCATCGCCGAGCGATTCCCGGATCACGATGATGCGCTCACGTTCCACGCCGAATCGATGATGAACCTCCGCCCGTGGGACCTGTGGGCCAGAGACGGGAGCCCGCACCCCGGCACCGAGACGATCGTCGCCACGCTGGAGCGCGTGCTGTCGCGGAACGCCGACCACATCGGCGCGATCCACCTGTACATTCATGCGACCGAGTCGTCGCCCGATCCGGCCCGGTCGCTGCGGTACGCCGATCGGCTGGGCGGGCTTGCGCCGCGCTCGGGCCACCTCGTGCACATGCCCTCGCACGCCTACGTGCGCACGGGACGCTGGGCCGATGCGCTCGAGGCCAACCGCCGCGCCATCGAGGCGGATGACGCGTTCCTCGCCGCGACGGGAGTGGGGGGGATGTACGCCGGCATGTACGCGCCGCACAACGTGCACTTTCTGAGTTGGGCGGCGATGCTCTCAGGCGATGCCGACACCGCGCGCAGCGCCGGCGCCGAACTGCTCCGCCGCGGCGACCCGTCGATGCTCGCCCAGATGCCGCAGATGTCGATGGTGCTGGCGTGGCCGTCGATGATGGATGCACGATTCGGCCGGTGGGATGCGGTGCTGGCTGCGCCGGAGATCGGCGCCGAGTGGACCTACGGCCGCGCCATGCGGCACTTTGCCCGGGGCCTGTCGTTTGTGGGTAAGGGCGCGCTGGATGATGCCCGCGATGAACTCGCCGCGCTGCGCGAGGAGTCGAAGAAGACGCCCGCGGACATGCTGAGTTTCGGCATGGTGAACACCGCGCACGAGGTGTTCGCCATCGCCGAGCGCGTGCTGGAAGGGCGCATCGCCGCGGCGGGCGGCGATGTTGATCGTGCGGTCGCGCTTCTGACCGAGGCGGTCTCGCTCGAGGATGCGCTGACCTACATGGAACCGGCCGACTGGCACGCGCCGGTGCGGCAGTCGATGGGCGCGGTGCTGCTTGGCGCCAAGCGGCACGAGGAGGCGGCGCGGGTCTTTCGTGAGGACCTGGCGCGGACGCCCGAGGGCGGGTGGTCGCTGTTCGGCCTCGCCGCGGCGTTGCGTGGCGCGGGCGATGCGAA
Source organism: Phycisphaeraceae bacterium (assembly GCA_019636495.1). GTDB lineage: Bacteria > Planctomycetota > Phycisphaerae > Phycisphaerales > UBA1924 > JAHBXL01. The sequence goes on along the minus strand of JAHBXL010000007.1, from coordinate 150,631 downwards.
GGGCGCGGAGGATGCGCGGCGGCGGTTTGAGAAGTCGTGGGCGAAGGTGTCGGAGATGCCGGAGTTTGGGTGGTATTGAGCGGATCGCGGATCGAACCACGGAGCACACGGAGGACACGGAGAGGAGAGTGGGATGCTGCTGGACGAGGAGTTGACCGAACAGGTCATCGGTGCGGCGATCGAAGTGCACCGCACGCTCGGGCCGGGCTTGCTCGAGTCCTCATACGAGGCATGTCTTGCGCATGAGATGGAGCTGAGAGGGCTCCGCATCGCTCGACAACTCCCGCTCCCAATCGTGTACAAGAAGGCCCACCTCGACGCGGGTTACCGTCTGGATCTCGTCGTTGAAGATCAGGTGGTCATCGAGCTCAAGCATGTGGAGAAGCTCCTCCCCATCCATGAAGCCCAGTTGATTACTTACCTCAAGCTCTCCGGCAAGCGCGTCGGGCTTGTCATCAACTTCAATGTTCGGGTTCTGAAAGACGGAATCCTGCGGCGCGTGCTCTGACCCCGGCGGCTCTCCGTGTGCTCCGTGGTGCACTCTTCCCTCAAGACCTCTTGCAACACGAAGACTGATTGAACCACGGAGTACACGGCGACCACAGAAAGGAGAGCAAACTGCTGCCCGACCAAGATCTGATCGAACAAACCACCCGCGCGGCGAGCGCGTGCTCTGACCCCAGCGGCTCTCCGTGTCCTTCGTGTACTCCGTGGTTCAATCAATCACTCAATGCCCCGCCGGCTTGCCGCCCTTGCGTGGGTCGCTCGCGGCGTGCCAGCCGCCGGCGCGGTCGCGGGCGATGAGTTGAACCACGCCGACGTTGTCAACCTCGCGCACCGTGTGGCCGCGCGCCGCAAGGCCCGCGCGGAAGGCGTCGGCATCGACCCATGCGCGCTCGATCGAGACCGCATCGGGCGACCACTGATGGTGCAACCGCGGCGCGGCGACGGCCTCGCCCGCGCTGCGCCGCAGCACCAGCACGCCCAGCAGAGCCTGCGTGGTGCCGGTGATGATCCGCGGCCCACCCGATGCGCCCGCCACCGCGACCACCTGCCCCGCCTCGTCGAGCACGATCGTCGGGCTCATGCTGCTCAGCGGCCGCTTGCCCGGCGCGGGCAGGTTGCGCTCGCTCTGCATGAGGCCGAAGGCGTTGGCCGCGCCGCGAACACTCAGAAAATCGTCCATCTCGTTGTTCAGGCAGAATCCGAACTCGGGCACGGCCAGCAGCGAGCCGAACTCGAGGTTGATGGTCTCGGTGCAGGCGACGGCCCCGCCCCACTGGTCGACCGCGCTCACGTGGCTGGTGCCGCCATCATCGATGGGCGCTGCGCCCGCCGCGGCATCGGGCGTGCCGCAATCGGTCGGGGCGAGTCGTGCGCCGGGCTCGATCAGGCCCGCCATCCGCGCCAGGTTCTCGACGTGCAGCAGCCGCGCCGCCGGCACATCCACGAACGCCGGGTCTCCGAGATATCGCGCGCGGTCCGCGAAGGCGTGCCGGAGCGATTCGATGAACAGGTGCGCAGTGCGCGGGGTCCAGCGTTCCTCGGCCCGCTGTTCGTACGCGCCGCCGCAGAGTTCGAAGATGCTCAGGGCCTGCGCCATGGCGAGCCCGCCCGAACTCGGCGGGGGCATGCCCAGCACCGTCCACACCGCGAAGTTGAAGCGCAGCGGCTCGGCCTCGCGCACGCGGTAGCCGCGCAGGTCGGCGAGCGATAGCACGCCGCCATCGCGCGCCGCGGCACGAACGATCGCCTCGGCGATGGGGCCCTCGTAGAAGCCGCGCGCGCCCTCCGCGGCGATGCGTTCCAGCGCTTCGGCCTGCTCGGGCAGGCGGATCAGGCTGCCGACATCGGCCGCGCCGCGCTCGAGGAACCGCTCCCACACAAACGCGAAGCGGGTCTTGAGCGCGGGGTTGTTCTCGAACTTCTCGATCAACTCCCGCGCGTTCCGCGCGTAGTCGGCATCGGCGACGAAGCCCTGCCGCGCAAGGCGGATGGCCGGCGCGAGGACGATGGCGCGGTCCATCGTGCCGTATCGCTCCAGCGCGTGCAGCAGGCCCGCGACGGTCCCCGGCACGCCGACGGCCTTGCCGCCCTCGATGCTCGCGCGCTTGTCGGCCTCGTGCTCGTAGAACGCGGCATCAATCGCCGCGGGCGCGACCTCGCGATAGTTGATGGCCGTGCTGACGCTGCCGCGCGTGGGATCTGCCGGAAGATGCACCACCATGAACCCGCCCCCGCCGATGCCGCAGGAGTAGGGCCGCACCACCGACAGCGCGAACGACGCGGCGACCGCGGCATCAACGGCGTTGCCCCCGAGCGCGAGCATCTCGGCCCCGGCCGCGCTCGCCAGTTCGTGGTCCGCCGCGACCGCGCCGCGGGCAAAGCGGCCCGCGTGCGACGAGGCGATGATGGCCCGCTCCGCGCCGCGCGCCGGGCCGGCTCCGGCCGCGAGCGATGTGGGCTTTGATGCACAAGCGCCGAGGGTGGTGAGCACGGTCGCGGCGAGAAAGCGGACCATGCCGCGCTGGAGCGCCGCGGAACAGGAGAACGGTACGAGTTGTCTGGGCCGCATCCGCGCAGCGTATCCGGATGCCGCGGGGCAGGGCATGCGAGAAGGGGCGCGCCGGGGGTCTGCGCGGGGGGGCGCGGGGGGGGGCGGGAGCGGGGGGGCGTCGGTGGGCGGGAGCGGTGGGGGGTGGGGGGCGCGGCGGGGGGGGGTCAGCCCTTGGCCTTGTAGTAGTCCAGGTTGATCTGGACGTACCGGTTCCATTCTTCGGGCAGGTCGTCCTGCGGGAAGATGGCCTTCACCGGGCACTCATCGACGCACAGGCCGCAGTCGATGCACGTGTCCGGATCGATGTACAACTGGTCGAACTTGCCGAAGTCGGCCTCGTTCTTGGTCGGGTGGATGCAGTCGACCGGGCAGACCTCGACGCAGGATGTGTCCTTGGTCCCGATGCAGGGCTCGGCGATGACGTGGGGCATTGAGGCGGAACTCCGGGCAGGAAGGAAGTGGGGCGAATGATACGCCCCGCGGGTCAGGGGTTGGGGTTCCGGGTTCCGGGTTTTGAAGGCTGGCCCTGCCACAACCGACAGCGGGCATGCGGCCGCACCGAGGTCGAATGTGCTCGCCACGGACCCCGAGCCCCGGGCCCCGGACCCCGAATCTCCTCACTGCCCGATGGGCTCATCCAGCAGCGTCACGAAGTTGCTGACGAGGATGGGCTGCGCGGCATTGATGTTGTACGCGTTGTTGGCGCGGAGCGTCAGGCGGACGACCTTCGATCCGCCGCCCTGGTCGTTCCCCAGCCCGCGGATCGGCACCAGCAGCGTGGCTTGCCCCGCGGGGATGGTCAGTGCCTGCGGCAATCGGCGGTAATCCTGCCCGGCGATGCCCGTGCCGCCCAGTGTGTACAGCACCTGCAGCGGCCGGTCGATGGGACCGGTGCGCAGCAGCGTGAAACTCGCGGTGTCCTGCGGGAACTGCGTGCCGAACGGGTCGGTCACGATCAGCGAGACCAGCGGCTTGTCGAGCAGCGTGATGAACGCCGAGACATCCGCGGGGTTGTCGGCGTTGAGGGCGTAGGTCTGGCCGGTGCTGGGCTGCAGGATGATGCGAACCGTCTCGTCGCCTTCGAACAGGTTGTCGTTGATGGGGCGGATGGTGATGGCGACCTGCTTGCGGCCGGCGGGGATGGTGACCTTGGTGGGCTGCCCCTGCGGGATGATGCGCTCGTAATCCACGCCGTGCGTCGCGCTGCCGCGGATGCGGAAGTTCACCGACAGCGGCAGCGCGCGGTCGCCTGTGCGCGTGATGATGAACCGCGCGGTGTCGACGGCGCCCGCGCTGGCCCCGCCGATCTCCGCGGCCGATGCATCGGCCGCCCGGATGGTGACCAGCGGGAGCGCATCGTCCTCGCGGATGACAATGACGCCCGCGCGGCGCAGCGGGTTGGTCTCGTCGAGGCGGTACGTCTCGCTGGGCATGATGGAGAAGCGCACTTCCTCCGGCCCTTCGACTTCGAGGTCATCGATCGGGATGATCGGGATGGTGACGGTGCGCTTGCCCGCGGGGATGCGGACGATGTTGGACAGCCCGATGTAATCGATGCCGTTGGTGGCGATGCCGCGCTGCGTGGGCGGGTTGGGCTGCTGGATGTCGAAGTACACGAACAGCGGCTCGTCGAGCACGCCGGTGCGGTGCAGGCGGATGGCGCCGGTGTCGGGGCCTTCCTCGGCGACCTCGCTGTCGATGATCTGCATCGTGACCAACGGGAGGGTGGTGTCCAGCAGCGTGCGCGGCTCGAGATGATCGAGCGCGGGCTCGTCGTGCAAGGACCGATAACTCGGGTTCATGGTCGCGCTCCGTTTGCTCCGCGGCGGCGGGAGGGGGGGAATCCGCGCCCGGGGAAACTGAGTTCGGCCCGTGGGGCGGAAACGCTGGAGATTCGGGGGCGATCGCGCCGGCGGGCCGGCGGTCAGCGTTGTTCTGCGCCCGCCGCGTACGGGTCGGGAGCCATGCTCTCGTTGGTGGTGACGATCTCGACGCGCTGGTTGGAGCGGTGGGCCGCCCCGCGGGCAACCGGGACCACGCGTTCGTTGTCGCCCGCGCCCGAGACGCGGAGACGCTCCCAGGGCACGCCGTTGCGGACCAGTTCGTGCGCGACGACCAGCGCGCGGTCAAAGGCCAGGCGCATGCTCTTCTCTTTGTCGCGCATGGTCTCGGCCGCGCTGGCGTGGCCGCGGACTTCGATGATCCACTTCGTGCCCCGCATGCGCTCCGCGGCCTGCGAGATCGTCCGCGCGCCCTCGGCCGAAAGAGCCGTGCCGCCCTCGGCAAAGGCCACGACCGCGCCGTCGTTGACAAAGTCGCTCGGGCGGACGGCCTGCACGTTGTGCTTGTCGCCGTCGGGGCCGGGCAGCGTGGTCTCGCCGCGCTCGCGCATCGCCTTCATGCGGCGGATGAGCGCGGCATCGCGCGGGTCGTTGGAGTCCATGTCCACCGGGTTGTTGAACGCGGCCCGCAGCGACAGGGCCAGTTCGAGCATTTTGTCGTCGGTCAGGTTCGCGCCCTCGCCGCCGATGCCGCCCATGCTCGGCTTCTGCATGTTCATCGCCAGCAGGATGACGAAGAAGCCCATGATGAGCATGACCATGTCGGCAAACGAAATGAGCCACTCGGGCGCGCCCTCGTGCCCCTCTTCGTGCCCGCCGCCGCCGTGGCCGTGCCCGCCGCCGTGGCCGTGCCCGCCGCCGCCGTGGCCCTTGTCGTGGCCATCGTCGCCGTGCGCCGCCTTGTCGTGCTTGTCGGCCATGGGTCTGCCCCGGTGTCGGTCGGTGCGTCTGGGCCGCGGTTACGCCGCGATCTTCAACGCCGCGCGGCTCGGCTGCGGGATGAACGCCAGCATCTTGTCGGTCGTGGCCCGCGGGTTGTCGCCGGCCTGGATGGACAGGATGCCCTGCAGCATCATCTCGCGCCCGAGGATCTCCTCGCCCGATCGCAGCGAGAGTTTGTCCCCGATGGGTCCGGCGACGGCGTTGGCGAGAATCGTCCCGTACATCGTCGCCACGACGGCGACCGCCAGCATGTGCCCGAGGTGGCCGATCTCGGCGTTGGCCAGGCCGCCGAACATGCCGACCTGACCGATCAGCGTCGCCACCAGGCCGTAGCCGGGGGCGTACAACTTGATCAGGTCGAAAAACTTCTTGCCGGCCTTGTGCCGGTCCTGCATCGCCATCACTTCCATCCGCAGCGTGCTCTCGATGGTCTCGGGCGCATTGCCGTCGACCGCCATCTTCAACCCGCTGGAGAGGAACGCGTCGTCGATCTTGGCGATGTCGGCCTCCAGCGACAGGATGCCGTCGCGCCGCGCCTTCTCGGCCAGTTGGCCGATCAGCGTGATCACCGTCGCGGGCTTCACACCCTTGTCGAAGAAGAACCGCTTGAAGTAGCCCGGCACCTGCTTGATGCGCTCCATCGGCATCGCCATGAAGATGACCGAGATGGTGCCGCCGAACACCATGATCATCCCCTTCTCGGAGTAGAACATGGCCCAGTGCCCGTGCGAGGCCATGTAGCCCACCAGCACGCAGCAGAACACACCCATCAAACTGCCGATGACACTGGCCTTGTCCACATGCGCCTCCGATGCCGCCGGAGCGCGGCGGTCCTTCGCCGCGCGGTCGCGTCGTTCCATCGTCCCACGGCGGTCTGTAGTCCATGGGCGACCCTGCGGGGCCTTGACGGTGCGCCGGGACAGTCGCCCCGCCTCGCGCAGCCCGCACAACCCGCACCCGTTCACACCCCCGATAACCGCGCTCAGGCCCGCCTGCCCACCCGGTGCTCCGTCCCGGCGAGGGTCCGCGCGATGTTGGTCCGGTGCTTGATCACCACCACCGCCGCCAGTGCGCACGCCACCAGCGCGAACGGCCAGACCGGCGGGGGATCGACCCGGCCCAGCGCCCGGGCGATCGGCGCCTGCACAAGCACGAACACCGGCAGGCTCAGCGCGGCGAGAACCGACGAAATCCCCACCATCCGCGTCAGTTTCACGCACACGAGCCAGACCAGCAGCGCGCCCAGCGCGGCGGCCGTCAGCACCGGCCATACGCCCAGCAGCGCGCCGAATCCCGTCGCCACGCCCTTGCCCCCCTTGAATCTCAGCCACACCGGGAACATGTGCCCGACGACGGTCGCGCTCATCGCGCCCAGCCAGACGAGCAACGCACCGGCGGAGACCGAAGTCGCAGCCGGCTCGGCGCCGTCAAAGCGCACCAGCCCCAGGAACCAGCCCGCCGCGAGCGTCGGCAGCAGGCCCTTCAGCAGGTCGAGCGCAAAGCACAGCGCGCCCCACTTGCGTCCCAGTACCCGCCCGACATTGGTCGCGCCGATATTGCCCGAGCCGTGCGCCCGGATATCCACGCCGCGCAGATGCGCGAGGATCAACCCGAACGGGACCGACCCGATGAGGTACGCGGCGAGGATGAGGAATGCTGCAGTCATGCGCTCGGACAAGGCAGGTACGCAGAGGTCGCAGAGAGGGACGCGGAGTGCACGGAGAAGAACGAGGCTCTGACATCCTTGCCGATCAGTCGCTGGATCATCTGGCGGGGTCGCATGAAGAACTGAGGACTCGCAACTTGACCCGGTCCGCGGCCGGATCTCCACATAGATCTTCAGCACGCGGTCGCGCCGGCCTTTGCATCTCCGGCTCTTTGGGTCCTCTGCGAGACCTCTGCGTCCTCTGTGTACCTGACTTCGGGCGGCCGTTATCTCTTCGGAGCCAAATGCGCTGCGCGGTCGGCCATGGTGGCGCACAGACTCTGCCACACCGTCTCGGCGTCCTTGCTCGCATCAACCGTCGCGTAGCGCGAAGGGTCGCCCTTGGCCAGGTCGAGGTACCCCTGCCGGACCTTGCGGTGGAACGCCGCGCCCTTGGCTTCCATGCGATCGAGCAGCGGGCTCAGGCGCTTGGCCGCGGCGGTCTCGTCAAGGTCGAAGATGACCACCAGGTCGGGCTGCAGATTCTGGGTGGCGACGCGCGCGACGGCGGAAATGTCGGCGCCGGTCAGACCGCCCGCCGCGCCCTGATAGGCCAGCGTGCTGGCGACGAACCGGTCGGCCAGCACCAGTTCGCCCGCTTTGAGCGCGGGTCGGATGCGCCGCTCGACCAGTTCGGCGCGGCTGGCCATGTACAGCAGCATCTCGCAGCGCAGGGTCATGTCCATGCCCGGCTGCACCCGCGCCAGCAGCACGTCGCGGATGCGCTCGCCCACGGGCGTGCCGCCGGGCTCGCGAACCTCGCACAGCGCGATGCCGCGGGCCTTGGCCGTATCGGCCAGACGGCGGAACTGCGTGCTCTTGCCCGAGCCGTCGGGCCCCTCGAAGACCACGAACCGCGCGCGGTACTGCGCCAGCCACGACAGGTCGTCGTGCGGGGCGCGGGCGGGTTTGCTGATGGCCTTGGACACGGGCGCGGCGGCCTGCATGGGTGGGGACGAAGCGGTGGGTGTCGGCATCGGGAATCCGTTCCGATGGTCGGGTCGTGCGGCTCGGCGCGGACAGCGCCGGGGCGCGAGTGTAGCGTCGCGGCCGATGCGCTGGGAGCGTTGGACAAGCGGCCCGGTCTGGCGCTCAGGATTCGCCGCCGCGGGCGCGCCCGCGCTTGATCTCTCCCCGCGACTTCTTCTCGGCGATGCGCCGTTCGGTGCTGCCGCGGGTCGGGCGCGTGGCGCGGCGGATCTTCGGCTCGGCCATCGCCGCGACGATCAACTCGCGGAGGCGGTCCAGGCACTCGCTCTTGTTGCGCGATTGCGAGCGGTGCTCATCGCAGACCAGCACCACCTCGCCGCCGGTCAGATGCTCGCGGCCGGTCTCATCGGCGACCACCTCCCCGCCCACATACCGCGATGCCGCGAGCCGCCGCAGCCGCGCACGAACACGCGCCGGCAGCGGCAGGTCGTCGACACTCACGCGCAGTTCCGCCTTCGTCGAGACCTTGTTCACGTTCTGCCCGCCCGGCCCGCTCGAGCGCGCGAAACTGAACCGCAGCACGGCCGCGGGCACGCGCACCCCGGGCGCGATCTGTTCGCCGCCGGGTATCGCGGCGTCGCGGGCCTGCCTGTGGGCATCTCGGTCGGGTTTGGGGGCGGGGGCCAAGCGCGGGTATCCTCCGCCGCATTGAAGCGCAAGGAGCGTGCGATGGCCAGCGGTTTGAGCATCGGGCAGTTGGCGGCAGTCGCGGCGGCGTGCCTGCCGATTCCGGCGGAGGGCGCAACCCAGCCCGATGTCCAGCCGCCTTCCGAATCGGCGCAGGCCAATCCGGTCCAGTTGCCGCCGCGAGACTTTCCACTTCCGCCCCCGGAGTGGAAAGTCAGCCTGTCGCCGCGGCTGTGGTGGACCTCGCCCTCGGGCGAACTCAAACTGCCCGCGGCATCGGGCACCGGCCCGGGCGCGTTCACCGATTCGGGCGACTCCGTCGACATCTCGCAACTCAACCTCGACACGCCGCGGCTCTCGCCCGCGGGCGAACTGCACATCGCGGCGGGCCGCTGGCGCTTTGCGTTCTCGGCCGGTGCGTTCTCGCTGGACCGGGAGGCGACCATCGCCGACTCGGCCTTCCGCGCCGGCTCGGTCGAGATCTCGCCGGGCGAGCAGATGTCGGTCCGGTTTGATTACTCCGTCTTCGAGGCGACCGCCGGGTACCAGGTGTACTCGTGGGACTTTGACTCGGCGTCGAGATCGCCTGCCAACGCCGCCGACACGGGCATGCGGCTGATCGCGCTCGGCGGCGTGCGCCTGCACGATGTCGACATCGACCTGCGCTCGCGCGACGATCGCTCCTCCGCATCCACCGACCAGACCTTCCTCGAGCCGATCGGCGGCATCCGGGCCGAGTTCGCGCTCACGCAACAGTTCGCGATCGAACTGCAGGCCACCGGCGGCGCGTGGATCGAGTCCGACCGGTCGGTGTATTCGCTGGACCTCTGCGTCGTCGTGCGATGGATGCCGACTCCGGGCATCGGTGTGGAGTTCGGCTGGAGGCAGATCGCGTTCTCGCTGAGCGATGGGGATGGGGCAGGCGAGTTCGAGTACTTCGGAGCCATCGCAGGCGTGTTCGCGGGAATCACCATCAGGTTCTGAACAATCCGTCGGTTCGAAGCGAGCCCGCACCAAGCCCCGCTTCGGACTTCCCGCTTCCGTACCATCCGCCATGTCCAACGCCGACCCGATCGCCGCGAAGATCAACGACTTCCTCCGCGGGCAGGACCCCGATGTCGCCGCGCTGATGGCCAGGGAGGCCGACCGGCAGGAGCACACGCTCGAACTGATCGCCAGCGAGAACCACGTCTCGCCCGCGGTGATGCACGCCATGGGCTCGTGCCTGACGAACAAGTACGCCGAGGGGTATCCGGGCGCGCGGTATTACGGCGGGTGCGAGTTCCACGATCAGATCGAGACCATCGCCATCGAGCGGGCCAAGCAACTCTTCGGTTGCCGGTTCGCCAACGTGCAGCCGCACTCGGGCGCGCAGGCCAACATGGGCGCGTTCATGGCGACGATGGCCCCGGGCGACACGTTCGCCTCGCTGGTGCTGAAAGATGGCGGGCACCTCTCGCACGGGATGAAGATCAACTTCTCCGGCATCTTCTACAAGCCCGTGCACTACCCCCTCCATTATGCCAAGGACCACGCAGAGTTCGAACGCATCGACTACGACGCGGCCGAGCGCGTGTGCATGGAGCACAGGCCCAGGGTGCTGCTGTGCGGCTACTCGGCGTACCCGCGCGTGATCGACTTCGCCCGCTTCCGCGCCATCGCCGACAAGTGCGGCGCGCTGCTCGTCGCCGACATCGCGCACATCGCCGGGCTCGTCGCCGGCGGCGCGCACCCCAGCCCCTTCCCGCACGCGCACGTGGTCACGACGACCACGCACAAGACGCTCCGCGGCCCGCGCGGCGGGCTGATCCTCACCAACGATGATGACCTGGCCAAGAAGATCAACAAGGCGCTCTTCCCCGGCGTGCAGGGCGGGCCGCTGATGCACATCATCGCCGCCAAGGCCGTGGCCTTCGGCGAGGCCCTGCGCCCGGAGTTCAAGGACTATGCGCGCCGCGTCGTCGCCAATGCCAAAGCGCTCGCCGCGGCGTTGACCGAGCGGGGCTACCGCATCACCAGCGGCGGCACCGACAACCACCTGATGCTGGTCGACCTGCGGCCCAGGAACGCCGACCTGACCGGCCAGGACGCCGAAGACTGGCTGGGCCGCGCCGGCATGGTCTGCAACAAGAACGGCATCCCCGAGGACCCGCGCCCGCCCAAGTTCACCAGCGGCGTGCGTCTCGGCACGCCCGCCATCACCACCCGCGGCCTCGAAACCAGTCACATGTCGCAGATCGCCGCGTGGATCGACCGCGTGCTGACCAGCAGCGGCAGCGACGAAGTGGCCAGGCAGGTGCGGGCCGAGGTCCGCGCGCTGTGCGAGAAGTTCCACATGCCCGGGACGACTTGAGCGGACCGCCCCCCGACCGCCCCCGCATAGACTGCCCGCATGGAGAGTCTCTCCAACTTCATCGGCGGGCAAAGCGTGCCGCCGCGCACCGGCGCATATCTCGACAACATTGAACCAGCGACCGGACGCACCTCCTCGCGCGTGCCCGATTCCGGCCCCGACGACATCAACAATGCCGTCGCCGCGGCAAGGGCGGCCTTCGCGTCGTGGGCGGGCACCGCCGCGGCGGAGCGCGCGCGGATCATGCACCGCCTGGCGGATCTGATCGAACGCGACCTGGATCGACTCGCCCGCGCCGAGAGCATCGACACCGGCAAGCCGATCGCGCTGGCGCGCAGCGTGGATATCCCGCGGTGCGCGACGAACTTCCGCTTCTTCGCCGCGGCGTGCACGCAGAGCGCAAGCGAGTTTCATGATGCCGAGGGGTGGGGGGGAGTTGGGGGGGGGGCGGGGGGCGTGTTCAGTTACACGCTGCGACGGCCGCGGGGCGTGGCGGGGCTGATCTCGCCGTGGAACCTGCCGCTGTACTTGTTGACGTGGAAGATCGCGCCGGCGATCGCGAGCGGGAACACGTGCGTGTGCAAGCCCAGCGAGGTGACGCCGATGACGGCGTATCTGCTGGGCGACCTGCTCAACGAGGCGGGCGTGCCGGCGGGCGTGGTGAACATCGTGCACGGGAGCGGGCCGGGCGCGGGCGCATCGCTGGTGATGCACGACGATATGCCCGCCATCTCCTTCACCGGCTCGACGGCGGTGGGGAAGTGGATCGCCGAGCACGCGGGGCCGAAGTTCAAGCGCCTGTCCCTCGAACTCGGCGGCAAGAACCCGTTCATCATCTTCGATGATGCAGAACTCAACGGCGAGCAGGGCGCGATCGCGACCGCCGCCCGTGCCGCCTTCACCAACCAGGGCCAGATCTGCCTCTGCGGGTCGCGGCTCCTGGTGCAGCGCGGCGTGTTCGAGCGGGTTCTCACGGGACTCATCGAGCGCGCGAAGTCGCTGAAGATCGGCGACCCGCTCGACGAGGCGACGCAGTTCGGCGCGCTCACTTCCGCCCCGCATCTCGACAAGGTCGCCTCGTACATCGACAAGGCCCGCACCATGCGCGGCACCATCCACTGCGGCGGCGAACGCGTCGATCCGGCGGCTCTCCCCGAACGCTGCCGCGGCGGGCTGTTCCATCAGCCGACGGTGATCTCTGGCCTCGACCCCGCCTGCCCCGTCGAGCAGGAGGAGATCTTCGGGCCGGTTGTCACGCTCCAGCCCTTCGACACCGATGAGCAGGCGATCGCGCTGGCGAACTCAACGCCCTACGGTCTCGCCGCGAGCATCTGGACGCGCGATGCCTCGCGCCTCCACCGCACCGCCGCAGCGGTGAACGCAGGCGTTGTGTGGGCCAACTGCTGGATGGTCCGCGACCTGCGCACGCCCTTCGGCGGGATGAAGCAGTCGGGCGTCGGCCGCGAGGGCGGGCAGGAGGCGATGCGCTTCTTCACCGAACCCAAAGCCATCACGATCCGAATCTAGCCGCGACAGCACCTCTCCACGCTTCCTGACTCCGTGTCCTCCGTGGTTCATGTTCCTGCCTTCACTTGCTGCCTCTCTGTACTGCCGCTTTCCTTCACTCTGCTCCTCTGAGTTCCACCGAAACTCCACATGACCGACATCCGCTCCAACAAAGCCGCCGAGCCAGTCGGGGCCTATCCGCACGCACGCCGCGTCGGCGACTTGGTGTTTCTCTCAGGCCTCGGCCCGCGCCGCCGCGGCAGCAAAGACATTCCCGGCGTGCGGCTCGATAGCGCGGGGAAAGTGATCGACTACGACATCGAGGCACAAGTTCGAGCGTGCTTCGACAACGTCCGCGTCGTGCTCGAAGAGTCGGGATCCAAGTGGGAGAACATCGTCGATGTGCAGGTATTCCTGACCGACATGCAGCGCGACTTCCCCACGTTCAACCGCATCTGGGCCGAGTACTTCCCCCCGGGCCCGACGCAGCCGACGCGCACGACCATCGCCATCACCGCGCTCCCCCAGGCGGGCAACGCGCCGATCAACTTCGAGGTCAAGGTGATCGCGACGGTATGAGGCGATTCTCGCGGCGCACAGAGACCCGAAACTGAGACGGAGTTCTCACAACGGAGCGCACGGAGATCACGCGGCGTTCATGACGGCAAGCCCGCCCGCGAAATGGGCCGGTCTCGCACACCGCTGCACGGCTTCCCCTCCGTGCCCTCCGCGTTCTCCGTGGCCCGCTCACGCCCCTTCACAGTCTCGTCAACTCCTCCACGCACCCCGCGCAATAGGCATCCGCCGCGCGGGCCGGTTCCGCCGGCGCAATGCGCGTGCGAGCTGCCTCCGGCCAGTCCAGCGCGCCGCTCTCGATGGCCCGGCGCGTCAGCCCCGCGACCGTCGGCGGACCATCCTCGCGCGAAACAACGGCCACCGCGCCATGGTCCGGCGGCGCGGGCAGGCGGGGCCGATCCGCCAACTGCTCCTGCCGCGGCGGCGGCGCCGGGCTTGGACGCATCGCGACATACGCCACCAGCGCGACCGCCGCGGCGAGCGCAAGGCCCTCGACCACGCGCCGCATCTGACGCGGCCCGCGCGCAGCGCGAACGCTCCGCACATACGCATCGGGCGGCGCGACCAGCCGCGCACGCTCATGCTGGCCCCAGGACTCCAGCCGCGAGATCACGTCTTCCCCGCCATCCGTTCGTCCCGTGTTCCGCTCAGACATGCTGCACCATCCTCTGTCGATGCGAACTCGTACCGCCCGCCGCGCCCGCGGCCGCACCGTCGCCCCCCAACCCGCCCCCCGCCGCACCCCCCGCCAAAAGCGCGGCGCGAAGCCGCTCAACTGCCACCCGGTACCGCGCTGCGGCGGTGTTGCGGTTCACGCCCGTCGCCGTCTCGATCTGGTCAAACGTCAACCCCGCGATGTGCCGCAGCACCACCACCTCGCGCAGCCGCGCAGGGAGCGAATCCACCGCTTGTCCCATCGCGGCATGTTCGCTCGCACCGCCGCGTTCGCCCGCCGCGCCCCTCGCGCCGCGCATGCCATCGGCAACTCGCGCCACCCGCGCGCTCGCGCGCCGCGCGCTGCGAACCCAGTTCAGCGCGGACCGCCGCGTGAGTTGTGCCAGCCACGCTCCGGGGTCCAGCACAGCGCCGATCTCACGCGGGTCGAGGGCCATGACGCGGCAGAACACCGCCTGCACCGTGTCCTCCGCGTCGTCGCGGTTGCCCGTGCCCCGTATCACCGTCGCGGCATACGCGACCAGACGCGGCGCGTGCCGGTGCCAGAGCGACCTCGCCGCGGCCTGGTCGCCGCGACGGGTCCGGATCAGCAACTGGCGGTCATCGTCGTTCATGCCGTGGAACCGGGGGCGGGCTCGCTCCCGCACAAGACTGTTCGTCGCCGCGGTCGCGGCGGTTTGTGCCAACTGACGAAGGGCCGCGGCCGACCATCGGCCGCGACCCCCGTGGCGTGGATCATGGGGACGTGCGCTTCATCGTCGGTCACTGCTCGCCGGTGTGGTCCTGTTCGGCGTGCTCGTCGTCTTCCTCGGGCGCGGGCTCGCCCGCGGCCACCAGCAGCGCGATGATCGCCCTCGTCTCATTGATGGCCCTCTCAACACTCACGTGCGCCCGCGACAGCGCGGGCCCGATCTCCTTCATCAGCACGCCGAAGTCCCCGGCCTGCAGACGCTTGTCCAGGTCTGCCAGACGGGTCGGCGTGTCGCTCTTGCCCCACGCTGCCAGAAGCGCGGCGTAGTAGCGGTCCATCAGGTCCACCTGCGCCTGCGCTTCTTCCTCCGTCATCCCCGACACCGCCTTCACGCCCTCGCCGGAGAGTTGCAGCCTGCGGAGTTGCGCGGCCAGTTCCCTGCCGGCCAGGTTGCCCTTGCCCTCGACAAAGGGCTGGATCGTCTGCCTCGCCATGGTGCGCTCCACCGCCAGGCACCGCGCAACACCGAACGGGTCATCGGTCAGCAGCGCCTTCGCCGCGCGGATGTACTCGCGCCGGCCGCGATCGCCCAGCAGGCCCTCGGTCGCCAGGTGCTCGGCCTGCTTGTGCGACGCAGAGACAACCGCCACGGCGACCAGCGATGAGATCAGGATGCGGTCGTCGATCACGTGCCTCGACATCCGCAGAACCGCCGTGAGCCGCTCGACCGCTTCCTCGCCGCGACCGGCCAGAGCCAGCCGGCGCGCATCGGTCACGAGCACCCGCGTGAACTGCCGGATGTGCCCAAGATGCGGCACCACAAGCGAAAAGCCCTCCTCGTATCGCAGTTGCATGTCGTAGGTCGGAAGGCGCGAGGCTTCCATGATCCGCCTGACCAGACGCTGGTTGTCCTCGAGCATCAGCGACAGTTTCTCGCTGGGGACCCAGTCCGCGTCGTTGGGCCGCCACTCCTCCGAGACCAGCGCGCTCATGTCCTTGTCCATCTGCTCGTGCAGCGTCATGTATTCCAGCGCGGCGTTGCGGTCGCGCGGCGCGACCTTCGGCGCGGCCGCCCCCGCCCCCGCGGGCTGCGCGTTGGCCGCCGCGGCGACAGCCGAAACCACCGCCGCCCCGAGAACCGCGCTCCAGACAACCCGCAGACCTCTGATCGTCGTGTCCATCGCTGCAACTCCTGATACGCTGCCGCCGCACGCCCGCGGCGGAGAATGTGGGCAACCAGTCCCCCCGCCCATGCATGATCGACACCACCGACCCCGCCCCGTGTGCCCGCAGTTCACATTTCTCTGCCCGAGCGGCATCCAAACACCATGACCACGCCCGACCCCATACCCCCGCCTTCGCCCCGCCGCCCGCACGTGCCGCACCGGCCGTTTGATCCGGGCTTGCCCGCCGCGGCGGCCGCGCGAAGGTTTTACGAGGTGATGAACCTGCGCCGCAGCGTCCGGTTCTTTGCGGACACCCCGGTCTCGCGCGAGACCATCGAGTGGGCCTGCCGCGCCGCCGGCACCGCGCCCAGCGGAGCCAACAAGCAGCCCTGGCGCTTCGTGTGCGTCAGCGACCCCGCGCTCAAGAAAAAGATTCGCGAGGGCGCCGAGGCCGAGGAGCGCGAGTTCTACTCGCGCAAGGCCAACGCCCAGTGGCTCAAGGACCTCGAACCCTTCGACACCACGCCCGACAAGGGCTTTCTTGAGGTCGCGCCGTGGCTGATCGTGGTCTTCAAACTCGCGCACGATGATGATGGCGGCCAGACCTACTACGTGAACGAGAGCGTCGGCATCGCCGTGGGCATGCTGCTGTGTGCGGTGCACCACGCCGGCCTGGTCGCGCTCACGCACACGCCCAGCCCGATGAAGTTTCTCGCAGAGATTCTCGAGCGCCCCGCGCACGAGCGGCCCTTCCTGCTCATCCCCGTCGGCTACCCCGCGCCCGGCTGCGTGGTGCCCGACATCACGCGAAAGCCGCTGGAGGAGATCGTGGAGTTTCTTGGTTGACCGCGACAAACATCGATATCGCCGATGATGTGCCGACGAATCAACGAATCATCAACGTTGATTGGGCGATGCTCGCTCGCATCTTTGCGCTCAACCCGGAGTCCGGTCCGTGGCAATCACGCTTGGATCCGCAGCGCAACTCTAACACAGGGCGTGTCGCCTCTCAGGTGTTGGTCAGGAGAGTGGTCGCTGCGACGGTCATTTGCGCGGTCCTTGTCGCCATCGGTCGAGTTCTCTGGACGCACTTCGGCCCAATCGCGGCTGCACCCTTCCTATTGGTCGGCGTCCGGGGTATGTGTCACATCATCTTCACTCGGTGCGGGCCCATTCGTCGCGAACAGCCGCCTCCGGAGGACGAGAGCGACGCGGGTGTCTCCTGGGACCGTGTCATGCACGCAGTCGAGCATGGCAAGTCCCGTGTCTTGCGAATACGGTACATCCACGGCGCGGCCATCTGGGTCGATGTGTCTGCTTTCGTGATGTGTGCCGTAACGATGTACCTCCTCTCGCTCGGCTCGACCATCCTCCCTGCGGCGTCGTTATTGATCGGCTGCGGACCATGGCCCCTCATCATCATCGTGTGGCTGCTGGTCCAGACCCGTGCCGAGTGGTTGCTCCGCATTGTCCGGCAACGTGCGTGCACCCGCGCATGCATCCGATGCGGCTACGCACTTCCGCCCAAACCGATCGACACCACTTCAAGCCTCGCGCTGCACTGTTGCTCAGAGTGCGGTCTGCACGGTCTTGTCAAACTGCATCCCGATCCGCACGACTCCGCTCTCAGCGCGCAACGCCACCGCGGCCGAACGTTGCACCCGGGCTGATCTTGTCCGAAATGACGGAGCAAATCACGGGAGTTGATCGTCGCGGTGCCTGAGTGATGCGGACTCGTTCCCCGCGAAGCGTGTACAATCCAAGTGAACAGGAAAATGACTGTGCGCTGGCAAGACCGCATCACGCTCGACCCCGCGGTCCTGACTGGCAAGTACGTCGTCAAGGGCACACGCATCTCGGTGGAGTTGGTTGTCAGCCTGCTCGCCCAAGGGTGGAAGGATGCCGACATCATCCGAAACTATCCGACAATCACGGAGGACGACATCCGCGCTTGTCTCGCCTCTCACTTCCCGAATTGACAACGGCCGGGCTTCGCGCCCGGCCGTCGTGCAATCTTCAATCTGTCGGACTCCGATCGATCGGCTCACTCGCCGCGGCGAGGTCCATCAAACGGAGGCCGCCCCTGCGGCCCACCGCGGAAGTGCTCGCCACCGCGCGGGCCCTGCGGTCCGCCGCGAAAGTGCTCGCCGCCGCGCGGTCCCTGCGGCCCGCCGCGGAAGAACTCCCCGCCTCGCGGCCCTTGCGGTCCGCCGCGGAAGAACTCACCACCGCCCCGCGGGCCCTGCGGCCCACCACGGAACTCACCACCGCCGCGTGGGCCTTGCGGACCGCCGCGGAAGTGCTCGCCGCCGCGCGGCCCTTGCGGTCCGCCGCGAGCGCCCGGCGGCATTGGTCCGCGATGCGGCGGCCCGAAGTCGCGCCCACGCTGCTCGTGCATCCGGTCCTTCATGTGCTCGCGCACGCGTTCGCGGATGCGCTCGCGCGCCATCTCGCGCCGCTCGGGCGGCACTTCGCGGAGTCGCTCGCGAATCCGCTCGCGCATCTCCGGCGGGATCGGCCCGCCGCGGCGGTCATCCTCGCGCGCCCGCGGCGGCACGCCGCGCCCCTCGCCACCGCCGCGCCTGTCGCGCTCCATCCCGCCGCGGAACTGGCCGCGCTCTTCCTCGCGCTGATCGCGCGCGCCCTCCTGCAGGCGGCGCAGGATTCGTTCCTTGGCCTCCGCGCGCTGCTCAGGGGGCATGTCGCGCAGGTGGTTCATGATCCGCTCGCGCGCTTCGGGCGGCAGAGCATTGAACAACTCCGCAGCGCGGTCGCCCTCCGGCCGACGATCCCCTCGCGCTTCATCTCGCGGCCCGCGCTGCGGCCGCGCATCATCGCGGGGTGCACGCTCCGCGCGGTCACCTTCGCGCCGCGGCCGCATGTCCTCGCGCGGCCCGCGCTCCCCCCCGCGCTCCGGCCCGCGCTGCAATTCCTGTCGGTCCCGCTCCCGCCCCGGGCCCCGCTCGGGCTGCGCCAACGCTGCGCCATACGAAAGCCCCACCGCCGCCGCCGCCACCACCATCCAGGTCGAACGTGTCATCGTGTGCTCCTTGAACGTGTTCACACCGCCAAACGCCCATCGGGACCCCGCATTGCACGCCGCCAACTCGCCCGCGTGCGAACAATCCCGACATGACCCTCCCCGCAATCACGTGGCTGGTGTACGCGGTGCCGGCCTACCTCCTCTACGCGGCGGTCTTTCAGGTCCGATACGGCAAGTCCGCCGTGGCCGAGCAGTTCCCGCCGCGAAACTTGTACGGTTGGGTGGACTTCGCCCTGGCCGCGTGCCTCATCACCTACTCGGTGTGGATCGTCTTTGGTACGAACCCGGCTGCACCGATCTCGCTCCCCGCGGGCCTCGCGGCGTGGGCTGCGGGGTGCCTGCTGCGCATCTGGGCAGTGTGGACGCTCGGACCGCACTGGCGCATCGGGCAGGATGAGCGCGACACGACCACCGAGTACGTCCGCACCGGCCCGTACAGGTGGATGGACCACCCGATCAACACCGCGCTGGTGCTCGTGGCCATCGGCCAGTCGCTGATGACCGGCCTGGATGCCCGGGCGATCTTCCTGCTCGCGTTCAGCGTGCTGTACCTGCTCGTGCAGGCCCGAGCCGAGAAGAACTTCTGGCGAAGCAGGACACCACACCCGCCCGCCCCAACCCGGGGGATGTGAGCCACACGCGCCCTGCCTCGATGTCTCCTGCCTTGCTGCCTTCTTCCTCCCCAACCGTGTCCCTCTCGAATCCGCGTTCATCCGTGTCAATCCGCGGCCCCTCCGCCTCCGAGTCCCCTTGCCCCTGCGGCCGCCGCGCGATCCAAACCCACCCCTGCCGCGTATAACCAATCAGTGCCGCGCGAAACACGCTTCGGGGCGCGCCGGATAACGCCGATACTGACGCGTTGACGGCGATGGGCCTTGGCGCGGGCGACGGCACGGGCAGGGGAACCTGCGCAGCCGACCTCCGGCCATCGCGGCCATGCTCCCCTCGTGGGAGTGCGAGCCGCTTGGATCCGAGACTTGCGTGCCGCGGCGACGCGGTGCGAGGAGGCCGCGCATGGACCGCGTCACGATTCATGGCCGTTTGCTCCGCTCGCCCGATGCCCACGCCGGTGGTGATGGTGATCTCACATCAATCATCGAGTCGCGCATCGATCGGCGCACCTTCCAGCAGCACCACTGGGAGGGCACGTTTGCCGACTACCTGAACCTGGCCCAGCAGCGGCCCAGCGTGGCGCGCAACGCGTACCAGCGGCTGTACGACGCGATCCTGTCCTACGGGTTCGAGAAGTACCGCGTCTTCAAGCGCGACTGCGTGCGCTACCACTTCTTCAGCGACCCGATCGACAACGGCGCGGATGCGATCTACGGCCTCGACCTCTCGCTCACGCAACTGGTCGACTTCCTCCGCTCCGCGGCGGAGGGCTACGGCACCGACAAGCGCATCCTCCTCCTGCACGGCCCGGTGGGCAGCAGCAAGAGCACCATCGCACGATTGCTGAAGAAGGGCATCGAGGCCTACTCGCGCACCGATGCGGGCGCGGTCTACTCATTCTCGTGGCTGCTCGATGAACACTGCGGCGCCGGGGGCAAGGAGATCGAGTTCCCCTGCCCCATGCACGAAGAGCCGCTGCTGCTGGTGCCCAAAGAGGCACGCGCCGACATCCTCGCGCGTCTGAACGCGGGCTATGCCCCGCAGTTCCGCGCTGGCCAGTTGCGCATCCATGGCGAACTCTGCCCGTTCTGCCGGCGCGTCTACGACGAACTCATGCGGCACTACGGCGGCGACTGGCGGCAGGCCATGACGCACGTCAAGGTCCGCCGCATCATCCTCAGCGAGAAAGACCGCGTCGGCATCGGCACCTTCCAGCCCAAGGACGAGAAGAACCAGGACTCGACCGAACTCACCGGCGACATCAACTACCGCAAGATCGCGCAGTTCGGGTCCGATTCCGACCCGCGCGCGTTCAACTTCGATGGCGAACTCAACATCGCCAACCGCGGCATCTGCGAGTTCATCGAGGTGCTCAAACTGGATGTCGCGTTCCTCTACGACCTGCTCGGCGCCTCGCAGGAACACCTCATCAAGCCCAAGAAGTTCGCGCAGACGCACATCGACGAGGTCATCCTCGGCCACACCAACGAGCCCGAGTACAAGCGCCTCCAGAACAACGAGATGATGGAGGCCTTCCGCGACCGCACCATCAAGATCGATGTGCCCTACAACATCCGGCTCGACGACGAGATCAAGATCTACCAGAAGGACTTCGGCGCCGAGCGCATCCGCAACATCCACATCGCCCCGCACACGCTCGAAGTCGCGGCGATGTGGGCCGTGCTCACGCGCCTCGAGCAGCCCAAGAAGGCCGGCCTCGCCCTCATGCAGAAGATGAAACTCTACAACGGAAAGGCCATCCCCGGCTTCACCGAGGACTCGATCAAGGAACTCAAGGAAGAGTCGCCCCGCGAGGGCATGAGCGGCATCTCGCCCCGCTACGTGCAGGACAAGATCTCCAACGCGCTGGTCTCGCGCCAGGCGGTCGATGAAAAGTGCATCAACCCCTTCATGGTGATGAACGAACTCGAGGGCGGCCTCGCGCACCACTCGCTCATCGCCGATGAGGACATCCGCAAACGCTACCGCGAGATCCTCTCCATGGTGAAGGAGGAGTACGAGGACATCATCAAGGCCGAAGTGCAGCGGGCGATCTCCGCCGACGAGGAGGCGATCAAGCGCCTCTGCCAGAACTACATCGAGAACGTGCGGGCATACACCCAGCGCGAGAAGGTGCTGAACAAGTACACCGGCAAGTATGATGAGCCCGATGAACGCCTGATGCGGTCGATCGAGGAGAAGATCGACATCCCGGATTCGCGGAAGGATGACTTCCGGCAGGAGATCATGAACTACATCGGCGCGCTCGCGCTCGATGGCAAGAAGTTCGAGTACAACACCAACGCGCGGCTCTACAAGGCCCTGGAACTCAAACTCTTCGAGGACCAGCGCGACACCATCAAACTGAAGAACCTCGTCTCCAGCGTCGTCGACGACGAAACCCAGCAGAAGATCGACATCGTCAAGCAGCGACTCATCAAGCAGTTCGGCTACAACGAGACCAGCGCGACCGATGTGCTCAACTACGTCGCATCCATCTTCGCCCGCGGCGACGCCAAGAGCAAGGGGTGAGCGAGGTCTGCACGTTGTGAGACAGGGACTCGGGGAGCCGAAAGATGTCTGCGTGTCGCGGCACTCGATACTGGCTCGACGAGATAAGCCGAAGGGTCGGCGTGCGCGGCGCCGCATACCGTCTGGTGGTAGCCGCCGCGCTGGCGTATCTGCTTGGAGTAGCGATTGGATTGGACCCGTACGCTCCGTCTTGGACCGACCGATTGTGCGACAGTGGTCCCGGCGGTTCTGGAGCATCAGCGTGGGTGTCGCGGCGGACTGGGCACGAGTCTTGGTTCTGGTTTCCAGGCTGGCCCGAGGCGCGACGCCGGGAGCAGGGGCCGTGGTGGCTAGGAACGCCGCCCGCTCTGCCCCAGGTTGAGCACTTCAACTTCGGTACCTCGTCCGCGGCGGGGTGGCCCGCGAAGTGTGTGGTCGGTCACCGAGTTGGAGTCGCTCGGGCCTGGGGAGGTTGGTTCACCTCTGATTGCGATCCGACGATCAGCATTGTTGTCGGAAGCAGGTATGTCACGCTGCTACTGCAGCCTGTGTGGGCCGGGCTGCTCTTCAATGGCACTCTCCTCGCGCTGCTGATGGTCATTGCGCGACATGGTTGGCCAAGCGGGGTCGCTGCGTGGCGGGCAGTTCACGGCAGTTGCCTTGATTGTGGGTATGACCTGCAAGGACTCCGTAGCAATCGGTGCCCGGAGTGCGGACGTGCTGTACAATCAGTACAGGTGAACCAATGACCCTCCGCTCAGTTGTCCGCGATGGCCTCATTGTCGTCAACACTCACGGCGAAATTCCCGACGGAACGCCAGTGGTGATCCTCCGTGATGACAAGCCGCGGCGGACCGGCAAAAAGGCCAAATCCGCGAAGCAGGCCACGACCAAGAAGAAGGCTCGTTCCGCGGCGAGGAAGCCTCTGCGGGAACTTGCCGCCTTCGGCATGTGGAAGAACCGTCCGGAGTGGAAGGGCAAGTCCAGCGCCGAGATCGCACGGGAACTCCGGGAGAAGGCCCTTGGTCATCGCAGCGGGACAAGATAGTGCGGTGCTCGATTCTTCTGTACTGATCGTTTTTTCCCGGGGCCACGAGGCTGCGGTCTGCTGCATTGAGACAGGCCCACCGAGTCGGTTTGTCGTGCATCCTGTCAGTGCCGCGGAGTTGCTCAAAGGCTCCAAGAGCCGTGC
Organism: Phycisphaeraceae bacterium; assembly: GCA_019636495.1. GTDB lineage: Bacteria > Planctomycetota > Phycisphaerae > Phycisphaerales > UBA1924 > JAHBXL01. The sequence continues at coordinate 127,644 of JAHBXL010000007.1, read as the reverse complement.
CGAACTTCGGGCTTTGGATGAACTCCTCGATCGATTCGACCGCATTCGGTGCCAACCCCAGGACTTCGACCACTGCGTCGCACTCGTGAGGCGCTTCAGCCTGTCCCATGGCGTCGGCTGGCCGGACTGCCTGATCGCCGCGACCGCGATCAGGCTTGGGCTGCCGATCGTCACGCTCAACGACAAGCACTTCAAGGTGTTCAAGGGTCTGAAAGTGCGGCGTCCGTATTGAGCCGCCGCGTGCCCGGCGGAGAGTCATGCGTACCACAGCGCGCCGGTGACCGGATCGATGCGCGTGTCCCGACTCCCGCACCCGCTCCGGGATCGATGAATCGCGGATCTCCCGGTCCCTCGCCGGCAGCAGCGCCTGGCAGATCACCTCCGCCGCTTCGGGTCGTTGTCGGCAAAGGGCAGGAAGACGCGGCCGCGGTGTCGGCTGTGCACCGGCACCACCCACACCGTCCCGCCCGGCAAGCGGTGCATGACGACGCTATCGCTCGTTCACGCGCAGCGCAACGATCGTGATGTCGTCCGTCCGGCCCGAAAGCCCGCTGAACTGACGCACCTCCGCCAGCACGTGGTCCACCACGCGCGCCGCGCTCGCCTCCGGCTCGCGCGAAAGAAGATCCACCACCGCACGCCGCAGACGCGTTCCGCCGAACTTGCGCCCCTCAAAGTCCGTCGCATCGTGCAGGCCGTCCGTCCACGCCACCAGCACGTCCCGCGCTGCGAGTTGCCTCACGCCCAGCGGGTACTCCTGGCTCGGGTCGATCCCCAGCGCCATGCCGTCAGCCGTCAGCCGCTCGCAATCGCGCTCCGTGATCGCCCGGTCCCGCGGCACCCGCGCCAGAAGCGGCCAGTCGTGCCCCGCCGCGCAGTACGTCAGCCGCAGCGTCACAGGGTCCGCAACACCGTACCACATGGTCACGAACTCGTTGTCCAGCGTGTCCCGCACCAGCGCGCGGTTCACACGCTTCAGCACGTCGCCGATGTGATAAATGTCCTGTGCGTGCGCACGCAGACTCGCCCGCACGCTCGACATCAGCAACGCCGCCGGCACGCCCTTGCCCGCCACGTCGCCCACGAGAATTCCCAGGTGCCCGCCCAGTTCCAGAAAGTCGTAGAAATCTCCGCCAAGTTCGAACGATGGCGCGTAGTGCGCTGCCACGTCGAACGGCGCCACCTGCGGTGTCGTTCGCGGCAGCATCCGACGCTGAACGCTCGCCGCCAGCCGCACCTGGCGCTTCATCGCCTCGTCCTGCTCGCGCAGCCGACGCAGCCGCGCCGTCGTCACCGCCGCCGCGGCGTGCTCCGCGATCGCCCGTAGCAACTCCCCCTCGGCCTGCGTGAACAGCCGCGGCCGCCGCGTGTACAGCCGGATCAGCCCGATCGGCACGCCCTGGTCGCGCAGACCAGTCGACAGCAGGCTCGCCAGGCCCTCGGCCCGGATGCGCTCCTGCGCCTCGATGCGCGGGTCGCGCAGCAGGTCCTCGACACGCACGATCTCGCCGCGCAGCGCGGCCTGCCGCAGCACCCCGCCGCGGCTCAATGTCTCGGTGTCGCTGGCCCATTGCCGGCTCAACCCGCGCGAGGCGCGAATCACCGGAGTCTCGCGCCCCTCCTCGATCACCGCGATCGAGCCCGCGTCCACGCCGATCGCCTCGATCGCCAGGTTCAGCGCGGCCTCCAGCATCCGGTCGGCCTCGCCGCCGGGCGCGCCCGCGCTCCCGCCCTGCCCCAGCGACAGCATCCCGCTCAGCCGGTACAGCGCATCCAACTCCTTGACCCGCTGACGCAACGCCCACTGCGCCTCGCACACATCGCACACCGACGATGCCAGCAGTCCCAGCGCACGCCGGATCGTCTCCGCCAGCGCATCGCCCACGTCCCGCGGCATGCAGATCACGATCGAACCCAGCAGACCCGCGCGAATCCGCAGCGGAATCGCCGTCGGCTCTTCGCACTCTTCCTCGCCGCGGCCGACCAGCGCAAACGCACGCGCACGGCCCGCCGTCTCGTTGATGATCGACCACGGGTGCCCCGCGCCGTCCCCATCCTCCGATTCGCTCCACTCCGGAACGATCACCTCGCCGCTCTGGTCCCGCAGCCAGATCGGTGCTCGCACTAGCCGCGCCAGGTTGTCGCACAACCCGGCGACCGACCCATCGGTCACAAAGTCCCTCATCGCCACCACGCCGCCGCCCTCGCCCGTCCGGCCGTCCGGTGTCTCAGGCGCCTCTGCGGGCCTCTCCAGCGTCGGCACGAGGCCCGCGGAGCCGGCCGTCGCCCCCTCGGCAATGGTCCCTCCGGGCCCCGGAGCCGGGGGGGCCGGGGGGGCCGGGTGGGCCGGGTGGGCGTGGGCGGGGGGGGCGGGGGGGGATGGCGAAGCCGAGGGGCCGGGGGTTGTCGTGGGGGTTGTTGTGGGGTGTGCGTCCATGCCGGCAACCGCGCACGGTCGCATCCCGTGGCGGAAGGTTCGCCATGGTACGCCCCGGCGGGCCGAACGCCCGCGCCGCCGGCCCCCCAAACTCGGCCCATGGGCCATGCCGGCCGCGAAACCGTGCCAAACTTGCTTTCCATAACGTCCGTTCTGGGTTACACTTGGTGGTCGAGGCCGGTCGTCCACGCGTTGCAACTTCGGGCTCACCCCGAGTCCGCCGCGGGACGATCGTTGGAAAGTCGGCGCGTTGCGTTCGTCACGCTCCTGCCCGCACACGTGTGCGGGCGCCCCGGGGCCGTCCCCGCGGGGGGTCGGGGGGGAAGGAGTCGGCGATGATGATCTCGAACTCCGTAACCGCAGAACCTGTTCAGCGTGATCGTTCCGGCACTGCCGCGGCGGTCCTCGAACCCCGACCATCGCCCGCGGTCGCGGGCTACGCCGCGTCCTTCGACGAGGTCTACCGCGCCGCCGATGGCGACTCGGCCCGAGTCCCATGGGCGGATGAACGCGCCAACCCCGCGCTGGTTTCTTGGCTCAACGCCGAAGCGCCAGGCCGGATCCGTCCAGGCGCTCGCGCCGTCGTCGTCGGCGCGGGCCTCGGCGATGATGTCGTCGAACTGCTCGGCCGCGGCTACGACGCAACGGGCTTCGATGTCTCGCCCGCCGCCGTCGAGTGGTCGCGCCGCCGCTTCCCGGAGCACGCCGAGAACTTCGTCGTCGCCGACCTGCTCGCGCCCCCGGCGCGCATGCGCCGACGGTTCGATCTCGTCGTCGATGCCTACACCATCCAGTCGCTCCCGATCGCCCTGCGCGCCGATGCCGCCGCCGCCATCGCCTCGCTGTGCTGCCCCCGCGGCACGGCCGTGTGCATCGCCCGCGGACGCGACGATGGCCAGCCGCTCGACTCGTTCAAGGGCCCGCCGTGGCCGCTGAGCGCGCGCGAACTGGTGTCGCTCTTCGAGAGCGCGGGCATGCACCCCGTCCGCGAAGCCGACGATTTCCTTGACGACGAGACCCCGCCGGTCCGGCGCCTCCGCGCCGCGTTCGTGCACCGCTGATCAATCCCGGACATGAGCCGCCGCGGGCGCGAGCGCCGCGCTGCCGCGCGGCCGCATCATCCGGCGCATCGCCACGCCGGCATCATCAAAGATCGAGTACGCCACCGGCGTGAACAGCAGCGTCAGCAGCAGCGAGAGCGACTGTCCGCCGATCACCACCACCGCGACCGCGCGGCGTTCCTCCGAGCCCGGCCCGGTGCCCAGCGCCAGCGGCGTCATGCCGCCCACGAGTGCCAGCGTGGTCATGAGGATGGGGCGAAGCCGGTCGCGATTGCCCTGGATGATCGCCTCCGCCCGCGGCATGCCCGCCGCACGCAGTTGGTTCATGTGGTCGATCTGCAGGATCGCGTTCTTCTTCACCACGCCGAACAGCACGAGGATCCCCAGCGCGGTGTAGAGGTTGATCGACTGCCCCGCGAGATACAGCGAGAGGAACGCGAACGGGATCGCCAGCGGCAGCGAAAGCAGGATCGTCACGGGGTGGATCAGGCTCTCGTAGTTCGAGGCCAGGATCATGTACATGAACACGATCGACAGCATGAAGGCAAAGAGAAACTCGACGAACGTTCGTTCCAGTTCCCGCCCCCGCCCCAGCGTGCGCACCGTGTAGGCCGGCGGAATGTCCATGGCCTCGATCTCGGCCCGCATCGCCTCCAGCCGGTCCGAGAGCGCATACCCCGGCCCCACCGTGCCCCGCACGTTCGCCGCGCGCTGACGGTCCAGCCGGTCGATACGGGCCGCCGTCGTCGCCGGCGCAAGCGACGCGATGCTCCGAAGTTCGACCACCTGCCCCGGCCGACCGCTCGCCGGCACCAGCAGCCGCGGCAGCGTCGCCTCGTCCGAGCGGTCCTTCTCCAGCAGACGCAACTGCACGTCGTAGTCCTCGCTCGTCGCCGGGTCGCGGAAGCGCGTCACCTCGTCGTCCCCGCCCACGAGAATGCGCAGCGCGGTGCCGATGTCCCGTGGCGTCACGCCCAGGTCCGCCGCGCGGTCCCGGTCGATGTGCACCCGGAGTTCCGGCGTCGTGAGTTTCAGCGTGGTGTCCAGATCCGGCATCCCGCCCAACTCCAGCCCGCGCCGGCGCAGTTCCTCGGTGTACTCGGCGAGTCTCTCCAGGTCCGGCCCGCGGATCGCCAGGTCGATGTCGAAGTTCCCGCCCCCGACATTGAACGATGGAAAGTTGCGGACCGAAGCCCGCAGGTCCGGCAGGCCCCGCAACGATCGGCGCAGGTCCTGCATGACCTCCCGCTGCGTGTAGTTGCCGCGCCACGCGCCCAGCGGGTCGCCCTTGCGCGTCTGGTCCCACAGCCGCGAGAACCCGAGCACCCGCTCCCGGTGCGGGGCGATCCGCACGTAGATATCGCCCCGGTTCACCTGCCCCAGGAACGACCCGCCCACGGACGTGAGCGTCGTCCGCACCGCGGGGTGCGCCCGCACGCGCTCTTCCACCGCGCGCATGGCGTCGTCCATGCCCGCGAAACTCACGCCCTCCGGCCCGATGATGTTGATCTCGAACTCCGCCTCGTCGATGTCGCTCGGCAGGTAGTCCTGGCGCAGCAGGCCGTAGAGCGGAACGGCCGAGAGCATGACCAGCACGCCCGCCACCGCCGCCACAAAGCGGAACCGCATCACGATGCGCAGCATCGCGGTGTACGCGCCGTCGATGTACCGATAGAACCCGCGCCGCGACGTCGCCCCGTGCGCGTGCTGCGCCATCCCCCGCAGCGCGCGCGCCGAGAGCATCGGCGTGAGCGTGAACGACACCAGCAGACTCACCATCACCGCCACCGCCGCGGTGATGCCGAACTGGTAGAGAAACCGCCCCGAGATCGACGACATGAACGACACCGGCACGAAGATGACCACCAGCGAAAGCGTGGTCGCGAGCACCGCCAGCCCGATCTCGGCCGTGCCGCGCTTCGCCGCCTCCAGCGGCGGCAGCCCCTTCTCCTCCACCATGCGGAAAATGTTCTCCAGCACCACGATCGCGTCGTCGATCACGATGCCGACCATCAGCACCAGCGCCAGCATCGTCACGCTGTTGAGCGTGAAGTCCAGCACCCACATCACCGCGAACGTCGAAACCACCGACGCCGGGATCGCCACCCCCGCGATCAGCGTCGAACGCCAACTCCGCATGAACGCCAGCACCACCAGGCACGCCAGCGTCGAGCCCAGCAGCAGGTGCACGTTGATCTCGTGCAGCGCGGCGTAGATGTACCTCGACTGGTCGCGGATCACCTCCATCTTCACGCCCGGCGGCATCTGCGCCCGCACCGTCTCCAACTGCCCCTTCACGCCCTCGATCACCTGCACCGTGTTCGCGCCCGATTGCCGCCGCACCTGCAACGTCACCGCTGCCCGCCCGTCAAGCCGCGATGCCGACCGCTGCTCCTTTGTCCCGTCCTCCGCCCGGCCGATGTCGCGCACGCGAACCGGCGCGCTGTTCACCATCGCGATGATGATGTCGTTGAACGCCTCCGGATCGTCGATCCGCCCCAGCGTCCGCAGCACCTGCTCGTTGCTCTGCCCGGTCAGGTTCCCCCCGGGCACGTCGGCGTTCTGCCGCGCGATGGCCTCGCGCACAGCGGTGATGGGGATCCCGAACGCCGCGAGCCGGTCCGCATCCACCCACACGTTGATGCTGCGCTCCAGCCCGCCGACGATCGAGACCTCTCCCACACCGACCGAACGCTCCAGTTGCGGCTTGGCGGTCTTGTCCGCAATCTCCGTCAGTTCGCGCAACGACAGTTCGCCCGAGAGCGCGATCGTCAGCACCGGCGACGAGTCATTGTCGAACTTCGAGACAATCGGCGCCTCCGCATCCGCGGGCAATCGGCGGACCGCCGTCGCCACCCGGTCGCGAACATCCTGCGCAGCCGCCTCGATGTCACGCTCCAGCCGGAACGTCACCAGCACGATCGAGTTGCCCTGCCCCGAAATGCTCCGCAGTTCCTCGATCCCCTCGACCGTGTTCACCGCCTCCTCGATGATCTGCGAGACCTCCGTCTCCACCTCCTCGGGCGAAGCGCCGGGCAGCGAAGTGCGCACGCTCACCGTCGGCAGGTCGACCGATGGCAGCCGATCGACGCCGAGCCTCGTATACGCCGTCGCGCCGACCACCACCATCGCCAGGATCAGCATGGCCGCGAACACCGGACGCTGGATGCAGACCTCCGCCAGTCTCTGCATGCCTCAGCCCCCTTCCCTTGCCGCGCCCGCGGCGACCGGCGCGGCCGGTAGCCCGGGTGCGTTGATGAACGGCGACTCCGGCAGCGGCACGCCCTCGAACCTCCGCACCGGTGCGCGCGGCAGATCCGCCAGAGTGTCCGCCGCGAGTGTCCCGAGCGACCGCCGCAGTTCCAGATGCGCCACCTTGAGCGCGTACCGCTCCCGCGCCAGCGACAACTCCGCCGAAAGCGCCTGGTCCTGAGCCGTGATGCGCTCCAGGTTCGTCCCCAGCCCCGCGGCATACGCCGCCTCGGCCTGCCGCAGAGACTCCGCCGCGGCACGCACCTGCCGGTCCAGTTCCTTCACCCGCAACCCGGCCGAACGCAACTGCTCGTGCGCGATGCGCACATCCGTCTCCGCCTGCCGCCGCGTGAGCGAGAACCGCAGCAACTCCTGCCGGAATCGCGACCACGCCCCGCGCACATCCGCATCGATCCGCCCGGCCGAGAACAGCGGCAGGTTCAGCGTCAGCAGCGCGGACCAGTCGCGTTCCGTCGGCACCGATTGCCGCGTCAGGAAGTAATCGAGGTTCAGCGTGACCGTCGGGTAATAGCGGCCGATCTCGGCATCCACCGTCCGCCGCGCCGCCCGCACCGCCGCATCCGCCGCAACCACGTCCTGCCGATGCGCCAGCCCCAGCGCGATCAACTCCTCGAGCGACTCGCCCGCGCCCGAGTCGGGCGCAAAGCCGTCGGTCAGCGGGCTCTCGTGCACCGCAGCGCCCGTCAGCAACGACAGCGCCGACCGCGCGTTGCGCTGCGCGTTCTGCGCATTCAGCAGCGCGACCGCCGTCGCCGAGACCTGCGACTCGATCTGCGCCACATCCAGCGGGCGGGCAAAGCCCACCTCCTGACGCCCGCGGATGTCGCGCAGCCGCTCGGCCTGCACCCGGGCCGACGACTCGATCACCCGAACCAACTGCTCCGAGACCGCCACGCTGTAATACGCCCGCGCCGTCTCGATCAGCAGCGTCTCACGCAGGTCGAGAAGCAGCCAGCGCCGCTGCTCGATGGTCGCATCCAGCGCGCTCGCCGCCGCAAAGTCCGTCATCCCCGTCAACAACGTGTACTGCGCCCGCAGACCGCCATCGAAGATCGTGTTCCGCGCCGTGTTGCTCGAGCCGCCGCTGTCCGTCCCGCCGCCGCCCCCGCCCACGTTCTCGCGCACGGTGGAGGTGCCGAACAGGTCCAGCGTCGGCAGAAGCGTCGCCGCCGCTCGCCGCCGCGCGGCCAGCGACTGCACCAGGTTCTCCCCCTCGATGCCGAGCCGCTCGTTGTGGTGCGCGGCGAGCCGGAGCGCGACCTCCAGCGAGAGCGGCGAATCGGCTGCGAAAACCAGCGGCGCCCCGCCCGCGGCAAGTTCGCGATACGCCGCGACCTCGCGCTTCTGATCGACCGAACACCCGCTCGCAACCGCCAGAACCGCCGCGCCGATGCACGCGCGGTGCAGCGCGCCGTGCCCGGCCCCGCGCGGAGAGTGGTGATTGCAACCTTCAATCATGGGAAGTCTTGCAGCGGGACCGGCCCCGATCGGTTCAACAGCGGCAATCCGTTCTTACCGCTGCTAGGCTTGGAAGTTGTGCGCGTGAAAGCGAAGATGACCACATCGCAGTCTAGTGCGCCCCGATGGGCGCTCGCGGCGGTCATCGCCGGTGCCGCGCTCGGTGCGTGCGACCAGCGGGCCGACCGCTCGGGCGCAAGCCCCGCCGCAAGCACAAGAGACTCCGCGCCCGTCCCGGTCGGGCTCGTGCCGGTGCGCATCGGACCCGCCCTGCGAACGGTCGATGTGACCGGCACGCTCATGGGCGAGGAAGAAGCAACCATCGCCAGCAAACTCAGCGGCCGCATCGAGTCCATCGCGCTCGACATCGGCGATGCCGCTTCCTCCGGTACCGTGCTCGCCCGAATCGAGGCTCGCGATTACGAACTCAGCCTCGCCGAGGCCGAGGCCGCGCTCGCGGCATCGCTCGCCCGCCTGGGCCTGAGCGAGGTGCCCGACCCGACCTTCGACCGCGAGACGCTCCCCGCCGTCCGCCGCGCCCGCGCCGAAGCCGCCAATGCGCGAGCCCGCTTCGACCGCGCCCGACAACTCTTCGAGCAATCCCCCCCGCTCATCTCCGAGCAGGACTTTGCCGACATCCGCACGACCTTTGATGTTGCGCGAGAGAACGCCGAGGCCGAACTGATGCAGGCGGGGGCGCTGCTCGCCGATGTGCGATCGCAGGAGACCGCCGTCTCCATCGCGCGACAGCGGCTCACCGATGCCGCCGTGCGCTCCCCAGTTGATGAACTTCGCGGCCCGATCGCCTACCGCGTCGCCGCGAGACTGGTGAACACCGGTGAGTATGTCACCCCCGGCACGCCGATGTTCCGGCTGGTGGCCTCCGACACGCTGAAGTTCCGTGCCGATGTGCCCGAGCGATTCGCCGGGCAGGTGAGCGAGGGCCGGCGGGCCCGCGTGTGGGTCGAATCGCGCGACGAGCCGACCGTTGGCTCGGTGACACGCGTCTCGCCGCGGATCGATGCCGCATCGAGAACGTTCGTGGTCGAGATCGGCCTCGACAACCGCGATGGCCGGTTGCGGGCGGGCGCGTTCGGGCGCGGACAGATCGAGCTGCGCTCCGAGGACGGCGTGATGTTCGTCCCCGAGAGCGCGGTCGTGACCTTCGCGGGCGTGCGGCGGGTGTTCACGGTTGAGGATGGCAAGGCCCGCGAGCACCGCGTGCAACTGGGCGCGCGCGATGGGGACTTTGTAGAGATCTCGCCGCGGCTGAAGGCCAGCCACGTCGTCGGCACCGGCGCGGCGAACCTGGCCGAGGGCATGGCGGTGGCGGTGAGGGAGGAGAACTAGTCACATCGGGGGCCGACCGACAAGAGGGCGTGCAGCGTAGCCGCCGGTCAGCGGTACTCATCGGACGGGGCTCTGTGCCCTGCTCGGCTGGAGGGTCGACAATGTTGACCATCATGACGATGTGCGCATTGATTGCCTGCTCAGGCCCGGCGATGGTCGTAGACCCGCCCGCAAGCGAAACGCCCCACGCCATGGCCGCGGCGACGAACGAAGGCCTCATCAAGGCGCTCCCAGAGGCCGGAGCGGAGTGGGTCTTCGACAAGCAACACAGCACTTGGACCGAACACCCCGCGTCCAAGGAACTACGAAGCCGGTTGTTGAAAGGGCTGCTCACCGATGCGGAAATCGCCGCGGCGGTCCTAAAGAGCAGAGTGATCGCCGCACGGGGCAGGTGGCCCGTCGATCGACCGTTTGCAATCTCTCTACGCGCACCGCTCTGGCTCGGACAATCGGGCAGAGTCAAAGTGCGACCGAAACTGCCGGAGGGCACCGAGGCGTCTGCCCACGTGCTCTACATGGAGTGCGCACTCGGCGCCGACAGTGAACGGCAAAGAACGCGCTTCATGCCCGTGGGAAGGCTCCCATCGGATATGACCCAGGTGGCCTTCGAGGTACGCCTCGAGGCGCACGGGTTGGACTTGAATGAACGCGGCGTGCGCTCATGGCGCGGCGAGGTCACGGTCCCAGTTGCATCGGTCGACAGCATCGAGCAATCGATGACCGCCGTGAACGATCCGGAGTTCGACAATGCGGTGCTCGAGGCGACGGCAATATTGATCGGCAAGAACCAGGGCGACCCGGCGCGCACCGCGATGTGGATCAGCCTCTCCCGGACCGATGCGATCGCACCGTTTCTCGACCGCCATGCGTGCTGCGCGACGGTCGAGATCATCGACGGCGGCCGGACGATTCACAAGCAGACGGTCGACTACCGCCAGACTTGGGCACCGCCCGCGAGCGCGAGTTACTACGTCGATGCATTGCCCGCGCACGTGCTGGAGGATTCCCGGTTCGCGCAGCGTGCCCGAGTCCGAATCAGTGGCTCGCGCAGCGCATCATTTGAAGACCTCGTCCGCGACTCATTCTGGACAGGGTCGATCGACGTGCCGCTTCAGGACCTGCTCAAGCCAAGCCGGTAGACGTTCCCGCCGCCGGCGGCGTGCTTCACGAGCAGCCTTCCACTTCGGAGCCGTGAGGTCTCGCGGCATCAAATCTTGTGCGCGATCGCTTCCACCGGTAGACTGCCCCGCATGCGAGGCTCTCCGCGTGTGTGACGAACAGACCACAACCAGCGCCCTGCCGCCCGATCACGGCGGCGCGCACCGCGCCGGCGCGAGCATGACGGGCGAGCGCCCCGGCGAGTCGATCGGTCCCTATCGCCTGCTGGAGGTCATCGGCGAGGGCGGGTTCGGCGTGGTGTGGCTGGCCGAGCGTCGAGAGCCGATGGTGCTGCGCGTCGCGCTGAAGGTCATCAAGCCGGGAATGGACTCCAAGGCCGTGGTCGCGCGCTTCGAGCAGGAGCGGCAGGCGCTGGCGGTGATGGACCATCCCAACGTCGCGCGCGTGCTCGATGGAGGCATAACGCCGACCGGCCGCCCCTACTTCGTAATGGAGCACGTCAAGGGCGAGCCGATCACGACCTTCGCCGACCGGCACCGGCTCACGATCAAGGAGCGCCTCGAGCTGTTCATCCCCGTGTGCGAGGCCGTGCAGCACGCGCACATGAAGGGGATCATCCACCGCGACATCAAGCCCAGCAACATCCTCGTCGTGCCGGGCGATGAAGAGCACACGCCAATTGTCAAAGTCATCGACTTCGGCGTCGCCAAGGCCATCAGCCACACGCTCACCGATAAGACGATCTTCACCGAACACGGGCAACTGATCGGCACGCCCGAGTACATGTCGCCCGAGCAGGCCGAGATGGGCGCCACCGATATCGACACGCGGAGCGACGTGTACTCGCTGGGCGTGGTGCTCTACGAGCTGCTCAGCGGCACGCTGCCGTTCGATCCCAGGACGCTCCGCGCCGCCGGCTACGACGAGATCCGCCGCATCATCCGCGAAGTCGAACCGCCCAGGCCGAGCACGAAACTGAGCACCGCCGACCAGAGCACAGGCGCCGAGATCGCTCGGGCCCGCCAGGCCGAGCGGGAAAAGATCGCGGGAGAGTTGCGGCGGGAACTGGAGTGGATCCCCCTCAAGGCCCTCCGAAAGGACCGCTCCCGCCGCTACGCCAGCGCGGATTCACTGGCGGCGGACGTGCGCCGGTACCTCGATGGTCGGCCACTCGAAGCGGTTCCGGAGTCACGCGCCTACCTGTTCCGCAAGTTCCTTGCGCGCAACCGCGGCCCGGTCGCCGCGGGCCTCGCGCTCGCCGCGACCATCGGCATCGGGGGCGGGATCGCGGCCTGGCAGACCACTCAGGCCCGCATCAGCCGCGCCTCGGCCGATCAGGCGGTCACGGCGCAACGGCAGCGGGCCGGGGAGTCCGCGGCCGCCATTCAACTGTTCACAACGTTTGTCGGCGCGACACTTGGCCCGGGGGCGGGACGGCTCGGTCGGGCCGGGATCGATGAGTCTGAGAACCCGGCCTCAAGCGAAGCCGCGGGCTTCTTCAACCGCTGCATTGAGGCACACGGGCTCGCGGCGGTCGGGAAGATCGACGAGTCCATCGCCGCGCACGAGTCTTTGCTTGACGACGTGGGCGAGCACCAGCGCGGCGGACGCTCTGGTGGAGAACGGAACATCGCCGCCGTCGTGCGGTTCATCTCCAGCGATGCGCTCGCGAACTTGTTGATCGGGCAGGAGCGCTACGCCGATGCGCGGCCCCACGCCTATACGGCGCTGCGATCACTGTGGCTCCTCCGTCTCATCGGCGATGAGAGCGACGAACGGGTGCGGTTCCGCGTGCAGAGGCTGCGGACGCTCATGCAGCGGCTCGGCGAAGATGAGAGCCTGACCAGGCTGACTCGTGACGGGGGGCGGTTCCTTGATCATGGCCCGATCGCCAGGCTGAGCGGCACGGCGTTCCGCGGAATCGCACAGAATGGGGCAGCCGTCCTGCAATCCGACGCCGCGGTATGGCACGCGGCCCTGCCGGACCTGGCTCCTGTAGCCGCTCCGTGGCCGACCGATGGTCAACGCGTGATCGCCTTCGATCGGCTCAAAGACCGGCTGGCGCTGCTCGACGATGCGGCCGGGGAAGTCGTCATTCGAGCTTCGGCAGACGGCCGGGTCCTTGCTCGGCTGCCTCATAAGACCGACCTGGCCGTGTGGAACCGCACCACCGGCCAATTGATGCTGATCGTGCCCGATTCCTCCGGCGCCGCACGCACCCAACTGCTGACATTCGACATGGCCGATTCCGCCGCGACGCCGGTGGCGTCGGCGATCATCCCATTTGTTGTCAACCGCCACAGCGACTGGGACTGGGCCGACTGGCGCAATGATCTGCTGGCACTCTGCGATGCGTGGGTTCCGAGTGCGGATCACAGCACTCGCGGCGTGCTGCTGGTCCGATTGACCCAGACCGGCCGACCCGCGACCGTGTTGTCGCCGGACTGCGAGGGCGGCCTATCGGTCGCCATTTTCCCCGATGGAAGTCGTGTCGCCGTTGGAACCTCGACAGGCGACGTGGTCATTCTTGATGCCGGGGCCGCTCGTCAAACGGCCCGCCTGAGCGGTCACTCCAACTGGCTGGTCTCACTCGACTTTGACAGCGCGGGAAAGCGTCTGCTCTCGGGCGCGGGCGATGGGACGACGCGCGTGTGGAGCCTCGATCGCTCGGAGTGTCTGGCCACGATCGAGATCGATGCGGCTCGGGCAAACTATGCCAACCGCGTGCGATGGGGAAGGTCGGAGGACGTCCTGCTCATCGATGGGAGCACATGGCACGTGCCGGCATCGGCGCGCTGATGCCGCCCGCACACTCACGCCACCGTCACGCTCTTATCCAGATACACATCCTGGATCGCCTGCAGCAACGCCGCGCCGTCCTTCATCGGCCGCTGGAAGGCCTTGCGGCCCGAGATCAACCCCATGCCGCCCGCGCGCTTGTTGATCACCGCCGTCGTGATCGCCTCCGCCAGGTCGCCCGCGCCCTTGCTCTCCCCTCCCGAGTTGATCAGCGGGATGCGGCCCATGTAGCAGTTCAGGATCTGGTAGCGGCACAGATCAATGGGGTGCCCGCCATGACCCGCCTCATCGCTCCCGGCCAGTTGCGTGTACACGCGCTTGTCCCACTTGCCGTATGAAGAGCCGCCGGTGTTCAACGCGGCGTAGCCCCCGTTGTTGGTCGGGAGTTTCTGCTTGATGATGTCCGCCTTGATCGTCACACCGAGGTGGTTGGCCTGCCCCGTCAGGTCCGCGCTCGCGTGATAGTCGGTGCTCTTCCCGTCCGCCCCCTTGACCTTGAACGCGTTGTTGCGCGTGTAGCACCACAGCACCGTCACCAGGCCATACGAGTGCGCCTCCTCGAACATGTCCGACACATACGCGATCTCCTCGCGCGAGGTGTCGCTGCCGAAGTAGATCGTCGCGCCCACCGCCACCGCCCCCATCTCGTAGCACTGCCGCACGCTCCCGAAGTACGACTGCTTGAACGCGTTGGGAAACGTCAGCATCTCGTTGTGGTTGAACTTCACCAGGAACGGGACCTTGTGGGCGTACTTCCGCGACACCGCGCCGAGCACGCCGATCGTGCTCGCCACCGCGTTGCACCCGCCCTCGATCGCCAGCCGAACGATGTTCTCAGGATCAAAGTACTCCGGATTCGGCGCAAAACTCGCTCCCGCAGAGTGCTCGATGCCCTGATCGACCGGCAGAATGCTCACATACCCCGTCCCGGCGAGCCGGCCGTGGTTCAGGATCGTCTGAAAGTTCCGCAGCACCACCGGCGAGCGGTCCGTCTGGCTGAACACCCGATCGATGAAATCCGGCCCGGGCAGGTGCAGTGTGCCCCTGCTCACCGTCTTGGACTCGTATCCAAGCAGGCTCTTGGCTTCGGGACCGAGGATCGCGGCGATGTCGGTGGGCATGGGGCGCATCCAGATGAAGGGTCGTGCACACCCCGCGGCGGTTCCCGCAGGGATAAAAACATAGTACGCTGGGCAGTCGCAGGGCCGAACGCTCTCTCGCCGTCGCCGCGGGGCCGGGCCACGGGCAACCGAGGCGAGTGGTGGGGCGAGTGGTGGGGCGGGTGGTGAGGAGGGTGGTGGGGCGGGTGGTGAGGAGGGTGGGGGGGCGGGTGGTGAGGAGGGTGGGGGGCGGAGGAGGTCGCCATGAACACGGAGACGCGCGGGGCGTCGGGGCTTCTGGGCGCGTTCACACGCATCGGCCGCCCCGAGCGGCCGCGGCAGACGGCGTGCCTGATCGCGGCGGGCTACTGCCTCGTCGCGCTCGCGTGGATCTGGGGCTCCGACCGCGTGCTGCACTCGCTCGATCTCGAGCGCTCCGTCGAGAACATCGTCGAGGTGTGGAAGGGCACGGGGTGGATCGTCCTGACCTCGTTCGTGCTGTATCTTCTGATCGCGCGGCCGCTGGTCCGTCTCACGCGCGCCCGCGCCGAGTCCGATGAGCGCGCCCGCGAACTCGAGGCCGTGCTCGACGCCGTGCCCCTGGCCGTGTGGATCGCCCGCGATCCCGAGTGCCGCGTGATCGAGGGCAACCGCGCCGGACGCGAGATGCTCGGCCAGCAGGAGATCGTGAATCTGTCCATGTCGGCGCCCAGCGGAGACCGTCCGCGTGGGTTCAGGGTGCTCGCACGCGGCCGCGAACTCGCGCCCGAGGACCTGCCCGTGCAGCGCGCTGCCCGGACCGGGCAGGAGGTCCGCGGGTTTCAGGAGGAGTTGGTGTTCGACGATGGCCGCCGCCGCGAGTTGCTGGGCAACGCCGTGCCGCTCACGGGCCGGGACGGCCGGGTGACGGGCGCGGTCGGCGCGTTCCTTGACGTCAGCGAGCACGAGGCGGCCCGCCGCGAGATCGAGCGGAACGAGTTGATCCTTGAGCAGGCCCAGGAACTGGGCCGCATCGGCAGTTGGGTGTCCGAGCACGCGCGCGATGGCGGCGCGCTGGAGTGGTCCAGGGAAACGTGCCGGATCTTCGGCCTCGCGCCCGAGCAGTTCGATGGCCGCGTCGAGACGTTCTTCGCGATGGTGCACCCGGACGATGTCGAGCAGGTGCGCCGCGCGGGCGAGGATGCGAAGGCCGGGAAGCGCGAGTACGAGATCGAGCACCGCATCATCCGCGCCGATGGCGCGGTGCGGTGGGTGCACGAGCGCGCCCGGATCGAACGCGACGACGAGGGAAACCCGCTGCGCATGATCGGCGTCTGCCAGGACATCACCGAGCGGCGAGAGGCCGAGGCGCGGGTGCGCCAGTCCGAGGCCCAGTACCGCATGATCGTCGAAACCTGCCAGGAGGGCGTCTGGCTTGTCGGCAGCGACTGGCGAACAACGTTCGTCAACCAGCGCATGGCGCAGATGCTGGGCCGAACGCCCGAGGAGATGCTCGGGAGAACCGTCCTGGACTTCATGCCCGACGACGAGCGCGAGAAGACCATCGCCCACATGCGCGAGCGCGAGGCGGGAATCGCCGCCCACCATGAGTACCGGTTCGTGCGGCCCGACGGCAAGGAGATCTGGACCTTGGCCGCCACGAACGCGATCTTGAACGACGATGGAGCGTTCTCCGGCGCACTGGCCATGTTCACCGACATCACCGAGCGACGGATCATGGAACAGTCGCTGCGCGACAGCGAGCAGCAGTACCGCTCGTTGTTCGAAGCCCTGCCCGACCCCGCTTGGGAATGGGACGTCGCGGCCGATCGCACGATGTTCAGCGCGACCTGGCCGCGACTGCTCGGGCACGACGACCCCGCCGCGGCGGAGGCGGAGTCCGACTGGGAAGGCCGCCTGCACCCCGACGACCGGTCGCGCGTGCTCGCGCTGCTGGAGCAGGCCGTGGCCGGGCAGACCGATGAGTACGAGTCTGAGTACCGCATCAGAACACGGGACGGCTCGTACCGCTGGGTCCTGTCGCGCGGACGTGTCGTGGACCGCGATGCAGGCGGCCGCGCCACCCGCATGATCGGCGGCATCACCGACATGACCGATCGCCGCCGCGCCGAGCACGACCTCCGCCTCAGCGAGGCGCGCTACCGCAAACTCATCGAGTCCGCTCCCGATGCCATCGTGGTGCTCGACCTCGAGACCATGCGCTTCGCGGATTTCAACGCCCAGGCCGCAGAACTGTTCCAACTCCCGCCGGACCTCCTCCGCCGGCGCGGCCCCATCGACCTCAGCCCCGAACGCCAGCCCGATGGCCGCATCTCCGCGGAGGCGGGCGCGGAGTTCATCCGCCGCGCGGCCGATGGCGAGGAGCCTCGGTTCGAGTGGACGCACCTCGCCGCCGACGGCACCGAGATTCCCTGCGAGGTCCGGCTCGTGCGCCTGCCAGATCGCGACCGCGTGCTGGTCCGCGGCAGCATCACCAGCATCTCCGAGCGCAAAAGCGCCGAGGCCCGGCTGCGCGAACGCGACGCGCTCCTCCGCAAACTGACCGTCCAGGTGCCGGGGATGATCTTCCAGTACCTGCAGGCGCCCGATGGGACCACCACGTTCCCCTATGCCAGCGAGGGCTCCCGCGCGATCTACGAGGCCTCGCCCGACGAACTGCGCGCCACCGCCGCCGTCGCCTGGAATCGCATCCACCCGGACGACGTGCCGCACGTCGCCCAAGCCGTGGCCAGGTCCATCGAAACCATGGAGATGTGGCGCGCGGAATACCGCGTGATCCTGCCGGATCGCGGCGTGCGCTGGCTGGAGGGACACTCCATGCCCGAACGCCTGCCCGATGGCGGCGTGCTCTGGCACGGCCACATCTCGGACATCACCGAGCGCCGCGCCGCCGATGACGCCCTCCGCGCCAGCGAAGAGAAATACCGGCTCGTGCTGCGCGCCACGTCGGATGCGATGTGGGAGTACGAGCCCGCAACCGACCGACTCCTCTGGGGCGACAACGTCGAGTCCATGTTCGGCTTCTCCATCGCCCAACTCGGCGACCGACTCGACGGATGGTCAACCCGAATCCACCCCAGCGACTACGCCAAGGCCCACGAGAGTTTCGTCGAGGCGCTCGCCCGCGGCGAAGAGCGCTGGTCCAGCGAGTACCGCTTCCGCAAGATCGACGGAACCTACGCCGTCGTTCTCGACCGCGCCTATGTCCTCAAGGATGACGCAGGCCGCACCGTCCGTGTCATCGGCGCCATGACCGACATCACCGAGCGGCGCCACGCCGAACGCATGGCCGCGGGCCAGGCCCGCGCCCTCGAGCAACTCGCCGCCGACAAGCCGCTGAACCTCGTGCTCGAGACCATCGTCCGAACGCTCGAAGATATCGAGCCCGAGTGCATGGCCTCCGTGCTCCTGCTCGATCCCGACGGCCGGACCATCCGCTCCGGCCCCGCCCCCAGCCTGCCCGCGGAGTTCAGCCGCAGCGTTGATGGCGCGCACGTCGGCCCCGTCGCCGGCTCCTGCGGCACCGCGATGCACCGCCGCGAACGCGTCATCGTCACCGACATCGCCGCCGACCCGCTCTGGGCCGATTTCAGGCAACTCGCCCTGCCCCACGGACTCCGCGCCTGCTGGTCCGAGCCGGTCATCGGCGCGGGCGGACGCGTGCTCGGCTCGCTCGCCATGTACTACCGCGAGGTCCGCGGCCCCGGCGAGCGCGAACTGCGCATGATCTCCTGGGCCGCTCGCCTCGTCGGAATCGCCATCGAGCGACGACGCGCAGAGGAGCAACTCCGAAAACGCGAGACCGACCTCCGCGACCTCCTCAACGCCGTCCCCGACATGATGTTCCGCGTCGACCGCGACGGCCGATACCTCGAGTTCCACGCACCCAACACCGGCGACCTCTACGCCCCGCCCGACCAGTTCCTCCGTCGCACAGTGCGCGAGGTCATGCCCGCCGATCTCGCCGAGCGATGCATGACCCACCTCGACCGCGCCATCGCCACCGGCACGCCCCAAATGTACGAGTACTCGGTGCAGGGGCCCAGGGGCCTCCGGCACTGGGAAGTCCGTGTCACCCGCTGCGCCGAGGAGCAGGCCCTCCTCCTCGTGCGCGATATCACCGTGCGACGAACCGCCGAGCGACGTCTCAAGGAAAGCCAGCAGCGCCTCGCACTCCTCGTCCAGCAGAGCCCGCTGGGCGTCATCGTCTGGAATCTCGACTTCACCGTCGCCGAGTGGAACACCGCCGCCGAGCACATCTTCGGATGGACCGCCGAACAGGCCGTCGGACGCCACGCCCGGTTCATCCTCCCGCCCGCCGCCGTGCCGCACGTCGACAAGATCTGGCAGGCCCTCAGGGAAAACCGCGGCGGCTCCCGCAGCGCCAACCCCAACATCACCGCCGATGGACGCGAGATCTACTGCGAGTGGTACAACAGCCCGCTCGTCGACGCCGATGGGCACGTCTTCGCCATCGCGTCGATCTGCGACGACATCACCGAGCAGCGCATGGCCCAGCAGCGACAGCAACTCATGATGGCCGAACTCGATCACCGCGTGAAGAACAACCTCGCCGCGGTCATCTCCCTCGCCGAGCAATCCGGCCGCGCCACCTCGAGTTACGCCGAGTTCCGCGAGTCCTTCCTCGGTCGCATCCGCGCGCTCTCGCGCCTCCACAACGCCCTCGCCGCCACCCGATGGGAGGGCGCCAACCTCCGCGCCCTCGTGCAACAGACGCTCGAAGCCTTCGGCCAGGATGCCAGTTCCCAGGCCGCGATCGACGGCCCCGCCGTCGTCCTCCCGCCGCGCGTCGCCCAGTCCATGGGCATGGCCATCAACGAACTGTGCACCAACGCCGTGAAGTACGGCGCGCTCTCGCGCGAGGGCGGCCGCGTCCATGTCCGATGGGGCATCGTCGCCCACGTCGGCGCCGAGGGCCCCCTCGATGCCGTCGAACTCGTCTGGACCGAATCCGGCGGCCCGCCCGTCGTCGCCCCAACCCGCCGCGGCTTCGGCACCGAACTCATCGAGGGCGCGATCAGTTACGAACTCGGCGGCAGTGTCAGCATGGACTTCCAGCCCGGCGGCCTGCGATGCACGCTCATCGTCCCGCTGCGCGATGCGCCCGCGTTCTCAGCGCCGGCAGTTAGCCTCGGCGGCCCGACCAATGCCGCCCCTTGACGAACCACGCCCTTCCATGTCATAATGCTCAGGTGGGCATGTCTTTCCGCCCGACTCAATCTCAACACGGCGGCTCCCCACGGCTGAGAGTCACCCCAACTTCGGAGGGTGCCATGGCCGCTACGCACGTGCCCCCGCAATCCCCCATCGAACACGCCGAGATCGAGTCCAAACTCACGGGTCTGCGCGTGCTGGTCGTCGAGGACTCCTTCCTCGCCGCGGCATCGATCTCCCGCATGCTCTCCGACCTCGGGTGCAGAGTCGTCGGGCCCGTCGCATCGGTCGACAAGGCCGTGCCGCTGATCGAGGCCGGACGCTGCGATGCCGGCGTGCTCGACATCAATCTCGCCGGACAGACCAGCGAGCCCATCGCCGAACGCTTGGCCGAACTCAAACTGCCCTACCTGTTTGTCACCGGCTATGCCAGCCCAATGCTGCTCAGCGCCAAGCAGCGCGCCCACACGCGAATCCACAAGCCCATCGCCGAGCGCGAACTCCGCGACGCCCTGGTCAGCGCACTGCAAAAGTCCGGATAACACGCGGCGTACAGCCCCTCCCGACCCGGCCAGTCCACAGATTATCCGCCCGATCGTTTTTGCTAAGCCGCTGTCGCAAATCGACTTGCGGTTCTTGCGCAAGTTCCGCGGTTTTCGCTTGCTTTCGGCGGGGGACGTGATCTAATACTCTCGTCACGTGCCCCGTTCAGGCGACCGCCGACGGGGACCATGGGTGCGCCTGGGAGGGCGGGCACCCAGCGGGGGAGGAGAGCAGAGACCGGTTTGTCGCTCGGGACGGCCACGTCCCGGTCGCGGCGTTGGTTCTGCTCGCGGTTTCCCCACGAACACCGCGAAGACATGAAGTACCCGGTTCGGCGCCGCGAGGACGCGCCGACCCGGGACGTGCCGCCCCGGTTCCCCCGGGTCGCACGTGAGTTCCGCCCCGCGCACGCATCAACCGATGCGTGTTCGTTCGCGGGTTCTCTCTCTCGCGGCTGGCGTTCAGCCGTGACAACCAGGTTGCGTCGCCCCACCCCGGGCGTCGCGCCCCATGCACCGCAGGGTGCTGGGGTGTCGGGCCGTCGTGTGTCGACGGCCCGGCAGGTCGAAGGGAGCCCCAGGGCTCCGGGCGCGATCGCCGCGCCCGCAGTTGTTCGGTTGTTCGTCCACCGCCCCCAGCAGGGCCCAGTGAGTTTGGAGATCGGTCCATGAGCAAGACATTCGTGAGTTCTCGTCTCGGGATTGCGATCGCGGTCGCAGGTCTCTCCTCGCCCGCGCTGGCGCAGTTCAACTACCCCGACTTCTCGTCGGTGGCAGGCCTGACCTTCAACGGCGTCGCCGCGCAAACCGGCAACACCATCTCCCTGACGCCGCCCACGGGGCCCGTCGCCGGTTCGATGTGGCACAACGTGCCCCAGAACGTCGGCCCCGGCTTTGTCAGCAACTTCACCTTCCGCATCCGCGATATCCAGGGCCTCGGAGCCGACGGCATCGCCTTCGTCATCCAGAACGAGAACCTGTCGGCTCTCGGCGGGACAGGCGGCGCGATGGGCTACGCCACCAACCCCAACTTCCCCGCGCAGATCGGCATCGGCAACAGCGTCGCCATCGAGTTCGACACCTTCAACAACGGCGGCAGTTGGCCCGATTTCGGCAGCGACAACCACGTCTCCATCCAGACCAACGGCCTGAGCGCCAACCTGCCCGGCCAGGCCAACTCCCTCGCCAGCGCCATCCCCTCGGTCAACATGTCCGATGGCAACATCCACTCCGTCCGCATCGTCTACACGCCCGGGCTCATGCAGGTCTTCCTCGACAACCTCGTCACACCCATCATCAACGCCCCCATCACCCTGACCAACCACATGGTGCTCTCCAGCGGGAACGCCTACGTCGGCTTCACCTCCGCGACCGGCCAGGAATGGCACTCCGAACGCCACGAAATTCTCTCCTGGGACTTCACCCCCGCCATCCCCGCGCCCGGCGCGGCTTCCCTCTTGGCCATCGGCGGTCTCGCCGCGATGCGCCGCCGACGCTGAGTCTCGATGTTCACGATCGCCCCGCTGGGGGATTCGCGGCCAGGGTGAGTCCGCCCCACGCCGCAATCCCGAGGCACCCGACGGCCGGTCCGATCACGGACCGGCCGCGGCTGCTTTTGCACCGCTGACAACCCTGCACACCTGGCGCGTCTCACCGCCCGTTGCAGTGGACCGGATAACGCCCCGACCACTGGCCGCGAGCCCGCCCCAATCCGATGCTGTCTCCTGAGGCGGTGCTGCGCGCAGCGCACGCCGCGGCGGCATACGGAGCGACCCCAATGACCTCTCTGCGGCTTGTCGGCGCCGGCTTCCTGCTCGCACTGGCTCTCCTCCCCGCCATGCTCCTCGATCTCGCCTCCACCGCCAGCGCCGCCGCCGACCACGCCGACCCAGCGATCACCGCCGTCGCCGTCGCCAACTCCACAGGACCCGCGCGCCGATCCACCAGCCTCGACGACCAGCCCCGAAAGCCGTGGGAGGGCGCATCCTCGGCAGGCCGCCCCGCCGAACCCAGGCCCGCCACGCCCGCCGCGATGCCCGGAACTCCCGTCGTCGAGTTGTACCTGCCCACGCCCATCGCCGCGCAGGCCGCGGCGGAACTGCTCGCGGATTCTCCCGATTCCGTCCCGCGACCGCTCGTGGTCTGCTTCGGCGCAGCCACCGACAAGGACGCCGCGCCCGAAGATGTCGACCCCTTCGTCGCCGTCGAGGCCGGCCGACGCCGCCGCGCCTACGCCCGCGCCATGATCGACCAGCGCGCCGCCCCAGGACCCGTCGCCATCCTGTCTTCCTCGCTCGCCGAAACCCCCGCCGCGGGCGATGCAACGGGCCTTCGCGACGCGCTCGCGCGCGCCGCGGCGGACCCCGCAGGCGCAAAACTCGAACTCAAACTCGCCCGACCCGATCCCAAGACCGCCGCCGCCGGCGCGGTCCGCGTCGAGTTCAAGGCCGCCCCGCCCGACTCCCCACGCGCCGCAAAGCCCGCCGACAAGCCGCGCCTCAGCGACGACGTGGTCCTCATCCTCGCGCTCGTCGAAGATGTTCCCCTCGGCGCCGGGAACTCCGCCGCCCAGTCCAAGGCCCGCCTCGCCCGCGTGCTGACGATGAAGTCCTTCAAACTCTCGCGCGATGGCCTCGGCGCGGCCGACCTGTCCGCGCCCACCCCGACTGCGCGCCCATCAAGCGCCGACACGCCGCAGCGCGCTCGCCGCGTCATCGGCTATCTGCAGCACGGCAAAACCATGCGCGTCCTCGCCGCCGCGGAGTCCGAGCCCCTCCACTGACCGCCGCAATCACACCCCCGCGCCGCCCTGCTCGACCCGCGCGCGCCACGTCGCCAGCGTGCTCTTCTTGGTCAGGTCATACCGCAGCGGCGTCACCGTCGTCACCTTGCGGAAGATCTGCTCCACGTCGCTCCCCTCGTTGGTCGTGCGAAAGTCGAGCCCGTGCCCCGAGGCCCAGTAGTACACATCGCCCCCGGGCGAAGTGCGCCGCTCATACTTGTCGTTCAGCCCGTGCGTGTTCATCGGGCAGATGCGCACCGGGTAGCGGTAGCCCGCTTCGGCTTCCGGCGAATCGAGCGCCGTCACCGGCACGTTGATCGACACGCACGCGTGCTGCTCGGGCAGGCCCCACTTCGCATCGGGCCCGGCCTTCGGGCAGTTCCGCAGCACCTGCTCGATCGCCCGCCGCGCGTGCCGCGCGCCCGCGCGAAAATCCGTCCTGCTCATCCCCCCCGCGCCGATGTGCAGACTGACGGCGATCGACGGAATCCCCAGAAACGCACCCTCCAGCGCCGCGGCGACCGTGCCCGAATAAATCACGTTGATCCCCACGTTCGCCCCCGCGTTCATGCCGGAGATCAGGAGGTCGGGCCGCGAGCCAGCGCCGAACTTCTCAGGCCAGATCGCGGCGATGGCGAGTTTCACGCAGTCGGCCGGTCGGCCATCGACGGCGACACCGGACATCGTCTCGCGCCCGGCCCAGCCCAGCCGTTCCTCGCGGATCATCAACGGCTCGTGAAATGTCACGCCGTGGCTCGTGGCCGATTGCACCGTCAGCGGCGCGATGCACGTCACCTCGCCCAGCGGCCCGCCGCTGTCCCCGAACTCGCCGTGCGCATCGACCAGCGCCTCGTACAGAGCCTGAATGCCCGGGGCGCGGAGACCGTCATCGTTCGTGAGCAGGATGCGCATGCGCGAGTGTAGGGCCCCACGCGGCAGGCTCAGCCCGGCACGATCTCAAACGCACGCCGGCCGTGCAGGCGATACGCACGGAAGTGCCGATCGAGTGTGAAGACCCTGGCGATGCGCAGTTCTTCTGCCACCGCCACAATCGTCGCATCCGCAAAGTCCATCGGCAGATCGCTGTAGGTCCGCATGAGAACAGCCGCCCGTCGAAGGCCTTCGTCCGAGCCCGCGGCCACATTGACAAGCCCCTCGTTCACAAACTCCCAAAGCCGCTCCTGGGCGCGGGCCGCGTTCCGCTTGCCCGCCCTCTGGCCAAGGAAGTGGAACACTTCCGTCAGAACCGGCTGCGTGGTGAGAAAGGTGTCGTTCAGGTTGCGAAACACCGCTCTGCAAAGCGCGTGGCTCTCGTCCCGCTGATCCAGCAACCCGATGAATGGGCCTGCATCCAGCAACGTCATGTTCGCTTCTTTCGGGCTCGCTGCCGCTTCTCAAACTTCTTCGCTATCGCTTCCGCCGCGACGCGGCCACTCTCGCTCGCGGGTGTACGCCGCCGCCGCAACTCGGCCGCCTTGCCCTTCCCGCTGTCAAACGATCCGATCAGGTGCTCAAAGCGCTCGTACACCGACTGGCCCGAAGACTTGGGCAGGCGCTTGCGCGACACCTCGCGGATCGCGCGACGGATCACCTCCGATGGCGACTCGCCCGACTCCCGCGCAGCGCGCTCCAGCAACTCATTGGTCTCATCATCAAGTCGAACCGAACGGATCATGGCGGGCTCCTCATGGGCCGGTGTATTACACCAATGCCAAAGTGTAATACACGCCGAAGAGCCCGGCAACCCCGTCCTTCCTACCGCCCGTCCGCTGTCCCCGGTCCACCGCCCCCCCCTGTCCCCCCGGTTCCCCCGGTCCGCACCTTCACCGGGTTCACCACCAGGTTGTCCCGCCCCGGCACAATCAGGTCCGCGATCTCCACCGCCTCCGCGAACGACTCCCGCGCACGCGTCACGTTCACCGCGCTGTCCAGCACCATGCCCCGCTCCAGATGCTCCACCGTCGGCACCGCGTCCCCGGCGATCAGCATCGTCGGTCCGCTCCCGCCGCGCCCCGGCATCGCCACCAAGAGCCCCGCCAGCCCCGGCGTCGCCCCCGGCAGCGGGAACAGCGACACGTGCGGCGCGATCTCATCGGGCGCGGGCTCGCACCGACGAAGAATCCCGACGTCCAGTTCCAGCGCGGCCTTCAACTCCGCATCCCCCGCCGCCGCGGCCTCCTGCAACTGCCCCACCAGCGGCACGCCGATCTGCTCGCGCTCGTCCTGGCTGATCCACCACTTGGCCTTCTCAAAGGCCAGAATGCCGCGGAAGACATCGGGCTTGAAACACGTGAGAAACACGTGCGTGACCGCGCTGGCCGGAATGCCCGCACGCTCCGTCAGCCGCGCGGCCACTGCGCGATCCGGCAACCCCGGATCAACCAGGATCACCCGATCCCCCGACCGAATCAGCGTCGTGGTCGCGTGGCCCGTGCGCACCGGCGATCGCTCCTCCCACAGCGGGTTCGCGGCGAGCGTTCCAATACTGATCACACGGACTTCGGGTGCGGTGCGGGTCATGCCGGGAGCGTAAGCGTGGCATCGAGTGTCGGCGCGCAGCGACAAGCCGCGCCCCGTTCGCCCTTACCCCTCCCGCGCCGCATCATGATGCTCGATCAGCCGCGACAGCGTCGGGTGCCCGGCGAGCTTCTTGGCTGCCAGTTGGCGCACCACCGGCGGCGGCACCATCGTCTTCAGCGCCTTGAGATCCCGACCCATCGCCGTCACCTGCTTGATCAGGCTGCTCGAGGTGTACGCAAAGTCCTGCCCCGCGACGATGAACGCCGTCTCCAATCCCGCCACCTGGCGGTTGGTCAGCGCCTGCTGCACCTCGCTCTGCAGGTCCGACAGGTTCCGTATGCCGCGGAGCAGGATCGTTGCGCCGACCTGGCGCGCAAAGTCCACCGTCAGTCCCGAGAAACTCTCGACGATCACCTCGGCCTCGCCCGGCTCATCGCGAACGATCGCCGCGACCAGTTCTCGGAGCATGTCCACCCGCTCGGCGGGCGTGAAGAGCGCATCCTTCCCCGGGTTGCGCCCCACCGCGACCACCAGCCGGTCAAACAGCCTTCTGCCGCGGCGGATCACATCAAGATGCCCGAACGTCGCCGGGTCGAACGATCCCGGGAACACGGCCACGTGCGGCGTCGGGCGCGAGCCCGCTCTCTGTTTCTGCTGTCTGGTGCTGCGGGGCGGCATGAGCCCGTCAGTGTACGTCCGGGAATCCTCACCCCGCGCTGCACAACCCGGATAAACCGCGCCGCCCACGGCCCAACACGCCCCCGCGGCCTTCCCCCTTGGCCCCGACACCCGCTCAATTGCATCTTTGTCATGGCCGCGGCGGATCGCCCTCCGCACCCGCGACGCTCGACACGGCTCGTTGTTCTGTGAAAGGCCCGTACCGGCTTGCCTCCCCGGTGCGGGCCCTTTCGCTTTGTGTCAAGGCTTGGTGAATCGGCACGCGCTGCCCTGCCCCTCGCCCCGCGGCCGGCGCGAAACGCGGGTACGCTGCCGACCGATGCGCCTGGTCCTTTTCACCGACACGCTCAACGACGTCAACGGCGTCTCGCGCTTCATCCGCAATGTCGGCGACCAGGCCGCCGCGGCGGGATACGAACTGCACATCATCACCAGCACCCGCCTGCCCGCGCCGCCGGATGGCGAGCGCGCGTTCATCCACAACGTGCCGCCGCTCCATGCGCGGCCGATGCCCGGCTATCCGCAACTCGAACTCGCCCTGCCCAGGCGCGGCCCCACGCTGCAACTCGCCGCGCGGCTCGCGCCCGACATCGTGCACGTCTCGACGCCCGGTCCCGTCGGCACGCTGGGCCGGCGCTTCGCGGTGCGGCACGGCCTGCCGCTGATCGGCACCTACCACACCGATTTCCCGGCGTACATCGACCATCTGTTCGACGACCCCGTGTTCACCTGGCTGTGCAGCGCTCACATGAGGTGGTTCTACCGCCCGTTCGCGCGGGTGTTCACGCGCTCGATGGAGTACGCCGCGGGAATGCAGCGCATCGGCATTCGGAGCGAGCGGATCGTGCGGCTGCAGCCCGGGATCGACACGGCCGCGTTCGACTCGGCGATGCGGGTTGAAGCCCCCGCGCTCTGGAGATCGCTTGCATCGCTCGGCGTGCGCGAGCGCAGCATCAAGGCGCTGTACGTCGGGCGCGTGAGCATCGAGAAGAACCTGCCGATGCTCGCCCGCGCATGGCCCGCGGCCCGCGCTGCGTGCGCCCGCGCGGGAGTCGATGCGCAGTTGCTGGTCGTGGGCGATGGCCCGTACCGCGAGCGGATGATGGCCGAACTCGCCCCGCACGACGCCGTCTTCCTCGGGTTCCGTCACGGGCGCGAACTGGCGACCATCTACGCGGGCAGCGACCTGTTCATCTTCCCCTCGACCACCGACACGCTCGGTCAGGTGGTCATGGAGTCGCAGTGCGCTGGGCTGCCGGTGATCGTGACCGACCAGGGCGGACCGAGCGAAGTCGTCGACGACGGCTCGACGGGCTTCGTGCTGCCCGCGACCCGCGCCGCCGAAGCGCGCTGGGCGGAGACCATCGCGATGCTCGCGATCGACGATTCTCTGCGTTCGCGCATGGGCGCGGCGGGGCGCGCCAAGATCCTGCCGATGAGCATCGCCGGGTCGTTTTCGCACTTCTGGCGCGTGCACGAAGCGGCCGCGGCGGCTGCGACGCAGAAAGTATAGCAACTATACTTTGTGCGTCATCGGCCGGTTTCGGCCGCGCCGCGCGCCTCCCACCGGTAGATCCGCAGCACCGGCACGCCCCGCGGCCCGAAGACCTCCGAAGCGGCCTCGGCGATCTGCTCCTCGCGCCAATCGCTGGACACGATCACCGCGTCCACGATCTCATCAAGGTCCGAGGGTCGCACGACCGGGATGTCGTTGATCGTCGGCATCTTCGGCGCATCATCGAGAATCGCGACGACCTCGATCCCGCGCGACCTGAGCGGCCACAGCGCGACCTCCTGCGTGTGCCGACCCGCGCCGTAGAGCGCGATGCGCCGGACGCCGCACTGCACGCACTCCAGCGCGAGGCGATCGACCATCGCGATCTTGATGCGCACGGGGAGTTCCTCGGGCTTCATGGTCACGCGCGGCCGCATCGTCGTCTGCGATGCGGCGGTCGGCGCGGCGATGGCTGCGCCCGCAGCGCGTGCCCGCGAGGCCCGCCGCGCCGCGATCAGATCCTCGGGGTACACCGGCTGCGCCTCGGGCACGCCCCCAGCGGCCGACACCGTCGCCTTGTACCTGCGCGATGCCTGCGTGTGCTCGATCACCGGATCTTCGGTCAGCGCGACATCCTCGAGATCGTTGATGAACGTGTACTCCCGCGGCAGCCAGAGCGTCTCCAGCGGCTGCTCGCGCGCCACATCTTCCCACGCCGCATCGAGGTGTACCTGGTCCCAGGTCCCGGGGTCGGCCTCGCAGCGTTCGCGCCAGCGCACCAGCAGGGCCTCGGCCCCGGGAGTCTGGTTGAAGAAGACGGTGCCGCTGGCGAACATCCAGCCCAGCGCGCGGTGCACGGCAAAGTCCGCCGCGACGCCGCGAAGGAGATCGGGCGTGCGGTGCACGATCGCATCGGCATCGACCCACAGAACGGGCCTGCCGAGGGCGCGCCACTGCTCTTCCACGAATCGCGCCTTGTATGCGCAGTTGGCCTCCCACGACCCTCGCGGCTGCACGCCCACGATGCGATGCTCGAGCCCCAGGCGCAGGCACGAGGCCTTGAGTTTCTTCGCCTCGTCCGCGTAGGGCGTGTCGAGGGTGAAGTAGCACAGCACGATGGGCATCTGCTCGTGATTGAGCGTGGCCCGCGCGGGGCGGAAGGCGACATCGCCGCTGTTGGTGCCCCACCACAGTTCCGGGCCGGGGTAGTCGGGGCACGAGCCCATGTGCCCGCGCGCCGCAAAGAGCGCCTTGCCGGTGTCGTACCACTCGCGCTGCGCATCGTGCAGCACGACGACCCCGCCGGGGTTGAGCAGCGACCGGGCCCTCTCCAGGCACGCGCCGCGCGCGTAGCCATCGACCAGGATCACGTCGAACCGCTCGCCATCGGCGCCATCGATGAACGGCTGAAGGCTGGTCGGGTCATCCTCCGCGGCGGTCGCGTTGGCGCCGAGCGGGCCGGTCGGCTCGCGCAGCAGCATGCGCACGTTGTCGCGCGGGCCCCTCCCGCCGTTGCCCAGATGGTTGGCAACCTCGTAGAACCACTCGCGGTCGTGCTCGATGCTCGTCAGCGTTGCACCCTCGGGCAGGTTTCGCGCAAGCCACACGGTGGAGCCGCCCGCGCCCCATTCGAGCATCCGGCCGCCCGGCGGCACGAATGACACGAGGCGCTCGCGGTGCTTCAACCCCATCAGACAACGCATGATTCGCTCCGAAAAAGCCGGGTGCTCATGCCGCGACCTCCGCCGCGTGCTGGGCGTAGCCGAACGCCTGCTGGTACGCCGCGGCGGCGCGTTCGACACCCGCCGCGAAGCGCAGAGCCTCCGGCGACTGCTCGCGCTCGCGCCGATCGACGCTCGACGCGGTGACCGTGCCGGCGTGCCGCGCGACCTCGTACTCGCGGCCGAACAGGTCCATGCACCGCCCGGGGTCGCCCGTCAGCGGCCAGTTGAGCCAGTCTTCGAGCGCGGCGCGGTACAGCGGATCGGTGGTGAAGCGCTCGTACTGCACGGTGCGCACGCGCGCCGGATCCAGCCTCGAGCGCAGGCGCACCAGCGCAGCGCCCGCATCGGTCAAGCGACGCGCCAGCCATTCATCGCTCTGCACGCTCCTGCGTTCCGCGGCGTGCAGCCTCGACTTTTCGAGCACGCTGATGGCGCAATCGCGGATGTCGCGCACGGCCAGCAGCACTTTGCGCGGCTCGAAGACGCGGATGATCTCGTCGAGGCCGGTGGGGTTGACTTCTTTCACGCCCCAGCCGCGCAGGGCCGAGAGGCCGGGCCCGATGGTCCGCGCGAAGCGCTCAAGGCCGGTCTCGCGGTCCCCGCCGGCGCGCCAGTGCGCCTCGCTCACGGCCACGGGCGGGCCGAAGCGGCGCGCCTGCTCGAAGACGTGGTCGCCCACGCCGTCGCGCGTCAGGCCGGGCTCGATGAGCACCCAGCGGTCGGGCGGAGTCGTCAGCAGGTTGGCCAGCGCGGTCGTGCCGGCGCGGCCCATTCCGGCGATCAAGAGGTCCATTCGCGGCAGGATCACACGCACCTCCAACCCCCGCCATTCCCCATGCACTATCGGACCTCCGGCCGGGCTTGTTGAGCGCGGTCCGAGAATCTTCATCGACCGTACAACTTCAGGACGGGCACGCCGCGCGGGGCGAACACCGCCGCGGCACGGGCCGCGATGGCTTCCTCGAAGCGGTCGGAACTGACGACGACCGCGTCGATGGGCACGGGCAGGGCCTCCGGGCGGACGATGGGCACACCGGCGATGCTGGGTCGGTTGGCGGCGGCGTGGTCGTCGAGGACGGCGACGACCTGTACTCCCGCCGCGGGCCACGGGCCGGGGAGGATGGACTCGGTGTGTCGGCCCGCGCCGTAGAGCGCGATTCGGCGGAGGCCACGGGCGGCGCAGACCTGCGCGGTGAGTTCGACGAGGCGTGATCGGAGCGATCCGGGGTCGTGGGCCGCGCGGGCGGCGTTCGAGGACTGGTCCGCATCGGGCCCGCCGTCTTTGCGGATCCAGCAGGAGCAGTTGAGGCCGGGCGCGGTCGCGCTTTCGGGCATGGGCGTCTGCCAGACGATTTCGTCGCGCCGTGCGAAGAACTCCTCGACGGCGATGGTGACGCCGGGGCAGTCGGGGTGGGCGTAGTCGTCGACGACGAGGAAGCCGCCGGGGGCGAGCGAATCCCACGCGCGCGCGAGCACGGCGATGGCGCTGTCGTAGGTGTCGCAATCGATGTGCGCCAGCGCGAGCGTTCGGCCGTCGAGCGCGCTGATGGTCTGCTGGAACCAGCCCTGCACGAGGTGGACGCGCGACAGGCCGCGAGCGGCGAAGAACGCGCGGACCTCGTTGACATCGACATCGGCGAACTGGCCCTGGTGCAGGGCCGCGCCGTCGCGGGGGGCTGTGGGCGGGAGGCCGGCGAAGGAGTCGAAGGCGATCAGGTCGCGATTCTGCTCCAGTCGTCGCCAGGTCTCGGCGACGAGGTAGAGGGAGCCGCCGCGCCAGGTACCGAACTCGGCGAAGTCGCCGGGGATACCGAGTCGCACGACGGCGCGGGCCAGCGCGGCGAGTTGGGCCAGGCGCGGCCAGGCCATGCGGGTGCGCTTGAAGTCCTTCACCTCGTCGTAGATGGGGCCGATTGCGTGCAGGAACAGGCGCTGGTCGAGCGCGGCGCCGAGCGCGATGCCGCGAGAGGGTCCTGCGCAGGAATCGAGCCCCGCGGCTTCGAGCACTTCAACGGGCGCCATGGGCATGGGCGGCTCCTTGCATGGTCACTTCGACGTCGGGCGGGACGGGGCCGGGGCCGTAGAGGCGGATGACGTTGACGCCGGCAGCGCGCAGGGGCGCAGCGCGCGCCCAGAGCGCGTCCTCGTGCGCATCGGTCGAGAGGAGCACGGTGTCGGGGCGGAGCGTGTCGAGGGCCTGGCGCGGCGGCACGACGGGCAGGCCGAGGGTCTGCCGGCCGGGCCGCGCGTCGTCGTCGAGGAAGCCGACGAAGGGGAAGCCGCCGGGCGAATCGGACCAGAGTTCGCGGCGGAAGATCGCGGCGATGCGGCGGGTGTGTCGGCCGGGCGGGTAGACGGCGATGCGCTGCGCGCCGGCGGTGATGGCCGCGCGGACCGCGGCGAGGGCGCGGGCGGGGAGGCCGTCCTGCCGGAGGTGCGGCGAGACGGCGATTCCGACGCCGCGGGCGCGCCACGCGGCGATCTCTTCCGCGCTGACGGGCTCGTTGCGTGAGGAGCGGACGAGGACGGCGTCGCAGTTGTCGCGCCAGTGGTCGAGGGCGATGCGGGTGAATCCGGCATCGCGCAGGGCGTGCTCGCACCAGGCATCGGCCTCGGCGGCGCGTGGGGAGGGGCCGCCCAGGTTCCAGCGCCAGAGGTCGGCGGGGCGGAGCGCGGTGTCGGAGGGTCGCGGGTCGATGGGCGCGGCGAGCGCGGCATCGAAGGTGCGCGCGTATGCCGCGGCGGTGGCGGCGATGCTCAGGCCGCTGTCGCGGATGGTCTGCCAGGCGGCGCGGCCGAGACGGTCGAGGAGCGCGCGGTCGGCGTGCAGTCGGCCGATACGCGCGGCCATGTCGGCCATGGCGCCGATGGGCACGATGACGCCGTTCTCGCCGTCGCGCACCCACTCGGCGACGCCCGAGCGCACGGCGGTGACGACGGGGACGACGCCGCGGCCCATGGCTTCGAGCATGACGACGCTGGTGCCCTCGTACGCGCTGACGAGCAGGCAGGCATCGATGGTGGGCAGGAAGCGCTCGACCCACGCGGGGCTGCGTCGGCCGTGGATTCGCACGGCGATGCCGGGCAGATCGGCCGTGGAGAGTCTGGCGCGCCAGGCGTGGAGGTCGGGCCCGTCGCCGACGAGGTGCAGTTCGCAGGGGATGCGGCGCTGTGCGAGATGTTGCAGAAGGACGATGAGGTCGCCGACGCGTTTCTGCTCTTCGACGATGCGCCCGATGTAGGCCAGTCGGAGGGGCGCGGCGGGATGGGCCGCGCCGGGGCGGGGTGAGTCATGGGTGGCGACGGGCACGCCGTAGACGATCTGCGCGATGGGCCTGTGCGCGGCGATCGGGGCGAGCCACGACATGCACGCCCGGCTCACGCCGACGCCGGCGGACCAGGTGTCGTAGGTCGAAGCGAGATCGCGGTAGGAGTCGTTGTCGGAGTGTGCGACGGCGATGGTGCGGACGCCGCGGGGCCGGAGCAGGGCCGCGGCCATGGAGCAGGCGTCGTTGTAGTTGGGCAGGACGATGTCGGGCGCGAGGGCTTCGAGCGCGCGACGGATGGTCTCGACGCGTTCGTGGTGCGGGGCGAGGGGGTCGACGGCGCAGAGGTGGGTGTGGGGATCGGCCATCGGGTCGAAGTCGTCGCTGCGCCAGGCGCCGGGCTGCATGGCAATGACGAGGGTGCGGAAGTCGTATCGCGGGTCATTGGTCTGCGCTGCGAACTCGCGGCCCATTCGGAGGGACCAGGTCATCACGCCGCCGATGGGCGTGTCTTCGCAGGCGACGCAGGAGACGACGCGGGCGCGCGGGCCGCGCGGCAGGGGCGCGGGGATGCGCGCGACGGGCTGCAACTCGCGCCGGCGGCCGGGCCCCGCGCCGATCTCGCCGCGGAGAAGGCGGTCGAGCGCATCGGCGACGCGGTCGGCGGCGGTCGTGCCAACGGCGGCGGCGGACATCCGCGCGTGCGCGGCGGCCTGGCGTGCGCGATCGGCGTCGGAGGGATCGGCGAGCGTGGTGAGCGCGGCGCGCAGCGAGCGCGGGTCGGCATCGCGGCAGACGGTCATGGCATCCTGCCAGAGCGGGCCATCGTGCGGGTGGAGGATGGCGCACGGTCGCCCGGCGGCCATGGCTTCGAGCAGGAGCGTGGACGGCGTGAGGACCGCGGCGGCGCAGGCGCGGAGCGCATCGGCCAGCGGGCCGTGGGTGTTGGCGACGCCGATGGCATCGTCGAGGCCGGCGGTGAGTCGCCAGAGGATGCGGCCGCGCCAGGGAGAGTCGGCGGCGGCATCGCGCAGGGCGATGAGGGCGGCGGCGAGGCGGTCGCGCTCGGCGGGGTTGAAGGCGGGCCTTTTCGCGGTGGCGACCAGCAGCGGGCCGCGGCGATCGAGCGGGAGGGGCGCGGGGAAGGCGGCCTCGATGCGCGGCAGGCCGGTGGCGATGGCGAAGTTGCCCCATGACCAGAGGTTGGCGCGGTCGGTCTCGCCGGCGCAGGCGACGACATCGACGGGCGCGGGGCGCAGGAAGGCGTCGCCCGCATCGGGGTTGTGGAAGGTGTTGCGGTGCTCGACGATGCCGTCCATCAGCAGGAGCGTGGGGACATCGCGGGCGCGAGCCCAGCGCAGCGCGGCGAGGGCGAGGGGCGATTGCGTGTCCTTGACGGCGAGGGCGCCGGGCGCGAGCGCGTCGAGATCGGGCAGTTCCCACTCGTTCACACGGACCGGGCGGATGCTGCGGGCGGCGAGCGCGCTGTCGACGCCGGAGAAGTGATCCGCATCGGCGGCGTATTGCACCAGCGCGACGACGGGCGGGGGAGAAGATGTCCGCATCTGTGCGCCGGGCACGAACTGCTCCGCAACGGTCCCGGCGGGCGCGCACCGCCGCGGGGCGCGACATGATGGCGCGCGTTCCCCCGGAACCTCGGAGTGGTTATCGACCCGTGCGGCGGACGACCACCAAAACTGGGCCCGAAGGCCCTGCGCGGGCCGATCGAATCTGCATGGATGAGTGCCGCGAAGAGG
Source organism: Phycisphaeraceae bacterium (assembly GCA_019636495.1). Taxonomy (GTDB): domain Bacteria; phylum Planctomycetota; class Phycisphaerae; order Phycisphaerales; family UBA1924; genus JAHBXL01. Next base: position 93,108 of record JAHBXL010000007.1, on the reverse strand, counting down.
GCGAGGGCCGCCGGCTCGCGCCGCTGTTGATCAGTCTGCCCCATGGGTTGGACCTTGGCGGCGTGACGAGTTGGGCGGTACGGCTGGCCAACGGGCTGGCGGAGCGTGGCCGGGGGGTTGCGCTGATTGTGCATCCGCGCGCGGCGGACCAGCCCGCGGCGGAGATTCGGCTGCACGCGGCGGTCCGGCGGATCGAGCCCTCGGGCTGGCCGCACATGGGGGAGGCGGAAGGGGACCTGTCGCCGTTTGTATCGGAGTATCGTCGCGCGATCTCGGGGTTGGCGCGGGCGGCGTATGGCCCGGGCGGGGGGCCGGTGGTCGTGATGCCGAACATTCTCGGTGATTCGTACGGGTTGTTCGCCACGCTGTGCGCGACGCAGGCGGAGACGCTGCGGGTGCTGGCGTGGCAGCACGCGGACTCGGAGTATGACACGTCGATCCTGCGTCGGTATGAGCCGGTGATCTCGCGGTATGTGGCGATTGATGAGCGGTATGTGCGTTCGCTGGGCGCGATGTTCCCGGGACGGGAGGGTGACATCGAGACGATCCCGCACGGGGTGGAGGTGCCGGCAACGCCCGCGGCGGCGCGTCCGCCGCTGCCGGGTCGGCCGTTGCGGCTGGTGTACACGGGTCGGATGGAGCACCGGCAGAAGCGCGTGGGCGCCTTGGCGCTGCTGAGCGACGAACTGGGCGCTCGGGGCATCGATCATCGGATTACGCTGGTGGGGAGCGGGCCGGCGGAGGGGGACGTGGACAGGCTGATCTCGAAGCGGCCGCGGGTGCATCGCATCGCGAGGGCGGATGCCGCGCAGATCGGGGAGATGTTGCGCGGGGCGGATGCGTTTGTGCTGGCATCGCGGTTCGAGGGGCTGTGCATCAGCCGGATCGAGGCGATGGCGCAGGGGTGCGTGCCGGTGATCACGGCGGCGAACAGCGGCGCGACGAGCGGCCTGTGCGATGGTGAGAGCGCGGTGTTCGTGGGCGCGCGGCCGGAGGATGACGAGGCCGCGACCGCCGCGAGTTTGGCCGAGGGGTTGGAGCGGTTCCTGGCGATGGACCGCGACGCGATGTCGCTGGCGGCGTGGCGGGCGGCACGGGAGCATTTTTCGATCGATCGGCACGTGGAGCGTGCGGGGCGGGCGATCGATGACGCGGCGGCGGGTCCGGCGCGGTGGTGGCGGACGGACTGGCCGAGCGCGTTCAGTTCGTCGCGCACGAGCCCTGGGATGTCCGGGAGCGTGGGCCCGGAGGGGGCGCGGCGGATGGTCGCGGCGCTGGCGCGGCTCGCCGGCCGGCGGGTCGTGCTGCACGGGGCGGGTCGGCACACCATCGAACTTGCTTCGGCGCTGGCCAACTCGCGGGCGGAGATCGTCGCGGTGAGCGACGATGACCGGCAGCGCTGGGGTTCGCGGCTGCTGGGCTGGCCGGTGATCGCGCCGGAGTCGGCGGCGGAGCACGGCGCGACCGACGTGGTGATCTCAAGTTACATTCACCAGCGGAGCATCTGGGAGCGGCGGGGGGTGTATGAGCGGCAGGGCCTGCGGGTGCACGCGGTGTACCCGCTCTCGCCCGCGGACGCGACGAGCGATGCGGGGTCGCGGCCGGAGCCCGCGTGCGCGGCGTGATCGACGGCTGCAAGGACCAACCGGCCGCCCGATGAGGAGCGGCCGGCGGGGTGCGTGCGGGTGTGGGGCGGGTCTATTCCTGCCCGGCCTTGGCGAGTTGCCACTCCTCGATTTCGATCGGGGCCTGGCGGCCGAAGATGGTGACGAGGACGCGGACGATGCCCTTCTCGGGGACGAGTTCGTCGACTGTTCCCTCGTAGCCCTGGAAGGGGCCTTCCTTGATGGTGACGGGCTCGCCCTTCTGGAAGACGAGTTTGATGACGGGCTCTTCCTCGGGTCGGCGCGAGTCGACGTGGAGTTTCTCGATCTCGTGCTCGCGGAGCGGGGTGGGCCGGCCGGCGGTGCCGACGAAGTCGCCCACGCCGGTGGTTTCCTTGATGAGGAAGAAGACGTCCTGCGGGATTCGGCCATCGGGTTCGAGGCGCATCTCGACGAAGACGTAGCCGGGGTACAACTTGGTCTCGACGATCTTCTGCTTGCCGCCCTTGATGGTTTTGGTCTTCTCGGTGGGGACGAGGATCCGGCCCACGAGGTGGGTCATCTTCTCGATCTGCACCTTGCGGAGGAGCGTCTCGCGGACCGAGTTCTCCTTGTTGGAGGCGACGCGCAGCGTGAACCAGTCCATGCCTTCGCGGCGGATGGGCTCGTCGCCGGAGATCATGTCGGCCTTGACCGGCTGCTCGGATGGGGCGGTCTGCTCTGTTGTTTCGTTCGACATGGCGACTCCCTCCCCCCCCCTCCCCCCCCGCCCCCCGAACCCCACGCGGCGACTCACACGGTGGTTGACTGCACGTCGACGAGGATGCCGATGACGCGGAAGAACCACTGGAACATGAGGTCGATTCCGAAGAGGAACGTGGCGATGATGAAGCAGGCGCAGATGACGACGATGGTCGATCCGCGGACCTCTCGCGGGGTGGACCAGTTGACTTTCTTCATTTCCATGTCGGTGTTGATGAGGAACTCGACGCTGCCGCGGCGGACACCGACGAAGTAGTACGCGAGCATGGAACCCAGGAGCAGGACGACGCCGACGGAGATGCCGATGAGCAGTTTGGGCTCGATGAGCGGGATTCCGGCGGGTCGCACGCGGTAGTCGGCGGCGAAGGAGCGGGCGGGGTGAGCGACGCGGACCGAGGAATCGGGCCCGGTACCGGCGACGGACATTTCGACGCGGCGGAGGATGAGTTCCTCCTGCGCGGGGGCGTAGGACACGACTTCGGCGGTACCGAGGATCGGCGCGGGCGCGCCGGAGACTTCGGCCTTGCCGATGAGTTCGACGCGGTCGCCGGGGTTGACGGTTCCCGAGACGTTGTCGAGTGTGAGGCGCCAGGAGTTCCTGGGGAGGCGGGTTTCGAAGACGGAGACCTGGTTGGCGACCCATCCGGCGGCGCCGAGAGTGGCGACGGCGAGGAGGACCGCGGTCATGACGCGGACCCAGTAGCCCTGGCCCTGCTTGTAAATGCCCAGCGACATGGAATCGTTCCCGTGATCGGTACGTTCAAGGACTCGGAACAACACGCCGGGAGGGACTTGAACCCGCAACCTGCGGATTTGGAATCCGCTGCTCTACCAGTTGAGCTACCGGCGTTCGAAGGAGCGGGAATCCGGCCCGGGGCATCCGGGCGGGCTTCGGCTCGGGATTGACTGGTTACTTTCGCTTGATCTTGTGGAGCGTGTGCTTGCGGAGGCGCGGGCTGTACTTTTTGAAGCCGGCCTTGAGTTTCTCGGCGATGCCGCCCTTGACGTTGATCTCGGTGCGGTAGTTCATGTCTCCGGACTCGGAGCACTGGAGCCAGACGTATTCGCGGGCGAGCGCTTTACCCTTCTTTGCCATTGTTGTTACCTCGTTTCAGGCCGGTCTGTTCGTCAAACCGGCCCACCGGCTCGCGCCGATGGGCCAGGTTGTGTGATGCGTACGCCCCCTCCGATTCTCGAGATGTCGGACGGGTCGGTCACTCGATGATCGAGGTGACGGTTCCGGAGCCGATGGTGCGTCCGCCCTCGCGGATGGCGAAGCGGAGGCCGGGCTCCATGGCGACGGGCTTGTCGACCAGGTCGACCTCGATCTCGACGTTGTCGCCGGGCATGCACATTTCGGCGCCGCCGAGGAGTTTGAGCGAGCCGGTGACGTCGGTGGTGCGGAAGTAGAACTGCGGGCGGTAGCCGGCGAAGAACGGCGTGTGCCGGCCGCCCTCTTCCTTGGTCAGGACGTAGATCTGACCCTTGAACTTGGTGTGCGGCTTGATGGAGCCGGGCTTGCAGATGACCTGGCCGCGCTCGATGTCGTCCTTCTCGACGCCGCGGAGGAGCACGCCGACGTTGTCGCCGGCCTGACCCTGGTCGAGGGTCTTGTTGAACATTTCGACGCCGGTGACGGTGGTCGTCTTGTTCTCCTTGCGGAGGCCGACGATCTCAGCGGCGTCACCGACCTTGACGACGCCGCGCTCGATACGGCCGGTGGCGACGGTGCCGCGGCCCTTGATCGAGAAGACGTCTTCGACGGAGACGAGGAAGGGCTTGTCGGTCTCGCGCTGGGGCTCGGGGATGTAGGAGTCGATCGCCTCGAACAGTTTGTCGATCGGCTCGCAGATCTTGTCGTCCTTGGGGTTTTCGAGCGCGGCCTTGGACTGGCCGCGGATGATGGGCGTGGTGTCGCCGGGGAAGCCGTACTTGTTGAGCAGGTCGCGGACCTCGACCTCGACCAGTTCGAGGAGTTCGGGGTCGTCGACGAGGTCGACCTTGTTGAGGAAGACGACGATGTAGGGGACGCCGACCTGGCGGGCGAGCAGGACGTGCTCGCGTGTCTGGGGCATGGGGCCGTCGGCGGCGGACACGACCAGGATGGCGCCGTCCATCTGGGCGGCGCCGGTGATCATGTTCTTGACGAAGTCGGCGTGGCCGGGGCAGTCGACGTGGGCGTAGTGCCGCTTGTCGGTTTCGTACTCGGTGTGCGACGAGTGGATCGTCACGGTCTTGTTGGAGTCGCGGACCGTACCACCCTTGGTGATTTCGGCGTACGACTTGATCGCGCCGCCGTACTTCGCGGCGGAGCGCGCCGAGAGGGCCGCGGTCAAGGTGGACTTGCCGTGGTCAATGTGCCCGATGGTGCCCACGTTGACGTGTGGCTTGGTCCGCTCGAATACGCCCTTTGCCATGTCTGACGACCTCCGCGTGATTGAAAACGGTGTGTTGGTTCTTCTGCTTCAAGACTGGCGACAACGACAGTACGGCCGCCAGTGTGTGGCCGGCACTCCGGACAATGTTCGCCGCGGCCGTGCGTCGAACCCTGCCCCCCGCCCACCCCGAGACTGCTGACAAAGCCGCTAGTGGGGATTGAACCCACGGCCTCACCCTTACCAAGGGTGCGCTCTACCACTGAGCTACAGCGGCACTCGCACGCCGCTGGGCAGGGTTCAGCCCGCCGAGCAAGCGCGGATGATAGAAGCCTCCAACCATCGGTCAAATGGAGAGATGGGTGTGGCCCGGAGGTTCAAAGGGTTTTGTTTGGATGGTCGGTCGGGTGGGTGGTAGCCGGGGGCGTGGGGAGGGGCGCGTGCGGAGCGCGGACAGGCGTTACCATGGCCGAGCGATGCCGCCGACCGAAGGACACCCCGGCCGGGCCCCTGTTGCGGGCCCTGATCATCCCGCCGCGGGGTGGGTGTACCGATCGTTGCCGAACCTGCTGACGACGTCGCGGGTGCTATTGGCGGTGGTGTTTTTCGTGTTGTTGTCGTGGTACCGGCACAGGGCGTCGGTCGCTCCGGGTCGGGAGGGATCGGTGTTGACGGGTGCGGACTGGCTGCTGCTGTGGGCCGCGGCGGTGTTCGGGGTCGCGGCGATCACGGATGCGCTGGACGGGTACTTTGCGCGGCGCTGGCAGCAGGTCTCGGTGTTCGGGCGGATCATGGACCCGTTCGCGGACAAGTTGCTGGTGGTGGGCGCGTTCGTGTTCCTGGCCGGACCGGGGTTCACGACCGATGGCCGGCCGGCGGAGCAGATCAGCGGGGTGTACCCGTGGATGGTGGTGGTGGTGCTTGGTCGGGAACTGCTGGTGACATCGATCCGCGCGGCGTTCGAGGGCGCGGGGGTGTCGTTCGGGGCGTCGAAGAGCGGGAAGATCAAGATGGTGCTGCAGTCGGTGTGCGTGCCGGCGGTGCTGGTGCTGATCGCGCTGGCCGACCCGGGCGAGAGCCCGCACCACGTTGCCGAGCCTGCGCGGCTGGGTCGCGTGCTGATCGACACGATCGTGTGGGCGACGATGGCGGCGACGGTGTGGTCGGGCCTGCCGTACATCTGGCGCGCGTGGAATGTTGTGCGCGACGGGCGCGGGCCGGGGGCGGGCGCATGAAAGGCGAAGCGACCGCGGGACTTTCGCCGCTGGGTGGCGCGGTGGTGACGACGTTCGGGCTGGGGCACCTGCGGCCGGCGCCGGGGACGTGGGGCTCGATTCCGCCGGTCGCGCTCGCCGCGGCGATGATACTGGCGGGGTATGGCCCGGCGGACGGGCCGGCGGCGCAGTGGGTGTTCAACGCGGTGATCGCGCTGGTGCTGGTGGTGTTCTGCATCGGGTGCGTGGTGTATGGCGAGGCGGCCGAAGCGCGATTCGGCAAGAAGGACCCCGGGAGCGTGTGCGCCGATGAGACGGCGGGCGTGTGCATCCCGCTGCTGTTACTGCCCGCGTCGGCGGCGGACACGCTGGTGCACGGGGCGGTGACGTGCTGCGTGGTGTTTTTCGGATTCCGGGTGTTCGACATCCTGAAACTGCCGCCGGCGAACGGGCTGCAGCGTGTCCGGGGCGGGTGGGGCATCCTGCTGGACGACCTGGTCGCGGGAGTGCAGACGATGATCGTGGTGCAGGTGTTCGTGCGGCTGGCGTGGTAACCGGCGGGCTACTCGATGCGCGGGTCGACCCAGCGGTAGAGCACGTCGACGGTGAGGTTGAAGAGCACGAGCATCGTGGAGTAGACGAGCACGACGCCCATGATGAGGAACAGGTCCTTGTTGAGGACGGCGTTGACGAAGTGCTGTCCCATTCCGGGGACGGTGAAGACGCGTTCGACGACGAAGGATCCGGTCATGGCCATGGCGGCGGCGGGGCCGAGGTAACTCAGGACCGGGAGGAAGGCGTTTTTGAGCGCGTGCCTGAGGACGATTCCGGTTTCGCTGACGCCCTTGGCGCGAGCGGTGCGGATGAAATCGGCGCCGAGGTGTTCGAGCATGCCCATGCGGGTGAGGCGCGCGATGTAGGCGGCGAAGGGCAGGCTGAGCGTGACGGCGGGGAGGATCATCTGCCCGAGCCCCCACCCGCCGATGGGGAAGGCCTTGATCCAGACGCTGAAGACGAGGAGGAGGGTGGTGCCGACGACGAAACTGGGCAGGCTGATTCCGACGAGCGCGACGGTGAGGGTGGCGAAGTCGGCCAGCGAGTTGGGTCGGATGGCGCCGACGATTCCCGCGCCGACGCCGACGAAGACGGCGATGAGCATGGCCATCGCGCCCAGCGCGATGCTGACGGGGAGAGCGTCGCCGATGATCTGGTTGACGCGCCAGTCGTCGTACTGGAGGCTGGGTCCGAAGTCGAAGACGCGGCGGACCGGCGCGGCCTCTCCGGCGGCGCGGGCCTGGTCGGCCTGCTGGGCGGCGCGGCCCGAGAGCGTGTCGCGCGTCCAGCGCAGGCCGGTGGCGTTGTCGAGATAGGAGAAATAGAAGCGGCCGAACGAGTCGAGGTTGTACTGCCGCTTGATGGCTTCGATGACGGCCTGGGGCGGCCGTCGGCCCTCGTCGTTCTCGACGGGGTTTCCGGGCACGGCCCATGCGAGGGTGAGTGTGAGCGTGTAGATCACGCCGACGATGAGCGGGAGTTGGAGGAGGCGGCGGGCGATCAGGCCGAGCATGCGCGGCCTCCGGTCCGGGCGCGGCCGAGGGGCGACGCCGCCGAGCCGCCCGGGAAGAGTGAAACCGGACCGTCGACCCGGCGCGGGTCGTCGGCGGGCGGGAGTGGCGGCAGAGCGCGGGGCACTTCCGCGCCCTTGCCGTCGCCGATGATGTCGATGAGGAACATGTCCTGCTGCTGGCGCGGGTGGGAGGAGATGCCGCTGACACGGTGGGGGTCGAAGAGGTAGACCTGCACGTACTGGAAGAGCGGGATCATCGGGAGGTCTTCTTCGACGACGAGGCGTTCGGCCTCGGCGAGAATGCGCAGACGCGTGAGGGGGTCGGTTTCCGCCGCGGCGCGGTCCATGAGCGCTTCGTAGCGCGGCGAGCAGTACTTCCGGTCGTTGTTTCCATCGTCGCAGCGGTTGAGATCGAGGAAGGTGGTTGGGTCGCCGTAATCGCCGAACCACCCTGCGCGGGAGAGCATGAAGTTCTGCGACTTGAGGTCCTGGCGGAAGACCTTGACTTCTTTCTGCGCGAGGACGACGGAGACGCCGAGGTTTTCCTGGAAGTCCTTGGCGAGCGCCTGGGCGATGACGTCGTGGCCGGCGTCCTTGTTGAAGAGCAGTTCGACGGTGATGAAGCCCTTGCCGCCGGGGTATCCGGCCTCGGCCAGGAGTGCGCGGGCCGCGGGCGGGTCGTAGGGCAGGCCCGCGGGCGAGGGGTAGTTGGCGATCGAGTTTCGGGGGACAATCGTCGCGGCGACCTGCTCGCCGGTGCCGCGGATCTGCTCGGCGATTCGGCGCTTGTCGACGGCGAGGGCGAAGGCGCGGCGGACGCGCGGGTCGGCGAAGGGGTTGTCGCGACCATCGGTGAGTTTGGGCTGGCAGTTGAAGTTGTAGAAGTAGGTGCCGAATGCGGGGAAGGTGTGGATGTTTTTGCGGGGGTCGGGCGGGAGTTGGCGGTCGATCTCGATGGGGTCGAGCCCGCGGGCGACGAGAGCCTGGTACTGCTCGCGGTGCTCGTTGTAGAACTGCTTTTTGCGGTCGACGATGTGTCGGCGGTAGGGGGGCGTGACATCGCTGACCCAATCGACGCCGCCGGAGGTGAAGGCGAGGACCTGGGCGTTGGCGTCTTCGCTGCTGGGGATGGAGATGGTGTCGATGTTGATCGAGTCGCGATTCCAGTAGAGCGGGTTCTTGGCGAGGCGGACCTCGCGCTTGAAGCGCCACGATTCGAGGGTGAAGGGTCCGTTGCCGACCAGCACTCCGGCCATGGTCCATCCCTGCTGCTGGTCGAGGCGGCCGGAGGCGGGGTCGGGCCGGTCGTACTGCCGCACGAGTGGCGGGTAGACGGGGTAGAAGACGGCGAAGGCGCAGAGGTCGAGGAAGTAGGCGGTGGGGCGTTCGAGTTCGACGCGCAGGGTGCGGTCGTCGAGCGCGCGCAGGCCGACCATCTGGTCGAAGGTGCGCTCGGTCAGGGCCCAGAGGGCGGCGGCGCGGTCGCGCCGCGCGGGGCCGGCGGGCAGGGTCTCGATCTCGTCGAGTTGTGCGGCGCGCCAGTCGGCGAACTCGCGTGCGCCGCGGATGAGGTGGAACTGGCCGGCGTAGTCGCTGCCGGTGTCGGGCAGGATGGCGCGTCGCCAGGAGAAGACAAAGTCGTGCGCGGTGAGGGGGACGGCCTCGCCGCGAACGTTCCAGCAGGCGTCATTGCGCAGGTGGAAGGTGTAGACCAGTCCGTCGTCGGAGATCTCCCAGCGTTCGGCGGCGGCGGGCTGGATGGTGTAGTCGCGGTCGAGGACGTTGTTGCGGACCAGGCCCTCGAAGAGGAGGCGGATGACGCGGAGGTCCTGCATCCACGAGGCCTTCTGGACGTCGAGTGTGGAGATGTCGCCGCGGTTGATGAAGACGAAGTCGGCGCGCGGGGCGGGCCTGTCGGCGGCGACGACGGCGACGAGGACCGCGGCGAGGAGCGCGATTGGGACAAGCAGACGGCCCATGCCCCAAGCATACCGGTGGGGGGCGATGGAGTCGCGGGGAGCGCGCGGATTGGCGCGGTGGTCGCGCGGTCAGCGGACGAAGCGGTCGCGCGGGTGGCCGAAGGGCTGCTTGGTGAGTTCGCCCTCCGCGCCGATGACGTCGAGCGCTCGGCGGGCGAAGTCGGTGTCGCGGCCGGAGGCGACCAGTTCGCTCAGGTTTCGCGGGGCGTAGGCGGCGTTGAGGCCGCGTGCGGCGAAGGAGACGAGGTTCTCGGATTGCGCGACGAGGACACCGAGTTGTGCGCGTTCGGTCTCTCCGACGTCGCGCGCGGAGGTTCGGCGGAGGACGTGGGCGAGGAAGTCGCCGGCCATTCCCGACACTTCGCGGAGGACGTTGGCCGGCGGCGGGGGGCTGTTGAGGACGGGCTCGCGGAGCGAGAGGCTGATGCGCAGCATGGCGGGGACGGCCTCGGGTCCGAGTTTGCCGTCGCGGGCGCGCTTGCCGAACTCGGTCGCGGCGTCGAGCAGGGCGCGGTTGCGGGCCTGGGCCAGTTCGGAGGTGGAGGTGGGCAGGCCGAACGCGGCTTCGTAGGTCATCGCCAGGCCGTCGAGCACGAGCGGGTCGGGCTCTGAGCGGGCGGCCTGGGCCAGGTCGCTGAGCACGCGGACGATCTGCTGGGCGGTCATGGTCGCATCGCTGTGCAGGATGCTGAAGGTGCGTGCCAGACCCGCGGCGGCCATCATGCGGACGCCGGGGCGTTTGTCGGCGAGCGCGGCGGCGCAGAGTCGCGCGCCCTGCTCGGTGCCGAGTTCGCCGGCGATGCGCAGCGCGTTGATGGCGACGTCGTCGCGTTCGCTTCGGACGAGCGGGGCGATGGCGCGCTCGGCCTCGGCCGAGTAGGCGGCGCGGAACTCGATGGACACGCCGGAGACGCGCAGTGGCGCGAGCATGGCGACTCGCGCGCGGCGGACGGCGTCGTACTCGGCGGCGAGGGCGGCGCGGTTGTTGTTGACGCAGTCGCGGATGAGCGTGCGGTCGGACTCGGAGATGTTGCGGGAGCGGGCGACGTCGTCGGGGATGTTGCAGGCGGTCTGGCCCGGCGCGCCGGCGGCAATGCCCGCGCACACCACCAAGGCCAAGAGCGTGCTGGGTCGTCGGCTCGTGATCATGCGCTGACGTGCTTCCCGGGCCGCGGCCCAAAACCACCAGTTCGAACTCCGCCGCGCCGCACGCGCCGGTCCCTCCGCCCCTTGTGTCCACACCCCACGGGGGGATGAACGTAGCCGCATGGGCCGCCCCGGGTCAACCGCCGCCCGGCCCCCCCGGCCCGCCGAGTCCGCCGGACCGCATCATCGCGGTCATGAGTTCCTTGTTCAGGTCGGTGAGCATGCGGTCGGCGTCGGCATACTCGCCCGCGGCGAGTTTGGCGTTGACGGTGGCGAACGCGCCGCTCATGGCCTTGATGGGGCCGATCATCTGCCCGAGCATGGCCAGACCCTGGACGCCGCCCATCTCGGCCAGCAGGGAATCGGCGTCGATCTTCCACTCTCCGGCGTGTTTCACGAAGTCGATGGTGGACGGCTCGGAGACATCGTCGTCGCTTCCGGGCATGGTGACCATCGCGCGGTCGTCGCCCTGCATCTGGATGACCGCATCGGCCGCGGTGACCGAATCGAGGTCGCCCGGGAGCATGGACAACTGGTCGGACTGCTGGAGCAACTGACCAAGCAGGGGGCTGGAGCGCACCGAGGGGACGCTGCTCTGCTCGATGAGTTCCTTGAGCGATTTGCCGTAGGTCGCCTGGGCGGCGGCGTTGAGTTTGGCGGGCCCCTCGCTGACATCGATGAGCGTGTCGAGGACCGCGCGGGCCTCGGCGTTGTCGAGGTGGATCATGGACTTGATGGCGGCGGTGTCGATGGCGCGGCTGGCCGTGATGAGACGATCGACGGCGGCGCGGACACCCTGCTCGGCGCTGCCGGCGGTTGCGACCATGGCCGCCGCGGGCGGGCTGGGCGCGCTTGCGGCGGCGGGGTCATCGGCGGGAGCCGGATCATCGGCGGGGGCGGGGGCGGCCTGATCGCCGGCGAGGTGCCGCATGGAGTCGGCGAGGCTTTGGGCGTTGCCGCGGGAGTAGGAACTCTGCGCTTCGCCGTACGCGCTCCGGGATTCCCTCAACGACTCGGCGGCGAGGCGTGCGAACTCGGCGGCCTTTGCGGCGTACTCGGCGCGTTGCGGGAGCGGGGGGCGCGCCTCGGCGACCGCGGAGAGGATGTCGGCGACGGCGGCGCGTCCGAAGGCCTGTGTGCGGTGGGCTTCGCCGACGAGGTGCTGGTAGTTGCCCAGGGAGACGGCGGCGATGGCCTGGGACTCGCGCGGGCCGTTCTGCACGGCCTTTCGGGCGGCGCCGACGGCCTGGAGATATCCGCGGACGGCGGCCTCGGCGGGGCCGTCGGCCTCCTTGCGGGCCGCGTCGAGATCGGCGACGAGGGTGTTCAGTCGAGCGGCGGCGGAGCGGGCCTCGTCGCGCGCGGCCTGTGCGGCCGCGGCGCGGTCCTGCCCGCGCTTGCGGACGTTCTCGCGCTCCTGGCCGAGGAGTTGGGCCTGCATGGTGTACTCATCGATGCGGGCCTGCATTTCGTCGGCGCGGGGCTTCTCGAGCGCGGCCTGCGCGACGTGGTCGGCGGCCTGCTTCTCGAGTGCGTCGGCGTCGCGGCGGACACGCGTGGCCTCGGTGAGGATCTCGAGCCGGCGGACTTCGCTCTGTCCCGCGGCGGAGGCGCGGAGCGCGGCTTCCTGCTCGCGGAGAGTGCGTGCGCGGGCGTTGAGATCGTCGGCCTGCTTCTCGATGCTGCGGACGACGGCGAGTTGGCGGTCCTTGGCGGCGCGCTGCTCGTCGGCCATGCGCTGTCGTTCGGCGATCTGGGTCTCGATGCGCGCGATCTCGGGCGCGGGGTCGTAGAGCGCGAGGGCGTCGGCCGCGGCGTTGAGCGAGAGCCACTGGTCGAGCGCGACGCGGACCGCGGGGACCTTGCCCAGCGCGACGGCCTCGAGCCGCGATGCCTCCTGCGCGGCGATCTCGGCCAGGCCAGCGTGTCCGCGGGCGAGGAGGAGGTTGGCCGCGGCGGCCTGGCCGGCGTTCTTTGAGTCGACGGCGGGCGGGTTGGTTGGCGCGGGGTCGGCGACGTTGGTTGCCTGTCGCCCGGCGTAGGGCGCCTTGAGTTCGCGCTCGGGGTCGGCGATGTCGGATTCGACGGCGTTTCGCGGGCTGGAGCGGCCGGTCAGGCGGTTGATGGACCACTCGTACACGCGCCGTCGCTGCTCGACGCTGGGCAGCGGGTTGCCGCCGGAGGTGCTGATGGCGTCGAGGCCGGTGCTGACGCGGTCGATCTCGGCCTGCACGGGGTCGGCGCGGTCGCACGCGGCGAGCGAAAGGCCGAGCGCACACGCCGCGAGCAGGGCGGCGGCCTTGGAGATGCGGGCGTTGGTTCGTCGGCTCATGGTCGTTCCGGGTCGAGAGGTCGAGGGAAGGTCGGTGGAGGGCGGATTGTTGGGTCGTGGAGCGTCTGCCGCGGCGTTCGGGCAATTGTCGGGGCGACGGCCGCCCGAAGGGTGTCACACTCTATCAGGATTCGGGGATGTGTGAAGCGAGCGGACCAGCGGGCCGCAAAACTCCTGTTCGGTGCGAACCTATCGCGGCGGCGGTTCCGCCGGAGGCGTTGAATGTGGAGGCTGGGGCTGCAAGGGGCCGGGCGCCGATTCGGGCGGGTTGCTTCCCGGGGTGGGCTGCGGGGGTGGAGACGTGGGGGCCGTGGGGATGGGGGGGGCGGGGGGGGCGGGGGGTGGCGGTGCGACAAAGGGCTTGATGGGCTCGTACTCGATCGGGTACTCCGGCCGCGGGCGGTACATAGAGCGGATCCACTCGACGGACCGTTCGAAGGTCCGGTCATCGGTGGAGCGGAAGAAGGGCTTCCAACCTTCGCGTCCGGAGACGCCCATGGGCGCGGGGGGGTGCGGGAAGAGAGAGTCCTTGCGCGGGAGTCCGAGTTGCAGGAGCGGGGAGCGCTCGGGGTGTTCCCAGTCGATGAGGGATTTGCCATCGGCGGTTCGGAAGCGCTGGAGGATGAGCAGGTTGGTGTAGACGGTCGGCTCGGCGTTGGGGCGGCGGGTGGCGAGGACGAGTCGGCCGGCATCGGTCCCGCCGTGGCAGGTGATGGTGGCACAGGAGTTGAGCAGCCAGGTGGCCTGCACGCCGTCGCGGAACTTGCGGACCGAGCCGGGCATGTCGAGGACCTGCACCTGCGGGTAGAGGTCTCGTGCCTGGAGGCGGAAGATCAGGTCGAGCAGGTGGGCCGGGTCTTTTCGGTAGAGCGCGTCGCGGCCTTCCTTGGTGGTGGGCAGGAGCGGGTGTCCGGCGTGCTTTTCGAGCATGCGGTCGATGGTTTCGCGCGGGACGACCAGGCGCGGACGCTCTGCGAGGTCGACTTCGTAGACCTTGAGCAGTGCGACCTGCGCGGCATTGAGCAGGGGGACATCGGTCGCGCGGGGCCGCCGCGGCCCGGCCTCGGCGCCGCCGGGCACATCGCTCTCGGGCTCGGGCTTGGGCGTGGTGGGCCGGATGGCGCGCATCTTGAGCAGGATCTGCTGTTCGAGTTCGTGCTTGAGGCGGCGGCAGGGTCCGTGCTCGGGGTTGTGGGAGAGGGCGCGGTCGACCTCGGCCAGCGCGAGTTCGAACTTCTCGCGCTCGCGCAGCCACTGGGCCAGCGCGAGGATCTGGTCGGGGTCATCGCCCACGGCCTTGCGGAGGTCGCGGTAGCGCTCCATCAGCGGCGGGAGCAGTTCGTAGCGTTCGACATCCGCCGCGGCGAAGGGGGCTTCGATCCCGGCGACACGGATCACGACGTGCTGGCCATCGGCCTTGACGAGAATGCCCTGGATGCGCTGGCCGCTGCGGAGCGTGACGACGGCTTCGCGTTCCTCTTCCTGGAGCGTTGGTTCGGGGGCCTGGGGAGCGGGCGTGGGGGGCGGGTCGTCGAGTGCGGCCGCGTGCGAGGCCCAGAGCGCGAGGGCTGCGCCGACCGCGAAGGCGGTTCGTGCAGCAAGTGCTTGCGGGATGGGGCTTCGCATCGGCGGTGATTCTCAGCCTTCACCGGAGGGTTGTCTAGCCGTTGTGGGTCCGATGGCGCGGGGTCGGCCGCGCTGCGTGAATGAGGACTGTGGTGGAGGGGGGAGGTCGGGGGGTGGGGGGTGGGGGGGTGGAGGGATCGTCGGCCCGATCGGCGGGGCGGGTGCAACTTCTCGCACCGATGCGCGGGAAGAAGGCGCGCGGTTCGATCGGTCGAGGGAATGGGGTCTGCCGCCGGGCTTGTCCGGTGGTTCAAGGCCTGCAATGGCCACGATCTCTGTTTCCTGCCTTCAAGCCTGTCGCACCCGGTGCCATGTGATTTCGCGGTGCGCGGAGCGGCCCGTAGACGCCCGCCGCGGCGGGCCGTAGAGTTCGGCCCTTCCGGCACGACCGGAACCACCGCCCAGGTGGCGAAACTGGCAGACGCACTACCTTGAGGTGGTAGCGCCCGCAAGGGCATGGAGGTTCAAATCCTCTCCTGGGCATTTTCGGCCATGCGGCGATCGGCGCACGCGATCGGCGCGGCCCGCGGCGGGGTGTGAGTTATCCCCAAAGACGGCATCGACTTGCACGACCCGGGCGGGTTGGGCTTCACTGTTTCTTTATCACGAGCGGCCGGTGTTTGGGCCGACACATCAACCGCCCCGTGCGTTGGGTGTGTTTGCCGGGGCCTTGCGGCACGGAGGCCCCATGGTCGAATACGCGGTCGCCATGCAGATCGAGCGTTGTTCGGCGGAGTCGCCCCCGGTGTTCGCGGCGGGGTCCGTGCTGCGCATCCGTGGAGTTCGGTGCGCGACGGTGGACCCGGCGAGCGGCGCGATGACGGTGCGGTTTGACCGCGCGCTGGTGACGATCGGCGACCTGGTGCGGTGGATCGAGGACCAGGGGCTGGCGGTGGGGAGCGTGGCGCAGGAGCGGATCGAGTCGGGGGCGGCGGCGCGAGCCGCCACGGGCTGAGCGTTGGTCATGTTGATTCGAACCTGATGGCCCCGGACTCTGGTGGCCCCGGTCTGGAGACCGGGGCAGAGGGGCCAATCACGCGCTGCCCCGGAGCGCAGTGCCGCGGGCGCGTTACGCTTGTCGCATGTTGCAACTTCGATCGATCGTGCGTGTGGCCGGGTCGGGCGTTTCGTGGGTGGCGTGCTGTGTGCTGGGCGCGTGCGCAACGGGCGGCGGCGCGGCGTCAACAGGTTCGCGTGCGAGCGGCGACGATGTGCCGCGGGCGAGAGATTTCGCCGCGAGGTTTGCGCCGCCGGCGTGGCCGGCGCCGAACGATGTGCGCGCGGCGAACGGCGCGCCGGGCCCGGGGTATTGGCAGCAGCGGTGCGATTACACGATGCACGTGATGCTGGACGAGGCGGCGCGGTCGATTGTCGGCCGGTCGACGATCGTGTACACGAACAACTCGCCGCAGGAGTTGTCGAGCGTGTGGCTGCACCTGGAGCAGAACCTGTTCCGGCCGGACAGTCTGGGTGCGCAGATGACCGGTCCGGGCGACCGGTTCGGCAACCGCGACGGGTTTCGCGGCGGCGTGCAGGTGATTGCGGCATCGACCGGGGCGCGGGCCGATGGCCTGCCGGATGTCTCGGACGCGCTGGAGGTTCACGTGTACGACACGGTGGCGCGGATCGACCTGCCCGCGCCGATCGCGCCGCGCGGCGGGACGGTTTCGCTCAGCATCGTGTGGACGGCGAAAGTGCCGGGCTACGGATCGGACCGGCTGGGCATCGACGATGTCCGCGACGGGCCGATCTTTCAACTGGCGCAGTGGTTCCCGGCGGTGGCGAAGTTTGATGACGTGCACGGGTGGAACACGCTTCCGTATCTGGGCACGGGGGAGTTCTACACGGACTTTGGCGACTTTGATGTGATGATCGACGTGCCGGACACGCATCTGGTCGCCGCGACGGGCGAGTTGGGGAATGAGGCGGAGGTGCTGACTGCGCGTCAGGTGGAACGGCTGAGCGCGGCGCGGTCGTCGGCGCAGACGGTGACGATCCGCGGGGTTGACGAGATCGGGTCTGCGGAATCGCGGCCGCGTTCGGACGATGGGCGGCTGACGTGGCGGTTCCGGGCGGAGAACGTGCGCACATTCGCGTGGGCCTCGTCGGCGGCGTTTGCGTGGGATGCGTGCATATTGCCGGGGGCGGGGCCGGGGTCCGATGGGGTGTTTGGGCGGGGCGGGGGCGTCTTGTGCCAGAGTTTCTATCCGCGCGAGGCGGTTGCGCAGTGGGGCAAGAGCACGCAGATGGTGCGGCAGTCGATCGAGCACTATTCGCGGAAGTGGTACGCCTATCCGTATCCGACGGCGACGAACGTGAACGGGATCGTGGGCGGGATGGAGTACCCGATGGTGGCGTTCTGTCGCGCGCGGGATGATGAGCGCGCGCTCTGGGGCGTGACAACGCACGAACTCGGGCACAACTGGTTCCCGATGATCGTGAACACGGATGAGCGCAGGCACGCGTGGATGGACGAGGGCTTCAACACATTCATGAACTACTACCACGCGTTGGAGCGCAACCCCGATGAGTTGCCGCGGCGGGGCCACCCGCGGCGCTGGGCACGGGAGCAGCCGCGGCCGTTTGCGCAGCCGGTGGACACGCCGCCGGATCTGCTGCTGCGCGGCACGCTGGGCGTGACGCAATACGCCAAGCCTGCGGTGGGGCTGGTGCTTTTGCGCGAGGGCATTCTCGGGGAGGAGCGGTTTGATTCGGCGTTCCGCGAGTACATCCGGCGGTGGGCGTTCAAGTCGCCGCGGCCGTGGGACTTTGCGCGGACGATCGAGGATGTGGCGGGGATGGACCTTGGGTGGTTCTGGCGCGGGTGGTTCTACGGCACGGGCGTGCTGGACCAGGCGGTGACGGGCGTGATGCAGGCCGAGGGCGAGAACAGGAACGCTCGCGTGACGATCGCCAACCTGGGCGAACTGGTGATGCCGGTGACGTTCCGCGTGGACTACACCGATGGCACGAGCGAGGTGCGGCAACTGCCGGTGCAGGTGTGGGCGCAGGGGGACACGTGGACGACGACGTGGGATGTGCAGGGCCGGCGCATCAAGTCGGTGACCATTGATCCGGATGAGGCGATGCCTGATGTGGAGCCGCGGAACAATGTGTGGAGGTGAGGGGATGGCAGCCACTCGAAGGTGAAGGCATTGGTGCCTTTCGCCCCATGGGCACTGGGGCGTTTTGGAACATCGACATCGGCCCAAGGGGCCGCGAACCGATCGAGCCGGGCGTTCACGAGCGACTGAAGTCGCTCGCAACGATCGTGCGCCGAAGCGGCGAAAGACATACCAGTCAATCACATTTTCGCCCCTTGGGCGCTCGGTGATTGCGAGTGGCTTCAGCCACTCGAGGGTGAAAGGCAAATGCACTCGCGAGGGCCGAGCGCCCGAGGGGCGAGAGGCAGGCGGGACCTCGGCGCGCGTGCCTGGCGTGAGAGAGGGGGGCGGGTGACTGCGGGCTGTTACTCCTTCAGCCATTTTCGCGATGAGTCGGCCCCGCCGCCGATCACGCCCAGGTCGAGCAGCACGGCCACGATGACCAGCACGAGGTAGAGCCCGTGCACGCCGCCGCCGGCGTTCTGCGCGAAGGCGTAGGCCAGCACCGTGTAGGGCATGAAGAAGAAGCCCAGCACGGGCCAGAGCCACTCGCCGGAGAACGCGCGGCCGAGATAGTCGGAGAAAATCGCGATCAGGATGATCGCCAGGCGCGGGAAGAAGAAGGCGATCGCGGCGACAAGGCAGGGCATGGCGGGGTCCTTTCGCGGAGTTGTTGAGAATATCGCCGCGACGGTTTCGGGTGGGGGGTGGAGTTGGGGCGGGCTTGTGGGGGTGGGCGGGGGGTGCTAGGCTGGATCGGATGGCGCACCGGCGGGACCATTATGACCGAGCGTTCGAGGGCTTTTTGCGGGCGCGGCGGATTCCGTATGTCGCGGTGGACGAGGCCCGCAAGACGCTCCTGCCGCGTGCCGGCGCGCAGGACGCGGACCCCGCGCTCAAGTCGTTCGACTTTGTGATCTACGGGGAGGCGGGGAACCTGCTGGTCGACGTGAAGGGGCGACGGGTCTCGGGGCGCGGCACGCGTCTGGAGTCGTGGGTCACGCTCGACGACGTGGAATCGCTGGGCCGGTGGGAGGCGTTGTTCGGCGCGGGGTTCGAGGCGACGTTCGTGTTCATGTACTGGTGGACGGAGCAGCCGGCCGACGCGCTGTTTGAGGAGGTGGTGGCGCACCAGGGGCAGTGGTACGCGCTGCGATCGGTGCGCGTGGGCGACTATGCGCGGGTGATGAAACAGCGCAGCGCCCGGTGGCGTACGGTGGATGTGCCGACGCGCGAGTTTGTCCGCATCAGTCACCCCTTTGTCGGGCAGGCGTTCGGTGCAGGGAGCGCGGCGGCATCCGGGGCGTACCATCTTCGCGGGTCGGCGGACATCGGCCCGGAAGCGCCCGCGCTGGCTTCGTGGGCCGCGGCCCCGGAATCCATGATCGGAGGTTGGTCCAGATGAACCGTTTTTGCAGACACACGATGGTTGTTTCGGGGCTTGCGCTCGCGGCGGGGTTGCTGGTCTTTGCCGGAGAGGCGTCGGCGCAATCGACAACGGGCGGTCGTCGCACGGTGGAGAAACTTGAGCCGCCCGTCCCCGGCCAGGCGAAGACGGACGGGATTGTTTTCCCGATGCTGCTGGGCATCGTGCTGGCCGGGGCGACGGTCGCGGTGAACCTGATTCCGAGCAAGCGCGGCCACCAGGACTGATTCGAAGTCGGAAGGCGGAGTGCGGAGGCCGGAAGTGGATCGTCGCCCAGGCGGTCCGACAGGTCCATCCGCGGCTCCATTGCTCCTTTTTTCGTGATCGGCTTGGAAGGAGACGCAGATGGACGCACACAACGCCGTGCGGCAGGGCCCGCCCGTTCGATTGATCGCCGCGAACGCGGTGCTGCTGGGCGCGCTGGCCGTGCTGACGATCGTGGGTTTGCAGACACCCGCGGGGGCGCAGCCCGGGGCGGGGGGCGCGGGGGGGGCGGCGCAGCGCGGGCGCGGCGACTACACCATGGTTTCGGGCCGCTACCAGGGCGGGACGGCGAACATGGTGTATCTGCTGGACAGCGCGAACCAGGAACTGCTCGCGCTGGAGTGGAACCGGAACCGCAACGAGTTCACGCCGCTGGGGCTGCGCAGTTTCGTCGATGACGGCCGCCGCCTGGCCCCGCCACGCTAAGACCAACGGAGACCAACCCATGAACACGCCGAATCCATCTCAGCGGGTTTCGTTGGCGACGGCCGGGCTGTGGGCCAGCGCGTTCGTGCTGGCCGCGCTGGTCGTGGTGCAGGCCGGCAGGCTGGCGAGCGACCGCGCGTGGGGCCCGTTGGGCGGGGCGATCGCCAGGGGCGACGTGGTCTCGCGCGTCGGCGACTACACCACGCTGACGTTCAACTCGGGCAGCGACGACGTGCTGGCGGTGCTGGACGGGCGCGGCGAGCAGTTGTTCGCCTACCGCATTCAGAACCAGAACCGCCTGGAACTGCTGGGCGTGTACGACGTGAAGGACCTGTTCGCGATCGGAAAGCGCATCGGCACGGGCCGGCGCTGACCCGCGGGGCGGGGCGCTGCGCCCGGCCGAGATCGTGTACGATGGGGATTCGGGCCGGATCGGGCCCGTGATCGGTGCGTCTTGAGCCGACGCGGCGTGCCGGCCGCGGCGTCGGAACCCACCCCTTGCCGGCGACAACCCTGCGCGACGGCGTGCGGCGATGGCCGCGGGCCGTGCTGCGCACCCCGCACCGCCCTCACCATGCCCATACATCCGTTGCCGCAGTTCGAGGCCGACCTCGAAGAAGACCGCAAGATCTACGAGCGCCTGAAGCCGCCGACATCGATCGTCGTGCGCTTTGGCGTGATGAGCATGGTCGGCGAGTTCCCGTATTCGGGCGACGCCAAGCCCGGGTGCGGGAGCAAGTTCGTCGTGCGGACGCACCGCGGGACCGAACTGGCCGAGATGCTGACGAGCACGTGCCCGAACGCGGGCTGCTCCAAGAGCGTGACGCGCAAGGAGATGCTGGAGTACATCGAGAACTCCGGCGGGCGCGACTATCCGTTCTTCAACCAGGGGCGTGTGCTGCGGCTGGCGACCGCCGAGGACATGGCCCGGCAGCGCGCGATCGACGAGTCGCGCACGCAGATGGCCCGCAGCGCGAACCTGATGGCGCGGACGCTCAACCTGCCCATGAAGGTCGTCGATGCCGAGCCGCTGCTGGGCGGCGAGCGCATCACCTTCTACTTCACATCCGAGGACCGGGTGGATTTCCGCGAACTGGTCAACATGCTCGCGGCGGAGCATCACGCGCGGATCGAGATGCGGCAGGTCGGCGCGCGCGACGAGGCGCGGCTCGTGGCCGACTACGAGAAGTGCGGCCAGCACTGCTGCTGCAAGCAGTTCCTCAAGGTGCTCAAGCCGATCTCGATGAAGTCGGCCAAGATCCAGAAGGCCACGCTCGACCCCTTGAAGATCTCCGGTCGTTGCGGGCGGCTGATGTGCTGCCTGCGCTACGAGGACTCGACCTATGACGAATTGCGCGCGCGGCTGCCGAAGAAGAAGACACGAGTCAAGACGCCCGATGGCTGGGGCACGGTGCTGGATACGCAGATCCTCACGCAGTTGGCACTGGTGCGGATGGACTCCAACGGCGAGGATGTGGCGGTGCCGATCGAGAGCCTGATCAAGGATGGCGAGACGCCGCCACCCGCGCCCCCGCCGCCGGGCTTTGGTCCGCCTCCCGGGCCGCGCGGGCCGATGGGTGCGGGCGGCCCGCCGCGAACCGGCGCGGCAAGGCCGGGCGAGATGCGGCGCGGGCCTGATCGCCCGCCGCGGCGGATGGATGGAGAGGCGCCGCCCGTTGTCGCGCCCGATGCGCCGCGCGAGCAGATCGGCGAAGATGCGCCGCTGCAGGAGGGGACGGAGGGCCAGGGCGAGCGGAGACGCCGGCGCCGCCGGCGCGGCGGACGCGGACGCGAGGGCGACCAGCGACCCGACCAGCCGCGCGTCGATGGCGCAATGGGTTCCGATGCGCCGCAGAGCGCACCGCCGATGGGCGAGTCTCGCGGCGAGTTTGATGGCGAGAGCGACGGCCCCGACGATTCTGCGCCCGGGTCATTCGAGCGCGAACCGGGCGATGGCCCGGCCGACTCCGGCGCGGCGGGCGAGGGCGGCGACCGGCCGCGAAAGCGCAGACGTCGCCGCCGCCGCCGGGGGGGCGGGGGAGGTGGCGGTGATGGGGGTGGAGGCGGGACGGGCGGTCAGCCGCCGGGCGAATCGGGCGGCGGAGCGTGAGCATTGGCGCGGCAACAATCCGCGGCATGAACACGTGCACTCGACGGTTGGCCGTGCGCGCCCGGTCTGGCGCGTTGCTTGCGATGGGAGTTCTGGCCGCGGCGATCGCGCTGGGGGGTTCGCGTGCGCACGCCCAGGGCGCTCTTGCCGACTACGAGCGTGCGGCGGCGCTCCGGCAGCGCGTGCAGGGCCTCGTGGTCAACACCGTGCCGGAGGTGACGTGGATCGACGACACGAATCTGTGGTATGTGGTGGAGCGCGGCGGCGGGAAACGCGGGTATGTTCAGGTGGATGCCCAGACCGGCCAGAAGCGCGACCTGTTCGATGCCGGGCATCTCGCGGCGGGCTTGTCGCGGATGCTGAGGCGCGAGATCGATGCGGCGAACCTGCCGATCGAACGCGTGCATGTTGATGGCGCGACGATCGACCTGCTGCTGCGAGATGAGGCGCGAGTTGTCCGCGTTCAGCGCGAGACGGGCGCGGTGGGGGAAGTGCCGGTCGAGCAGGTCGGCGCGTTCCTGCTCGAGCGGGCGGGCCCGCGCGACCGGCGCGGCAGGTCCACGGCGATCATCGTCGCCAATCGGACGGATGCCGCGGCGGAGATGTTCTGGCTGAATGGTGAGGAGCGGAAGTCGTACGGCGCGGTTGAAGCGGGGGGCGTGCGCCGGCAGCACACGTTCGGCGGGCACCGATGGCGGATCGTGGGCGCGGGCGGCGCGACGCTCTTTGAGGGCGCGGCGGCGGACCTGCCCTCGGTGGTGGTGCTGGGCGCGCAGGCGGAACAGGCCGCGGACCAGCCTCGAGACGAACCGCGCCCGCGCGAGCGCCGCGCCGGGCGCGGCGCCGAGGGGGACACATCGACCGATGGCCGCGTGCGCGTGATGATCCGCGATCGAAACGTGGTGATGATCGAGAGCGTTCGGGAGCGGGCGCTGACGACCGAGGGCACGGCGGAGGCGGGCTTTGCAGGGCCGGTGCAGTGGTCGCCGGATTCGACGCGCTTTGTCGTGCGCTGGCACACGCCGGCGCAGCGGCGGCCGGTGAGTTTCGTGGAGTCCTCGCCGACCGACCAGGTGCAGCCGCGCCTGCATACTTTCGAGTATCTCAAGCCCGGCGACGTGATCGAGGTCTCCAAGCCGCGGCTGTTTGATGCATCGCGCGGCGTCGAGATCGCGGTGAGCGATGAACTGTTCGGCACGCCGTGGTCGATCGACCGCTTTGCGTGGGCGGGCGACTCGAGCGGGTTCTCGTTTGTCTACAACCAGCGCGGGCATCAGGTTCTGAGGCTGGTGGGGGTGACGCGCGACGGCGAGGCGCGGACGATCATCGAAGAGACGCCCGAGACGTTCGTGGACTATGTGAACTCGCTCTTCCTGCACCGCATCGAGGAGACGGGCGAGGCGGTGTGGATGTCGGAGCGCGGCGGGTGGCGGCACCTGTACCTGGTGAACGAGCGGGACGTGTTGCGCGGGGAACCGGTCCGGATCACGCCGATCACCCGCGGCGAGTGGCTGGTCCGCGGGGTGGACCGGGTCGATGAGGATGCGCGGCAGGTGTGGTTCCGCGCCGGGGCGATACACCCGGAGCAGGACCCGTACTTCATCCACTTCGCGCGGGTGAACTTCGACGGCTCGGGGCTGATGATCCTGACGGAGGGCGATGGAACGCACGACGTGGAGTATTCGCCGGACCGGCGGTTCTTCATTGATCGATACTCGCGCGTGGACATGCCCGGCGTGGTGGAGTTGCGCAGCGCGGAGACGGGCTCGCTGGTGTGCGAGTTGGAGCGGGCCGACTGGTCCGCGCTGGTCGCGCTGCCGTGGGTTGCGCCGCAGCGGTTTGTCGCCAAGGGTCGCGACGGGCAGACGGACATCCACGGGGTGATCGTGCGGCCGATGAACTTCGATTCGACGAAGAAGTACCCGGTGGTGGAGCACATTTATGCCGGTCCGCACAGCGCGTTTGTGCCCAAGGCGTTCGCCGCGCACATGGGCGTGATGCACGATATCGCCGAACTGGGCTTTGTCGTGGTGCAGATCGACGGGATGGGCACGGCGCACCGGCACAAGGCGTTTCACGATGTGTGCTGGAAGAACCTGGGGGATTCGGGGTTTGCGGACCGGATCGCGTGGATTCGTGCCGCGGCGGAGAAGCACGGGGAGATGGACCTTTCGCGCGTGGGGATCTTCGGCGGCTCGGCGGGCGGGCAGAGCGCGCTGCGTGCGCTGCTGGCGCACGGGGATTTCTACAAGGTGGCCGTTGCGGATTGCGGCTGCCACGACAACCGGATGGACAAGATCTGGTGGAACGAGGCGTGGATGGGCTGGCCGGTGGGCGATCACTACGCTGCGCAGTCCAACGTCACCAACGCGCACCGACTGACGGGCAAACTGCTGCTGATCGTGGGCGAGATGGACCGGAATGTCGATCCCGCCTCGACGATGCAGGTGGTGCACGCGCTGGTGAAGGCCGACAGGGACTTTGATCTTCTGGTCATGCCGGGCGTGGGGCACGGCGCGGCGGAGACGCCGTACGGACGGCGGCGGCGGGCAGACTTTCTGGTGCGGCACCTGATGGGTGTCGAGCCGCGGGGCCGGTGATGCGAATCAATTGATGTTATGAATGGTCGTCGTACAGCGCGCGGAGGCGGTTGTTCTCCCGGAGCGCGGCCAGCGCATGATGCAGGCGCGATTTGACCGTGCCCACCGGCACGCCCAGCGCGCGGGCGATCTCCTCCATGCTCAGGCCGTCGGAGGTGCGCATCAGCAGCGTCTCGCGCTGGGGCTCGGGCAGCGTGCGGAGCGCGGCGTCGAAGATCGTGGCCAGATCCGGGTCGTGCGCGGGGCGCTGGTCGGCGGGGCGGGCTGCCGCGGCGGATTCGTGGCGCGTGCGCGTCGACTCCTTGCGTGCGGCGGTCGTCGCGGCGTTCTTGATCACCGGGTAGAGCAGCGAGCCCAGCCGCCCATCGAGCGTGAGCGTGGGCAGGCGGCCGATCAACCATGCGAACGCGTCGTGTGTCGCATCCCACGCGGCGGACTCATCGCGGCAGAACCGGAAGGCGATGCGCACGCACCAATCGCGGTAGCGCCGGTAGAGCGTCTCAAACGCTTGGTGGTCGCCGCGACGGGCCCGGGCCACAAGCACGGCGTCCGAGGGCTCGGGGTTGGCGTGCGTTGGGCCGGTCACGGAGGACAGCGTACCGGCGGGGGCGCGTGGGAGTCGCACCGGAAAGCGAAGGGAAGGGCACCCGATTCGAAGAAAGTTCTGGACGCGTTGAACCTTTGGCCCTCGGCGCGCGCTTCATGCTCGATGGCACACATGCGCGACACACCCGACCAGGACCCGATGCCGGGCGAAGCCGGACCCGGCGAGGTGCGCGTTCCGCCCCGGCTGGAGGCGGCCCTGCGGGGCCTGTCGGCGTGTGATCGGGTCTTCGCCGCGCCGGCGGGTTTTGATGACGACATCCTGGGCATGGCGCGGGCGCGGCTGCGGACGCGGCCGGTGGTGCGGGTGCTGCTGCGTGCGGGCACGGGGATTGCCGCGGCGGCGGCGCTGGGTCTGGTGGCGGTGCTGTGGTGGCAGGGTGGTGGCGGTAGTCGCGGGGTGAACATCGCCGCGCTCGACCCGGCGCGGCAGGTGGACATTGTCGATGCATTCACGCTGGCAAGGCGGCTGCGCGATGGCGCGGCGGTCGATGCCAGTTGGGATGTGACGCGCGACGGCGCGGTCGACGAGCAGGATGTCGAGCGGCTGAGGGCGATGGCGGTCCGGCTCGATCGCGCAGGGGGTGGGGCATGAGTAAGCGCAGCGCGATGTTGATGCTGCTGGCCTCGGTGCTGCTTGTGCTGGGCGCGGCGGGCATGGGCGCGCGGCCCAGCCAGCCCGCCGATGCCGCCGCGGGCCAGCCCGCGCGGGCGAGGTTTATCGCGGTCGATGTGTTCGTCGATTCGGGCGCGGCGGCTCTGGCGGCGTGGCAGGTGGAGGTGCGGCTGGGCGCGGGCGCGAAACTGGCGGGCGTCGAGGGCGGGGAAACGGCCGGTGTCTACGCCGCGCCGCCGACCTATGACCCCGCCGCGCTCATGAACGACCGCGTGATCATCGCGTCATTCAGCCTGGAAGATGCCGCGAAACTGCCGACGGGGCGCACGCGCATCGCGCGGCTGCACGTGCGGATGGATGCGACAGCGGGCGATGGCGCGGAGATTCTGGCGCGGTTCAGGGCTGTGGTTCAAGCCGCGGCAGATGCGGATGGGAAGAAGTTCGAGGCGAAGGTTCAACTTGCGCCGGCGAGCCCGGCGGATGAGGCGCAGAACGCGACAGGAGACGACCGGTGAAGATCAACGGACGAATCGCGGCGACGATTGTCGGGTGGGTGGCGCTGGGCGCGGCGGTGGGCGTGTGGGGATGTCAGAGCAGCGGCGTTGCGGGGCGCGGCGCGACGAACTCGCCGCCAGCGCACCAGCCGGCGACGACGAACCCGGGCGGCTGGACGCCGATCGGTGCAAGGAGCAACAGCAACGGACTGGCGACAGTTGTTCCCAATGACCAGTTCACCCCCGGCTTTCAAACACGGCGCACGACCATCGCGCGAGAGGCCGACTTGTCAGGTAAGCGCGATTCGCAGGGGCTTGTGCCTTGGTCGCGCGAGGGAGCGCCGCAGTACAAGGACATTCCCAGCATTGATCTTCAGTCCGTCCTTCCACGGGGCCAGGGCGGGGGCCATCCTTCTGATACGGGCCCCAGCGCCGGATCGGTGAGCATTGCCGACTCCAACGTCGACGGACCGATCGACATCGAGGCCATCGCGGAAGTTCTCTCAGCCGCGGCGATGCGGGGCGAGCAGATTCCAGACAACTTGCTCCAGGCCATTGAGAGTCGCCCCGAGACCGCGGCCCTTGCCCGAGACTATCGCGAGATCGCCGACTACTACGCGGCCTTGAAGACCCGCCCGGCCCCCACCGAGATCACGCTCCTCCCCGGCGAGGAACTGTGGGTCATCGAGAAGCGCCGCGGCCCGCGCGCGGGCGATCCGTGCTCGCCCATTGATGATGCTCCCGGTTCGGGCGCTCTGATGACGCGCTGGTGCCCGCCGGGTGAGGAGGGGGGAGCCGAGCGCGAGGTACCGATCCCGCTGGCGCACACCGATGTCAAGGCGAGCATCGCCTGCAACATCTCCAGCGTCGAGGTGACGCAGACGTTCGCCAACCCGTTCAGTTCGAAGATCGAGGCGGTGTATGTGTTTCCGCTGCCGGATGATGCCGCGGTGAGCGACTTTGTGATGACCATCGGCGCGCGGAAGATCCGCGCGGTGATCCGCGAGCGCGAGGAGGCGCGGCAGATCTACGAGCAGGCCAAGCACCAGGGCCACCACGCCGCGCTGCTCAGTCAGGAGCGGTCCAACATCTTCACGCAGC
The DNA here is from genome assembly GCA_019636495.1 of Phycisphaeraceae bacterium. Taxonomy (GTDB): domain Bacteria; phylum Planctomycetota; class Phycisphaerae; order Phycisphaerales; family UBA1924; genus JAHBXL01. The sequence continues at coordinate 65,759 of JAHBXL010000007.1, read as the reverse complement.
GCGTCGCCAACATCGAGCCGGGCGAGAAGATCGACATCACGATCACGTACTTCGGCGCGCTGACGTATCGCGGCGGCGAGGAAGGGGGCTTTGAGTTCGTGTTCCCGATGGTTGTGGGCCCGCGCTTCAACCCGCCCGCAAGCCGCACGAACACGGCCGCGGGAAGTGGTGTGGGGGCGGTGGCCTACGGCAATCCCGTGGCATCGGGCCAGGCGACGAACATCTCCTACTTGCGGCCCTCGCAGCGCAGCGGCCACGACATCTCGCTGAGCATCGAGGTCGATGCCGGCGTGCCCATTGAGAAGATCGAGAGCCCCTCGCACACGTTGAATGTGGTGCACGACCGCGCAGCGCCGCACCTGGCGAGCGTTCGGCTCGACCCGCGGGATGACATCCCCAACCGCGACTTCGTGCTGCGCTTCCGCGTTGCGGGCGGGCAGCCACGGGCGGGAATGGTCACGCACGTCGATGAACGCGGCGGGTTTTTCAGCCTGCTCATCACGCCGCCTGAGGACCTGAAGTACTTGAAGCGCGACCCGGTGGAGTTCGTGTTCGTCATCGACACTTCGGGCAGCATGAGCGGCCAGCCGCTTGCGCTGGCCAAGAGCGCGGTGGAGACCGCGCTCCGGCATCTGCGGCCGGAGGATTCGTTCCAGATTGTGGAGTTTGCGACTTCGGCACGGGCCATGTCGCCGCGACCGCTCGCGGCGAACTGGGAGAACATCGACCGCGGCATCGCGTTCACGCGCGGTCTCTCGGCCGGCGGTGGCACGATGATGATCACGCCGATGCGTCAGACGCTGGACATGCCGACCGACTGGAAGCGGCGGCGGTTCGTGTGCTTCCTGACCGATGGTTTCATTGGCAACGAGGCGGAGGTGCTGGGCGAACTGCGGAGCAAACTGGGCGAGGCGCGGGTGTTCAGCGTGGGCATCGGCAGCGCGCCCAATCGCACGCTGATCAACGCCATGGCGCGGCTGGGGCGCGGTGCCGTGGCGTATCTCTCGGCGGGGGATGACGCCGCGGAAGTGATGGACCTGTTCATGCAGCGCGTGTGCGCGGCATCGATGTCGAACCTGAAGATCGACTTCGGCGGCCTGCGGGTGAGCGAGGTCTACCCCTCGAACCTGCCGGACCTGTACGTCGATCGGCCGATCATGGTGACGGGGCGCTTCAGGGGCAGCGGCGCGACGACGGTGAAGATCAGCGGCCGCATGGGCGAGCGCGGCGAGAAGCACACGATCCTCGTGCCGGTCGATACCGGCGCGACGCGCGGGCAGGCCCGCGGTCTGCCGCTGGTGTGGGCGCGACAGCGGATCGGCGAACTCGACGACCGGTCCAAGTCCGCCGGGAGCGGGACGCAGACAACGGGCTGGAACACCAACCAGGGCGAGATCAAGGACATCGCGCTGCGCTTTGGGCTGGTGTCGGCGTACACATCGCTGGTCGCGGTCGATGGCGCCTCGCGCACGGCGGGGACCTTCGGCACGACCGTGCCCGTGCCGGTGAATGTGCCCTTCGGCACGCGCTACGACACGACGGTGCAGGAGCGGTGAGAGGAACGCGGAGGCGCGCGGTATCGCACGGAGTGCCGCAAGCGAGGAGGTCGGCAGGTATGCATGCGAAGTTGCTCTGTACAGCGCTGCTGGGCTGCGTGGTGTTCCTGAGCGGCTGCTGGCACGACACACGCTCCGTCGCGGCGAGTTTCGACGGCTTTCGGCACATGGCGACCCTGCGTGGCGGCGGAGACGTGCTGCACGCGGCGGGCGAGGTGTATCTGACGCCGAGGGAGTTGCCGCGGACGCTCGCGGTCGTGAAGGTCCGTGCCGTCTCCCGATATGGGGACCATGCGGGGCTGGTCGAGACGGTGGAGTTGTCGGAGATCGAGATCCGGGAACTTGCGCGGCTGGGGGTGCGGACGGTGGGCGTCGATGCGCAGCCGCTGTCGAGGCTGTTGCCGGCGGGAACGCGGGTTCAGGAGGAGCAACTGCTCGCCGCGGCGAGGCAACTCGATGCCGAGGCTCTGCTGGTGGTGACGTACGACACGGTGCAGGGGAATGACATGTGGGTGTTCCCGCTGTTGTTCACGGTTGGACTGGCGCCGACGGTTCAGAAGACGTGCGCGTGCACGGTGCACGGGATCATCGTTCTCACGGGCGGCGGCGGGCTGGTGTTCGATGGTGCGGGGAGCGACGACGGCTGGCAGATCGCCAACGGGTACACGGCGCAATCGGCCGCGGAACAGGTGGTGGCGCGGGCGGAGCGTCGCGCATTCTCGCGGCTGATCGACCGGATCATCGCGGGGCAGAACGGCCCGGATGTCCGCGTACGGCCCGAATCGCTGATGAGCGGCGACTGACCGCGCGGGGGTGTGCCCCGGGGGCGGGTGTGGGTGCGTGCGCATGGTTGCGAGGGTGGCCCGGGACCTGTCGGGCGTGTGTCGCGCGGCACTCTGGCGGGGGTTCACGGTCTCTGGTAGCATCCGCTGCCCGGGCGCAGAGCGGCCCGCGTGCGGAAGCCTGCCGACCGGATGAAGTACCTTCCCTCCCAGTTCGCGGTCTTTCTCACACACCGCGCTTCGCAGCGGAACATCATGTCGCTGCTGCGATTTCTCGGCGCGCTGGCGGGGATGTTCGTGCTGTACAGCGTGATTTTCCACTTCCTCATGGCCTACGAGGGGCAGAGCCACTCGTGGCTCACCGGGTTCTACTGGACGCTGACCACGATGTCGACCCTGGGTTACGGGGACATCGCGTTCACGAGTGATCTCGGGCGCGCCTTCGCCATGCTGGTGATGTCATCGGGGATCGTGTTCCTGCTCATCATGCTGCCGTTCACGTTCATTCGGTTCTTCTATGCGCCGTGGCTGGAGGCTCAGCACGCGGCCCGCGCGCCGCACCAGTTGCCGGAGGAGACGCGCGGGCACGTGCTGCTGACGAGCAACGACCCGGTATCGTCCGCGCTGATCCGCAGACTCGTCGCGGCGGGGACGGACTATGCGCTGATCGTGCCGGAACTGAAGGATGCGCTGGAACTGCACGACCTGGGGCTTCGGGTGGTGGTGGGGGACCTTGACGATCCGGAGACGTACGAGCGGGTTCGCGCGCCCGCGGCGGCGATGCTGATGACGGCGCAGGGCGACCCGCTGAACACGAACATCACGTTCACGGCGCGGGGGGTCGCGCCGTCGCTGACAATCGTGGCGACCGCGAACTCCGCCGCGGCGGTCGATATCCTGCACCGCGCCGGCGCCTCGCACGCGCTGCGGCTGAGCGAACTCATGGGGCAGGCGCTGGCCCGCTGCACTGTCGGCGGCGACGCGGTGACGCACGTCGTGGCGGAGGTGGACGACGTGTTGATCGCCGAGGCGAGCGCGGCGCGGACGCCGCTGGTGGGCAAGTCGCTGCGCGAGAACCACCTGAGCGAACTGGGTGTCAGCGTTGTCGGCGTGTGGAACCGCGGCCGGTTCGAACTGGCCCGGCCCGACCTGATGATCGAGGACAGCGCGATCCTGGTGCTCGCGGCCTCGCGGTCGCAACTCGACGTGTACGACGAGCACTTTGCGATCTACAACGTCTCGGGCGATCCGGCGATGATCATCGGCGGCGGGCGTGTCGGCCGATCGACGGCCGGCGCGTTGCGGGAACGCGGGATCGAGTGCCGCGTGGTGGAGAAGGAAGCCGGGCGTGTTCACGATGGGGAGCGCGCGATCGTGGGCGATGCGGCGCAACTCGACGTGCTGGAGCGGGCGGGCATCCGCAAGGCTCCGGCGGTGATCATCACGACGCACGACGACAGCCTGAACATCTATCTGACGATCTACTGCCGCCGCCTTCGCGAGGACATCCAGATCATCTCGCGGTGCACGCACGAGCGCAACGTCGCGACGCTGCACCGCGCCGGCGCCGACCACGTGCTCAGTTATGCGCACATGGGCGCGAGCACGATCTTCAACCTGCTGAAGCGCAGCCGCATCCAGACCATCGCCGAGGGGCTGGACATTTTCCGCATCGCGGTGCCGGGCGCGCTGGAGGGGCGGACCGTCGCTGCCAGCGGCGTGCGGGAGAAGACGGGGTGCACCATCGTCGCGGTGCGCTCGACCGATGGGCAGGTCATCAACCCCGGACCGGCGGTGATGCTGCACGAGGGGAGCGAACTGGTGCTGGTGGGCGGGGTGGAGGCGGAGGCCAAGTTCCGCGAGGCGTACGGCAAGTAGCGCGCGGCCGGACGTGGAGAGCGGGCCCGGCGCATACCCTTGCCGCATGGTCAGTATCTCCGTTCGCTACGCAGGCAGCAAGAAGTCCGACCTCGTCCACCCCAACGGGGCCACGATTCGCACCGATGCCCCCAAGGACATCGGGGGCGATGCGACGGGCTTCAGTCCGACCGACCTGGTCGCGGCGGGCCTGGCCTCGTGCATACTCACGACCATGGCGATGTACGGCGAGCGGCACGGGATCGACCTGACCGGCGCGACGGCGACGGTGGAGAAGCACATGACCCAGCCCCCGCTGCCGCGAAGGATCGCGCGGCTACCGGTGGTGGTGACGATCGAGTCGTCGAAGGTTCCGCCGGAGATGCGCGAGCGGATCGAGGCGGTGGGCTACAAGTGCCCGGTGCACGCGAGCCTGCACCCCGAGGTGGATGCGCCGATCGAGTATCGTTACGTTTGAGGCGCGGTCTCCGGGCAGCGCATCACTCTGTGCCGCGTTCATCGCGGAGGGGGCGAGGCACCCGGGGGCGAGGCTTCGTCGGCTGTCCTCACGGCGCGCGGCCCATCAGGATCCGGTCCACAAACACGCCCTGCGGCTCTTCCTGCTCGTCGAGGTAGGCCCAGTCGACGACATCGTCGATCTTCACCTTGACGGTCGCGCCCTTGGGGGGCAGGGACGGGTCGACGGGGTGGTTGGCCACGCTCCCGGTGAACCCGGTTGCATCCATGCTCTGCACCTTCACCCACATGAACTCGGCGGTTTCCTCGTCCTCGTTCTTCACGGCGAAGCGGCCTTTGACCATGGCTTCGCAGACGGTGCCGCGGCGGTCAAACTCGGAGCAGAACTCGGGCAGTCGCGACCGGGCCTCGGCCATCGCGGCGTTGATTCGGGGGTCGTCCTTGTCGACGTGGAAGAGCGGGGCGACCAGGTCCTCATCGCTGAAGAGTTCGGCGATTCGGCCGTCGCGGAGTTGGGCCTCGGTATCGGGCCCGGGCTCGGCGACGTTTTTCTCGGCGGGCAGGAAGAGGAGCATGGTGCCGGCGTCGAGCAGTTGCGCGGCGATGGGGCCGAGAAGGCCGTAGATCATCGCGCGGTCTTCCTTGGAGATCGCGCTGTTCACGCCCATCGCATCGACCGAGACCCACGCGCGATGGTTGAGCAGCGCATCGCGCAGCACGGGGTGGTCGTGGTGCGAGGCGGTGTCCTCGAGGTCGGCCGGGTCGGCGTACTGCCGGCGCGAGTCGATGATCGCCATTGGCGGCAACTCCTCATCGAGGATGAGGAAGCCGGACGTGTGCTCGTCGAAGGGGACGCGCTGGATCTGCGGGTCCCGCTTGTGCACGCGCCGGAACGCCGCGCGAATGTCGGACTCGCTGAAGTTCCGCGGCGATTTCCGCAGCATCACGATCGAGACCGGCCCGGCGTTGCGGCGCCGCCGCCAGCGCAGCAGCAACACAACAACGGCCGCAAGAACCACCACCGCCAGACCAATGATCGCATAGAGCACCGTGGAGCCTCCGGCACTCATGTCGATCCGACATGAGATGGCCCAGACTACCGTGCGCCGTCCGGGTTTGCAACAGTTGGGGGCCGGAAGCAGCGGAGCACGCGCCCGACGGCCAGGAACACGAGAAACCACGCCGCGGCGTGGATCGCGGTGTTCGCGGCCATGCCGCCCGGGAGCACTCGCATCGGCGCGGCGATGGTCCGGGTTGCCGCCGTGAGTTGCGGGCCGCGTTCGAAGGGGGCCGTGCCGGGCCGGATCACGAGGCCGTCGCGAACGAGCGCGGGTCTGCCGGGGCCTCGCACGACGGTTGCGCTGAGCGCGGCGAAAGGCAGACCGAATCGGTAGTCGGCGATGGAATCGTCGGAGGCGATATCGGTCGGGCGATTGTCGGGCGGCGAGTCGACGCGGGGCAGCGTCAACCCGGTGTCCCAGCGCGCGGGGTCCGCGTATCGGATCGTCCCATCATCGGCGAGGACCGGGATCAGACGGACCGATTCCCGCACGGACCAGCCGAAGCCGCGTTCCGGCGGGCGGAAGGCGAGGGTGTTTTCGTATGGCAGGCTCATCATGGCGGTGAAGGTCGGCGGAGTTCCGCGATCGATGCCGCGGAGCCCGAGCAGCACGGCCGACGTCCAGGCGCTGGCGAGTCCGAGCGCGGCCAGAAGAAGGATGAGCAGCGCGGGCGCGACGACCCGCGCGATGGGCACGGCGCGCTGCGCAGTCGCTTCGGACAACGGCTTGTTCCCGCACTCGGGGCACGGCACATCGGCGTTCAATCCGGTGCGCGGGTATCCGCACGCGGCGCACTGGCCGCGGCGCACGCGGCCCATCCGGATGGTCCACGCCACCAGCCCCCACGCGCCCAGCAGCACCGCGCAATGGAGCGCCGAGTTGAGAGCCAGTCCCGGCCAGTAGATCCTCCACGGCAGGGCGTTGGCGGGCACGCCATCGGGCTTTCGGCCGGCCTGTGCCGAGCCGGGCACCACACCGCCGCGGATCGACTCGGTCTGCCAGTCCCACATCCAGTACGACACGGGGAGAGGCCAGCCGAAGGCCGAGACGTGCGCCTGCCAACCACTGAAACTCGGACCTGCGCGGCGGAGGGCCAGATCGCGCACCCAGAACGGCGCGGGCCGACGACTCACGGCCCCTTCGCCTTGCCACGAGCGCACCATGCTCTCGCGCTCGCTCACGCTGTACGGGCCGGGGTCCAGGAGCAGGTCGGTGCGGAGCGCGCCACGAGCCTCCGACACGAGCACCGAGCCGTTGACCGTCCAGCCCGAGCGCCCGCCCACGATCAAGAGACTCCGCGGTCTGGTCTGCTGCGGCAGAAGCGATGCCGCGGCGGGAAGGCCGATTGCCGTCAGTATGCCGAGGGCAAGGACCATCAGGAGTACGAGAGGTCGCGGCACGCGAACAGCATATCGGACCCAGTGTGGGGCCGGGCTTTGTACCAGCCCCCCCACCTGCCCCCCCGCCCGCCCCCCGCCCCCCGCCTTCCGCCCGCCGCCCGCCTTGTTCCCCCGATCCGACGGACCGGCGGCAGGGTCTGTTCCGGGTTGGAAATCCTTGCGAGCGGCCCCAAAGCAAGTACACTGAACTGCAAGCCGAGGAGCCGATCATGGCAAAGATCAACGCGTGCGGGGGATTGCTCTGGGTGTGCATCGCTGCGCTTGGCGCGGCCGGACTCGCCCGGGCCGATGTTGTCAAGATCCCGCCGGTGACTGTCACGTCGGTCGAAACCAATCGGGCCTTTGATCCCAACGTAAACAGGACCTCGGAAGGAACCGGCGTCAATCGCGATGACGCCCTCGGGACGTACACGGGTGGCGGTCCGTTTGTGGCGACGATTGGTACCGGCGACACGGTGGTCCTGCGTGTTCAGGCGCCCAGCGGCCACCAGTTCCGGATCCGACACCGCTCACCCCACCTCATTCAGTTCCTCCAGATTTCGCTTGAGCATGTCAGTCCGGGAGGGGGCGGGAACCTCGTGCACGACGCCCAGGTGGTGTTCGAGAACGGCGCCGGCAGCACGCCGGTGGCCAACTACGTCGACACAATCTTCTGGCACGATGCCGCAAGGGTGGGTGTGGATGCGGAGTACGCCATTGTCGGCGACTTCACGTTCACCGCCTATGAGGTCAGGATGTCGACGGCCGCGCCGATCTCGGCACAGGCGCGCAACTACGGGGAGGTCAACACCAACTCGTATTACCTCTTCGGTGTCTTCTTCGAAGGCCCCGGCGATGTGATGTTGCCGGCGGCACTGTCGATCGAACCGCAGGTCGGCGCGTGCTGCATCGGCGGCGCGTGCACCATCGTGGCCTCCACGCTGTGCACGGGCGAGTTCCTGGGGGCCAACTCCACCTGCTTCCCTGCGGCCAAGGGCGGGCGAATCTTCAACGCCTGCTGCCCCGCGGATGTCGATGGCACGCTCGGCCTGAGCGTTTCGGACATCTTTGCATTCCTATCGACGTGGTTCAGCGGCTGCCCGTGAGCGCCGAGCCGCACTCCGGGCACGGGCTCCCCGCTGGTGTGGCGCGGAGGTCGTAGGCGCAGGCTGGGCAAAGTCCGCGGCGGCGGCGGAGGGTGCGGCGGATGGCTGGCGGAACAAGGGTCAGTGCAAAGAGCGGAAGACCCCACGCCAGCGTGTTCAGGATGTACCCGCTCCAGATCGGGTGAAACGGCAGAATCAAGTCCTCTCCCTGACGAGAGAAGTTCCGCCAGGTGTGACCGGCGAACCAGTGCATACCTTCCATCACCATGCCGTTACTACCGGGCGGCCCCATCATGCGTCCGTAGACGCAAGCGAATGGGATTCCTTGAATCTCTACTTGAACAAACGTGATGTTGCCAGGCGGGGTAGCGCCTGGCGGTAGTTGAGGCCACGCCGCGGCGTCGGTGATGCCTGCGAACACCTGGTTGATGGAAAGCGGGTAGACGGGGTTGGAGTCGTAGGGCTCGCCTGCATTGCTTCGCGTTCTCCAGTCGGGAGCGGAGCCGGCAATCCACCGCGTCACGGTGATCCACCGCACACCTTCATAGTGACTGTTCCCGATCCGCAAGACATCGGGCGGATCGGACGCGCTGTTGGGCGCGTTGATGCAGGCAGTGTTCTCGAAGTACCCCACTGGTACAAAGAGATACGCCCACGCCCAAGCGATGGGGATCTGCATCGCGGCGGCGATCGCCAGACACACGAGCAGTCGCAGTATGTGTTGTGGCCGGACGCGCTTGACCATTGCCAATCATACCGAATCCCAGCGTACGGCACTCACCGAGCCGCACTCCGGGCACGGGCTTCCCGCGGGTGTGCCGCGGAGGTCGTAGGCGCAGGCGGGGCAGAGTCCGCGGCGGCGTCTCTTCGCGCGCACAAGCATCGGGACAGCCAGCAGCACCAATAACCACGCCGCGGCGAAGATGAACGTGTTGCCGAGCAGTCCCGGCCATGCGGGGCGGAGCGGGATGATGCGGCAGTGTGCATCGCCGACCGTTGCGGGTTGGCCGCTGATGAGCAGTCCGCCGCGGAGTTGGGCCCCGACCACCGTCATGCCCTGATCGTTCCCGAGGACCTGGTACCACAGGCAGGTGAAGGGCCAGCCGAAGCCGTAGTCGCTGCCGCGGAGGCCGGGCTGTGGCGCGGCAGCGCCGGGCGCGAACTGGCCCCAGGATGCGGGTGAGTGGAGGCTGCGGCCGCCTGGGCGCGAGAGGATGAGCGGGTCGTACATCTCGCGCAGGGTGTTGAGCACGAGGGCGGCATCGTCGGGCGGGCCATCGGGGAAGCGCTTTTTCAGATCCTGCGGCGTGTAGAGCGAGTCAAAGGTGAGCTGCGACCACAGCGCGCGGCGGGCACCGAAGTGTGAGGACTCGGAGATGCTCCACGGCTGGCCGTGGGCCATGAAACTCCGCATGATGTTGGGCGGGGTGCTCGGCGGATCGGCGGAAAAGGCGACGGTGGCCGCGACGGCGAGAGAGGTGAGCAGGCCGAGCACCAGCGCGAGCGCGGCGGTGCGCACGCCGCGGCGGAGGGGGCGTGGGCGCGTGGAGGTTGGCGCGGGATTGGTCGCCATCGGCGTGTTATACCGCGCGGCCTTTGGGTGGAGCGTCACTCCGTGTCGCATCTCGCCGCGGAGCGGCGAGGTACCCAATGAAAAAGAAACCCCGAGCTTGCGCTCGGGGCTCTCTTGTACTTCAATCAGACTCGCCACTGAGTGGCGAGGTACCCAAAGGCTGATCACCGCATCGCGGCGCGCTTCTTGCCCTTACCAGTGTTCATGAACTCCGGAAGGCCTTCGCCCTTCTCGAAGAGGTCGGCGAACTTGAAGCCCTTGCGGCTCTTCCACGCCTTGCGGTGGTAGGCATCGCTGGCGAGGATCGGGAAGAGGGCGGAGAGTTCGCCGAAGACCATCTGCTCGTGCACGACATCGACCTTGCCCCACGAGCAGGCCTCGCGGAGGGTGGAGCCGGAGAGTGCGCCATCGCGCGAGTCGGCGACGGTCATCTGGATCGCGTACTTGTGCATGCCGATGTCGCCGCGGGCCTTGCCGCCCTTGCGCTCGCTCAGGAGTTCGGCCGCGACGACGATGTCCTGCGCGAAGTTCTTCGGCACGCCTCCGCCGAGCATGAGCAGGCCGGTGTCCTTGCAGGCGAGTTTGATGTCCGTCAGTTCGCGGAAGTCCTTGCCGGAGTCGAACGCCACCTGGCCGCGGCCCTCTTCGATGGCTTCGGTCTGCTGCAGCACGATGCCGAAGCCGGCCGAGCAGTCGCTGAAGGCGGGGACGAAGATGGGGACGCGCTTCTGGTAGCAGGTCTTGACGATCGACTCGTTCCTGGCGAGTTTGGGGTTGTTGGCCAGGTACGCGCCCATGGCCTCGATGAACTCGCGCGAGGAGTACGCGCCGGGGGCGAACTGGTTGAAGATCTGGTGCGTGACGGCGTCGCAGTCGCGCAGGTCATCCTCGTTGATGTAGGTGTCGTAGATTCGGTCGATCATGAGGTTGCGGAGCGTCATGTCGTCCACCGGCGGGGCCTCGGGGCTGCCGGGGGCGATGTAGTGCTTGAAGCCCAGGCCCTCGAAGAAGTCCTGGTCGACGATGTTCGCGCCGGTCGAGACGATCGCATCGATCATGTTGTTCTCGACGAGCGTGATCAGGGCCTTCTTCAGGCCGGCGGAGATCAGGCTGCCCGCGAGGGTGACGATGACCGCGCACTCCCTGTCCTTGAGCATCATCGAGTAGATGTCCGCGGCCTGCGCCAGCGTGCGGCTGGAGTACGCCATGTCGCGGTAACTGTCGATGATCTCGCGGCCATCAAACCGCGTGATATCGATGTGCTTGATGGGACGGGAGAGGAGTTCCTTCTTCGTCCACTTGGTGGGGGAGGGAGTGGGGGGGTTGCCGTTTGCCATGGGAGAGACTCCAAAGGTCCAGATGGCCAACTTCCAAAGGGCCAAACTCAAGGCGGCAGTGCTGGTGTGCATGCCGACAGTGATTTGGCCATGTGGCAGTTTGCCATCTGGCCATTTCTTCCGGCCAAGCCCCCCTGGCCGCGTGTGATTGGATGGCTCCCCGGGGGTGGCGGGGAGCGGATCATTATACGGTGAATGGGCCCGCGAGTTCGAGGCGGGCTGCCTGCCGCGGCAGGGCTTGACGGAGGTTTGGCTTTCGAGCGTCTGTGTGGGAGACTCCGGGCGAAGGGGGAGAGGCGTGTCGAAGCCCGGGCGGTGGCGGGCAGGGCCCTCGTGCCCTTGAAGAGCGACAGGAGACGGGCAATGAACAGCGAGCGCAAGCGGTTGGCGGGTACATTCGCGGCGGGCTTGTTGCTGGCAACCGCCGGCGCGGCGTTGGGGCAGGGCGGTGGGGTGCAGGGCGGGGGGGTGCAGGTGCGGGATCGGGCCGAGCCGGTGATCGTGGCGGGGGAGCCCGGTCAGCCGGTCATTCATCGCGCGCAGCGCGAGTCGCGGATCGAGCGCTACGCCCGCGTGCTGGGTCTTGACGAGGTGCAACTCGAAGTGGCGCGCGATCTGGACATCGCCTATCAGCACGCAAGCGCGGAGGCGGGCGGGCGATTGAACGCCGCGATGAAAGATGCGCAGGCCGACATGAGCGAGGGCGACCATGCCGCGTTTCAGGAGAAGATTCAGAGGACGATGAGGGAGCACCGCGAGGCGAGCAAGGCGCTGACGGGCCAGTACCTGAGCGACCTGCGCGCGTTGCTCACGTCCGAGCAGCAGGGCAACTGGGCGCGGCTGGAGCGGCTGCGGCGGCGCGAGAGCGACCTGACCGGCATGGCGGGCATGCGCGGCAACGAGATTGGCGGGGCATGGCTGGACCTGTTCCCGATTGTCGCGCGCCTCGAGGTGCCGGAGGACGTGAAGCCGAAAGTCGATGAGATCATGGGCATGTACGAGATCGACATCGACCGCCCGCTGCAGGAGCGCGAGCGGAATCGCGAGAGCGACGAAGAGACCATGGGCGCGGTCCGGCAGTTCACGCCCGAGACGTTCCAGAGGCAGATGGATCGCGACCGCGCGATCGACCTGCGGGTGCGCGAGGTCAACGACAAGTACGTGCGCCTGCTGGGCGCGGAACTGCCGGATGAACTGGGGGCGCGACTTGCCGAGGAGTACCGGGCTCGCGCCTATCGCAGCGCCTACCGGCCGACGACCGCGGGTCGGGAACTCGCCGCGGCGGAGAAACTCAAAGGGTTGACCCAGAAGCAGCGAGAGCAACTCCGCGCGATGCAGGAGAAGTACCAGCGCGAAGCGAAGGCGGCGGGCGATCGCCTCGCCGCGGCGATGCGCCGGGCCGAGGATGAGGGTCGACCGACCGGCGGCGGCCTGATGGTGATGGGCCCGGGAATGTCGGGCGGCGCTGCGGACCCGGCGGTGATGCAGGCGCGTGCGGACCGGCGCGAACTCGATGCTCGGCTCCGCGAGGAGATGGAGCGGATGCTGTCGCCCGAACAACTGGCCGATGCCCGCGTGGCCGCCAGGCCGCAGGGGGCAACCGGACAGCGCATCGAGGTCATCGGCAGCGGATTCGGGAACGACATGGTGATCTCGACGGAGATCGATCTGGACGATGAGTTCGACGGCGGCCCGCGAGCGGACGCCGTCATGATCTTCCAGACCGTGGAGATCGCCGCGCCGGCGCAGCAGCAGCCGCCGGCGAATCAGAATCCGAAGTGATGCAGGCCGCGCGGCGGTGGGTGGTCAGGTCGCGCGTTCTGTGACGAGGCCTTCCTGGTATGCGCGGACGAGATCGCGCAGCGTGTCGATGCGTTGGCGGATTTCGCGGCCTTCCTCGGTATCGCGCACCAGCCGCGGCTTCGGGTAGGTGCGGATCGTCGTTACCGTGGGCACGATGTCCGCGCCCTGCTCGATGCACGCATCCACGCTTGAGAACGCAGCGTGTTCGGCCAGGTCGATGCGGTCGGGCTTGAGCACAAGGGTGTAGCCGCGGTCGCCGTAGGCGGGGCTGAATGCGCCGTCGATGGTGACGGCGTTGCCGCCGCGCTTCACGGGTTGCTCGCCCTTCTCGACCTTGACGGGGACGTGGCCGTTGACGATGAGCACGTCGTCGCCCATGCCGAACAGGCGGCCGATCTTCCGGATGAACTCGGCATCGTGCATGAGGTCGAAATAGGGGTTCTTCACTTCCTTGTGGGCGTCCTTGTCGGCGAGGAAGTAGGTCTCGAATGTCGCGAGTTTGTCCTTGCCGAACAGGGGCGAGCGCGGGCAGCCCCAGAGGTACCACAGCCAGTCGGCATCGGTGCCGATGCCGTCGATCGGCGCGCCCTTGGCGCGCTGCGCGCCGCCGATTGCGCCGGTGCGGAAACTGCGGCGGACGACCGCCGCGAGCGCGTCCATGAGTTCGCGCCCGGCCACGTCGCGCCCGTCAACCTTCAGCGCCAGCGGCGTGCCCGCCTTGTCGACGGGCACACAGGCGTGGAAGACGAGCACATCGTCGCGCCGGGCCCACATCCCGCCGCGGCGGGCGAGCCACTGCATGTGCCCGCGCAGCCGCACCGACGAGGCGAACGACTCGCGGATCGCGTCCATGCAGGCGGCTTCCTCGGGCGAGTAGGCGTAGGGGTCGCGCGGGTCGATGGTCGGCAGGCGCTTGTCGAGCAGTTCGTGGGTCTTGCCATCGAGCGTGACCGTTCCCGCGGCGGTGTCGATGCGGTGCAGCAGGCGGCGGTGGCCCAGGTCCCACTCGGGGTGCCGCTCGATCATGCGCCCTTCGGCCTTGAACTGCATGATGGCGATGGCCTTCTGCATCCGCGCCACGGTGAGCGGGTCGCGGTGGCCGGTGCCCTTGGGGATGAAGCGCTCGCACGGGTCATCGGCATAGACCTCGCGCACCAGTTTCTCCAGGGGCGTGGTGAGGACGCCGTAGCCCTCTTCGAGTTGCGCCGCCTGCCGATAGCGCGCCGAAAAGCGGAGCACGGTGAGCAGGCACGGGTCGTGGCCGAGGGATGCGCCCATCCAGATGGTGTCGTGGTTGCCCCAGAGGAGGGAAACGCGGGGCTGGAACATCAGCAGGTCGATGACCTTGTCGATGCGCGGGCCGCGGTCGCCCAGGTCGCCGGCGACGAGAATCTCGGCGGAGGCGAGCGAGCGGATGAGGCGCGATGCCGCGGCGATGGCCTCCCAGTCGCGGTCGTACTCCTGCGCGTTGTCGCGCCCCGCGTTGCCCATCGCCGCGAGCATGGCGCGGGGGAACTCGGGCCGCTGGCCCGAGAGCATCTCGACAAACAGTTCGCGGAAGTGGGGGGGCGTGAGGCGGTCGACCAGTTCGCGGCGGTAGGTCTTGCGGAGCGCGCGGATGATCTCGCATTGCAGGGAGAGTGTCTGGAAGGCCCACTCGGTGCGGGCGGCTGGGCCGCGAGACTCGATCTCGGGGACGAACCTGGCCAGCGCCTCGCGCGGGTAGTAGAGGATCTTGAGGAATCGCTCGCGTTCTTCCTTGGACAGTTTGCCGGCAAGGACCTGCTCGACGAGCGGTCGGAGCGCGCCCGAGGCGTTGTGGATGACGTGACGGAGTTTGGTGTCCTCGCCGTGGATGTCGGAGATCACGTGCACGAGGCCCATCGGCAGGTCGAGTTGCGCTGACAGGCCGGCGATTTCGGCGATCGCGGCGTCGGCGGTGGGGAACTGCGGGGCGAGGGCGCGGAGGAGGGCGAGGCGGTCAGGGGAGAAGGGTGGGGGTGTGGGGACGGGAGGCGAGGTGGGCATGGTGTGCGGCCTCGGGGGGAGGCACACTTTACCAGCTTTGCAGATTGCAGCGGATGGGAACTGATTCAGTGGCGTCGACGGCGGCGGGACGTGGCCAGAAGAACGGCGGTCATGACCGGCAGCGTTGTTGCGGGCGAGGGGATAATGGCGACGAACGCTTGGATTCGACCAGAAGAGCCGATGCCCGTGCCGACGATTTTGGTGCCGTCGGCAGAGATCCCGTTGGCGTTGAGGAGGCTCCATCCAGTGAGGTCGACGCCTGATTCGGAGAGGAACTGGCTGAGGGGAATCGTGCCGCGGTCGCGGGTCCAGATGAAGGGGGCCTGGATGGTGGATGAGGTGGCGTAGTTCATTCCAAGGACCATGCGGCCATCCGCGGAGATGTCGGTGATCGCCGAGGTGTACATGCCTGGGAGCAAGGGCAAGACGGTCATGCCGTCTGCCAGGCTCCAGACCCAGCCGTCTTCTCGGATTGGGCTTACGGTAAAGTCGCCGGTCTGGCCTGCGATGACGCTTCCGTCGGCGGACACGTGCACGGGCGCGGGGAGCATGTTTCCGGATACAGGAAGAGGCGTCAGGTTCTCCATCGCGTCGCCGACCCAGCGAACCAGGTGATACGTGTTGTTGGTTTGGCGCGCTGTCCCGTAGATTCGGCCTGTTCCATCGAACGCGCCGCCGATCGAGTAGTTGTATCCGGCGGGCAAGGGGATGGTCTCACCGGGCGAGTTGCCCACCCAGCGTACAACTCGAGTGCCCAGTCCACTGACCGCGGCCCAGCCGGCGGCGGTCGAACCGTCGGCCGATACGCTGCGGCCGCGAACCTGCGTCCAGGCTGCGGGCGTCGTCAGCGCGGTTGAGCCGACACCCTGAATCCACCGAAAAGGCGGGAACTCCAGTAGTTGCTGTCTCCATCCGACGACGGTGTGACCGTCAGCTGAAACATCGGTGGGAAGGGCGGCCGACCAGCCCGCCGGGAACGGGAGCTGCTGGAGCGAGGCCGCCCCGCTGATCGACCAGCGAAGAGGAGTTTGCGCCGGCGCACCGCCCGCCTCTGAGAAGCCGATCACATAGTTGCCGTCGGCGGAGATCCCGGTGGCATTCGTTCGGTCGGCGGGGTTCAGGTGACCAAGGCCGATGAGCTGGGCATTGGATGATGCCGTGAGTAAAAGAACAAGGGCCGCGGCGAGTGATGACGATGGCGTGTACACGGTGCGACTCCGACTGTTGAGCGGGAGCGAAAGGAAATAGAACGCACTGTCATTTACGACAGAAGTTGCGGCTGCCTGCGTGGGTGTGGCGAACACCGCACCGCGAGGGGCGCGAGGGGTGATGGTCACGAAAAGGTGTCGGCAGCGGCCCGCGGCCAGGTGCGCGCCGCCGCCGATCACCAGCGTTGAGGTGGCCCGCCGGAGCCTGACGGCCGAAAGAGGTATGTCGGCCGGGGACGGCGGGCGCACGGACCGATTGCTCGGTACTTATGGATCAGTACGAGGTCGCTGAGGCCTGCCTGTCGCGGCAGGGCAAAGAAACTGAGCGATCACTCTTCGAGATAGGTGTATCCGTCGAGGCCGCGCTCGTAGAAGGCGAGGAAACTCTTTCCCTCGGCCGGGGTCAGGCGATTGGCCTTGATGGACCGTTCGACCTCGCGCCGCATCGCCCGGCGCATGTCTTCGTCGTCGTACTGCACGTACGACAGGACCTCCTTGACGGTGTCGCCCTCGATGACCTCGTCGATCGACCAGGTCTCGGGCGCGGCACCGTTGGCGCCGTGTCCGTTCTCGCCCGGTCCCGGCGCGCGATATGACACGTGCACGGCGTGGGTGTCGCCCAGGAGGTTGTGCAGGTCGCCGAGAATCTCCTGATAGGCGCCCAGAAGGAACACGCCGAGGTAGTAGGGCTCGCCCGCCTTCAACTCGTGCAGTTCCAGCGCCTTTTTCTCGAGGCGCTTGTCGACGAAGTTGTCGACCTTGCCATCGGAGTCGCAGGTGATGTCGGCCATGATCCCTCGCCGCGTCGGTTCCTCGTCGAGGCGGTGGATCGGGCAGATGGGGAACAACTGGTCGATGGCCCATGAGTCGGGCATGGATTGGAAGAGCGAAAAGTTGCAGAAGTAGATGTCGCTGAGGGTCTCGGGCAGGTGCTCGATTTCCTCGGGCAGTTCGCCTCGCTTGGCGCACATGTCGAGCACCTTGCGTCCGACGGACCAGAAGAGTCGTTCGGAGGCAGCGCGCATCGGCAGGGACATGTAGCCGAGCGAGAAGAGGCTCATCGCTTCGTCGCGTGCCTGCAGGGCGTCGTGGTACGCCTCCAGCAGGTTGCGGTCGTTGATCCGCTCGTAGGCGTCGATCAGGTCGAGCACGGGCTGGGGCGGCTCCTTTTCCGCCGCGAGATCGGTCTTGATCCGGCTCATCTCCGGTTCGGCGTTGAAGGACGACTTGCCCAGCACGTTCAGGACCAGCACGGATCCGTAGGCGACCATGGCCCGCCCGGATTCTGAGAAGATGGTCGGGTGCGGCACACCGGCGTCGTCGCACACCGTCTTGATGCGGTGCACCACGTCCGCCGCGTACTCGTCGACGGTGTAGTTGATCGACGAGTTCCACGCCGACTGCGATCCGTCGTAATCGACGCCCATTCCCCCGCCGATGTCGAGCATCTTCATGCCCGCGCCCAGGCGGACCAGTTCCGTGTACACGTGCGTCAGTTCGTTGACGGCATTCTTGAGGTGGCGGATGTCGTACAACTGCGAGCCGACGTGGCAGTGCAGCAGGTTGAGGCAGTCGGCCATGCCGCGGGCCTTGAGGTACTCGAGCGCTTCGAGCACCTCGGTGACGAAGAGGCCGAACTTGGAACGCGCGCCGGCGGAGGACTCCCACCGTCCCGCGCCGCGCGAGCCGAGTTTCACGCGGATGCCGATCCTGGGGCGCACGTTGTAGCGCTCGGCGTGCTTGACGATGAGTTCGAGTTCACTGAACTTCTCGACGACGGGGATGATGTTTCGGCCGAGTTTGGTGGCGAGGATGACGGTCTCGATGAACTCGTCGTCCTTGAAACCGTTGCACACGATCGGCATGTCGTCCTGGCCCTCGGTCAGCGCGAGGACCGCGAGCAGTTCGGGCTTGGAGCCGGCCTCGAGGCCGAAGCGCAGTTCGCGCCCGAGTTTGGCGATCTCCTCGCAGATGTGCCTCTGCTGGTTGACCTTGATGGGGTACACGCAGGAGTACCCGCCCTGGTAGTTGTGGTCGGCGATGGCCTTATCGAACGCGCCGCGGATCTCCCGCAGGCGATGCTCCAGAACGCCGGAGAAGCGGAGCAGGACGGGCGTGTACACGCCGCGGTCCTCCAGCCCCTTGACCAGGTCGAACAGGTCGATCTGCTCGGCGGGGTTCTTCGACGGCATCACGGTGACGTGTCCGCGCGCGTTGACGCCGAAGTAGCCCTTGCCCCAGTCCGACATCCCGTACAGGCGCAGGGCGTCTTCGTGCGTCCACCGTCCGTGCAGGAACGCGTTCTTCGGGATCGAGAGAGTCGCCATCGAGGGGGGCACTCCGTCGGTGCGGGGCGTGAACACATCGGCCGCGCTCCTCGGGCCGCCATGGCCCGCGCGCCGCCGCACGTAGATTATGCACTCGATTCCGCTCGCGTGCCCGGTGTGCGCCAAGTTTCCGGGATGAACATCAAGGCCGCGGCCTTCGCGCTCGCCCCCGCGGGCCCCGAAGCGATCGGTTCCGACCGCTCTATCGCCCCGCCCCGACCGCCTGCTTGCCCAGCACCCGCTCGGCGTAGTCGTTCATCGCGTCGCGCAACTGCTCGAAACTCTCGAGCACGTAGTAGATCGGCTGGTAGTGGTCGATCTCGAACGGCGTCTCGCACACGCGGTCGAGGTCGAACGGCCGCCACTCGGCGACTTCGCGCTTCGAGCACGGCTCCGCTCCCGGTTTGCCGCGCGACTCCCACTGGCCCTCCAGCGAGTACCGGCTTTCGCCGTGGCTGCTCACCAGCCCCGAGCCGTAGACCTTCACGCGGTTGTCCTCGCGGATGAGCCCGAACTCGACCGTGAACCAGAACAGCCGGCCCAGTCGCTCGATGTGGTAGGGGTCATCGCACAACAGCGCGGCCTTGCCGTACGTCTGCAAGAAGTCCGCGAACACCCGGTTGGCGTGCAGCGGCACGTGTCCGAACACATCGTGGAAGATGTCCGGCTCGGGGAGATAGTCCATCACCTCACGCGGCCGAATCAGCACCGTCGTCGGGAACTCCCGCGCCGCCAGGCACGCGAAGAATGCCTTGGCCGGCAGGTATCCCGGCACGCCATAACTCGCCCAGTCGCTCACCTCGCCGAGGTACCGGTTGATCCCCTCGAGCCTCGTGCCCTTCTTCAGCACCACGCCGTCGGTGATCTCGCAGTCCTGCTCGAGCGTGGTGTCGTTCAGCAGCGGCAAACGCTCGCCGCTGAGGCGCAGGATCTTCAGGCCGTCGATGAACGTCCGGCTGACCTGCTGCTCCAGCACGGCCCACCGCCGCGTGAACAGGTCGCGCCACACCTCGTGGTCCGCGCGGGTGTACTTCTCATACCGCTGGGTGATGTAGAACTCGTCGGCATTGATCTTGTCGGCGGGCAGGTCGGGCGCTTTGTCCGCCGCGGCCTGCGCTTCCCGCGCCTCGTCGCTGTCGATGATGTTGTTGTACCGAATGTCGCCGCGCATCGGTCGCCCTCCGCAGCCAGTGGTGCTGCACAGGATCATAGTTCCCCGCGCCGTGCGGCACACCCTCGCCGGTCGGGCGTTGACAGGGTTGGCCGGGGCGCGGTAGATTGCTCGTGCCTCTCATCTCGCGGCGGCATTCACCCCCTCGTCGGAGGTCCCCGCCATGGCCATCGATCCCATGCTCTACCGCAAACTCTCGGGCCGCTCGGGCGACCCGTACACCCGCATGGGCGAAGCCCTGGCCAAGAACGCCAAGGCCAAGTCCGAGCGCGACGAGATGCCCAAGGGCGTCACCGGCGGCCTCAACACCACCCGCATGCCCGGAATCTGGGCCCAGATCTTCTTGTGGTTCAAGGACCGCGGCCGATCGAAGTAGGCCGTGCGGCCCCCGGGAACCCCGGCTCGCCGCGGCCGAATGGGTGTACCATGCGGTCGATGCACAACGGGCGACCAGGTCATTGGGTGTTCTTTGCCGCGGCGGGGATGTTGGCCGCGCTCTCGGGCTGCGCTGGCGGCGGCTCGGGCACATCCGGACAGTCTCAGGGCGGCCTGTTCGGCCTGTTTGCGTCGAAGACCGATCCGAACAAGGATCTGACGGTTGACCAGGGCCACAAACTTCTGCTGGAGATCCGGAAGGACCCCAAGCGGATGGACAAGTTGACGCCGGCGGAGCGGCGCTTCCTGGCCAAGGCGGTGGTGGCGAGCGACAAATCGCGCTGAAGGCGCAGCGCTAGCGAGACTGCCACGAGAACGAGCCGGGGATGGCCGTCATGGTGTCGTTGGGGATGCTGTAGCCGGCCGGCGGGTTGGCCGCGAGTTGCGGATCGACCACGATTTTGGTGGCGCGTCCGACGGTCACCGGGCCATCGCTGATCCACGTGCCGACGATCTGCGGCGACGATTCGAAGGTGGTGGCCGAACCGCCGGCGACGTGGAACAGGCCGTGCAGTTCCGAGGGCGCACTGGCGAGCGTGAGCAGGCCGATCTGGATGCCCAGCGCGTTCAACTGCGCCGCGGTCACTGTCACCGTTCCCGCGTCGGGGCTGACGGTGACTTCGGAGCCGATGTCGCCCACGGTGATCAGCGAGGGCATCCCGGCGGAGGGCGGGTCCCACGCGACGAGATTGTCGATGACCAGTTTGGCGCCGGCCTGCAACTGCACCAGCAGCGTCGCGCGGATGATCGAGTCGCGGATGCGCAGCGTGCTCGACGCGGGGACACGGATGAAGTACACCCCCGCGGCGTTCTGCGCGCCGTAGGGGTTGTTCGAGGCCGAGAGGATCTGGTTCTCGATGCGGCCGCTCGGTATCGAGGCGAACGAAATCTGCGTCCCATCGGGCTGGTAGGTGTAGAGCACGTCCGTCGTCGGCGTGCTCATCGCGGCGGCGGGCGTCGTTACGAATCCCGCGATTGTTCCCGTGTTGATCACCGCAAGCGCGTTGACATCGGCAGATAGCGCTGCGCTGTTGTTGAGCGTGGCAGCGGTGCCGATGGGGCCGCCCGAGACGGACAGCGGCGCGGAGATTGTGACTGTCGATCCGCTGTACAGGCCGGCGGAGAGCACGGGCAGTCCACGCGCGACACCCGGAACCGCCCGCACGGAGAACCTCCGCTGCGCTGCGCCAACCCCCGCCTCGGCCGTGACCAGCACGGGGTCCGAGCGGCTGTTCGAGAGGTCGTTGTCCGACTCGTCGGAGAGTTTCCAGGCGACCCGGCCGTTGCCGATCGTGACCGCCGGGTTCCAGTTGTTGTTCGGGCGGATCGCCCGCCACTTGGACTCGTTGTTGATGGTCACCAGCGCGAGTTCGGCCCCGGCCTGCGCGAGCACGCCGGCCTCGGCCCAGTCGCGCTCGGCCGCGGTGGTCCGGGCCGCGATTCGACCGGCCACGCCGATCGACAGGCCGATGACCGTGAGCATGGTGCCCATGCCCAGGACCAGCAGGTATGTGCCGCCGCGCTGCCGCGCCCTCGGCCGCGCGGCGCATGTCGGCGTCTCGAGTACCCGGCGCGCGTTCACTTCTTGACCTCCGTGCTCCCCGTTCCCTCCACCTTCTGCGGTTCAGGTTCGACGATCGGGGGCGGCGCCGTGGCGGCCGACGGCGTGTTGAGCAACTCGGCTCCCGCCACCAGCAGCGAGCCGGTACTCCCGATCTGGAGGAACGCCCGTGCGCGGATGGCGCGTCCTGCGCCCACGTCCGCAGGTCGCGCATCGATGGGGTTGAACGCCGATTTCAAGCCCACCATCGTCGTGATGCGGCCCTCGGGGCTGGTCACAACAACCGTCACGCGCTTCAAGCCGGTCTGAACGTTGTTGGCCAGCGGCGTATTGGGATCGCCGAAGGCCACGTTGTTCACTTTCACCTCGCGCTGCCAGGACTTGGCCCATGGGATCTGCCGACCGAGGTGATCGGTCGGCCACGATTCGATCAGGCCGTGGAAGTCGTCCACATCGTCGAGGGTCGTGCGGTCAGCGTGCGACTCGTTCGAATCGAGACCGAAGTTCGTCCCGCCGTCGGGATCGGCAAACGCCGCGGCCAGCACCTCCGACATCATGGCGTGCGCCAAGGTCTGGCCCTTGCGGATGGCCCGCTCGCCCGCCGCGCCCTTGGCGGCTGTGCCGACGACGGCCACCGCCGCGGCAACCATCGTGCCGACGATGACCGTTGAGACCGCGGCCTCAATGAGCGTGAATCCGCGTCGAGATGTGGGTGGCATGATGCTCATTCAGCGGCTCTCCACGACGACCGTTCCATAGACCTCGTGGATCAGGTTGCGAGTCTGGGGGTAGGCGGTCCAGGTGGTGCCGCTGTTGACTGTCCCCACGGCCCACGTGTTGAAGGGCATCGTCGGCGTGGCCGAGACCAGGGTCTCGACATCGCACTGCCCATCGGTTCCGGAGACGCCCGAGATGCGGAGCGCCACCGGCTGTCCGGGGTCAATTGCCGCGCACGTCGGGAAGGAGACGGTGACCCACGCGAATCCGGACCCGAGTGTGCTCTCATTCACGTTCACGGAGGCCAGGACAGTTGTGGTCGGGTTCCGCGAGTTGTCCAGCGGCACCAACGCGACCATGTAGGCCCCATCGTGCGGGGGTATGCGCTTTGCCCGGAAGCGCACCCGCGTGACCTTCCACGACACGACGTCGGCCGCGAAGTTCGGCCGGATGACCTGCGCGCACCACGAAGTGAAACCCGCGCTGAATGCGGTGCTGGTCGCCCCGGCGTGCGCGGTGAAAGAGGCCAGAAGTTGTTCGGGGCTCTCGGTTCGCTTGAGGCCCGGCCGCTCGGAGAGGGCCAGGCCGAAGGCTCGGACATCCGCGGCGACCACGGCCGGAGTGCCGCCGTTGGTGCTCCGCAGGAGCGGATCGCCCGCGGCGCCGGACCACGAGTATCGAATGTGCTCGGGCACGCCGTCGTCGTTGCGGTCGGGCACTTCGAACCAGATGCTGGTCGCGGTCTGCTCGAAGAACTTTGTCGCTTCGGAGAGGTCGATCTCCAGGTCCGCCAGGGCGCGCCCGGCCTCGCGGTCGTGCGCCGAACCGTCCACGCCGCGCTCCATCGCCGAGGCCGATGTCGCGATGAGTACGGCCATCGCGCCCACCAGCGCGGCGGAGATGGTCAGCGCGGTGATGAGTTCCAGCAGCGTGAAGCCGCGAGTTCTAGTGGATTGTGGCACGGCCGCTCTCCGCTTCGACAGTGACGGTGCGATCAAACCGGCCGGAGGTCACCAGAACGAACCCGCCGGTATCCGGTCGGCCGTACCGGTCGAACTCGACGCCGTCTCTCCCGCCGAAAGTCGTGGTCTTGAGCATCACCCGGTAGGGACCGTGGTCCAGGCGGATGGTGTCGAGCCCGGCATCGCCGGAGAGCGGTCCCTTGATCTCGACGGTGGGGGGCGTCGCGATGAAGCGCACTTTGCACACGGTGCTGGTGCTGCGCGCCCGCGACCGCGCGTCGTCGATCGCGTTGACGATCCGCCTCGCCGCGGCGTCGACTCGGGCCCGCTCGGCGCTGGCTGTCAGCCGGACCGAGGCCACACCGGCGAACACCCCGAGGATCGCGAGGACGACCAGCAGTTCGACCATCGAGAATCCGCGCCGCGGGTGCATGGTGGTGCCCTCAAACGGAACCGCCCGGAGGAACCGTCGCGCGTGCGTCGGGGCCTCCGGGCGGGTGTCGATCAGCGGGTGATTCAGGCGTGCCGATCGCGGAACACGCCGCACTCAGGATCAGTAGTCGATGTAGTTCTTGCCCGAGGCGTCCTTCTCGGTGGTCACGTTGGCCGTGATCACGCCGGTGGTCTCGTTGTACAGCCAGCCGACCCCTGCGCCATCCGCCGCGGCGACCCCGTTGGAGCCCTTCCTGGGCCCGACGGTCTGCACCGGGATAGCGCGGATGTACGGGCCGAAGATGTGGCCGTTGGCCTGGGTGCCATCGGGCGACTTGGTGCCGGCCTCGTTGCTGTAGCCGGTCATCAGTGCCGCGAAGTCGGCGGCCGCGGGGAATTTGTTGTTGTGCTCGGCGGCGTAGAGATCGATCGCCTTGCGGAGCGCGGCAAGGTTGCTCTGCAGCGCGCCATCGTTCGCGCCCGAGGCTCCGCGGCTCATCCGCGGGATCGCGATCGCGGCGATGATGCCGATGATCACGACCACGATGACCAGTTCGATCAGGCTGAACGCTCGGGACTTGCGGATCGCTGCGGCGTGCATGTCTCAGACTCCTGGGTCTCTGGTGTGCGGTCGCGAACGGCGGCCGCGGATGTGTGCTCTGGTTGCATATCGCCCGCGAAACGGCCGCTCTTGAGTCGGTGGTCCACGAAAGTCAGCGTTTGCCGGACAATCGCTCGTACGCGGCGGCGCAGACTGCCCGATAACGAACCCGGATGGCCCGCTGAACACGCGTGCCAAGGCCGCGACGATGCGGCGCGGCGAGGCGCCCGGGCGCATCGATTGCGGGACCTCCGCCGGATCAGGGCGCGGCGTCAGGCCGAAGGCTCAGCGTGATCCGGGTGCCGCCGACGGCCTCCAGAATCGCCTCGTCCTTGGTGATCTCGACCAGCCGGAACGCGGTCCCGGGGACTTCGGCGTTGAGGCTCAGCAGCCGGCCGTTGATGAGCGCCTGGGCTGTTCCGTCTCGGGGGATCCGGACGGCGGTCAGCCGCAGGCTCCGGACCAACTCCTCCGCCTCGCGCTCTCGGGCGGCGCGATCGCGTGCCTCGGCCTGACGCCGGATCTCCTCTTCCACCGCGCTGGCCAGCGCGGGCGGCAGGCCGAAGGCGTCGGCATCGGACAGTTCCAGTCGCGGGGGGGCGACCACCATCAGCCCGTCCAACTGATCCGCGACGGACTGGGTCGGCTGCGCGTGGCCGCTGCCTGCGGGCGCGGAGCGGGCCGGCAGGGCCGCGGGCGCATCCGCCATGGCCTCCGCCGGGCCGCCGCCCAGGAAAAGTCTGTCCACGCCCAGCGCCAGCACGCCAAGGCCGAGAACCGCGACGTACATCTTGTTGTTCTTTGAGAGTTTCACGCCAGAGACTGGACAATTCAGTCCCCGGCCTGTCAAGGCGCGCGCCGCCGAGTTTCTTCACCTCGTAACGTCAACACCCGCAAGACCCGCAGAATCGGCGTACCACACAAGGTCGAACCCGAACTGCACCGGCGTCTCGCGGCCATTGGTCGCGCCGGTGCCGGTGATGCGGAACCCGCTGATTCGCATATCGGGGTGGCTGTAGTGCATGTCGGAGAGGAACGCAAGGCAGTCGGCGAATGCCCCTGACCCGCCCAGGGTCATCGGCACCTCGACCCAGGTCGAGTCGCGACCGGCGCGGGCCGATGCGGGCGCGAGCCGTTCGATCCCCAGTCGGTAGTCTCCGGCGAGCGAACTGAGCCTGGCGATGCGGTCATTGAGCACACCGGCGGGCTGGAGGCGGACGGCCGCGGCGAGCCGCGCGCCCAGCACGGCATCCCGATTGCGGGCGGAGCGCACCGCCAGTTCGGCGTTCTCGGCACGGGCGGTCTCGGCCTGCAGTCGGGCGTGCTCTCGTTCGGCGACCTGGCGGGCGTCGATCACCGGGTGCACGCCCAGCGCATAGGCGAGCGCGATGCACGCGCCGATCACGACAACGCCGACAGCGTCGATCACTCTGGGGCTCGGGAGCGCGAAAGTGAAGTTCATGGCGCGGCCTCCACGCGGGGCGAATCCCGCTCCGCCAGCGTGCATTCGATCTCAAACCCGCTGACCGCCACGCCGCGGAGCGATTGCGCGCTCGTGCCCTTCAGCCAGACGCGCTCGGTCACGCCCATCGCTTCGAGCGCTGTGACAAACCGTGTCACGTCCTGCACGCCCGTGGCGACGCCGCGCAGGGTGAGCGTGTACCGCTCGCGGGGCGGGGGCGGCGTGCTCGCGGACGCCGTCGGTGAGGCGGCCGGGGGCGCGACCGGGTTGAACCGCAGTTCCACGCTTTCCAGCGCGACCGAATCGCCCCGGGCGGCGTTCACCGCCCGCAGCAGCACCGACCAGTCGGGGTGCACGCCCACGATGCGTGCCGCGTTCAGCGACCGCTCGAGTTCCCGCGAGCGCGCGCTGAGCCGGGCCAGTTCCAGGTCCGCGGCGTCTGCACGCGCGGTCGCGGCGTCGATCTGGCTTCGAATGCCCGCCGGGTCGATGGTCCGGACGATCCGGAACGAGGCCGCGCCCGCCAGAAGGCCGACAGCGCACGCGGCGCAGACCCACCCCCATGCACGCGCCCGCGCGCGGCGGTTGGCCTGTTCTCGGCGCGCAGCCGGGATGAGATTCACGCCGTTCATGCCGCGATCCGCTCCTGCCGCGATGCGGCGTCAGACCAGAGCGCCAGACCCGCCGCGCACGCGAGTTGAGGGTTGGCGCTGCCATCGCCCGCCCCGCCGCCGGGCGACAGCGATCGAACCGAGGACTCCGCGGCGGCCTCGATCCGTGCCGCGATTCCGGGCAGTGCGGCGCCGCCGCCGGCGAGCAGCACGCTCTCGGTCTCGGCGGCGGCGTAGCGCCGGCTGGCGTAGGAGAGCGAGGCTTTCATTTCGGCGCCGATCGAGTCGGCATAGTCGCCGATCGCGGACCGGGCGTCGTCGAGCAGTTCCCAGCCGCGCTGTTCCTCGGTCAGTTCGGTCGCGAGCCCGATGCGCGACACGATGTACGAAGCGACATCCGGCTCGATGCGCATCGATTCCACGAGCCGAGCGTGCAGCCACTCGAGCCCCAGGTCCGTCAGCGTGCGCTGGTACACCAGCGTTCCGCCGTGCAGCACGGCGATCGTCGCGCCGGAGGCGCCCAGATCCAGCAGACCGGTGACCGCGCGCTGGCCCGGGTTGTTCTGGCGCATCGCCAGCCGCGCCAGGCCCAGCAGTCCCATGTCGATCGCTTCGGCGTGGAGACCGGCCGCCTCCAGCGCGTCGAGCATCGCGTCGGCGTCGGCGTGGCGCAGTGCGATGGCAAAGACGTGGGTGCCCTCCACGGCCCGCGAGCCGGAGGGGAGTTCCCACTGGGCCATCTCCATCCCTTCGGGCGATACGCCGTTGGCCCGCGCCAGTTCGATCCGGGCAATGTGCTCGAGCGGCGCGCCGCTGGACTTGGGCGGCAGTTCCAGAACCGAGGTCAGCACTCGCGTCGCGGGCGCGCTCGCCACCACGCGCCGACCCACGAACCCCTGGCGCTCGAGCACGCCGCGGATCGACGCCGCCTCGTCGGCGCTCAGCGGGGCGCCCGGCGCAGCCCGGTCGATGCACGCCGCGGCGGTCAGCCGGGCCCCGGCGCGCGACAGCGTCCACTGCGCCGCCTTGATGCGCCGGGCGCCGATGTCCAGACCGATGGGTGTGGTTCGTGGGCCGATCATCCGCCTCCTCCGGCCATCGAGGTCAGATCGAACAACGGCAGGAACATGCTGAGGGCGACAAAGCCCACGAGCACGCCGAGCACCATCAGGATGATCGGCTCGATGATCGACGCGATGGACTTGACGATCAGTTCGTTGTCCTCGTCCATGAAGTCCGAGAGGTTGCTGAGCACCGGCCCGAGTTGCCCTGTGCGCTCGCCCGAGCGGATCGCCTCGGCGACGGACTCGGCGACCAGGGGCGTGCCGAAGAACGCCGTCGACACCGGTTCGCCGCGGGTGACCGCCTCGACCGCCCGGTCCACCAGCGCGGCGTAGCGGCTGTTGCCGGTCGATTCGCGGGCCAGGTGCAGGGCCTCCATCAGCGGGACCTTACCCTCGATGAGCACGCCCAGCACGCGCGTGATGCGGGCCGTCGCCAGCGCGCGGACCACCTTGCCGATCTGCGGGAGCCAGACCATCACGCCGTCGAGCCACAACCGGCC
Organism: Phycisphaeraceae bacterium; assembly: GCA_019636495.1. Taxonomy (GTDB): domain Bacteria; phylum Planctomycetota; class Phycisphaerae; order Phycisphaerales; family UBA1924; genus JAHBXL01. The sequence continues at coordinate 37,749 of JAHBXL010000007.1, read as the reverse complement.
GGCGCGGCTCGACAGCCAGAGTTTGGTGCCGACCCCGGCCGCGACCAGCCCGCCGAGCAGAAAGTACCAGTTCCCGCGGACAAACCCGCCCACGTCCATCATCAGGCGGGTCGAGGCCGGGAGTTCGGCGCCCAGGGTCGTGAACAGGCTCTCGAACCGCGGCATGACGAAGCCGACCATCGCCACAAGCACAATGATGGAGACGACGATCAGCACGCACGGATAGACCATCGCGCCCAGCACGGTCGAGCGCACCTTCAACTGCTGACGCAGCAGCGATGCGAGGCGCCGCAGCATCGCGTCGAGTTGGCCGCCGCTTTCGCCCGCGGCGACCAGCGAGCGGCAGACCGGGTCGAACAGACGCGGGTGCGCCGCGAGCGCATCGGAGAACTGCGCGCCCTCCTCGACCCGTTCGCGAACATCCGCGATCACGCCGCGGAACTGCCCCGGCTTGAGTTGCTTTTCCAGCGAGCCCAGGGCCTCGACCATCGGCGTGCCGGTGCTGATGAGCACGGACAACTGCCGCATGAAGGAGGAGACATCGCGCAGGCTTCCGCGTCCGCCGCCGATGACGCGCGCGGTGGCGCCCTGCGCGGCCGCGGCGGCCTCGCGCAGTTCGGTGACGAACAGGCCCTGCCTGCGAAGGATCTCACCCGCCTCGGCGAGGCTGGCGGCTTCGAGCGCGTCGGAGACCTGCTTCCCCGCCTTGTCGAAGGCTGTGTAGACGAGTTTCATGCGGCCTCCTTGAGCGCCGGCGTGGTCGCGCCGATCGTGCCCGCGGGCGACTCGTTGAGGTCTTCGCCCTCGTCATGGGTGACGCGGAGGACTTCTTCGAGGCTGGTTCGACCTTCGAGCGCGAGCAGCACGCCCTCCTGGCGGAGCGTGAGGCCGCCGCTCTGGGCGATGCGAGAACGAAGTTCGTGGGTGGGCGCGGCGCGGTGCACCATGCGGCGCAACTCGGGTGTGATCTCCATGACCTCGTAGATGCCGCCGCGACCCTGGAACCCGCTGTCGTGGCATTGGCGGCAGCCCGCGCCCTTCTTGAACGGCCGGCCGGCGTGCTCTTCGAGCCCGGCATCGTGCAGGACCTGCTCGGTCGGGTAGTAGCGCGTGACGCACGACGGGCACAGGGTGCGCGCCAGCCGCTGCGCGACGGCGCCGTTGAGCGCGCTGGAGAGCAGATAGGCCTCGATGCCCATGTCGAGCAGGCGCGCGACCGAGCCGGGGGCGTCGTTGGTGTGCAGCGTCGCGAGCACGAGGTGGCCTGTCAGCGCGGCCTGCACCGCGACGCGCGCCGTCGGCTCGTCGCGGATCTCGCCCACCATGATGATGTCAGGGTCCTGCCGCAGAATGCTGCGCAGGGCGCGGGCGAAGGTCATGCCGACCTGCTCGTTGACCTGGATCTGGTTGATCAGGTCGAGTTGATACTCGACCGGGTCCTCGACGGTGAGGATGTTCACCTCGGGGCTGCGGAGCAGGTCGAGCGCGGAGTACAGCGTGGTCGTCTTGCCCGATCCGGTGGGCCCGGTGACCAGCACCAGGCCGTGCGGGGCGTGCAGGATGCGCTTGAAGGTGTCCAGCGCCTCGGTGCGGAAGCCCAGGTCCTCCATGCGGACCTTCAGGTTGCGCTTGTCCAGCACGCGGACGACGATCTTCTCGCCCAGCAGCGTGGGCATGCTCGAGACGCGGAGGTCGATCTCGCGCCCCTCGGCGACGATCCGCACGCGGCCCTCCTGGGGCAGGCGCTTCTCGGCGATGTCCATCTTGCCGATGACTTTCACGCGGGAGACGATCGCCGCGTGCATGCCGGGCGGGGGCTTCATCAGGTCGCGCAGCACGCCGTCCTTGCGGTAGCGGATGCGCGTGCCCTTCTTGTCGGGCTCGATGTGGATGTCGCTGGCGCGGTCCTTGACGGCGGTCAGGAACGCGACGTTGACCAGGTTGACGATCGGGCTGCCCGCGATCATCTTGTCGAGGTCCGTTGCCGGTCCCTCGTCCACCTGCTCGCGCTCGACGACCTCAACCTCGCTCTCGGCCAGACTGGTCAGGAACGCGTCGAGATCGACATTCTCCTCGCCCGAGTACTTCTTGACGTACTCCAGGATGTTCGACTCGATCGCCAGCACGGGCTGAATCCTGAGCCCGGTGAGTTGGCGCAGGCGGTCGATCGTCGGCAGGCTCTGCGGCTCGGCCATGGCGACGGTCAGGGTGTCGTGCACCTTGAACATCGGGATGATCTTGAGCCGTGCGGCCTCGTCCTCGCCGATGAGTTTCACCAATGCGGGGTCGATCAGGCCGTGCCGCAACTGGCACCCCTTCACACCCATCGTCGCCGCGAGCGCGCGCACCAGCGCACCGTTGGAGATAACGCCCTGGTCGACGAGCATCTCGCCGAGCATGCGGCTGGAACTCCGCTGGTCGGCCAGCGCCTTGTCCAACTGCTCGCGGGTGATGACACCCTGCTCGACCAGCGCTTCGCCGACGCGGAGCCGCTTGCCCCCGGGCGACGGGCGTGGCACCGGGCCCTGCGGGCCGGCGGTGGGGCCTCCGGGGATATCGGGCGGGTTGGGCTGCGGGGTCGTCACAGGAAACTCCGCACGGCCGAGTTGACGTCCGAGTAGTACTCAAACAGGCCCGAGAGGTCCGTCACCTCCAGCACTTCGCGCAGGGTCTCGTTCGCGCCGCACAGCCGCAGCGCCTGGCCGCTCTCCGACAGTTCGTCGGTGGTCTCCTTGAGCACCTCCAGGCCGCGCGAGTCCACAAACGGGACCTCCGATGCGTCGACCACGAAGCGGCCCAGGCTCTTGCCCATCACCTCCACCACGCGCTGGCGGAACTGGTCCGCATCCTGCGCGCACAGCGGCCCGGTCGGCTTGAGCACCGTCACCGCGCCCTGTCGTTGTTCCTGAATCTCCATCGTGTGGGCCCCGGGGCCGGCCGAACCGCCGGACCTACGCCGCGGCCGCACGCGGCGGCAGCGACGGGATGGTGATCGTGAACGTGCTCCCCTTGTCCACCTGCGAACGGACGGTCACGTCGCCGCCGTGCAGCCGGACGACCTCTCGCGCCAGCGCGAGGCCCAGGCCCGAGCCGGTGATCCCGCTGATGCGCTTGTCCTTGGCCCGGTAGAACTTCTCGAAGATGAGTTCGCATTCCTCGGGCTTGATGCCGATCCCGTTGTCGCCCACGTCGACGATGAAGTTCGCGCCCTCCTCGCGGGCGCGGATGCTGACCTCGCCGCCCGCGGGCGTGTACTTGATCGCGTTGCCGACCAGGTTGTGCAGGGCGAGCACGATCTTGTCGCGGTCCCCGCTGATGACCGGGAACTTGGGCGGCAGGTCGAGTTTGAAGGCGATCTCCTTCTGCCGGGCCTGCTCCTCGAAGTCGGCCCGCAACTCGGAGAAGACCGCGTCCAGCCGGACGTCGCCGCGCCGGAGTTTGAGTTGCCCGGCCTCGATCTCGGACACGCTCAGCATGTCGCCGACGATGCGCTCGAGCCGGCGCGCCTCCTGCGCGATCACGTTGATGCTCTTGGCCCGCTTGACCTGGTCGGCGTCGGGTTCTTCCAGCAGGCCGTCGACGTAGAGCCGGATGTTCGTGAGCGGCGTCCGCAACTCGTGCGTCGCCTGCGCCACGAAGGCGTTCCGCGAGGCATCGGCCACGCGCTGCTGCGTCACGTCTTCGATCAGCACCAGGGCGGTCGCGGCGTCCTCCTTGCGCACAGGCCGCACGCTGAAGCGCAGCACGCCCGCGCCCACGCCCTTCTCGGGCGCGCGCTCCACTTCGTGCATCGTTCGTTGCCGCAGCGTGCCGTTCGACACGCCGCGCACCGCGTCGACCAGTTTCTGGTCCTCGAGCACTTCCGAGGCATCGACGCCCAGCAGTTCCTCGCGCTTGCGCCGCAGGAAGACCGCCGCCGCGCCGTTGACGTACTTGATCCGCATCTGCTCGTCGACGAGCACCATGCCCTGCCACATCGCGTCGCACGCGCTGGCCAGGTCGCCGTCGCGCGTCCGACGGTTGGCCAGGCTCTCGGCCGCGCGCTCCATCGAAGCGCGCTCGCGCAGCCGCTCGCGCTCGGCGAGCAACTGGTTCCACGCCGCGGCCTCCTCGCCCAGCGCGGCGCTCACCGCCAGTTCGGCGCCCGAGTCGTGCCCGCTCTGGACCGCGGCGAGCGCATCGCGGATCGCGCCCACCGCGCGGAGCCGCTGACGCATCCGGCGATAGGCCAGCAGAAGGCCCGTGAGGCCCGCCGCGCCGAAGAGGCCGATTCCCGCCTGCGTCCGCCACACGTCCCACTCGGGCAGTTCCGCCGTATCGCGCACGCGCAGCACCGCCGGGCCCATCCGCGGCACCTGCATGCCGATGCTCAGCAGCACCGATCCATCCTCGGCCCGCTCCACGCGGCACTCGCCGGGGAGCACCGATTCGGCGCCGCTCTGTTGGGTCTTCCACGGACCGGCGGGCATCGGCGCCTGGTTGTTTCCGGGTTGACTGCCCGCGATCGCCTGCCCATCGGGGAGGACCACCGAGAGGTCGGCCAGACCGTAATCCCGACCGGCGTTCTCGAGCATCCGCCGTACCCGCGCGACATCGCCCGAGGCGATCAGCGATTCGGCGTTGCGCGCCAGAAGTTCCCCGACGGTTCGAACCTGGGCATCGCGGGCCTCGCGCCGTGTTTCACGCTGGGTGTGCAGCGACCACCACGCCGAGCCGCCCATCGCTCCGAGCAGGATCGCGGCGGACGCGAGACCCGCGGAAGCGATCAGCGACTCGCCGCCGGCCAGTCGGCGTCGGAGCCCGCCGCGGAGCGGCGGCGGACTGTGCGCGGGCTTCTCGGGCTGGCCTGTCTTGACTGCGGACACGGCACACCTCCGGGCGCGGATCTCGCGCCGACGTCGAACCTCTGGTAATCGGTCGTTGACGGTGGAACTTGAGTCCGGCGCGGGTCACGCTTGCGCAGTGTCCCCAGGCGTTGCCGATGCCCCCCGGTGCGAGTCCGAGAACCCGCATTACGGGAAGACCGATTCACCACCGCCGCTCCGGTGCCGATCTCGCCCATTGCGCACGTTTCGACCCTCGAGGCGGAGGTGTCTGAATCTGTTGACCAAGCACCGCCTTCCAGTTCCCATGCCGACGCCCTGCCGCGCCTTCTCGCTGGTCGAGGTGGCGGTGGTCATCATCATCATCGGCATCATCGGCGCGATCGCCGTGCCCCGGTTGACCGGTGCCACGGTCCGTACGCGCATCGGCACGCTCCGCGCCAACATCGCCGTGCTCGATCGCGCGGCGGAGATGTACGCCGCAGAGAACGCCGGCCGTTGCCCGGCCTGCGATTCCTCCGGATCGATTGACCCGGACGGCGACGGCCTCGCGGCGCGCCTGCTCGACGTCACCGCGGAGTCGGGGGCCCCAGGCGGGCATCTGGGCCCGTACCTGCTCCGTCTCCCTCCCAACCCCTTCAACGGCCTGGCGACGGTGCGCATCGATGGGGCGGCCGCGGGCGCTGGAACGCACGGCTGGCGCTACGACTCGGCGCTTCGGTCCTTCCGCGCCGACGACTCGCCGGCGATGGCGGCGATCGGCGCGCAATCCGTGCACGCGGCCACTGCCGCGGCCGGAGGATTGATCGCCGGCGATGCGCTCGATGCCGCCGCGCTCAAGGCGCTTGACGGCGACGACGAGTGATCAATCCGCGAACGATTGGGCCCACTGGATCATCTGGGCCAGGCGCTCGGTCGCCGGGTGTCGGTCGCCCAGTTGGCGAGCCTCCTCCGCGGCTTGGGCCGCGGCCGCGCCATCGCCCGAGAGCGCGGCGAGTGCGGCAACCATGAACGCGGCATCGGCCGGCTGCACGGCGCGCTGCGGCGGGTTGCGGTACACCGTCATGGCCCACGCGGCACGCTGCAACTGTTGCTCGTCCATCGCGACGGCGCCGGGCGCGAACGACTCGGGCGCGCCGAGCACCGCGTTGCGCATCGTGCGGATCGCGGTCTGATACTCGCCGCGCATGGTGCTGTACACCGCTTCCTCGAACTCCGACACGGCGTTCACCGGCGCGGCGGTCCACTGCACGGGCGGCGCGGCGTCGGCAATGCCCACCACCACCGGCGCCGAGTAGACGCTGTACGTTGACCATCCGAGCGTCGGCCGGTGCCACCATCCGTAGCAGTGCGACGGGCAGTGCCGCGCGGGAACGTATGTCCCGCACCACGTCGTGGACCAGCGGGGGTCGCGCCATGTCGTGCACGATGACAGCCCCCAGCCGATGCTCAGCCCGAACGATGACGATGAACCCCACGTGGAGTACGAGAAGCCGACGTGGCTCCCCCACGCGGGCCGGTGCCCGTAGATCGGCGGCGGATACACGACGTGCGTGGTCGGGCAGTGCGCCCAGTATGTCGGAGGGCACACGTACATCGGCCGGTAGACATACGTCGGCCCGCACCAGTTCGAGTAGGTGATGCTCACGCCGCGCAGCGAACTGCCGTAGAACGGGCTTGTGGTGTACGGCCACAGCGGGTAGCAGGCGCGCGGCGCGCACGCGCCGGCGTGATATGTCACGTGGGTCGTTGTCCGCCAGGGGTAGTCGCCATAGCCGTAGTGATGCACGACCCGCGGCGGCGGGCAGTACGGTGTCGAGCGGACCGGCACGCCCCGGTGGTCCCAGTTCGCCGGCCGCGCAAGCCCGCCCGTGCGAGTCAGGCCGCTGTCAAACGTCGTGGCGGTGTGGACGACCGGCGACGCCGAGGCTTGGCGCGGCGCGACGACAACAGGGCTCGGCGTTGCCGCGGCGGGCGCGGGCCGCACAATCCCGCCCGATGGCGCGATGCTCGGACGCGAGGGCGCGGGTGTCGGCACAACCGGAGTTGGCGGCGCGGGCGTCGGCCGCGGCGAGGCCGCCGCCGGACGCTGCAACCCGTTGCTCGGGCGCATCACGATCCGCGCAGGCGGAGTCGAAGGCCGGGGTGTCGATGTTGCGGGCTGCTGGGGAGCCGCGGGTGGCGGGGCCGATTGTGGCGGACGCTGGTTGGTCGTCGGAGTCGTGGGCCGCGGCGTCGCGGGGCGCGTTGGAGACGGCGCGGTCTGCGCGGGGGGTCTGCTCTGTGACGGCGCGGTCTGCGCGGGGGGTCTGCTCTGTGGCGGCGCGGTCTGCGCGGGTGGCCTGCTCTGTGGAGGCGCGGTCTGCGCGGGTGGCCTGCTCTGTGGAGGCGCGGTCTGCGCGGGCGGTCTGTTCTGCGGTGGCGCGGTCTGCGCGGGTGGCCTGTTCTGCGGTGGCGCGGTCTGCGCGGGTGGCTTGTTCTGCGGCGGCGCGGTTTGCGCGGGCGGTCTGTTCTGCGGCGGCGCGGTCTGGGCGGGTGGCCTGCTTTGTGGCGGCGCGGTCTGCGCGGGTGGCCGCGCGGCGGGTCTCGACTCCTGTCGTGGCGGTGTTGCCGCCGGACGCTGCTGTTGCGGCGGCGCGCTTCGGGGCGGTCGCGGTGTCGCGGCGGGCTTGCTTGCGGGTTGCGAAGCGGGTGGGGGTGCTGATGCAGGAGCCTTCTCGTCTTTGTTGCCGTTGCGCCGGCCCTGCTGCGCATCGGCTGCACACGCGATGCCTGCAACGGCGATGACCGCCGCGGCCAGACCGATTCGAGTCGAACGCATCTTCAGGGTGTTCATGTGCCGCCTCCGGCAGGGCTGTTCCCGCCCAAGCCCCATCAATGTTCCCAGTTCCAGATGCGGCAGAACCACGCCAGCACCAAGTTACTGGTCACTTACTTATTCTACCGAGAGGGGAGGCCCTTGGATGCAGAGAATGACCGATTCCAACCCCAAACACACCTGTCTTGAAGGCATCGAGCCTCGATTCCAATCCTAACATAATACATACACGAATGACTCACACATGACTTGCCGCTAGGCTAGGGCTTCCCGCCATTCCCACCGGTATGCCCCTTCGGAGGTTCTTCATGCTCGGAAAGGTCTTCAAGGCCTACGACATCCGCGGCACCTATCCCGACCCGCTCGATGAGAAGATGGCCTGGCAGATCGGCTATGGGGTCTCGAAGTACCTGCTCAACGACGCCGCGGCGGCGGGCGAGACCAGCCCGATGATGCACAATGTCGTGGTGGGGCGCGACATGCGGAAGAGTTCGCCGGGGTTGGCCAAATCGTTGATGCAGGGCATCAACGACCAGGGCGGTCACGTGATCGACGTCGGCATGGTCGATACGTCCTTCATCTACTTCGCGGTGAACCACCTGGACTGCGCCGGCGGCGTGATGACGACGGCCAGCCACAACCCGCCGCAGTACAACGGGTTCAAGGTCTCGAAGCGCAAGGCCAAACCGGTCGGCGAGGCGACGGGCCTTGCCGAAGTGCGCAAGCACGCGGCGATGGTCGACAAGGCGACCGTGCAACCCGCCCACGGCCGGCGCGAGGAGCGCAACCTCTGGGAGGCGTACATCCGCCACGTGCGCTCGTTTCTCGATGTCTCGGGCGCGGGCAAGATCAAGGTCGTGGTCGACGCCTCCAACGGCATGGCGGGCACCATGGTGCCGATGGTGTTCGGCATCCCCGGCGCGGGCAAGAAACTGCCCGCCGGCGCGGGCGCGCCCGTCCCGCATCTGGAGATCGTGCCGCTCAACTTCGACAACTCCCGCGGCGAGTTCGTGCACGAGCCCAACCCGCTTGTCGCTTCGAACCTCGCGCAACTGCAGGCCGCGGTCGTCGCCGAGAAGGCCGACCTGGGCGTGTGCTTCGATGGCGATGCCGACCGGCTGGTGGTCGTTGACGAGCACGGCGCGATCGTCGGCTGCGACCATCTGACCGCCGCGCTCGCGGCGTACTTCCTGAAGAAACTGCCGAAGAACTCGGGCGCGGCCATCACCTACGACTTGCGCTCGACGCGCGCGCTGGCCGAGGAGGTGATGCGTCTGGGCGGCAGGCCCGTGCGCTGCCGCGTGGGGCACGTCTTCATGAAGGCGGCCATGGCCGAGCACAAGGCCGTCTTTGGAGGCGAACTCTCGGGGCACTTCTACTTCTCGGGCAACTTCAACGCCGATTCGGGCGCCATCGCCATGGCCACCGTGCTCACGATGCTCAAGCAGTCGGGCAAGCGGATGAGCCAACTCGTCGCCCCCGCGAAGAAGTACGCCCAGTCGGGCGAGGTGAACTTCAACATCGAGGACAAGGACGGGGCGCTCGCCGCGCTGAAGGAGAAGTTCGGCGGCTCGGGGACGGTCGACGAACTCGACGGCGTCACCATCGACTGCTTCGACAAACTCGGGTGGTGGTGCAACGTCCGAAAGAGCAACACCGAGCCGCTCCTGCGGTTGAACCTCGAGGCCAAGGACCGCAAGACCCTCGACGCGACGATGGCGAAGATCGCGCCGATGCTGGGTGTTCGGGTGGACCACTGACTTGGAGTTTCACCACGGAGCACACCGAGGTCACGGAGTTGGGAACAGGAGGAGGGGCGCGATTGTGAGCATGTCGGACATCGCCGACCGACTCTCACCGTGCTCTTCGTGCCCTTCGTGGTGAATGTGTCTCGTCCTATCGGGATCACGAATGAATCTCTCGACGTTTCTGGAACACTGGCGCATCGTCGAGAACCCCTTCCGCGGGGAGGAAGCGCGGCAGGACCCGGTTTTCCGCCGGCTCGAGGCCGCCGGCCCGCCGCGTGAAGGCGCGCCGGGCTTCACCACGCACTCGGACTTTGAGAAGGTGCTGGGCGATTTTGCGCGTCCTTCGACGTCGATCGTGTTCGGCGAGAAGGGGAGCGGCAAGACGGCGATGCGCCTGCAACTGGCCGAGCGCGTCGGTGCGTGGAACGCCGCGAACCCCGGGCAGCGCTGCCTGCTGGTGCCCTACGACGAACTGAACCCGGTGCTGGACCGTTTCAACGAGCGCATCGGCAGCGAGCGCAAGCCCAACATCCCCGAGGCGCTGGGCAAGTTCCGCCTGGCCGATCACATGGACGCGATCCTCGCGTTGATTGTGCCGCGGATCGTGGACACGCTGCTGAAGGAGGAGTCGCCGTCCGTTTCGGGCGTGCCCGGCGGCGCGGGCGCGCTGGACCTGGGCCCCGAACCGCGCAAACTGGTGCGACGGGTGGACGCGGGCCAGCGGCAGGACCTGCTGCTGTTGCAGGCGGTGTATGACCGGCCCGAACGCGCGGAGCGTCGCACGCGAAAACTGCGCCGGGTGCTGCGGCTCTCGCCGCCGGGGCGGGTGTGGGTCTGGGCCCTGCTGGCGTACGCGGGCTGGCTTGCGCCCGCGGGTCTTGCCTACTGGGCGTGGGAGAACAAGAAACTCGACCTCAACGGCGGATGGGCGATCTACACCGTCGCCGGGCTCACCGCGCTGTGGCTGCTGGTGATGGTCAAGCGTTCGGTGTGGGATCGGCTGAGTTTCCTGCGGCTGGCGCACCGCGTGCGCCGACAGGTCCGAGTGAACGGTCGCAGCGACGTGTCGCTGGCCCGTTCGCTGCGGCAGATCGACCCCGGTGCGACCGATGCGGGCCTGCTTCCTGTGACGGCCTCCGAAGAGCATCGCTACGCGATGCTCGAGCGCCTCCGTCGGATCCTCGCGCACTTCCACTACACGTCGGTCATGGTCATCGTTGATCGCGTCGACGAGCCCACGCTCATCGCCGGCGATCCCGAGCGCATGCGCGCCGTCGTCTGGCCCATGCTCAACAACAAGTTCCTCCAGCAGTCGGGCCTGGGCGTCAAGATGCTCCTGCCGATGGAACTGCGGCACGCGCTTTTCCGCGAGTCCGCGGCGTTCTTTCAGGAAGCACGCCTCGACAAGCAGAACCTCGTCGAGCGCCTCAGTTGGACCGGCGCGATGCTCTACGACCTCTGCAATGCGCGTCTCCACGCGTGCATCGCGCCCAACGCTGAGGGCGCGCCATCGTCGATCCTCGACCTCTTCGCCGAGGACGTCTCGCGGCAGGACCTTGTCGACGCGCTCGACCAGATGCACCAGCCGCGCGATGCCTTCAAACTCCTTTACCAGTGCCTTGTCGAGCATTGCTCCAACGTCACGCAGGACCAGGCCCAGTGGCGCATCCCGCGGCTGGTCCTCGAGAACGTCCGGAAACAACAGGTCGAGCGGGTCCGGCAACTCTCCAGCGGCGTCCGCCCGGCCTGAGCCGATCCCTGCAATTCGAAACTCCGACGTGCCAGCAATCCCGCGCCCCGGTTGCGCGGAATGCGGGGCTCCGGCCTGCGCACCCCGCGCCGGGCCCGCACGCGGCAAACTTCCCGCTTTCCGAGCGGCCCGCGCCGGTCGTGCAGGCCGACCCCCGTTTCCGGTTTGTCGCCGGCCGTGCCCAACCATCAGGCCGCGACTGCCGACTCCACCTGCGTGGCCCGCGCGGCATTCCGCGCCCGCACAAGGAGTCGCCCTCGTCATGCTCCCACGCTCGTCGCTCAATGTGCGTTCGGTCGCTCGGAAGCGGTTCGGCGTCTGTGCGCTGTTCGGGCTGGGGGTGCTCGGGGCGTCCGCTGCGCCCGCCGCGGCGATCGTCGTCGAGGGCATGACCAGCATGCCTCTCCCGTTCGGTGTGGAGGGCCACATCGGCTCGTGGAACGGATCGTCGGGCGTGCCCATCGGGCCGCACTGGCTCATCACGGCCAAGCACACCGGCGGCTTCGTGCCCATGTACTTCATCATGAATGGGCACTGGCACACGGCGGTGGAGATCCGCGATCACCCGTCGCTCGATCTGCGCATGGTCCGCGTGGCCGAGGCCTTCCCCGGATGGCACCGCATCGCAACCGGCGTGGCCAATGGCGACCCGTGCGTTCTCGGCGGGTGGGGGGTCACCGCGGGCGCACCGCTCGCCGGCGGCAACGGTTACACCTGGGGCGGTCCGCATGGCGAGACGTGGGGCGCCAACGTCGTCTACTCCTCCTCGACCGCCATGCTCGGCATCCGCTTCGACGCCCCCGGCACGGGCGACGCCGTTCCCTACGAGGCGATGTTCGCGGTGAACGACTCGGGCGGCGGCCTTTTCACGTGGGGCGCCGATGGCCAACTCGAAGTGGCCGCGATCGCGGTCTCCGTTTCCGGCTACGGCCAGGCTTCGTACGGGCAGTTCGGGTACGCCATCCGCCTCGAGCCGGTGCGCGACTGGATCTTGTCCGTTGCCGACCCCTCGGTGCCCATGCTCTCGTCGGTCATTGCGCCGCGCGAGTCGTCGTTGGGCGCGGGGTGGATGCTCGTCGCGTCCGCGGCGATGCTGGCAGGCGCATCGACGCTGCGCCGTCGTCGCCGCTGAACCGCGCTCAGCCCTCGTCGATCAGTTCCAGCCGCGCGTACTCGAGCACCAACGTCTTGACGCCCACGTCGCGGAAGCGGATGCGTGCCCGCGCACCCTGACCGCCCGTCACCGCCTCCACGCGTCCGATGCCGAACTGCGGGTGCCGCACGAGCACGCCCTCGGCCAGTGCTCGGCCGCCGATCCGCGCCTGCGGCGCCTTGTGCGCGCGCCGCGTGCTTTCGATCGTCGCGCTGGGCTTGTCCCACGCGCTGCGGTGCCCGTTGTCATCGCCGCCGAACTCGTCGCTCTGGTCGGAATGGCTGACAAGGTCCGCGGGCAACTCGGCCAGGAACCGGCTGGCAATCTGCCGCTCCGGCACGCCGCGGAAGGAGCGGTAGCGGGCATCGGTCACCAGCAGGCGCTGCATCGCGCGGGTGATGCCGACGAAGCACAGGCGGCGTTCTTCCTCAAGTTGGTCGGGCATCTCGGCGACGCGTGCGTGGGGCAGGACGCGTTCTTCCAGCCCGACCATCGCGACCGCGCCGAACTCCAGCCCCTTTGCGGCGTGCAGGGTCATGAGCGTGACCGCGCCCTGCGCGGGATCGACGCTGTCGGCATCGGCGACAAGCGTGACCCGCTCGAGGTAGGCGTGCAGCATCGTCAAGACGTTGGTCGGGGCGGCGTATGTTCCCGCCGCGGCGGAGCGCGGGTCGGTCAGCACCGGGTCCGCGCCGGGGTCGAAGGTCTCCTCGAACTCGCGTGCCGAAGTCACCAGTTCGGCGAGATTGGCCAGGCGCTCTTCGTCGGACTCGGTCTTGCCGGCCTTGTACATGGCCTCGAGCCCGGACTCGCGGATGACGCGCTCGACCAGTTCGGCCAGCGCGCCGGTTTCGTACTGGCCCTGCGCGGCGGCGCCCATGAAGGGCGACGGCTTGGCGACGTCGCGCCAGTCGTCGAGCGTGCGGATGAACTTGCCGATCGCGTTCTGGGCCCGGGCGGTGAGTTCGACGCCCAGCGCGGCAGCGCCGTTTGATTCCAGCGAGCGGAGGACATCGGCCAGCGGCACGCCGCGGATCGCGGCGACGTTCCGCAGTTTGTCGAGGGAGGTGTCGCCGATGCCGCGGGCGGGAGTGTTGATGACGCGGTCGAGCGACACATCGTCGGCGGGGTTGGCCACGACGCGGAGGTAGGCGACGGCGTTCTTGATCTCCTCGCGCTGGAAGTAGGCCGTGCCGCGGGCGACGACGTAGGGCACGCCGGCGTTGCGGAGTTCGTCCTCGACGACGCGGGACAGGGCGTTGGTGCGGTAGAAGACGGCCATGTCCTTCCACGCCAGGCCCTCGGCCCGCCGCGCGCGGAACCACTCCAGCACGATCTGGGCCTCGTGGTGCTCGTCGCGGCAGGAGACGGCGTCGATCTTCTCTCCCGGGGGGTTGCTGGTGAAGAGCGTCTTGTGCTTGCGGCGGGTATTGCGGCGGATCATCGCATCGGCCGCGTTGATGATCTTCTGCGTCGAACGGAAGTTCTCGCCCAGCGCGATGACCTCGGCGCCGGGAAAGGCCTTCTCAAAATCTAATATATTCGTTATATCCGCACCACGCCACCCGTAGATCGACTGATCAGGGTCTCCTACAACACAGATGTTCGGCGGTCGCCCCTGCTGCCCCTCACCGGCAAGCAGCGAGGCGATCACAAACTGGGCCCGGTTGGTGTCCTGGTACTCGTCGATGAGCAGGTACTGCCACCGCTCGCGGCAGGCCTCGCGCACGGCGGCGTTCTCGCGCAGCATCCGGGCCGTCAACACCAGCAGGTCGTCAAAGTCCACGCCGCCCGCGGTGCGCAGCGCCTTCTGGTACGCCTGGTAGATCTTCGCGACCGTGCGCCCGGCGAAGTCGTGGTGTCGCGCCGCGAACGTCTCGGCATCCTGCAGGTCGTTCTTGGCCTCGCTGATGCGCGACAGCACGCTCCGCGGCGGCCAGTTGCCCGTCGAGAGGTTCAGCCCCTCGATGGTCTTCTTCATGAGCGACAACTGATCCGCGCTGTCGAAGATGGCAAAGTCGGGCTTGAGCCCCGGCAGGTTGGCCACCTCCGCCCATCGACGAAGCAGCCGGGCGCACAGCGCGTGGAAGGTCGTGACCGTCAGGCCGCGGGCCGCCCCGCCCTCGCCGAGCAGGTGCAGAACGCGCTCGCGCATCTCCGCCGCGGCTTTGTTGGTGAAGGTGAGCGCGAGAATCTGCCAGGGAGGGATGCCGCACTGCACCAGGTGGGCGATGCGCCGCGTGATCACCCGCGTCTTGCCCGAGCCCGGCCCCGCCAGCACCAGCAGCGGGCCCTCGGTGTGCCGCACCGCGCGTGCCTGCGGCTCCGTCAGGCCCGCGAAAACCCCGCCATCGTCCTCGCGCGGGTTGCCGTAGGTGCTCGCCAACTCGACCTCCGTGTGCATGGAGCAAGCGTAGCGTGCGGCCCCGCCGCGACGACTGGCTGCAGTCCACCCTTCTCACGCGCCCGGTGGCACTGACGGCCCCGGGGCGATGGGGTGCCCCTCGCGCAGGATCATCTGCACCGAGTCGGGCAGGTGCTCAGCCACTTCGGCCACCACGTCGCCCGAGAGGCGGCGGGCCAGCAGCCGGCGGCGGGTCTTGCCAAGGATGAGCGTGTCGCAGCCGAAGGTGACGGTGTAGTCGAGGATCTCCTCGGCGATGGTGTCGGAGCAGACGTAGATGGGCACGAAGCGCACGCCGCGGGAGCGGGCGAGCACCGCGATGGTGCCCAGGGCCTCGATGGCCTGCGGGTCGTCGCGCACGCTCGGCACCGTGCCCGGCGCAACGTCCATCAGCCGCAGCGTGCGGACGTACATCGCGAACAGCGTCGCGTCGCGTTTCGTGGCCAGATCGACGGCAAACTCGGCCTGGTAGCGGCCGCGCGCGGCGAGCATGATGCGCGGCTTGCTCGCGTCGATCGGGGGTTGCGGGGCCTCGAGTTCGGCCAGCCATCCCCGCGCCGGGACCGGCAGCGCTTCCTCTTCCGGAACCTGTGTCGCCCGGAGCGCCGCGCGAACCCCGAGCACCACCGCCACCAGCCCGCCGGCGAACACCGCCGCGTGCCACTTGGTCGCCAGGATCGTCAGCGACACCGCCAGCATCACCGCGCCGGTGGTTGCCAGGGCCGCCCGCTCCCGCCGGCCGATCGGCAGCGCCCGGTTGATCGCGCAGCACAGGACATTGATCGTCACCGCGCCGCATACCCCGATGGCGTACAACTCCGCCAGCCGCGCCACGTCACGCTCCACCGCCAGCACCACCATCGGCAGCACGCACGCGATGACCAACGCGACCGCCGGCACGCCCGAGTAGTTCAACGCGCCGATCCGCGGCGGCAACTCCCGGTCGTGCGCCAGCGAATACAGCACCGACACCTTCGCCATGATCGCCGTGTTCGCCGCCGACAGCAGCAACAGCCCGAAGACCACCGCCGCGATGTGCCCGAGCGTCTGGCCCAGGGTTGCCTGCGCCAACACCTTCATCGCCGTGTCGCGGTAGGCGACCACCTCGGGCGGCGGCGTCGCGCCGTGCGTCAGCGCATCGGGCGTGGTGGTCGCCGCCAGCGCTGGGAGCCCGGTCAGCGCCACGCCGAACACCAGGTTGAGCAGCACCACCTCGGTCAGCACCGGCCAGATCGTGCGCCGGCTGGTGCGCACCACCGGCTCCTTCATCAGCCCCGTCATGTTCGCGACGGACTCCACCCCGGACAGCGCCAGCACGATCGCCACGAACGAGACCCACCGGTCCCACGCCGGCTGCGACGAGTGCAGCGAGATGGTCCGCACGCCCTCCTTCAGATACGGCGCGCACGCCGCGGCGATCACCAGCGACACCAGCAGCGACGCCGTGGCGATGATCAACGCCAGCCGTCCCGCGCTCCGCGCGCCGAACCAGTTCACCGCCCCGAGAAGGATGATCACCATCGCGCACAGCGCGAACAACCCCCACCCGTGCCCCACGGCCGCGCCGAAGTAGTGGAACGCCTCCACCACCGAGATCGCCACCGTCACGATGTACCCGCCGACCAGCAGCGTTGCGCCAATCACCGAAAGCGGGCCGTTGATCTGCCGCGCCGCCGTGTACACGCCCCCGCCGTCCGGGAAGCACCGGCACACCACCGTGTACGCCCACGCCACCACGATCATCACCGCCGACATCGCCGCCAGGTACGCCACCGACGCGTGCGCGGTGTAGTAGAACGCCAGACCCAGAACGTACAGCCGGCTCGTCCCCCAGTCGCCGAACAACAGCGGACCGGCGTGCAGCCAGTCCAGATTCCGCGGCCTTCTCTGCGTGACAAGCATCGTGTGGCGGGGACCGCTGCGCGCCCGTTTACCTCTTTCCGACGCGCGACAGCACGCCCTCCACCATTCGGCCGATGCCCTCGAACACCTCGTGTACGGGCGCGCCGCCGTACATGTACGCCGCCGCGGTCACCAACCGGTTCGCCTCGTCCGCCTGCGACTCGGTCACGCGATTCACGATGTTCTTCGAACCCCACGCGGCGATCGCCGCCGCGGCCTGCGCATCGTCGCCGATGGTGACCTGCGCCCCCGGCCCTCCCGCCCTCGTGCCCAGCACCTTCGCGCCGATCACCGGCGCGATGCAGCACATCCCCACCGGCTTGCCCGAGCCATGAAACTCCTTCACCACCCGCTCCGCATCCGGGTCCACCGCCATCTCCGCGCCCTTGACGGCGAAGTCGCACAGGTTCTTCGCCGCGCCGAAGCCGCCTGGAAAGATCACGCAGTCGAAGTCGCGCGCGTGCAGTTGTGCCAGCGGGCGGATCTTCCCCCGCGCGATCCGTGCCGATTCCTCCAACACGTTTCGCGTCTGGCCCGGCGCGGCCTGCCCCGTCGCGTGGTTCACCACGTGCATCTGCGGCTTGTCGGGCGCGAAGCACTCGTACGCCGCGCCGGCCCGCGACAGGTGATACAGCACCGCCACCGCTTCGTGGATCTCGCTGCCGTCGTACACCCCGCACCCCGAAAGCACAACCGCCACCTTGGCCATGGCCTGGGCCTCCCGCGATCAGGTCAATCAGTTGCCGCCCGAGTCATCATCGCGCCCGACCTAGTAGGCCTGCTTGCCCGAGCCGGTCGGCGAGGTCATCGGTTGAGAGTCCGCCGGCGGCGGCGGCTGCACCGCGTTCTCGAAGGCCTGCTCGGTCACGGGCGTGGCTTCCTCCGGCGCGCGGGGTTCGCCGAAGAACGTGGTGAAGACGAAGTACCCTGCGATGGCAAACGCCACACCCGCGATACTCAACAGGATGATGTTCTTCTTCTTGTCGTCGCCGCCGCCTCGGCCGCGCCCCGACCTGCCGCCGGCCGAGCCGGAGCCGCCCGCGGCCGGAGAAGACCCGCCGATGTCAATTCGTTTGTGCGCCATGCCCAAGTATAGAAGGAACCGGCACGTGCGGGCGCGGGCGGCTCGCGAGCGGGGACTGGCCGATCTCCGCCCGGCTGGGCCGGTTTGGAACGCCCGAGTCATGGTTCCGGCATGCACGCCCCGCGGGTCGGCTCGCTCCGTAAACACAAGCCCGTGCCGCTGGACGCTGCTCTCGCCGCGGCGAGTTTCGGGAGTCGGCCTTACCTCGCCCGCGCATCGTGCCGATCTTGACGCCGGGCCTACGATGCGAACGACCGGGCCGCGGCAGACTCCCCGCGGTTCCGGCGCTCGTGCCGCGCGAGTTGTCGGCGGACGGGCGGGCCCGAACAAAGGAGGCAGGGAATGCCCGCCGTGAGCGTGTCCTACCAGCGCACCCGCGAGATGACCATCGACGAACTCCTTCTGGAGAACCGGGTCATCTTTCTGATCGGCGAGATCAACCACGCCTCCGCGGCGCGGCTGATGATGCAGATGTTCTACCTTGAGCACCAGAAGGCGGGTCAGGAGATCCACTTCTACATCAACTCGCCCGGCGGCGCGGTGGATGACACGCTGGCCATCTACGACACCATGCGGTTCCTCAAGAGCCCGGTGTCGACGTACTGCCTCGGGCGCGCGTACTCGGGCGCGGCGGTGCTGCTGACCGCGGGCGCCAAGGGCAAGCGGTTCATCCTGCCGCACGCCAAGGTGATGGTGCACCAGCCCTACGGCGGCGTCGGCGGGCAGGCCGAGGACATCCGCATCCAGGCCGAACAGATCATCAAGGCCAAGACCGAACTGATCCGCATCATCGCCAAGCACACCGGCCAGAACGAGGACCAGGTGCGAAAGGACGGCGAGCGCGACAAGTACTTCTCCGCGATGGAAGCCAAGGAATACGGCCTGGTGGATGAAGTCATCGCCGAGCCGCCGGCCCGCTGATCGCGCGTCGCGTTGTTCCATTCCTCCCAACCCACACGAGGGTTTCACGCATGTCCGGCTACCTGGTCCCCATTGTCGTCGAGCAATCCGGCCGCGGCGAGCGCGCGTACGACATCTACTCGCGCCTGCTGAAGGACCGCATCATCTTTCTGGGCGGCCCGGTGGGCGACGAGATCGCCAACCTGGTGATCGCGCAGTTGCTGTTCCTGGCCAATGAGGATTCCAAGGGCGACATCCACCTGTACGTGAACTCGCCGGGCGGGTCGGTGTCGGCGGGCCTGGGCATCATCGACACGATGAACTTCGTACAGTGCGACGTGTCGACGTACATCATCGGGCAGGCGGCGAGCATGGGCTCGCTGATCGCCGCGAGCGGCGCGCGTGGCAAGCGATTCTCATTGCCCAACTCGCGCAACCTCATGCACCAGCCCTTGATCGGCGGCGTGCTGGAAGGCCAGGCGACGGACCTTGAGATCGAGGCCCGTGAGATGCTGCGCATCCGCGACCGGCTGTACGAGATCTACGCCTCGGCCACAGGCCAGAGCCGCGAGAAGATCGAGGCCGACTGCGACCGCAACAAGTGGCTGGACGAGAAGGAGATGCTCGATTACGGCCTGATCGACCGCGTGCTGACGAGCATGCCGCACATCAAGCGCGAGCGTTTCGAGGAGTGAGGCGGAGTTCTGTCATCGCGGCGGTGCGGTTGCGCGTTGCGGCTGGATAGACCCGGCCTCGTGCGCGCTGGCTTGGATCGTGACCGTGTACCACGCGCCGCGCTCGGCGTCGTGGAGCGACCACACCATCGCTCCGCCCGCCTCGATCCGAACCGGTTGGTTCCAACTTCCTTCGGTGTTCATGCCGCCATGGCTTCGTGCGTAACTGCCCGTGCACAGGACGCCGTCACCGTCGGTCGTGCCGCGGATGCGGATCGTCTGCCGCGCGGCGGCCGCATCGGGTTCGGGCGTCAGTTCGATCGTCGCCTCCTGATCGGGATACACCCACACCTGTGGCGCCGAGAGCATCGCGTAGCCCGGGCGGGAGCGCAGTTCTTCGAGGTAACCTGCAAACACCCTTGCCGGGAGCAACTGCCCGCCGGGATACGCCGACCAGTTGCGGCGCGGGCCATCGCCCTTGGGCGAGCCCTGGTCGCGCGGCGCATCAACGCGGTGGATGCGCACCAGGAAGTTGATAAGTGGCCGCGTCTCATCGGCTTCGTCGGTGTCGCCGAATCGAGTCTGCACCTCATCGGGCCCGGGCGAGACGCACACCAGCAGCGGCTCTCGTCCCGCTGCGAGCAACGCGACGGTGTGCCCTTGCGGCACCTTCACACCGCGAGCAAGCGCGGCACTGACGATCCGCTCATCGGCGGTGCGTTCGAAGCCCAGGTCCATCGTGTACACGCGCGCCGTCTGGCCCGCGGGGATCATCACCTGCGTCACGGTCGAAGCGAGTTCGAATCCGCTGCGTTCACCGTCCACGCGGATGGTGGCGGGCAAGCCGGGGATGACCTCCATTCGCGGGCGCGACAGCACCGCGTCGCGGTCGGCCGCGGTCGCGCCCGCGAGAACCTCGGCGAACTCGTCACGCGTCAGGACACGCTCGCCGGCGCGCCCGGGCGCAAAGTCGAGTCTGGCGTGCGCGGGCCATGACCGGAGGATGGTGACACGGATCGGCAGCGAGCCCTTGTGCGGCTCGGCGCTGGCGTTGTGCAGGCTTGTGCGAACGACCGACTCAGCCTTGAGATCTGCTCCCGCTCCCGAGCACGCGACGAGCATTGCCGCGATGAGGACGATGAGCACGCATTGCGCCTGCGCGGGC
Source organism: Phycisphaeraceae bacterium (assembly GCA_019636495.1). GTDB lineage: Bacteria > Planctomycetota > Phycisphaerae > Phycisphaerales > UBA1924 > JAHBXL01. The sequence goes on along the minus strand of JAHBXL010000007.1, from coordinate 17,328 downwards.
CACCGCGCCGCCGCGGCGATCGCACGCACCCGGGCCCGCACCCCCGTGCCAAAGGGCAGCGCGGGCGAGCACCAGCGCAGGCCACGCGACGAGGCCAGGTCGATCAGCGTTTGCCCATACTTCGCGCGCTCCTCGCCGCGCGCGCCGCGCAGCACGCGGTCGTCGCACGCCTGCTCCATCAGCCCGCGAACCCTCGCCGCGGCGGCCCACACCGCGAGTATCGGCCACGTCGCGATCGCCACCGTGTGCAGCGCGGCGGCCAGCAGCGGGTCGCGCCGCGAAAGGTGCGCCGACTCGTGACGAAGCACCCAGTCGAGCGAGGCTGCTGCATCGCGCTCGGTCAGCGCGGCGGGGATCAGCAGGCGCGGCGAGAGCACGCCGATCAACACCGGACCAAGTGTTTCGTGCCGCAGGACCGGCACGCGACCCCGCGGCCCGATGCGGCGGCCAGTGTCGGCGGCGCGGCCCGCCGCGGCGTGCAACCGCCGCGCGCCGACCCACCACGCCGCGAGCAGCACCGAAGCACCGAGCACATACACGGGCAGCACGAACAGAAGCGCGGAGCGCCGTGTGCCGGCGATGGCCGGCGCGGTCGCGGCAGGCGTCTCGTGCCGCGAGAGCGAAGCGGTCCCCGGTCCTGCGGGCATGTCGCGGAGCGTGATGGACATCTCGGACACAGACGCGGGCGCAAGCCCGATCGGGCTGGGAGTCGAGGCCGGCAGCGCGACCCGCACCAGCACCGCGGCGTAGAGCAGCATGCGCCACGCCGGGGCGACTCGCCGCGCAAGCAGCCGATCCGCCGCCAGCGCGCCGACAAGCAACAGCCCGCACACGATGTTCATCCAGCCGACCCACCGCAGCATGCTGCCGCCCGCGGCTTCAAGCAGGTTCAGGACGCTTTCCACGGGTGCGCTCCTTGTTCGCGGGTTTTGGCTGCTCCTTGAGCAGCGCGATCAGCGCCTCGCGCTCCGCGGCGGTCAGGCGGGCCTCGCCCGCGATGAACTCGAGCGCGGGCGCCATCGCGCCGCCGAATGCCGAGGCGACAAACCGCTTCCACGCGCTGCGCTGTGCCTCGCGCGGCTCGACATCCGGCGTGTATTCCCAGACGTTGCCGACCTGTCGCGCCCGCACCAGGCCCTTCTCCACCATGCGGTCGAGCATGGTCTTCACGGTCGAATAGGCCCAGCCGCGGGCGGGCTCCACCGCCGCGGCGACCTCTCGCGCGGTGCCGCGCTGAAGGCTCCAGAGCGCATCGAGCAGGTCCCACTCGCCATCGGAGATCGGTGCGGGCGGGGCGGAGCGGGCGGGAAGGGAACGGGTGTCGGATCGGCCGGGCACGGTGGTTCTCTGGTTCAAGGTGCGACAGGCATCGTGGAGGTGCTACAGTTGTAGTGACCAGCCGGTTGCATGTCAAGCGCACGGGCTTCCGCCGCGGCGGGAGCGCAGAGAAACGGCCCGCGCCGGGGTGTGGCGCGGGCCGTGGCGTGCTGGATGTGGTGTCGAGTCGGCCCGGTGGGCGTTATGGGCAGCCGTTGAACCAGTCGACGATGAACGCGAAGAGGTCGGCCTCATCGGTCGCGCCCGAGTTGTTGTAGTCGGCGTTGCCTGCGAACCAGTCGGTCAGGAACGCGAAGACGTCGTGGATGGTGACCGAGCCCGAGCGGTCGTAGTCGGGGGGGCAGGGGTTCGGCGGGGACTGCTGCGGGCCGCCGGTCAGGTGCGCGACAACCACTGCCTCATCGGGCACGGTGCCATTGCCGAAGTCGGCGACGAACACGGTCCGTCCGCTGTCGTTGAGCGCGCCAGCGGTGCCGATCCGCAGCGTGCGAACAGTCGCCGCGCCCGTGGGCAGCGCGAGCGATTCGCCCTCCGCCGCGACGATCCATGGGTCCTGCGAGGGCGACGCGGCGAGCAGCGCGTTCCGCGGCGTCTGCGTCGAGTCGTTGACATTCACCACCGTCGCCGTGAAGACGATCTGGCCGGCACTGTTGACATGCAGGTCGGTGCCTGTTTGCGAGAGTGTGGTGATCCGATGCTGACCGATGGTCTGGCCCTCGCGGCAGACCAGCCGCAGGTTCTGCGGGCTGTCGGGCGACCAGAGGAAGACCGCGGCATCGTTGGCCGTGGTGACACCCGTGCCCTCGAGTTTCGCCGCGAGCGCGACGTGGCCCGACGAGCCGACTCGCGCGCCCAGGCCGAGATTGTTGTTGGCGATGCGCACGCCAGCGGGCAGCGCGGGCAGATCGACGCCGCCGCGAGCGACAAGTGTGCGGACGCCGTTGTGGGCGTGGATGATGGTGGCGTTGTTGGAGAAGGTCAGACCGCTGCCGGCGAGCGTCGATGTGAAGACGACGGCTCCGTTGTCGGCGAGGGATACGAACGATGCAGCTGAGGCGAGCCCGAACGATGAGATCGTGGTGCCCGAGAGAGGCCCTGACTCATTGAGTCGTACGATGCGCGAAAGTTGCCCGTTGCGGTCGGTCCAGATGCACCAGTCATCGCCACCCTGGATGCCGGGACCGGCCATGCTCGCCGAGAAAGCAACATCGCCGTAGGCGTTTACCGACATGCGGCAACTGCCGCCCCAGACGAGCCAGTAGGCAACACCGGCGGCCTGAGTGGGGATCTGGCTGCCCGCCCTTGCGATGGTGCGCAGGTTCGGGGCCATCCCCGCGGTGATTGCCTTGTTCGTGTTGATGGGGATGCCGTTGACCGTGACGGTGCCGACCGCTGGCCCGGTGAGAGTCGTCTGATATGCGCTGATGCCCGTCGGTCCGACCAGCGGCGTCATCGACAGGATTGAGGTGCCCGCGGCTGCGCCAGGCAACTGTGTGTTGGCGATCATCGCGACTTCGAAGCCGCCGAAGGGCGACTGTTGCAGCACGCACTGCAGGCCCGAGCCGAGACTCGTACCATCAACGCTTCCGGCGATCACCGCAGGGCCATAGGCATCGGGCGAGGCGACCCTCGCGGCATTCAGCCAGCGCAACGTCGCGCCGCTGTAGCCCTGCAGGTTGATGGCGGTGCCTTCGCGCGCCAGCCACGTTGCACCGTCCTGGTTGCCGAGCCACGCTCCGCGGCTGTTCACGCCGGGTTGCACGCCGCTGCCGAGCAGCGAAGCGATGTACGCCACTTCGCCCGATGGGCTCATCTGCACGCCGGTCACTCCGGCGAAGTTGACACCGGCGGGCAAGCCCGTGGCCTGCGTGCCCAATCGCCAGATCGGGACCGCCGCGGCCGAGCCCTTGCAGAAGACGGCCAGATCGGTGCCGCCGGGCACGCTCGATCCGGTCATCGTCGCCTGAAAGCAAACATGGCCCGAGTTGGAGATCAACGGCCGAAAGAGGTCGTAGCCATTGTTGATGAAGCGACAGTACTGGGCGCTCGAGCCGTAGGGCGAGGGCGAGGCGGTGCGAGCGAGGATGCTCAGGTCGTCCGCTGAAGCGGGCGATGCAGCACCGGAGGCGAGAGCGAGCAGAAGGCAAGGACCCGCCCAGTGACGATGGACATGTGTCGGAACCATTTATCCCCGCTTTCGGTTGAATCAGCAACAACCTGTTCAAGGTACATATCGATCAGCCGATTCAGTGCATGGGATAAATAGACCCAGTTGTGGTGGGTCAATGACAATGTGGGAGTGTTGTAGGGGACCGCGGGGCCGGTAACCGCGAAATGTTGTCGCGTCTGCGCCTTCGCCCTTGCACGGCAAAGCGAAGTGTGCTCCGTAAAAGACGAACAGTTGCGTTGGTAAAGCGGTCGCACTGGTGAGCAGTCCTGGCGCACCTGACTCGGATGACGCGGAGAATATGTCGTGCTGCGCAAGAAATGCCAACACAAGGTGGAAGATCCCGCTTTTGTATGCACACCCCTATTTAGGTAGGCTTGTAGAAAATTCGTAGAAACCACACGATCAGGGGATTGTGCGAAACGCAGTACGTCGCATAATCCACCTACCTAGGTGGACACCGAGCCGTGCGTGACCACTCGGTTGTGGGGCCATCCTCGATTTGGGGGTCCCGCGTTGAAGCAATGGCGACGTGCACGCGCGCGAGGGCAATCCATGCACCGTTCAGTTAGTCGGGATATCTGCGTTGCCCTGACATGCCTATTCGTTGTGCTGCACGCGCTGGCGGCAGCGGTGCGAGCGGACAACCCGGGCCAGTGCTACACGAAGGTCAGCCCGTCGGAGTTCGTCGTGAGCGGCGGCACGTTCGGCGCCAGCGGCCTCACTGCCGGCGACTGTCTGATCCAGGCCATTCGAGACCTGCAGTTGGGAACCGGGGGCACGATCCGCCTGCAGATCGGTACCGGGCCGTTCTTCATCATCCGAGCGCCGACATCACCTTCCCCTGAGTTTGACGAGCGCACGGGCCTTCCGATCATCACGAAGGCGATTACGATTGAGTTCAGCGCGGCGGATCCGACCATGACGGACCCGCTCAACGCGATCATCGCCGCGGATACGACGGGCGGGAACGTTCCCGATTACCGACTCTTCCTGGTTCGTGGCGACATCGGGGAGGGCGAACTCACGCTCCGCGGCGTGACGCTGCAGGACGCGCGAGCGCTCACGCCGGGACAGACCAACGGCGGCGCGATCAAGCACGATTCGTTGAACCCGTTGAGTCTCGTCAACTGTATCCTGAGGGATAACCGGTCAGGCACACGCGGCGGTGCGATCTGGTCGCAGAACATCGTCGAGTGCACCAACGTGCGGTTCATCCAAAACCGCGCTGACCCCGCCGGCTTGCCGGGGAACCCGGGCGAGTCAATTCGCGGCGGTGCGATCTATCACGCGCCCGGCAAGGCATTCGACCCCAACGTCAACATCCTGCTGCTCCAGAGTTGTGTGTTCCGCTGCAACGAGTCAACGGAAGAGGGCGGCGCGGTGTGGATCGGCGGCGGCTACCAGCGCCGCATCTACGACTGCGAGTTCTACGGCAACACGGCCGTCAACGCGGGGGGCGCGCTAACCGCCAACGGCACGACTTTTACCAACGCCGCGCCTCAGGTTCGCGTCGAGATCGTGAACTGCCGCTTTGGCCGCGCCGACGTCGCCAATTTCGCGTGCGCGAACGAACCCGCGAACGCGCCGAACTTCGGCTACGCGTACGGCGCGGGCAACACCGCCGGCTCCGATGGCGGCGCGGTGCAATTGGTCGACAACGCCCAGCCCATCTTCATCCGCTGCACGTTCGAAAACAACCGCATCACGGGCGATGTCGGCCGCGGCGGGGCCATCTACATCAGCAGCATCGGCGGAAACAACCCGACTCTGCCGCGGTCGGCGGTCTTCATTGAGAACCTGTTTCTTCGCAATCAGTCCTACTCGAATGCGACGCTGAGCGGCGAGGGTGGCGCGGTGTTCATTCGAGAGTCGAGTTCTCCGTACTTCCTCGATTGCGGGTTCGTCGAGAATCGCTCCAACAAGGGTGGAGGAATGTACCTGATCGGCGGGAGCAACCCGCGGCTGTACAACTGTGTGTTCAGCCGCAATGTGATTGGCGGCACGGCACCGCAGGGGAGCGCGATCCGCACCGATGCCTCGTCACCGCAACTTCTGCACTGCTCGTTGCTCAGTCCTGAACCAGACGCCCTGGTCTGGATGCAGACCGGCTCGGCGACTCCGCTGCGCATCGCAAATAGCGTTGTGTGGGGAACGCTTCCCGGCCCGCGTCGCGCCTTCGCGGGGCCCGGCCTTGTCTTCGGCGACCCAGCGACCTCGTACCCTCGAGTCGCATACTCCGACATCGACGTCGACAGCCCAGGGGTGTTCGGCGATCCGGCGGGCGAGGATCCCAATGCGCCCGGCTCCACCAACATCAATTGCGATCCGCTTGTCGCCAACGCCGCGATCAACGACGTGCACCTGACGACGTGCTCCCCTGCGATCGACCGCGCGAGCCACGCGCTCGCCGCGGCAAGATACGACGAGTTGTTTACGGGTCCCTTCGCAATGTTTGGCTTTGACTTTGGCATTTTCGGTCTTGCCGCGGGCGAGCACCGCAACTTCGATTATGACGATCCGAACGCTCCGCCCGAGGGTGCATTCCACAACGATGCCACCGGCCCTCGGCCGCGGACCCCGCGTTTGCCGGTCGTGGGTGGCCCGCCCGGCTGCGAGGCCGACATGGGCGCGGATGAGTTCGTTCGAGCGATCACCGACAGTCTGACTCTGTACTGCGACCCGGACGGGGACGGGCTTGACGTGACGCAGGTCGCGTTTGACTCGCCGTGCGAGCAGACATCGCCGGGCGGGGAGTGCGGCCCGTTCTGCGCTGGAGATGATGTGTGCCTTGTCGGGCAGTTCCAGGGCCTGTGCCCCGAGGGCGTGGTGTACCAGTGGTACTTCCTGCCCGCGACGGGCCCGGTCTCGCCGACGCCGTGCAACCCGCCGGTCAGCCCGATCGGGCAGTACAACCCGATCTGCGGCGCAACGAGCGCGACCCTCTGTCTGCCGGATATCACCGTCGAGCAGGCCGGCTGCTACCGGCTGGTTGCGCGGCGGGATTCCTGTCTCGGACCGGCGAGGTTCTTCTGCTACGAACCGCCGATCCCGCTTCTTGGCGGATCGACGCCGCTCTGCGATGACGAACTGGTCGTCGAGATCTGTATTGACGTGTACGCAGGTCCGACGGTCAACATCCAGCCGCAGCCCGCGCAGGTGTGCGTGGGCGGCCGGCAGCAGATCTGCGCCACGTTTGACATTCCGGACAACTGCGAGGTGCCGAACATCCGTTGGTACTATGTCGCCGCGCCCAACTGCGACACGAGCAACTGCCCTCCTGCGAATCCGATGCAGGGCATGTACATCGACCCGGCCAACCAGAGCGACGGCATCGAGATCACCTTCGAACCCGTGGCGGGTCAGCCGGGCAAGTATCAGTCGTGCCTGATCTTCGACCCGGCGATGCTTGCACACGCCGGCCGGTACTACGTCACGATCGATTGCGGGTCGGAGACCTGCGGCGATGTGTCGCAGTGCGCGCTGCTCACGGTGTATGAGCAGCCGGTGATTGTCGTGCAGCCGCAGGCGCGGGCTTCGTGCGTGAGCGGCATGCAGACCCTGTGCCTGACGGCGGAGTTGGACAACCGCACGCTGAAGTGCCCTTCAACGCCCGGCGGTCTCGTTCCGCCGATCCAACTCGAGGTCGTCTGGTACCGCGTGAGTTCTTGCACCGCGCCCGTGCCCGATCCCATGTTCCCGAACCCGGTGTGCACAACGGCCTGCGCCAGCGTGAACGCCCAGGGCAGGCTGGAGAGTTGCTGCACGGTGACGGTTGATCCGACCCCCGGGCTTCAGTTCTACCGCGCAACGGTGCGTGCCTGCACGTCGGGCCTGACACCGACCAAGTGCCCGGTGGTGTACTCCGACTGCGTGACGGTCACCGTCGTCGATCCGCGGCCCTGCGTCGAGTCGCGCGTGGTGTGCGTGGGCGGCACGCAGTGCCTGTCGGTGAATGTCTCGACACTGCCCATGTTGCCGGCCGGGTACAACTACACCTTCCGCTGGTACCACCTGGGCGCGGCGGATTGCACGTTCCCCTCGTGCCTGACCTGCGAGCAGAACCCGGGCGCGCACGGCGTGGCGTGCACGGGTGGGACCATGGTGAACGACGGCCCGAACCAGGGCGCGACCTTCTCGGGCGCGATGACCAGCACGCTGCGCATCGCAAATGCGCAGTTGGTGCACCGCGGCCGCTACTACGTGCAGATCGGCCTGGATATCAACAACGATGGCGTTCCCGAACCAAACAAGTGCATGGTCAACTCCAACTGCGCCTGCCTGATCGTGGTGGAACCGAATCCGATGGTGAACAGCGCCACGGTGTGCGAGGGCGGGACGCAGTACCTCGAACTCGCATCGCCGCTGCCGATGTTGCCGTGCGGGTACACCTACGACTACCAGTGGTTCTTCGCGAGCAACACTCCGTGCGTGACCAACGCGGACTGCATAGCACCCAACTGCCCCACGGGCACCGAACTGATGAACAACGCGCGGTACTCGGGCGTGATGACCGAGCGCCTGTGCATCATGGGCGCAACGCCCGCCGAGCGCGGGTGCTACTACGTTCGCGTCCGCATCAACGCGCCCAGCGGGTGCACTCCGGCGGTCCTGCCGTGCGACCGCAACTCCAACTGCGCGTGCCTGAATGTGATCCCGCAGCCCACCATCACGGTGCATCCGGAGGATGCGTACGTCTGTCTGGGCAACGAGCAGTGTTTCTCAGTCACCGTGGGCTACACCGGCACCGCGCCGCTGTGCTGGGAGTGGCGGCGCAAGGTCAACTGCGCATCGCCGGGCTCGACCGTCGTGAGCAGCGGCACATGGACACTCGGCCAGCCGCTGACTTTCACCTACTGCGTCACGCCGACGCCCGCGGACCCGAACGACCGGTGCTACTTCTTCCGCGTGCGCGTTTGCGACCCGGACGATGAGGACAAGTGCCCGCCGTACGACTCCGACTGTGCCTGCCTCACCGTCCTGCCACCGATCGTGCCCTGCACGCTCACGTGCCCATCCGGCCAGTCCGATGGGTCGGGCAACTGTCTGTTCTGTGACCGCTCGCAGATCACGCTGTGCTGCAACGTGACCAGCACGGCCGAGCCGCTCTGCTACCAGTGGTACTACAGCCCGACACCCTGCACGCCGGGCGTGCCCGGCTGCGGCATGCCCATCCCCGGCGCGACGAGCATGTGCTTTGAGTTCGAGTTCAACGCGCAGAACATCGGCCTGCCCTGCGGGCCGGGCTGCTACTTCGTCAAGATCAACTACCTCGCGCTGAGCAACCCGTCGTGCGACAGCGACCCGCCGGGCAAGTGCGCGCCGGTCTGGTCCAACGCGCTGTGCATCGCCGAGACTGATGTCTGCTGCCCGCGCGAGTGCGAGTGCAAGGACAACGACGACCCGAACCAGCCGTTCTACGCGCTGTGGCGCACCGGCACCTGGGACGGCGCCAACGCCGAGTTCTCATACGACCGTTCCACGACCGACGGCGTCGTCATCAAGGCCGCCGACGACATCTACCTGTGCCCGTCCAGCATGCACCACATCAGGCAGTTCCTTGCCGAGATGCTGGTCAAGCGCGAGAACCAAATGATCGAGCCCCTGGCGCGGCTGCGGTTCTACACCGATTGCGACGGCGCGCCCGCCGACCTCGTCGCCGAGTTCGACAGCGAGCCCTGCCCGGCCTTCCTCGGCTCCACGCCCGAAGGCTTCAACCACTACCAGTTCTGGTTCGACCTCACCGACGACTGCTTCTGGCTTCGCGGCGGGGTCTATTGGGTCTCGGTTGTCGGCATTGCGCCGTCGCAGGATGTAAACTACGAGGCGGCGTGGGTGACGGCCGGCAATCCCAGCGGCGGCGGCCCGCGGCCCGAGTGCGGCATGCCGCCGATCGGCGCGTGCTGCGTCGGCGATGTGTGCACCGTGCAGACGCAGACCGACTGCCAGAGCGCGGCCGGACAGTGGTACCGCGGCGCGCCGTGCACCGATTTCACCTGCGGCACCTCCGGGCGCACGCTCCTCGGCAAGCGTCCGCAGATGATGCTGAACGGCGACCCATGGATGGAGTACGACCCGTGCTGCCATCCGTGCGACGACTTTGTCTTCTGCGTCAGCGGCGAGTCGTGCCCGATCATCTGGGACAACGGCAAGCCCTACCTCGGCGGGGCCGATGGCCCCGCGCCGCCCGCGCCGCCGATCGCCGTCTACGGCACGCGCTCCGAGAAGTCGGTCCTGCCCGTGCGAGATTCTCGCGCGGCCGACCAGTTCATCATCAAGCCCTGCCAGACGCCCGAGGAGATCTGCTACCTCGAGGGGTACATCTTCACCAACTGCACCGGCTTCGAGGTGCACCTGGAGATCTACCGCAACGACTGCGACGAGCCGGACTTCGTCCTCCCCGGCGGCGTGCCGTTCTACCACACCACCAACGTTCGCGTCGAGGACCTTGGGCTGAGCGGGCTGCGAGTCGGCACGACCAACGTCCGCGCCTACAAGGTCTATGTCTGCGACTGGGGCGACAACCCGCTCGTGCTCGAAGGCGGGCAGAACTACTGGATCTCGCTCTCGGTCCGCGACAGTTTCTCGACCAACGAGCGGGCGTTCTTCGCGCACATTCAACAGCCGTGCGAGCCGTGCGACACGCCGAACGTGTGGAAGGTCAACCCCGGCATGGAGATCGCGCCCGGACGCCAGATCCCCAACTGGCGGAGCGCCAACGCCGACTTCTCGTTCCTCATCGCCGCGAAGAAGCGTGTTGATGTCCCCGCCCTTGCGGGCATAGACCCCGAGCGGTGCATCGCCGATGCGAACAACGACGGCCAGATCGCCATCGACGACATCTTCTACTTCCTCTCGGCGTTCTTCGCCGGCTGCCCGTAGCGCGGGCCGCCGCACACGTACAACCCGGGGCCCGCGCGCACAACCGGCGCGCGGGCCTCTTTGCTTCTCGCGGCGGTCATCCGCCCAGCGCGTTCATCGCCCCCTGCACGCGCTGGGCCGCCTCGGGGTAATACGCCTCGGCCGGGTACGATGCGGCCAGTTCGCGGAACAACGCGAGCGCCTCGCCGAATCTCGCCGCGGCGGGGCCGACCCGCTTCGCGCCGGCGTGCGCTGTGCCCTGCCGCTCCAGCGCCTCGGCGAGCAGGAACCGATTCTCAGCGTTGTCGGCATCAAGTTGTCGCAGGAGGCGCAGGATCGCCGCGGCCGCGCCCGCCTCGGACTCGGCGCGGTCCCACTCCGCTCGGCCCGCGGCGAGCATCGAGAGATCGGTATGGCTTCGCGCCAGGTCGCGCTTGGCCCGCGCGTCGGTCGGGTCCGCCGCGGCGAGCGCGACGGCCAGTTCGTGCCGCTCCGCGAACAGCCGCGCCGCCTCCTCGTGATCGCCCGGCGCAGGACGTGCGGTGAGCGTCTGCGCCAGTCTGCCCGCGGCGTTGAGCAGGTCGCGCTTGGTGCGTGCGTTGGGCTCGCGTGCCGCGGTGCGCCGGCGAATGTCCAACGCCTCGCGGTACATCGCCAGCGCGCCGGCGTCGTCCCCCGCCTCGGCCCGCGCATCCGCCACGCGGTTCATCGCCACGGTCAGGTCGCGCAACTTGTCGGCATTCTCCTCGTCGCCGGTCAGCAACCGCCTGCGGATGGCCATGGCCTCGTCGAACAGCGCGCCCGCCTCGTCCTTCCGACCGGCCGCGCTTGCGCGATCGCCCGATGCCAGCAGCGCGACCGAGTACAGTCTCGCCGCGGCGGTGTCGTCGGGGTCCTCGGTCATCAGCGCGCCGAGTTCGGCGCGGGCCGCATCCTGCTCCTGGGCCGCGGCGTCGGCCTTGCGGAGCGCTCGCAGCGCATCGGCGCGGATGATGCGGTACGAGGCAAGTTCGCGCCGCATGTCGCGGTCGCGCGGCGCCGTCGCCAGCGCGGCCTGCTGCATCTCGACGGCGCGGGTCGCCAGTGCCAGCGCGCCCTCGGTGTCGCCCTCGCTGGGCCGCCGCAGCCCGCCCTGCACTTGCGCCAGCGATGAATACCCCCTCGCCAGCCGGCGCGCAAACTGCGGGTCGTTCGGGAAGCGGGCCCGCAACTCCTCGAGCACTTTCAGCGACGTGGTCGCCACCAGCGAACTCGCCGCGGTTCCGCCTTCCACCTTGCGAAGGTCCGAAATCAGGTCTCTCGTGAAGCCCGCCGTGATCCCGTCCATCTGCCGGAGCACGCTCTCGGCCAGTTCTCTCTGCTTCTCCTTCTCCGTGCGTTCGAGGGCGGTCAGGTTCTCCTGCGCGCGCCGCTGCTGCCATTGATGCGCGGTCGCGCCCGCGCCGCCGATCACCGCCGCCGCGCACAGCGCCGCCGCGAGAACGCCCGCGCGGTGCCGCTGCACGAACTTCCCCGCGACGTACACGAACGAGTCCGGCCGCGCGGCGACCGGCAGACCGTCGAGGTGCCGGTCGATGTCCGCCGAGAGTTCCGCTGCCGATGGGTACCGGCGTCCCGGCGCTCGGTGCATCGCCTTGAGCACGATGTTGTCAACGTCGCCCGAGAGCCGCCGCTTCAGCCGCGTCGGCACGCCGTCGCGCGTCGCGGCGATCTTCTCCGGGGTCAGCGTCACGGTCGTGCCGTCGCCCGTCTGCACTTCCTCGGCGTGCGTTACCGCCGTGCTCGGCCTCTCAGGCTCGGAGTTGCAGATCACCTCGATGATGTGCTGCTCGATCCGGCTCTTGAGTTTGAACGGCCGACGGCCGGTCAGCAGTTCATACAGCAGCACGCCCAGCGCATAGACATCGCTCGAGGTCGAGACCGGCTCGCCGCGAACCTGCTCCGGGCTCGCATACTCGGGCGTCATGAGCCGGATCTCCGGCCCAGTTACCATGGGCACGCCGGCCATCTCGGGGTTGACGAGTTTGGCGATGCCGAAATCGAGCAGCACGGGCTCGCCTTGCGCGGTGACCAGAATGTTGCCCGGCTTGAGGTCGCGGTGCACGACCAGGTTCTGGTGTGCATAGTGCACCGCCTCGCACACCTTGCGGAACAGCGCGAGCCGCGCATCGGTCCCGAGGTGGTTGTGGTCGCAGTAGTCGGTGATCGCGATCCCCTCGACAAACTGCATCGCCAGCCACGGGCGGCCATCAGCGACTTTGCCGCCATCGAGCAGCCGCGCGATGTTCGGGTGGTTCAACGCGCCGAGCACCTGCCGCTCGAGTTCGAACCGGCGCAGGATGTCCGCCGTGTCCATGCCGCGCCGCAGGAGTTTGATCGCTGCGCGCTTGTGAAACGTGTCGTCCTCGCGCACACCGAGATACACCGAGCCGAACCCGCCGCGGCCGATCTGCCCGGCGATCTTGTACGGCCCGATGCGCTCCGGTGGCGGCTCGTCGTCGCCCGCCGCGGCACGGCCCGCGATGCCCGGGGGCTTCGGGGGCTCGTGGCTCGTGGGCGCATCATTGCCGACGCCGAACGATGGCCGCTGGGTGCCGGGGTCGGAGTTCTCTGGATGTTCCGGCGTCGCAGACATCGGGCGCTCCCACGATTCGATGCGCAATGCAGTATAAAGGAGGCACGCTGCGGCGAGAAGTACACAAGCCCGGTCGGCCTGACGAGCGGCCAAGCCATCGGGACCGCCCTCCCAACGCGCGAGACATTGCCGAACGCCATGTGAACCCGAGAATCTCCCGAACATCTCTTGGCGCGGTGTCGGAGTTCAGGTATTCTGCGCATGTTCGTTGGCGGAGCCGCGGCACGCGCTGCGAGGTGTGGCATGATGTGGGGTCGGCTTCTGCCACAGACTGAAGGATGAAGCGGCGAGGGCGGGAGATGGACAGGCGGTGAGATGGCGGGGGTGGAATGATGGGGGGTGGGATGGGGGGTGGGTTGGGTAGTGGCGATGGTGGGTGAGGGTGGGGCGGCGGGCAATCGCCGCGCGGCCCGGAACAGCGGGCCGTTTGCTCGTGGAGGTGCTACACATGTCCGAGTCGGGCGCAGGGTTCATCGGGTGGCATGGCAATGGGTGGCACCGCTCTTGGTGGCACCGCTCCTGGTGGCACCGCTCTCCAGAGCGGTGCGCTTTGGTGTGCCCTGTTCGTCGTTCGCCTTCGGGGCGGGCGGCTTCGCTCGCAATCGGCGCACATCGCTTCCAGCCATTGCTCACCCTGCTCGTGCTCTGCGTGCTTCTCGCCGCGGCGAGCCGCGCCCCCGCGCAGACGATCATCTACGAGAATGCCGCGGCCGCGCCGGGGGGGAACGGGCAGAGTTGGCAGACGGCGTACAACAATCTCGAATCGGGGTTGTCCGAAGCTGCGGCAGTCACGGTTGGTGACGTAGAGATCTGGGTTGGCGCGGGAACGTACTACCCAACGCGGCAGGTCGTTCCGAGCAACGCCAGAACATACTCATTTGAGATTCGCGGCTCGGTGCCGATCACCCTCCGCGGCGGCTTCGTGGGGAACGAAGCGTCTCCCTTTGATCGACCGGCCCAGTTTCCAAGAACAACTCTGTCAGGTGATATCGCGAGAAACGACACGCCAAACTTCGGCAACAGGGCGGAAAACTCCTGGCACGTGGTATATCTGGCCATCGGCCGGGTTAGTGTTGCGACGCTCGAAGGGTTCACAATCAGCGGAGGCAACGCAGACCCGAGCGTCAATCCGCCGCCGGACAGGTTTTTCGTGCCGTGGGGTGCTGGCGTGTTCTGTGATGCGATCTTCGGCGGCACGGCGATCAGCCTGAAGATGTCGCGGTGTGTGGTGGAAGACAATGTCACAATCAGCGGCTGCGCCGGCGCGTATTTTCAGGAGGGGGCGGCGACGATCGATCGCTGCGCATTCAGGCGGAATCGCGCCACGGGTGGGCCTCAGGGGACAGCTCTTTACTTTGACCTGAGTCGGGCCACCGTTTCCAACTCGTTGTTTGTGTTCAACGAGGGTGTCGCGATGTTCCTTCGCGGAGCAGACACCTCAGCGATTGATGTCATCAATTGCACGATCGCGTTCAATCAGGCGCGGGGTGTGCAGGGATACGATGAGTCCTCAAGTGAGTTGGTCAACTGCATTGTTTGGGGCAACGGAACGGGCACATTGACCGATCAGGTGGCACTGACCGGGACACCGATTGTTCGGTTCTCCTCTATGCAGGGGTACTCGGGGGCCCCCGCCGGCGAGGGCAATAATGCCCTGAACCCGAACTTCATCAATCCGCTGGGAACCGATGGAGTTGGCGGTACAGATGATGACGACTTCGGCTTGTCGTCAGGCTCTCCTTCAGTCGACACCGGGGACACCGCGGCGGTGCCGTCGTATGTGTATGCGGATTATGCGCAGCGGCGCCGGTTGCACGTTGGCAGTGGGATCAACACGGCCGTGGTGGATCGCGGGCCACTCGAGTTTGGTGCTCCGCAAGTGTCGTCCACGCTCTTTGTGAGTCAGATTGCGCAGGGCGGCAATAGTGGGCTCAACTGGCAAGACGCGTTCACCGGGTCCAGTGGATTGCAGAGCGCGTTGGCGGTGGCGGCCCAGTTTCCTGAGGACATTGGCCGCGTGTGGGTAAGCGCTGGCACCTACACACCCTCGCCGCCGCTGTCGCAGGGTGGCTCCCGCTCCGCATCATTCCAACTCCGCAACAACCTGGCCATCTACGGCGGCTTCGCGGGCAACGAGACCGAGCTCTCGCAGCGGCCGCCATTTCCGGCAACGCTCGCCGCGGCACTCGATCCCTCTATTGCAACGGTTCTCTCCGGCGACCTGAACGGCGATGACACCGGAACCATCAACCGCTCGGACAACTCGCTGCATGTGATACGCGCGATTGACATCATCGGCGATGTGCGACTCGACGGTGTGACCATTGCTGGCGGCGAGGCCAGCGGTCCCACGGTCGCCGACCGCAACCATGCGGGCGGGGGTCTCACGTGTCAGAATGCGTCACCGGTGATCAGCAACTGCTGGTTCACCGGCAACCGGGGTCAGCACGGCGCATTGGACCTCTACCAATGTGCCGGCGTCTCAATCATCGACTGCGTGTTCGAGCAGAACGCGACCGTGGACTTTGGAATCGAGGCCGGAATCGGTGGGGGCGCGGCCTTCACGGACGGGACCAGCGCGGTGTTCCGACGCTGCACCTTCAGCGAGAACTCGGCGCGGGGTGAGGGCGGTGCCATCATGGTGTACGGAGGGTCCAACGTAGGGCTGGTTCAGTGCACCATTGAGCGGAATGCTTGCGGCACCTCACTGGCCTCTCGCGGCTACGGCGGTGGCGTCTACGTCACCGACAGCAACATCGAGATGTATGCCTGTGAACTGAACGGTAATCTCGCCGCTCTGGCCGATGGCGGTCTTCATGTGAACGTAGGGAGCGCATTGGTGGCCGGTTGCCAGTTCGTGGGAAATAGCGCACCATTGTCCGCAGGCGCGGTGGGACAAGTGAACAGCTCGATCGTCGTGCGGAACTGTACGGTCGTGGCGAACGCGGTTGGAGACTCCTCGGGATCTGGAGGGTACTTCGGTTTCGGCCAAGCGCCCGGCCCGCCGGCTACTGCCAGCATCCAGAACTCGCTGTTCTGGAACAACACACGCGCTGGTTCGGCCGCGGAGGAAGCTCAGGTGTGGAGTGCGGGTTCGGGCGGTATCGGAATTCACCTTTGCTCGGTCATGAACTGGGCAGGCCTTCAGGGGGGCACGCACAACAACGGCCTCGACCCGCGTTTCCGTCGGTTGCCTTCCCCTGGCGCCGATGGTGTGTGGGGCACATCCGACGATGACTACGGCGATCTCCGCCTGACCAACGGCTCGCCCGCCATCGACTCGGGTGATTCGACTGCGGTGCCGCTCGATACCTACGACATAGATGCCGATGGCAACACGACCGAGTCCCTTCCGTGGGATCTTGATGGTGGGCCGCGCTTTGTCGATGATCCGCTCGTCGCCAACACCGGCATCGGCTCGCCGCCCGTCGATCGCGGTGCGTACGAGTTCGTCGCGCCGATCGTTACCGCCCCCGGCGACCGCCGCTGGGTCTCGCCCGATGGCGGCGACTTTGCCTCGCTCTTCAACTGGTTCCCCGCCGTGCCCGGCGCGCTCGACAACGCCGTGTTCGACATCCCCGGCGCCTACACCGTGAACTTCGCCGCGAGCCCGCCGGTGCAGACCAAACTGCTCACCGTCTCGCGCGGCCATCCGATGTTCGATTTCAACGGCGCGACCTACTCCGTCACCGCGCCGTTCGAGGCCGCGATGATCGTGGGGAACACGTCCGGTCTCGCGGCGGAACTCACGATCACCAATGGCACCATAGCGCCCTTTTCCGGGCTTGTCGGCGCTGAGAGCGGCTCGGTCGGCACGCTCAATGTGTCCGGTGCGGGCGCGCGACTGCTCATGACGCAGGGCGATCTGTCGGTCGGCTTCTTCGGGCAGGGGCACATGCGCATCGAGGACGGCGGCCGCGCGACCAACCGCACCGCGGGCGTCGGCGACCAGCCCGGCTCGCAGGGCTCGACGGTTGTTATCACCGGCACTGGGTCGCGATGGACTGTGCCGTTCATACTTACAATTAACAATGGGTCCGTGACCGTCTCGAACGGCGGCGTGCTCGAGAACACGTTCGGCATCGTGCTGTTCCAGGGCGGGTCGATCTCCGGTAACGGCACGATCATCGGACCGGTCATCAACTTCGGGACCGTCGAGCCCGGCAACTCGCCGGGCCAACTGACGATCAACGGGTCGTACACGCAGGTCGGCGCGATCGCTGAGTTCGGGTCCGATTCCGGCCGCCTTGTCTCGCAGGTTTCGGGCCCGAACGCGGGGCAGTTCGACCGCCTCGTGGTCAACGGCTCGGCGACGCTGGGCGGCGGT
>JAHBXL010000006.1 GCA_019636495.1 Phycisphaeraceae bacterium | reverse complement strand
AGGGTGCTGAACATAACAAGAAACAAAGTTATCTCTGCACGTCGCTCACGACTGCGCCGTTGATGATCACCCCCACGCAGTGCGTCGTGTACTCGAATGGGTCGCCGTCATAGAGCGCGATATCTCCGTCCTTGCCGGCCTCGAGCGATCCGACGCGGGAGTCGATCCCCAGCAGGCGGGCCGCGTCGATGGTGATCGACGCCAGCGCGCCCCCGAACCCCAGCCCTCGTGCCGCGGCGAGCCCGGCTTCGAACAGCACCACGCGTGTCTTGGGCACGTACCCCTCGTACCCGCTCTGGAGGGCGATGAGCAGGCCCGCGTCACGCAGTTTCGCCGCGGTCGTGAACGAGGCGTTCTCCGTTTCGCCGTAGGCGCGCATCATTGTCGGGTGCACGATCACCGGCACGCCGGCGGCCTTCAGCCGCTCGGCGAGCAGCGTCGCCTCCGCGCCGCCGTCGAGGATCATGCGGAAGCCGAACTCGTCCTTCAGGCGCAGCGCGGCTTCGATGTCCTGGGCACGCTGCGCGGTGATCAGCATCGGCACTTCGCCGCGGAGCGCCGCCGCGAGCGACTCGAGCCGCAGATTGCGGTCGGGCTTCTTGCCATCGGCCGCGGCCTCGACCTTCTCGGCGTACTCGCGGGCCTTGATGAGTTCGGCCCGCAGGATTGCGACAACCTTGGCGCGGGTTCCGGGGCTGCGTCCACCGTCCTTCTGCGCGCCGGGCCCCATCGTGCAGGCGATGGCACCCAGCGGACTGACCAGCGCTTCTTCCACCGTGCGCCCGATCGTCTTGACGATGATCGTCTGCCCGCTGACCGCTTCGCCGGGCGCGTGACCGGTGTGCACCGTCGTGATGCCGAACGACCGCACCCACTCGACAAGCCGGTCGTTGGGGTTGTAGGCGTCGATGGCGCGGAGTTCGGGCTGGATGGGCGTGCTGCGCTCCAACTGGTCGCTGTCGTGCCGCGTGTTGAAGAGGCCCGAGAGCCCCACTGTCGAGTGCGCATCGATCAGCCCCGGCACGGCGACCGCGGCCTCGATCACCCGGTACCCCGCGGGAATGGCGACCTGTGGCGCAGGCCCGACCGCGGCGATCTTGCCATCGGTGATGACGACCACGCCGTTCTGGATCGTGCCCGCTGGGCCCATGGTGTGCAGCGTCGCCGCGCGGACCGCGACCTGCGCCGCTGCGCCGTGCGCATACATGAGGATCAACAACAATCCAAGCACAACTCTCGCCGGCGTGTTCATAGTCGCTCCGCTTCGATCGAGGCGTTCCACCAGACCTTCGATCACTTGCCGCCCGCCTGCCACACCGTGCCGCTCCGCCCGAAGACGAAACTCTCCGCATCAAAGCAGCAGAAGTAGGGTGTCTGGTCGCGCCCCGCGCCGAACCCGCCCTCGGCGTGCAGCCGGTCCTTCTCATCGGTCAGGTCGAACACGCGCACGCCCTCGACCCACGTCTGCTCGATCCGCGTGTACACGCTGAACGGGTCGCCCGAGAGGATTACAAAGTCCGCATCCTTGCCCGCCTCCAGCGTGCCGATGCGGTCCTGCAGGTCCATCATCTCGGCCCCGCGGATGGTGAGTGCGGCGAGCGCGCCGGCCCGGCTCATGCCCGCGCGTACACCCAGCGCCGCCATCCGCAGAAACAGCCGCGAATCCGTGATCCAGTCGTCGGTGTGGAATGCCACTTTCACGCCCGCGCGCTCCAGCACCGCGCCGGTCTCGAAACTCAGTTCCGACGCTTCCAACTTCCCGCCCGGCGAATCGACGAGGATGATCGAGCACGGCGCGCCCGCCGCGGCGATCTCATCCGCCACTTTCCACGCCTCGCTCACGTGGTGCAGCACGACGCGGAAGCCGAACTCCTCTCGCAGTCGGAGCACCGTCATGATGTCGTCGGCCCGGTGCGTGTGGTGGTGCACGATGCGACGGCCATCGAGCACTTCGCCCAGAGCCTCCATGCCCAGGTCGCGCGACAGCGTCTTCTTCTTGCCCGGCGCGCCGCCGGGCTCGCCCGCCGGTTCGCCGCCCGCGTTCGCAGCGCCGTCATCCGCCGCGCCCGGCCCGCCGTCGCCGTCCGTCGCGCCCGCTTCCTTCTCACCTCGCACCACGCCCCCGCGCGCTTGGTACTCCTGCGCCCGCGTAAAGAGGTCCCGCACCATCGCCGCGGCCTTGCCGCGCGTGCCTGCGAACGGCGGGTCGCGCATCGGGTTGGTGCCGTTGGCCATCTTGATGCCGCCCATCGGCTCGCCATCGGGCCAGCGGACCATCATCTCCTCGATGCTCTTGACCGGACGCAGTTTCACATACACCGTCTGCCCGCTGAGCAAGTGCCCCGAGCCGGGCATGAGGTTCAGCGTTGTGAGCCCGCCCGCCACCGCGCGCCGAAACCCCGAATCCATCGCGTTGATGGAGTCGTACACACGCACATCGGGCTGCAGCGTGCCGCTCCCATCGGCCCCGCCCACGCCCCCGATGTGGTTGTGCGTATCAACCAGCCCCGGCATGATCACTTTGCCCGCGCAGTCGACAACCGTCGCCCCCGCAGGTACGGACACTCGCGCGGCAGCACCGACCGCCACGATCCGGCCCGCGTGCACCACCAGCGTGCCGCGCTCAATCTCGTCGCCCGCGATGGTGACGAGCCGCGCGTTGGTGAAGGCGACCGGCGTCGCCTGCCCGCTCGCGGCCTGCTGCGCGGCGAAAGCGACCGTCGCGGCGAGAATGAACCTGAACATGGCGGCCTCCCGTGGTGAACGTCTCGGACTGCACAGTAGCCCGATTCGGCCCACGGCGCGGCGGAGGGAAGGGGCATCACGACCGGAGAATCTTCTCCATCGCCTTGCCCTTGGCCAGTTCGTCGATCAGTTTGTCCAGAGCGCGGATCTTCTTCATGAGCGGGTCTTCAAGGGTCTCGACGCGCACGCCGCACACGACGCCGGCAATGAGGGCCGCGTTCGGATGAAACGCTGGCGCTTCGGCGAAGAAGGTCTCGAAGTCCACCTGCCGGTCGATCTGTCGCGCCAGGTGCTGCGGCGAGTAGCCCGTCAACCAGCGGATGATGCGATCGACTTCTTCCCTGGTGCGGCCCTTGCGCTCGGCCTTCTGCACATACAGCGGATAGACCTTGGCGAATGGCATCGAGAAGATCGGGTGCTTGGGCATGGTCGCTGGGCGCCTGGGCGAGCGTGGTCGAACGGAAGTGCGGTGTTGATTATTCCCGTGCCGCGGCGGCGCGGCCCGCGTCTGTGCCCGGTGGGCGAGCGCGGCCCGGGAGAACCCGGGCGCCAGGGAACTTGTGCGACTGACCCTCGCGCACGCGCTCTGCGCGTTCAGCGCCGGTGCCAGCGTTCGCGCAGCCAGGCGTAGTCGGCATTGCCGGTTGCATCGCCGTAGAACTGCTGTTCGCGGCTCATCCGGCGCGTGCGCGGGTCCTGCCACGTGCGAATGGCGGCGTGCCCGTCGGCAAAGCCGACGACCCCGGCATCGTCGTGCCACACGGTCAGCGGGTCGATCCATTGCGGGACGTTCAGTCGCATGACCCATGAGCCCATGTTGAGGCCACGGGGATCGGACTCCTCGACGAAGGTGAAGGTGTCCGCGGGACGCCAGAGTTGGCTGAGGCGTCTGACCGGTCGCACGCCGCCGATCTGGGTCTCCCAGTAGGCATCGCCGTTCATGAAGTTCGGCATCGAGTACGTCACCCACGCCAGGCTGGAGGACGGATTGTCGCGGACCTTGTCCCGACGATCGGAGGGGCAGTGATACGCGCGAACATCCGGGGCAAACTGGAAGAGCGCGCCGGCGCGGACACCGTGCTTGTGGTCCTCGACGTGCGTCGCCGCGGCGAGTTGGGAGGCCGTCAGATAGATGCCCGCCTCGGTCTGCGGCCAGTCGTTCCAACTGCCCGGGTGGGAACGATTGTCGGTCCACGACCGGACGATGGTCTCGGCGAAGTCGCCGGCGTAGAGGACGAGCGCCTGTGCGAGAGAGCGCTGGTTCGCCAGGCACTGGCTTGTTCTCGCGCTTTCGCGAGCGGAGCGAATCGCCGGCAGGATGATCGAGATCAGGATGGCGATGATCGCGATCACAATGAGCAGTTCGATCAGCGTGAAGCCCTGCGCATCCCGGGATGGCAGATGTCGGGACCGCGCTGCGGCGGAGGGAGATTGTCGATCTGCGGCTTTCATGTGCGCCCCTTGGAGACCCGGCATTCGAACTCGTGGCGGCCCCTGTTCCTTATGGGCACCCGGCAAACCACGCGGCGAGGAATGCGAAGATGGCGGGCACGCCCGGTGTGCCGCCGAACGTGTATGCCGCGGGCTGGCCGGCAAACCACGCGGTGAGGAACGTGAAGATGTCCGAAACCTCGCGTTCGCCGTTGCCGTCAAAGTCCGCCGGGCACGCCGGCTCGACGGGCGTGGCGATGGCCATGCTGCGATTTGCCGCGGCAAAGATCGACGTGTAGCGGTGGCCGGGCGGAGCCGGTGGAATGTCGATCTGCCCGGCGAAACTGTGGCCCCAACCGATGATCTCGCCATCGGACCGGAGCGCCAGCGCGTGGTCGGTGCCGATCGCGACAGCGGTGAAGGTCAAACCGGGCGGCGGCTGGGGGACGTTCCAGAGCGGGTGCGACGGATCATCCCATCCCCAGAGGTCGATCAGGCCGTCATCCCGCAGCGCAATGCCGAACTGTCCGGAAACAGCCATCGCCGTGTACGCGATGCCCGGTGGTGGCGTTGGCGGATCAAACGGACCGAAGTACTCCTCTGCGATGCCCCAGGTGACGATCTGCCCATCGGAGCGCAGCGCGAACTGAAAGAAGGCGTTTGCCGCGACCGCCGTGTAGGTCATGCCGTCGGGCAGCGCGGGGACATTCAGCGCCTCAAACTCGTTGTTTCCCCACACGACCAGTAGCCCATCGGATCGGATCGCGTAACTCACGCCGTTCGTCGGGATGCCAAGGCCTCCATAGCGGACCCCGGCCGCGCAGATGCTGGTGTAGGTAGTGCCGGGCGGCAGCGACGGGACATCGAGTTGGCCATACCAGTTCAGCCCGACCGCTTCGATGGTTCCATCGGTGCGCAGCGCGAGCGTGTGGGTGTCGCAGACAGCGATGTCCGAGTACTGCCCCTGCGGCGGGCGGGGCAGTGCCTGCGATGCGCTTTCCATCCACGCCACCAGCGAGCCATCGGAGAGCAGCGCCATGGCATCGCCGTTGGGATCGGCGGTGATGTAGCCAAGGCCCTCCGGCGGCGGGGGGACATCTCGGAATCGGAGGTAATCATCTCCCCACGCCATCAGTTCGCCATCGGAGCGGAGCGCGTAACCGGCATAGGCGTTGGTGGCGATCTTGGTGTAGGTCAGGCCGTCGGGAAGAGCCGGGACATTCAGTTGACCGTAACTGTTGTTGCCCCACGCGAGCACTTGCCCATCCGATCGAAGCGCGAGGGAGAACGCGCCGCCCGCGGCGACGGCGGTATAGACCATCCCGTCTGGGAGCGACGGAACGTCCAACTGTCCCCATCCGTTGTGTCCCCATGCGGCCACCTGCCCATCGGAGCGCAATGCAAGCGAATGCACGCCGGATGCGGAGGCCTGCGTGTACGACAGACCGGACGGCAACGACGGGATAGCGAGTTGTCCCTGGTTGTTGCTCCCGAAGGCGATCAGGACACCATCCGACC
Organism: Phycisphaeraceae bacterium; assembly: GCA_019636495.1. Classification (GTDB taxonomy): domain Bacteria; phylum Planctomycetota; class Phycisphaerae; order Phycisphaerales; family UBA1924; genus JAHBXL01. Next base: position 206,722 of record JAHBXL010000006.1, on the reverse strand, counting down.
GGAACGCGAGCGTGTGGTAGTAGCCTGCGACGAGGCCGGTGTAGTGGGTGCCGGGTGGGAGCGTTGGCGGCGTCAGGTTGCCGTAGAAGTTGTTCCCAAAGCCGAGGATCTGACCATCGGACCGCAGCACCAAACTTCCGAGTTCACTGGCACCGACGCCGGTGTACGTCAGACCCGGTGGCAGCGGCGGGACGTTGAGGTGCCCGTAAAGACTGCCGAAGTTCCCGCTCGCGATCACCTGTCCGTCCGACCGGAGGTGGAGCACGTGGAACTGACCGAATGCGGCCTGGTCGTAGTGAAGGCCGGGGGGCGATGGCACGAACCACTGCTGCAATGAGGACCAGGCGCGGGTGACGCCATCTGTTCCTCTTGCAGCGACACCTCTGCTTCCCGCCCAGAGATCCTCAAACTGCACCCCTGCGTGTAACTGCGGTACTCCGATCGCGCCGTTGGTCGCGTTGCCCCACGCAACCAGTTGGCCGCCGGTCTGGGCCTCGACCGCCGCGGCCATCGCCAGGGCGCCGATGATGGCCGATGCCGCGCAGGACCGTGAGGGCCATCGGACGGTTCGGGAGAGGCGTGTCATGAGAAGAACTCCGAGAAAAACTGGTTCGACCATCTTCAGGCGACAGGAGCGACACCTGAGCATCAGCAATTCGCCGCACGCGGATGGGGCCGGGCCGATCTCCGGGCACGCGTCGGAGCCGGACCCGTGAACGAACAGCCCGCGGGCCCGGGTTACGGGCATCCGGCAAACCACGCGGTGAGGAACTCGGAGATGTCCGAGACTTCCGGCGAGTGGCGCTGAAGTACGCCCGATCTCCCACGACCGTGAATGGGCCGTGAGGATAACTCCCTCCCGATCCGGGATAGATGTCCTTCAGCATCACCGTTCCCTCGGACGTTCCATCAGAAGTCCAGAGTTCACGGCCGTTCTCAGGATCGGTCGCGGAGAAGATCAGCACGCCATTCACCGTCGCGAGCCAACTGACCTCGCCGTACACGTACTCGGGCCCCGGGACAAAGTCCTTGACCAGTTGCGTCCCCGCCTCCGTGCCATCGGACTTCCAGAGTTCGTAGCCGTAGTCCGGGTGAAAGGCCATGAAGAACAGCGTCTGCCCGACGACCGCGAAACTGTCCGCGTGACTGCCATCGCGCCCGGGCCAGATGTCCTTCACCAGCACCGTTCCCGCCTCGGTCCCATCGGTGCGCCAGAGTTCCTTGCCGTACTCGGGTGTCGTCGCGAAGAACACCGTCAGGCCCGGCGCGAGTTTGTGAAAGTGCTTGGGATCAGAACCTGGCCCGCTCGGCTGGTCGTTGATGTTCAGGAACAACCGCCCGACCTGGGCCGCGGCCGAGCCCGGGAGAAGGAGCATCGACAACCATGCCGCGGCGAGAAGCGCCGGGGCGATGCGTGCAGGGCAGCGGCATTTGGATTGGACGAAGTCTGACACGGTCGAGCCTCCAATACGCGGGTGGGAGGAGGGATCCCGCTCCATGCGACGTGGCTCGGGGGATGGCGTCAGGAATGTGACCGCACCGGTGGGCGGCAGCGACATCGGGCCGTGCGGGATGCGGTCGGATGGAAATCTGCCTGGAGCCGCGGCGAGAGGGCCCGGATTGCCTACTTTTCCTCGGGCGGCGGGATCAGGGCTTCTGCTTCGAGCAGGAGTTGCCGGACATCGACGTTTTCCAACAAGCCTGTATCGGCGGCGATTTGTCTCGCCCGCTGGGCTGTCGCCTGCGCATCGGTAACTCGGCCGAGCCTGCTCAGGCAGATCGATGCAACCGAGGCGTTCACGGAGCGGAGAACTGTCGGTCGATCGCCGATCAGCCGGTCGCTTTCGGCACAACTGGCGATGGCCGCCTCGTTCTGCAGCGCGCGCATCTGGGCGATCGCCAGGGTGGTTCGAAGCAGGGGGCTTGTCGGGGCGGTGCGGGCGCCGGCCATGGCGCGGCGGACGTGCTTCTCGTAGAACGCCAGCGGCTGGTCGGTCTTGCGGCACTCGATCCAGACGTCGTTGTAGATACGGAGAGGGTCGTCGCCGCGGATGCGGGCCTGTTGCAGCGCGGCATCGCGAACCGCCTTGGGCAGGCCCGGAGCGGCCGCGAGCGCCTCGCAGACTTCCTCGGCCGAGTACCCGGAGCGGGAAAAGAGGTCGCCGGTCGCGACGGTGGCGCGGCGGATGAGGTAACGCTGCTCCTCGTTCCGCGGCGGTCCGGATTCGAAGGCCATGATCGGCGTGTAGCCGCACGCGGCGACAAGCGACCGGCCGTCTTCCGAGAACCGGATGCTCTGTCCGAAGTAGCCGATCACGCGGAACTGGGCAATGAACTCCAAATCGTTACCGTCGTAGAGCCGGATCTCCCCATCGGCGCAGTACACGGCGATCCGCGACGCATCGGGGTGTATCGCAACGGCCTTCACCGGGCACTCGAGGGGCGCGGCTTTGAGTTCCTGACCATCGGACATTCGGTACATCGAGACGCTCCGGCCCGAGCCGACGACCAGCCGGGAACCATCGGGCGAGATGTCGATCGCCCCATGCGGCTGGGACGGGTCGCCGATGCGCGTGGTCAGTTGCCCGGTGTCGGCGCGCCGGATGCGCACGGAGTTCTCCGAACCGCGCTCGGTGTGCCAGTAATCCTTGAGCGTCAGGTCCGAATCGGAGGCGGTGACCACCAGCCGCCCGTCGGGGCTGAAGCGGACAGCGCCGACGGGCCCGCCGTGTTCATCGGGCCAGAGTTCAGGCTCGGTATCGGGTGCTATCGCCGGGTAGCAGAACACCCGCCCGTCGAAGCAGCCGACGACCAGACGGTCGCCCGCGGGCGACCACGCCAGCGCGGAGAGCACCGCGTTGGCCGGCGCACGCAGCCGCACGCGGACAGCCCCGGTGTGGGCATCCAGAACCACCACCCGTTCGGCACGCCCACCGACCGCCAGCAGCCGGTCATCGCGCGTGAACGCCGCGGCATGGAACCCGCCCTGCTCCGCGTAGGCGGACCAGAGGCTCTCCCCGGTGTCCACGTCGAACATCGACACATCACCCCAGCCGAACACGGTGCTGCGTGTGGCGGCGTGATTCACCTGGCCGCCATAGAGGCCGCGGTTGAACTCCGAGACCACAAACGGCTGGTTCCACCGGGCGACGCTCCACAGCGACACCCGCCCGCTCCGCTCCACCGCGCAGAAGGTCCGGCCGTCGGCCATCGGCTTGAAACCGAAGCGCGAGATCGGGACGTGCAGCGTCGAGAGCGGCTGGGCCGATGTCGTGCTGAGCGTGTGAAGGCCGGAATCCTCGAGAAAGACGCTGAACTGACCATCGCCGATCACCCGCATGTCGGGCCAGTAGTCCACCGTGTTGAGCGCAAGGTCGAGCGGCTTGAACTCGCCGGTCTGCAAGTCGAACATGCGAAAGCCCCGGGAGGGTTGCCAGGTGTAAACGTGCCGCGGATCGGCGGGGTCAACGGACGCGGTGTCCCCGCCGATCGGCTGCACGACCCGCCCGGCGACGAGGTCAACCAGGAGATAGCCCTCGCTCCCGAACACCAGGGCCGACGAGGCCGACGGGAGCGCCCGCGCGTACAGGGGGCGATCGATGCCCAACCTCAGGCTCCGGACCGTCGCGCCCGTGGTGCTGTCCACCACTTCGAGGCCGTCCTTGTATGGCAGCAGCACGGTGTCGCCTTCGGCTGAGAACTCACCGAACACACCGCTGCCGATGTCACGCTCCCAGAGTTTCGCGCCGTCGCTCAGCCGCCAGACACCGATGATGCGCGTATGCGTGCTCTCGAAGTGGCGGGAGACCAGCAGCAACTGCCCATCGGGGCTGGTCACCATCCCGTTGGAGTTGGCCGGGCAGGCGGGGTCGGTCGCGAACGATCGGATCAGCAGGCCCGATTCCCGATCAAACACCCGGACCTTGCCGTCGGGAGTGCGCGTCAACACCCGTCGCCCGTCGGGCGTGGAGCAGATCGCGCATGTGTCGGGCGGCGAGTCGAGCGTCCGCACGCTCATGTCCGATCGCCAGCGGAGATGCTCCCACTCCCAGCCACGAAGTTCGCGCGGCATCTGCTGCAGCACCGACCGGAGCGAGTCGATGTCCCCGGCGCGGCTGTACCCCAGCGCGGTGTTGATCCCCAGTCGATAGGCGAGCAGTCGGGCCTGCGCGGCGGACAGGTCGGCCCGCTCGCGCTCGACGGTTTCGGCCGCCGCGGCACGCTCGGCTTCTCTCTGGGCGGTCACCGCACGGGCCCCCGCGTCGATCGCGTCATTGCGCTCGCGCAGCGCCCACACCGCGCCGAAGGTGGTTCCGATCAGCCCGAGCAGCATCGCGATGACGATCGTCGCGGCGGTCACAACAAGGCTGCGATGCCGGGCGACGAACTTCCGCGTGCGGTACGCCGCGCTGGGCGGGCCGGCCTGCAACGGCTCGCGCCGCTGGAAGCGGCCAAGGTCTTCGGCAAGGTCGTTGGCGCTGAGATAGCGGCGAACGCGGTCCTTCTCCAGGCAGCGCATCACCACCCAGTCCAGTTCCCCGCGGATCATCCCCCGCAACCGCGAGGGTTCTGTCCGCCGGTGCGAGGCGACGTCGCGCAGCGTCTCGATCGTGCTCAGGCGAGTGCTTGGGCGCGGCGGGTCGTCCTCGCGGATGATGCGCTGCAACTCGCCAAACGCCGCGGAGCGCAGCCGCTTGGAGTCAAACGGCGTCACGCCCGTCAGCAGTTCATAGAGCAGGACACCCAGCGAGTACACGTCGCTCCGCGTGTCGATGTCCAGTCCGCCGACCGCGCCCTGCCCGCACTGCTCCGGGCTCATGTACTCCGGCGTGCCGATCATCTGCCGGAACTCGGTGAACAGCGTCTTTTCGGTCAGACGGCTGTGCGTCGCCTTCGCGATCCCGAAGTCGATCACCTTCGGCAGCGGCCGGTCTCCATCGGCGATCGTGACCAGCACGTTCGATGGCTTGATGTCCCGGTGGATGATCCCCTTCTGGTGCGCGTGCTGCACCGCCCCGCACACCTGGCGGAACAGGTCGATCCGCTCCGCCACGCTCAGCCGATGCTCATCGCAGAACTTCGTGATCGGCTCGCCTCGCACCAGTTCCATCACGAAGTACGGCCGCCCCGCCGGTGTCGCGCCCGCATCGAGCACCTTCGCGATGCACGGGTGGTCCATCATCGCCAGCGCCTGCCGCTCCTGCTCGAAGCGCGCGATGACCTGCTTGGTGTCCATCCCCAACTTGATGATCTTCAGCGCGACGCGCCGGCGGATCGGCTGCTCCTGCTCGGCCATGTAGACCTCGCCGAAGCCGCCCTCGCCGATCAGTTCGAGCAACTTGTACGGACCGATCCGCGATCCCACGCGCTCCGAGGCCGCATCCGCGAGATACCCCGCCGCGATGGCCGCCGCGCCCCCCGTCGCACCCTCGAGGAACCCCTCCGCGCTGTCCAGCGCCTCCAGCAGCCCGCGTACCTCCGCGGCAATCGTCTGCGCATCGGCGCCTTCGCCGCACGCGCTCCGTACAAAGGCGTCGCGCTGCTCCCGCGGCATGCCGCGTGCCTCTTCAAAGATTCGCTTGATACGTTCGCGCTGGCTCTGATCCACGGCTGATGCACCCCGATGAGCGACCGTTCATCCGGCGGAAGCCTGCATCCAGCGATGCAGCCGCGCGCGGGCATACGCCCACTCACGGTCCACCGTGCTGGGCGATACGCCGAGCGCCGCGGCGGTCTCCGCGACGCTCAGGCCGGCGTAGTACCGCAGGCGTACGACGTCCGCGGCCTGCCGATCCTCTTCCTCCAGGCGACGCAGTGCCGCATCGAGCATCAGGATTTGCTCAGGATCGATGTCGAGTCCCGCAGACGCGTCCCGGTCCACCCCCTCAAGAGGGACACGCTGCATCGGCCGCTGACCATCCCCACCGCGCTTGACGCGGGCGCGTGACCTCGCGTGTTCGATCAGGATCCGGCGCATGGCCTCGGCCGTGGCGAAATAGAACTGGGCACGGTCCCGCCAGTCGATCGAAGCCCCGCCCACGAGCCGCGCGTAGGCCTCGTGCACCAGCGCCGTCGCCTGCAGCGTGTGGTCCTTGCGCTCCTGAGCGAGGTACTTCTGGGCCGTGCGGCGGAGTTGCTCGTACACAAGCGGGAGCAACTCGTTGGTCGCGGCCTCGCTCCCGGCGCAGGCGGCCCTCAGCAGAACCGTGAAAGCCGGCCGGGGTTGCGCGGGCGGCGGAGAGTCGGGCTCGGACGATTGGTGCATCTGGCGTTCTTCCCGCTCAGCCCACTGTGATCGATGTTCCTTCGGCCGCGGCTGGCCCTGTCGAGTGTACCAGACCTCTCGTAACCCCCCAAGCACGTTCCCGGTTCCTGTTGTCGAACGGATCATCATCGTCGTGGACCACAAACCTGCCGAGCCGAGCGCCCAACGCGGCGTGTCGCGCAGCCGCGCCGGTCGTTCAGCACCCACGATGGCGAGCGCGGATTGCAACAGAGCCGAGCCCGGAGCCCGGGCCGCCGCGGCGGACTCTCCGCCTCGGTCGCCGATCGATCAGGACCATGCTGGCATCACTCCTTGCGAATGACCACGCCGACATCGCTGCTCTTGCCGTGACCTCCGGTCAGGGACATGAGCCTCGCCATGCGATCAGGATTGGCTCATCAGCCCCTCGCGTCCCGGCGCTGCGCCGGCACCTGCACGTCGCGTGTTCAGCAGGTCATAGAGAAGTGGAGCGGAAGGGACTCGAACCCTCAACCCCTAGCTTGCAAAGCTAGTGCTCTACCAATTGAGCTACCGCCCCGATCACCCCCGCATGGCTCATCGAACCTCCGCAAACGCCGCGCACACCGGGCCGTGCGGCCCATTCCGCGTCCGCAGCAACGAATGCAAAGCGGAGAGGGGGGGATTCGAACCCCCGATACAGAGTGATACTCCGTATAACGGTTTAGCAAACCGTCGCCTTCAGCCGCTCGGCCACCTCTCCGGCGACGGGCCAAGTGTAGTCGGGACGCCGGTCGCGGCCAAACGCCCCAGCCCGGGTTCGGCGGGGCGGTTCAGGCACGCCGATTCACCCCAGCCCCGCCCCGCGAAGTTTCCCAATCAACTCCGCCGCCCGGTCCACACTCACCCCGCAATCCCGCTCCGCCGCGGGCCGCACCCACACCGTCGCGCGCGGGTCGGGATCGGCAGGCTCGGTGTATCGCGGGATCACGTGCCAATGAACGTGCCCGACGACGTTGCCGAGGCACTCGTAGTTGATCCGCGCGGGGGCGAACGCGCGTGTGATCGCGCTGGCGACCTGCGACACATCTTCCCACAGGCGCACCTGCCGCGGCATGGGCAACGCGGCGAGGTGCACCGCGTGGTCCTTCAGCACCAGCACGCACCACCCCTCGTACCGCTGGTGCTCATGCAGGAACACCACCGACTCGCGCAGTTCGCACACACGCAGCGCGGCGGTCGGATCATCAAGTCGCGCACACAGCGGACACGTTGCAAGCCTTGATGCCTCGTGCCCCATGCCTCGATGCCTTCTGCTTGCTCAGTGGTTGAGTGGAGATCGGACTACACCACGGAGATCACGGAGACCACGGAGGAAGGGCTGGAGAAAGAGAGCGAGACATGAGAACGGAGACCGCGAGTCAACTCAACATGCATCCGATCCCGCTTCCCCTCTTCTCCCATCTCCGTGCACTCCGTGTCCTCCGTGGTGAAATCTCCTCACGAACTCACACAGAGACGGCTTCGCTCGCCGCGGCCTGCTTCTCGCTCACGCGCTGGATGTCCGCGCCCAGCATCCGGAGCCGCTCTTCCATCCGCTCGTACCCGCGGTCGAGGTGATACACGCGGCTCACCGTGGTTGTGCCTTCGGCCGCGAGGCCCGCGATGACCAGGCACGCCGAGGCGCGCAGGTCGCTGGCCATCACCGGCGCGCCGACCAGTCTCTTCACGCCGCTGATGATCGCCGTCGGTCCCTGCCGCAGGACCTTCGCCCCCATGCGTCCCAGTTCCGCGACGTGCAGGAAGCGCTCGGGGTAGATGCGCTCGGTCACGACCGAGTTCCCCTCGGCCATCGTCAGCAGCGCGACCAGTTGGGCCTGCACATCCGTCGGGAATCCAGGGTGCGGCTGCGTGGTCACTTCGATGGGTCGCAGCAGACGCGAGCAGGTGACCCGCACCGTCGCGCGCATCGCGTCGCGCCCCGCCGTCGCCGGGCCCTTCTCTTCGCTCAGGATCACACCCACCCGCGAGAGCGCATCGCAGGTGGCGATCATCGCGTCCATCGGGCAGTTGTCGAGCGTCACATCCCCATTCGTCGCCGCCGCGGCGATCATGTAGGTGCCGGCCTCGATCCGGTCCGGAATCACCGCGTGCTCGGTGCCGCTCAGCGCTTCGACACCGTCGATGGTGATTCGCGGCGAGCCCGCCCCGCGGATCCGCGCGCCCATCGCGTTGAGCATCCTCGCCAGGTCAACGATCTCGGGCTCGCACGCGGCGCACTCGATCATCGTCTGGCCTTCGGCAAGCGTCGCGGCGGACATCACGTTGGCGGTGCCGAGCACCGTCGAACCGAACGGACCGCCGAGGAAGATCCGCCCGCCCTTCAACCTTCCACCTTTCCCGCCGGGCACGCGCGCCACGATGTCGCCCTGGTGCAGTTGAATCTCGGCGCCCAGCCCGCGCAGGCCGTGCAGGTGCAGATCGACCGGGCGGTCGCCGATCGCGCACCCGCCGGGCATCGACACCCGCGCGAATCCTCGCCGCGCCAGCATCGGCCCCAGTGTGCAGATGCTCGCGCGCATCGTCTTGACAATGTCGTACTTGGCGTGGCTCGCGGACTCATCCTGCGAATGGATGACCATCTTCCCGCCCGCGAAACTCGCATCCGGCGGCGGGGCGAAGTCGATGTGGCAGCCAAGTTGCTCGAGCAGCCTCACCATATTGCGGATGTCCGCCAGGTCGGGCACATCGTTGAGCAGCAGCGGCCGGTCGGTGAGCAACGCCGCGGCCATCAGCGGCAACGCCGCGTTCTTGGAGCCCTTGATCGTGAGCCGACCGTTCAGGCGCGCTCCGCCGCTGATGACAAACTGATCCATGCTTCATGCGCTCCGTCGCAGGGCCGGTGCAGGTCTGATAACTCTGCGCCGTGCAAGTTGGGTGGGAGGATAGCGAACCGCTGCGCCCTGTGCATCGGCCCATTGAGCCTCGTTGCAGCAGCGGGGGCCGCGTGCCGGCTCGATGTGGCTGCACGTCCTGCTCCATCGTCATAAAGCGTTGTTGCAAGGGCACTTGTGTCCAGACTTCGCGTGACAGACCTGCCGTGAATTGGACTTTGAAGGTTGAGCCGGCGTGCTCCTGTGTGGGGAGCGGCCGGGCCGGGGCATGATGCCGCGGCACGCAGCAGGGACTGGCAAGGAAGCGGAAGACGTCCGGGCCAGAGCCCGGCGGGAAAGCGAAGGAACTCGATGAACGCCAGCACGATCTTCAAGGGCTCGTTCGGCGCCGCCGGCCTGACGGCCGCGTTGCTCCTGGCGAGTATGGGCACGACCGGCGGCGCAGCCCGGACGGCCGAGGCGCAGCAGAGCGCGGGAAGCGGCAGCACACTCCCCGAGACCATCCAACTCATGGGCGTGGTGCGCGACTTCAAGGACCGCAACCAGCCGGGCGGTCACCCCGACTTCCAGCGTCAGCCGACTGGCGGCTTTGCGCACTACGCCTACCAGGTTGCCGATGAACTCGACTCCGACGGCAAGCCGCAGTTCTCATCGACCGGGTACAAGGTGACAACGCAGTGGCGCGATGCGCAAGGCCGCAACCGCATGCCGCCGCGGCCGCACGTGGCCAGCCGCCCCGGCGACGTCGCCGGCGCGCGTTCGACCTCGACCGGCGGCGCGCTGACGACGGCGGACAACTTCCGCCAGTGGTTCCGCAACGTCGACGGCGTGAACCTGTCGCGGCCGCTCTCGCTCTCGCTCCGCCGCCGCGCGGGCACCAACGTGTACGTCTTCGACGACCGCGACGACGCCGCATTCTCTTCGCTCGGCGGGTTCTTCCCCATCAACGGCGAACTGTGGGGCAACTCCGGCCTCACCAGCCCGGACAAGAACTTCCACTTCACCTTCGAACTCGACACGACCTTCATCTACCGTCGCGGCACCGGCCAGGTCTTCTCGTTCACCGGCGACGACGATGTGTGGGTGTTCGTGGATGGCAAGTGCGTGATCGACATCGGCGGTGTGCACGCGGCGGTCAGCCAGACCATCGACCTGGACCGGTGCGAGTGGCTGCAGGACGGTCAGCGCTACAGCCTGAAGTTCTTCTTCTGCGAGCGCCACACCACCCAGTCCAACTTCCGCATCGAGACCACCCTCGAGTTGCAGAATGCGCGACTCCCCGCCACCACGGCGCTGGCAGACTGAGCGCCCCCGCGCTGCATACTCACCGGACCCGCGACGCGGCGCCGCCTCGATCCCTGCCGACCCTCGCGCCCGCCCGACCGGATGATCGCTGTGCACGGACCGCCCGAGCCCGCAAGGCCCGGGCGGTTCGCTTTTTGGCTTCTACCATCCGCCCTATGGCTTTCGACCCTGTTCAGATTCTCTCCGAGCGATTCGCCGCGGCGATTGCGCGGGCCTTTCCTGCTGCCGCCTCGGGCGGCGCGGCCGATGCGCTCCTCAAGCCCACGCAGAACCCGAAGTTCGGCGACTTCCAGTGCAACGCGGCGATGCCCCTGGCCAAAGCGGTCGGCAAGAATCCGCGCGAGGTCGCGCAGGCCATCATCGACGCCGCCGCGTCCGACTCCGACCTCGCGGCGGTCATCGAGCCGCTCTCCACCGCGAGCATCGCGGGCCCGGGGTTCATCAACATCGCGCTGCGGGCCGATGCGCTCGCCGCGCTCTTGGCGAAGTTTGACACTCCCGCGCTGGGCATCGAGCCGCCCGCGCCGCCGCAGACCATCGTTGTCGATCTCTGCGGTGTCAACCTGGCCAAGCAGATGCACGTGGGCCACCTGCGCGCCGTCGTCATCGGCGATGCTTTGGCGCGAACCTTCGAGCGCATCGGTCACAAGGTCATCCGTCAGAACCACGTGGGCGACTGGGGCCTGCCCATCGCCATGGTCACCGCGCGCCTGCTCGACATGCAACGCGCAGGCAAGGACATTGCCGCGCTCGACCTCGACGCGATCGAGAAACTCTACAAGGCCGCGCAGAGAGAATCCGATGCCGACGAACGCGGCCTCGCCGCGGCCACGAAGTACGGCCTGGGCCCCAAGGCGCTGGCCGAACTTGAGGAGCAAGTGGGGGGGGCGAACGAGTCGCTCGCCAAGGCCAAGTCCACGCTCGTCGCGCTGCAGAACCACGATCCCGAGACGTTCGCCGTGTGGCAGCGCATCGCCGATGTGACCATGCGCGAGTGCCTCGCCGTTTGCGCGCGGCTGGGCGCAAACGTGACCAGCGAGCACTCCGCCGGCGAGTCGTCGTATGCCGAAGAACTCGCGCCCATGGTCGATGAACTCGTCCGTCGCGGCATCGCCGAGGAGTCCGAGGGCGCGCTGGTCATCCGCAACGAGGGCATCGAGGAGCCGACGATCATCCGAAAGTCCCCCAAGGGCGGCGGCGGGTTCCTGTACGCGACGACCGACCTGGCCGCGATCCGCCGGCGCGTGCAGCGGCTGGGCGCTGACCGCGTCATCTACTGCGTCGATGCGCGGCAGGGGCTGCACTTCAGGCAAGTGTTCGCGAGCGCGATGCGCGCGGGCTTTGCGACCAGGCCGGGCGCGAGCACGCCGTCGCGTCTCGAGCACGCCGCCTTCGGCATGGTCCTCGGCCCCGACAACCGGCCGTTCAAGACCCGGACCGGCGAGAACGTCAGACTCAGCGACCTGCTCGACGAGGCCGAGGAGCGTGCCGCCGCGGCGGTGCGAGACAAGAACCCCGATCTCGCCGGCGACGAGGCCCGCGCAGTCGCGAGCGCCATCGCGATGGCCGCGATCAAGTACGTCGATCTCTCCAACGACCGTGCCAAGGACTACGTGTTCTCGTTCGACCGGATGCTCGCCTTCGAGGGCAACACCGGCCCGTACCTGCTGTACGCGCTGGTTCGCATCCGAAGCATTTTCCGCAAGGCCGCGGAGCGCGGCGGCGCTTCGCCGCTCGACTCGGCCCGCGCCGCGGCGATCATCATCGGCGGCAAGGAAGAAAAGGACCTGGCCCTCGCGCTGCTGCGCTTCCCCGGCGCGGTGCGATCGGTCGCCGAGTCGCTCGAGCCCCACCGCCTGTGCCAGTACCTGTTCGACCTGGCGCAGACGTTCAGCGTGTTCGTCACCAACTGCCATGTGCTGAACGCCGAGAGCGATGTGCTCCGCAACAGCCGGCTGCGCCTGTGCGACGTCACCCAGCGCGTGATGGCCGACGGGCTGTCGATGCTCGGCATCCGCGCGCTGGATCGGATGTAGCCCGCGCCGACCACGATTCACTTCGCCCGATCGGCCTCGCGTGTCGCCGCGGCAGGCTCCTCGGCAGGTTCCTCGGGCCGCACCTGCACGCGCACTTTCACCACGCGCATGGGCGTGGCCTCCAGCACCGTGATGGTCGTGCGCCCGACCTGCAGGCTCTCGTTGGTCTCGGGGATGCGGCCGAACGCCGCGAGCACGTACCCGGCGATCGTGTCGTACTCCTCGGCCTCGGGAATCGCGGCGCCCAGCGGCTCGAGCGCGTCGTTCACGTCGTGTATCTCCGCGCGCGCGTCGCACTCGAGGATGCCCTCGTCGGCACGCACATCGATCCGCGGCGGCTCGTCCTCGGCCTTTTCGTATTCGTCCTGGATCTCGCCGAAGACTTCCTCGATGATGTCCTCGAGCGTCACGATGCCCGCAGTGCCGCCATACTCATCGGCGACGACCGCGATGTGCACGCGGCGGGCGATGAACTCCTCGAGCAGTTCGCGGACCGTCTTGGACTCGGGCACCACCATCGCCGGCCGCACGATCGTGCGGAGGTCGAAGCCCTTGCCGGACTGCGCGCCATCGCCCGCGAGCCACCGCAACAGGTCCTTGACGTAGAAGAATCCGGCGATGTCGTCGAGGCTGCCGCGATAGACCGGGATGCGAGAGTGCCGGGCCTTCCGCACGAACGCCGCGATGTGCCCGAGGTTGCTCGTGAGTTCGATGGCCTCGACCTCGTTCCGCGGCGTCATGATCTGCTCGACGGTGCGGTCCTTGAAGTGCATGACCGCTTCGATCATGTCGCGTTCGCGTTCGTCGACGCCGCCCTCGCGCTCGCCCTCGTCGAGCGCGCTGAGCACCTCGGCCTCGACGTCCGCCGCGGCATCGTCGGGACGGTTGCCCGACAGCCCGCGCACCGCGCGGTCGAACGCCGCGGCGATGGGCCGCAGCGGCGCGCCGATTGCGTGCGCCGCGCGCACGACGCCCGAGAGCGCGAAGACCAGCCGCTCGCCGGCGTGCAGCGACACCGCCTCGGGGATGAACACGCCCAGCACCCACAGCGCCAGCGCGGCCAGCGCGCCCCCCGCGAGTGCATCGGGCCACTCGGGCGCGCCGACGCCGCGCAGCCACGCAACCCAGAACACCAGCGCAATCGTCGCGCCCAGGTTGAAGGGCGTGCGCACCAGCGCGACCGCTCGTGCGTGCCCCGCGATATCGTCGAGGATCGCCGCGACGCGGCGCTTTCTCGCCGCGCTCGACGATTCGGAAGCGATCTCCTCGAGTGTCGTGCGGACCACGTCGACCAGCGATGCGTGCAGCGAACTCAGCACCGCGCCGACCGCCAGCAGCGCCAGCGCCAACAGGCCGGGGTTCATCGGTCACCCTCCCCGGCCGCGGGCGCGGCGAACGTCCGGCCGACGCCGATCGCCGCCAGCACGCGGTCCTCCTCGTTGTGCATCGCCCGGTGCCCCGCCTCGTCGTGATCGTCGAACCCGAGACAGTGCAACACGCCGTGGACAACGTACAGCAGCAACTCGCGCTCCACACTCAGGCCCCGCGCGGCCGCCTGACGATGCGCCTCATCGATGCACACCAGAATGTCGGTGTCCAGCGGACCGCCCGCGCCGGGGTCGTCGCGAAGGTCAAACGTCAGCACGTCGGTCGTCCCTGGCACACCCGAGTACTTCACGTGGGCCGCGGCCATATCGGCATCGGCAACAACCCGCACGCGCACCTCGCCGGCCACCGACAGCACGCGACCCGCCCTTGCGGCGTGTTCCGTGAGCCATCGCCGCGCGTCGGAACTCATAAGACCTTGCGGATCAAGCACTTCGATCGAACTGTGTTCGTCGGCCTTGGGTTCGCGGGGGCCGCGATTCGCGCCGCCAGCACGGCATCCGCCCCCCCTCTGAGAATGTCCGTTTCCGTTCATGGACGCGTTGCTGCTCACGTTCGGCCGGGAATCCCGGTGCGAGCAATGATACCGAAGCCGGGCATTGGGGCAACCGAATTCGGCAAAGATATTCGTACAATGTTCGGTATGCGGCGTGGCACAAGTCGTTCAGCGACGTATTCTCGGGCCGGAGGCTCTCAAGACCCGTCCCCTCCGCCGATGATCTTCGGGACGGCCACGAAGGGGCCCTCGGTCCTGGGCGCCATGTCCTGGAGCGTCTGCCGCGGCAGGGCCGGTCCGGGCTCATCGCTCCGCAGGCGGTTGGTTTCCTCGACGGGATTGGCGAGCGGCTCGATGTTGGAGAGGTCGAGGTCGTGAAGACGCTCGACATAGGCGAGCACAGCGCCCAGTTGGCCGCGGTACCGCTCGACATGCTCGTCGGACAGGCCCAGACGAGCCAGTCGCGCCACCTTGCGGACCTGCTCGGCGGAGAGGGGCGCAGGCGAGTTGTGGGGCACCGGTGGCATGGGCACATGCTACCAGAGGTGCGTCGCGGCGGGCGGAGCAAATGAAAAGCCCCCGTCGCGGGACGGGGGCTTTGAGATCGGACCACTTGCCGTATTCAGTGGTTGCCGGCGGCCTCGCTCAGCCCGCTGATCAGTTCGGCGCCGGCGGGCACGGTCAGGTTCGCGCCCTTGAGCGCATCGCCGATGGGCTCGGCGCGGCCACCGAGGTTCGCGGCAAGGAACTGCTCGGCGATCGCGTAGAACGACAAGCGGTTCTCGGGTTTTCGGAAGCCATGGCCCTCCTCGGGGTACAGCACATAGGTGACCGGGATGTTCCGGTCCTTCATGGCCTCGACAATCTGGTCGCTCTCGGCCTGCTTGACGCGCGGATCGTTGGCCCCTTGGGCGATCAGCAGGGGCTTGGTGATGCGGTCGACGAAGTGGATGGGCGAGCGCGACTTCAGGAAGGCGCGGCCCTCTTCGGTGCGGTGGTCGCCGGTCTTGCGGGTCAGCACGTCGATGTACGGGCCCCAGTGCGGCGGGATCGAGTTGAGCAGGGTTTCAAGGTTGGAAGGGCCGACGATGTCGACGCCGCAGGCAAAGACGTCGGGCGTGAAGGTGAGCCCCACAAGCGTGGCGTATCCGCCGTAGGAGCCGCCGTAGATCGCGACTTTCGATTTGTCGGCGATCTTCTTGTCGATCGCCCAGTTCACGGCGTCGATGAGATCGTCGTGCATCTTGCCGGCCCACTCCATGTTGCCGGCGTTCAGGAAGCGCTTGCCGAAGCCCGTGGAGCCGCGGTAGTTGACGCTGAGTACGGCATAGCCGCGGTTGGCCAGCCACTGGTGCTCGGGGTCGTAGCCCCAGTTGTCGCGCGCGGTCGGGCCGCCGTGCACATTCAGCACCAGCGGCACGGGGCGGTTGGGCACGCCGTCGTTGTCGGGGTCGCTGCCGGGCGGGAGCGTGAGGTAGGAAACCAGTTTCAATCCGTCGCGCGCGGGGACTA
This sequence comes from Phycisphaeraceae bacterium, assembly GCA_019636495.1. Lineage (GTDB taxonomy): Bacteria > Planctomycetota > Phycisphaerae > Phycisphaerales > UBA1924 > JAHBXL01. The sequence goes on along the minus strand of JAHBXL010000006.1, from coordinate 190,870 downwards.
CGACTGCGTGCATGCGCGACAGACGGTACTTCTCCAGTTCCGGCTGCGTCTTGAACAGCAGCGTGCGCGTGGGCTTGCCCTCCGCGCCGACGCGGTCGTAGAGGTACACCGAGGGCGAGGCGCGGTCGGGAATGAACGCGACCGTCCAGTAGCGATCGTCCAGCGAGCGGCTGGTCACGAGCATCTGCGACTCGTGGTCGATCTTCTTGAGGAATTCGAAGTCCTTCTTCAGGTCGTTGCTCAGAAGCGTCCACCACGGCATGTCGTACGTGAACTCGACCGCCTGGAGGGTGTTGTCGGTCGGGTGCGCGAGGATCGTGCCCGCGTCGCAGTTCTCGCGTCCGGCCACGAGTTGCTTGGCGCCGGTCGCCGCATCGATGGCGACAATCGCCGCGGTATCACGGCCGCGGCTGTCCCGCGCGTAGAGCACCTTGCCCGATACGTCGAACATCAGCGGGTCGAAGTTGTCGACGTCCTCGGCCGGGATCTCCTGGAACGGCTCCCAGGAGAGGGCGGCGTCGGCGGACTTCTGAGCACGGAGCATCGCCATGCTCCCATCTGTGTTGGGACGGATGGCAAACCTCACGGAGAAGTTGTCATCGGTGACAAACGCCAGGAAGCCCTGGTTCTCCGCCACCAACTTCATCTCGCCGGTTGTGATGTTCACGCGGTAGAGGTCGTGCAGACCCGGGTTGCGCTTGTTCAGGCCGATCAGGACCTCGTTGGGCACGCGGTGGCTGACGTTCTCGATGCGTGCCGCGGGGCGGAGTTTGTCGCCGCTGGGCAGCATGATGGGCTGGCCATCGGGCCCGAGGATCTCCTCGAATGGCGTGAGGTCGCGCGCCGGGCCGCCGGCCTTCACATCCTGGCTGTAGACCTTCCAGTTCTCGTCGCCGCCCTTGTCCTGGATGTAGAGGATGTGGGTGCCGTTGTAGGCCCACGAGTACCCGGGGATGCCGCGGCCGCGGTCGGAGGTGACGGGCACGGCCTTCTCGATGTCGGTGATCGGCGCGACGTGAATGTTCATCACACCATCGACCGGCGCAAGAAACGCAATCCGGGTGCCATCGGGCGATACGCGTGCCTGCGAGCGCACCGGGTTGCCGAAGAACACACTCCGCGGCACCAGCGGCGCGGCCACTCGCGAGGCGTCCACGCCTCCTCCTGCCGGCGCGACGGGCTGACCCGACACGGGATGACAAACCGCCGCGCCGAGAACCAGCGAGACACACATCCAACCCAGCGTCTTCATGCGATTCCTCCAGCCCCCGCCCGACCCACCCTCGCCCGCAAGGTGTAGGGAACCGGCAAGTCTAGGTTTCAGCGGAGGTTCCGAGGCGGAACGAATCAAGCAGATGTTTGGGGTGCGGTCGGTCCGCCGGAGGTGACCTTGGCCAGCGCGCGGTTGGCGATGTGGCCGATCACGACCACCACGATGATCGTGACGACGATGCCGCCGATGATGACCTCGCGCGGGGCCTGCCCGGGCCTGAAGGCGTCGCTGGTGAGTTCCTGGATTCCCGAACCCATGTAGACCGCCAGCGCGGTGCGCGGGGCCATGCCGATGAGCGTCCCGAGGGCGAAGGGCGCGATCTTCACGCCCGCGCTGGCCATGACGAGGTTCGTGAGGGCGAACGGCGAGTTCGGCGGCAGGCGGAGCAGGATCACGATGCCGAGGGTCTTGAAGAACCCGTGCCCGATCAGGGCATCGCGGATCGCGCGGGCCTTCACGTTCGATTCGATCATGTCCTCGACTCGATGCCGCGAAACCGTTCGCGCCACTGCATAGCCCAGCAGCGATGCTCCGACGAACCCCGCGAGCGCGGCGGGCAAACCGAGCGCGAACTTGAAGCACCACCCGCCGAGGATCGCCTGTGCGTACGTCGGCAGCATTCCCAGCCCGGCGAGCACGACAAACGCGCAGATGTACACCACCACGCCCAGCGCGCCGTGCGACTGCAGCCACTCCGACACGGTCTTGATCTTCCACAGCAGCGCGATTCCCGCCAGCGGCGGCATGGCCACCCACGCAAGGCCGAGCAGGCCGGTGGGCCCCAGCGCGAAGAGGAACCGCACGATGCGCGCAGGCAACGAGGCAGGCGCGTCCTGGCGAGTGGAGGTGGTGTCGTCGGATGCGGGGTTGGCGCTCACGGGCAAGAGGCTAGGCCGGAAGGCTCGAGCGATTGCGAGTGCGAAGTGAATCCGATCCGCGATGAGGACCGAAGCCTCTACCTCACCTCCGGACGGCCGCACGGCAGCGGAACCTCTGGAGCGTTGGGCCCATCGCGACAGAAGGACGAGCGTGCGCTCGTCCCAAGAACTGCCGGGAGCCGTTCTTTCGACCGTACACGAAAGGACCTCTCATGTTGACGACTCAGAAACTCATGGCGCTCAGCGCCGGGCTGTGTGCCCTTTGCGGCGTCGCCGGGGCGACTCCGGCGGCGAATACTCTCGAGGGCGTCGCGGCTGCGGTCGCGCCGACGGCCGAGCAGGACATCATCGCCACGGCGATGAGCAACAAGGACTTTTCGACGCTCGTCGCGGCGATCAAGGCCGCCGATCTTGTCGAGCCGTTGCAGGGCGCCGGCCCGTTCACGGTCTTCGCGCCGACGAACGCCGCGTTCGCGAAAATCGACCCGAAGGCGCTCGACGATCTGCTGAAGAACAAGCCCCTCCTGCAGGGCGTGCTGAAGTACCACGTGGTGTCGGGCCGCGCGCTCGCGGCGGACGTGGTGAAGCAGAGCGCGTGGCCCACGCTCGGCGGCCAGCGCATCGACGTGAAGGCCGCGGACGGGAAGGTGATGATCGACAACGCCACCGTGATGGCGACCGACATCAAGTGCAGCAACGGCGTGATTCACGTGATCGACACGGTCATCATGCCCAGCACGATCGACATCGTCGCGACCGCGATGCAGGCGGGCAAGTTCAAGACGCTGTGCGCGGCGGTCGAGGCCGCTGGGTTGGCGTCGACGCTGCGGGGCGAGGGTCCGTTCACAGTGTTCGCTCCGACCGATGATGCGTTCGCCAAACTGCCCGCGGGCACGGTCGAGAACCTGCTGAAGCCTGAGAACAAGGGCAGACTGGTGTCGCTGCTGACCTACCACGTCGTGCCGGGTCGCGTGTTCAGCGACAAGGTGGTCGCGAGCGGGACGCTCAAGACCGTGCAGGGCGGCGAGATCGCCATCACCGTCAAGGACGGCAAGGCCATGGCGGACAAGGCGACGATCGTCAAGACCGACATCGACGCCGCGAACGGCGTGATCCATGTGATCGACGCGGTGCTCATGCCCGCCGAGCCGGGCGGCAAGCCGACGCGCTGATCCGCGACAACTTCTCCTGCTTCCGACGGCCGGCGCTCCCCGATGCGCGCCGGCCGTCATCGCGCGGGACCTGAAAAACGCCGCGGCCGCGCTCGAAGCCTGCCTGAAAGGGCGGGCAACAAGCGCGGCCGCGTGTTTGTCGTGGTGTGATCGGTCAGGACGGATTCAGCGGCGGCGGCGCAGCGCGACAAGGCCACCGAGGCCGAGCAGCGCGGCGGAGCCGGGCGCGGGAATGTTCAGTTCAAAGCGGTGCGAGTGGGTCTCGAGCGTGCCCTGACCCGGCGCGCGGCTCTCGGTGCCGATCGTCGGGAGCGAGGTCGAGAGGAACCAGCGGCCGGTGACGCCGGCGTCGACGATCATCTCGACATAGCCCGCGGCGGGGATGCCGAAGTCCGAGTCCTTCGCGCCCGCGACCGACTCGAGCGAGATCGACCAGATGAAATCGCCCGCGCTGGGCAGGCTCACCGAGAACGCGTCGTGGAACGTCGCGTCGGCGTTGTAGAAGTTGAACGTCACGCCGCCATTGACGGTCGTCACACCGCCCACGAAGCGGAACGAGTTCAGCAGCATGTACGGCGAATCGGTGTACGTCGAGACGTAGTCATCGAACCCCGCGTTGCCCGTCGCCGCGGGGAATGCCGCGTACGGACCCGCTATCGCCGAGAACACCGTGGAGATGTTGCTCCGCGGCACGAACCCGCCGCCATCGGCCTCGGGGATCGGCTCCCAACTCACCACGGTCGCGACCCGCGCGTGGGCCGTGCCCGCCGCGGCGGCGACAACCATCGCAAACAACAGCGACGCCTTCATATGTCTCTTCCTCCTCCGCGAGCCCGGGCTGAGCGGACGCGCGCACGCCTCTCTCCGGCGCCCGATCCGAACGGACCAGCGCGCCGATCGACAACCCGGCACACTCCGGGCTGCCGACGAAAACGGCCTGCGGAAGGAAGGTCTCTCTCAATCCTCCGAGGGCCGACACTCAGTATGCCACGCGATTGCCGGCGGTGTCAAGGGTTTCTGCGAATCGCTCAAGAATGGGTGGGGTTCTCGGTCCGGCGGTCCGACCGTACTGCGAACGCCCTTACGGACACCCGGCGAACCATGCCGAAAGGAATGCGAAAATATCGGCAACAGCGATGCCGCCCACCCCGTCGAAGTTCGCCGATGGCAACCCGGCAAACCACGCCGACAGGAAGGCGAAGATGTCCGGCACGTCCACGCCGTTTGCGCCATCGAAGTTGGCCGGGCAGCACGTGGTCGGGTTGCCGTGCTGCCCGCATGCGACGCCGGACAACCATGTCCCGCCGCATTGCGCCTGGGTGGTGACGGCGCACGACGTGCCAACGCAGCAGGCCCCGGTGGGTGTGCCAACGATAAAGACGCCGATGCCCGAACCGACCGACCCTTGGCCATCGGAGTTGGTCACCGACACATTTCGAGTCGTCAGTTGCGCGCCGGGCGCCACGACGAACGAGAGCCCGGTGATCTGTGTGCCGAGGTAGTTCGGGGTTGGTGTACCCGTGACGGTCACGCCGGTGCCCGAGACCGTCACCTGGCTCGCGCTGGTGACGCCCTTGAGGTTCGTCCCGGTGATCACGACGGGCACGGTTGTTCCGGGCGCGGCGATCGAAGGCGACACACTCTCAACCGTGGTGGTGGCCCCCCAGACCGTGACGCCGATCGAGTCGGTGCTCGAGACGCCGTTGGAGTCGGTGACGCGCAGCCTTGCCGTGTACGAGCCGTTGGAGACGTAGGTGTACGTCGTGGGGGAGCCGGACTTGTCGAACAGGCCATCGTTGTCGAAGTCCCACTCATAACTCCCCGCGTTCAGGGTCGCCCCCGGCTCGGTCGCGCGCGAGTTGATGTGGCCCATGAACCAGGCTGTCGAATCGGCCTGCACGCGCTTGTTCAGTCCGGCAATGGCCCTGGGCGCGGTCGGCGCCCCGGCGATCCGCACCAGCAGGTCGTACATCTGCACGATCTGATTGGTCTGCTGGTTGTTGCCGTGATCGCGCACTCGGATGAAATAGGTGCCCGCGGCGAGCGAACCGAGGTTGATCGTCTCCGCTTGGCCCGCGGGCGCTGCCGTGGACTCGGCGATGAGCGTCTGAACTGGCCCGCGGAGTTGCAGCAGCAGGTTCCCCGCCTCCAGCGAGTTGATCTCGGCGGTTGAGCCGCCCGAGCACCCCGAGGTCTGCGGGGCGGTCGTGTAGGTGGAGCCGATCGGGGTGACTGTGATCGTGACCGACCGTGCCGAGCCGAGCGTGAACACGAACCAGTCCTCGGCGGTGCCGTTCGGTCCGCCCGATCCGTTCGTTGAAAGATTGCGCAGCAGCAGCGAACGCGGGCCCGGCAGCGAGAGTTCGCCCAGCACGGCGGGGGTCGCCGAACTCTGATTGCCGGAATAGAAGTCGCCGTAGTTTCGCTGGCCGCCCCGGATGTCGTCGTGCTGAAGCCCGCCGATCGCGCCGCCGACCTGCGGCTCCATCAGTTTGGTCAGGTCGCAGGGGACGACGTGGCGCAGACCCAGGCCGTGCCCGTGCTCGTGCGCAACCGTGTTGCGGAGGTATCGATAGTCGTTGCCCACGCTCGCCAGATACGCGGGAAGAAAGTACGACGTGTTGATGACCATGTCCCCGCCCGAGAGCGACCCCGTGCCCGAGCCCAGCGGGTAGGCGTTGTACGCGAGGATGCCGGCGCCGGTGGTCAGCGCGACGCCGCCGATCCGGATGTCGCCGCGCGCTGCCTGGCGCGTGGTCAACTGGTCCATTGCGGAGTTGTTGTCCGCGACCTCGGTGTACTCGACGCCCACCCACGCGCGCCACGACGCGATCGCCTGCCGGACGATCTCGCGGCCGCGGTCGAGATCGCCGAACACCGACACCAGCGACGAGTTCAGCGAGTTCGGGCCTGTTGCAAAGCCCGACTGCGAGAGACCCCAGATCGTTCCATCGTCCGGGAAGGAGTAGGTCAGCATCGCCCGTGCGGCGTTGCCGGAAGCCTGGATGCTCGCCTGCCCCAGCCACGCGTTGGGTTCGAGGTAGTACCGCGGGTTCAGTCCGCCCGAGCCATCGGCCGGGGCCAGCAGCCCCGTGCGCTCGAAGATCTCGAGCCACTCCTTCTCGGTCAGGTCGTCGCGGTAGCACGTCGGCCACGCGCCCATCCGCAGCATGAGTGTGCCGCGAGTGCGAGCGGGCGACTCACTCTCCGCGACGGCCCGTTCGATCGCCGACTGCAACGGGGTGATCGGGTCGTTGGGCGACATCGTCGCCGGACGCACTCCCGGCGCGGCGTGAAGCGAAGTCGGCAGCGTTCCTCCGGCCGCGGCGAGAACGCAGACGGCGATGGCAGCACGGTTCAAGGTCATGGTCTTCCACATGGCTGAACAACGGACGTGGAATGAAAGCCGGGCGCAACCCGGTTGCGTCCGGCCCATCACAACGTACACGATGCATGCACCCGTGCCCAGAGGCTACCCGCGAAAATTACCCGGATTGAGCGGGGCTCTGCGGGTAGCCCAACGGTTATCGAACACTCACGGGCACGGGGTGAAGTAGTGAGAGAGGAAGACAAAGATGTCCGAAACCTGCAAGCCGGGGGTGCCGTCGATGTCCGCGGCGGGGTCGCTTGCGAACCAGGCCGACAGGAACTGGAAGATGTCGGCAACCTCCACGGTCCCATTGCCGTCGAAGTCGGCGGGGCATGCGGACGGGCACGTGAACGCGGTGACGAAGAAATCGTCCAACGCGGCCTCGACAAGTGAGCCCGCCCCGAAGTCGGAGGCGACGAACCGCAACTTCATGTTGGACGTCGGCGCGATCCGGTCTTCCACGTTGAACTCGTAGTAGCGCCAGCCGCCGACCGTCTCGGGACCCGTCGGGCCGACGGTCTCGACGTTGACCCACGTTGCGCCGCCGTCGTTGGAGATATCGACGACGAAGACATCGGCTCCGGGCGCGGCGCCGGTGTTGTTCGAGTACCAGCGCCAGTAGCCGATCTTCGGCGCAACAACGCCCGAGAGATCCAGCGTCGGGCTCGTGAGCGTCGTGGCACCGTTGTCCACGTCCTCGGCGCCCAGCGCGGCGCCCGGGGGCGCATTGCCGGTCACGAAGCACTGCGTGCCGGGGTCGGGCGTGTGGTCGTCTTCGGGTTGGGCCGCCGTGCCGTTGGGATCGACCCGCACCCAGATGCCGAGCGTGGCGGTGTCGGTCGGCGCGCCGACGGTCCAGCCGCGGTGAATCTCAAAGTCGTCGGTAAAGACGGTCTCCTGGCCCGAAGCGCTGATCGAGGTCATCCACGACGATGGCGCGCCGGAGGGGTGGTAGACCAGCAGGTTCTCGGTGTCCCGCGCGGCGAAGTAGTACCGCACTTGGGTGCCGCAGGGCGATGCCGGCACGTGTGCGTCGTACAGGTTCTCGCCGACGGGCGTCAACGCGCCAGCCACCCAGCCCGCGCCGATGTTGTACGCAAACGATGCCACGCCCGGCTGCGGCGCGCCGGAGATCGGCATGACCCGTACGCGGATCGTGGCGCCCGCGGTCGGCGAGATCACCTGCGGCAGGCCGTCGGGGAACTCAAAGCCGATGCTTGGCAGTGTCGGGCCGGGCAGGCTGTGATCGGAGAAGCCGTTGTTGATCTGGTGGTAGTGGGGCGTGCCGTTCATGATGTTGGAGTCGTTGTCGTCCAGCGTCAGGAAGGTGATCGTGATGTCGTGTGCGATCGTGGATCCCACGTGCATCAGCGGCGAGTTGATCGCCAGCGCGCTGAGAATCTCGCGGTAGTCGGCGGGGTTCGTGGCCAACAAGTTGTTCCGCACGCTCCACACGCAGCCCGAGAGCAGCATGCCGCACGAGTGCGCCGCGCTGCCGCAGGTCGAGCAGCCCGATGCGAGGTACTGGCAGGTGTTGTTCGCGTTGCGGATGCCGTTGGCGCAGGTCTGGAAGCCGATGCCCAGGCGCGAATCGTCGGTGATCAGAAGGGCCGTCACGTCGCTGAAGCCTTCGCCGTAGGCGCCCTGCCCCGAGCCGGCCGACTGCACCAGGTGGTGGCCGTACTCGTGGTGCACGACCGATCCGAACGCCGTGTTGTTGCACCCGCCGCCCGCGGTGTAGAAGTTGATCGACGTGCCGTTGTAGAACGCGTTGCACGTGTTGGCGATGTTCACGTTCACCGCGAACTCGGTGACGTTTGCCACGCCCGGGTACGACGGGTGATATGCCAGCACCATGTCGCGCACGATGTTGGACTGCACATACGCGTTCACTTCGGCGCGGACCATCTCAGAGTCGTTGAGCGGGTTGTGGACGAAGTTCACCGGCCCCGGGGGGGTTACCGACTGCGAGAGCGTCGTCGTGGTCTGCGCCTGGTTGAACACGCGGAACCACTGGCCGCGGGGCGAACTGGTCACCGTCACCGACGACGACCCGCCGTGCGGAATCGTGAAGTTGCCGTTCGCATCGGCGAACGCGACGTTGCCGCCGGACACCTGCACACGGGCGTAGGGCATCGGCGCCAGAGCCTCAGGCGAGCAGGCATCCGCCGAATAACTGTTGGTGGCCATGCCGCTGACCGTGCCGACGATGTCCACGTGGTGGATCTGGCTTTCGCGGTGCAGCACCACGCCGTTCAGCGCATCGACGATAAACAGCCACTGCTGCGGCACGCCGTCGGCGCCGGCGGGCCCGTGCGCGACCAACTCCCATGCCAGCGCGGGCGGGGCGGGAAGGTCGGGCGTCCCCGCGAAGATCACAAGCCGTCCGGCATCGAACCGGTCGAGTTTCGGGAAGATGCCGCGGGCCGATTCGTTCGCGGCGGCCTGGTCGATCGCCGCGGCCTGCGCACCGGGCGCAACGCGGAAGTTGCCCAGCGACTTGAGCCCGCTGGTCACCAGCACCAGCGGTGAGTTCTCATCGTTGCGGACCAGCAGCCGGACATCGGACTTCCACACCGGCAGTCCGTCGCGTGTCTGCAGGAACGACACGAGCGTGAAGCGGAAGTCATTCTTCTTAGCGTCCCAATACACCGGCAGCAGGTGCGCGCCGTCGGCGTTCAGGCCGCCGGGAATCAGGTCCGCAAACTCCGCGCCAAGGAGCCCGGCCGAGTCGCGCAAGAACCGGATGGCGCTGGCCTGCGGCGTCGGCCCGTGCGAGAACGCCGGACCGTACACGCACGTCACGCGGCCGGCGGTGGTCAGCACTTCTGCGCCCGGCTGACGCGCCAGAAGCGCGGCGTGCGCCTGCTGAACGCCGCTCCCCCACGCCGCGGCATCGGCGCCCAGCGCCATGCCCGTCGAGAGGAGTACCGCCGTCGCCGCCATCAGGATCCGGTTCGTGCCATGCTTCATGATCGTGTCCTCGTCGTTCGCGGCCGCGCATCGGCCATCTATTGAAAAGCGCTCACCCGGCCGCCGCGGCGATCTGGCCGCGGCGGAGTTTCAAGGCCCGTCCCACGAGTGACTTGCGCCGACTCAGCAGCCGGCAAACCAATCAGACAGGTATGCGAAGATGTCGGAGACATCGACGCCGTTTGCGCCGTCCCAGTCGGCCTGCGGGTCGTTGGCGAACCACAGGCTCAGGAACGTGAAGATGTCGCTGACGCTCAGGCCCGGCGTGCCGTCGATGTCCGGCGGGCAGGGATTGGGGATGTTGACGGTCAACACGGCAATATTGCTCGGCACGCTCGTGCAGGCGTTGATGACCAGCACGTCGTAGTTGCCCGCATCGCCCGCCAGCACGGGGTCGATGAAGAGCGTCGACGATTGCACGCCGCTGGTCCGCGAGTTGTTGCTCAGCGACATGCCGTTGCGACGCCACTGGTACTGCAGGCCGACACCGGACGCGACCACCGAGAGCGTCACGCTCTGCCCCTCGTCTACCGTCATGTCCTGTGGGTGCGAGATGATCGGTGCGCCCGTGCACGCATCGCCGATGTTGCCGGAGGCGACGATCGCGAAGCCCTGCGGTCCCTGGTTCACGGCCGTGCCGCGCACACGCACCGTCCACGTGCCGCTTGTCGGCGTGTTGATGAGAACCTGCTCGACACTGTTTCGGAGGTCGGCCGTGCCACCCGCTGACGACTGGCCCGATGTGAACACGTTGCCGAAATAGGTTGTGCCCGAGGGGGCGACGACTTCAAGGTCGAGGTTGTTGATGACGGGGTTGGAGGCGTTGACCGCCGCGGGCGGCGCGGTGAAGACCATTGTCACCTTGAGCGGCGACTGCGACCCGTTGCACTGGAACTGGTATTCGGCCACCTGTCCGGTCGTCAACCCGCCGGAGGCGTGTCGCACATCGCGCAGCCAGAGTTTGCGGGTGGTGTCCGCGGGGAAGTACAGCGCGTTGTCGAGCAGCAGGCGGCCCCAGCCCTCGGCGTTGGAGGGGTAGCCGGTCACACCAGTCATGTCGACGGTGCCGTTGAGCAGCGTGGCGCGGATGAGCGCGCCGGTGGGCGTGAAAGCGTCGGCCGCGTTCGCCGCGCCGCTGGGGTGGAAGCCCTCGGTGTAATATTGCCGCACCAGCAGTCCGCCGGCGGACACCGCGGGGCAGGCCATCGACGTTCCCGAGAGGCTTGTCGTGCCGCACGCACTGTTGCTGGCGGAGACGGTGTCGCAGCCCGGCGCGTAGATCTCGGGCTTGCGCCGTCCATCGGCGGTTGGGCCGACGCCGCCGTAGCAGCGGTTGGCCTGGTTGGGCGTGTCGCTGGTCGCTCCGACGGCCAGCACGTTGATCGAGTTCTCGGGCGTCTTGAGCGTCGATTGGTTGCTGACGGCGAACGCCACCACGCTGTCCTGGTTGTTCCAGGTGTGCACGTCGATCTGTCGGCACCAGGTCGTGTACGCGGTCGTGCCGTCGTCGCCCCACGAGTTGCTGTGCACCCGGGCGCCGTCGTTGAACGCGTCGTTGAGCCGCGGCTCCAGCGTGCCCGTGCTCGACCAGATGGTGCTCGCGTTCGAGAACGACATCTTCGCGCGGTACGCAATCCCGTCGTGCGTGGTGTACGCGTTGAAGGGCGTCTGGTCGCCGGCGATCGTTCCCGAAACGTGTGTTCCGTGGGTATCGTTGCTGCCGGCGTTCCGCCAGCCGATGAACTTGCGGTGCGTCGGGCCCGGCGCGACCGTGTCCGAGAACATGCAGTGTGTGATCCGCGGCGTGCCGTCGATCACTCCGGCCACCTGGCCGAGCCCGGTCAGCCCCGCGTTCCACAGCGGCAACTGCCCGCTCACGTTGCTCTGGATGATCCAGCGCGTCGAATCGTTGCGGAACGAGCCCTCCGGTGCATCTTCGATGAACTGCACCGATGCCAGCGACGCCAGATCCCGCGCCGCCGCGGGAGTCATCTCCGCGTCGATCAACCACTGGCCGCCGACGAAGTTCGAGTCGAGGACATCGGCCTTGGCCGCCGCGAGCGCCGCGGCGATCTCGCCGGTCTTTTCGCCCTCAAAGAGCACGACCACGACCTTGCACATGCCTCGATCGTGCAAGTCCTGGCGATAGACCGTCTTGTACGGCCGCGCGGCCAACTCCGGGTCGATCTTCCACTCGACGCTGTACGCGCCGATCCACTCCACAAACGGGAGCGCCCGCAGCGCATCGAGGCGATCGGCATCCAGCGGCTCGATCCATGCATTCGCGGGCAGGTAACTGGTCAGGCGCAGGCCCGCCAGGGTCAGCGCCTCGTGCCGCGCGGCGGTCATCGGGCCGTCGAGTTGCACCACGTGCCAGCCGGCCGCGAACCCGGTGTTGGTCAGGAGGAAGTTCTTGTCGGGCGTCGTCTCAAAGTCGCCGGTCCGCAGTTGCAGAAGGCTCTTTCCCGGCGCGTGCGCGGGAACATCAACACTCGCCGCGGCCAGACCGCACACGCTCAGAAGCGCGGCAATCACACCGAGTTGCACACACCGGCCGGCCGTCGGGGCCGACAACGACGCACATCGATTTCGCATCCACGCCTCCGATCAAACCTGCCGGGTCACGGACCGAGTGCGGGGCGAACGCCCCAACCCGACAATGCCAGTCTAACGCAGGCCGCACTCAGAGCAACGATCCGAACCAGAAAGAGACCCAATCCGGGGAATCGCCGTCCTTGCGAGGCCGGTGCTATACGCAGCGAAATCTCGGCGGTTCTTGTCTGAAATCGCTCGTTTTCACAGGTTTATCGGGCTTGTCGGCATGTTCATGGCCCCGCCGGGTTTGCAGCGGCCGCTTCCAGTACACTCCCGGCCCATGCTCGCGCAGTCGTCCGGTTTTCGTTTGCACAGGTCCGCGCCGCACTACGTGCTGCTGGCGTTCCTGATCGCGCTGCTGTGCGTGACGCTTCTGTATCCGATTGCGCTGACGGTCGGCGGCGCGTTCGTGAAGGTCGATGCCGCGGGTTCGCGGCGGTTCACGCTGGACCACCTCTCACTGGTGTTTCAGGACCCGCGCCTGCTGCGCGGCCTTTTCAACTCCTTCCGCATCGCCGCCACTACCACGGTCCTCACGATCCTGATCGCGCTGCCGCTTGCGGTGTGCGCGGCGAAGTACCGCTTTCCTTTCAAGGCGGTCTTTGGGTCGTTGATTCTCGTGCCGCTGATCCTGCCGCCGTTCGTGGGTGCGCTGGGCATGCAGGCGCTGCTCGGCCGCGAGGGGGCGATCAACTCGCTGCTGGGCGCGCAGATGGACTTCCTCGGCAACGCCAAGTTCTGGGGCGTGGTTGGGCTGCAGGCGTTGGCACTGTACCCGATCATCTATCTGAACGCGACCGCCGCGCTGGCGAACCTCGATCCCGCGCTCGAAGAGGCGGCCGAGAACCTGGGCTGCGGGCCGTTGCGCCGGTTCTTCACCATCACCCTGCCGCTGATCAGGCCGGGCCTGTTCGCCGGCGCGACGATCGTTTTCATCTGGAGTTTCACCGAACTGGGCACGCCGCTGGTGTTCGACTACGCGGAGGTCACGCCGGTGCAGATCTTCACCGGCCTGAAAGAGGTCGAAACCAGCGCGGAGCCGTACGCGCTGACGGTGGTGATGCTGTTCTCGGCGATCACGATCTACACGCTGGGGCGCGTGTTCTTCGGGGGGCGCGCCTACGCGATGTACTCCAAGGCCTCGCGCGCCGGGGGCGAGCGCCGGCTGACGGGCATCGGTGCCTGGGCCGTCACCGGGTTGTTCACACTCGTCACCACGTGCGCGCTGCTCCCCCACGTGGGCGTGATCCTGCTCGCGCTCACCGCGCCGGGACAGTGGTACCAGACCGTCCTGCCGACCAGTTTCACGCTCGAGCACTTCGGCATCGCACTCGGTCACCCCGAGAGTTTCCGCTCCATCGTCAACTCGCTCAAACTCGCAACGGCCGCCGTCGCCATCGACCTGCTGCTCGGCATCCTCATCGGCTGGGTCTTGGTGCGCACCAATATCCGCGGCCGCGGCGTGCTGGATGCGCTGTGCATGCTGCCGCTGGCTGTGCCCGGTCTGGTCATGGCCTTCGGGTTCGTGGCCGTGTCGCTGGGGTGGCCCTTTGGCAAGGGCCAGCCGCTCGAGGGGCTGGTGTCGGTGACGGGCGTGACACCCAACCCGATCCCGCTGCTCATCATCGCCTACGCCGTGCGGCGATTGCCCTACATCGTCCGCGCCACCGTCGCGGGCCTGCAGCAGACCAGCGGCGAACTCGAGGAAGCGGCAATGAACCTCGGCGCATCGCGGCCGTACGCCGTGCGCAAGGTGATCCTGCCGCTCATCGCCGCGAACCTGACGGCCGGCGCGCTGCTGGCGTTCAGTTTCTGCATGCTCGAAGTCTCCGACTCGCTCATCCTCGCGCAGCAGCAGAAGGACTTCCCCATCACCAAGGCGATCTTCATGTTCCTCAATCGCTTGGGCGATGGGCCCTACATCGCCAGCGCCATGGGCGTGTGGGGCATGGCCCTGCTCACCGTCACCCTCGTCGGCGCGGCAGCGCTCATGGGCAAGAAACTGGGGTCGATCTTCCGGGTGTAGAGATTGGAAGGGCAGTCCTGAGTCCTTAGTCCTGAGTCGGGTTCCGGGTCTCAGTTTCCGGGTCTCGGGTTCCGGGTTCCGGGTTCCGGGTTCCGGGTTAAAGGTCTGGCACTCTGCACTTCGACATCCCACTTCCCACTCCCGACATGTCGCTCCTGCCCCAGCCGACCACCTACAATGGGCCAAAAACAGCCACCTCGAATAGAGGCCCCCCATGAGCACCGCCGGCGGTCCGAGTCTGGCCAACGTCAAAGACCCCAACATCCTCGGGAACCGCAACTACTGGTCGCGCTACGACTGGCCCGAGGCCGGCGATGAGTGGAGCAAGCCCTGGGGCGGATCGGACGCGTTGTGGTACTCGGGAATCCTGCCGCGCCTGCACGCGTTCCTTCCTGCCGGGCACATCCTGGAGATCGCGCCCGGCTTCGGCCGCGTGACGAACCACCTGCGCAGGCACTGCCGCAAGTTGACGATCGTTGACCTGGTCGAGAAATGCGTGAGCGCCTGCCGCGAGCGCTTCAAGGAGGACACGCACATCGCCTACGTTGTGAATGATGGAAGGTCGCTGGAGGCGGTGGCGGACAACTCGGTCGATCTGTGCGTGTCGTGGGATTCGCTGGTGCACGTCGAGCACGACACCGTGCGCGAGTACGTGCGGCAACTGAAGACCAAACTGCGCCCCGGGGGCATCGGGTTCATCCACCACTCCAACCTCGGCGTGCACGCGGCGGAACTCAAGGGCGATGAGGGCCCGCACATCCTTGGCGGCCGCCGCCCGAGCATGACCGCCGAGAAGTTCCGCAATGACTGCAAGGAGTTCGGCCTGCGTTGTCTGAGCCAGGAGATCGTGCCGTGGACGGGCGCGGGCCTGTGGCTGGACTGTTTCTCGCTGTTCATGCGCGATGAGGCGAACGCGAACCTCGACCCGATCGTGGAGTTCCGCCACGATTGGGGCAACGAAGTGGCCAACGCCGCACGGGTGGCGAGGCTGTATCGCAAGCCGGCTGAGGTGGGGTGATCGAACCGAGATGGCACAGGTGCCCTTGGGGTGCCGCCGAACGCAGCGGCCAAGCGCGCTGCGCACGAGTGCATGTTCCTGCCTTGGCGGAACCCCCGCGGTGACGCGGGGGCGCGCCGTTCGCATGGTGTTCCCAAGTGCCATCGATACCCAGTTGTTGTCTCCGAGCCCCGAGCGCAAGGGGGGCAAGTGCAGTTGCGCCGAATGCCCATGCATCCGGCCCTCGCCTCTCCGCCCGCGGAGCGGGCTCAGGTCGTTCGCCACGGGGCTTGCCCCGTGGACCGCGGTACTCATACCCCTCGTCCTCTTGGCCTTGGCCCTCAAGCCGGGCCGGGTGGTTGGGGTGGGGGGGAGTTTGAGGCCACTGCAAATCTTCTTCGCCAGCGCACGGGCCCGGCCCAAAACCGCCGGACCCGTGGCGCTTCAACGCAATGGAGCCAGCTGTGCCAGCCTCCGGTTGAGGCCACTGCAGTTCTTCTTCTACATCTTTCGGCGAGGGTCGCGCGCAAACTCCCTGCCTCCCGCAGGTGGGGTTGCAGGGGAGGCGGCACGCCTCCCCCTGCACAAGCGCCGATTGCAACTTTGCCCGCTGGAGCATCCAGCGCCACGAGCAGTACACTCCGCCCATGTCCGGCTTCGCACACAACTGGCAGCCTCGTCTGAACGCACGCTGGGCGCGATGCGACGATGTTCACCCCCGCCTCCCCGAAATCATCCAGTGTGATCAGCTGGTCTCGTGGATGAACAGCACGCGTTGGCGAGAACTTCGCGATTCTCCCGCGTGGCAACTCATACGGCGGTATCGCTGTGCGTGCCTCGATGGCGATCCGAAGGACGTCGAACTCTGGGCTCCATGGGACGAGTTCATGCCGATCCTCGCATGCGTCGAATGGCTCGATCTCGATGTCAGCGATCTCGATGAACCCAAAGGCTCCCGCGCCAAGCGCATCGTCGAACTCAAAGCCCTCCTCCGCTCCCTCAGCATCCGCTTCACCACCGAGGGCCGCTACATCCGAATCTGGGGCTACACCCGCCCCGGCGCAACGCCGCAGTTCGAGTGACGAGGGCCCGGCGGGTGCCCCGGGTACGTGCTTTGCCTTGAAGCGCCAACGGATAAAGGGGCCCCCGAATGGTGGCCATGTCGGACTGCGAGTGGTATCATAGAATATCATGATCATTCTCTGAGAGGATGCCGAATGGTTCAGATGAACGACATCCATCCCCTGACCGCGTTCCTGCGCGACCACAAGGCCCACATCGAGCGACTGTCCGAGACGGGAAGGCCGGAGGTGCTCACCATCAACGGCCGGGCTCGCGTGGTGGTTCAGGATGCCGAGGCCTACCAGCGCATGCTCGACGTGATCGACTCGGTGCAGGCCGAGCGCATCCTCAAAGAACGGATCGCGTCGCTCGATCGTGGCGAGCCCGGTGTTCCCGCCGCGGAAGCTCTGGCGGACGTGCGCAAGGCGCTGGGGGTCAAGCGTTCTCGTAAGCGGTAGGCGCCATGCGGTACGACGTCATCCTTCGCGCGAAGGCCCGCGATGAGGCTGTTGAAGCGGCCAGGTACATCGCCGAGCACGCGTCACTCGAAGCGGCCCTTCGCTGGTATGAGGGCTTCGAGGACACCGTTGGTGCTCTGTCGACAATGCCCGCTCGGTTCTCGCTTGCCCGAGAGAATGGGGCTGTGGCAGGCTGCGAGCTCCGGCAGGTCATCTTCAAGTCTCACCGAGTGATCTTCACGATCTGCGCCAGACAGGTGCACATCCTGCACATCCGGCATGTGGCCAGGGCTGTTCTCGAAGGCGGCGATCTGGAGCTGTAGGTGGGGCAGTCTCGGGCCCTGCGGTTCTTCCTGTCTCCTGATTTGCTGCTTTGCCATTTGCCGCTTTGCTGCTTTGCGGAGCCCGCTTCGGCTCCGCCGCGTACCGTCACCCGTGCTGACGCTCACCGTCATCCAGGGACCCGACAAGGGCAAGACCTTCGCCCTCCCGCTCAACGAGCCACAACTCATCGGCCGCTCGTCCGAGGCCCTGCCCACGACCGACACCACCGTCTCGCGGCGGCACGCCGAACTGACTCCCGATGATGGCGAGTGGTACATCCGCGACCTCGAATCGCAGAACGGCACCTACGTCAACGGCGTCCGCATCCCCGAGCGCACGCGGCTGCGCCTGGGTGACCAGATCCGCACCGGCTCCACGCTCTGGATGTTCGGCCGGCGCGAGGGCGATGATTCGCGCGATGTCATCCGCGTGGTGCGGCCCGACCAGATGGACACGCAGATCGAGCGTGCGATTCCCTCGAACGACGACTCGGTGATCATGGCCGAGCCCGAGCCGCGCACCGCCGCGGTGCACCACCTGCAGGTCATCTACCGCCTGACCGCGCTCACGGCGCAGACGACGGCGCGGGAGGAACTGCTCGCCGGCGTGATGGAACTGGTGTTCAACGAGTTCAAGCCCGAGCGCGGGTTCATCCTGCTGCACGATGAGCCCGCGCCGGGGCAGGTCGCCGCGCCGGCGCGGCCCAAGGGCCCGCCCGCCACGCCGCGGCCGGTCGTGGTCAAGTACCGCACGCCGCCCAAGGACAAGAAGGATGCGCGCATCCACGTGTCGCGCACCATCCTGCAGCACGCGATGACGGGCAGCGAGGGCGTGCTCAGCAGCAACGCCATGACCGATCCGCGCTTCGCCAAGGGCGACAGCGTGCAGCAGTTCCACATCCGTTCCGCGCTCTGCTCGCCCATCGAGTTCGGCGACCGCAAGTTCGGCGCGATCTACGTCGATTCCTCCATCGCCAACTACACCTTCACGCCCGAGCAACTCGCGCTGCTCAACGCCATCGCGCGGCACACGGGCCTGGCCCTCGCCAACGCCGAGGGCTTTGCCAAGCGCCTCCAGACCGAGCGACTCGCCGCGATCGGCGAGACCGTCGCCAGCCTGTCGCACTCGATCAAGAACATCCTGCAGGGCCTTCGCGGCGGGGCGGACGTGGTCGAGATGGGACTGAAGAAGGAAGACCTCAAGATCGCCCGCGGCGGGTGGGCGATCCTCAAGCGGAACATCGACCGCATCATGGGCCTGACGATGAACATGCTGGCCTACTCGGCCCGCCGCACGCTGGAGTACGAACTCGTCAAGGTCGGCGCGCTCATCGAGGACTGCGCCCAACTGCTGCACGATCTCTGCACGGCCCGCGGTGTCGCGCTCATCATCGATGCCGACCCCGAGATGCCCCCGGTCCTGCTCGATCCCAGTCTCATGCACCAGGCGCTCATCAACCTGATGGGCAACGCCGTCGAAGCCGTCGAGCCGCAGACCGGCGCCGTCACGGTACGCGCGGCGTACCTCCCGGCGCAGGGCCAGGCACGCGCCATGTTCCGCATCGACGTCATCGACAACGGGCCGGGCATCGCCGCTGAACGGCACGACTCGATCTTCCAGCCATTCCAGACCTCCAAGGGTCTCCGCGGCACGGGCCTTGGCCTGGCCGTGACCAAGCGGATCATCGAAGAACACGGCGGACGCGTGCGGCTCGAGTCTTCCGAAGGCCGCGGCGCGACGTTCACCATCATCATGCCGGCCGATGGCGCGCGGGCCGATCCCTCCGCGACCGCCGCGTCTCGGTCGGGCAACTCCGCGGACCCGGACCTGTAAGGACGGCGTACGGAACGAGTGCGGCGGCGCGGCCGCGACTGAAACGCTAATCTTTGCGGTCCAAAGGAGTCCCCGGTCGCCATGAGTACAGGCACAGCACCACGGCCATCGGCAAGCCGTCGCGGGCCGCGGACCCGCGACTCGATCGCCTTTCTCCGCGAGTTCATCCGCCACCCCGGCCGCATCGGCGCGATCGCACCCAGCGGCCGCGCCCTCGCCGCGGCAATGGTCCGCGGCATCGATTTCCGCTCCGTTCGCGCGGTGGTCGAGTTCGGGCCGGGCACCGGCGTCTTCACTCGTGCCGTGCTCGACGCCATGCCGCACGACTGGCTCGACCCGCGCCAGAGCGGACGCGTAGGCAACGGTCGCGGCCGGTTCATCGCCATCGAGTTCAACACCAAGATGGCCGCGGCGGTGCGGAGCCAGTATCCCGAGGCGCTGGTCGTCAACGACGACGCCGCGAATGTCGAGGGCATCTGCCGGCGCGAGGGCATCGAGCCCGGCACGGTCGATGCGATCATCAGCGGCCTGGCGTGGACCAGCATTCCCGAGCAGCCGCGCCGGCGGATCCTGGAAGCCACGCACCGCGTTCTCAAGCCCGGCGGCGAGTTCCGCACGTTCACCTACCAGGCATCGATGCTGGTGCGCAGCGCGTGGATCTTCCGCCGCCTGCTGCGCGACACGTTCAGCGAGGTGCACGTCGGCCGCGTGGTGTGGGCCAACATGCCCCCGGCGTTCGTGTACCGCTGCGTGAAATGAGCCTCGGGTCCGGAGTCCCGCGTGCGGAGTCTTCAGGCCAGGTCGAACAGCAGGAGTTCGCTGTCCTCGACGGCGTTGATCGTCACCGCGGGTTCGCCTTCGACCGCGGCGCCGTCGCCGGGGCGCAGCGTGTGGCCGTTGACGGCGATCTCGCCGCGGACAACCTGCACCCACGCGCCGCGCCCGGGCGCGAGCGCGTGCGAGATTGTTGAGCCCGCCGAGGGCAGCGAGGCATAGATGCGAGCATCCTGATGGATGGCCAGCGAGCCATCGGCCCCATCGGGCGAGGCGACCAGCCGCAGCGCATCGCGGCGCTCGCTCTCGGCGAAGGGCTTTTGGTCGTAGCGCGGCGTGTGCCCCTTCCGATCGGGGAAGATCCAGATCTGCAGCAGGTGCGCCGGCTCGGTTTCCGAGGCGTTGTGCTCGCTGTGCACGATGCCGGTGCCGGCCGAGATGCGCTGCACCTCGCCGGGCCGCAGGATCGCGGTGTGGCCGGAGCCGATGCGGTCGCCGTGCCGGAGCGCGCCCGAGACCATGTAGGTGATGATCTCCATGTCGTTGTGCGGGTGAGCATCAAAGCCGAACCCGCCGGCGACGCGGTCCTCGTTCATCACGCGCATGGCGCGGAAGTGCATGTGCGCGGGGTCGCGGTAATCGGCGAATGAGAAGGTGTGGCGCGCGCTCAGCCAGCCGTGCTCGCCGCGGCCGCGGTCTTCGGACTTTCGGATGCGGATCATGATTGGTCTCCCGGTCGTGATACCTGTGATCACGATACTTGTTGCAACGACTATATCGCCACGGCCGCGGCGGGTCAACCCTCGGGGCGCAGGCGGGAAGGGGTGGGTGGGGTGGGGGGGGTGGGTGGGGTGGGTGGGGTGGGTGGGGGCAGGGGGGCTACTTCAGGTCGTCGATCACGCGCCGCAGCGGCGAGCAGGATTCATCCAGCCCGCCCGGACGGCTGCGCAGCAGCCACAGCCGCCGGTGTTCGGCCAGGATCGAGCGCGCGCGGTCGGCAAGGCCCGCGCGCTCGGGGCGGCCCGGCGGCCCGGCCCGTCGCCACGCCGCGCCGTGCTCGGCCGCGAAGTGTGCGTACGCCAGGGTGTGCGAGATCTCGTCGCGCAGGAGCGGGTCATCGGGCCGCGGCACCCGCGCGGCCAGTTCGTGGATACGTGCCGCAACGCGCTCGAAAGCCCCGGCGTCCGCGAGGACGTATCGGCCGTGCTGCCCGGCGTTCCAGCCCTCGGGCGCTTCCACCGGCGGGTGCAGGTCGGTGAAGATCGCCGTCGCGTTGCGCACGCCCGGCTCGCTCCTTCGCGGCACGCGACACGAGCGCCGAAGGTCCAGGTCCGCATCGCCGAGTTCATCGAGCCACGGACCGATGCCCAGCGTGCGGTCGCCGAACACGTGCAGCGATGTCGCACGCGCGTCGTATTGTCGCGCAGCGCCCGCGTTCCACGCCGCGGCCGCGCCGTGGGCGATGCCCGCCAGCGCGACAGGCCATTGCTGATGATGTCCCGCGTCGCCCCAGTCGGTGACCAGGAAGCCCGCGGCGTGCGCGGCAGCGCCCTGCTCGGCGGCGCGGGCGATGTTCTCGCGGCGCTCGCTGGTGCGCCCCGTGATTGATCGCCAACTCGACGTGCCGGGGCAGACCCACGCCTGCATGCCCGCTTCGCGCAGTGCTGCGCACCAGCGGTCGAAGGCTGCATCGGGCTCGTAGCCCCAGGCCAGGCCGATCAGGTCTCGCGGCAGGTCGCGAAGGCACTCCGGGCGTGTGAGCGCGATGTCGGCCCAGAACATCGGCCGCCTGCCCAGTGTGTGCGCGATGCCGCACACGCGGTTGACGAACTCGACGTAGAGCGACACGCGCCCCTCCTCGCCCCCGCCGCGCCGCGCGACCTCGAGCGCGCTGCGGCCGAACCCCACGTCGAACGTCTCATCGCAGCCGATGTTGACCAGCGGCGAGGCAATGCACGGGCACAGTTGCCCCAGCAGGTCGCGCACCAGGTCGGCGCTCCCCGGAAGCACCGGGCAGAGCGAGAACGGCCCCCGCCGCGGGTACTCGAGGAACCGCCACTCGTTGTCTCCCTCGATCTCCGCGAGCGTGTTGTAGCGCGGCAGGCGCAGCCAGCGGGCCAGGTGGCCGAAGCAGTTCTGGTTCGCGGCCAGTTCGACTCCCCGCTCGCGGCAGTAGGCATCGAGGGCGCGGGCCTCGTCGGGCGTGACGGGCGAGGCATCGCGCCAGACCTCTTCGTGCCCGTCGTAGGCGAAGGCGTGCTCGGTGTACAACTGGAGGTGGTTGACCTTGAGCGAGGCGAAGAGGTCGACCGCCTCGCGCAGCGATTCCATGGTCGGGACGCGCGTGCGCGAGACGTCGAGCATCACGCCGCGGACGGCAAACGATGGCTCGTCGTCGATCTCCATCGCCGGCAGTGCGCGTGGGTACTGGTCCAGGAGTTGGGCCAGCGTGCGGAGCGCGTTCGTCGCGCCCCGGGCGGTGGCGGCGCGCACGGTCACGGCGGGCCAGCGCGAGGCGCCGATGGTCCACGGGCGAACGGTGAGCCGGTAGCCCTCGGGGTGTCGGACGCGTTGGTCCGAGGCGTCAACAGCGAGCCAACCGCGGGCTCCATCGGCATCGCGCAGTCTGTCAGTCCGCAGCGACCAATCGTGCACGCTCCGGGCCGTGTCCGGCGGCACCTGTGCCAGGCCGGCCGTGATGGTCAGCCGGCGCGGCGCGGGCAGCAGGTTCGGGCCGTCCGATCGCATGTCAGAGGGTAGTGGAACTTCGTCTTCGGTGCGCGCTGCGCGCGGCGCTGCCGGTTTCGGGGCCGCAACGCTCACGGGCCCTGGCGAGCAGAGCGCTGAGCATCGCCAGGTCGGCGCGCGTCAGGTGGCCGAGTTGGCGCACGTGCAGTTCGCGCACGGGCCGGTCCAGCCGCGCAAGCAGGGCCAGGCCCTCGCGCGTGATCCGGACCTTCACCACGCGCCGGTCGTCGCCGGCGCGCCCGCGCTCGGCCAGGCCTGCTTCCACCAGGCGGTCCACCAGTCGGGTGACATCGGGCACGCGCGAGACCAGTTGGCCCCCGATGATGCTGGACGCGGCGCCCTCCGGCTGGTGCCCCCGCAGGATGCGCAACGCGTTGTACGTCGAGTGTGTCAGGCCGTGCCGGCGGAACAGGCGGGCGAACGCCGCGTCCATCTCGCTGCCGGTGCGCAGAATGTTGAGGTACGCCTCTTCCTCCGGGCTGTCAAAGGGCCGCTTCTTGCCGATCTGTGCGCGAAGGTCCGCGGGCATGCGAGTTCCGGTGGGGTGGGGTGGGGCCGAGTAGTTGTTGCCACGGGCACATGCCTGTGGCAACAAGCATATCGCGCCTCAGGCCACGCCAGCAAGCCGCCGCACCGTCATGTCGAAGTTGTGCACCATGTTGGCCCGCAGCCCGTAGACGACGGCGATGTAGGCCAGCGCGGCGACCGCCGCGCCCATCAGCAGCGAGACCCGGGCCGAGGCCAGCGCGTGCGACTGCACCGTCTGCTGCAGGGCCGACTCGGGGGCGATCGCCGCATTCACCGCCGTCGCAGGCGACATCGCCGCCAGCGCCGCGCCGACAAACGGGATGTCCACACCGGCCTTGTGCCCGCACAGGCCGACGATTCCCGCGACCAGGCCGACCAGCCCGACGGTCGCGACGACGGCCGACAGTGAGCCCTTGCTCTTGAGCGACCACTGCATCCCGACCATCACGACAAACGCCATGAACGGCACCGTGACCAGCGCGACCGACACCGCGCCCTCGGGCAGGATCGCCGGGGCCGATTGCGTCACGCCCGGCGGCGCATTGAACAGCGCGTAGGTCACCATCACCCCGCCCGTGCGCGAAGCAACTCCCGCCTGGTGCGCCAGCACGTACAGCCCGGCCATCGCCAGCGTCCCCACCGGCACCGCGATCAGCGGGAGCAGGTACGCCACCATGCCGCGCATCTTCCCGCCCAGGTACGAGGCCGGTGTGATCGGCGTCGTCAGAAGGAGGTCCAGCGTGCCGTCCTCGCGCTCCCGGGCCACGCTTGTCGCGGCCATGTTCACCGCCACCAGCGTGATCACGGCCAGTTCACCGATGACCGTGAAGTACACCACGTCGCGGAAAGTCTCGGGCGCCACGATGCCCCCGCCGTGGAAGTACAGCACGATCCCCAGCGCCCACAGCGCGCCGCACAGGATGAACGACCACCGCGCCAGCATCCGGCCGAAGGTCGCGTTTCTCGCCGCGGCCTCGCGCCAGGCGATCGGGTTGTGCCAGACGTGCCGGGCCGGGCGCGACTGGGCGCCCTTGGCACCAAGGCCGAACATGCGACGGTACCACGGCACGCCGCCGCGCCCGCCGAGGCCGCCCAGCCCCGCCAGGCCGCCCATGCGCACCGTGATTGTCGAGGCGATCATGAGCGCGGCGCTCAGCCCTCCCGAGAGCAGGCACCAGGTCATGACGGGCTTCTCGAGGAACCACGCCGCGAGGCCGGTCTGCGAGCCTTCCGGATAGGCCGCGTAGCCGGTGGGGTTCAGCAACGCGCGGAGCGCGAGGAATGGGTTGATCGACGTCATCCAGGTGACCAGCCCTCCGACGCCGAGGAGGTTGTCGACTCCGTAGGTGACGGCGAGGTAACTGACGACCGAGACGTAGAAGGCAAACACAGCGCGCTTGCCGACCAGGCGGCTGACGGAGAGCGCGATGGCCATGGAGCCCACCAGCAGCGCGGCGCACGCCGCGACCGCGTAACTGGCGAAGATCGACCGGCCCGGAACGCCCCCGAAGTACTGGGTGAGCGCGAACAGGGGCAGGCTCGACACCAGCAGTGCGAGGATGAAGAACAGTCGGCCGAAGAGATTGCCCAGCACGATCTCCGCGGCGGACATGGGCGTGGTCAGCAGGATGTCCCACGTCCGCGGGTTGGCTTCCTGCGCGATCGCCCCGGCCATGAAGACGGGCGCGAGCACGCAGATCAGCGCGATCTGCAGGTAGGCGACGACGGCGAACGCGCTCGACGCCGCCGCGGCGAGTTTGAGTTGCGTCAGGTCGCCCCCGGCGGGCATGACCAGCAGCAGGTAGAGCAGGGTGACGATGAGCGCGCCGAGATAGATGGTGCGGATGTAGAGGTGGCGGGTCCGGCGCGAGCCGCCCTGCACCAGGCGCACGGCGATTGGGTTGATCGGGCCCAGACGCAGAAACCAGCGGAGGAAGATCGGCATGACGGGGGATGGTATCGGCCCCGGGCATCAATCGCGGGCCGAGCCCGCCGCGGCCCCCGCGCCGCTTGCGGTATCCAGGGGCCCGTCCGGCGGAACGGGGACCCGCGGGACCATTCGTTCGCCCAGTTGGTACATGAAGTGGAACGCCAAGTTGAGCGCGAGCACCGCCGCCAGAGCCAGTGCCGCGCCGCTCCAACCCAGGGAGTGCCGCTCGTTCCAGCACGTCCACACGAACTGCAGCACGCAGAGGATGGAGACGAAGAACAGCGTCTTGGCGCGCGAGATGACCGTCATCATGAGCGCCCCCAACGGCGCGCCCAGCGCGACGATCGGGGCCGCGGCGATCCAGTTGTGGAAGACCTCGGGCCCGAGCCGGCCCATCGACCCGCTGATCAGCACGCCCAAGAGCGAGTTGATCGCCATGATCATCACGCTCGTGCCGATCGCCACGCGCAGGTCACTCCGATACACCAGCACCAGCAGGGTGTACAGGATCATGTCGATGCCCACCCCCGTGAGGCCGGAGGCCACCCCGCCGATCAGCCCGGCAGCCAATCCCAGGGCCGCATCGAGCGGGGTGCGGCAGCGCGGCACGTTGTGCGAACGCACGAAGTCCCGCAGTTTGTACAGCGTCATCACCCCGAACCCCGCCCAGATGCACGCGAACAGGAGTTTCACCGACGTATCGCTCACCGCGGGCACCACGTACACCGCCGTCAGCGGCAGCGTCACCAGCGAACCCAGCGCGCACCATGCGAGAAACCGCCAGGCGATCCTTGACCGGTTGGCCAGCAGGAACACCGTCGCGCTGGACATGCCGATCGACTGCACGCAGTAACTGAAGTTGCGCCCCAGCGACGCCGGTTGATCGAACAGCAGCACGAGGATGGGAAACCCGACCGTGCCGCCGCCCATCGGCGTCGATCCCGCGACGTACGAGCCCGCAGCCATCGCCGCGGCGATGGGCCAGTGGGCCAGCACCTGCTCCCACAGACCGCCCACGATGATGATGGTCGCCCACGCGCAGTAGAACCAGAACAACCACCACCAGAAGGGCATGAGCCGGCGCAGGGCGCGGTGGAGTCGGCGGCGGATGGCGGGCGCGGTGGAAGACATGAGTTGGCAGGGCTATCTATCTCGCGACGAGGGCGGCCCCAGGTGCTCGGAGTAGATCAACTCGCCCTCGGAAGGCGTGCTGACACTCAACGCGGGCCGGCCCGGCTTGAAGGTCGCAAGCACCCAGTAGTCGTTGACCATGACCTCGAGGCACTGGATCGCCTGCCTGTACGCCAGCGGGGCATCCGCGGGTCCCAGGCGGCGGCCGAGAAGGTCCCGCAGGAGATCGTTGAACCGGCTCACGTCGGATGTCTTCTTCAGGGCCTCGATGACCGCGCCATAGACGCCCGTCGCGATCAGCGTCTTTGGTCCCCGCCGATACGCCTC
The DNA here is from genome assembly GCA_019636495.1 of Phycisphaeraceae bacterium. Classification (GTDB taxonomy): domain Bacteria; phylum Planctomycetota; class Phycisphaerae; order Phycisphaerales; family UBA1924; genus JAHBXL01. The sequence continues at coordinate 164,471 of JAHBXL010000006.1, read as the reverse complement.
GACCCGTTCTATGCGTCCGGCCCGCAGCGCCGCGACGAAGGTCTTCTCCGCGCCGATCAGGTTGAGTTTGAGCGTGTTCTTCCCGTCGATCTTGTACTTCACGCCGCTGTCGGTCGCGTGGCTCAGGCGCTGCTGAACGCCCTTGATCCCTGCAAGGTCCAGTCCGCCAATGGCGACCTGGCCGATGTCGTCGTCGATCCCGCCGTTGGAGAGCCAGCGGAACGCCTCCTGCGGGTCGAGGGTGAGTCCGGCTTCCTGCGCGATCCGCGTGCAGTTCTCCTGGATGTCTGCAAAGCACCCGTTCGCCGAGTACCAGTACTCGGCGAACTTCATGTGCTGCATCACGCGCCTGCGCTGGAGGTCGTCGTACTGCCGGAGCAGCCAGTCGCGGTCGTGGTTCCCACGCTCGATTTCCAGAATCGTGTACGCGCAGTGCCGCGCGCACGTGTGTGTCAGCGTCAATCCCGCCGCGAGGATGGGATCGGCAAAGCCCAGGCTCTCCCCGACAAGGAACCAGTTCGGACCATGCGTGCGCTCTGCCACATAGGACCAGTCATTGGTCGACTCCACGCGCCCGCGCGAGGCCGCGTGTGCGAGCAGGCGGGCGACGGATTGCTCCTGCGAGAGCGCGGCAAGGTACAGTTCCTCCGGCCGCTTGCCGCTCGCCTTGTAGTAGTCCGCGGGGGTCACGAGTCCCACGCTCGTACGGTCCGCAGAGAGGGCGATGTACCAAAGCCAGCCGTAGGGCAGGCTCCGGATCAGCACTCGGGCGGTGCCGTTCTCGTAGATCGGGTTGTTCAAACCCGGCGCCGACCAGTAGTCCCAGAACGCGACATTGCGGAGCAGCGTCGGCGCATCGACCCGCACGCCGAGTTGACGCCGGATCACCGCCGCGTTCCCGCTGCTGTCGATGTAGTACCGGCCCTCGATCGTCGTCCCATCGTCGAGCCTGACCCCGGTGATCCGGTCCCCCTCGTGCAACACCTCACGAACCTGCGTTCCTTCGCGCACATCGCAACCGCACGCCGCGGCATGCCGAAGCAGGATCTCGTCGTAGCGCGCGCGATCCACCTGAAAGGCCGTCCGCTGCCGCCATCCGTCATACCTGCCCGGCCTCGGCTCCACCTTCACTTCGGACAATGGGATGAACCCGAAGACCCACGGGTCCACCGTCTTGCCCCAGGTGTAGGTCGCGCCGATCTTGATCGGGAACCCCGCGGCCTCGATCTTGTCCCACACCCCCATCTCATCGAGCACGCGAGAAATCGGCGGCAGTTGGCTCTCCCCCACGTGGTCACGGGGGAACCGCTCTTTCTCAAGGATGGCGACACGCATCTCCGGCGAGTATTTCTTCAGCAGTGTCCCGGTGGTAGCGCCGCCCGGACCGCCGCCGATGATGACGACGTCGTACATGTCCTGCCGGGTCTGCGCGGGCATCGGGCGGTTCTCCTCACGAGGGGATTCGCACCATCCGTTCAGCGGGATCAAGGTGCGCGGACTCGCCTCTATTATCGTCATGAGCGGGCAGGGGCAAGACCTACGCCGCGGGATCGAGCCAGTGGCAGTGGGCGCATTGTGTTCGCTTTGTGATCGGTATTTCGTGCGTTGCCCGCGCACCGCAAGTTTTTATCAGAGCGTGATTTATGCTATCGGCCGAAGTGCACGCCTCGATCGGCAAGGGGCAGCCAAGTTCGTACAGATTCGGTCAGTTTTCTCTTGCATGCCCTTGAAGCCCGGGGTATCTTCAACACTGGATGGAGAGAGGTACTCCCGGGAGACTTGGGGCACCTCGTCAATCGTGATTTGTTTGTTGGCTGTGGTTTCGTGCGCTCCGCCGCGAAGCCCACAGCACGAGGTCATCGGTGCGTGTGCAACCGGGCCCGAGGTGTGAAATGCGGTGGAGCACTTGGGAGAATCGAAAATGAAGACGGCTTCTGTGTTGGCTTCGGTTGCCGGCCTGGCGATCGCCGGCGCGGCGATGGCTCAGGGTGGGAACCTGGAGAAGGACTACTCTCGCGAGCACGTTCCGCCGCTGCCTCTGGCGGATAACGTCGGCGGCGTGAACGGCGTGACGACCTCGACGATCGTCGTCACCGATGTCGGCCTGATCGACACGTTCGACTATGTGTTCATCGACATCAGCCACACCTGGGTTGGCGACCTGATCGTCCAACTCGAGCACGGCAACAACGTCGTGCGCCTGATCAACCGGCCGGGCTTCACGGGCACGGGTTTCGGCTCGTCGTCCGACCTCGCGGGCGTGTACACGTTCGTGCCGGGTGGCGCGGCGTTCCAGACGACCTCGAGCCCCGCCGTCGTTCCGCCGGGTGAGTACGGGCCCTTCGACTCCTTCGAAGCCTTCCACGGCAAGCCCAAGGAGGGCGAGTGGACCCTGCGCATCATCGACCACGCCGGCGGTGACACCGGTGTGCTCCGCGCGTGGGGCTTCGGTGTGACCAATGTCCCGACCCCCGGCGCTGCCGCGCTGCTGGGCCTGGGCGGCCTGGTCGCTGCCCGTCGCCGTCGCGCCTGATCGCGACCGGCCTCGGACATCCTGCTTCTTCTGCAACCGCCCGGCCATGTCGCCGGGCGGTTGTCTTTCATTCCGTTGCTCGAGTGAAGATAACCCCGCAGCGTCAACTGAATTGGTTGAGAATCGATGTTTTTTCTTGTGCTGGATTTCTCCGGAGGTAGAATCTTTTTCGAGAGAATGGGTACCCGGCGTGTGCAATCGCGGGTGCTCGGAGTTCCGGTGTTCACCGTCGCACGGCAGAGATGCCGAGCGGCAGATCGGGTCGCCCGGGTTCGAATGCGCGTCGCATTCGGGGGCACACGAGGGAACTGCGGAGCGGCAACTTCTGGAGAGAGGTCATGAATCGCATCGTCCCCATGCTCGGCGCGGTCTGCGGCGCGGCCATTTCGACCGCGGCGTTCGGCCAGTTCAGTGAATCAGAGCCGAACGACACCAAGGCGACGCCCAACATCATCGGGCCGGTTGTCCATGGCAGCACGCTGACGGGCAACAGCACAAGCGGCAGCGGAGTCGGTCTTGACTATTTCCGTCTGGACTTCGCCGCGGAGCCGCTGTCGATCTATCGCTGGACGTCGACTCTCACAACGAACGGTACCGCGGGCCACGCTGCGACCATTCGTGGCCAGGGTCAGACCGCTGCCGCGGCCGCGCCCTGGATGCCCGGCATGACGGTCGGCACCGGCTCGGGCAGCGATGCCGCACCGCAATCGAGCCGCATCCCCGCGGGCACCGCCTCCCGCGAGAACGCGTGGTATTCCTTCGGCCACGCATACTCGCTCAACTACCGCGTGTCGGGGACGGCCTCGACGACCGCCGATTACTCGGTGGCGTTCGAGCGCACCGTGGTGACGCCGATCAGCGCCGGCACCTTCCAGCCCGGCGCGATCACCATCAACTCGAACGGGCAAGGGCACACAACCGACACCGACATGTGGGTGTACGACAGCAACTTCAACGCGATCGTCGGCTACGGCAACGATGATCCCAGCGCCAACAGCGGCGGCAGCGTGACGAGCGGCGCGCAAGCGTTCATGGTCCGCAACTTCGCCGCCGGCACCTACTACCTCGCTATCACGAACTTCAACCTCGCGAACAATCAGGGCTCGCCGTCGGACGACAGTTTCCGCACCGGCACGATGCTCGATTTCGCCGGGGCGGTCCTGAACAGCAGCACGACGACGAACGCGAACGTCACGTTCACGATCTCCGACGCGTTCGGCACCTCGATCCAGACCGCGGCGACCAAGGTCGGCGCGTTCGACATCGTTTGGGCGCAGTTCACGGTTGTCCCCGCTCCGAGCACGCTGGCGCTGCTGGGCCTGGGCGGCCTGGTCGCTGCCCGTCGCCGTCGCGCCTGATCGTGCCGGCCTCGAAAAACCTGTTCATCCGCAACCGCCCGGCCATGTCGCCGGGCGGTTGTTTTTCGGTGCTCATGATGGGCCGACGCTCGGCGCCGGGTTCCCTCCTTCGCACCTGATGCGTGCCCGGCACGGAGTGCCGGGCCACCAACGGAAAAGGCCCCGGACGTGTGCCCGGGGCCTTTGTGTGTTGATGATAAAACTCCGTGAACGCGGGGCCCTAAGAGCCCGCGCCGACCTTTTCGCCACCGTTGCCGCCCGACCCCGTCTCGGCCTTGCCGCCCTTGGTGGGGGTGGTGGGGACCTTCTCCACCGGGGCATCCGTGGTCTCGAAGAAGAGCATCTCGGCGGGCTTCCCATCGTCGGTGTCCTTGCGGGTCACGGCGATGTTGCACGGCCGCTTGATGCCCTGCTGCAGCAGCATCTCGCTGAGCGGGTCCTCGATGAAGGATCCGACGGCGCGGCGCAGGGGCCGCGCGCCGAAGTCGGGGTTGTAGCCCTTCTCGATCAGGAAGTCCTTGGCCTTCTGGTCGAGCGCGAGGTGGATGCCCTGGGCCGCCAGGCGCGAGGCGACCTTCGAGACTTCGTAGTCGACGATGGTGACCAGGTCGTCCTTGGTGAGCGGCCGGAAGACGATCACATCGTCGAGGCGGTTGATGAACTCGGGCCGGAAGAACCGCTCGATTTCCTTCATCAGGATGCCCTTGATGTTGTCGAAATCGACGGTCTCGCTTCGCTTGGAGAACCCGAACCCGCCGCCGCCCTTGATGAGGTCGGCGCCGATGTTGCTGGTCATGATCAGCACGCAGTTGCGGAAGTCGACGTTCCGGCCGAACGAGTCGGTCAGACGGCCCTCTTCCATGATCTGCAGGAGCATGTTGAAGACGTCGGGGTGGGCCTTCTCGACCTCGTCGAGCAGGATCACGCTGTAGGGGCGGCGCCGGACGCGCTCGGTGAGTTGGCCGCCCTCTTCGTAGCCGACGTAGCCGGGGGGCGCGCCCACCAGGCGGCTGACGTTGTGTTTCTCCATGTACTCGGACATGTCGAGCGTGATGAGCGCGTCCTCGTCGCCGAACATGAACTCGGCGAGCGTCTTGGCGACCATCGTCTTGCCGACGCCCGAGGGGCCGACGAAGATGAACGAGCCCATCGGCCGCTTGGGGTCCTTCAACCCCGCGCGGGCCCGGCGGATCGCCTTGGCGATGGCCTTGATGGCCTCGTCCTGCGAGACGACCTTCTTGTGCAGTTCGTTCTCCAGTTCGAGCAGGCGCTGGGCCTCTTCCTTCTCCAGACGCTGCAGCGGCACGCCGGTCATCTTGCTCACGACCTCGGCGACGACGTCCTCGTCGACGATGCCCGAGACCTCCTTGGCCTTCTCGCGCCACTGTCGCTGGATGGTCTCCTTTTCACGCCGCATCTGCTCGGCCTTGTCGCGCAGTTCCGCGGCCTTCTCGTAGTCGGCCGCCTTCACGGCCTCGTCCTTCGAGACGGTCAGCCGCTCGATCTCGCCTTCAAGGTCCGCCAGATTCGGCGGCTTGGTCATGCTCTTGATGCGGACCCGCGCGCCCGCCTCGTCGATCACGTCGATCGACTTGTCGGGCTGGACGCGCCCGGAGATGTAGCGGCCCGAGAGTTCGACCGCCGAGCGGATCGCCGCATCGGTGATCTGCACCCGGTGGTGCTTCTCGTACTTGTCGCGCAGGCCCTTGAGGATCTCGACCGCCTGCTCGTCGCTGGGCGGGTCGACGACGATCGACTGGAACCGTCGCGCCAGCGCGGCGTCCTTCTCGATGTACTTGCGGTACTCGTCGAAGGTGGTGGCGCCGATGCACTGGATCTCGCCGCGGGCCAGCGCGGGCTTGAGGACGTTGGACGCATCAATCGCGCCCTCGGCCCCGCCGGCTCCGACCAGCGTGTGCAGTTCGTCGATGAACAGGATGACGTTGCCCGCCTTGCGGACCTCGTTCATCACCGCCTTGATGCGCTCCTCGAACTGACCGCGGTACTTGGTCCCGGCGACCATCATCGCCAGGTCGAGAACCACCAGCCGCCGGTCGTGCAGGATGTCGGGCACATCGCCGGCGATGATGCGCTGGGCCATGCCCTCGACGATCGCGGTCTTGCCCACGCCCGCCTCGCCCAGCAGGACGGGGTTGTTCTTCGTGCGACGGCACAGCACCTGCACCAGCCGCTCGATCTCGGTCGCGCGGCCGATGACCGGGTCCAACTGGTTCTCGCGGGCCAGTTCGGTCAGGTCGCGCCCGAAACTGTCCAGCGCGGGCGTCTTGCTCTTGCCCTTGGCGCGGGCCTCGGACGGGCCGCTCGGGCCCGAACCCATCGCCGGACCGCCGCCGCCGCCCGAGGGCTCCCCGCCGCCGCTCATGCCGGTCGCCTCTTCACTCTCGGTGCCCGCGCCCAGAAGGTTCAGAACCTCCTCGCGGACCTCCTCGAGTTTGAGGTTCAGGTTCATCAGCACCTGCGCGGCGACACCGTCGTGCTCGCGCAGCAGGCCGAGCAGCAGGTGCTCGGTACCCACGTAGTTGTGGTTCAGGTTCCGCGCCTCTTCGATCGCGTACTCGATCACCTTCTTGGCCCGCGGCGTCTGGGGCAGTTTGCCCATCGTCACCATGTCCGGGCCGCTCTTGACGAGTTTCTCGACCTCGAGCCGCACCTTGCGCAGATCGACATCGAGGTTCTTCAGCACGTTCGCGCCGACACCCGAGCCCTCTTTCACGAGGCCGAGCAGGATGTGCTCGGTCCCGATGTATTCGTGGTTGAACCGCTGGGCCTCCTGGTTGGCCAGGGCCATGACTTTGCGGGCACGATCGGTGAAGCGTTCAAACATCGCACACCTCTTCCTTCGGGCGCTCCGGCCCATGTGCGGCCGGCGGGCCCGACACGTGGCACGCTCCCGCACCGGTTGTACACCGCCGCGGCCGCGTGCGTTCGAAACCTGCCCCGCCGCGGAACGACTCCGCGGCAAAGGGCCCGGTTCCATCGACAAACCCCCTGCCGGCCTCAAGCCCGCAGGGAAACTCGGACCCCCGCCCCCTTCAATCCGCCCCGCGCCCCCGTCATCTTGTTCCGAATCGTTGCACCATCCGATTCGATTCCAAGGCTGAGGGTGACGCAAAGACCTGCGGAACTCGCCAAACTTGCGCGAATCCGCCCCTTATCCCGACACGAAGCCGGTCTATCGACTGCATACGGCGTGCCGCTGTCCTCAATAACCCCGTTACCTCCATACTGGAATTCTGGGTACTGAGCAGGAATGTCGGCGTACAAATACCCTGATATGGGGATGTTCCGTGTCGGATTCCCGCGCTCTCGCTGACAGACTGGCAGTTGCGGCGGCCGCTGGCCAAACCTAGCCAGGTGCCACTGCGGCCAGTTTGCACTCTGAACGCGCTCAGCGTGGCCGGACATCGGTCGGGGCGTTGACCGTTGCCGGGGGGGTTGGTCTGCCGGAGACGACCGGTCGCGTGGTGTCGCGCGCGGCGACGGCAGCATCGGCGACGATCTGGATCGGGATGTTCACCTCGGTCGCGGGCTCGGCATCGGGCGGAAGGCCGGCGAGCCGCGCGGCCCCCTTGTCGCGGACGATGACCTTCAACGTGTACCGGCCGACGGAAAGTTCGGCCGGCAGGTCGATGCGCTGCACGAGGAAGAAATCCCTTCGTTTGCTCTGCGACACATCGCGGTGCGTCTGTTCCTTCACGAACCACTGCAGCGAACCGTCCGCCGCGTAGAGGTGAATCTCCTGACTGAGTTCCAGCGCCCAGCGATCGGGCGAACCGGGGCGTGACAACGAGGTGGGCCGTCCATCGGTCGGCGGCAGTTCGGCCTCGCGAGCCTGCGCGTAGTTCTCGACCTCGGTGTACACGATCATCGGGATGCGCTGGCGCGCGACAAACGTGCTCGAGGCGTACGGCGTGTAGCGCCCGAACGAATCGACGCGCCGGCAGAGCGCGACGTTGCCGAGCGTCAGCGTTTCCGGGGCGGGTGGCGGTGGTGGTGGGGGCGCGGCGCGGTCGACCGTCGTGCGCACGACTTCGGCCAGCGCGCGCGGGTCGGCGCCGCTGTCGGCCTGTTCATCGAGTTGAGACATCAACGCGCGTACCGATTCGACCGTCTGCCGCTCGCGCGGCGACAGGCGCGGCAGAAGCGCCTGCAACTCCGCCGCGGCAACGCCGGGCTGGATGGCCTCCAGCGCAATCAGCGGCAGCACGGCCTTGAGCGGGCTGTCGGCCGCCGCGCCCTCGGAGTTCAGAATCTCCGCCAGACGCTTGGCGTACTCGATGCGGCGCTCGCGCTCGGAGGGTTGCTCGGGCTCGGCCGTGCTGGCCGCCGCGATGGGCGGTTCGAGCGCCGCTGGGACCGCGGGGCGTGTCGGCACGGGCACGGGCACAGGCCCGGGTGCCTCCGCGGCCTGGGCGGACGGCGCTTCGGCCAGGCGCGCGAACATCGCCTGCAAGTCGAGCGCGGCGGACTCGTACACGCTTCGTGGCGATTCGGTCTGCGTCGAACCAACCGAGCCGGTCGTGGGACGGCTCTCGCCGCGGGGGGCGCCGGCATGGGGGGAGGCTCTCTGGCCGCAGGAACAGACCGCCGCGGCGGCGAGCAGCGCCGCGGTACCGAAGAATACTTGGCAGAAACGCCGCGGCGTCATGATGAGTGAGCCTCCTGCTCGCGGGCGCAGAACGGGCGGTATGCCGCGTTGCGCCAATCCGTTTCATCGGCCCCCTGGGCGGCAGGCCTTGGAAAAGCGTGCCGCGCGGCGGGTGGACCCGGATCAGCGCGGCGCAAACGCCTGGGAAAACTCGATGGCGAGGGTTTCGAGGTTGCGGTAGGGCTCGCCGCGGCCGGACTTGTTGGCCAGATCGGTGCTCACCGTTCTGTCGAGCAGCCTCGCCGCCTGCCGGCCGTGCAGGCGCCGCGCGGCGTTGAAGACACCCGCACTATCGCCCCAGAGGCGGAGTTTGTTGGTGTAGGCCGAGAGATTCTCGCCCGCGTCGGCCAGCCTGCGCACCGCGTGCACCTTCTTGGCCAGTTCGACAAAGCACCAGGTGAGCATGACCTCGTCGTGGCGCGAGACTTCGACCATCTCTCGCATGTGCGCGAGCGTGGCGCGGGCGTCGCCCGAGGCGATGGTGCTCTGCAGGCGCCAGAACTCCTCCTCGCGCGACTGCCCGGTCATCGCACGGACAAGGTCGGCGGTGACAGGTGCGCCCTGCCCGCCCGCCGCGAGCGCGAGTTTCTCGATCTCGTTGTCGATGCGTCCCAGGTCGGCTCCCACCGCGGCGACGAGCAGCCGCGCGGCCTCGGGATCGAGCGTGGTGTTGTGCCGGAGTGCGGCACGCTTCACGGCCCATCCCGCGGCGCGGGCGGGGTCGAGCGTTTCGCACTTGATGATCGCGCCGCGTTCGCCCAGGGCGGCGACGGCCTTGTCGAGGTTGCCGGGCCGCCACGTCGAGGCGCGCAGCACCAGTGTGGCCGAGTCGCTCGGGTCCGCGGCGTAGGACTCCATGAGTTTGCGGGCGTCGGCCGTCGCGACGGCGCGGCGGCCCTTCGCGGGCGCAGCGTCCTCGTCGTCGGACTTCTTCAGCAACAGGTCGGCATTGTCGACGATCACGACCTTGTGCTGCTGCATGAGGCCGAAGGACCGGCACTCGTCGAAAATCTCGGCGACCATCGTCGCGCTGGGCTGACCCCCGTCGAACCGGACGATGTCGAACGCCTCCGGCCCGCCGAGTTCCTTGGCGAGCGCCTCGCGCAGCAGGCGCAGGTGCTCGTCCTGCATGTAGCGGTCCTCGCCGAACAGAATGCCGACCCGGGTCCTTGCGGAGAACCGCTCCGGAGCGGCGAACTTGACCGCGGCGGGCTTGGCGGAATCGGCTGCTTTGCGGGCCATGGCCGGAGGTTAGGCCCCGAACGCTCGGCGCGCCAACGATTGGACCGGCGGGTGGACAGGAGGCGCGAACATGAACGCTCGGCGAATGGTGTTGACGGTCGCGGCGTGTGCGGCGGGCTTTGCCGCGGCGGCGGTGATGGGCGCCCGGCCAGCCCAGCCCGGGTCCGGTGGTGGCGGGGGGCAGGCGAATGTGCGCGACCAGAGCAGGCCGGTGAGGCAGCACGCCGAGTTGCAGAAACTGGTGGGGGAGTACACCACGCTCTCGAAACTCGCGGTCGGCGACATGGACCCGCTGGAGTCGGCGGGCACGGCCAAGGTGTCGGCCATGCTCGACGGCCGGTTCGTGGCACTCGAGGAGGTCGGCGAGACCATGGGCCTGCCGACGAGGAGTTTCAAACTCTTCGGCTTCAACAGCGAATCGAAGAAGTACGAGTCGGTGTGGACGTACACGCGCTCGACGGCGATGATGACGCTGGTCGGCACGGGAGACGAGGACGCGCGGTCGTTCACGCTCGAAGGCGGGTACGACGAGGCCGACGGGCGCAGCCTGTACCGCATTACCTTCAAGCGCACCGGGGAAGGGACGTTCGTGCTGACGATGGCCGCGCTGGCGAGCGACAACTCCGCCGTGGCGACGCTTGAGACGACCTACACACGGAAGAACTGAACGCACGCGGGCCCCGCGTCTGTCATTCCCACGCACACCGACCCACGGCGAGCCTCATGCACATCGCGATCGACAAAGCCAAGGCGCTGATCGAGGCGCACCGGTACATTCTCTCGTTCCGCGACCGCATCGTGGTCGTGAAGGTCGGCGGGTCGATCCAGGACGACGACGAGAAGATGCGCGCGCTGCTGACGGATGTCTCGTTCATGTCGGCGGTGGGCATGCGCCCGGTGATCGTGCACGGCGGGGGCAAGTCGATCAACCGGGCGATGGACGATGCGGGGCTCAGGGCCCGGTTCATCCAGGGCCGTCGCTACACCGACCGCCAGACGCTGGAGATCGCGGAGCGCGTGCTGGTGCGAGAGGTCAACGCAGGCCTGGTCGAGCAACTCAACGCCTCCGGATCGCGCGCGGTGGGCCTGCACTCGATGGGCTCGTGCGTGCTGTTCGCCGAGCGGCTGGGGCTGACGGGGCCCGACGGCGCGCCCGTCGATCTCGGCTACGTGGGCACGATTGTCGACGTGAACACAGTGCTGCTCCGCGCGCTGTGCGACGACGGGTACATCCCCGTGCTCGCGCCCGTCGCCGTGGCCCGGCAGGCCGACGAGCACGGAGTGTGGAAACTCAACGTGAACGCCGACACCGCCGCGGGCCACGTCGCCGCGGCGTTGCGGGCCGAGAAACTGGTCGTCTGCTCGGATACGCACGGCATCCGCACGGACCCTTCAAACGCGGACTCGTACGCTTCGAGCCTGACGCAGCGGCAGATCGAGCGGATGGTCGAGAGCGGCGTGATCGGCGAGGGGATGTTGCCGAAAGTGGAAGCGTGCCTGATGGCGGTACGCTCGGGCGTGCCCAAGGCGCACATCGTCGATGGGCGGATGCAGCACTCGATCCTGCTTGAGATCTACACCGACGCGGGCATCGGAACCCAGATCACGCTGGAGTGATCCGCAGCACCATGGCAACCGTCGGCACGGAGTGCCGGCCCAGAGGGAAGAGAGTCCGCGATGTCCAAGGGCCAGAATCTCAGTTCGTACCAGCAGGGGATCGTCAAGCGGTACTACAACAACCTCGATTCGATCAGCCTGCAGAAACTGAGCGAACTGGTGTCGGACATCGCGGTGTGCACCGATGCGAAAAAGGTCGGCGATCTGTGGCAGCGCGTCCACAAGGCGCTGCAGAAGACTCCCGCAGATCAACTCAAGGCCTCGCGCATCGTCGCCGAGCGCAACACCGAGGCGCTGGCGAAACTGGTTGGTGACCTTTCGAGCATGAAGCCGACCGGCGCACCGCCGCCGCGCTCCGCGCCGCCCCCGGCGGCGCACGTCTCGTCGCCCGCGGCCGCTCCGGCCGGACCGTCGCCGCAGCCCGCGCCCGCCGCGCCGATGGAGATCACGCCCGAGGTCCTCGCGCGAGCGCTCGCGGCGTTCAAGAAGCGGCTGAAACTCACGCAACTGGAGCAGGACTCAAAACTGGGCCGGTCGCCGCTCTCCAGCGGAAAGTCGCGCGTCACCGCGATCACCCCGCCGCGGGAGTTCCCGCGCGCGGTGTGGGACGAGTTGTTCGCGCAGAACAAGATCCGCCCGGTGGGCGGGGGCATGTTCGAGTTGGTGTGGACGCCGGATGGGAAGAAGTAGTCGCCGGTTCGGTCCGCGCGGGGCCGCCGATCCTGGATCGGTCGCGATGGCTCAGTGTCCGGCGCAACCCGAGAACCACGCGTTGAGAAACGCGAAGATGTCCGAAGGGGTGGGCGCACCGCCGCTTCGGTCAAAGTCGGCCCGCGCTTCTCCGGAGAACCACGCGGCAAGGAAATCGAAGATGTCCGCGACGGTTCTCCGACCATCGGCGTCGAAGTCGACACTCGGGCCGCAGTCGCAGGCACGCAGCAGCGCCTCGGCGCACGCACCGCCCCATGCGCGATAGCCCTCGACCGACAGGTGCGCCTGGTCTCCGCCGGGATAGGAGGGATCGGTGTACCACGCGTTGAGCGTGAACTCCTCGTGCGTCGAGAGTTTGTACCCATCGATCATCGCGACGTTGGCGTTGGCCTCGCAGATCTCGCGCCAGGCCTGTGCCGCGTCGTGCTGCACGAGCCGCCACTGCCACCCGTCTCCCGCGCCCGGCGCGGTCTCGTTCCAGTACGGCGGCTGCGGGTGGTACCCGCCAAGAACGAAGAACAGGTTGCTTTCGTCATGCCCCGCGCCGACCCAGTCATCGCGCATGATGTTGATGATCGACTGGAAGTTCTGCCGCATTCCCGCGGCGGTGTTCGTCGGCTCACCGGCGGGCCACCCGCCGCCTGGCGCGGGCCGGCCCATGCCGCGCTCATAGACCACCGCGGGCGTCGGCCAGTTGGCATCGTTGCCGCCATGGATGATCTGCACCAGCAGCATCGGCGGCCCGTTCTGAAGACGCGTCGCCTGGCGGAACCACTCGGTCATGTCGGTCTGTCTTGCGAGGTCGAGCAGCGAGATCGCCGCGTCGCGCGCGGTGCGACCGCCCTGGTAGAGCAGCGGCGAGTATGCGAAGCCGCGGGTCTTCGCGATGTTTTCGCTGCGCGTCCATCGCGAGATGAACGGTCCTCGCGCGCCGCGCTGCCCGGGAAAGTCCGTCAGGCAGAACACGAGTCCGTGCTCGCCGCGCTCGCCCGACGGAACGTTGAGTGCAAACTCGCGTGGGCCCGGCACACCCGGCCCGCTGGTGGTCAAACTCGCCGAGGCGTACAGCACGTACGCGCTGCCGGGCCACTGGTCCCGTACTGTCGGCGAGACGAAACCAAGGTCCGCCCCCGCCGCGGCGGGCCAGTGGTAGTAGGTGAAGTGCCAGCGCAACGGGCCCGAGATGTCCATCGGGTGGGAGGCGTACAGGTACTGGCCCGAGTTGTTCGTCCACGGCACGGTCATTCCCGGCGAGAGGTACGAGTAGCCGGAGGGGAAGCCCCCCGCGAGCGGCAGGTCTCCCAGCGCGGCGGTGATGTGTGCCGGGGCATACTGGTTCAGGTACTGCGCGGGGTACGAGGCCGAGTGGAAGATGATCGTTCCCCACGATCCCCAGCCGCCCATCGGCTCGACGCGAGTGCCGTAGCACTCCAGGCGCGCTGCAAACCCGCGGGCCATGCCGTCTTCGTGGCCGCTGACGCTCGCCGAGCGCGTGTTGCTGTCGCCGATGATGGCCATGTCCACGCGGCGCGATCTGGCCGCCGCGAAAAACGGCGCGACCGACTCGGCCCGATGCACCGCGTACGGGTTCGGATCCTGCGCGCTGGGGCCGTCGGCACCCCCGGCGCACGCCGATCCCGCGGCGAGCGCGAGCGAGCACGCGGCGGCAAGATGCGTGACGGGGTGCTGCACGGTTGTACTTATACGGGCCAATTGCCCGACGGATTGAGTCCCGGGCACGCAGTTGCGGAAACTGCGCCGCGCGCCAGCGGAAACAGCGGGTTATTCGGCTTCTGCTCGGATGCCGCGAGGGGCCTGCCGCCTGAACTCGGTCCACAGTCGATCGAGCAGTCCGCCGTAAACGACGCGCGGCGTGAAGTGCCGACGGGCATACTCGCGAGCGGCAAGGCCCATGCGGAAGCAGCGGTCGGGGTCATCGAGAAGCGATTCGATCGCGCGGATGAACTCGTTCTCTGCGCCCGGCGTGCAGAGCAGGCCGGTCTGGCCGTCGATGACTTCGTCGGGGATGCCGCCGAGTCGAGAGGACACCGCCGCGATGCCAGCGCCGGCCGCCTCGACGAGCACCCACGGCGACATGTCGCGCTTGGTGGGAAGCACGAAGAGGTCCATCGAAGGGAAGAGTTCATTGAGGAGTTTCTCCCGTGGGACGCGTCCATGCCAGACGACGTTCCTTGCGGCGGGGTCCTCCGGCGCGCCTTGGCCGATGACGTGCAACTCCGCCCGCTCGGTCCAGCGCGACTGGTGCCAACGCAGCAGTTCGGGCCCGCCCTTGCGGACCCAGTCGTTCCCGGCGATGGCGATGCGTGCGAGCCGCCCGCGGGCAGGGGTCTTGCCCGGCGGGTCGCCCGGTGTGATCTCGGTCGTGGTGGGGGGGACGAGCATCAGCCGATCGGGGTCGACACCGTAATCATCGCGAGCCGAGTTGCCGGCGAACCAGCCCATGCACGTGACCAGATCGCACCGGGGGAGGAGGTAGCGATCGCAGCGGTCCAGCGGGCGCGTGGTGATGGAGGAGTCGCCGAAGTCGCGCACGGTGTTGGCCGCGGTCGCATCGGTGTGCGCGCTGATGACGAACGGCCGGTCGGGACGGCGGTCGATGAACGCCATTGTGTGGTGCTGCGGGCAGGTGACGACCGCGTCGAAGCAGTCGAGGTTCAGCGCGCCCGAGTCGATGGCGCGGCGGATGCGCCAGCGCCAGAGGTTCACCATGTTGGCGCACTGAAGGTCCATCGACCAGGGAACCGGGCTGACGCGGAACAGCACTTTCATCCACGTCGCGTTCACGAGTTCAAAGTGCGTCATCATCACGTCGTCGCGCGTCGCGGCGTGCTCGGCCAGCGACTTCGTGAACGACGACAGGCCGAGGATCGGCAGTCCGATGTTCAGGATCCGCAGGCGGCCGTCGTGGCGCGGCGGCGGCAGCACCGATGGCGAGAACGCGCGGATGTCGCGGACCGTGGCGACGATCATGCACCCGCTCCCTGCGCCTCGGCAGCGATCGGCGCGCGCGGCGGCAGCAGCGGCAGGACCTCCTCAATCGGTCGGCACGTGTTGGCAAGCAGACGGCGGAACACCCGGTAGGGCCGCGCGCCGACCGGCCTGCGGAGCGGGCGTAAACGCGGGATCGAGCACAGACCCGCGATCACGCCGGACAGGAAACTGCCCGGGTGCCGCTTGCGCAGCGCATTGATGCAGCCGCCCGCGAAGTTGGCCAGCAGCCGGCCGGGCAGGTAGAGCGTGGGAACGTTGAACCACGAGGTGAGCACGGCGTTGCGCGCCCCGAGGAACAACTGGCGCGGGTAGTTGCGGACGGCGGAGGGGTAGTGGTGGATCGGCGGTGTCACGCCGATTCGAACGATGTACCCGGCGTTCCACAGACGCATGCAGAACTCGGACTCCTCGGCCTGGTGCTCGAGAGCCTCCTGGTAGCCGCCCAGCGCGAGGAACACGTCGCGCCGCAGGGCGTGGGCCGTGCCGGTATACGCCGCGGCCACGTACATGCGGCCGTCGTCGGGCGCGCGGTCGTACTCGGCCGGCCCGTCCGTCACGTGGATGTGCGGCATGGCGACGGCGCCGACACGGGGATCGTCGAACGCGCCGAGCGTGCGCAGCACCGTGTCGTCGGACGTATACACGGCGTCGTCGTCGATCGAGAAGATGATCGGCCCGCGAGCCTCCCGCGCGCCGAGGTTCCGCGAGACGATGTAGCCGGGACGCGCCGTCTTGTGGATCACGCGGACCGAAGGGAATCGCTGCGCGATCATCTCGCGCGTCCCGTCGGTCGAGGCGTCGTCCACCACCAGAACTTCGACCCACCCCTCCGCGCCGCCGGTCTGCGCGCAGCACGACTCGAGCGTCCTCGCCAGTTCGTCTCTGCGGTTCCGCGTCGAGATCACGATTGTCGCGATTGGCGGGTGGGAACGGTCCGAAGTCGCCCCCGCAGCCGCGGGGGGCGAGGTGTCGATCGGGGCGGTGTTGTGCGCGGCATGATCTGGCATGGGCACGGAGCGATCGGCTTCGCGGCACGGGTCCGAGAACCCCGGCGCTGCGATTGTCGGCCCAAGCGTATCGGCGATGACAGGACGCGACTGTTCGCGCTCGGACGGTCGCGGCCCTACCAGATGAAGCGCATCCGCCCGAAGTCGGCCATGGGCATCGGGCCGGACTCCTTGTGCAGCGAGGGCCAGTAGACAAAGAACGCGCGGCCGAGAAGCAGTTCGCGGGGGATCACGCCGATCGTGTCGTCGAACTGCTGGGCGACCCAGGGCTTCACGGAATCCAGAAGGCGCATGTCGAGGCTTGCCGGTGAGTTGTCGCCGCAGGCAAAGAACTGGTCGGGGCCCAGGCGAACCGGGGCCGCGGGGCTGGTCGATCGCGCCGGGCCCTTCAGGCGGCTGTGGTGCTTGAAGGAATCGGGCTGGTAGTGGATGTCGCGGTCAAGGCCGACGCGGTGCATCTTGAGCGGCGCGCCGGCGAACGCCCACCGCACCTGCGGCGCGGTGTAGATGCGCGGGTCGGCGAGCACGTTGGGGCCGTCGGGGAGTTGCAGTTGTGCATAGTGCTCGATCGCCTGACCGGTCGCGCGAAGGATGCGCTCGCCGGGTCCCCAGTCATACTCCCAGGGTTCGAACGCGGGACGTCGGTCGATCTCGAGATGCAGCGACTGGTCAACCATGTAGAACGCGATGTCGGTCACGCGTCCGGTCGAGAGCGGCCGCACCGTACCGGTGCGCAGGTCCTCCCACTTGCCGTAGGCGCCCGCCGCGCCGATCAGTTGCCGTTGACGCAGCGTTGCTGTCTGGCCCTCGATCCGCGCCTGGACCTCGAACCCGCGGGCGATGATCGAAGCCTCGACGGCGAGCCCGGCCGCCTCCGGCTCGATGCCCGCGCGGAGGCGCAGGTCCGAAACCGGGAAGCGCTGCGTCTGGGCCGGCATCTCGTTGTAGGCGTAGCGGTCGTTGATGGCCCAGGTCTCTCCCGCGCCGGGGGTGACGATGCGAGGCCGCGCCTGGTTGAAGACCAGTTCGGTGCGCGATGTTCCCGCGTACGCGTATATCGCGGTGTCGTTGAGCGTCCAGCCGGGCGTTTCGCTCGTCCACGGCGGGCGGAACGACTCCGGCGGCGGGGGCGTGAAACTCGAGTCGAACACGGTCTGCCAGACGGCGTTCTGCACGGCGCGGGGCTTGCGCGCGATCTGCCAGCCCCCTTGCGACCAGGAGTTCTTGTCCTCTTCACCCGCGGGCACGCCGCCGCGGCGGACAAACACATCGCCGTCAACCAGCGCGATCTCCTCGCCGGGGAGGCCCAGGAGCCGCTTGATGTAGTTCTCGGTGGGGATCTCGGGGTTCTTGAAGACGATCACGTCGAACCGCGCGGGGTCCATGATCGAGTAGAGGTACTTGAGCACCAGGATGCGGTCGCCGGAACTGAGCGGCACCTGGGCTCGCTGGGTGGCGCGGCCGGTCATCGGGTCGTGCACGGTGATGAAGCGGCCCGGCGGCGCGGTCTGGGGATTCGGGTACGAGCCCGATGGGCCATCGTTTGCGAACCACGGGCCGACCGGCCACACGTTGCCCGATGCGGTGTCGCGGAACTTCATGTGCGCGCCCATGAGCGTCGGCGCCATCGACCCGGTCGGGATCACGAACGCCTCGACAACGAACCCGCGGAACACGAACGCCAGCGCGAACGCGATGATGATCGAGATCATCGTGTCCTTGATCGTCTCGGGCTGGGCATGCGGAGTCGATTCGGTGCTGGTCATGGGGTGCAAAGTCTATCGGCGAATCCGGGGGAGGTGGTCTTGAGTGCGGAAGTCCGGAGTCGGAAGTCCTGAGTCCTGAGTGTGAGGTGCCGCGCGACAGGACGCAGGACCGCCGCTTACAACTTCTTGAGAGCATCAACCAGCCGGTCGATGTGCTGCTGCGTGTGCGCGGCGGAAATCTGCACGCGCAGTCGCGCGTGGCCCTCGGGCACCACCGGGTAGCCGAAGCCGATCACGAACACGCCCAGTTCCAGCAGGCGCTTGCTCATCGCGATCGCCTTGGCGGTGTCGTGCACGATGATGGGGCAGATGGCGGTGGGGGACTTGAGCACATCGAAGCCGGCCTCGCCGATCCTGCGGCGCGCATACGCGACGTTGTCCTTGAGCCGCTGCACGCGCTCGGGCTCGCGCAGCATGATCTCGATCGCGGTGTTCGCGCTGCACGCCACCGTGCACGGCAGGGCATTGGAGAAGAGCGTGGGCCGGCCGCGCTGGATGATCAGGTCGATGGCGCGCCGGCTCGCGGCGACGAATCCGCCCGCGCCGCCGCCCAGAGCCTTGCCCAGCGTGCCGGTGAAGAGGTCGATGCGGTTGCCGGGTGGCGCGGCACTCCGTGCCGCGTTCTCGCCGCGGAGCGGCGGGGCACCCAGGTCATCCACCATGCCAAAGTGCTCGTGCGTGCCGCGGCCGAGTTTCCCCATCACGCCGTGCCCGTGCGAGTCATCGACGACCAGCAGCGCGCCGTACTCATCGCACATCCTCCGCATCGCCGGCAGGTCGGCGATCGAGCCTTCCATGCTGAACACGCCGTCGGTGACGACCCAGATCTGCCCGGTCGCCTCCTTGCTGGCCCTCGCGGCCTCCAGCGCAGCGCGGAGGGACTTCTCGCCCTCCAGCACGTTGTTGCGGTACACCGCTTTGTGCACGCCCTTCTTGATGGTCGTCGCCAGGCGGATCGAGTCGATCAGGCACGCGTGGTTCAGTTCATCGGAGATGATGGTGTCGCCGGGCTCGCACAGCGTGGGGAAGAGCGCCTCGGCCGCGGTCCACGCGCTGACGAACGTGTACGAGGCCTCGGTTCCCATCATCCGCGCGATGGTGCGCTCGAGCACCTCGTGCGGTGTGAAGGTGCCGCAGATGAACCGCACGCTCGCCGTCCCCGCGCCATAGTCGCGCAGTCCCTTGATGCCGGCCTCGACCACCTCGGGGTGATTGGCGAGGCCGAGGTAGTTGTTGGAGCAGAAGCACAGGCACTCGCCAGAGCCGCGGAGACGCACCGTCGCATCCATCGGGCCTTCGATCATCTGCAGGAACTTGAACTGCCCCGAGTCGCGCAGGGAGGTCAGGATCGAGTCGGCGCGGGCATCGAACAGCGAGGGCATGGGACGCGCTCCTGTGAATTCCGGACACATTGGGCTGCTGCATCCGCGGGGTCGGCAGGAGGGTATACCGTTCGACCCGATCGACTCGGGCGTGGCCGTCCAACGTGGCTGAATCCGCACGTTGGCGACGGGTCGCGATCGACCACAACCCATTGAAAGGAACCCCCTGATGAAGATCTGCATCACGTGTGTCGCCGCCGTTCTTGCCGTCGCGGGCGCGTCGGCCATTGCGCTCTCGGTCCCCTCGGCCCGCGCGGTCGCTCCCGCGGCATCGGCTGCGGCCGCGACCGAGGCGGCCATGTCCTACACCGTTGACACGGTGCACTCCTCGGTGATCTTCAAGGCCAAGCACAACAACGTCGCGAACTTCTACGGCCGTTTCGATCACGTCTCGGGCACGTTTGCGCTGGCCGATGGCGGCTCGTTCGACATCGCCATCAAGGCCGATTCGGTGCACTCCGGCCATCCCGGCCGCGACGACCACCTCCGTAACCCCGACTTCTTCTCCGCCAAGGAGTTCCCGACCATGACCTTCAAGAGTTCGTCGGTCAAGGCTCAGGGTACCGACACGTTTGAAGTCTCGGGCAACCTCACCTTCCGCGGCGTGACCAAACCGCTGACGGTCATGGTGAAGTCCACCGGCACCGGCGAAGCCCGGGGCAAGAAGATCTCCGGGATGGAGACCAGGTTCTCCATCAAGCGCAGCGACTTCGGCAGCCGATTCGGCGTCGAGGGCGGCGCCCTGTCCGACGAGGTCGAACTCGTCGTCTCGCTCGAAGGCATCGCGGGCTGAGGCCTCGCAGCGCCGCCGACAGGCACACAGGAGCGGGCGGGTCCTCGGGCCCGCCCGTTCTGTTTCCCGCGCGGCGGGATCGCCGAAAGGACAGGACATGGACCCAGCCATCTACCAGCCGTGGGTGTTCGGAGCCGGCGTGGGCGCGGTCATCGCCGCGGTCATCGCCGGGCTGTTCCTCAAAGCCAAGCCCAGCGCCGACAACCGTTCGTTCTCGATCCGCGTCGGCAGTCTCTGGCCCGGCGCGATGATGATCGGCGTGTGCGCTATCGCGGGGTGGGCCGGACTGATGCGCACAGCGCCGCGATGGCCGCCGGTCGCCAGCGACGACCGGCTGGGTTGGGTGTTCGTCGGCGTCCTGCTCATCAGCGTGTTCGCCGGTCTGCTGCAACGGTCGTTGGCGGTGCGGGCCGGGCTGGCCGTGTTCGCGGCGTTGTTCGCCGCAGCGTTCACGCTGTATTCCCCCAGCGCTGGCCTCGGTTCAATCTCTGGCCGGATGATGATGGTGGGCCTGAGCGCGCTGGGCATGCTCGTCGCCGCGGGCGCGCTGGGCGTGCTGGAGTGGCGGGGCCGGCGCATCGGTTCGTCGTTCATCGTCGCGGGCCTTGCGCTGGCCGCGGGGGCGGCGTTGCTCCTGTCGGGCAGTTCCAAGTTCGGGTTCATGTCGTGGTCGGTCGTTCCCGGCGCGGCGATCGCGGTTGTCGTGTGCTCGCTTCGCACGGGCGCGGCGCTGGGCAGCGCGGCCCACGCGTGCGCGGCGTGCGTGCTGGGCGCAGCGCTGGTCGCGGGCTTTGTGTACAGCGATCTCAGGTGGCTCAGCGCGGCGATCTTCGCCCTGTGCCCGTTGTGCGCGCTCATCGCCGATGCCGTGCTCACGCCCATGCTCAAGCCGCGGATGGCGGCGGTCGCGTGCGTGCTCGCCGCGGCGATCCCCGCCGCGGTCGCGGTGCTGATCTCCGCGAACTTCAAGAACTACCTGTGACGTTCAGCGCCGGCGTCGCGCGGCACATGCCGCGGCCACGATGCCCAGCGCGGCCGCGCCGGGCGCGGGGATGGGAATCCACTCGACGGTCAGTTGCGGGCGGGTCGATGCCGCGCCGTTCTCGCGCGTGTTGAAGCGCTTGGCCGTGCCGCCGAACGCCTCCTCGCCGACGAGGATCCAGCCGAAGTTGGATGCCGCGCCGTCGACCCACGCCTGCACGTCGGCCTCCACGCCCGCGCCGGACCAGAAGTACGCGCCCACGTCGTCGACGAGTTTGGTCGCACTGGCCGCGCCGACAAAGTCGCCCCCGACCGTGGCCCAGGGTGTGGTGTTGTGGAAGCGGTGCGTCCAGGTCGCATCGCCCGTCTGCGCGGGCGCGCCCATGCCCTCGTTGGCCGTTGCGTCCGAGCCCGCCGAGCCCCAGTCCGCCAGCACGCGGTGCACGCCGACGGCATACTCGCCGCCGACGCTGCGGGACATCTGCAGACGCAGCGTCGCGGCAGTGATGGTCGAGCCCGCGGGGATCGTGCTCAGGTCGAAGGTCAGCAGCGCGCGGCGACGGTTGTTCTGCGCCGTCATCCCGGCGAACATGTAAATGCCCGCGCCGTTGGCGAAGGTCCCCTCGCTGTACATCGTGTTGTCGCGGGTGGCGACAAACGTCTGCGTGTCGGCGATGCTCGAGGCGCACGGAACCATCACGCAGGCCAACACACCGATGATTCCACCCGCGCGCATGAACACAACTCCTGACCCCGGCTGCTGGACCCAGCGACCAACAAGCAGCGGGGAGAGCGATTCCAGTCCGGACCCGGCGAGAGAGCCAGCCGGGATACCGAGAGAGACTACCTCACGGCGCGGCGAAACCAAACGGGATCTCCCCCGATTCTGATGCGGCCTCCAGATGGCCGAGCCGAGTTCGGTTGCAATCAGGGGTCCGGGGCTAAACCGGGCAGACTTTGAGGGTCGTGCTGCAGGTGCCGGAGCACGCGAGAACGTGTGGCCGCGGCACGGCCGGCAGAGACCTCGCCGCGGTCCACCGCGCGGCGGAGGTGCACATCGAGGTTCCCCGCGATGTGCCGGTCGTAGTGACGCAGGTCCCACGCGATCAGCCGTCGGTCGGCCCCGCCGGTGAGCAGCGTCCGGCCGTCGGCCGAGAACACGACCCGCGAGACCTCCATCGGGCCCGACCAGATCGTGGCGAGGTTTCGTCCGCTGATCGATGAACCGTCGGCGCGCTCGTTGCGACGTCGCGTCGAATCCCACAAGCGGACCGAGCCATCGAGCCCGCACGAGGCGAGCAGTTGGCCATCGGGCGCGAACGCGACCGAGAGGATGACCTTCGAGTGTCCTTCGAGCGTCGCGAACCGCTTCCAGGTACGCGTGTCGAAGAGGTGGATCTCGTTGCTCGGCATCGCGACCGCCAGCGCGCCGCCATTGTCGCAGAAGGCGCACGCCCAACTCAGGTGCTCGCCTTCGATCTCGAACACCGTCGCCAGCGATGCCGCATCGAGCACACGCAACGTCGGATCGGCCGAGGCAAGCGCGATGAGCCGGCCATCGGCGCTCCACGCCGCGGCGACGCGGCGGGTGCGCACCGGGGCCGCGCCGGGCGCCCGCGGCCGCTCGGGCGCAGGGATGCTCGCGACCTGCGCGCCGGAGTGCGGATCGAGCACGGTCGCGCCCCCGGCGCCGTTGCCCGCGAGGAGTCGCGCCCCATCCGGGCTCCAGTCCAGCGACTCGATGCCCGCCGAGCCGGTCATCGAGAGCCGGCGGACGATGGACAGGTCCGCGCTCGAGCGGATCTCGACCGATCCATCAACGTATCCCAGAGCCAGCAGCCGACCGTCGAGCGAGAACTGCATGGCGCGGCAGACCGTTGGCGCCCGCGGCTCGGGGCGGGCCAGTTCGCGCCCGCTCGCGGCATCCCAGAGGCGGACTTCGCGGGCCAGGTCCGCGGAGACCCAGCGCGAGCCATCGGCGCTGACGGCGATCGCGCTGATCCATCCGGCGTGTTCGGGGAGCAGGTCGTGTGCCGCGAGCGCGTCACGGTGCTCCCATACCTGCACGCGCCCGTTGGACGCGCTGGTGATGATCATCCCGTCACGCGTGATCGCGTGTGCCCGGTACTCGGCGCCGTCGTTGCGGGTCAGCGTGCGGAGCAGAACCCCTTGCGCCATGTCCCACAGTTCGACCGTGCCCGACCCGCCCGCCGCAAGCAACTTCCCATCGTCGGAGATCGTGAAGCGGTGCAACGCGGGACCGGTGCGATCGAGCAACGTGGGCGGACCATCATCGGCGGTTGCCGGGTACACGCCAATGGCGCCGCCGTCGCTCAGCGCCACGATCCGGCGGCCATCGCCCGAGTACGCGACCGTCCGAACTTCGCGTCCGAGCGTGGAGATCACCGGGCCGGCCTCGCCGGGCCGGTCAATCGTCCATGTGCGGATGGCCGGTCCGCGCCCGCAGGTCGCCAGGGTGCGCCCGTCCGGCGAAACCGCCAGGTCATTCAGTGATCCCGGGTGCGCCGTCCAGTGCGCGACCCTGCTTCGGCTCGCGGCGTCCCACACCTGCACTGCGCCATCCGCGCATCCCAGAATCAGTCGCGCCCCATCCGGCGAAAAGTGCATGACCCGCGCGCGATCCGTGCCGGCGAACTCGCCGATCGGCGCGCCGGTCCGCGGGTCCCAAGCCGAGACCGCGCCCGTGGCCGAGGCGACCGCGACCATCGACCCGTCGGGCGACATCGCGATGCAGTCCTGCTGCGCATGGCCCGTGTCGATCGTCCGGTGCAGCGTGGCGAGGTCCCCCGACCAGATCTGCACGCGCCGGCTCTGCGAGCCCATCGCGGCCACAGAGCGATCCCGGCTGAAGGTGACACCGGATGTCAAGATCGAGTCCTCGCGGATCGAGCGGACAATCGGTCTGTGCAGATAGTGCTCCCACAGCCCCCAGCGGGCCTGCGGCGAATCCGGGCGCGCCAGCAGTTCGCGCCACAGGATGTTCTCGCCGACGGTCGCGCTTCCCGCCAGCGAGAGCGTCCGCCCGCGCTCGATGTTGCTGGCCGAGAGTTCGGCCCCCAGCGAGCGGGCCAGCCGCGCGTTGGTCATCGCCTGATGCGCGGCCAGCACGGTCAGCGCCATCAGGGCCGCGACAAAGACCGTCGCGGCTGACACCGTCCCGCGGTAGCGCCGCAACTGGGTACGCAGCACGTAGAGCGCCGAATCGCGCTTCGCCGCGATCGGCTCCCCGGCGATGTGCCGGCGCAGGTCGTCGCGCAGGTCCGCGGCGGACTGGTATCGTCGTGTGCGGTCCTTGTCCATCGCCTTGGCGACGATGGTGTCGATCTCGCCGCGGAACACGCGGCTGATCGCCGACAGCCGCGACGGATGCTCGTCGCGGATGACCCGTGCGGCATCGGCGATGGATCGGCTGGCCACGTCGTAGGGGAGCCGCCCGGCGAGCAACTGGTAGAGGATCACGCCCAGCGCGTACACGTCCGATCGCGTGTCGACCTCGTTCTGATCACCCGCGACCTGCTCGGGGCTCATGTACGGCAGCGTGCCGATGAGTTGGCCCAGGCTGGTGCGGAGCGTCGAAACCTGAAGGTCCGAGTCGGTCGCGCGGGCAACGCCAAAGTCGAGCACCTTCGGCGCGCCGACCACGCCGAGACCCGCGCGACGGCCATCGGGCGGCTCGGGCGTGCTCGGGTCCACCAGGATGTTGCTGGGCTTCAGGTCGCGATGGATCACGCCCTTCTGGTGCGCGTGCTGCACCGCGTCGCACACCCGCGCGACAAGTTCCAGCCGCTCGCGCGTGCCCAGGCCGGCGTGCTCGGCGTGTTCGACCAGCGTGCGTCCGTTCACGAGTTCCATGGCCAGAAACGGCCGCCCGTCGGCGATCCCGGCCTCGTAGATCTGTGCGATTCCCGGGTGCTGGAGGCGACCCAGGATCTCCGCCTCCATCTCGAACCGCCGCAGCATGGCCGGCGTGGTCAACGCGGGGCGGATGACCTTGAGCGCGACGGTGCGGCGCGGCCGGTCCTGCCGTGCAACATAGACCACGCCCATGCCGCCCTCGCCCAGCACACGCTCGAGCGTGTAACCGCCGACCACGGTGCCGGGCGGCAGGGCGGGCTCCTCCCAGGGCGGGCGCCCCGTCCGCCCGCCGCCGCCCACCGTGCCCGCGCCCGTCGCCGCGAGCACCACGTCGGCACGGTCGAGCACGCCCTCGGCCGCTTCGTGCGCGCCCAGAAGCGACTCGACCTCGGCGCGGAGCGCATCGTCGCCGCGGCAGCGTTCGGCGATCATCCCGGCGATCGCGGCCGCGTCGCCGCCGCGCTCGCGCAGGTCCGCCGCGGCAAGAAAGACCTCTTCGACGATTTGCTGGCGGCGCTGCTCCACTACGCCTCCCGCGCGGCCGGGCCATCGGCCGAGAGTTCGCGGTGCAGCCACGCGCGCGCGAACGTCCAGTCGTTCTTCACGGTCGCGGGCGACACGCACAGCGCCGCGGCGATCTCGTCGATCGAGAGCCCCGCGAAGAACTTGAGCATCACGACCTCGGCCTTGCGCCGGTCGCGGGCCTCGAGCCGATCCAGCGCCTCGTCGAGCCCGAGCAGTTCGTCCCCCGCCGGTTCGACGGCCAGGGCCCCCTCGCCCAGTTCGACGCGTGCCTGCCCGCCGCCCCGCTTGATGCGGCCGCGGGCCCGCGCACGCTCGACCAGTATTCGTCGCATCGCCCGTGCCGCGGCGCCGAAGAAGTGCGCCCGTCCCTCCCAGCGCAGTTCCGCGCCGCCCGGGCCGAGCAGCCGGATGTAGGCCTCGTGCACCAGCGCGGTGGGCTGGAGCGTCTGCCCCGAGCCGCCGGCCCGCTCGCCGCGCATCTTCGCCCGCGCCAGTTGCCGCAGTTCGTCGTATACAAGCGGAAGCAGTTCACTGGCAGCGCGCGAATCCCCATCGCCGGCCAGGCGCAAGAGCACGGTGATGTCCGCGGGCGGGTTGGCGGGTTGGTCGTTCATGCGATGGCGGGCCGGCCCGGGAGTTCCGAAAAAATCGGCACACCGCGTTGGCCGATCGCGCCCGCATTGTCGCATGAGTTGGCGTGGCACGCAACAGCCGTGCCCGAGGTTCGGGCGGGCAAGTCCTGCCGAACCGACCACGACCCCGGCCATCGGACCCCGAGACGGGCCCGCGGACATCGACCGCTCTCGATCCACCACGCGCTCCCGGCCATCGCCGGCGGGCACCAACACTGGGCCTTCGCGCCCGGAAAGGAATCAGCATGTTCGAGCATCGATCTTCAACACGCGTACTCCTCGCGGCGGCGTGTGCCGCCGTTTCCGCCGCGGGCGCGGCGCGGGCCCAATGCCCCGGCGACAAACTTCTGGCGACCGACCGCCAGACGGGGGACTGGCTCGGCACGGCCGTGTCGGTCTACGCCAACATCGGCGACGGTGCTCCCCACGTCATGTCCGGCGCGCCGATGGACGACACCGCCGCGGGGAGCAACGCCGGTTCGGTCTACGTGTTCCGTCGGTCCGGGGGCGTGTGGCAGCAGGCGTCGCAGTTCTTCGCCAACGATGCACAGGCCGACGACCGCTTTGGGCAGGCCGTCTCCTGCGACGACCCGTACGCCATCATCGGCGCGACGGGCGTCGGCGCGACGGGCGCGGCGTACATCTACGAACGCATCGGCTCGCCCTTCCTTTTCGCCGCGAAGTTCATCCCCGCGGGCAGCACAGCGGGCGACGATGTCGGGCGGTCGGTCGCCATCACGGCCGACAACGGCGGGTGGGCGCTCATCGGCGCGCCGATGCGCGATGTGGACCTCAGCCCGAACTTCGGCGATTCCGACCCTGATGCCGGCGTGGTATACCTCGTGCGCCGCACCTCGCCGTTCACGTGGACGGTCATTGACACATGGCCCACGCGTTTCTCGGTGAACGCCGGGCTGGCCTCGGGCGAGCAGTTCGGCTCGGCGGTGGCCATCCGCGGAAACGTCGCTGTGTGCGGCGCGCCGTTCGGGCAGAACATCAACTGGCCCGACAGCCACGGCTACGTCCAGGTCTACCGCCGACAGGCGAACAACTCGTGGCTGAGCCAGGGTCGCCTCGTCTCCAACAACGCCGCCAGCGGCGACCGCTACGGCGCGGCAGTCGCGACCGACGGCGTTTCCATCGCCATCGGCGCGCCCGACGACGATGCGACCGCGGCCCAACTTCCCATGCTCGGCGCCAAGATCAACTCCGGCTGTGTCTACATCCAGCGTTGGCACGACGGCGACTGGTACCTCGACGGGCAGGTCTTCGCGCCCGATGCCAGCGACAACGCCAACTTCGGCTCCAGTGTCTCGATCGACGGCGACACGCTGGTCGTCGGTGCCGCGGGCGCGAAGAAGGCCTATGTCTTCAAGCGGCTGGCCTCGCACAACTGGGTGCCCGTCCACTCGGTTGCCGATCCTGACAACACCGCCTGGGGCTCGTTTGCCAGCGCGGTGGGCGTTCGGGCCGGGCACATGGCCATCGGCGACGCCCACGACGACCACGATGCGAGCATCAACCAGGGCGCGGTCTACGCCTTCGACCTCGCGACCGACCTGACCGGCTCCGACTCGTGCACTGCGCCGACCATCATCCCCGGGCACGGCACGTACACGGGGTGCACGCTCAACGCCACGCCCTCGCAGTTCTCGCCCGTCACGACCTGCGGAAACACCTCCATTCCTCAGGGCCCGGACGTGTGGTTCTCGTGGACGCCCCTGTGCACCGGGAACATCATCATCGACACCGTCGGCTCGAACTTCGACACCGTGCTGAGCGTGCACAGCGCCTGCCCGACCACCGGACAGGCCAACACCATCGTGTGCAATGACGATGCGACGGGACTCGGCCTGCAGTCGCTGGTGACGTTCAACTACGTTCGCGGCCAGACCTACCTCATCCGCGTCACCGGGTACGCCGGGGCAGCGGGTCAGTTCGCGCTCCGTGTCGTAGATTGGGCCGTGCCCGCCAACGACCGCTGCCAGACCGCCCAGAGCATCGGCAACGGCACGTTCACGTTCAGCAACTGCCGGGCCGACACGCAAACGCTGCTCGGGCCATCGTGCACGACGACCAACGGCGGCCTCAACCCCGTTCACGACGTCTGGTACCGCTACACCGCCGACTGCCAGGGCACGGTACACATCAACACCTGCGGCAGCAGTTTCGATACCGTTGTTCAGGTGTTCGACGGGAGCATCTGCCCGGTGTTCAACAACGCGGCCATCGCCTGCAACGATGACTCGGGGCCGTACTGCGGGCCGGCGGCGGGCCTCTCCCGTCTCGCGTTCGCCGTCGCCCCGGGGCAGCAGTTCTACATCCGTGTCGGCGCGTACGACTTTGACCCGTCGGTGTGGACCGATTACGAGCACGGCGACGGCGTGCTGAACGTCTCGTGCACCGCCGAGTGCCGGTGCGACTGGAATGCCAACGGCTCAACCGATGTGCCGGACATCTTCGCGTTCCTGGTCGACTGGTTCGCCGGCTCGCACACGGCGGACTTCAATCTCGACGACTCGGTCGGCGTGTCGGACATCTTCGCCTTCCTGGCGTGCTGGTTCGCGGGCTGCCCGTAACCACGCCGTACACGGCGCGCATCGTCCGCGAGGCCCGGGGCGCTCATCCGCCTCGGGCCTTGCCCTTTTTGCAGGGTCGCAGGAAGTCAACGTACGCCCGGAGGGATTCGAACCCCCGACTTTCGGTTCCGAAGACCGACGCTCTATCCACTGAGCTACGGGCGCGATACCCGATCGTAGGCCGCGGCGTCCGCGGGCCGGCCGGTTTGCTCGCCCCGCCCGAGACCTGCTGTACACTTTGCTCATTCCATGTTCCGACGACTGTTCTTCGACGACTTTCAGATCCGCGCCGAGTACGCGCGCCGCCTGACCTCGGCCTGGCTGACCCGCGCGCTGCGGGCCGGCACGCGACTGCCGCAAATCCCCACGCGACAGGTCGCCGAGGACTGGTCCGGCGGCTATTCCTCGATTGTCGCGACACCCGAGGGGCGGGCCTGGGCCGACCGCTGGTGGGCCGATGCGCTCGACTCCGTGGACGGGTGAGCCGCATCCGAACTGCGGGTGCGCCTGCGGAAGGCAAGAGCGCAAGCCGATAACGTGTGCCGGGCGGGTGTGCCGCGCGATGCACTCGCGACGGTGTAGAGTTTGGCCCTGCCCGCCGGGCCGCCCCGGCCAGGCGTGGCCGCGATCGGCGCGTCCCCTTCCGTTCGGAGTGCGATATGCCCGAGATCACCGAGAACTCCGCCCAGAAGGTCGATGCGATGCCGTCGGCCCTCAATCAGACGGCCACGCGGCTGAGCCGAAACTGGCTCTTGAAGCAGGGCGCTTTTCTGATTGTCCTGCTCGTCTTTGGTGTGTGGGGTCTCGCCGACGCGCTGCACTTCTACCCGCGTCGCGGGCTCGAAGAGGCCTCGGCACGGCTGCGTGATCACCTGCAGGCGGCCGCCGCGGCGGGCAAACTCACGCCCGCCGATCTGAAGATCGACGAGCCGAGCAGCGCGCTCGCGGTCCTGCGACCGCGAGCCGAGGAACTGCAGAGCGCGTCGCTGGGGTCCGCAGCGGACCGCGCGACCATCGATGCGCGGTTTCTCAATACTCGGCGCGAGTGGCTGGAGTCGCTCGCGCGGGCCTGGCGGCTGGGCCCGGAGCCGCAGGTGGTGGTCTGGCCCGGCCAATCCGCGGCGGAACTGCCTGACGCCGCGACGCGCAGCGTGCTGTTCGACCACGTTCGCGGCGTGGGCCTTGTGGTCTCGGCCAAGGGCGCGCAGCCCCAGGAAATCCCGCCGCAGCGGTTGCTCGCCGAACTGGCGCAGGTGTGGAGCACGCGCAACGCCCCCAAGCCGCTGTCGAGTTACGACATGTTCTTCCAGTGGTTCTTCGTGGTCGCGGGGTTCGGCGGGGGCGGGTGGCTGGCGACCGTTTTGCTGCGCGCCGCATCGCGCACCTACCGCTGGAACCCCACTACGCAGACGCTGAGCCTGCCCGGCGGCGCGTCGTTCACGCCCGCGGATCTCAAGGAAGTCGACAAGCGTCGCTGGCACAAGTTCTTCGTCACGCTGCACCTCCGCAATGGCGCGGCGCACACGCTCGATCTGCTCCGCTATGTCCCGCTCGAAGAATGGGTGCTGGCGATGGAGCGAACAGCCTTTCCGGAACCGGCCCAGCCTGCGCCCGCGGCGGGCGGCGATGCCGGCGACCCGGGCGGGGGCGACGGCGGCGACTGACCGGACGCGGCCCGCAACCGTGGGCGTGCCGATCCCAACAACTCGCTCGGACACCGGAGATCGCGCGTGGAGATCGTGGCGGCTGTCAGCGTCGTGCTCGGGTGCCTTCTGGGCGTGCTGCTGGTCGCGCTCACGTTGCCCGGCATCTGGTTCATGCTCTTGGTCGCGATCGGCTTTCAAGCGTGGTTCGCGCTCCGAGAGCCCCCGATGCTCATGTATGAGTGGTGGACGCTTGGCGCCTGCGTGCTGCTGGGGATCATCGCCGAAGTCGTCGAGGTGTTCGCATC
The DNA here is from genome assembly GCA_019636495.1 of Phycisphaeraceae bacterium. GTDB lineage: Bacteria > Planctomycetota > Phycisphaerae > Phycisphaerales > UBA1924 > JAHBXL01. The sequence goes on along the minus strand of JAHBXL010000006.1, from coordinate 133,837 downwards.
GGCAGTGGGCGCGAAGAAGGCCGGCGGCACGCGGCGCGGCGCCATCGGGTCGGTCATGGGCGGCATCCTCGGCGCGATTCTCGGAACGGTGCTTCTGGCCTTCCTTCCGGTCTTGGGCACCATCCTCGGGGCCGCGCTGGGTGCGGGTGCCGGCGCGCTCATCGCCGAACGCCACAACGGGGCCAAGACCTGGCGTCAGGCCTCGACCATCGGTGCCGGCGCTGCCGTCGGACGGCTTGCCGCAACCATCGCCAAGGTCGGCTTCGCGGTCGCGGTCGCCGCGATCCTGTGCCTCGGCGCGTTCGTATGACGTTCAAGGTCCGTGAAGAACGGGTCAAGGGCCGCGCCGGGGTGTCCGGGGGCGGGTAGGGTTGAACTTCCGGCGACCCGGAGCCGATCCGTCCTGTACCATGGGCGGGCCCGCGGCGCGATCAGGCCGGGCCGGAAGGATAGCGGGGCGGCCGGGGGCCATGGAAGGCGAGGGGCGGGGGAGGAGACCCCAGCAAGCAATGTCCACCCTGGCACGAACCGACTCGGCGACCCCGCGCCCAGACAAGCGGTCCGAACTTCATCTTGCGCGCGAGGACAAGGGCGATCCTCTCGCGGCGGGCGACACGGGCATCAAGCACTTCGTGCTCGATACCAATGTGTTGCTGCACAACCCCAACGCGCTGTTCGTCTTCAAAGAGAACCACGTCGTCATCCCGTTCGCGGTGATCGAGGAACTCGACAAACTCAAGCGGCAGAACGACGACATCGGACGCAACGCGCGCGAGTGCATCCGCCACCTCGACCGCCTCCGCTCCCGCGGCAAACTCATCGACGGCGTCCGCTGGCCCGCCGCGAGCCCCACCGTGGGGCAGGCCTCCAGCGGCGGCGACGACACCGGCGCGGCCGAGGGCTGGGACGTGCGCATCGACGTGGCCGAGCACACGCGGCCCAACGTGCTGCGCGAGGACTCGCCCGACAACCGGATCATCGCGGTGGCGTGGAGCCTGCACGCCGCGGGCAAGCGCGCGGTGTTTGTTTCCAAGGATCTCAACGCGCGGATCAAGTCCGATGCGCTCGGCGTTCGCACCGAGGACTTCGAGAACCAGAAGGTCGACGCCGACCGCCTCTATCGCGGGTTCCTTGAAATCGACCTGGCCGGCGAACTCATCGACGAGTTGTACGCCGAGCGCATGCTCGCGCTGGAGCGTGTCGCCGAGGCGCTGGTCGACACCGACGAGGAGGGCGCGACCTACACCCGCGAACTGATCGCCAACCAGTTCCTGATTCTCAAGGACACCCGCGACGAGAGCCACACCGGCCTGGCCCGCAGGCTCGCCGACACCGGCCACCTCATCCCCGTCAACAACCCGCGCAAGCCCACGTTCGGCATCATGGCCCGCAACGTCCAGCAGACCATGGCCATGGACCTCCTCCTCGACGACGAGGTCCGGCTCGTCACCCTCCTCGGCTCCGCCGGCACCGGCAAAACGCTCCTCGCCGTCGCCGCGGGAATGGCCAAGGTCTTCAACGAGGAACGCTACGAGAAACTGCTCGTCGCGCGCCCCATCATGCCCATGGGACGCGACATCGGCTATCTCCCCGGCGACAAGGACGAGAAACTCACCGCGTGGATGCAGCCCATCTTCGACAACCTGACGTACCTGCTCTCGACCCGCGGCAACCCCATGCACCAGTCGGCCGAGAGCCACACCACCGAGCAGCGCATCCGCAAACTCATGGCCGATGGCAAACTCGTGCTCGAGCCGCTCACCTACATCCGCGGCCGGTCCATCCCGCACCAGTTCATGATCGTCGATGAAGCGCAGAACCTCACGCCGCACGAGATCAAGACCATCGTCTCGCGCGTCGGCGAGGGGACCAAGGTCGTGCTCACCGGCGACATCCAGCAGATCGACAACCCCTACCTCGACCAGTCCTCCAACGGCCTGAGTTACATCGTGGAGAAAATGAAGGGCATCCCAATCGTCGGCCACGTCATGCTCACCAGGAGCGAACGGAGCGAACTGGCCAGCCTCGCGGCGAGCATGCTGTAGCGATCACCTGGTTCCGCTCAACCCGGTCGCCTGATCCGCATCATGTAGTCCATCTCGGGCGCTGCGCCGCCGAGCCGGCGGATGGCGTTGGTCGCCTGCGCGCGGTGATGCACCGAGTGCACGATGCCCTGCAGCAGCATGTCGCCCAGCGATGCACTGAACACACCGCCGCGCGAATCGCGGTACATCTGCTCGCGGTCCAGCGCGGCGTCGCTGAGCGTGCCGACAAACTCCGCACGCTGCGCGCAGGTCGTCTCGAACCGCTCGCGCAACTGCGCGATGCTCAGCCGCTCGCTCTCCGCGGGCCACTTCGCTTCCATCTCGCCGCGCCAGCGCCGCAGCCACGTGTCCTCGCCCGCCCACGTGTGCATCAGCACGCGCCGCAGCGTGCCCGGCCCCGGGCCGATTTCCAGCGGCCGGTCGAGTTGTTCGTCGCTCAACCCCGCCGCGGCGGAGAGCACCTGGGCGTTGGCCCAGTCGGAATACTCGAACAGACGAGCCAGAAGCGGGAGGGAGTTCATGCGGTTGCTCTGTTCCTGACGTCCTGAGTCCTTGGTCCTGAGTCCTGCGTTGAGAGGTCGGCGTCCGGGTCTCGGAATCCGGGCCTGACTCCGGACAGTTGCCCAGCACATCATCCCCTCATCACGCCGCCCCCTCTCCCTTCATCAACTGGTTGCTTACCAGCGAGCGGTACAGGTCGCACCGCGCCAGCAGTTCCGCGTGCCTCCCGCGGTCGATGATCCGGCCCGCGTCCATCACCACGATCTGGTCCGCCGCGAGCACGGTTGAGAGCCGGTGCGCGACGATCAGGCAAGTGCGCGAATGACCGCCCGGTTCGCCGCGCGACCGCGCCGATACGAACTCGGCGACCGCCTCGGCGATCCGCGCCTCCGACTCGGCATCGACCATGCTCGTGGCCTCGTCGAGGATGAGGATCGCCGGGTCCCGCAGAATGGCGCGGGCGATGGCGAGGCGTTGCCGCTGCCCTCCCGACAGGCCCGCGCCCTGCTCGCCGATCTGAAAATCGTACCCGCCGGGCTTGGCCAGGATGAACTCCTCGGCCCGGGCCATTCTCGCCGCGGCACGGATCTTCTGCTCGGCCGTCGCGGCGTCGCCCAGGCCCGATGCGGCGTAAGCGATGTTCTCGCGGATTGTGCCGCGGAACAGCACGGTGTCCTGCGTGACCACGCCGATGCGGCGCCGCAGCGATCGGATGTTGAACCCGCGCACATCGCGCCCGTCGATGGTGACGCAACCGGTGTCGGGGTCGAAGAGCCGGGGGATCAACGAGAGCAGCGTGGTTTTGCCGCACCCGTTGGGTCCGACGAACGCGAATGTCGAGCCGTGTGGAATCTCAAGGCTGATCCCGTCGAGCGCGGGAGATCCGGCGCCGGCATAGGTGAGGGTGACATCGACAAACTCGATCCGATCCCGCACGGGCGGCAACTTGGGCAACTTCCGATCATGCCCCGGCTCGGTCGGTTGCGAGACCAGTTCGTGCAGTCTTCCCGCCGCGGCGGAGGCCTGCTGGATGTCGTTGAGCAGGCCGGTGAGCGGTTTGAGGCTCGCGGCGGCGAGGCCGAGCGCGCCCAGGACGAGGATGAAGCGGTTGGGCTCGAGGTGTCCGTCGAGAATGGCCTTGATGGCGACCAGCGCCAGCGCGCCGAGGATGAACATCGCCAGCGTCTCGATGAGCGGGCTGGCCAGCGCGCGGGCCGTGCGGACCTTGAACTCCTGCGCGACGACGAGTTTGTTCATGCGGTGGAAACGCCCCGCCTCCAGCCGCTCGCCCGCGTGCACCTTCACAACGCGGAGGCCGCCGAGGGCCTCGCCCGCGGCGTGGTAGAGCCCGGCCTGCCCTTCGAGCGCGGATCGGGATGCCCGCCGGATGCGCTTGCCGAGTTTGCGGATCACCGTCGCCAGCGCGGGCGCGACGATCAGCGCGACCGAGGCCAGCCGCCAGTCAAACCAGAACGCGGCGCACATCGCCGCAAGGCCCTTGGTCACCTGCGCCACGGCGCGGGAGAGCAGCGCGTTGAAGCCCGCGCCCAGCGCGGCAGAGTCGTACACGATGCGGCTCACCATGTCGCTCGGGCCGGAGCGCAGAACCGTCCGCAGCGGCAGGTGCACCACGCGGTGGAAAGCCTCGCGCCGGATGTTCGCGATTGTGCGCGAGATCACCGTCAAGGAGAGATACGCGTGCAGGAAGTTGCACGCCGCGCCGATCATCGTCAGCACGCCCAGCCCGATCATGATCCACAGCACCGCGTCAAAGGGCTTGGTCGGCAGCGCATCGATCACCCGCTGCGGCACGCGCGGCGACAATGCCGGCAGGGTCGCGTTGAGGTCCGCGGCCATCGCCGGCAGCGTGCGAGCGGTGCCCTCGGTCGTGCCGAGAATGTTGTCCAGCACCGGCTTGATGCCCAGCAGCCCGGCTCCCAGCCCGCCGGCCGAAAGCGCTGCGAACACCATCGCCGCGGCGACGAGCCATCGGTAGCGCAGCATGCGGCGTGCGAATGTCCAGAAGTGCGTCATCGTCCTGCGCTCCGGGCGGGTTCCGACCGGCACAGGGTATCGGCCGACTGGCCCGGACGCCGCGCAGGGCAAGGGGCTATCGTCGCCCCGTGCCACAGTCCGATCCGGCCACCCCTCGGGTGGCGTTCATCATCCCGTGTTTCAACCACGGCCGGTTCGTGGAAGAGGCGGTGCGGTCGTGCCTGGCGCAGGACGGCGTGGAAACGCGCGTGGTCGTCGTCGACGACGGGTCCGACGACGGCTCGACACCCGCCGCGTGCGATCGTTGCCGCGAGATCGACCCGGCGCGCGTGCTCGTGCTGCACCAGGCCAACGCGGGTCTGCCCGCGGCGCGGAATGCCGGCGCACGAGCCGCGGCAGAGTTCGCGGCGGGCTTCGAGTTCGTGAGTTTTCTTGATGCCGACGACTGGGTCGAACCTGCTTTTTCGCGGAAGTTGTGCGCGCCGCTGCGCGCGGCCGATCCGTCGCACACCAGCCATGCCTATTGCCAGGAGACACTCGTCGGGCTGGGGAGCGGGGTCTGGCGCGTGCCGGAGTGGGACCCGCTGCTGCTGCTGGTCACGAACCTGCACCCGGTCACGTGCATCGTGCGTCGGAAGTGCTTCGACGAAGTCGGCGGCTTCGACGAGACCATGCGCCGCGGGTATGAGGACTGGGACCTGTGGCTCCGTTTCGCCGAGCGCGGGTGGCGCGGGGTGCGCGTTCCCGAGCCGCTGTTCACCTGGCGGCGGCACAGCGCCGAGACCATGATCGCCGATGCGGTGTCGCGCCACGACGAGTTGTACGGCGCGCTGGTGGCGCGGCACCGCGCCCTGTTCGATGCGCACGCCGTCGAGGTCATCCGCCTGGCCAACGGCCTGCTCCGATCGGGCGATGCGCACTGGGTCGACGAAGACCGCCGGTCCATCCTGCTCACGCAACTGCGGGCCCACGTGCAGGACGTGTACCACGAGTGCTATGCGCTGCGGGAGCAGTCGTCGCGGGACCGCGAATCGCGCGAGGCGGCCGAGCGGGCGCTCGCCGACGAGATCGCGAACACGGCGCGCGTCCGGGCCGGGTATGAATGCAAGCCCGCGCTGCGGCTGTCACGCAAACTGCACGGCGCGGTCGACGCTCTCCCGCGGCCGCTGGCCGCGCCCCTGCGATCCCTGCTCCGCGCCGCGCGACGGCTCGCGGGATGATCAGCCCATCGTGCCGCCGAGTTCGGTGAGCGCGACAACCGTGCCGCGCTGGGCGCCCAGAGTGTGGAAACCGCCGGATGGATCGGCATTCCCGAATCCCAGACCGTTGTCGATGTGCCGCATCATCGCGACCACCGGCACATCCGACACGACCTCGATGGAGAAGAACTGGCGACCGCCCGTGGCCTGCGCCAGCACCTGCGCGTTGGCGTGCAGGTTCAGGTCAAAGCGCTCGCCGCCCGCGATCACCTGGTTGATCTCAAGCACGAACCCGTCGGTGTAGTACAGCCGGAACGAGACCTCGGCCGGGGTCGCGGTCACGCCGAATGGGGCGTAGTTGGGGTTGAAGACGCTGATGCGCTCGAACAGATCCACGCCGGCTCGCGTCGCGTTCATGAACCCTTCGGCAAAGTCGTGGTTCGTCGCCGCGTGGGTTGCCACGGGCGTCGCCAGGCCGTCGCCGAACTCCTCGTGCGAACTCGCGGCGTAAATGGGCGTCGAGCCCGAACTGTATCGCATCGAATAGGTCTTGCCGTCGAGTTGCGGGATGGTCGAGAGGTTGAAAGTCGCGCGGTCCCGCGCCGAGAGGAACAGCGCCGGCGGCGTGATGGAGAACTCGGGCGAGCCGTCGTCGAAGATGAAGGTGAGCGTGATGATCGCGCCCGTGGTGTTGGTGTTCACAAAACTCACGCTGTCGATCACCCCCGTGGCCGTGTTGCCCATCGCCAGCACGCCCAGCGTCGAGCCGTCGCCGCGGATGCCCAGCGCCGTCGAGCCGGCCTTGCTGCCGGAGTTGTCAAAGTGCGTGAGCGCGGCGACCAGCGGCTGGTCCGAGGTGACGACGGCGGACATGCGGCCGTTGGGCAATGAGGGGATGTCGGCGATGGCCAGCCCGCCGCGGCGGAAGGCCTCGGTCGTCCGCGAGATCATCACCGGCGCGCTGTTCTCGAAGAAGAACTGCACGGTCACGGTGACATCGGTGTCGCTGGTGTTCTGCCAGATGACAAAGTCGAAGATGTCCGCGCCCTTGCGCACATCGGGCAGCACCCAGCGCGTCGCGGTCTGCGTGGCGAAGGCCTCGCCGGTTGCCGTGCCGAAGTCGTAGTGGCTGAGGTTGACCGACAGCGGCCCGGTCGACCAGACCTCCAGCGCGTACGGCACGTCGCGCTGCAGCAGGTCGTTGGCCGGATTGGCCGAACGCGAGACGGTGAACCCGCCGCGCGTGTTGGGTGCCACCGTGCCGGTGCGGATGACCTGGTCGCGGAACCAGAACTGCGGGTCGGTGTCGCTCTGGTCCGGCGTTGGCGCGGTTTGCATCTGGCGGGTCTCGGCCCGCGCGATCGCCTGGAAGTGCACGGTCGTATCGCCCGGGTTGCCGATCGGCACGAACTCGGTGATCGTGCCGCTGGCGAAGCCCTCGGGGTAGTAGTAGCGGTGCGTGTAGAACGCCGCGACGTTTCGCGGCTTGATGATCTCCACGTCGTAGATCACCAGCAGTTCGTCCTCCTGCACGCCGTCGGCGGCGTTGAACCCGGTGTTCACCGGAAGTTCGTTGTACGGCGAGCCCTGGTTGCTGGTCATCATGTTGTTGATGTCCTGCAACACCATCCACGAGCGGCCGGTGGTCCCGCCCACGATGCGCCCGAACACCGTGAAGCCCTGGTCCACGGTGTCAAGGAACGTGTTGTTCGCAAGATTGAAGAAGAACTGGCTGGTGGCCGAGTTCACCTGCCCGCCCACGCGGGCCATCGCGATCGTGCCCTGCAGGTTCGACTGGTTGAACTCGTTGACGATCGGCGGGTGGCGCGGGATCTCCGCGAAGCCCGTCCCCGATGGCGCGATCCGCGCCAGACCGCCCTGCACGACAAAGTCGTCGTCGAGGCGGTGGAAGAACGTGCGGTCGTAGTCGCCGCGCCGGACATAGCCGAGGAAGTTGTTGACCGTCACGGGCGCGGCGTTGTCGAACAGTTCGATATCGATGTCGCCCATCGATGTCTCGAACCTCACCACCGTGTTGTTCACGTTCAGCAGTTCGCCGACCGAGGGAAGCGGCGCTGAATCCAGCAGCATCCGTGCTTCCAGACTCTCCAGCGCGCACACAGCGTCCGTTCCGAGACCAGGCTTGGGCTTGCCCATCGACACGACTCCTGTTCGACCGTCCTTGAACACGGGCCCGACACCGCTCCCCCGCGGCCGCGCTGCGGGCGCGCCGGCCGCCACCCCTCCCCCGGGCGTGTCGGGAGTCTACCGGAGAGCCCATTCGCGTGCCACCACCCCCCGGTTCGATCCTTCCGGGGTCGGCAGGGCCCGGAATGGCACACTTCTCGGGTTTGGCCCGATAGACGGTCCGCGTTCGGTTGTGCGCAGATTCTGCCGAAAGTGACGACGCTTCAGGCCGCGGCCCGACGGACGCCCGCCGAGACATCCTCGAGGACCATGTGGTCGTACTCGGAGAAATCCAGTTCGACAAACCGCCGGGCAAGATCGGCATCGAACTGCACCCCGGCACAGCGGGCGACCTCGGCGAGCACCTGCGCCCGCGGCATGGCCGCCCGATACGAACGGCTGGAACTCATCGCGTCGAAGGTGTCGGCCAGTGCGATGATTCGGGCCATGACGGGGATGGAGTCTCCGGCAAGGCCGTGCGGGTACCCCTTGCCGTCGAAGCGCTCGTGGTGGTGCAGCACGCCCGGCAGCACGTCGGCCAGCAGCGGGATGTCTTTCAGGATGCGGTGGCCGATCTCCGGGTGCTGCTTGATGGCCTCGAACTCCTCGTCGGTCAGTCGGCCGGTCTTGGTCAGGACCGCCTCGGGCACGCCGATCTTGCCGACGTCGTGTACCAGGCCGGCGATCCGGACGCGGTCGGCGTCCTCGTCGCTCATGCCGATGGCCAGCGCCAATCGGTGCGAGAGGTGCGCGACGCGCCGGGAGTGGCCGCAGGTATAGCGGTCCTTTGCGTCGATCGAGGCGGTGAGCGCTTCGAGCGTGCCCAGGAAGAGCGCCTGCTGGTCGGCATAGAGCACGGCGTTGTCGAGGTACGCGCCGACGTAGCCGCTGGCGGCCTCCAGCAACTGGATGTCGTAACTGCTGACCTGCGGGTCGTCGCCGTGCTTGTCGCCGGCGAGCAGCGCGCCGGCCTGCTGGCTGCCGCGCCAGATAGGCTGCACCAGCACTTGCCCCGACCCCGGGATGGGCTTCCCGCCGATCTCGGTCAGGATCAGGGGCACGTGGGGGTCATGATCCTCGGGCACGTTCGAACTGGCCAAGGCCAGCGCGTCGCTGTCCAGATCAACGTCGCCGCTGGCGAAGAACCGTCCGGCAACCGGCCCGGACACGTCGGCCCGGTGGTTGAAGGTCGCCGCGATCCAGGTGAACGGCAGCGTGGAGCGCAGCCGCTCGCACATCCGGTGGATGAACTGCGACGGCTGGGTCAGGTCGTTCATCGAACGGCCCAGCGTGTAGAGCAGATCGATGGTCTCGAAGCAGTCGGTCAACTGCCGCGTGAATCCCGACACCGTCTTGGTGTGCTCCTCGATGCGGTTCAGGTCGCCGCCCATCCAGAGCAGGGCGTCGCGCAGAGCCGCGGCGGAGGCGGCGTCGTACCGCGCTCGCGGCAGCAGGCTCCTGCGCGTGGCCTGGGCATCGAGGTGCGCTGCGCGGCACGCGGCGAGGAAGAACTCCTCGCCCAGGGCGCGTTCGCCGAAGGCCAGCGCAACGATGAACCCGACGCGCTCGCGCCGTCGCTGTTCGGTGAGCGGGATGGCCCAGCACCCCGGGAAGAGTTCCTCGACTCCCGGCGCGCGGTCCCGCGAGCCCTCGCCCCATTTGCGGGCGGCATCGCGCACCAGTTTCGTGATCGTCGAGGAGCCGAGCAGCAGCCCCACGGGGCCGGTGTCCAGCGGCTCGGCCAGGATCGCGCCCAGGTTGTCGCAGCGCCACGTCGCCAGCCCAAGGCCCATGCACCGCTCGCGCAGCGCGTGGATCGAGGGCGCGTGTGCGTCCCTGATCGCGATGGGGGAGGCGGGCGTGGTCGGTTGCGTGCTCATGCGGCGCGGCACTCCACCTTGCTGTCGGCCGGATCGGGCTTGGACACCGGTGCTGCAAGCAGGTGCGTCTGCACATACTCCAGCAGATCGCGCACGCCGAAAGGCTTGCCGATCACGCGTCGGATGCCCGTGCGCAGCAACTGCTCCGGCTCAAGGATGTGCCCGCGCGCGGTCAGCAGAACAGTCGGCGTGGGCGTCCGGTTTTCCGCCGCGGCGTCCTGTGCAAGGCGCTCGCAGAGTTCCAGACCGCTCATGTAGGGCATCTGCAGGTCGGTGATGATCGCGTCGGGACGATGCTCGCGGACCAGGTCGAGCGCTTCCTCGCCGTCTCGGGCCTCGAACACGATGTGGCCCGCAGCGCGGAACTTCTCCGCGACCACCAGGCGGATGTGGGTCTCGTCGTCGGCGACAACGAGTCTGGCGGGGCCGTGCGTAGGTACGGGCGTGCTGCTCACATCGCCTCCTTGGTTCGGTCAATGGTCTTGGACCGTGGGCGGAATCGTCGCGCCCGCCATCGACACCGGATCAAGCGGAGTTGAGTGCGAACCCCGGTCGCACAGATTTCCGGCGTGCCGCATCTGGTACCGGCCGCATGGTCAGCGCAGGTTGACAGCAACGCGGTTATCGCGCCCGATCGGGGCATGCGACCGCGGGGTCATGAGGCCGGGCCATCAGGTTGCACGGGCTTACTGCGAACCGACCGGAGGCGGCCGCGGCGCGGTCGGGTCGCGCTCGGCTCGGGCGCGCATCTCCGCATCGCGGGCGATCTGCTCGTCGAGAGCGCGCTGTTCCTCGGACGTGACCTCAGGCTCGCTGGTCCCGCCGCCAAAGGAAATGATCTCCATGCTGAACAGCAGCCACACCGACACCAGGACGATCACGCCGACGGATACCGAAAGTTTGATGATCTGGGCCTGTTCCAGTTTCCCGCCCTTGCCGGCCGTCGACTTTTTGGGCGCAGGCTTCGCGACCGAGCCCTCGATTGATGTTCTGGCCATGCCTGATGTCCTCCCGGGCGTCCGCCCTTGCACGTTCCTCGGTCTAGATTACCCGACTTCACGCCTCTGGAACAGCACGACCGCCAGACACAGGAAAACCCCGATCTGAGTCGTTCCGTACATTGCCACAAGCGCGATGTGCGATGCCGGGATCAACTGATTCTGATTTATCGCGTCCAGCAGCCAGAAATACTGCACATTCGGTACTATTGACCATACGACCAAGGCCGGCGGATTGATCCGTGTGGGCGTTAGGAAAATGTAATCACCCGGTTGTGGTGGACGTCGGACGAGCGGCCGATCGGCACCGACCCGCTGGATGATGAGCAGTCGTTCAGCCGGATCCGCGCTCTTGACCACGACCGCGGGAGGCCGGGATCGATCCGAGAGTTCAGAGAGTTCCGTTACCCGACCATCGAAAGGCTCGAAGGTCGGAACCGACATGCCCATGCCGTTGGGATTGGGCCCGAAGTAGATCGGCGAACCGGCGTTGATCACCACGCGGGGGTCGTATTCCAGCCGCACGCGGTACACATCCCCGTTCCGGTCGAACTGCCGGTGCCCGACCAGTTCCGGCTCGGCGTCGCGGATGCGCGACACAAAGCGATTATCCACCGCCTTGGCGCCGAGGAAGTGATTGGACAGAAATCCAAGCAGGAACGCGCCGCAGCACACCACCAGCGTCATGACCTGCCCCAGCCGGGCCGAGGCCGCTGTTGCCAGCGCCGTCAGCACCAGGTGCGCCATGACGATGCACATCGTCGCCGTGAAGATCTGGGGCTTGAAGTCCACCGACGGCGGTTGAAGGTGCCACCGTTTCGAGACCAGTAACACGCCGACATAGGCCAGACCCATGAGAGGAAACAACAGCATGGTCGCGGTCTGCGGGAACACCCAGCCGTAGAAAATGTTGCACCAGATCGCCGCCCCGATCGCGATTGCCACGGCCAGACCGGTGAACAGGATCACGGGCCCGTCAAGGTCGTCCGCGGCGGTGGACATCACCTCGTGCCGCAGCGCGACGAACAGGAACAGGCTCATGGTCAGGCTGGCGATGACGATCGCCGCGGCGACGCCGAGGTACTTGCCGAGCACCACCGTGACCCTGGAAACCGGCTTGCTCACGACCGTCAGAACCGTCTTATTGTCGATCTCGCGGCTGATCACCGCCGTGGCAAGGAACGCCGCGAGAAGCAGGCCGCAGACGAAGATCGTCGCCAGCCCGACATCCAGCAGCATCTTGTTGTCGCCGGAGACCTCCGACGATTCGGTCATGCCCATGGTGAACCCGGCCGACCAGGTGGTGAACATCTGGCACAGGCCGCAGAGCGCGATGATGATGAAGTAGATCGGTTGACGCACGCTCTCGACGAACGTGTTCCGCGCGATGGTGAGCAGTTGCGAGAACATGCGTCGTGGGGTTTGCCGAAGGCGTGCGGGAGGCGGAGGTCAATCGCGCGGGACCCGCGGGCGGGGAAAAGGTCGAACGGGGGCATGGCAAGCCGGGGATGTCCGGCCCGGCTGCAAAGCGATGCGCGGGTGCAGAAAGTCCCGCCGCGGGAACGAACATAGGGGCAACCTGATCGTACATCAACGTACCGGCGGGCCGCGCGGTTCGCGCACCGGCCCGTCCGGGAGGCTAATCTATGCCCCCGATCGGCGTTCTGTCGGCGGAGAGAGAGGGGCGAATCCGGGACGGGGGCGGCGGGGAGCCCGACGCGACGGCGCGTCGCCGCGGTGGTGAGCCCGGCGAGCGAACGTTGTGCCGGGTGTCTGTGGACAGGCCGGGTGTTCCCGGTCACAATCTGCCCCCGCCGCGACGAGTGCCGGCGGCCCTTCCCGCGTCATTGGTTCAACCCACCTGAGGAGCCGATGAAGGCCGACTACCAGAGTTTCAGACGTGCCGCGAGCGTGTGCCTGCTGGGCCTGGTCCTGCAGTTGGCCATGGGCTTGACGCTGCTGATCAACAGCGTGCTGTCACACAACCACTCGGGCGTGACGGGCGCGATGTTCATCCTGCTTGGGGGCGTGGTGTGGCTGTGTCTGGCCATTGTCTTCGACCAGCACCGGCGCGAGCGGATCGAAGCGTTGGAGGCCGAGGTCATCGCCCAGCAGGGTGGCCGTGCTCTTTCGGCGTTCGGTGAGGGAGCCGACGACCTGCGCATCGCCGCCAAACGGCTGGCCGGCATGCACCGCGTCCTGCTGCCGATGGTGAGCCTGCTGTACGCGGCGTCGCTGGCCGGGATCGGCATCTGGCGGTTCCGTTCCGGCGAGGCGCTCATCGACCACGACGCGTTCCGCCCCATGACCGAGCACGGGTGGCCGATCTCCATCGGGATCGCGCTGGCGTTCGTCGGCTTCATGTTCGCGCGGTACGTCTCGGGCATGGCCAAGCAGGCGGTGTGGGCGAATCTGCGAGGCGGCGCGGCGCAGGCGGTCGGCGCTGCGCTGGTCGGGCTGGCGATCGCCGTCACGCAGTTCATCGATTACATGGGCCCCGACGCGGGGAGCCGCTATCTGCAGGCGGTGCTCCCGGCGCTGATGATCGCGCTGTCGATCGAGGTGGTGCTGAACTTCCTGCTGGGCATCTATCGCCCGCGCCGCCCCGGCGAGGTGCCGCGCCCGGCGATGGACTCGCGGGTGCTGTCGTTTGTCGCCGCGCCGGACCGCATCGCCGAGTCGATCGGCGGCGCGTTGAACTACCAGTTCGGGTTCGACGTGACGGGGAGTTGGTTCTACCAGTTGCTGTCGCGCTCGCTGACCGCGCTGCTGGTCGTCGGCGTGGCGGTGCTGTGGCTGATGACGATGGTGGGCGTGGTACAGCCCAACGAGCAGGGCGTGCGACTGCGGCTGGGGAGCATGGTCAGCGAGCAGCCGCTCCCGCCGGGCCCATACCTCAAACTCCCCTGGCCGCTAGAGCGCATCGAGCGCTTCGACACCGAGCGAGTGCGCCGCGTGAACGTCGCCGGCGAGTCGCCGACGATCTCCGGCGCGATCCTCTGGACCAACGACCACAAGTCCGCCGAGAGTTTCTTCCTCGTGCAGCCGGCCGCGCTGGAGCGCACCGCGGGCGTCGCCAGCGGCGACTACTCGCTGGTCGCGGCGGAGATCCCGCTGTACTACCGGGTCGATGACGTGATCAAGTTCCACCGGTTCGCCGCGGCCGAGGCGCGGGAGCACCTGATTCGCGCCGAGGCGCAGCGGGTCGTGCTGCGGTACATGGCGTCGATGAACGTGGACGACGTTCTGGGGCGCGGTCGGTCTGCCGCCGCGGCGGAACTTTACCGGCGAATCAGCGCGCGTCTGGCCGAACTGGAATCGGGCGTGGGCGTGTTGTTTGTGGGGATCGAGGGCGTGCACCCGCCGCGCGAGACGGCCGAGGAGTATGAGAAGTACGTCGGCGCGAACCAGGAGCGCGAGGCGCTGATCGACATGGGCCGACGCGAGGCGGCGGAGATGCTGATCAACGCTGCGGGCAGCCTGTCGACGGCCGAGCGGCTGGTGGCGCTGATCAACGAGGCCGAGCCGGAGCGCGATGCCGCGCGGCGAGCCGAACTCGAAGCCGAGATCTCCGACCTGATCTCCAAGGCCGGCGGCCAGGCGGCGGTGCGTCTGCAGGAGGCGCGGGCCGAGCGCTGGCAGCAGCACATGACCGCGCGGGCCGAGGCCGAGGCCTTCGCCGGGGAACTGGCGATGTACCGCGCCGCCCCGCGGATCTACGGCGCAACCAGGTACTTCGACACCATCCGCGATCTGATCAAGGACAAGCGCGTGTACTTCGTCCGCGGCGACGGCGTGGAAGTGCGCGTCAACCTCGAGGACTCCGCGCTCGGGGGCAACCTGTTCGAGCAGCCGCGGCAACCGCAGGAATGAACCCGACCGCGGGCCGCGCCGGCGCACCCCGCGCCGCGGCGCCCGCACCAGGAGAACCGGCCTTGCAACGCTTCATCATCATCGGCATCGTGGTGCTGGTCTTCCTCTCGTTCATGGTGACGTACACCGTGCGCTTCAACGAGGCGGCGGTGGTGTCGATGATCGGGCGGGCCGACGAATCGTCGGTCCGCCGGGACGCCGGCCTGGGATTCAAACTGCCCTTCATCCAGCGTGTTACCACCTACGACACCCGTGCGCGGCTCGTCGAGTCCGCGCCCGAGACGCAGTCCACGCTCGACTCCAAGCAACTGGTGGTGACGTCGTACGTGGCCTGGAGCGTGGAGGACCCGCTGAAGTTCTACAAGAGTTTCTCCGGCGCGGGCGACTCGGCGCGCGACCACTACCGCGAGGCCGAGAACAGCATCAAGTCCAAACTCCGCAGTTCGCTCGGCGAAGTCAGCGCCTTCCGGTTGACCGACCTGCTCGCCGCGGACGAGCGCGGCAGCCGCCTGCCCGAACTCGAGGCCCGCATGCTCGCGATGCTCCAGCGTCCGGGCGGGGGCGATCAGGCCGGCGCCGCGCTGGCCGATTACGGCATCAAGGCCCACGCGGTCGGGTTGTCGTCGATCGTCTTTCCGCAGGAGAACACCAAGAACGTCGTGGCGCGGATGAACGAGAACCGCAAGAAGGTCGCCCAGGAGATCACCAACCAGGGAACCAGCCAGGCCAACGCCATCCGCTCCCGTGCCGAGAACGATGCCAAGCGCATCCTCGCCTTCGCCGACCGCATGGCCAACGAACTGCGCAGCCGCGGGCAGGCCGAGGTCGCTTCGTACATCCAGCAGATGAGCGCCAACCCCGAGTTGGCCGTGTTCCTGAAGAACATGAAGATGTACCGCGAGGTCTACGGGCGGCAGACAACCCTCGTGCTGCCCACGAGCATGCCCGGCTTCGAACTGCTGGGGCCCGATGCGCCATCGACGTTCCGGCAGGGCACGGTTCCCATTCCGGACTTTGAACGCCTCTTCCAGAACGGGACATCGCACCGTCCGACGCCGCGCGACCCGGTCGAGCGGGCGGTGCCCGTCGCCGGCACGCAGGAGCCGACCCGATGAGCCAGAACCCCGGGACCAATCCGCTCTCAACCCGCGAGCGCCGCCAGACCGCCTCGGTCCGGCTGAACGAAACGGGCCCGAGCGCCGCGGCGGAACTGGCCTCGATGATGGACCCGGCGACCAAGTCGCTGGCCGATGCGCTGCGCATCAGTTACCGCCTGCTGCTCGCTTCGATCGTCGTGCTCGTCGCGCTCTACTTCGGCTCGGGCGTGCAGAAGGTCGGCGAGTCGGAGCGCGGCATGCGCCTGCTGTTCGGGCGCGTCGTGTCGCCGAGCCTTGCGCCGGGCGCGCAGTTCAGCGCGCCGCCGCCGATCGGCGAGATCGTCAAGGTCCGCGTCGATGAGCAGTCCAGCGAGATCACCTTCTTCCCAAACCTCAGCGACAACGAGCAGAAGTCGCTCGACAAGGACGGGCCCACTGTCCTGGCCGGCGGCGGCTCCGATTCGCTCGATCCCAACGCAAACGGCCAACTCATCACCGCCGATGGCAGCATCGCCCATGCGCGATGGACCATCTCCTGGCGACGCGACGACCTGCGCCCCGACTTCAGCGAACGCAACGTCAATCCCGAGCACCTTTCGCGGATCGTGCTGGCCATCGCGCGCCGGTCGATCGTCACCGCCGCGGCAAGCATGACCCTCGACGAGATGATGCGGAACATCCCGGACGAGGGCCGCAATCCGGAGCAGTTCCGGACGATCGAGCAACGCGCCCGCGACCTGACGCAACGAGCCCTGGACGACATGAACGCGGGCGTGCGCGTGCAGCAACTGGTCATGACCCAGAAGTTTCCGCCCCGGCGCGTCATGCCCGACTACTACCGCGTGCAGAGCGCCGAATCCGACGCGGGCGCCGCTGTCCTGGAATCCGAACGCGCCTGGCAGCAGGCCATGCAGAAGACCGCGGGAGACGCCGCGGCGGTCATCATCGACCAGATCGACCGCTACGAGGTCGAACTGCTCCGCGGCGACACGGCAGAGGCCGAGCGCACGTTCGCGGCCATCAACAAACTTCTGCTCGGTGAGCCGGTGGAGATCGACGGCGCGGTTCTGAACCCCCGCATCTCGGGCGATGTGACCTCGCGCCTCGACCAGGCGCGGCAGGAGCGCACCACGATGGTCGCCGCCGCACGGTCGGACGCGGAACTGTTCGCGGCGAAACTCAAGGCCTTCCAGTCCAACTCGCTGGTGCTCGTCAATACGGAGTGGTCGGACGCCTACTCGACGTTCCTGGGCAGGCCCGGAGTGCAGGTGCTGCTGCTGCCGCCGCAAACGGCCGGTCGATGGGTGCTAAACATCAATCGCGACCCGTTCCTTGCGCGCGAGCAGGAGATGCAGCGCAACACCGAAGAGTTCCAGCGGGCTCAGCAGCAGCGCGTCCGCGAGCGCGAGCGGGCCCAGTTCGAGCAGCGACTGGGCAACACCGGGACCAAACTCGCCCACTGATCGACATCGGACCGGAGACCGCATGACCCATGCCGCGACCACGACCAGTTTCTCCGCCGCGCGCGGCGCGCCGGCCGCGGCGCCGGTCGTCGTGTGCGAGCGGCTGACCAAGGTCTTCCGCGATTTTTGGCTGCGGCCGCGGGCCAAGGCCGTGAACGCGGTGAGTTTCGAGATCCGCCGCGGCGAGGTGTTCGGCCTGCTGGGCCCGAACGGCTCGGGCAAGTCCACGACCATCAAGATCATTCTCGGCCTGCTGCACAAGACCAGCGGGCTGGTCTCGGTGTTCGGCAAACTGCCGACCGACGTGTCGATCAAACAGCGGATCGGCTATCTGCCCGAGGAGTCGTACCTCTACCCGTTCCTCAACGCGCGGGAAACGCTGGACTACTACGGCCGCCTGTTCCAACTCGACCGCGCCGTGCGGAAGCGCCGCATCGACGAACTGCTCGACATGGTCGGGCTCGGGGGCGCGCAGTTCCGGCCGGTGCGTGAGTATTCCAAGGGCATGCAGCGGCGCATCGGCATCGCCCAGGCGCTCATCAACGATCCCGAGTTCCTCATCCTCGACGAGCCGACCACCGGGCTGGACCCGCTCGGCACACGACAGATCAAGGACCTGATCATCGCGCTGGGCCGTCGCGGCAAGACCATACTGCTCTCCAGCCACCTGCTGTCGGATGTTGAGGACTGCGTCGATCGCATGGTCATCCTCTACGGCGGGCGCATCCAGCGCGAGGGTACATGCGACGCGCTGCTCGAGACGCAGGACGCCACCGTCCTCGAGACCGACCCCCTCGACGAGGCCACCATCAGCGCGATCGACAGGCTGATCCGCGAGCGCAGCGGCGGGGCCAGGAGTCTGGTCCGCGTCGCGCGACCGCGCCAGAAACTCGAAGACCTCTTTGTGCAGATCGTCGATGAGGCCCGCGCGGCGCAGCAGGAGACCAGCGGCGCGCAGCACGGCGGCCGCACCGCGGCGTTTCTGGCGGGCGATGAGGGGGACGGGCTCATTTCGTCGCTTGTCGAAGCGGGGCGGCGCGAGGAACTCCCCCGCGCCGAGGCCACGCCCGCCGCGGAGTCACCCGCCGGCCCGGACCGCGACGTGCTCGCGGATCTGCTCAAGCCCGAGGCTCCCGCTCCGACGCCCGCTGCGGTTGCGCCCGCCCCGGCCGCGCCGCCGCGCCGCTCCGCGGATGTTGACCTGAGTGTGATCGAAGGTCTGGTCGATCAGCCGTCGCGGCCCACCGAGCCCGGCAAGGGGTCGAATCCGTGAACTTCGGCGAACTGTGGCGGCGCATCGACCGTGTGCAACGGTCGTTCCACTTCAAGGTGGTCGCGACGATCATCGTCGCGCTGCTGGGTATTGGCGGCCTGACGGCGTACATCGTGCACCAGCAGGCCAACGCAGATCCGGGTGTGCGGTCGAACTTCGAAGAGATGTTCCCGCGCCCGCCCGATGATGCGGACCCGCAGATCAAGGACCAGTGGGAGCGCATCCGGTTCTCCGCTGACGCGATGGCCAAGGCCACCAACGTGGTGCTGCAGGGTCAGGGCGACCCGACGGCCGTCGCGCTGGGTGTGGGGCTGGCGGTTGCCGTGGCCGTGGCGGTCGTCTGGCTCGGCCTCGGGCTGTGGTCGTTCGGAGTTCTTGCGCTGCTGACCGCGGTGGCGTGGCCGCTGGTGAGTTTCGGGACCGGGGCCTGGCAGGACCTTGGGCGGTTCATCGCCTCGGCGGGCGCGCTGACGTTCTCGTTCCTGGTGCTGATGGAACTTCTCAAGGCGGCCTTCGCCGCGCCGTTCAAGCCGCTGGCGATCGCGCGGAACGTCGTGCTCGAAGCCGTGCGGATGAAGGTGAGCGTGATCTTCATCGTGCTGCTGGTGATTGTGCTGGCCGCGCTGCCCGAGCAACTCGACCCCGAGCGGCCGCTGCGCTATCGCGTGCAGTCGTTCCTGCAGTACGGTGTCGGTGCGACGTTCTGGATCACCGCGCTGCTCACCCTCTTCCTCGCTGTCGGCACGGTCGCCTTCGAGCAGCGCGACAAGGTCATCTGGCAGACCATGACCAAGCCCGTTGCGGCGTGGCAGTATCTGCTTGGCAAGTGGCTGGGGGTTGTGGGCGTCGCGGCGGTACTTCTCGGTGTGAGTTCGGCCGGCGTGTTCCTGTTTGTCGGCTATCTTCGTGAGCAGCCGGCCATCGGCGAGGTGCGTGCATTCGTGCCGCGTGGCAACGAACTGGTGACCGATGACCGCTGGATTCTCGAGACCCAGGTGCTGACGGCGCGGCAATCGGTCATGCCGCTGCTGCCGCGCATGGACCCGACCGCAGTGAGCGAGGAGATCGCCGATCGCGCCGAGCGTGCCCGCCGCAGCGACCCCTCGTTCCGCGACACGCCCGAGGCGCGCCAGAAACTGCTGCAGGAGTTCCTGGGCGAGCGGCAGCAGGCGTTTCTCTCGATCGGGCCGGGGCAGCGCGAGTTGTACAAGTTCCCCGGGCTCAAGCAGGTCCGCGACCGCGGGTTGCCCGTCACGCTGCGCTACCGCGTGAACGCCGGTGCCAACGACCCGCGGGCCGCGTACCGCCTGACGTTCTTCATGCACAACGCCCAGCCGGCGATCCAGGAAGTGCCGCTGGGCCAGACGCTCACGCTCCGTGTCAGCCCCGCGTCGATCGGCGAGGACGGCATGCTGGAGGTGCTGATCGTCAATGCCGATGCGGCGCGCCAGACAATGAACGACGAGACCGTGTCCTTCCCGCCCGACGGGCTGGAGGTCTACTACCCGGTGTCCAGTTACCGGATGAACTACATCCGGGTCGTCGGCGTGCTGTGGCTGAAACTCGCGTTCCTCGCGATGGTCGGCATCTGCGCCGCGACGCACTTGTCCTTCTCGGTCTCGTGCCTGGTGGCGTTCGGCGTGTTCCTCATGGCCGAGTCGGCCTCGTTTCTGGTCGAGTCGTTGGAGTACTACGACTCCAGCGGCAAGCAGGGCGAGATTCTGTGGGCCCGGTTGCTCATACGCTCGATCGCAGTGCCCGTCGCGTACGGGTTCAAGTTCTATGCGGAACTGCGCCCCTCGGCGCATCTGGTCGAGGGCAGACTGCTCGATTGGGGGACCGTTTCCCGGGGCGTGGCCGTGCTGTTTGCGCTGACCGGCTCGTTGTTCGCCGCGGCGGTCGCGATTTTCCGCCGGCGCGAACTGGCGACCTATTCGGGCCAGTAGTGATCAGGAGTCGGGCATCCTCATGCGACGCGACAGGTCCATCCAGTTGACAGCCCTCGGCCTGATGCTCGTCTTCCTGACGGCACAGGGCGTGCTGTCCACCCAACTGGCCGCATCGGTCGGGCGCAACCGGCTGGTCTTCGCCGACCGCGCCGAGGCCGGCGATCCGCCGGAGGTCGCGCTGGGGATCGCGATGGGCGCGTTCCGCGGCGTGTTCGTGAACTTCCTTTGGATCCGCGCCAACACGCTGAAGGAGCAGGGGAAGTACTACGAGTCCGTCGATCTGGCGCGGACCATCACGCGGCTCCAGCCACGTTTCCCGCGGGTGTGGGTCTTCCACGCGTGGAACCTGGCGTACAACATCTCCGTCGCCACCCAGACGCCGCAGGAGCGGTGGCAGTGGGTGCAGTCGGGCATCACGTTGCTGCGCCGCGACGGGATTCCGCACAACCCGGGCTCGATCCTGCTCTACAAGGAACTGGCGTGGATCTACCTGCACAAGGTGCAGGGCTACATGGACGACGCCCATCGGTACTACAAGCGCATGCACGCCCGCGAGTGGACGATCGTCATGGGCATGCCGCCGAAGATCCCCTTCGGCGAGCGGACCGAGCCCGACGCGCTCAAGAACCTGTACATCGAGCGCTGGCTGACACCCATCGCCGAAGCCCCCGACACGCTCGAAGAGGTGTATGCACAGCAGCCGTTGGCCCGCGAACTCGTCGCCCGGATCCGCGACGAGGCCGGGCTGTCGCTGAACAGGCAACTTCTCGAGTACGCCGAGGAGGTGCGGTCCTACGTCATGCTCGCCGGCGCGGGCGTGCCGCTCCCGCCCGGGTTCGCCGACGATGGGCTGGTCCGCGTTCTCACCGACCAGCGATACGCGCAGGCGGGGCCGATGCTCATCCGCCATCTCCGCAAGCGCGTTCTGCTGGATGATTACAACATGGACCCGCGGACGATGATCCGCTATACCCAGAAGTACGGCCCGCTGGACTGGCGTCACCCCGCCGCGCACGCCGTCTACTGGTCGGCCCGCGGGTCGGAGGAGGCCCTGTTCCGAGTCACCGAGGCCAACCGCAAGGACTTTGACTTTCTCAACACCGACCGAATCACCATCCAGGCCATCCAGGAACTCTTCCGCTCCGGCTGGGTGCAGTACGACATCGTCAACCCGGCGTTCATGCGAAACCTCCCGCACGCCGACTTCATCCCCATCTACCCGAAACTTCTGGACGAACTGGCCGCGCGGTCCGACTTTGACACGCCCACGCGCGTGTACAGTTTCTACGCCGCGGGCAACGAGAACCACATCAAGGACTCGATCCGCTTTCTCTATCGGCGCGGCGATCTGAAGGCGGCCGAGGAGTACTACCGCTACCTGCGCACGTGGCCCGGGCTGAACACGCACAACCCGGAGTTGCAGGCCAAGATCACCGTGCCTCTGCGCGAGTTCGTGGTGAACGAGATCGTCGAAGACGCGCGCGAGACCAACCCGACGGTCGCGATGCAGGAGATCGCCGGCGCGCTCATGTCCGCGTTTGTCGCGGGCCTGCTCGCCGGCGACGAGCAGCAGTTCCGCAGCAACATCGAGTACGCCCGCATGTTCCACGACCGCTACCAGCAGGAGCAGGGAAGCGTGCGCACGGTGGTCACCGGGCAGGAGGGGCGCATGGCCTTCCCGCCGTTTGACCAGATGGCGGCCACGTTCCTGGCCGGGCTGGTAGAGGAAGCGGGCATCCCGCAGGGCCCGGTGATGTACCGCCGCGCCCCGGCCGATCTGCAGGGCCGGGCGTATGTGCTGCTCGAGCGCACCAACCTCCGCGCCATGGTCGACCAGATGGCCACGCAGGGACAGCCGCCGTTCGATGTCTGGTTTCCGCCGCCGAACAACGGCGACGAGCGCACGCTGCAGATGTACCGCACGCTCATGCTCGGCGAGGCCGGACAGGTCGCCCCCTCGACCCCGGACGCCGGACGCATCGAGCAGCGCTGACGTGTTGCGGCTATTTGGCCGCGTCGGTACCGAGCCCGCCCGTGCGCGGGCTTTCATCGGGAGGCGCGGCCTCGCGGATCGTCAGCAACACCTTGTCGATGCGGTGCCGGTCCATGTCCACGACCTCAAACTTGAATCGGTCGAATCCGAAGGTGTCGCCCGTCGCCGGGATGCGGCCGAGATAGGCCAGCACGAAGCCGCCGAGCGTCTCGAACGCGGCCTCGTCCTCCTTGGGCAGCGTGGCCGCGACCTGCTCGCCGAACATCAGCCGCCGCAACTCGCCCACGGGCAGCATCCCGTCAAGAAGAAGCGAGCCGTCCTCGCGGCGCACGACCATCGGATCGGGCTCGTGCCCGCCCGCGGCGGTGGTGTCGCCCACAATCGCCTCCACCACGTCGTTGAGCGTGACAAGCCCCTCGAGCACGCCATACTCGTCGAGCACGAACGCCACCCGGTCGGTCCGCTCGCGGAAGAGGTCCAGCAGTTTGAGCGCGGGAAGCGACTCGGGCACGAACATCGGCTTGCGCGCCAGTTCGGTGAGCCTCACGTCGTCGCTGATCAGGCCGCTCTTGACCAGGTCCTTGACGTGCACCACGCCGATCAGGTCGTCCAGCCCGGTCCGACATACCGGAAAGTGCGAGTGGCTCGTCGTCGCGACTTCGACGCGGATCCGGTGCACGCTTGCATCGGCGGGCAGCCAGTCGATGTCGGTCCGCGGCACCATGATCGACTTCACCGTTCGGTCAGAGAGCGCGAAGACTCGCTCGACGATCTGCCGCTCCGCCTCGTGAAACAGCCCGCCGCGGGCTCCGGCACGCATCAGCGCGCGGACCTCGTCTTCCGCGCCCTCGTGCTCGTCGCGCGGGCGGACGCGCAGCAGCGCAAGGATCAGGTCCGTCACCTGTGAGAGCAGCCACACGGCGGGCGCGGCGGCAGTCGCCACCAGCGTCATCGGCGGGCTGAGCACCGATGCGACGCGCTCCGGCGCCGACTGGGCCACGCGCTTGGGCACCAGTTCGCCGAAGACAATGGTGAACAGTGTGACGGCGATCACCGTGATGCCCAGCGATGCCTGCCGCGCGGTGGTCTCCGCGATGCCCTGCGCGGAGATGAGCGGCGTGATGGTGCTGGCGGCGGCGGCCTCGCCGAGCGCGCCGATCAGCACCGTGAACAGCGTGTTGCCGATCTGCACGGTCGAGAAGAGACGGGTCGGCGTGTCGAGCAGGCCCAGCGCGGCCCGCGCGCCGGCCCCGCCGCGGTCCCGCGCGGCCTCGAGTCGCGACCGCCGCGCCGAGACCAGCGACATCTCCGCCGCTGTGCACAGCGAACTGCAGACGATCAGCAGGACGAGGATCGCGAGGATCATGCCGCGGACAAGATATCAGAACGCCCCGTGCCGGGCGCGTGTCAGGCCGGAATGTCGAACGTGCCCAGCGTCAGCGCGTTTCCCCCGTTGACGGCGTTTCCGGATGTGTCCATCACGGCCCCGGCCAGCAGCACCACGGTGTAGGTGCCGTGATCGGCCGGGTCCCAGGTTCCATCGGGGGGGGAGAAGCGGTAGGTCGCCACGATGGGCGAGCCGTTCCCGGGGCGCGAGACGCTCACCAGTTCGACCACCATGGAGAACAGCCCGTCGGGCGCATCGATGCGGATGTCACCATCGCCGATGCTCGAACGCAGCACGGCCTGGTTGTCGGTGAAGCGCACCGTGATCAGCGACGGCACGGCGCCGGTGTCGACGCTGACGAGCACCGCCGCGGGCGACACCAGATCGCGCACGCGGAATCGGGCATCGTTGGCCGGGTTGATGGAGTTGCCGTTGACGCTGACCGCACCGGTGAAACGCCCGGCGACGATCCGCGCCGCCGGGGCCATGGTCGCGCCGATGGTCACCGCGCCGATGCGGCTCTTGGCGGGCTGCTTGATGCGGTCGTCGCCGTCGTTGAGCACGCCGTTCACCGGGTCGAGCCCCGCGCCGACGATCACCCCCTTGACGCGCCGCGCGACCGTCAGGGAGTCGATCCGCCCGAAGGCGAAGCGGTCGGCCGCATCGCCCGCTCCGCCCAGTTTCGCATCGTCACCGAGGTTCGCGCCGGCCAGGATCTTCGCTCCGAGCAGGTCGAGCCCGACATTGATGCTCAGGAAGTTCTTCGCGGCGATCGTGCCGCGGAGCGTGCGCGTACTCGTGAGCGACTCGAGCGCCTGTGTGAACGAAGCGCTCCACTTGGCGACCGAGGTCCTGATCTGGATGCTGCCGCCGCGACCGATCACACCCCATGTCCCGCCGGTGATCGACTGCCCGATGGTCGCGCTCCCGAGCGTCGGCCCTCCGGTGCGCCCCGAGAGTCGCAGACTCGCGCCGAAGTTGCCCGTCGAGGCGAGTGTGCCGAGCCACTGCGCGCTGATGAGGTCGGTGGGCGAGGCGTTGGTGTCGGTCCAACTCGCGACCGCGAGGGACTGGATTGCGCCGGGGGTCGTGATGCTCGCGTTGGTCACCGCGCCCAGCGAGATCACGGTGTTCACGCCCGCCTGCCCGATGGTGATCGAGACTTCCGACGCGGTGCCGCCGATGGCGCCGAGCGTCAGCGTGGCGAGCGTACCCGTGAGCGACAGCGAGCCGAGCAGCCGCGTGTTGACGGCCGCGATCGACTGCATCGATCCGGCGATGACGATCTGCGCGATATCGGCGATCCCGTCGCCGCCGCTGGTCGCGATTCCGAGGCGCGAGTTCGCGCCCGAGCCGGTGATGTCCACGACAAACCGCCCGCCCGAGTCCCGCGTCACCGTGCCCACGCCCCCGTCGAGCAACTGGAACTGCACCGTCGTGCCCTCTGGGTCGGTGAGTTGCAGGATCGCGTTGCCGCGCCCGGGGATGTTGCCGAACTTGATCTCCAGCGGGAAGAAGTTGTCGCTGGCGACGACGTTGTTCGATTGGTTGTTGTCCGCGACCGACGCGCTGGGGATGATCCGCGCCAGCAGGAAGTAGTTGCCGGGCGTCGCGCTGGTCGGAACGGTGAAGTTGTCCGAGAACAGCAGTTCCTCGCCCACGCCGAACACGCCGGGGATCTGTTGATTGGGAAACGACCCGCACAGCAGGTCGTCGCTCGACAGCGTCACATCGGTCGAGAGATAGAACTGGATGCTGATCTGGCCCGCGGCGTTCATCGGGCCGTTGTTGGTCAGGACGATCCCCGCCACAAACCGGTCGCCCGGCACCAGCGTCGAGGGCACGTTGAAGTTGTTGAACTCCACGCCGATGTCGGCCGTCAGCAAGTCGCGGCGCTCCAGGGGCTCAATGCCGAACTGCTCCGCCACCAGCGGCGCAGCAACGCCGCACGACCGGCGCGCGGACCAACGCGAAGAACGCAAACTCATGGCGAACTCTCCATCCCTGCCCCGCCCGCTTCCCCGTATCCTCGGCCCCGCGCTTCCCGCGGCACCCGGCAGCGCGCCTGCGGTCGCTTGGCCACGTGCGCCGCACGGTTGTACGGACCAGCGTAGGCCGCGGTTGCCTAGCGTGTCGGCGTTCCTGCCGTTGCCATATCCGGCGCGGTCGGTGCGCCGGCCTCGGCGCCGGATGCGGGGCGGAAGCGGCCGGCCTCCGCCGCGCGGGCGCCCAGCCACGAGCCCGCCCCGGTCACGGCGACCACGACCACCGCCGCCGCGGCGATGGCGCCCGCCATTCGACGGGCCCCTGCCCGGACCACGCGCGGCGCGACCGCGTCGGCCTCGGGATCTGCCAGCAGCGCTGCGCCCGCCAGACGCAGGTAGTAGTAGGCCGCGATCGCGGAGTTCACGCCAAGGATCAGCACCAGGGGCACTTCGCCCGCGCCGATCCCCGCGGTGAACAGGGGGAGTTTTCCGAAGAACCCGAGCAGCGGCGGCAGGCCGAGCAGTCCGACCGCGCTGATGACCATCGTCCAGCCCAGGAGCGGGTCGCGCTTGCAGAGGCCGCGCAGGTCCGCCACGTCCTCGGCTTCTTCCGTCCCGCCATCCGCCGCGCGACGCTCCAGACACGCGACCACCGCGAAGGCCGCGATGGTCATCACGCCGTACGTCGCGAGATAGAACAGCACCGCGCCCAGGCCGTTGCGCGTCAGCGTGGAAACGCCCGCGCCCGGGCCGGCGATCACGCCGACGAGCATGTACCCCGAGTGCGCGATCGAGGAGTACGCGAGTATCCGCTTGACCGAGGCCTGCCAGAGCGCCAGCACGTTGCCCACGGTCATGGTCAGCGCGGCGATCGCCCAGAGCACGATCCGCAGCATCTCCGGCAGACTCTCGCCGCTTGCGCCGAACCGCCAGCCCACCAGGCCCAGCAGGCTCATGATCGCGAAGAACCCTGCGGCCTTGGGCACAAACGCCAGGAACGCCGCGACCGGCGACGATGCACCCTGATACACGTCCGGCGTGTAGTAGTGCATCGGCACCGCGGCGATCTTGAAGGCGATGCCCAGGACCGAGAGCAGCAGGCCGAGCATCGCCATGTCGCCCACGGGCCCCGAGCCCAGCACCCGCTGCATCTCGACGAACGAGGTCGATCCCGTTGCGCCAAAGAGCAGCGCGAACCCGTAGAGGAACATCGCCGCGCCCAGCGCGCCAAGGAAGAAGTACTTCACGCCCGCTTCCATCGAGCGGTTGCGAGCGGTGGACAGGCTGACCATGATGTAGGTCGGCAGCGATGTGAGTTCGAGCGCGAGGAAGAGGAAGATCAGGTCGTCGGCCCCCGCGCAGAGCATCAGGCCGGTGAGCGAGAAGAGTGCAAAGGCCCAGAACTCGCCGGTGGTCGAGCGGAGGGGATCGTAGGTGCCGCCGCGGGCGACTCCCGCCTCGTAGTCGCGGTCTACTCCGCCCTCGAACAGCATGAGCAGCAGCAGGCCGACGCCGGCGACGAGCACCTTGGCGTACATCGCCATGTGCGGCAGCGGCCCCGGCGTCGGCGGCGTGGTGTACCACGCGAGAAATCCCGCCGTCGCCAGCGCGACCATGGACAGCAGCCCGCACTGCCGCCGCGTCGAGCGATCGCGCGACAGGCCCATGACCATCACAACGCACGCGCCGACGAACAGCGCGATCTCGGGCCAGAGTTGGGCGACTTTATCTACCATGGGATCCGATGGAAGTGATGAACAGGACGCGGGAGATCGTGATCAATGCGGATTCGCCGCCGCGGCGGGCAAGGACGCGGGGACAACGGGCACGCCCGCGACGCCTTCGGGCGAGCGGTTCAGTTCGGGGTTGGTGCGGCGCTCGTGGTCGAGCATCTGCGCCATCTGCTGCGTGGGCGCTTCCAGTACGTGCAGCAGGGGGCGCGGGTACAGGCCCAGCACAAGGCACAGCACGGCCAGCGGCGCGAGAATGACGACTTCACGCCTGCACAGGTCGGTGGGCAAGGCGGCATGGGCGCCGTGCCCCTGTTTGGAATCGTGCCCGTGCCCATGGCCATCGTGGCCGTGCGGGACTTTCAACGGTCCCCACACCACCGCGCCAACCATGAGCAGGATGTACATGGCGGTCACGATCATGCCGGTGCCGGCGAAGAAGCCGAACCACGGGCCGAGTTCGCCGGGCGTCGCGCCCGGGAGCAGGTTGCCGGTTGCGCCCTGCCAGTGGTAACTGTCGGCCTGGAACGCGGCGAACAGGCACATGAACTCGCTGACGAACCCGTTGAGCCCGGGCAGGCCGACGCTGGACATGGCGAAGAAGACCATGAACGTGGACCACACGGGCATCTTCGCGGCAAGGCCGCCGAGTTCCTTCAGCGAGCGGGTGTGGTACCGCTCGTAGACCATGCCGATCAGGAGGAACAGCGCGCCCGTGGAAAGTCCGTGATTGATCATGTACAGCATCGAGCCCGAGAGCCCGATGCTGTTGAGCGCGAACAGGCCGAGCACGCAGAAGCCCAGGTGGCTCACCGACGAGTACGCCACCAGTTTCTTCACGTCTTTCTGCACCCAGCAGATCAGCCCCGCGTACACGATGCCGATCACGGCCAGGACACCGACCACCGGGGCATAGTGGATGGCCGCGGCGGGGCACATGTTCAGCGCGAACTTGTAGAGCCCGTACGTGCCGAGTTTCAGCAGGACGCCGGCAAGGATGACCGAGCCGGCGGTGGGGGCCTCGGTGTGCGCCAGCGGCAGCCACGTGTGCACCGGGAACAGCGGCACCTTGACGGCAAAGCCGCACATCAGCGCCCAGAAGACCAGGCCCTGCTCGGCCAGCGGCAGCGCGGCGCAGGTCTCGGCGAGCGCGGCGAAGTCGAACGTCCACGGGTTGTGCTGGGCGTGGCGGTAGGCGACGTATACCAGTCCCGCGAGGGTGACCAGCGAGCCGGTGAAGGTGTAGAGGAAGAACTTCGTCGCCGCGGCCTTGCGGTTGGTCGAGCCCCACAGGCTGATGAGGATGTACAGGGGGACGAGCGTGAACTCGAAGAAGATGTAGAACACGACGACGTCGCGTGCGGCAAAGACACCGGTCATCGCCGTCTGCAGGACGAGCAGCCAGAAGTAGTACGTTCGGACGCGCTCGGTGACGGCCGTATAGGACGCCAGGACGCAGATCGGCCCAAGAAGCACCGTGAGGCCGACCATCAACATGCTGACCGTGTCGAGCCCGAGCGACAGGCGGATGTTCAGCGGCGCAAACCAGTCGATCGCGCCGACAAAGCCCGGCACGTCCGCCGCGCCGCGCGACCAGTCGAACGACCACGCCATCCACGCAAACACGGCGACGGGCGCGAGCGTGCCCAGGAGCGCCAGGTCCTTGGCGCGCTGCGAGGGCGAGAGCGCGACCAGCGCAGCGCCCAGCAGCGGCACCACAAGCAGGAGTGCAAGACCCGTCATGGCCGCACCTCCCGGATGATCAGCACCAGCGCGATGACCAGTGCTGCACCGCCGGCCATGCGCACCGCGTAGTCGTGCAGCACGCCTGTCTGCGAGTTGCGGGCCGCGCCGCCCACGCCCCGCGGCGCCCAGCCGAACACGTTCACCAGCCCGTCCACCAGCACCTTGTCGATCGCGTGCAGCACGTGCGACAGCACCCACAGGGGTTTGACAAACAGCCAGTCATAGATCTCGTCGACGTACCACTTGTTCTGTGCGCCGCGCGTCAGCGCGCCGAGGTTGATCGAGTCGGCGCGGCTCTTCGCGGCGGTCGTCCGGCCCACAAAGTGCAGCCAGAAGGCCATCACGATACCAACCACTCCGACGATGCTCGAAGCGATCATCGCGAACGTGTGCGCATCCATCCCGAACGGGTGGGCGTGCTCGTGCGCGCCCGGCGAGACGCCCGCGGTCGATGCGTGCACCATCATGCCCGCCCAGCCGTGGTGGCCCTTGTGCACGAAGAACGTGCCGACCGCGACGACCGACAGCACCGCCAGCGCGGCGAGGACGAAGTTGATGGCGATGCCCGGCGGGTGCGGGTGGAAGTCATGCGTGGCATGGACATCTTGCCCGTGCTCTTCCCCGTCGTGACCGTGACCTGCCTCTGCTTCGTGCTCTGCGTGCGCTCCGTGGTGCGCATCATCGTGCCCGTGCACCTCGTCACCCGGCTCAAAGTGCTGCGGGCCGACGAACACGCGGAAGAATACGCGGAACGTGTAATAGGCCGTCATGCCCGCGGTGAGCAGCAGCAGCCAGCCGATCGCCTGCAGGTGCGTATTGGCGAACGCGTCCGCCAGGATCATGTCCTTCGAGTAGAACCCCGCCGTGATGAGCGGGAAGCCCGCGAGATTCAGGCAGCCAACCAGCATGGCGATGCCCACGATGCGCCAACCGGGCATCTTGCCCACGCCGCTGAGTTTTCGCAGGTCCAGTTGCCCGGCAAAGCCGTGCATCACCGCGCCGCACGAGAGGAACAAGAGCGCCTTGAAGAACGCGTGCGTGAACACGTGCGATGCGCCGCCCACGGCTCCCAGAACGCCCAGCCCCGCGAACATGTAGCCCAGTTGCGACACCGTTGAATACGCCATGATGCGCTTGATGTCGAACTGCGCCATGCCGATCGTCGCGGCCCAGAACGCCGTGATCGCCCCGCCCCAGGCCACCATCGGCAGCGCCCACTCGCTGCACAGGAACAGCGGGAAACAGCGCGCCACCAGGTACACGCCGGCCGTCACCATCGTCGCCGCGTGAATGAGGGCCGAGACCGGCGTGGGGCCTTCCATGGCATCCGGCAACCAGACATACAGGAAAACCTGCGCCGACTTGCCGAACGCGCCGATCATCAGCAGAACGGGGATCAACTGCACGAGGAAGGGGATCCGCTCGAACTCCCCCTTCTGCGCGAGCGCGAGGTACGTGCTCGCCGCGCCATCGAGCCCGTGCCCCGGCGCGCCCAGCAGTTTCGAGTACTCGATCGTGCCGAAGTACACGAACGTCAGCATCACGCCAAGGCTCAGGCCCAGGTCGCCGATGCGGTTCATGATGAAGGCTTTCTTCGCCGCGGCGACCGCCGAGGGCTTCTTGTAGAAGTACCCGATCAGCAGGTACGAGCACAGGCCAACGCCTTCCCAGCCCAGGAAGAGCAGCAGGAGGTTGTCGCCCATGACCAGGCAGGCCATGGAGAAGACGAACAGGCTGAACGCCGCGAAAAAGCGGTTGTAGCCCTGCCCGACGTCGTGGCTCATGTACTCGCTGGCGTAGAGCGCGATGAGCGTCGCCAGCCCCGTGACGAACAGCATCCACAGCAGCGTCAGCGAGTCGACGTAGAACGAGAAGTTGGCGACAAACGTCTGCGCCGCGGCGGGGCCATACTGGAAGGTGATCCAGTCCCACGCGTGCGCGATCCGCGGCGCGGTGCCGATGTCAAGATACGTCAGCAGCGTGAGGCCGAACGCCGCGGCCAGGCACGCGACGGTGATCCACGCCGGAAGTCTGGTCCTCACGCGTGCCGCGGCGCACAGCCCGCACAAAGCGCAACTCGCCAGCGCGAGCAGGGGCACGAAGACCATCAGCCCAGCGCCCCGCGGCACTTCCGACAGCGCATCGCCCGCGAAGGCCGGCGGGTCCGCCGGCGCGCCGATTGCGCCGAGCAACAGGGCCGAGATGGTGTTCAGGTGTTCCGTCACGTGCTCGCTTCACCATTGAAAAAGCCGACCCGAGATCCGCCGCTCATCCGCGCAGTTCCGACCACTTCGTCGCATCCAGCGTCTCGCGCCGACGGAACAGCAACACGACCAGCGCCAGCGCCAGCGCCGCCTCCGCCGCGGCGATCGTCAGCACGAAAATCACAAACGCCTCGCCCGTGTGGTTGAGGTGGTACCGCCCGAATGCAATCAACGCGATCCCCGCGGCCTGGAACATCAGTTCCGTGCACAGGAACATGATGATCAGGTTCCGCCGCGTGACAAAGCCGATCAGCCCGACCACGAACAACATCGCGGACGCCGCCAGATAGTGGTACAGCGTCGCCGCGGGCATGATCTCGGGGAAGCCCTGCTGCGCCAGCACGCTCGCCGAGAGAGCCGTCGCCGTAAGTGTGTTCATGCCGCACCCCCGTGCACCGGCGAGAGGGGCGAGTCGGGCAGGTGCCGCGATTGCGCGGCGAGTTTCTCGGCCTCGTCCAGTTCGACCTTCTTCCGCGCCAGCACCACCGCCCCCAGCATCGCCATCAGCAGGATCACGCCCGCGACCTCGATCGCCCCCGGCGCACCGTTCAGCAGCGCAAAGCCCACGCCCTCGGGGTTCGTCACGTACAGGTCCCGGGGCCAGTTGGGGTGATCCGGCCCGACTGTCCGCACCTGCCCCTGTCCATAGGCGATCTGAACGCCGTACCCGCCGCCGGAGAGGTCGATCATCGGTGCGCCGGGCGTGCCATCGGCACGATCGGGCCCGCGCGCGATGCGCTCGTCGGCGGTCATCAGGCCGGCCTGACGCAGCGCCCTTTCAACCTTCCCGGGCAAGAGCGCAAGTTGTTGCTGGGTAGATACTTCCGTCGGCGGCGGGAGTGTCTGCACGCCCCGTGCCAGCATCGTCGTCATCGCCGCGACCAGGATGAAGCCCACCACCGCGGCGAGCACCGGTTCGCGGCTGTAGCGGTCATACTCGGCCAGAGCCTCGACCTGATCGGCCGTGGGCGACTCGGTGGCGAGCATGATGACAAACAGGTAGGTGATGAGGATCGCCCCGGCGTAGACGATGATCAGGGCAAACGCCATAAACTCCGCCGACAGCAAGACATACAGCCCGCTGCTGGCGACGATTGTGAGCACGAAGTAGAGCGCGGCATACACCGGCCGCGGGTGCGAGATCACCCGCAGGGCCGAGCCGAGCGCGAGAATCGTGAACAGGTAGAAATGAAAGTTGGGCAGCGTGCCGTTCTCGGCCGACCGCAGGCCAAGGCCAAGGAACACCCCGCCGACGCCCACCGCCGCGATCAGGGCACCCAGCAGTTGCGGGCTGACTCCCTTGCGTGGCAGGGCCATGCAGACGCCCACCGCGCCGATCGCACACCCGAGGTACAGGAGGATCGGGCTGACAAGGCCGTCCAAGGTGGCAGACTCCAACGCGCGGCGGGAAGACTCGGGCGAGGAACACAACGCGGAACAGCAGGGGACCGGGCCGCTCGCCGCGGCCGGCCCCACAGGGACGCAGAGGATAGTGAACCTCGCGCGGACCTTCAACAAGGCCTCGTACTGACGCGGCTGGCCAGGATTCGCCAATCTCACGGAATCCGGGAGGGCCATGCCGAGCCTTTGGGCTCGCCCCGGTGGTCACGCGCCGCGGCCCACGTGCCGCGAAAGACACAGTGACTCGGCCGGTTCGGCATCCGCATCGGGGGGGCGCGCCGGAGACTGACCCCCGATTGCACAAGACGCTTCTCGGACGATTGGGCACCTTCTGCCACTTCCCGCGGCCCAAGTCAGATGCTGGGCTTTCCGCCATTCATGTGCAAGACTCTGTTCATGACTCCAAGCGTGTTCAGACTTGTGATCATCATGTGTGCGGCGACCCTCTTTCTGCTCGCCGCGGCAGCGCAGGCCCGCGCCACCTGGTCGATCATCCTCATCAACACCCGCACCGGCGAGGTCGCGCTGGGCTCGGCCACGTGCCTGACCAACTTCGACCTGCAGGCCAACACGCCGGTGCTCATCACCGGCGTTGGCGGGGCGACCGCACAGTCGTTCGTCGATGCAGGGGGATACAACCGCACGTTCATCCGCGACCGCCTCGCGGCGGGGTGGTCCCCGGCCGCCATTCTCGCCGCGCTCCCGGCCTTTGACACCGGCCACCAGACGCGCCAGTACGGCTTGTGCGACACGCACGAGAACGGGCGCTGCGGCACGTTCACCGGGACCGGCGCGGGCGCGTGGGCGGGCGGACGCACCGGGCGCATCCTCGCCTCCGGGCATCTGGGCGCCGACATCGTGTACGCGATCCAGGGCAACGTGCTGACGGGGGAGCCGGTCGTGGCCGCGGCGGAGGCTGCGGTCATCAACACCCCGGGCGACCTTGCGTGCAGACTCATGGCCGCGATGGAGGCCGCGCGGGCGATGGGCGGCGATGGCCGTTGCTCGTGTTCCTCGGGCGCGCCAACGGCGTGCGGCGCGCCGCCGCCGAGTTTCGCCAAGTCGGCGCACATCGCCTACATGCTCATCGCCCGCACCGGCGACCGCGACGGGTGCAACCAGGTCTACCGCATGCAGACCACGCCCGTCCGGCTGATCGCGGCGGACCTGAACGCCGACGGCTTCCCGGAACTGATCGGCGTCAACAGCGCATCGTCGAGTTTCTCGCTGCTCTCGAACATCAGCACCGCGCCGGGCCAGGGGGCGTTCGCCGCGCCCGTGCACGGCGCGGGATTCACCGCGCCGCGCGACGTCTTCGTGCGCGACGTGACCGGCAACGGCGCGCCCGACCTGCTCATCGCCGTGCAGGCGCTCAACCGCGTCTCGGTTCTGCCCGGTCTGACCGATGCCAACGGGCAACCCACGGGCCAGTTCGGCGCGGCGGTGCACCTCGCCGCCGGTGCCGGGACCTACGGCGTCGTCGCCGCGGACTTCGACGGCGATGGTCACGCCGACATCGCCGCGTGCAACTTCAACGACGACACCCTCACGGTCTTCCGCGGCCTCGGCGGCGGGGCCTTCGCCCCCGGCGTACACCTGGCCGTGCTCGACGGGCCGGTGACCATCGCCGCGGCCGACCTCGACGGTGACGGCGACGCGGACCTCGTGCTCGGCGGCGCGTTCGCGGAGGGTGTGCAGATCGTGCGGAACGTCTCCCCGCCCGGCGGTCCGCCCGCGTTGATTGCCGAACCGCCGCTGGTCGGGAGCGGGAGCAACGTCGGGCAGGTGGTGATCGGCGACCTCGATGGCGACGGTGCGCCCGACATCGCGTGCGCATCGGGCGGGACGGGCGCTCTGATCATCTTCCTCAACAGCACGAACTTCGCGGCGCAATCGATCGCGTTCGGGCCCGTGCCGGGCGGCGTGGGCATCGGCGACGCCGACGGCGACGGTTTCGCGGACCTCGTGGGCCTGACGCGGCAGACCACGGCGAGCAGGCTGGGGGTGTTCCGCGGGCTGGGGGGCGGGGCGTTCGCGCCCTCGCCGCTGCTGGTTGCGCTGCCCAACACCCCGGGGCGGCTGGACCTGGCTGATGTCGACGGCGACGGCGACCTCGACGCGGTCGTGCCGATCCAGGGAAGCAACTTCGGCATGGTCGTGCCCAATGTCGGCGGACAACTCATATATAATAACGGGGTGGGATGTGCGGCAGGCGATTATTTCATGTCGTTCAACGTCGCCAACCAGTCCGCCGCCGCGCCCGACCCCGTCCTGCAGTTGCAGGCCCAGTATGACGCGTGGCGGGCCGCGCTGGTCGGAAGGCCCGATGCCGAGCAATCGAGCGCGACGATCTCGACGCCCCGCGCGCCGCTGGGCGCGGCGGGGCCCTGCGTACAGACTCTGACCATCCGCCTGCGCGATTGGCAGGGGCAGAGCGTCCCTGCGATCCCGGGCACGGTGATCGTTGCGCACGCGCCAGGCAGCGCGGGCCGGGCCCAGATCGCGCCCCCGGTCCATGACGCCGACGGCACGATCTCTATCGAGATCCTCA
The DNA here is from genome assembly GCA_019636495.1 of Phycisphaeraceae bacterium. Taxonomy (GTDB): domain Bacteria; phylum Planctomycetota; class Phycisphaerae; order Phycisphaerales; family UBA1924; genus JAHBXL01. Next base: position 98,320 of record JAHBXL010000006.1, on the reverse strand, counting down.
GCCCATGGCCGGGTGGTGCGCAGGGGGCCGATCGTTTCGCCGTGCGCATCGAGCCCGTCGGCCAGCCTTCGCCGACCAACCGTGCCGTCACCCTCATGCCCTTCGCCGCGCTCGCACGCATTCCCCACGCCGACTTCGACCTTGACGGCCAGCGAACCGTCGCGGACGTGTTCGCGTTCCTCGCGGCGTGGTTTGCTGGTGGACAGGTCGCCGATTACGACGGATCGGGCACGCCGGACGTCACCGACATCTTCGTCTTTCTCGGCGCGTGGTTCGCGGCAGCGCCATGACCCCGGAGCGGCGAACCCGAGCGCCGCGCCGGACAGTCCGGCATCGAACATCCGTGTTCCCGCGGCGTGCGAATACTCAGGCGTATGAACACCGCACTCGCCACGCCTGAGACCCTCACCCGCCCGCGACGGTTTGTGCTGGGCATATCCGGGGCATCGGGGGCCGCGTACGCGCTTCGGCTGCTGGAGCAGTTGCTGCTGACCGGGGCCGAGGTGCACCTGGTCGTGAGCGACTACGGCAGGCGGCTGCTCTTCGATGAGGCGGGGGTGACGCACGTCGAGTTCGCGTCGATGTGCCCGACGATCGTCGATGCCGCCGCGGCGTCGCGGCTCGTCGTTCACCCCAACAAGGACGTCGGGGCGACGATCGCCTCGGGCAGTTTCCTGCACGACGGGATGGTGGTGCTGCCGTGCTCGAGCACGTCGCTGGGCGCGATCGCGACCGGTTCGGGCTCCAACCTGCTGACCCGCGCGGCGATGGTGACGCTCAAGGAACGGCGGCCGCTGATCGTCTGCCATCGCGAGACGCCGCTGAGCCTGATCGACATCGAGAACATGCGCACGCTCACGCTCGCCGGCGCGATCGTGTGCCCGACCAATCCGGGCTTTTATCTGCACCCGCGCGCAGTTGGCGACATTGTCGACTTCATGGTCGGCAAGGTGCTGGACCTGTTGAAGGTCGAGCATGCGCTCAACACGCGCTGGGAGGAAGTCGCCGAACGCGCCGCGGCCGCGAAGCACGGCGGTCGCGGATGATCCCCGCAGTTCCTCAAGATCGCGCAGCAGCCGGGCGCGGCGGCTGCTGTGCCGGCGCATCGCCAAGACGCAGCCTCGCCTCGCGCGGCAGCAACTCCACCAGTTCGCTGGAAGCAACCATCGCCCGCGTGCAGAGTTTGTCGATGAAAGACCGGTAGAAGCCGTAGACCGTCAGGCACGGCACGGCCAGCAGCAGGCCCAGGAGCGTGTGGAACAGGGCCTTGGAAATGCCCAGCGACAGGTTCGCCGGCGAGGCCTGTCCGCCCGCGTGCCCGAGCGCGGCGAAGGCGATGATCATTCCCCACACCGTGCCCGCCAACCCCAGCAGCGGGCCGAGGTTTCCGATCACGTTCAGCGGTTCGACCTTGCGGAACCAGCGAGCGCACTCTTCGCTCGCGGCAAGTTCCGCCGCTTCGCGCACCGCGTCCTTGTCGTCGGTCGGCACGGCCAGACCCGCGCGGATGACGCGGCTGACCAGCGCATCATCCTCGGCCACGAATGCTCTCAGGTCGGCCCATCGTCCCGCGCGGCACAGGCCCGAGATGATCTCGGCCGGCTCGTCCGGCGCGATGTTGCTCTTGCGCACCTCGATCATGCAGATGATGATGATCGTCCACCCGGCCAGCGAGCCGATCACCAGCAGCACGGTGAACAGGTCGAACGACTGGCTGAACAACTCCCACAACGAGACGCGTCCACTCTCGGTGACTGCGGGCCCGGCTGCGCCGGCGGGCGTGCCCGTGCCCTGCGCGACGGCCGCGCCGCCGGCCAGCGCCAAGACCAGCGTGCACGCGACCGCGAGCAGGACCACGAAGCGCGACCAGGCGGCGCGCCGGGAGACGATCGGGAGAACTCGGTTCATTCGCGGGTCCGTGAAAGGTGCGTGCATGGGCGGGAGTGTATTCGCTTCGGGCCCGCGGTTGGGCGCGGGTCAGTTGCTCTCGGGCGGCGGGAGTTTGTCCGCATCTTCGGGCGTGATCTCGCGGCTGACGCGGTAGTGGCCGCTCATCCATCGGCCGAGGTCGGCCATGCGCGCCCGCTCGTCGATGAACGGGAACGTGGGGCTGTCCGGCGAGACGGGCTTGCCGGTCGTCGGGCAGCGGGCCCAGCCCTCGGGTAGCGAGCCGCCCCGCGCAGAAATTCCCGCCGCGGCCCACGCCTCGGCGATGCGAGCCCACCCCGCTCGCCTTTGTGCCGCGTCGGGCGCATCGAGCGTGAGTGTGCGCGTGCCGCGGCCGTCCACCTCGTCCGCCGCGCCCTCGGTTTCGATCCGCACGGTGAAGAGCACAGGTTCCATCGTGTGATGCGCCGCGCGGTGCACGGCCTCCTGCAGCGCGGGAGCGATGCGCGATGCCCACTCGACGACGACGACCGCCGCGCCGTCGGAAACGCAGTCCCACCCCATCGAGTCCAGGTCGTCGGTTCCGCGAAGGCGGTAGGCGTCGACGTGTCGCAGCACGGCCCGCGGCGTGCGTTGATGGTCCATGGGCGATGCGTACTCGTTCATCAATACGAAAGTCGGGCTGCTGACCTGCGCGGGATCAAGGCCCAGGCCCTCGCACACGCCGCGAACGAAGCGAGTCTTGCCCGCGCCCAGTTCGCCCTCGAGCGCGACCACGTCGCCGGGGAAGAGCGCGGCTCCGAGCGCGCGGCCGAGCGCGATGGTCTGTCGTTCGTGGCAGGATCGCGCGGTCAGACGCATCAGGCATGCTCCCAGCCGCGATGTGCGCAGTCGTGCTCGTGCCCGCCCGAATCCAGCGCGATGCAGCCGGACCCCTCGGCGCACCGGCCGATGCGCGTCAGCGGTGTGCCGTCGGGCGCTTGTGGGGGGAGCGCCGAGCCGGGGGCGACCGCAAAGAGAAGTTCGTAGTCCTCGCCTTCGCCGATCGCCGCAAGCGGATCGACCACGCCATCATGCAGCGGGATGCGCGGCAGATCGATGACCGCACGGATGCCAGATGCGGCGGCGAGGCGCGCAGAGTCGACCCCGACGCCGTCGGAGATGTCGATCATCGCGTGCAGGGCGGGGCCGAGCGCATCGCACAGCCACGCGCCGATTGTCGTGCGCGGCACGAAGCGCAGGTGCCGACCGCTGCGCAGACTGCCGCCGATGCGTCCCGTGACCCACAGATCGTCGCCCGGGCGGGCACCGGCGCGCAGCACGGGGCCACGTGCAGGGTGCGGTGCGCCGCCGACCGTACACGTGAGCGCGAGCGCGCCATCCCAGGTGGCGATGTCGCCGCCGACAAGCGGCGCGCCCATCTGGCGCGCTGCCGCGGACATCGCGTCGAACAGTTCGTCGGCGCGCTCGTAGTGCCGCGGCAGCAGCCCCGTCGCCAGCGCCCAGGCGGGCGTGCCGCCCATCGCGGCGATATCGGAGATGCTCCGGGCGATGGCCTTGTGCGCGATTTCCGCCGCGGCGGCGTCTGCGGCAAAGTGCCGGCCCTCGACCAGTTGATCGACGGTGAGCAGCAGCAGCGAGCCGGTGCCGGCGCGCACGACAGCGCAGTCGTCGCCGGGTCCGACAACGACCTCGCCAAACGCCGCGACGAGGTCCGCCGAGCGTGCATGAATGTGCGCGAGCAGTTGGTTCTCCCGCATCGCGCAAGCGTAGGGGCCGCGTCCGGGCTTACCGATCCGAAGGAACCCAGCGGTAGGAGCGGTCCAGCACGCGCCGATAGACCATCTCGCCCGGGGCGGCTTCCCGCTCGCTTGGTTCGGCGGTCACGGCCCCGGCTTCTCCGAGCACGACCAGGATCCGGTTGGGCAGCGGCTGGCGGAGTTCCAGATTCCGCCCGTTGGCAGGCCCGAGCAGCAGCCTGACCTGGACCGGGGGCGCTCGTTTGCCTCGCTTGATCGGAGTGTTGGAAGGGTCCGGCTCGGACTCATGGGTGACCGACTCCGGGGAGGCGAACTCAGTTGGGCGAACCGTCGCCGCGCGTGAGATCTCCTCCGAAAGAAGACGGAAGTGCTCGCCGAGGGTCTCGAGCGCGCGATTGATGGACTCGTGCGATGGGTCCTTGCGTTGGTCCGACAGGAACAAGGGCATGCCGCGGCCGAGCAACAGCCAATCGGCGCTGATGTTGAGCGCCTCGCACAACCGCATGACAAAGAGCACGCCCGGGTTCTGGCCCCCGAGGTAGCGTCGCACCGACTCGTGGGAGATCCCGGTGAGGTCCGACAGTTCGCGCCGCGTGAACGGGCGGCAGATCAGTTGCAGCCGGGCTTGCAGGGCGGGATCGGGCGGGCCGGCCTGCTCGCCATTGCCGTTGGTGTCGAGTTTGGGGGATGGGTTTTGGCTCATGGAACGGCCATCGCCTCCTGCCGCATCGCGGCGATGGCATTCACGAACTCCTTGAGCGTGTTGTCGGGGAAGCCCTGCGGAGCCTGCTTCGCGGCCAGTTCCGCCTCATCAAGAACGGCCAGGAAGGCCAGACGCTCGGAGAGGGTCATGGGGGCAAGCCCATTGCTCTTGTAGCAGTCGACCGTCACCTCCATCGCGACGGGGACATCGGGGGGGAGTTGAAGACCGGGGCAACTGAGCCGTTGGATCATCAACTCCAGGAGGATCAGGATCCACGACTCCCACGAACTGCCGTCTCGTGGGGCAGCGGCGGGGGGCGGGGCTGCGATCGCCGGCCCAATCGGCACGGCAATCGCCAGGACCAGCGCGACGAATGTGGAAACCTTTGGAATCCTGCGGCACTTTCTGATAACCTGTTGACAGATGGAACCTCTGACCAATGGCACTTGCACTTCGAGAGGACGGGCCGGCATCGGTGACCGGCGTCGCGTCCGATGAGCGAATCCATCGGTGCGACGTGGATCTCCGCGGCTCAGGCCGCGGTTTTCAGACTGAGGCTTCTCTTGATGTTGCAGGCGATGAGGATCATGGCGAAGTCGAAGGCGTTGCGGTCTCTTCCTCTGTATCTCACCCGTCTGAACCCCAGTTGCTGCTTCATCATCGCGTTGGGATGCTCGACCCTGGCCCGATCGCGTGCCACGATGGCGTTCCACCGCTCCTGCCAGTCATACAGCCTGGCCTGCCCACGCACCCGCTTGTAGCAGATGCCGTCGATCACGCCGCGGGCCCGCAGTTCGGCACGCCGCGCAGCGCAGGAGTAGGCGCTGTCGGCCAGCACCAGCTTCTGCTCGTTCCTGGTCAGGTCGTCGATGTGGTTGGAGTCGTGTTCCTTGGCGGTGCCGAAGCGGTAGTCGGTGACGATCCCGGAGAGGTCCGCGGCGATGTGGCCCTTGTACCCGTGGTGCGGCGTCCCGTGCTTGCTGGTGAACGAGGCGTCCTGGTCGCGTGTGGTCGTGCCATCCGGCCGCGGCCGGCCACGCGGGGCCTCGATGATCGTCGCATCCACCATCGTCCCCTCACGTACCAGCAACCCCTGCTTCTCGATGTGCTTCACCACCGCGTCAAAGAGCGTGTCGTGCAGCCCGGCCTCGCGCAGCCGCTTGCGGAACTTCACGAACGTGGTCTCGTCGGGCGTCTTGTCGGTGAACGAGAGTCCCACGAACTTCCGGAAACTGATCCGGTCCTTGAGCGCATCCTCCAGCCCGGGATCGCTCAGGTTGTTCCACTTGGCCAGCATCAGGCACTTGAGCATCAGGACCGGGCACCACGACGGATGACCGGCTCCGGGCGCGTTGTACTCGGGCAGGGCCCGGATCGGGGCCGCGAGCCGCTCCCACGGCGTGGCCGCGTCGAGCCGCTCCAGCAGCGTGGCCGACCGTGTTCCGCCCAGGCCGTCGAGCGCCGCATCCACAAACCCCATCGACTCGTTCTTCCGGACACCCATGATCGCGTCTCCGTGCGGCCATCGGCTCTCCCGCCAACGGCCCGCTTCCGATACGATCATTCACACGCCGCGGTTGCGCGATTGTTCAGAGATTCCAGATCTCTGCTGCCATGGCACGTACTCCGGTCTTGGGGAGGGAACGGCGCGCAGTGATCGCCGCCGCGTACACACGCGGTTCTCGGCGACCCCGGAAACCGGCCCTCCAACCGACTAGTCGTGCCTCGAACCCCTCGTGTGAGCAATCCGGAAAGTTTTTTTTCGCGCACCCAGTTCCTGACCCGGCCGCCCATGCTCGAGACCCAGCCCATCTCCACGACATTCCGGGACCCGCCCGGGGGCGGTGGCGGGGGGCCGGCGGTCGCGGACACGCTCCCGGTCGAGCAACTGCTTCAGCGGATGCGTGAGGGGGACCGCCAGGCCGCGGCGATGTTCATCAACGACTACGGCGATCTGATCCGTCGTCGGGTACGGGGAAAACTCGGGGCCTCGGTGCGGAGGATGTTCGACTCGCTGGACATCCTCTCGACCGTGGGCCGCCGGTTCGACCACTACGTTCGCGATGGGAAACTGCAGGCGATCGACGAACCGCAGTTGTGGTCGCTGTTGTTCCGAATGGCCGAAACCGCCGTGGTCGACAAGGTCCGTGCGGTCAAGCGCCTGCAACTGGCCGAAGGCGAAGACGGACCCATCGCGCGCGTGCTCCTTGCCCGCATCGACGCGGCGGAGCGAACAGGCGTTGGCGGCACCGACATCGTTCTCGAAAAGGCGCTGAGCGCCCTGCACTTTGACGATGATCGATCGATCCTCACGTTGTGGCTCGCCGATTGGCCGCTCTTCCGCATCGCCGAAGCGCTCGGTGCTACGCCCGCCGCGGTTCGGCAGCGGTGGCGCATCATCCGAGGTCTGCTCCGCGAGAAGATCGACGCCGGGGAACTCTGATGCCGGTGCGAACATCCCAGGACACGGCCGCGGCGGTCGCCGCACGGTACTCGGCCGATCCCGATCCCGGGTTCGCGGTCGTGTGCGCGGCGACCGGCGCAATCGAGGACCACGATGTCGCCGACAGCATCGAAGCCGATGCACGCGAGCGACTTGCCCGCGGCCTGCCTTTGACCATCGAGCGCTACCTGAACGGTGTGCCGGGCATCGAGGGAATGCGGATCGCTCTCGACGCGGCCATTGAGTTCGCATTGCGGGCAGCCATCGCCGCCGGAATGCCCGAGGCGGATGCGGCGCGAATGCTCGCGCGTCAGCACCCCCGGTTGTCCGCCGCGATCGAGACCGCTGTCGCGCTGTCCGACGGGCTGGCCTCAACGACCACGCTGGGGCGCTCGGCGGGCAGATCGGTCCCTCTTCAGGTCCCGTGCGAGTACGGCCCGCGGCTGCCCGATGGACGGCGCCGCTTCGATGTGCGCGAGCGTCTGGGCATCGGCGCACAGGGCGAGGTGTATCTCGCCGCCGACCACCTGCTCAGTGAACCCGACAAGCCCGCCTGGGTCGCGATCAAGCGCCTGCGACCCGTTGCCGCGGCGGACGCCGCGAGTTTCGCCGCGGCCGAGAGCCTCAAGGCCCGCCGGATCGATCACCCCAATGTTGTGCGTGTACACGACCGCGGCACGGATGAGCGTTCCATCGAGTACATCGTGTACGAGCACGTCGATGCGGGCGACCTCGCGCGGTGGTGTGCAAGGCGCAGCCAGCGTGTGCCGCCGCGCGAGGCCGCGCGGCTCGTCGCCGCGATCGCCCGGGGCGTGCACGCGGCCCATGTCGCAGGCGTTGTGCACTGCGACCTCAAGCCATCGAACATTCTGATGACCAGTTCGGGAGAGCCGAAGGTCGCCGACTTCGGGGTCGCCGCGGCGGTGCGGTCGAACTCGGGGCGCATCCCCGATGCGACCCCCGTGGGCAATCTGGCGTACATCGCTCCCGAGCAGTACCGGGCCGAGGAGGGCGCGCAGGCCATCCCGGCGGACATCTACGCGCTGGGCGGGTTGCTGTACTTCCTGCTGACCGGCAAGGCGCCCAACGGCGAAACGCCGGCGCAGGTCGCCGCGCGGCACGCGCGGCCGGATTCTCCAGCGCCATCGGCCCGCGCCGCGCATCCCGATGTAGACGACGACCTCGACGCGATCTGCCGGCGAGCGCTCGCGCCGCGCCCCGCCGACAGGCAACCGTCTGCGCACGCCCTTGCCGAAGACCTCGATGCGTTTCTTGGGCACAGACCGTTGGAATGGAGGCGGCCGACGCCATGGCGTCGCACGTCCCTGCTCGTCCGCAGGCAGCCTCTGGTGTCCGCGGCGGTCGGCCTGGGCGCGCTGGCCGTGGTTGTCGCGGTCGCGGGGGTCGCGCGTTCACAGGCGGTGTCCCAGCGGAGAATCCTCGAAGAGCAGAACCAGACGCTCAGGAAAGTGTCCGCCGAGCAGAAGCGGGCAATCGATGACTCGCTCGCAATGCTCGGAACCATGGCCCACATCATCAGAAGCAAGAGCGATGGCGGTGTCAGCATTGATTGGATGCCCGGGCTGACGATGATGGAGTCGATCGCGGGCCCGTTGATCTTCTCAGAGCAGTCGAACCAGCAGATGGCCGAACTCTGGTCTAGCCGTGTCAGAATCGTCGCAGAACTTGTGCAGGACCTTGAGTCCCGCGGCCGCGCGGGTGACTACGAGACGCTCCTCTGGCGCGATGCGCTGGCATTCTGGGCTCTGCGGATCGGCGATCACGAGGCCGCCCGGAAGTATCTGGACATCAACGATGCGCACTACGAATCGATGCTCGCGCCCGGCGACCGGTGGCGGGACATGCGCCGCGGCATGCGCCTGACCGCCGCGGTGCTCCGCGCGGCGGATCGACCAGTGGGCACGCCGCTGAGCGATGAGGCCCGGTCAGTCGTGGAAGCAGCCGTGCGCGACCTGCTCGCGCTGGCGGAACAAATCGAGGACGACTCGCACAACCGCGCGCTGCGCCTGCTGTTCCTCATGGCCGCGAAGCGCGCCTTCGAGCCCGACATGCTCGACGTGCCCGCGCAGGTTGCCGAGTTGCAGCGGCGCCTGGTTCGGCGCGAGGGCGTGCCCGCCGCGTCTTCGACGCTGCCCGCCGCGGAGCCGGCCGCCCCGCCGCCTACACGTTGAACAGGAAGTGGCAGACATCCCCATCCTGCATGGTGTAGCCCTTGCCCTCCACGCGCAGGCGGCCCGCATCCTTGATGGCCTTCTCGGTGCCCAGTTCCTTCAGGTCCTCGACCGAGTAGATCTCGGCCCGGATGAAGCCGCGCTCAAAGTCGGTGTGAATCACGCCCGCGGCCTGCGGCGCAGTCGCGCCCACCGGCACCGTCCACGCGCGGATCTCCTTCGGGCCCGCCGTGTAGAAACTCTGCACGCCCAGCAAGTGATACGCAGCGCGGGCCAGCGCGTTGAGCGCGGGCTCCTTCATCCCCAGGCTCTGGAGCATCTCCAGCCGGTCCTCGTCGGAGAGTTCGGCCAGTTCGCTCTCGATCTTCGCACACACCGGCACCACGTCGAACTCCGGGTCGCCGCCGTGGGCCTTCACCCACTCGCGCACCTTCATCGCCAGCGGCCCGCGCCCGTTGACATCGTCATCGCTTACGTTGGCGACATAGAGCACTTTCTTGGCGGAGATCATCCCCAGGCCCTTCATGGCCTTGATCTGTTCCGGATCATCGAAGCGCACGGTGCCGGCGAGTCGGCCATCGCTCAGCACCGGCAGCAGTTTCTTGAGCACTTCGTATCGGGCGATGTCCTCGCGGCTGCCGCTCTTGGCAGCACGCTCGGCCTTGCCGATCGAGTTCTCCACCGTCTGCAGGTCGGCCAGCACCAGTTCGGCGTTGATCGTTTCCAGGTCGCGGACCGGGTCGACGGTGCCATCGACGTGCGTGATCTCCTCGCCGCCCGGCGCTTTCTCAAAGCACCGAACCACCTGCACGATCGCATCGACCTCGCGGATGTGCGAGAGAAACTTGTTGCCCAGACCCTCGCCCTTGCTCGCGCCGCGGACAATGCCCGCGATATCGACCAGGCGCAACGCGGCGGGGATGATCTTCTGGCTCTCGATGTGCCGCCGGATCTCCTCGAGCCGCGGATCGGGGATCGGCACGACCCCGACGTTGGGCTCGATGGTCGCGAACGGATAGTTCGCGGCGAGCGCGCCGGCCTTGGTCAGCGCGTTGAACAGCGTGCTCTTGCCGACGTTGGGCAGGCCGACGATCCCGGCTTCCATAAGTGCTTGTCCTTGACCGTGTTGCGCATTTCCGACGGGCGGGTTGCCCGCCCGTGCGTGGGGCCAAGTCTAGCGCGGCTCGCTGCCGCTCCGCGGTCCTCCGAAACACCCGGGACACGATTCGAACGTGCGACCTGCGCTTTAGGAAAGCGCTGCTCTATCCAACTGAGCTACCCGGGCACGCGAGGAGTCTACGCCGGTGCGGGTTCTCGCCGGTGCCCTAGTGTTCGCCGCGGCGGATGGCGACGACTCGCACCTCGGCCGCAGGAGGTCACCCGGTGCTTTCGAGACTGACCCGAGCGTGCGCATTGGTCGGAGCGCTGGCAGCGTGGACGGCTCGTGCCGATGAGCCGGCCGCCAATCCCACGATCGCCCTGATCGAGATCGAGGCGACGCCGGTCGAGCGGCCCAGCCCTCTGGCGTGGCTCTTTGGCGCTGAGAACGAGCCGACGCTGCGCGGTGGTCTCGCTGCTCCGCCGCGCGGCGGACGACGCCGCTTCAAAGGGCGTGGTGGTTCGTCTGCGCGAAGCGCCGCTCTCGATCACGCAGGCCGAGGAACTGGGCCGCGAGATCCGGCGTGTGCGGGCGGCGGGCAAGAAGGTCCACGTCTTTACCGATTTCTACGGGCCAGCGGAGATCGTGCTCGGCGCGCACGCCGATGAGGTGATCATCCAGGAGGGCGGCGCGGTATCGCTCCCCGGACTGTACATGGAGGAACTGTTCCTGGCGGACGCGTTGGAGTGGGTCGGCGTGAAGGCGGAACTGGTGCAGGTCGGCGCGTACAAGGGCGCAAACGAGTCCATGACTCGTCCGGGGCCGAGCCCGGAGTGGGACCAGAACATCAACGCGCTGCTCGACGGGATGTACGCGAACCTGCGCACCAGGATCAGAGCCGGGCGCAGGCTCAACGATGCCCAGATCGACGAAGCGATGCGGGCCGCGTGGATGGCCGATGGCCCGACGGCGCGTCGCGTCGGCCTTCTCGATGCGTCGATCGACCTGCCGGACCTCTCGGATCACCTGGCGCGTGGGTACGGCGCATCGGGCGTGTCGTGGGTGAACATCGAGCACGAGGCGGGCGCGGCCGCTCCGGACATGAGCAATCCGTTCGCCGCGATCGGCGCGCTGTTCCAGGAGCCGGAGATCTACCCCGAGCGCGACACGATCGCGGTCGTGCACATCGATGGGCCGATCATCGACGGCGAGTCGACGCAGGGCGGGCTGTTCGGCGAATCGGGTGTCGGCTCGACGACCATCCGGCGGATTCTCGAAGAGTTGAAGTCCGACGATCTGATCAAGGGCATTGTCATACGGATCAACTCGCCGGGCGGCTCGGCGACGGCCAGCGAGATCATCTGGCAGGGTCTGCACCGCGTGTCGAAGGAGAAGCCGGTGTGGGCGAGCGTGGGCGACATGGCCGCTTCGGGCGGCTACTACGTCGCCGTCGGCTCGCAGCGAATCTATGCCAACGAGTCGAGCGTTCTCGGGTCGATCGGCGTTGTCGGCGGCAAGGTGGCGATGACCGGCCTGTACGACAAACTCCGGGTTCGTTCTGTGGGCCGGGCCCGCGGGCCGATGGGGCACATCCTCGGTTCGTCGGCGCCGTGGACCGATGCCGAGCGCGAACTGGTGCGCGCCAAGATGAAGGAGACCTACGACCTGTTCGCATCGCGCGTGAGCGCGGGCCGGCCGGGCATGGACCTGTCGCGCACCGCCGAGGGCCGGCTGTTCACGGGCGCCGATGCGGTGGGCCACAAGATGGCCGACAAGGTCGGCGGGCTGCAGGACGCGGTGGCCGACATGGCGGCGCACCTCAATCTCGCGGATGGCGCATACGACGTGCTCGAGTACCCCGGCCCGGCGAGCCTGCTGGATGTCATCGGCGGAGCACTGGGCGCCGCCGCGCCCGGCTCGGTGCAGGCCGGACGGGACGACCCCGCGCTGTCGCCGCTGGTCGCGGCGGGTCGTGCGTTGGTGGGCGAGCGCCACTGGCCCGCGGTGCGGGATCATCTCGGCGCGCTCATGCAACTCCGCGATCGGCCGGTGCTGCTTGTGTCGCCGCGGGCGGTGATCGTGAAGTAAGACCACCCGGCGACTTCGTACCGGGCTCAACCCCGCGGCAACTTCGCCGCGGCGGGCGCATCGCAAGTTGTGTACACGTTCGGGCCGGAGATTCAGAACCGCCCCTTGCATTCCGCGCACGGGGTGGTACCTTCCCCATGGATGAGAGGGCTGTCTCGGTTCTCCTTGGAGACGCCCGTGCCGCACGCAAGCCCCGGACAACCTATCGGACGTGTTCCAACTTTCTCCTCTTCCGTTGCTCTGAACGGGGAGGAGAGGTGGTCGCCGCGACCGGTGAGGGACGCGGTTGGCTTTCCCCCGGTCGCCGGGGAGGAAGGCTGTCGAGGCCACCAGGCGAGACAGTGAGGGTTCTGCACGCGGCTCACCTTCCCCCTCCTCCCCTCACCCCCTCTTGCAGCTCAAGGGACCTCTCCCGCTGTGGCGGGGAGAGAGGGGAGACCAATCTTTCGCTTTCCCTCTCCCCGTTGCTCTGAACGGAAGGTGGTCGCGCGAGACGCTGGTTCGCTTTCCCCCGGTCGCCGGGGAGAGGTGTCGAGGCCGAAGGCCGAGACGGTGAGGGGTTCTGCCGGCTCGCCCCTCACTCCCCTCACCCCCCTCGCTGCGCTCGGGGACCTCTCCCCGCTGTGGCGGGGAGAGGGGGAGGTTGTCTTTCGCTTTCCCCTCTCCCCGTTGCTCTGAACGGGGAGAGGTGGTCGCGCAGCGACCGGTGAGGGGGCCTTGGTTCGCTTTCCCCCGGTCGCCGGGGAGAGGTGTCGAGGCCGAAGGCCGAGACGGTGAGGGGTTCTGCCGGCTCGCACCTCACTCCCCTCACCCTCCTCGCTGCGCTCGGGGACCTCTCCCCGCTGTGGCGGGGAGAGGGGAAGAAGGAAGAGGCATCGCGCGGTTGTTGGCTTCAATCATCGCCGCGGCGGCAATCGCCGCTCCGGCCCTCGCCGACATCGACCCGCTCTCCGGCATCGACTTCGTGCGGATTTCGCATCCCGGCAATGCGCCGTGGATGGGCTCGCCACCGCAGCAGTTTCCACCAATCCCGAATCAGGCTCTCGGTCGTGGAAGCGTCGGCTACGAGTACTCCATCGGCCGGTTCGAGGTGACGACGAGCCAGTGGGTTTCATTCTTCAACGCGGCGTTTGACCGTCCGGCGGGGGAGCCGGGGCTGCCTTGGCTGATCCCGCCGACGTTCTGGGGTGCGCAGGGCACGACGCCAATCAACAACTCGAACCCCAACGCGCGACGATGGCAGGTTCCGGCGGGCAACGAAATGCGGCCTGTGGGCAACATTTCGTGGCGGATGGCCGCGATATACTGCAACTTCCTGCACAACGGCGGGGCCGGTGCGGCGGGCCCGGGCGGGGTCGTGCCGCGGGAGAACTTCCTGGTCGGCGCGTATGATGTCAGCACGTTCGGCAACAACGGCACGGGCGGGTTCAGTGACCAGGCGACTCGCTCGCCGGATGCACGGTATTTCATCCCAACATGGGATGAATGGCTCAAAGCCGCTCATTACGACCCGCACAAGGACGGCCCCGACCAGGGCGGCTGGTGGGCCTACCCCAACGGCTCCGACTCGCCGCTCATCCCCGGCCCGCCGGGCGTGCTTGTCAGCCCGAACCTGTTGCAGCCGCCGCATCCTGACCCCAACGGCGTGCCAGCGCAGACGAACTACGGGTGGGAAGCGGGTTTCTTTCCCGGCTACAGCCCGTTCACGGTGCCCCTCGGCGCATATTCCGACGTTCAGAGTCCGTGGGGGTTGTTCGATGTTTCTGGCGCAACGACGGAGTGGACGGAGGAGATTCGATTCGTGGCAGGCGGAGGGATGGGGCGCGCCTACGACGGCAGCTATTGGAACAATCTCGGCAGCGGTGTTGGTGATCCAGTCTGGCTTCGCCTCGGAGAAACGGAACCCTGGATTAGTGATTACAGCCATGGCCTTCGGATTGCTTCGACTGTCCCCGGCCCGTCCGTTGCGGCGGTGCTTGCCTCCGGGTGCGTTGTTCTCGTGACAAGACGCAAACGCAAAGGGTGAACCACATGAGATTCTGGAAGTTCGGCGTGCTCGGAGCACTTACCGTGCTCACGAGCGGGGTATCGGTTGAGGCTCAGACCGGGCCGATTGTCGTGACGGGCCTCACCGCCCGCGTCGCGGCAGGTTTCTCGCGGCGATCAACTCGATCTCGACCGTGAGCGCCACGTTCTGCGGGCGCGTGGACAAGAGCGACGGCGGCGAGGCGTTCATCTGCCTGGGGATCTTGATCCGCCTCTTCCCGCCGGGCTTCATCCCATCCATCGCCAGTTGCATGGTGTCGAAGTTGGTCTGCGGCGCGTTCATCTCGCCGGGGAGCCAGATGTACGGCTTCGAGGCGTCGACTTTCTCGACTTCCTTCCCCTCGGCATCGCGCATCACGTGCGCCGTCACGGCGACAAACTGCCCATCGCACTCCTCACCCTCGCCGACCTTGACATCCTCGATCTGCAGTGCATCGACGACCTGGATCACGAACACCAGATCCGCGTTGGCGGGGATGTCCGGCGACGGGCTGCGGGCCCCGTAGGCCAGCGCGGCGGGGATGATCAGCCGGCGCACGCCGCCGATCTTCATCCCCGGCACGCCCTTCTGCCAGCCCTGGATCACGCCGTCGAGCGAGAACGTTGCTTCCTCGCCGCGGTTGAATGAAGAATCAAACACCCTGGTCGGGTCGGCTCGCAGCGTGCCGTGATAGTGCGCCACGATCGCGCCGTGCTCCTTGACCTCGTACCCCTCGCCGATCTTGATGTCCTCGACCAGCAGGCCGCCCTCGAGTTCCTTGCGGGCCACGATGGGACCATCGGGCACGGGGATCGCCTGCGGCATCGGGGGGGTCTCTGGTTGGGCCGGAGCAACCGGCTTGGTGGGCGGGGGGGTCGTGGCGGGTTGGGTCGCGGCGGCCGCGGCGGCGAGGCCCGCGGCAACAAGCAAGGCCGAAACAAAGCGCATGGTGCAGGTCCTTTCGTTGGAGAGCCAAGGGTAGGCGAGGGCGACCGCCGCGCGGACATGATGCGGGCACGAAGGCGCACAGGGTCGTGCGGAGAGGGGCATCCGGGGCCCGGAGTTCCACAGTCCAGAATCTCCAGTCCAGGATCCGGAACCGGATGCTCCATGCAAATCCATGTCACAGGCTGGACTTCGACGCTCCCGCCGGCTCGAGTACACTGCCTCGCGATGCCCGATGCCAAGTCCAACCTCGACCGTTTGTGCGACCTGGTCCGCGGCCAGAACGGCTGCATCTGGATTCCCACCTTCGAGGAGGACTATGCGCAGCAGTTGGTGCATGATGCCGCCCTGCGGCTGGGGCGCGGCGTGTGGACGTGGTCGGTGATCCGCGGCGTGCAGGATGCCAAACTCGCCGGCGCATCGCCCGAGACCGGCACCGAGAACCCGATCGTGGGCCTGGCCGCGCTGGCCCGCGCGGCGGAGAAAGCCGACCAATCGGCGGGGCTGGGCGCGACCAACGGGCCGCTGCTGGTGTGCCTGGACCTGGTCCCGCATCTGGGCGATGAGCGCGTGCTGCGTCTGCTGCGCGAGACCATCGGCCGCGTGGCCGCGCGCGGCGCGACCGTGGTGCTGATCGACCACCGGCCGGACCTTCCCCCGGTGCTTTCGTCCGATTCCGCGCGGCTTGAACTGACGCTCCCGACGCGCGACGAACTGCACCAGATCGTGAAGAGCACGCTGCAGTGGGCCCACCGCGGCACGCCGGTGCGGGTCAATCTGTCCCGGCGCGAACTCGACACCATGCTGCGAAACCTCGCGGGGCTTTCGCGCCGGCAGGCGCGGCAGGTGGTCATTGATGCGGTCAGCGAGGACCGCAAGTTCGATGCCTCGGACATCAACCGCATCATGGCCATCAAGCGTCAGGCGGTGACGGCCGGGGGCCTGCTGGAGTATGTCAAGAGCCCGGTGGACCTGTCGCGCATCGGCGGGATGCGCCGGCTGAAGCAATGGCTGGCCGATCGCGAGCACGCGCTGGATGACGGCGCGCTGGAGAAGGGGCTTGTTCCACCGCGGGGGCTGCTGGTGCTGGGCGTGCAGGGCGCGGGCAAGAGCCTGTGCGCCAAGGCGATCGCGACGGCGTGGCAGCGGCCGCTGCTGCGGATGGATGTGGGCGCGCTCTACGACCGCTACATCGGCGAGTCGGAGCGGAGGCTCCGCGATGCACTGCACCAGGCCGAGGCCATGTCGCCGATCGTTCTTTGGATCGACGAGATCGAGAAGGCCTTTGCGTCCGCCGCGAGCACGAGCACCGATGGCGGCCTCTCCCGCCGCATGTTCGGCTCGCTGCTGACGTGGATGCAGGAGCACCGTGCGCCGGTGTTCGTGGTGGCGACGGCCAACGACATCGAGGCCCTGCCGCCGGAACTGCTGCGCAAGGGCCGATTCGACGAGATCTTCTTCGTGGACCTTCCGTGCGCCGAAGCGCGGGAAGAGATCTTCCGCATCCACCTTGCCAAGCGGAAGCGGGACCCCGCGCAGTTCGACGTGAAGGCGCTCGCGGCGGGAACGGAGGGCTACTCGGGCGCGGAGATCGAGCAGGCGATCATCGCCGCGCTGCACCGGGCCCACGCGCGCGACGAAGACCTGACAACGCAGTTGCTGCTGCAGACCGCCGCGAACTCTCCGCCGCTGTCGGTGACAATGCGCGAGCGCGTTGAGGAGTTGCGGGATTGGGCCCGGGGCCGGTGCGTTCCGGCGGATTGAGCGCCTGCGATCGCGCTCCCCAAAAACACACGAACCCCGGGAAACAACGGCCGGGGTTCCGGAACACACTTCGGGTTGTCGGCTCTTGGCGGCTCAGGTCGCGGGCTTCTTGCTCTGCACGCGTCCGTTGGGAGAGAGGTCCGGGTTTACCACGACCTCGGGCTTGCTCGATGCGTTGCGTTCCAGTTGCTCCTTCATCAGCCTTCCGACCTTGAACTTCACGGTGCGCTTCGGCGGGACCTTCACGGGAACGAGCGTCTTGGGGTTCTGGGCGACGCGGGCCGCTCGCTCCTTCACTTCAAACACGCCGAAGTCCCGAAACTCAAGGCGGTTGCCCTTCCCCAGTTCTTCGATGATGCTGTCCAAAAACGACTGGATGACCTGCTTGACGTCTGCACGATGACAGGTCGTCATCCTCGCCGAGATCCGGTCGACGAGGTCTTTCTTGGTGATCGTGGCCATGGACTCGCTACCCGCTCGTGTTTCAGCGAGACCCGCGCTTCATGCGCCGTGGCCAACGCTTTGACTGGTGCAACCGTTCCGTGTCCATCCCAAACGAACGCACAACCGCCTGAATCCGCGGCCGATCAGCCTCCCGATCGTTCCGCATGCCGAGCGGAAACGCGATCGCGGCGCACCATCGGCAACGGATCAGTATCCTCGATCGTCAAAGGGCGGTCAATACCCAAGTTACAACGTTGGGGGGGTCTTTGGTGGAAATTCTGGCCGACCATACCCCTGTTTGGGAAAAACACCCGTTCAGGTTGCGAATAAAGACCGTATTTGTACGGGTGCCGGTGGGTTCGTCCTCGCTTTCAGTTTCCGATAACCACCGAACTTTCGGTGGGGATGGGCACTCAAACAAGGAATCGGACCATGCGGCGATCCAGAAAGAGCACCACAACACCCGTTGCGATGCTGATCCCGAGCACGATGGCGCACACGGCCAGCGGCCGCGGCAAGCGCCACCCTCGCGCGATCGCCACGCACCACCACCAGGTCATCCACAGCGCCACAACGCCACCGAGCGCGATGTCGCTCCAGGAGGGCAGGAGCATGCTGAACCAGTGAGTTCGGACCACCAGTGTCCGCGGCGTCCCAACCCAGCGGTCCAGCGACACCAGCACGACCATCCCCGCGCGGTTCACAAGCCGGAGCGCAAAGATCGGAACGATCCACGCACACCCGTACACCGCAGCGCGGAGCACGTGCGCGGCACGGATCTTCACCAGTCGGCGCGTGTCGGAGAGAGAAAGCAGTAGCAGGGGAGCGACCGCCCACGCCGCGAGTCCCGGGAACACCCAGATCGGCACTCGGTGCGCGGAAAGCCGCACGAGCACGGTCCACCGGGGCGTGACATGCACGAGACCGACGCACAGGTCGTTGATGGTCGCAGCGGCCGCGCGCTCGGCTGCGAGCGCGGGGCCCACCACCGCGCCGGCCTGTACAAACGTGCCGGCGAACATGCACGCCGCGGCGGCGAGATACATTGTGCCGCACAGCGCCGGCAGCCAGAGCAGGAGCCTCAGGACGTCGAAGCGGTGATGCATGCAGACTCGCGCAAAAAACCGCGGCGGCCAGAGAGCCCAGGTCCAGGTGCGCAGGGCGCGAAAAAGGAACGCGCCGCCCAGCCACGAACTGCCGTGGCCGGGATGCTCGACGAACCCCGGGAGCCGGGCCCGGTCCTCGCGCAGCAGGTCCGCCCAGTCGAAGTGCAGGCCGCACTCCGGGCAGGTGCCGGTGAGATCGCAGGCGGTCTTCCACGCCTGGGTCGTGCCGCGCAGGTCGTATCCGCAGCGCGGGCACATGGCCGATGCCGCGGCTGAGTTACCCGCGAGGGCGCTTTTGGGCGGTGCGAGCGGATCACCCACACTGAACCGTACCCCACGACAGGCCGGTCGGTTCCCGATCAAGTAGACTGGGCTTGATGATCACCGCACGCGGCGTTCGCGGAGCCCTCTGGCTGCTGGCACTCACCGTGCCGGTGGGTTGCAGCCCACCCGACAGCACACTCCGGGAAGCGGGCCGGGCTCCGCACTCGACCACCGTCTGGTCACTCAGCGGCCAAAGGCTGGAGGCACCGGAGATTGCCGCCGATCGCCGCGCTGCGCTCGAGGCCGATCTCGCCGCGGCCAAGGCCGCGCTCGCCGCCGATCCGCAGTCGGAAGAAGCGCACATCTGGTTTGGCCGTCGGCTGGCCTACCAGTATCGCTACCGGGAGGCGATCGACGCCTTCAGCGCGGGCCTGCGCGTTCACCCGCAGAGTTACCGCCTGCTCCGGCATCGCGGGCACAGGTACATCACCACGCGGCAGTTTTCGCTGGCCGAGCGCGATCTTCGTCGCGCGGCGGAACTGGCCGCGGGAACGGCCGATGCTGTCGAACCCGATGGCGCGCCCAACGCCGCCGGCTTGCCGCGGAGCACGGATCACACCAACATCTGGTATCACTTTGCGCTGGTGCAGTATCTTCGCGGCGAGTTCGCCGCGGCGGAGAAATCTTGGGCGCGGTGCGTGGGGTTGTCGCGCATCAACGACGACATGCTGGTGGCCTCGACCTACTGGCATTATCTCACGCTTCGGCGGCTGGGGCGGGCGGAGGAAGCGCGCGCTGCGCTGGAGCCGATCCGCCAGGACATGGAGATCCTGGAGAACCACGCGTATCACGCGCTGCTGCTGGACTTCAAGTCGGTCGGGCACACGCTTGCCCGCGCGCCGATGCCGGCCTCGATCGACCGGGCAACATGGCTGTACGGCGCGGCGATGGCCGACCTGCTCGACGGTCGGCGGCGCGCCGCGGTGGATCAACTGAGAGACATCGTGAATGAAACGCCCTGGCCCGCGTTCGGTCACATCGCCGGGGAGGCGGAGTTGGCACGGATGCGGCGCGAGGCGGGTGCCGGGTACGCGCCGTAACGTGGAGCGGCGGTGCATAGCCAGTGGCGGCGGATTGCAGCCAGCATTGGCTGCAAGGGCGGTGCGGGCATCAGGAAATGCCCAGTACTCGGCGGAAGTCCGCCGCGGCACGCGGCTTGCAATGTCCGAGTCGGCCGAACGCGAGACCCGATCGCGGGCCCACCTTCATGCGAGCGGCGAGGAACTCGGACATCCTCGCCGCTTCATCGGTCACGGATTTCGACCGCGGCTCGGCACCGGGGCGGTGCGCGAGGCCGGTGCGAAGCGCAGAACAACTCTCTGATAGCGGGGCCGGGCCGAGTCGCCCGGCCCTTGCCATTGCGCGAGGCCCAGAGCGCAGGCTCCGGCGGCGAGGGCGGGGTGCCGGGGTTTGCCGGGGCGGCACCCGTATACTCGGGCCGTATGCGAGCGATCATCACCGGCCAGGTCGGAATGGACAAGAAGCAGTACCTCGACGCCGTGCGAGACTTCGCCGGCGCGCAGGGCGAGGCCCTGTCCATGTACCACATCGGCGACCTGATGTACAAGGAGGCACCCGATGTGCGCCCTGGTCGCATTCTCGATCTGCCCCTGTCGCGCCTGAACTCGCTCCGGCGGGCGGCGTTCAAGGACGTCATCGCCGATGCGCGCGACCAGAAGAACATCATCGTCAACACCCACGCGACTTTCCGCTGGCGGCACGGGCTGTTCGCGGCGTTCGACTATGACCAGATCGCCGCGCTCCGGCCCGACCTGTTCATCTGCCTGGTCGACAACATCGAGGTCGTGCACCACCGTCTGCACCAGGAGCACGACATCGATGCGACGCTGAAGGACTGCATGGTCTGGCGCGAGGAGGAACTGCTCGCGACGGAACTGATGAGTCGCGCGGTTTCCGGTGGCGGGGGTGGTGGTGGGGGCGGGGGCGCGGGGGGCGGGTCGAACTTCTACATCATGGCCCGCGGGCGTCACGCCGATACGCGGCGAACGCTCTTCCGCCTGGTCTGCCGGCCGAGCCTCAAGAAGGTGTATCCATCGTTCCCGATGTCGCACGTGGTGGACATGCCCGACACGCTGGCGGAGATTGATCACTTCCGCGCCAAACTCGCCGAGCATTTCATTACGTTCGATCCGGGCGACGTCGATGAGAAACTGCTGCTCGATCGTGCCGTGGCCAAGGCGGCCGAGGGCAAGGTCGATGAATGGCTGGAGGTTGTTCCGCACAGTTTCGGAGGGTCCAAGGCCGCGAAGGATCCGATCCGCGTGCGCGTCCGCGAGGTGCTGGATATCGCCGGCGACATCGACGGGCAGATCTACATGCGGGACTTCAAACTCATCGATCAATCCGACATGATCGTGAGTCTGATCCCCGAGTTGCCCGGCGGCGTGCCGGGGCTGTCGAGCGGCGTGGAGCGCGAGTTGCAGCACGCCTTCGAGCACACCAAAGAGGTGTACGTCGTCTGGAAGCCCAAGAAGAACCCGTCGCCGTTCATCACCGAGACCGCGACGAAGGTCTTCCGGTCGGTCGATGAGGCGCTGGCGCACTTCGAGGCCGAGGGCATGTTCGGGGACAAGAACCTGTTCGGGCATTGACGACGCACGCGCGTTCTCGGACCTCGCCCGCGCGCACGGCGCGATTTCTGCTTGGGTTCACTGCGCGACGACGATAGATTGAGCCGTGGACGGAGGGAGGATCCGATGGTCCGGCTCGGTGCTGTCGTGGTTGCGGTGTGCGTACTCGGCTCGCCTGTCGCGGCGCAGTCCACCATCACTCCCGACACCTTCGTTCCATCGTCCAACACCCGCAGCGCGGCGCTGATCCAGTCGGTCGTGGTGGTCGAGCCCGCCGCGCCGGTTTTCGGCGAGCCACCATCCGAGGTCGCCGCGCTGCTCGACCCCACAGGCGCGACGTTCTCGCCGCGCCCCGTGTTCGCCGTGCGGCCCGAATCGCCGGACTTTGTCATGCCGGCGCGGCAGGCTCCCAGCCCCGTTCCCGCGCCGGGCGCGGCGGGGCTGCTCGCGCTGGCGGGCCTGTGCGCACGCCGCCGTCGCGAGCGGTAGCATGCCCGCATGAGCGTTGATGCACGCGTCATCCTGCAGCGCCGCCACCTGTGCCTGGTGATCGTGCGCGCCATCGCGCTGCTGCTGGTGCTGGTCGGCGCTCTGGCCGCGGGCATGGCCTTTCAGTCGCGCATTGGGCGCTTCAGCGGGTTTGAGTATCTCGCCGTCCCGGTGCTCGCGGTCCTCGGCGCGTTCTGGGTTCCCGCGCTCGTGCTCGCCGCGACGAGCCGCCCGCTGGCGCGCTGGCTGGTGCCCGTGCCCGGCCCCGCGACCGAGTGCCCACAATGCGGCTACTCCCTCAAGAACCTCAAGGCCCCCATCTGTCCGGAGTGCGGGCTGACGCTGCGGAGCGCTGAGCCTGCGCCGCCGCGAGCGCCGATCCAAAAATGACACGACCCCGGCTGCTTCGGGTGCCGGGGTCGATCAAATAGGCCTGGGCAGGGTCGAACTGCCGACCTCACCCTTATCAGGGGTGCGCTCTAGCCAACTGAGCTACAGGCCTTCGTATGTCTGCTATCGGTCGCCGCGGCGGTTGGCTTGGGCCACGGGATGCCAGTATAGGCCCCGCCCGCGGCCATTCCACGGGGCCGCGAACGGGGGCGGGTCTCGGGTTCCGGGTTCCGGGGTTCCGGGGTTCTCAACCCAAAGTCCCCAATCCAAAATCAAAAATCCGCACTCCGCCATCCCCTCACTCCAGGTTCTGCTTGCTCTTCTGCACCACCTTGCCATCCTGGAAGACCACGATGATCTTCGCCCCGCTCTTGTCTTCCCACACGAAGACCTGGTCCGTGGATCTGCTGGCCGATGCGATGCCCGACGTGCCGATACTGGTCCCCTGGTGCGAGGTGTCGTCCTTGCCCGAGCCGAGGATCTTCTCGACCTGCGCGATGGTCATGCCGTTGGTGATGCGGTCGTAGTTTTCGACCGTGATCTTCTCTTCGCACGCGCTGGCGAGCAGGCACGCGGCGAGCGCGACCGAAACAGCGATTCGGGACATCATGGGGCGGCTCCTTGTTTGGCGGTTCGCGGCGATGCAGGGGGCGCGGGCGGCGCCGGCGCGTCGCCTTCGCGGGTGTGGTTCAACAGCCACTCGATCACCTCGGGCAGCACGTGCCCGACGACCAGCGTGTGGCCGTAGTCCTTGATCTCGCGCACTTCCACCTTCACGCCCGCCGCGGCGGCGCGTTCGGCGTTGTCGATGATCGACTTCGCGGCGATCAACCCGTCGAGTTCGGGCGCAATCACGAGCGTGGGCGGGAGTGTGTCCCGCGGCGAGAGCCGGCCCGCGCCGGCGATGAGCGCGCTCGCGGCGACCTTGTCGTGCCGTCCCTTGCTCCACGCCAGCGCGACCGCCGCGCCCATGGAATGCCCGACGAGGTAGATGCGTGAGCGGTCGATCGGGTAGTCGAGCGCGATGGAATCGACCAGCGCATCGAAGATCGACGCTTGGGCCGAGAACGGCGAGTTCTGCGGGCAGGCGACGACAAAGCCGTGCTGCTGGGCGAGTTGCTTGATGCGGCCCACGCCGTACGCCGCGAAGAACATGTGCTCGTTCCCGCCCGCGCCGTGCAGCGCGATGACCAGCGGCCATCCCGCGGCGGGGGGCTCGCGGTTCTCGGGACAGAACAGGCGCATCGGCGCGGGCTGATCGTCGATGAAGAATGGCCGCCAGAGGTCGCCGCGGCGGCGGGTGTAGGGGTGTTCGCCGTGTATGACTCTCCGGTACTCACCGCCAAGCTCGGTCGCAAGAGATCGCGAACTGAAAAGCAGAGACTCCATTGTCCCGCGAGTCTCGACACGCGACAGGAGTAAGCGACGCTCGCGCCACACCAATTCGGAGTTCGCGGGCCACTGTACCTTTTGCAGCAAGCCATCGGTTTCGGACTCCGCGACGAAGTCAGCAATCTCGAGCGCCACTTGATCAGATCCACGAAGAGGACCAGCTTCAAGCGCTCCCTCTTCACGCGGCCCGCGCAGCACGTGGGGTTTGAGACCTCCTGTCTCCATGATCCGCGCCGTCTGCGCGTTCACAATCTCCACCACCCGCGCAAAGTCCCCCGAGAAGAACAGCAGGGACGCTTCATCGAACGCGATGTTCACCTCGCGGCAGAGTTCCCGCTCGACCGGCGCGGCGAAGAACGCTCGCTCCAGTTCGATGTACGCCCGCGCCAGGTCGGTCGCGGTCGCGCGAGGCCGGGCCGCTTCGGGCGGTTGGACGGACGCGGCGGGGATGGTCGGCGGAGGAGTCTCTCCGCAAATGCCTGCCGCGGCGGCGAAGGCGGAGAACAGCGGGAGTGCCACTGCGGCCACGGCGAGTTGAATGGCCGGCTGGGAGACCCGGCCCACCATCGTGCGCGTGTTCATGGCTTCATCCTACCACCAAACGCGGTCGGGGCGGTATGCTGGTGGTCAGGCATCGGATACCGGCGCGGCGGGGAATCGAGGCAGTCCCATGATCAAGCAGTTCGCGGCGTGCATTCTCGTTGTTGGCGGCTCCGCGGCGTTCGGTCAGAATCAACCCGCGCAGCAGGACTCCGAGCAGGCCGAGCGCCGTGCGCCGAGACCGCGTGCCGCGCCCGCGCCGACCCCCGCGCCCATGCTCGCCAAGAAGGACACGCCCGCGCCGGACAAGGACGCGCTCGCCGCGGCGGTGACGCGCGGCGTCGAGATCATCGTCTCCATGCAGGAAGGCGACACCAAGGCGGAATGGCCCTACGAGGGCGTGTACCGCGAGCGCGGACAGATCCCCATCGGCTACCGCATCGGCGGAACGGGCATCTCGGGCATGTGCCTGTTGCAGGCACCGGGGTATGAGGCCGATGAGGCGCGGCACGGTGCCGTCCGCCGCGCGGCGGAGTTTGTCATCGCCGGGCTCGACCACGCCGAGATGGTCCCCTCGCATGAGAAGACGTACGACGTTCGGGGCTGGGGATACACCTACGGCGCGTGGTTCCTGCTCACGATGCAGGACCGCAAGGCCGTGCCCGACGACATGAAGGCGAAGGTGGACGCGGCGATCCGGTGGTATCTCGACGGCGTGCACAAGACCGAGATTCCGGAGTCGGGCGGATGGAACTACTCGATGCCCGCGGGGCTGAAGAAACCGAATCCGTCGTCACCGTTCATGACCGCGCCGACGCTGACGATGCTGTTCGAGGCGAAGAAGCAGGGGTACCCGGTGGATGCGCAGATGGTCGAGCGCGCGCTGGGAGCGCTGGAGCGCGGCCGGTCCGCGACGGGCTCGGTGTCGTACGCGGGTCCGGCGGATCGCCGACCCGAGGCCACGCCCGGCTCGGTGGGGCGGATGCTGTGCACCGAGTGCGCGCTCTCGCTGGCCGGTCGCAGCAGCCCGGAGCGCGTCCGCGGCGCGATCGATGCGTTCATCGTGCATTGGGACTGGCTCGATCAACGCCGCGCGGGCACGGGGACGCACATCCCGCCCTATGGCGTCGCGCCGTACTACTTCTACTACGCGCACTACTACGCGGGGCAGGCGATCGAGCTGCTGCCGCAGCGCGAGCGGGCCGAGTATCGCCGCCGCCTCGGGCAGTTGCTCTTCTCGGTGCGGCTCGATGATGGCTCGTGGAACGACCGCATCTTCCCGCGCTCGGCCAACTACGGCACCGCGATGAGCGTGATGGCGCTGCTGATGCCCGAAATGCCCAGGCCCGCGGAGTGGGCGGCGGAGACGAGATAGCAGAGAGAGAGCAGAGAGCAGAGAGCAGAGAGCAGGGAGCAGATAGCAGAAGGCAGGAGGGAGAGCCGCCCGGCTTGATCTGAAAATCTGCTCCTCTGCCAATCTGAAAATCTGTCCCCCCGCCCCATACACTCCGCCCACTATGGCCGTACTCGTCAACGCTGAAACCCGCGTCATCTGTCAGGGCATCACCGGCTCGTTCGGGGCCGTACACACCAAGGGCTGCCTGCACTACGGCACGCGCCTCATGGGCGGCGTGACGCCCGGGAAGGGCGGCACCAAGGATGCCAACGGCCTGCCCATCTTCGACACCGTCGATCAGGCTGTGAAGGCCACCGGCGCCGAGGCGACGATGATCTTCGTCCCGCCTGCGTTCGCGGCGGATGCGATCCTGGAGGCCGCGGATGCGGGCATCCGCGTCATCTGCTGCATCACCGAGGGCGTGCCGGTGCAGGACATGGTCCGCACGCGCGCGGTGCTCGATGAGATGAATGGTTCTGGTGGCTTTGCTCCTGGTGGCTCCGCTCTCCAGAGCGGAGGAAGGCACTGCACTGCTCTGGAGAGCAGTGCCACCAAAGAGAGTGCCACCCGGAGGTTCACACTCATCGGCCCCAACTGCCCCGGCATCATCACGCCCGGCCCGAAGACCGGCGGCGGCGAAGGCCCAAGCGATCCCTACACATCATCCGGCAAGCGCGGCCTGACGGGCGGCGGCCCCGGTGGCGGTTGCAAGATCGGCATCATGCCCGGCTACATCCACACGCACGTGAGTGAAGCCAAGACCGGCAAGTCCGTCGGAATCGTCTCGCGCTCCGGCACCCTCACCTATGAAGCCGTCTGGCAGACCTCGCGCCTCGGCCTGGCGCAGAGCACGTGCATCGGCATCGGCGGCGACCCGATCCGCGGCCTCAATCACATCGAGTGCCTCGAACTCTTCGCGCAGGACCCCGACACGCACGGCATCTTGATGATCGGCGAGATCGGCGGGAGCGACGAGATCGATGCGGCGAAGTGGGTGGCCGCGGCACGCAAGAGCGGCAGGCTCACCAAGCCCGTCGCGGCGTTCATCGCCGGGCGCACCGCGCCCCCCGGCAAGCGCATGGGGCACGCGGGGGCGATCATCGGCGGGGCCGACGACACCGCGGATGCGAAGATCAAGGCGCTTCAGGAAGCGGGCGTGAGCGTCGCGATGAGCCCGGCCGACATGGGCAGCGCGATGGCCAAGGCGATGGGGCTGGCGTGACCCGCCCAACGTAGCACGGGCATCCTGCCCGTGTAAGCAGCCCGACCGAATAAGCAGCCCGACCGTCAGGGAGGGCGTTGCGGAGCAGCCGAAAAGTTGCTTGCCCTATCCCGATCGTGCGCTATCTCCCCTCACTCACCACCCGCACCTGGCAGAACTGCCTGTGCCCCTCCGGCCCGGAGTGGAAGCCGTAGCCGCTCTCGCGGGCGCCGACCCAGGGCGTGCCGCCTTTGGGGCCGCGGGCTCCGCCGATGCCGCGGTTGATGCCGATCATGCCCGAGCAGATTTTGCGGGCGAGTTTCGCCGCGCGACCGGGTTCTCCGAAGACCACCGCGCCCAGGCCGAACTTCGTGTCGTTGGCGAGCCGCAGCGCCTCGCCGTCATCGGCGACGGTGGTCACCGTCAGCACCGGGCCGAAGGTCTCTTCGCGCGCGACCTCCATCTCGTGCGTCACGTTCGTCAGCACGATCGGCGCAACGAAGTTGCTTGCCGGCGCTCCGGCTGAAGCGGATCCATCAGGTCCGCACGCCACATGCGCCCCCTGCTTCACCGCCTCGCGCACCTGCCGCAGCACGTGGTCGCGCTGCCGCGCGTTCACCATCGGGCCGATCGCCGCCTTGTCCTCGATCCCCGGCCCCGGCGCGAACTTCTTCGCCTCAACCAGCAGCGCATCGACGAATGGCTTCTCCACATCTTTGTGGACGTACACGCGCTCCGTGCTCACGCACACCTGCCCGGCGTTGCGGAAGCCGTTCCGCGCGGCGAACTCCGCGGCCTTCTGCACATCCGCCCCCGGCAAAACGACCATCGGGTCCTTGCCGCCCAGTTCGAGGATGACGCGCTTCAGGCCCTTGCTCGCCTCCGCGAGGATGTGCTTGCCCGCGCCGCGCGAGCCGGTGAACGTGATCAGGTCAACATCCGCCGCGACGAGCGCCTTGCCCTGCTGCTCGTTGCCGTGCACCACGATCAGCACATCCCGCGGCAGCACTTCGTTGAGCGCATCGGCGTACGCCTGCGCGATCAGCGGCGTCTCCTCGCTGGGCTTGAGCACGACGGTGTTGCCCGCGACGAGCGCGGGCAGCACCTGCCAGTGCACCATCAGCATGGGGAAGTTCCACGGCGTGATCGCCGCGCACACACCGAAGGGGTCGCGGTAGACCGTCGAGCGGGTCTTGTCATCTTCGATGGTCTCGGGCGCGATCGCCGCGGCGATCTCTTCGAGTTCTTCCGCCCACCCCGCGCCGTCCTCGCCGCCAGCGCACCCCTTCACCTCGCCGATGCCTTCCTTCAGCGGCTTGCCCATCTCGAGCGTGAGGAGCCTGCCGAGTTCCGCGGCGCGAGAGCCCAGCCTCGCGCCCGCGGGCTTCAGGATCTCCACGCGCTCGGCGATGCTGAGCCCGCCCCACCCGCTCAGGCCGTCCGGCCCCTGTTGCGCAAGGCGCGAACGGGCGACAATGGCCGAGATCTGTCCGACGGGCGTGATGGGCACCTCGCCGACGACTTCGCCGCTGGCGGGGTTGAGCGACTTGAGCGTGTTCATCGGGCAAGGGTAGTGCCCGAGGCCTGAGGGACGCGCGGTCATTGCGGCGTAAACATCGCGCCATCGAGCACGTCAAAACTGACCATCGCGCCGCGCTCAAACTGCGATGGCACCTGGCGCGCATCGGTCATCGTGCAGTGGATCGGCATGCCCGCATCGACGATCAGCGTGCGTGAGTGGTCATCGCCGCCGATGACGCGGCCCTGAACCCGCCGCGGCCGGCCGTAGACGGGCTCGATGTACTTGCCACCGGTCTCGACGAGATCGACCCGCCGCGCCGTGGCGCGGATGGTGCCGATGATCCGCTTGCCGATGGGCGTGGTGATCTCGCCCGTGGGGATCAGGTGCACGCGGTAACTGGTGTTGGGAAACGTGATGACGATGTGGCCGGGCTTGGTCGCGGTCGCGGCGAAAACCTCGGCGAGTTCGCCGCGGGCGAGCGTCGGGGCGATCCTGTCGGTGGGTGCGGGGTGAAGCATGGGCGGAGTGTAGGAAAGTGGGCGGTGATCGGTGCGTGTTGAGCGGTGAGCGCGCTTTCGCTTCTACACCGTTGCGCCTGCACCGGCATCGAGGAAGTTCCGCAGCAGTTTCGGCCCCTCGATGGTCAGGAAACTCTCGGGGTGGAACTGCACACCCTCGAGCAGAGCCTTGATCTCTCCCCGCGGCCAGATGCGCCGCAATCCCATGACCACGCGGCGTGTGGGGCCGCCCGGTTTCGCGGCATCCACCGGCTCATCCGTCCATGCCGAGACTTTCCAGCCGCTCCCGTCCGCCGCGGCGGGCGGAATCGTCTCCGCCAGCACCACCAGCGAGTGGTAGCGCGTGGCGATGAGGGGATTGCTCAGCCCCGCGAACACGCCCTGGTTGTCGTGCTGCACCGGCGAGGTCTTGCCGTGCATCGGGATGGCGTGCCGCGAGACGGTCATGCCGTGCATGTCGCCGATGCATTGATGGCCGAGGCAGACGCCGAGCACCGGCACGCGCCCGGCGAAGCGCTGGATGATCTCGCTCGACACGCCCGCCTCCCGCGGCGTGCACGGCCCGGGCGAGATGATCACATGCGTGGGCGACATCGCTTCCGCCTCATCGGCGGTGATCTTGTCGTTGCGGATGACGCGGAGGTCGAGGGAGGGATCGATCTCGCCCAGCCTCTGCACGAGGTTGTACGTGAAGGAGTCGTAGTTGTCGATGAGGAGGATCATGATGGAAGATGGCAAATCGCAAATGGGCGCGTGGCAAACCGAATCAATGAATCGGCAAAGCGGCCAATGGGGTCAAGGAACCCCGGCGGGCCGGTGATGGTAATCTGGTGATTGAAGCGCGATGAGACGGCTGGGCTCCTGGGGTCGGAATGTCGAAGGAGGGTCTCTCAGGGCATCCCATGTGCGATTGCGCAGAAGCACTCATGAGCAGGCACCCACCACAGATCATCGTAATCGGCGGGCCGAATGGCGCGGGCAAGTCGACCATCGCCCGAGAGGTCCTTCACGGCACGCTGGGTGTGTCTGAGTTCGTCAACGCCGACACCATCGCGTCCGGGCTCTCGGGGTTTGACCCCGAGCGGGCGGCGTTCGCCGCGGGCCGGGTCATGCTTGCGCGACTGCGCGAACTGGCGGCAGCGGGGCAGTCGTTCGCATTCGAGTCGACACTGGCAAGCCGGAGTCTGGCGCCGTGGCTGCAAGAGATCGGCGCTGGCGGGTACGTAGTGTTGCTCCTGTATGTCTGGCTGCGGTCGCCGGAGATTGCTGTTCGTCGTGTTCAGGCGCGCGTCCGTAGGGGTGGCCACTCGGTGCCCGACGAAGTCATTCACCGTCGGTTCGGGCGATCCGCGGCGAACCTGATCGATCTTTACCTGCCGATCGCGGAACGGTTCGGTGCATGGCGTGTGTATGACAACTCGACTCGGGCTCCCCGGCAGGTGGCGATGGGCGGCAGGGGCATGCGGCGGACCATCTATCATCCAGTTGCCTGGCAACGACTTCAGGAGGCCGCCCGTGGAAACGAGTAGGAGCAATTCAGCCGCTGAGGTTTTTCGAGTCGGCCGCGCAGTCGATTCTGCCATCAAGCGAGCCGTCCGTCGGGCCGTGGCCGAACTCGATCGCGAGCAGGCCGGGCGGGCAGGAAAAAAATCAACCGGGAAGCCCAAGCCGGTTCGCGCGGCCAAGCCTCGGTCGGTCTGCCGTTCCCCGACGACCGCGGCCAATGGCCGTTCAACTTCCAAGCGCCGCGCAGCCTGATGATCGGCCCATGTACGGAGGGTCTCTCACGATCATTCCCTCCGATGCACCGCTGAGTGCATGGTCCACAAAGGACCCCCTCATGCCGCTTTCTTCACGCGCGCCGGCGTACTCGTTCGACCAGATCCCTATTGACCGCCCGATGCCGCTGATCGACCGCAAGAGGATCATCGGCTCGAAGATGATGATCTCTCACGTGACCCTGCACAAGGGCCTCAAGGTCGCAACGCACCACCACGAGAACGAGCAGATCTCGGTCGTGCTGAGCGGCCGCATCCGGTTCAGCATCGGCCCGGCGGACGCGGCGAAGTTCATCGAACTCGGCGCGGGACAGGTCGTCCACCTGCCCGGCAACGTGCCCCACGCGGCCGAGGCGCTTGAGGAGTGCGTGCTGCTCGACCTGTTCAGCCCGCCCAGCGCGACGACGGGTGTGGATGCGCAGGGCGGCAACCGGAACGGCTGAATTGTTCGCAGACGCGCGAGCGACATTCAGCGGCGCATTTCGCCGCCTTCATTTGCTGATATGCGATTCGCAAAGTTCAGGCGGCCTCGGCCTGCGTCCCCGCCACGCCATCGCGCGTGACATAGAACAGTTCCGACGTGATCGGGTACGGCAGCCGCCGATAGTCCTGCTTCACGCGCGTCTTGAGCCGATCGATGAACGGCTCCGGCCCGCCCGTGAGTGCGACGAACATGTCCCGCGCCGGCAGGCCGACGTAGAAGTCCCCGCCGAGTTGCGGCGCGAGTTTCTCGAACAGGCGGCTCAGCAGCACCCGCGCTGCGTCATACCCATCCTGCTCCGCGAGGATCGCGGCCTTGCCGCCCTCCTTGCTCTGCACGATCTGGAAGTTCAACTCCGGCAGGTAGTGATCGAGGTTCTTCCGCGCGATGTCTTCGAGTTCGTCCGCGTTGACGCCCCAGCGAACCATCTGCTCGGTCGTCACGCTCACCGTCATCTGCGGCAGGTCGATCACGAACACGATCACCGTGCCGTTGACAAACGGCACATACGCGACCTGCTCGCGCGAGAGGTGCTGGAAGATCGCCTCCGGCTGGATTCGCGGCATGATCCGCGGGCGAACGAAGTCGAAACTCGCCGCGGCCAGTTGCAGCGTCTCGCCGTTGAAGAGGTTGTCGAGGTAGTGCTCGACGATCTCGGTGCCGCGGTCGGGATCGTGGCGGACGAGGCGGAAGAGGTTCTCAAGGTCCAGGCGCCGGCCATCGACGATCAACTCGCGCGGACCGATCAGTTTGATCGCTTGGTCGGGCTGCTGGCGGCGCAGCATCGCGGCGACGGTCTCGGCAAAGGCTTCGGGCTCGTGCGGCATTCGTGCCATGGCGCGTCGGTCCTGGGCGCGGACGGCTCTCCACATGCTCTACGCTCGCCGCCCCCCGTGGGTTGGGGGTCCTTCGGCGAGCGCGGCACCGGAACGGCACGCCGCGCATTCCTTTGCATCGACCAATCGGCAGCCCCAGTGAACCTGTGCGGAAAACTCCGGGGGATCAGCCGCATTGATTGGCACGGGCGTGCTTTGGGTCCGAGCCTCGATCCGCCCCTTGGCCGTGGGGATTCGGGTCGGCGACACGGGGCCCCGGTCGCGGCGGAACGAAAGTGGGCAGGGGGGGTGGGTGGGGGGCGGTTTTGCGGTTGAGTGGCGAACCGGCTATATTTGGCTCGCACCGCACCGGCGGGACCGAACGGGTTGCGACCCGGGTTCCGGACGATGGTGCGGCCTCTTGGCTGGGTTTGAGTCCCGGCGTTGCGGCGAGCGGTGTTGAAGGGATGGGCCGGGGGAATGGTCAGTGACCCTTTGGAGAAGCGCCAGTGACCCCTCAAGAGATCGAATCCAAAGTCATCGAGATCGTCGCCAACCAGATGGGCACCGACAAGGCCCAGATCAGCCGGAACACCTCGTTCGTCGAGGACCTGAACGCCGACTCGCTGGACACGGTGGAGTTGGTCATGGAACTCGAGGACGAGTTCGAGACCAACATCCCCGACGAGCAGGCGGAGAAGATCAAGACGGTTGGTCAGGCGATTGACTTCATCGTTCAGGCGCAGGGCAAGGAAGGCTGAGCCGCCTGTTCGCTCCTTTGTCCGGCGCGGCAAGGCCAGTCATGCCGAATACGCGTCATCCACACCGAGTTGTCATCACCGGCATGGGCGCGGTGACCAACCTTGGTCCGTCCGCGGGCGCGACGTGGGACGCGATGCGCGCCGGCCGCAGCGGCGTCAGCATGATCGAACTGCCCGAGTTCGCCAAGTACGAGGGCAAGTGGACTGTCAAGATCGCCGGGCAGATCAAGGGCTGGACCCCTCCCGCCGACATGCTCGAGCACCGCGAGGCCAAGCGGATGGACCGCTTTGCGCAGTTCGGCGTGGTGGCGGGCGTGCAGGCGGTGCGAGACTCGGGCATTGATTTCTCGAAGGAGAATCCGGAGCGCTGCGGCGTGGTGGTCGGCTCCGGCGTGGGCGGCATCATCACCATCGAGGACGGGGTCGGCATCCTGCACGATCGCGGCCCTGATCGGCTGAGCCCGTTCACGGTGCCGAAGTTGATGGTCAACGCCGCGACGGGGAACCTATCCATCATGTTCGGCCTGCAAGGCCCGGCCACTGCGCACGCGACGGCCTGCGCCAGTTCGGGTCACGCCATGGGCGATGCGGTGGAACTACTCCGCCGCGGCAAGTGCGATGTGGTTCTGGCGGGCGGTGCGGAAGCGGCGATCAGCCCGATCTGCGTCGGCGCGTTCATGGTCATGCGGGCGCTCTCGACGCGCAATGATGCGCCTGAGAGGGCCTCGCGCCCGTTCGACAAGGACCGCGACGGCTTCGTTCTTGGCGAGGGCGCGGCGATGTACGTGCTGGAGACCGAGGAGCACGCGAAGAAACGCGGCGCAAGGATCTACGCCGAGGTCGTCGGGCATGCCAACGCGGGCGACGCGTTCCACATCACCGCGCCCGACGAGGCCGGCCGCGGAGCGATGCGCTCGATGCGCTGGGCGCTCGAGGACGCGGGCCTCAACCCGGGACAGATCGGCTATGTCAACGCGCACGGCACCAGCACGCCCCTTGGCGACAAGGCCGAGTCCCTCGCCGTCAAGACGCTCTTTGGCGACCACGCGCTCAAGAGCCGCGGCGGCAAACTCATGATGAGTTCAACCAAGAGCATGCACGGGCATGGCCTTGGTGCATCGGGCGCGATCGAGACCATCGCGTGCATCCACGCGGTGCGAGACGGCGTGATCGCCCCGACCATCAACCTTGACAACCCCGACGACGATGCCGACCTTGAACTGGTGCCCCATCACGCCAGGGAACGCCGCGTCGACTACGTGATGAACAACACCTTTGGCTTCGGCGGGCACAACGTGACGCTGATTATCGGCCGCTACGCCTGACCCTTCGCCGGGGCACAACCCGGGCACGGCGCGGCCGAGTGTTTGGAGGAAGGTCGGTTGTTCCAGCCGCGGCGGGCGCACCGCCGATATACCCGCCATGGCTTCCGATGTACGTTCCATTCTGAGTCTTGAAGTGCCCATCATCGTGCTGCTGGGCGAGCGGCAGATGCGAACGGGCGACGTGGTCAACCTCGTGCCCGGGGCGATCATCGAACTGCCCAAGAGCGCCGAGGATGAACTCTCGCTGCTGGTGAACAACAAACCGATCGGCTCGGGGCATGCCGTGAAGGTCGGCGAGAACTTCGGCTTGCGGATCTCGTTCATCGGGGATGTGCGCCAGCGCATCCACGCGCTGGGCGAGGCCGCGGCGCCCGCCGGGGCGAAGGCGGCGGAATCACCCGCCGATGTGGTCGCGGCGGATGAGCCGGAGCCAGCGCAAACGGAGGGGAATCTCGCCGCGGCGGCCTGACCGATCGTGCCGCGCGGCCCCGCGCGGCGTTTGTACGAGACACTTCTGCGGGGCCATGGACCTATGCCGCGCGATATCCCAGTCGGAAACGGCGACCTGCTCATCAACTTCGATGAGTTCTATCGCCTGCGCGATCTCTACTACCCGCACGTCGGCCGCTACAACCACACCGCCGGGCACGTGCAGCGGTTCGGCGTGTGGGCCGATGGCGAGTTCGCCTGGATCGAGGACCCGTCGTGGGAGCGCACGCTCGAGTATCGCGAGCACTCGCTGGTCACGCGGGTCCGGCTGGTCAACCAGCGGCTGGGGCTTGAACTGCTTTGCAACGACGCGGTGGACTTTCACGAGCCCGCGTTTCTCCGCCGCGTGGCCGTGCGCGACATCCGCCCCGCGAACGGCGGCGAAGGGAACGAGAGCGCGCCCGAGCGCGATGTCCGTCTGTTCCTGCACGTCGATCTCTCGATCAAGGAGTCGCCCGTCGGCGACACCTGCGACTTTGACCCCGAGACGCGCGGGCTCGTGCTCTACAAAGACGATTCCTACTTCCTGGTGAACGCCGCGGAGGGCGGGCAGGTCGGCGTCGACCACTGGGCCATCGGCACCAAGCGCGTGGGCGGGGCCGAGGGCACCTGGCGCGATGCCGAGGACGGCGTGCTGGGCCGCAACGCCATCGCGCAGGGATCGGTCGATGCGACCGTGGGGATTGACCTGCGCGTGCCGCCGCGCGGCGAGGCCGTCGCGGCGTTCTGGCTGGCATGCGGAGACTCCTACGAGCGCGTGCGCGAACTCAACCGGGTGATCCAGACCAAGACGCTCGACCGAATGCTCGCGCGGACCGAGGCCTATTGGCGGCTGTGGGTGCGGAAGGATGTCGATGGCCCGACCGCCGCGGTGCACGCGGGGCTCGCCTCGCCCTCGCACTCCGCGCTCCCGCCGGAGGTGCGCGAACTGTTCATGTCGAGCCAGTTGATCCTGCGGACGCAGATCGACAACCGGGGCGCGATCATCGCGGCGACCGATTCGGACATCTCGCACTTCGCCGGCGACCACTACGCCTATTGCTGGCCGCGGGATGGCGCGCTGGTGGCGCACGCGCTCACGCTCGCGAACCAGAGCGAATTGTCGCGCGGGTTCTTCCGCTACTGCGCGCGCGTCATCAACAAACACGGCTTCTTCCTGCACAAGTACACGCCCGCGGGGCACCTGGCCAGTTCGTGGCACCCGTGGATCCTCAACGGCAAGCAGGTGCTGCCCATCCAGCAGGACGAGACCGCGCTGGTGGTGTGGGCTCTGCGGCAGCACTTCGAGGCCTTCCGCGATGTCGAGTTCGTCAAGCCGCTCTACAACCCGCTCATCGCGCAGCCGGGGGAGTGGATGTGCGCGCACGTCGATGCCAACGGCCTGCCCCTGCCCAGTTGGGACCTGTGGGAGGAGCGCCGTGGAGTTCACACCTTCACCGTCGCGGCGACGATCGGCGCTCTGCACGCCGCCGCGGCGTTTGCGCGGGACTTTGGCGACCACGAGCGCGCTGTGCGGATGGATGAATCGGCCGAGCGCATGCGCGAGGCTCTGCTGCGGCACCTGTGGAACGCCGATGTCAGCCGCTTTGCGCGCATGGCCACGCCGATCGAAGAAGGCGACAAGGTGACCGGTTACCGGCTCGACATGACGCGCGACAGCGCGAACTACGCGCTGTTCGCCTTCGGCGCGCTCCGGCCCGGCAACCCGATGGTCGTCAGCGAAATGCAGTCGCTCTGGGAGCGGCTGTGGGTCAAGACCGATGTCGGCGGGTGCGCCCGCTACGAGCGCGACTATTACCACATGGTCGAGCGGCAGAACACCGAAGATGTGCCCGGCAACCCGTGGATCATCTGCACGCTCTGGCACGCGCAGCACCGCATCGCGCAGGCGCGCACGCTCGAGGAACTCCGCGCGGCGATGCCGCTGCTGGAGTGGACGGCCAAACGCGCCAAGGACAGCGGCGTGCTCGCCGAGCAATATCACCCCTACACCGGCGAGTGCATCAGCGTCAGCCCGCTGACGTGGAGCCACGCGACGGTGGTGACGACCGTGATCGAGTACCTCCGCAAGCACGAGCGACTCATCGCCGAGGCCAACGCCCCGGCGGGTTACGCCGAGAGCGGCGTGGCTTGAGGTGGCACGGCCGTCCCGGCCGTGGGGCTTGACGTAGCACGGCCATCCTGGCCGTGTGGTTTGAGGTAGCACGGCCATCCTGGCCGTGTGGCTTGAGGTAGCACGGCCATCCTGGCCGTGTGGCTTGAGGTAGCACGGCCATCCTGGCCGTGTGGCTCAAGGCAAGTAGGCGTAGAAGTCGCAAAGGTCGCGGCGGCAACGCAATGGCTGGTCCGGTCCGAGCCAATGCTGTATTCTTTGGAAGAAACCGGGGCTGAACATGGCGAAGCGATCCGTCAAAAAATCCGCAAGCCGCGTACCCACAGTTCGTATTCCGGCTGCGGTTCGAGGCTTTGTCGAAAAGCGCGTAGAAACTGGTGGCTTTTCAGACGAGTCCGAGTACCTCTTGCATCTCGTCAAGGAGGATCAGCGACAGGCCGAGGCCGCGCACCGGCGGCTAGTCCAACTGGCGAGGGAAGGTCTCGCTTCCGGCCCCGACATTCCGATCGATGACGGGTACTGGGAACGGAAGAAGGCGATGCTGCGGGCCAGACTCACCAAGCGACGGAAAGCGGGATGATGCGCCGCATCGTCTTCACCCCGGAAGCGGATGAGGATGTAGATGTGTCTTACGCCTATCTGTTTGCTCGGAGTCCTCAGGCTGCTGACCGGTTCATCGACGCGGTGGACGAGACGGCCCATCGTGTTGCCAAGTACCCCGGTACGGGGTCACGTTGGCGGCACGGCAAGACGGATTTGCCCGAACTCCGCAGGATTCGATTGAAGCACTTTGACATGTGGCTGATGTTGTACCTGCCAGAGCCGGGCGTTCTTCGAGTTGTCCGTGTGGTGCACGGGGCCCGAGACTTGGGGAGTGTCAGTCTGTCCGAGTTCTGAACATCCTTGGAAAAGGCTCGAATCTCAAAGACGGGCATGTGTTGGACGCGGAGTAGGCCAACGCAGTGCCGCGGAGCAAGCGGCGAGTGCGAGGCCGGTTACCATGTGGGCCGAAGACCCATGCGACCGCACGTGTACAAGTCCCCCGAACTGCCGCGGGCGGTCCAGCGGAGCAATAACCGTTGGGTCGTCACCGTCGTACCGACATTCTTGTTCTGCTTCGTTTTGCCGTTCGTGTTGGGGCGAAGAATCCAGTTTCTGGGTCAGAGTACGGCGGCGTTCGTTTCATTCGCACCAGCCCTCCTGATGTTTCTTGCAGCGGTTCTCCTGCCCGCACGAGCAGAGCGGAGACTCCGCGCAAGACTTGAAGCGACGAGCAATAGCCTTTGCCCCAACTGTCTCTACGACCTGTCGCGCGGCCCCACGGCCGGCAACTGTCCTGAGTGCGGAAGCCCGTACGAAGCGGACGTTCTGAGCAAGGCGTGGGGTGTGTATCTCGGAACGCGCAACTGGCCGCCGCAGCCCCCGGGCTAGCGTTTCTCCGTGCCCGCTGTGTCCCTCGCTGTGCCCTCTGTGGACCGCCTTAGGCTCCCGCCAAAGCCCGCTCCAGCCGTCCGCCCGCCTCCGCCAGCATCTTCTCCGCCGCGGCGACATCCACAGCCCTGCGCTGCATGACGACGGCGGTCTTCACGCTCCCGCCCGCGCGATCCAGCAGCGCAAACGACCCCTCGCGCGACAACCCGGTCAGTGTCGAGACAATCCGCGCTGCGCGGTCGCGCAGTTTGGCGTTCGTCGCGCGCATGTCCACCATCAGGTTCTCATAGACCTTCCCCGCGCGGATCATCAGCGTCGTCGAGATCGTGTTGAGCGCGAGTTTGGTCGCCGTGCCCGACTTCATCCGCGTCGAGCCCGTCAACGCCTCGGGCCCGGTCGCGATCACGATCACATGCGCCGCCGCGGCGGGCCGCGCCGGCAGCGGCGTGCACGCAAGCAGGCCCGTCACGCATCCCGGCGCATACTGCTTGGCGATCTCCAGCGCGCCCAGCACATACGGCGTCGTACCTCCCGCGGCGATCCCCAGCACCGAATCGCGCGAGGTGAGGTTCAGCGCGGCCAGTTCCGCCCGCGCGCCCTCGGGGTCATCTTCTTTCCCTTCGCTCGATTTCCGCAGCGCGGCATCCCCGCCCGCGATGATCCCGATCACACGCTCGGGAGGCGTGCAGAACGTCGGCGGGCACTCCGAGGCATCCAGCACGCCCAGCCGACCGCTTGTCCCCGCGCCGAGATAGATCAACCGTCCGCCGGACACGAACCCCGGCTCCGCGGCTTCGATGAACGCCGCGAGCGCTGGGCGCGCAGCGCGCACGGCCTCGAACACCGCCGCGTCTTCGTCGCCGATCACGTCCACGCACTCGCGCACCGACAGTTCGTGCAGGCGCATGGTGCGCGGGTTCCGCTGCTCGGTGAGAATGTGCGCGCGATCGGGGGGAGTGGGGGCCATGTGCCAAGGGTACTACCTCTGCCTTGGCGGAACCCCCGCGGTCAAGCGGGGGCGCGCCGTTCGCGTGGTGTTGCGGCAGGTTCACATTCCCACTCCGCGTTCGCCTTCAGTGTGTCATGCTCTGGCGGAACCCCCGCGGTCAGTGGGGGGGCGGGGGCGCGCCGAAAGCACGGTGTTACGGCTGCCTCATGTTCCCCGCCCGCGCACGCGCTACTGCCCGTTCATGGTGTACTCAATCGCATCCGCCACCGCCTTCGCATCCCAGAGCCACTGCTTGCTCCCATCTTCAGCCCACACCAGGCGATCGGCGTTCACCAGTTCGCTCTCCCGCAGGCCGCGCGTGGACCAGCGCTTCAGGTCTCCCAAAACCCGCCCGGGCTCAACCTGCCCAGTAACGACGATGTGCACATGATTGGTGCGAACATTCAGTGCGTGGATCGTCCAGCCCCGGATCCGGCATGCTTCCAGCATGGCTTGATCCGCACATGCTCGCTGCTGCACCGTGAGTATCAGCGGCTCTTGCCGCAGCGAGGCCTCTCGCCGCGCGAGCAGCGACGGCACATGCTGAACAATCGGGTCTCCCGGTCGGTTGTGTTTGCGATCGATAGCGCCGCGATCATCACCATGCAGCCATGTTCCGTACGTCCGAAACGTGATGAAGTATGCCAGCGGCCAGTTGGTTCGCTGAGTCTCGGTATCTGGTCGTTGGTCACGCGACTGTCCCACAGTCTGAGTCTATCGCGGACGCATTTGGCTTTGCCGCGGCAGCCGCGAGTCATGATTCTCCGGGCGCGCCCCCGCGTGACCGCGGGGGTTCCGCCAAGGCACCAGCCTGGGACGCTGTCCCACACTCAGGACACACGCCCGCGAGCAGCCCAGCCAGGTCATACCCGCATCGCGCACAGAACCCCGGCGTCTCCCGCCGCGAGCGCCGCCACGCGACCACGCCTACGGCTGCCGCGGCGAGTCCAATTGACCACATCGGCACCACGAACTCGCGTTGCTGCTTCGAAGCGCGAATCCGAAACCACCATCCGGGCGACTCGATGTGCAGCGTGAAGAACCTCCCGATGATCGGGATGCCGCCGAGCATCGGCACGGCGGAAGAATCGTGCCAGTGCAGCCCGCCGCGAGCGACCGCCACGCCGCGCACCGATCCGCCGCCGGTCTGTGTCCACGACCACGACCACCCCATTCCCGTCGCCACACTCCCCACCACACTCGCCACAATCACCGCCGCGCTCGCCGCGGCGACAACCGCCCAGACTGGTCGCACCCGCCTCATAGCGCTCATTGTAACCTGTGAACAAACTGGCCACTTCCTGGCCCCGCCTTCTCCCCTCTGCTGTTCTCTGCTCTCTCCGCTCCTCTGAGTTCCTCTTCCCCATGCGCCCACTCACCATCATCCTGTTCCTCGCTCTCGCCATGCTCCCCGCCTGCGCGACGCGCCCCGGCGCCGAGAGCCCCCGCCGCGGCGACGAGATCATGGTCTGCGGCCGCCTCTTCCACACGGGCGCGCCCGTCGTGCTGTGGACCGATCCCGGCGGCTACGACGCCTATCGCACCGAGCGGCGGTTTGTGCCGTGGAAGGATGCCGCGTGGTCGCCGCCCGCCGCGGCGGGCCGCGGCCCCGAGACGCCCGCGCGCTACGGCGTTCGCTTTGCGGGCAAACTCAATGAGCACGGCGCGGGCCCGCTGACGCTCGACGACTTCGAGCGCATCCGCGGCGGCGGGTGGGACCTCCCCACGCTCCAGCGCGTCGTCGATCAGTTCGTCATTCATTACGATGTCTGCGGCACCTCGCGCCAGTGCTTCCGCGTGCTGCACGATCTCCGCGGCCTGTCGGTGCACTTCATGCTCGATATCGATGGCACGATCTACCAGACGCTCGACCTCAAGGAGCGTGCGTGGCACGCGACCACGAGCAACGACCGCGCCATCGGCATCGAGATCGCCAACATCGGCGCCTATCCGCCCCCCCTCCCAGAGGGAGGGGGCCGGGGGGAGGGCGAAGCGCGCGACAGCGCCGCCGAAGCGAGTCACGCGGCAGCGCTGCCGCCGATCCTGCAACGCTGGTACGCGTTTGATGAGCACGGCCCGCGCATCACGTTGCCCGAGGCCCTCGGTGATGGCGGTGTGCGCACGCCGGACTTTGTCGGCCGTCCGGCGCGCAACCATCCCGTCCGCGGCACAATCCAGGGTACAGAACTCATCATGTTCGACCTCACGCCCGAGCAGTACGACTCGCTGATCAGACTCACCGCCGCGCTGTGCAAGATCTTCCCCAACATGCCCTGCGACCACCCGCGCGATGCCGAGGGCAAACTCATCACCGACACGCTGCCCGAGGAGCGACTCGCCGACTACCGCGGCCTGCTCGGGCACTTCCACATGCAGAAGAACAAGATCGACCCCGGCCCGGCGTTCGATTGGGAGCGGGTGGTGAGCGGGGCGAAAGGCCAAATGGCCAGATAGCAAATGGCCACATGGCCAGATCAGAAGGGGGCCCACGCGCGCTCTCCCGCTTTGGCCCTTTGGCTATTTGCGATTTGGCTATTTCCGTGCGCTGCACCGCACGACGGGCACCGTCGCCATCGTGTGCAGCCCCGGCGCGGCGGCCAGCAACGAATCGATCGCGTTCAGCGTGATCGCGC
Source organism: Phycisphaeraceae bacterium (assembly GCA_019636495.1). GTDB lineage: Bacteria > Planctomycetota > Phycisphaerae > Phycisphaerales > UBA1924 > JAHBXL01. The sequence continues at coordinate 56,686 of JAHBXL010000006.1, read as the reverse complement.
TGGTCGCCACATCGCCGTGCACACCGCCCTCGATCCGCAGGTCGATCCGCGGCTCGCCCTCGAGCAGCACGCGGTCGTGCGGCTCGCTCTGTCCGATCGCGGCCTGAAACTCCATCGTGATCACTTCCTCGCCCGCGGCGTTCCAGCCGTGCGCCGTCTGCCGCACGCCCGCGGCGCACCCAGCGCGAATGGTGCCCAGCCCGCACCCCATGTCCCGCTCCGCCTTCACCGGCGCGATCGTCTCCTCCCACTTCACCACGCCCAGCCCTAGGTAGTGCGAGATGAAGTGCAGCGACTCGCCGAGGCCCACGTGCCGCAGCGACCCATCCTTCACCCGCGCGGCAAAGCCCGCCTCATCGAGCGTCGCGCCGATCTTCTTCTGAAACGGAATCCGCCGAGTCGTGGCATCCTGGATGCGCCAGCACTTCACAGCGCGCACGCTCTTGCACACCGCCGTCGCCGCGACCGGCAGCGCATCCATCATGAAGCCGGGGTTCACGCCGGTGCCGATCAGCCTGGCCCCGTGCTCGACGGCCATCGCGTGCAGTTCCTCGGCCAGGGCCTTGTGCCGCAGCCACGGAAAGATCAGCTCCTCGCAGGTGCTGACGATGCTCACGCCGCGCAGGAGCAACTCGCGAAATGTCGGCGCGCACCTCGCCAGGTCCGATGAAGTCGTCACCACGGCGCAGTCGATCTCGCCCCAGTTCTGCACGTCGTCGATCGACTTCTGGATGCTCGGTGGGCCGGCACTCCGTGCCGGCTGTTCAACTCCCCCGGCCCCCAACCCAAACTCCGGCACCACGTCAGCCAAGGTCTTGCCCGCGAGCGCGGGGTCGATGTCCACCGCCGCGACGACACGTGCGACGCCGCGCCGGGAGGCATCGTTGGCGACAAACTGCCCAAGCGGCCCGAGCCCGACCAGCAGGATCCGGTTCATACCTTGCTCCTTGCCGGGCGTGCCATGCCGCCGCGGCGAGGCCGCACTGTATCACCGACCCCGCCCGTCGCCTCGGATCGGATAAACTGCGCTCCGCCACCACGTACCGGAATCCACACCATGTGCCGTCTGCTGATCTTCATCCTGCTTGCCGCGGCGGTTCTGCCCGGGTGCGCATCGGCTCCCGGACGCGAGATCGTCGTGCGTCTCGACGATGCACTGATGGCATCGGCATCGCGCCCGACGATCATGGTCGACGTGATCGGCCTGAGCGATGCCGAGCGTCGGCGGTGGGATGCCGCATCCATATCCGAGTACTGGCGTCCCGGTGCGACGTTGCGCGGCGCGATGGGCGAGCGAGTGGTTTCGGTGCGTTTCGCGGCAGAGCGCGCGGAGCCGCTTCGCATCGCGCCCGATGACCGGGCGTGGGCGGCGTGGCGCAGGGCCGGTGCAAAGTGGCTGTACGTCGTGGCCAACCTGCCGGGCGGACTGCCGGACCGCCCGGGGGCCGATGATCCGCGCCGACTGGCGGTGCTGATGCACGCGAGCGAATGGGCCGACGATGCGCCGTACGTGATTGAGATCCGGCGCGACGGGGTGGTGTTTCTGATTCCCAGTCCTTCCGAGCCTGCCGCGATGCGGGCGGAGTGAGTCTCGCCCCGCGGAGTCGCGGGGCGCGGAGCGAGCATGCCGATTTACGGCGGGTACGAGACGGTGACCGAACTGCACCGCGGCGCGCTGGGCGCCGTGTGGTCGGCGCGGCGCGTGGGCACGGACGACGAGCCGGTGTTCGCGGTGCGTACCTGCGCGCCGGATGTCGCGCTGCTTGGCGAGGCGCGAGCGGTGGCGGCGGTCCGCGCGTTCGTCGAGCGTGCCCGCGCACAGCAGCGTGCGGCGCAGGCCGCGCCGCTGGCCGAGTCGCGCTGGGCTCAGGTCTACGAGGTCGGCGAGTCCGCCGCACCCGACCTCGGCGCGTTCATGGTCACCGACCTCGCGACCCGCGGCACCGTCGAGCGATTCGTCAGCACGCGCTCGCAACTCGATGCCCGCGCGCTGGCCGGGTTGGTCGAAGGCGTCATCGCCGGGCTGCGGCAGATCGGCACGTCCAAGGGCGGCGCACGCCCGCACGGGCGGCTGGCGCCGAGCAATGTCCTGCTGATCTCGGGAACACCCGGCCAGCCTGCGAGTTCCAAGGCCGCTTCGCGCCCCCCGCGCATCGCCCTGGCCGATCCCGCCACCGAGGCCGAACTAGATGCCGACACATCCTTTGACCAGGACCTGCAGGCGGTGGGCCGGATCATCCACCTGCTGGTGCTGCACGAGCCGTTCCGCGGGCAGTTGCCGCTTGCGGCCGGGCCCGAGTGGGACAGGCTCGGCAAGGCAGGCGCCGGCTGGCGCGAACTGTGCGAGCAACTGCTTGATCCATCCGGTGCATCGTCACGCCCGCACCTGGACGAACTGGCCGAGCGAATTGGTACTCTGCGGCGACTGCGCCGGGCCCGCGGCCCGTTGATCGTCGCCGCCGCGGCGGTCGCGCTCGTCGCCGGCGGCCTGGGTGTCTATGCAGTGGCGGAGATCGCCCGGCAGCGCCAGGCCGTGCCGTTGCCCGAGACCCTGTGGAACGACGCCGCGGCGGCGCAGTGGCGCGATCTGTGCAACGCCTACCGCGCGTGGTACGGTCCGCTGCTCACGCGTCTGGATCAGCGCCCCCCGGCCGCCATCGAGGGGCACCGCACCCGCCGCGCGTGGTACGCGGCAACCGATTCGGAACTGGCGCAAATCCTCGAGCCCCACGCGCTGACGCGCATCAAGGGGGCCGACCCGTGGTCGCTGGCCGGCGTGGAGGCCGGGGCGGATCTGACCACGCTCGGGTCGATTCCCACGACGCGAGCGCGCAGCGATGCGAGTGTCGAGCGTTCGCGCGCGTTGCTCGAGTCCATCAACAGTCTTGCGGCCGCGCTCGGCGGCGAGTGGCGCGGCGTCGGCACGATTCGCCGGACCGCCGATTCCTGGCGCGAGCGCGGCTGGACACGCGCCGCCGCGTTCGCGGTGCAACTGGCCAATGCGTGCGTTCCGACGGGCGCCGGCGACCCTTCGGCCCAGCCCGGCGACATCGCCGCCGCGATCGACGATGTGCTGCGCACCGCGCCGACGATCGAGCGCATCGAGACCAAGTGGTCGCAACTGGCCGCGGCCAGCACGGAACTGGGCGGGTTTGTTGACCCCGTCGTGAAGGGGTTCCCGACGGCGCTCGCCGCGATGTTGAACCCCGAGGCGGCGTCGGACGCATCGCCGCCGTCTCGACAGGACCTTGCCGGGGTCGAGAAGGCTCTCGACAACGCGGCGGATCTTGCGTCGCGCTTGCGCACATTCATCCGTGAGGAGTGGGACAAGACCGACTTGGACTCGTTCCGCTCATCGGACCGATACGCGCGGCTGGTCGCCGCGCCGCGGACGCGGCAGTCGCTCGAAGACTGGCTGTTCGAGGCGCGTGGGCACGCGCGGCTGGACCCGGCGCTCGACCCGCGCAACGCCGCGGGTGGATGGGACGACACCGCGCTGCTCGCCGGGATCGACCGTGCCGCGGCCGCGCTGGCCGCACCGCCCATCAACGAGCCGATCGACGCGTCCGAAGCGTCGCGCATCAGCGCGGTGCGGGCCTCCGCGGCGTCGATCGCGCCCTCGCGCCTGGAGTGGAACCGTCGCCATCGCGAGCGCATTGAGACCGAGACGGCCAAGGTCCGCCGCGACGTCGCGGCGATCCAATCGCTGCTCGATTCGCGCGTGGCGGCGCGGCGCGAAGCGCTCGCGACCACCGCCGAGCAGGTGCGCGAGCAGTTGCGGGCCCGCACGGTGATCTCCGCCGATTCCGATGCGCTCAACGCCGCGTGGGTTGTCGGTCGCGATGCGCTGCTGCAGCGGTTCGCCGCGCTGGAGTTCAACGAACTGCGCGAAGCGGTCAGGGCGCTGGAGGCCGAACTCGAGTTCGCGGTGCGTGCGTTCGGGCCCGGCCTGCCGGAGGACGACCTGGCTGGCCGGATCGCGCGCCCGCCTGGCACTCGGGCATCGCCGTGGGCGGTGCGCGTTGCATCGTTTGCCGCGGCCGAGCGCGAACGGGCGCTCGCCGGAGCGTTGGCGCAGGCGGGCGAAGCGGGTGGGCCGTCGTTCCGTCCGACAATCGAGCGCGCCGCCGCGGCGTTCTCGGCGGGCCTCGATGCGCTGGCCGGCACGGTCAGCCGTCTCGAGACGGTGCAGCGTCGGCTCGATCTGGGCGACGCGTTCATCGACCACGGCCACACCGGCGCAGACCCCGCGCGACTGGCCGAAGCCCTTGCGCTCGCCGACCAACTCGCGCAGACCGCGCCCATCGCGGCCGAGGCGCTGGGAGAACTGCGCCAGCGGCTCAGTGCGCTCAAGCAGATCGCCGCCGAGGACGACGCCGGCGCACTCGTCGCGCGCATCCGCGATGCACGCCCCGACCGGCCCGAAGCGGCGGTTGCGGCGTGGGAGCGGCTGGCGTCCGACGCGATCGGCTGGCCGCGGGATTCGCAGGACCTCGCCTCGGGCGCGGCGGTGCGGGACAGCCTCGGGCGCGTGGCCCAGTCAATCGCCGACTCGGCGCGCTCGGCGGAACTATCCGATGCGTTCACTTCGCAACTTGCAGCGCGATGGGTTGCGCTGGCGTCGCGGGCTTCGGATGTCGCCGCGCTCGAGGCCGCGGCGACCGCCGCGCCGGACTTCGGCGTGCGGATCGAGGCTCTGCCCGCGCGTCTGCGCTACAACCTCGCTTTGCAGACCGCCCGTCGCTCGCTCGCACGGGCAGGCAGCGACGACGAAGCCACGCGCGCTGCCGCCGCGGCATTCATCGCCGGCACGCGCGGGCTGGCCGGTCTGCCGACCAGCGCGACAGAACGCATCGCGGCCCTGGCGCAACTCATTGACGGCGCCGAGCCCGAGACCCCAGCGATCGACCCGCTCACACTCGGGCCCGGCGCGGCCGGATGGCGGGGAGAGGCCGATGCCGCGGGCTTGTTGATCTTCACCAGCGGGAATGCCCGGCTGGAGTTCGTACGCCTCGAGATCCAGCGGGCCGCCGAGACCGTGCCGGTGTACTTCGGCGTCGCGGAGGTCTCGGTCGGGCAGTTTGCGCAGATGGCCGGTCACGCGCGCAAAGTCGACGAACTCCGGCAGACGCTCGCGCCCTTCGACCCGGCGACGGCGACGTGGGTCGGCCCGCGCGCGTGGACATGGAACGCGACGGGTTCGATCGTGCACGGACCGCTCTGGCTCCGGCTTGATGCGAACGTCACGCCGCAGCGCCCGGCGTACGCGCCAACGCTCGTCCGTGCCGGCGACCCGCGCCGCATCCGCGAAGAGGCGGGCGGCGAGCCGACGGCCGATCATCCGATCCAGCAGATTTCCCCCGCCGCGGCGGTGCTCGCGGCCCGCCTCGCGGGTTGCCGCGTGCCGACGAGCGACGAGTGGCGCGCCGCGATGGCGACGTTGCCGCCGGACGTGCCGCTCAGTTCCTGGAACCTGCGCGATGCGACGTTCGCAGCGCAGCGGGCGCACGTGGCGGCGATGCAGGCGCAGGTCGTGAACAAGGCGAGTTTCGCATGGCCCGACTCGGGCGCGCTGCTGCCCGAGTCGCCGCGCGTGCCCGAGGGCGAACGCGCGACGGCGCACGCGTTCGACGACGGCATCCTGTGGTTCGCCCCAGTCAACGCCGACTCGCGCCACGACGTGCGCCACCTCATCGGCAACGTCGCGGAGTTCGTTTTCGATCAACCGGATTTGCTCGATGGGTGTGCGCCGACCGCCGCGGCGGTCCACGCCGCCCTGGGCCGCGCGCCCGACGCGCTGGCCGCGATCGGCGGCTCGGCGCTCTCACCGCCCGAGGTCGCGCCCGATGCACGCATGCCCGTCGACCTGCTCTTTTCCAGCGAGGGCTTCGCCGATGTCGGCTTCCGGCTCGCGTTCACGGCGCGCGGCACGCGCCCGCCGCGCGAGTCGCTGGCCGCCAAGGCCCTGCGCATCCTCGCGCCGGACACGTTCCTGTTCGACGCCCGTTGAAACCGGCTAGCGGTCCCTGTCGGGCACGGTCGCCAGCGTCGGGTGGTTCTCGCTGAACATCGCGCGGCCGATGCTGTCGCCGGCGACCATCAGCCCGCGGTGCCGTGCCGGCGATGCTTCTGCCGGGTCCTTCGCCGCCATGCCGGACGACGCGTTGCTGCTCGCACACCCGGCCGCACCGCTGATCGCTACGGCCAGAACGCACACCGAAAGTCCGATCCGCTTCATCGGTTTGCTCCAATCGGCCAGATACGGCCGCGTCCGAGGGCATCGACACATCCCCCATGCGGGTGCGGGGAGGGGCATGGCGTATGCGGTCCAGCCGCCTGTGGCGCCCCCATCGCCCGCTCAGCCCGCGCAATCAGTTCTGGATGTGGACGTTGCAGCCGTGCCCAAGGCCCGATAAAGTTCACACCCGGCCCCTCGTCCAACCCCTGAACGTCAGGCGGATACCACCGTGCCACCAGACTCGCAGCCAACCCCTTCCGGCCAGACCCCCGAGTCGGCGCTTGCCGCCGCGTTGCAGTTGCCGCCGGGGCAGACGCTCGACCCCGCCCGCGCCGCGGCGATCTGCGCTGCGCTGATCGACTTTGCCGCGAGCCTCGACACGGTGGTATGGAGCGCGTGGCGCGCGGTCGCGCCGGCGTCGAGCATCAAGCGTGCCGAGACCATCCGCGCTTCGCTTGGCCGTGCCGCCAGCGGCGAGGCCGGCGCCGACCTGGACGCCGCGCGCGATCTCGAACTGCTCAGGCAACTCGCCGCCGCCCTGATCGCCGGCATCGGGCAGGCGGGGCGGCAGTTCGCGCAGCGCCACGCCGAGCGCTTCGCGCCGACGCAGATCGAGGCCGCCGCGAAGATGAGCAGCAGCCGCGGGTTTGCCGATCTGGTCGCCTCGCACGAGACGCGCTGCTGGCGCAAGTACACCGAACTGGCCGCGGCCAGCGACGCGGCATCGGTCGAGCGCGAACTGCTGGGTGCCGTGGCGGCGTTCGCCGAATCTCTGCTGCGCGGCACCGCGGGCGGGGGAACGCGCGCATGACGCTCCCGCAGGTGTGCGAGCCGCTGTTCCAATGGGCCTGCCGGCTGAACCGCTCGATCCGCAAGGGCGTAGCCCCGCCCGCCGCGCAGGTCCGTGAGGAGGCCGCCGCGGTGCTGGCCGAGGCGAGCGCCCGCGCGGAGCAGGCGGGGATCGCCGAGCGCCTTGCCCGCACCGAGCCCGTGCTGCTCTACTTCGCCGACTTCACGGCACGTGCCCTGCCCGATGCGGCGCAGTGGCCATCGCTTGCGCAGGAACGCGGCCTCGAGGGCGGTGATGAGGACTTCTTCGACCGGCTCGACGAGACCCTCCGCGACTCTTCATCCGATGCCACGGAGCAGATCGCGGTGTTCTACACGTGCATGGGCCTCGGCTTTTCAGGCTGGTACACCGGCCAGCCCGAGGTGCTGCGGCGCAAGATGCAGGAGTGCGCAGCGCGGCTCCGCCCGCAGATCGACGCCGACCCCACCGCCCGCGTAACGCCCGAGGCCTACGAGCACGTCAACACGGCCGATCTCACCGAGCCGCCCGCTCGCCGCCTTGGTGCGCTGCTCATCGTTGCCGCCGGTCTTGCGCTCACGCTGCTGGTCGCCAACGCGGTGGCCTACATCCAGAAACGCGCCGAACTCAAGTCGAGTCTCGACGTCATCATCCGCGCCGCCGAGGGCGTGACCGGCACGGGGGGCGCGAAGTGACCAGACTCTGGACCGCGATCCTCCGCCTGCCGCGACGCGCCCAACTGGTCGTACTGATCGGCGCGTGTGTTGTTCTCGCGGCGGTCGCCGGCGCCGCGGCGGGGTTCGGCGCGCTCATCACGGTTCTGGTCGGTTCGGCCGTCGTCGTGGGGGCGGTGGTGGGGTGGCGCGCCTGGCTGGCACGGCGGGACGAGCGCCGCGCCTCGCCCTTCGCGGGCATGCTCGCGGGGTCGGCGGCCGGGCCTTCTCGGATCGCCGAGCCGGCACGCCGCGCACGCCTGGACGAACTCCGCAAGAGTTTCGAAACAGGCATCGAGAAGTTCCGCTCCGCCGGCAAGAGCCTGTATTCGGTGCCGTGGTACGTGCTGGTGGGCGAGCCGGGCTCGGGCAAGACCGAGGCCGTCCGCCACTGCGGGGTGGGTTTCCCGCCGGGCCTGCATGAGGAACTGCAGGGCGCGGGCGGCACGCTCAACATGTCGTGGTGGTTCACCAACCAGGCGGTGATTCTCGACACCGCGGGCCGCCTGCTCTTCGAGGACGTCGAGCCCGGCTCCACCAGCGAGTGGCAGGAGTTTCTGAAACTGCTGAAGCGCTCGCGCCCCAACTGCCCGGTCAACGGCCTGCTGCTGGTCATCCCCGCCGACTCGCTGATCCGTGACACCGACCAGGCGCTCGACGCCAAGGCGGTGCGGCTGGCCACGCAACTGGACAACATCCAGAAGCAACTGGGCGTTCGTTTCCCCGCGTACGTCGTCATCACCAAGTCCGACCTGATCAACGGCTTCCGGGAGTTCTTCGACCGGACCGACGACCCCCGCGCCGCCAACCAGATCCTGGGCTGGAGCAATCCCGATACGCTCGATGCGCCCTTCCGCCCCGAACTGGTCGATGATCACCTGCGGACCGTGGAGCAGCGGCTGGCCCGCCGGCGCATGGGCCTGCTGATCGACCCCGTGCACACCGACGATTCCCGCAAGCGCCGCCTCGACCAGGTCGATGCGCTCTTCGCGTTCCCCGAGAGCATGTCGCGGCTTGCCCCGCGGCTCCGCCGGTATCTCGAACGCATGTTCGTCGCCGGCGAGTGGTCGGCGCGGCCGCTGTTTCTACGCGGCATCTACTTCACATCCGCGCTCCGCGAGGGCGCGGCCCTCGATGCCGACCTCGCCGCCGCGCTCAAGGTCCCGCTCGACAAACTGCCGGAAGGAAAGATCTGGGAGCGCGAGCGAGCCCTGTTTCTCGAGGACCTGTTTCTTCACAAGGTCTTCGCCGAGAAGGGTCTGGTCACCCGCGCCGCTGACACCGCCGGCCTGCTCCGCGCACGCGCCGTCGCGCTGCTGGGTGCCGCCGCCGCGACGCTCGTGATCGTCGGCGCGCTCACGTGGTTGGGCGCACGCGGACTGCAGCGGTCGGCCGTCGAGCCCGCGCAGCGCTGGGCCGAGTTCGCACGCGTCATCGACGAAGCCAAGTCGCCCAGCGCCGTCCCCGGCAGGCCGCCGTACCGACTGCCGATCGTCTCCAAGGCGATCATCAGCGACGAGGACTTCAAGTATCGCGGCGATGCGGGCCCGGATGCCGCATCGCTGCAGCAACTCCCGCTCGACGACAAGCACAAGCGCATCGGGGCATTCCACAGCGCGCTCGCCGAGGTCGCGGGAGAACGCATCGCGGTGCCGACGGTCTTCCGCCCCGCCGCGATGATCGTCGGCGATGCGGGCGGAGACTTGCTCTCATCCCGCCGCGCCGCTGCGGCGCGGGCAGCGTTCGAGGCCAGCATCGTCCGACCGCTGGTCGAGGCCGCGATGGTGCGGCTTGCCGCCGATGCCGAGCAGCAGGACCCGTGGACGCCCGAATCGACGGGTGCGCTGGCACAACTCGTCCGCGTGGAGATCGCACGGCGCGCCGCAGCGCCAATGCCCCCGCTGGAACTCGACCCGCTTCTGCGTTTCGCCCTTTTGGGCAATGACGGGTACCTCAACGAGGGCGCGGCCGACGATGCGAGGTCGCTGCAGCGGCTGCTCGAAGCGCACGCCGCTTCGTCGTGGCCGCCGCCATCGATCGCGCAAGATTACTCCGCACTGATCGCCGATGCGACCGAGCGGCTCGCGCTGGCAGCGCAGGGTTCGGGCGCGGGCGGCGGCGGCACGGGAAGGCTGGCCGCGCGCCTGCGGGCGTTCGCCGAGGCGGAGTCGGAACTGGTCAGCGCGCTGGGAGCGGAGCAGGCCGACCGCGATGCACTCCGCGAGCGGCTCGAGACGCTGCGAGAGATCGGTGCCGAGGCCGCCGCGCTCGTGCCTGCGCTGGCCGGCCGACCGCTGGAGCAGGCCGTGCGGCAGGATGCCGTGAGCGAATCGGCGCGCCTGCGTGACGATGCCGCGCGATTGCTCTCGCTTCTCAGCCCGCCGGCGTTTCCCGCGGACAAACTGGCGATCGCGCCGAATCTCTCTCGAGCCGCCGACACGCTGCGCGAGGCCGTCGATGCGCCCACGCGCGGACCCGGCGGGAATGACGACCTCGCCGCGCGAGCCGCCGCGCTGAGCGCCGAGCATCTCGGGCGCGGTGTCGAGCCGCTCTTCGCCGCGCGACTGCGGGCTTACGAACTCGCCTTCGAGCGCGGCGAGGAACCCGAGGATCAGGACGTTGCCCCCGGCGCGCTGGCCCGCGCTGTCTCCGGTGCCGCGGAACAACTCGCGGCCGACTCCGCCACGGTACGAGCGGCGTTCGCGGTCAGCGCTGCCGCGCCCGGCCTGACCGCCTGCCTGCGTGAACTGGAGTCCGCGTCACGCCGTCGCGCCGTCTCGGCGCTCCGCCGCTACGCCGCGGCCGCGCCCGACAGCGAGCACGCGATGCTCGCCGCGGCCCGCGAGATGCAGTTCGAAGCGCCCGCACCCTCCCTGCGTTCCCCCATCGCGCCCGCCTCGCGCAGCACGTTCGACACCGCGTTCGACCCGCGCCGCGCCGGGCCGCTCATCCGTGATGCCTTCGCCGCCGCGGCGCTCGCGGGCGACCCAGCGCTGCCGACGATCGATGCCCCTCTGCGCGAGCGCGTGCAGCGCGCCGCCGCCGCCGCGTCCATGTTTTCGCGGCAGTACTCCGTGGCGTGGACCGACGGCCTCGCCGAATCCCTCTCGCCCGACGACAGCGCATCGTGGGCCGACCTGCACCGCGCGTTGAGCGAGTCGGCACGGGCCCCGCAGATCCGCGATGCACTCCGCCGCGCCGCCGACATGCAGGCCGCAGCGGCGGAGGCGATTCCCGCCGCCAGCGCGACGGACGATGAATCGCGCCGCGCGCTCGAGCGTCTCGGGCGAATATCTGCCGCGAGCCGCGCTGCCGCGGCGAGCCCCGGCCTCGACGGTGCGTTCGACCGGGCGCTGACCAACTGGCGTGCCCTGGGCGCCGATGCGGCCGCCGCGCGGCTCACACTGCTGGCCTCGCTCCGTTCTCCGGCGGGCGCATCGGGGCAGGACTACTTCGTGTCGAGTCTGGCCGATGCCCGCGAAACGGATCTGGTGCAGCGGTGGTGGAGGTCGTGCACGCTTGTCGCGCTGCGTGCGTTGACGCGGGATGCGCGCCGCTCCGCCGCGGCTGCCGCATCCGATTCGCCCGTGGCGCGGCTGGCGCGCTTCCCGCTTGCGAGGTACGACGCCGCGGCCGGGCAACTCACGCCCGCCGAACTTGTCGAGGCCCGAGGCACGCTGCCCTCGGTCAGCGCGGCCGCTTCCGCGCCGGAGGCCGATGCGTTGCGCGATGCCGAGTTCGCGGCGGAGGTCCGCGCGTTGGTCGCGGCCGATCCGCGTTCGCCTGGCGCCGCGCTCAACACCTCGCTGCTGGCGGTGCTCCCCGAGCGTGCCGACCAGCGCTTTGCCTGCACCGCCGAGATTGTCGCCGATCCGGCTTTCGGCGGCGTGCGCATCCGCCAGCAGGGCGCCGAGCCGCGGATCGCCCGCGCCGCGGCGGGCGTCGTGCCCTTGGGCCGCGTCGATTACCCGGGGACCAGCGTCGTGCTCGAGTTCCTCTCGCCCACCGATCCGGACGGCCCCCCCGTGGCGACCGCGGCCATCCCCGGCCCCTGGCTTGGCCTGTGGTTGATCGCCGCGCACGATGGAAGGCCGATCATCCCTGCCGATCGGCGTTTGTGGGAGGTATCGCTTCCGGTCGAGTGGCCGTCCGGCCCGCGTTCGGTGAAGGTCCGACTGACGTTCGAGGACCGCGAACTTCCCGACCCGTCGCGCTGGCCGCGCTAAACTCCAAGGCGCGGCGTGCCGGTCCTCTCCCCGGCGGTCGCGCGGCGGCTCATCGCGGAGGTTGCTCCATCTCGCTGTTCAAACGGCTCTTTTCAGGCTTGGGCGGGAACGAGCACGCCGCACAGCGCGTGGCGCTCGGGGCGTTCGGCAAGCACCCGGGCTGGGAGGACCATCTCGAGGACCCGCGCCTGACCTCTCCCGCGCTCATCGATGCGCGTCGAATCCTCTACGCCGACGGCATTCGGGCGAACATCGAGTCGGGCGCGTGGCGGGCCGATGTTTCGACCGGGCAACTCGAGGCGTTCGACCACACGCTTCTGTGGTCGCTCTCGCCGCGCGACGACATTCTGATCATCGGCCGCGCTGTTCCCAGCGCCGATGGCAAGGGGCGCGACAAGTACCCGCTCGTGCTGTGCGCCGAGTTGCACGCGCAGTCGGCGGTCGCGGCCATCCCGGCGACGGTGCGACGGCTCGATGCGCTCGCCGACGAATGCGCTGCGGCGCAGACGCGCGAGGAGTTTCTCGCTGCGATCGACGCCGCGCGTGCCAGCGCGCCCGACGTCCTGTTCCTCGGCGACGACCGGCCCCCCGTCGATCGTCTGCTCGCGGGGTTTGTCGGCACGCATCCCTCGGCCGAGGAGTGTCTTGCGCGGTGCCTCTATGCTCTCAAGCGAGAACTCGCGCCATCCGCCGACCGTCAGTCCGCCTCCGGCACCGGCCATGTGCGCCTGCCCGTGCCCGCGGATTTCTCCGATGCGCAGGCGCTCTCGTCGTGGCTTGCCGTCGTCCGACACTGGATTCCCGCGCTCCGCGGCGTGCTTCTGGTCACGCCCCGGGGCCGCCATTGGGTCGACGCGCTCGTCCCCATACCGCTGCCGGCGCAACTGGCATGCATCCGCTCTCCCGCGGCCCTCGTACCACTCGTCTGCGACGTGCCCTACAACCTCGACCCAGAGATCATCCGGCGGGCACGCGAGTTCGCGGCACAGGCCCGCTGACCGTCGCCCCACTTTGCACTGTTCCCACCGCTCATGCGAAACGACACCCATCCGTCTGTCCTTGGTCAGGTCAAGGCGATCGCGTTCGCCCTCTCGCTGTGCTGCATCGGGGCCGCGGCGGCGCAGCCCGCCGCCGATTCGCCGACGATCGCCGGCGCGTGGCGAGTCTGGCGCGAAGCGTTACATGCCCGCGCAGCATCGCTCGACCCGCGCGACCTGGCCGAACGTGAGCGCGAACTGAGCGCGTGGCTCGACGGTCTGGACCGGCGAATCCCCGTGCCCCCGGCCGCGCTCGCCGACGTGCCGGAGTTCGGGCCGGCGATGCATCAGGCGGCCCGCGCGCAGCGCGAGTCCGCGCTCGGCCGGATCGTCGCACGGGTGCACCCCCAGGCGCCCCTGTTGGACGACCCGGCCATCGAGACCGACACCCGCGCTGCCGTCACGCGTCTGAACACTTGGTACTCACGCGCAGAGGCGTTCGCTGCCGACTTTCACGCCGCGCGGGCCGCGCTCGATGCGGGCTTCACGCTCGAGGAGGGCGGCGAGGCCTCACCCCGTGCCGTCATCGCGCGATGGACGCGCGACGGTCTGCTGCGCGAACCCGCGGTCGCTCGCGCTGTCGCGCCGATCATCGAACGCGTCAACGCGCTCGATGCGGTATCGCGACTGACCGATTCGGCCGCGTTGCTTGCCGCGGCGAGGTCGGCCGGCACGGCGCACCCTGAGCGCCTCTTTGCCGCGTGGCGCAGGCTCGGCGAGCGACCGGCCAGTCCGTGGCCTGCCGGCGCTCAGGACCTGCAGGCCGAAGTCGGTCTCCGGGCTGTGTTGCTCGACGCGGCCGCGGCCATCGGGAACAAGCCCCGCGCCGCCGCGCTGGCCGAAGAGGTCAGCATCGCTCAGCGGCAGCGCCTTGTCCGCGTGCTCAACACGAGCACCGACGACGACATGCTCCGCGCCGCGGTCGCGGCGATGGGTGCATTCGACGTCGACTCATCGGTACTCGACGGGCGCGTGCGCTACAACCTCCTTCTGCTGGCGCTCAAGGATGATGTCGCGGATCGGGCCGATCACGCGGCCCGGGCGCGGGTCCTCGCGTTCATCGAGCAGGCCGGCGAGTTGCCCGGCGGCGTGGCCCACCTTGCAGGCGCTCTCCCGACCGTGCGCCTGCTCGAATCCATCGCTCTCGGTGCGGCCGCGCCGGTGCCGAGCGCCGATCCCCAACGGCACGGGCCCGCGGCGCTCGATCTCATGCCCGATGAACGCGACGGCAGGATCGTCTTTGTGCTGCGCGCCGCGGATGGCAACAGCGACGTGGTGTTCGAGTTCACGCGCATCTCGACCGGGCGTGGGGACGCGTTTGTGACGACCCACGAGATCACCGTCGGACAGGTCGGGGCGATCATCGCACAGCGCGGTGCCGAGCGAGCGTTGGCCGAGGTGCAGCCGCACTTCTCGCCGCTCAACGACACCCGCGCCGGACCGCGCGCCTGGGTCTGGGGGAGCGATGCCCACGGCCTGCCCGTCGTTCAGCCCGCGCCGAGTTGGCTCTCGCCCAGCGCGATTCTCGCCGGCGCCGACTACCCGCCGGGCCAGGCACCCGCCAGACCGGGGCCCGATTCACCCATGCAGCACCTTCGGCCCGCCGCCGCGGCGTACATCGCCTCACTGCTCAACTGCCGATTGCCAACCGTGGCCGAATGGCAGGCACTCGCCGCGGCCGAGGATCCTCAGGTTCGACCGGGCCTGACCAACCTTCGCGATGCGCGATGGGGGCAGTATCGGGAGCACCTCGCCAACCGGGCCGCGGCGGGCCGGCTGGCCCGATCGCCCGGTGAGGGAGCGTTCATTCCCGCCGGCTTCCCGTTCGCCTTCGATGCGGGCGAGACGCTCGCATGGGATGATGGATGGCTGTTCTTTGCACCCGTGGCGGTTGGAACACAGGATGCAACACCACACGTTCTGGGGAACGTTGCCGAGTTTGTCACGGTCGACGTCTGGCCGGTCGCCAAAAACAACGTCGACGCGGTGCGCTGGGCTGCAAAAAATGCGCAACAACTGCGCGTGATTGGAGGTTCGGCACTCTCTCACTTGCAGATGGACCCGTTCGTTGCCCATGAGATTGACGTGATTGACTCGAACGAGGGCTTTGCGGATGTCGGGTTCCGTATGGCGTTTGCTGCGCCTGCCCGGTCGCCGGCCGGCGACATTGCTTCGGCGGTCCTAGGGGTCCTGACCCCGACCCCGTACCTGAAGCCGCGGTAGATGCCCACATGAAATCGGACTTGACGGATTTGCAAGCCGTCCGGTAGGGTGTCGCCGACAAAGAAGGCCACTCGGAGCGTGGACGGCCCGCGGAGCGCGGCCGCGCACGGGTGATGTGCGTGCATGGCCGGTCGATTCCGGTCTGCGCGAAAGCAGGAGGCGGCATGCTCGAGAAGTCTGGGCGTTGGCCGTCGGCGGTGTTGAGCCGTCGACAGGGGCGAGGCCTTTCACAAGTGTGTGCGATGTTGGCCGCGGCGGGATTCGCCGCGGGCCTGTGTGTTTCCGCGTCGGCGCAAAGCCAGCCCGGGCAATCTCCCGGCGAGCCTGCGCCCGGCCAGCCGCAGGTGGCCCCGCCGCCTGCGGACGGCGTACGACTGCCCGGCGCGGATGACGCCGCGGACGCGGACACGGAGAAGCCGTCGTTCCTCGTCGGCGTGTTCCTGCTGGAGTACGAGCGGCCGCACCCCGGCTTCCCGTCGATCGACGACCTGCTGATGGCGGAGGTCACGCTCGGCCTGACGGACGATGGCTACGTCGCGCCCGGCGGCGGAGTGGAGACGGTGACAGTGTCGCTGATGGACATACCGCTTCAACCCGCGATGCGGTACTCGTCGCGAGCGCTCGCGGCGGTGCAGCGAGCGGTGGTGGCGGAGATGAACGCGTTCGGGATCATCGGCGTAACGGTGAGCCCGACCGACCAGGAGTTCGAGCCCGGCGGGGACGAGGACCCGGAGTGGGGCAAGGACCTGCGACGGCCCGGCCAGACCACGCTGACGCTGGTCATCCGTGCCGGCGTGGTGTCGGAGATCCGAACCCTGGCATCGGGCGATCGTGTGCCGTTCGAGGAGCGCATCAACAACCCGCTGCACCGGCGCATCCGCGAGAACGCGCCCGTCGCGCCGTACTCGCCCGACGATCAGACCCGGCGCGACCTGCTCCGCAAGGACCTTCTGGACCAGTACGTCTTCCGGTTGAACCGGCACCCCGGCCGGCGGGTGGATGTCGCGCTGGCCGTCGGCGCCGAGCCGGGAACCGCCGCGCTGGACTTCCTCGTCACCGAGAACAAGCCGTGGCTGGTGTACTTCCAGTTGAGCAACACCGGCACGGAGCAGACGTCGGAGTGGCGTCAGCGGTTCGGCTACATCCACAACCAACTCACGAACAATGACGACATCCTGAGCCTCGACTACGTGACGGCGGGGTTCGATTCCTCGCACGCGGTGGTCGCGTCGTACGACTTCCCGATCGTGGGCGACTGGATCCGGCTGCGGCCGTACGCGTCGTGGAGCACGTACGAGGCGTCGGATGTCGGCTTTGCGAACGAGACCTTCGAGGGCGACAGTTGGGCGCTGGGCATCGAGGCGGCGATCAACGTCTTCCAGAAAGCCGAGACGTTCATCGACGTGCTGGTCGGGGCGCGGTACGAGCGTATCGAGGTGAACAACCGCTCGGTGGGCATTCAGGGAGAGAACAACTTCTTCATCCCCTCGGTCGGCCTGCGGCTGGACCGCGTGTCCGAGATCGCCTCGACGCGCCTGGAAGTCGGCGTCGAGTTCAACGTCCCCAGTGTCGCCGACACCGACAAGAACGATCTCGATCGGCTGGGCCGGCTCGACCCCGACGATGACTGGTACACGTTCCGCTGGGACCTGTCCCACTCGTTCTACATCGAACCGGTGTTCTTCCGCAGCCGCTGGGAGGACACAGGGCCCGGCGGCATGGCGACGCTGGCGCACGAAATCGCGCTCTCCTGCCGCGGGCAGCACGCCTTCGATCACCGCCTGATCCCGAACTATGAGCAGGTCGTCGGCGGCATGTACACGGTGCGCGGGTACGACGAATCGGTGGTGGCGGGCGACACGGTCATCGTCGCCAGCGCCGAGTACCGGTTCCACCTGCCGCAGGCCCTGGGCATCGACCCCAACCCCGGCGAGTTCTGGGGCAAGCCGTTCCGCTCTCGCCCGCAGCAGCCCTACGGACGCGCGGATTGGGACCTGGTCCTCAAGGGGTTCTTCGACATCGGCCGCACCATCAACTCTGACCGCAAGAGTTTCGAGAACGACGAGACCCTGATCGGCGCCGGCGTCGGCGTCGAGTTCCTGTTCCGTCGGAACCTGACCCTTCGCCTGGACTGGGGCTTTGTGCTCGACGAGATCGAGAACAAGGCCGACGCGGGCGATAACCGTTTGCACTTTGTCGGCACGATTCTGTTCTGAACCCGGGCCGCGCTCGCCGCGGAACCCGCAGGCCCCCGCGCTCGCATAGCCCCATGCGAGCGCAACGCCCGAACGGTCGGCCCCGCACCGCGGGGCGTGCGGCCGGAAGCCAACAAGCCCCGCCGCGGGCTCGGTTGGCTCGGGGGAGGAGCGGGGCGGCATGGACGCTCGCACGCCAGAAGCACGACAGGAGATTCGGATGTACACGCAAGGTCACGCGCGCCCCGTCGGTCGTGGTGGGGTCATCGGATTG
The DNA here is from genome assembly GCA_019636495.1 of Phycisphaeraceae bacterium. Lineage (GTDB taxonomy): Bacteria > Planctomycetota > Phycisphaerae > Phycisphaerales > UBA1924 > JAHBXL01. The sequence continues at coordinate 38,972 of JAHBXL010000006.1, read as the reverse complement.
TCGCTCGGTCGCTTCGCCTTTGTCGGCGCGGGCGTCGCGCTCATGCTCGCCGGAACGGCGATGGCCGGGCCCGAGGGCGCCAAGGTCGTCCGCGGCGATGCGAGCATCCGCCAGAACGGCAACATCACACGCATCCGCGCGACCGACGGCGCGATCATCAACTATGACCGGTTCAACATCGGCGCCGGCGAGAGAGTGCGGTTCATCCAGCCCGACGCGTCGGCCCGCGTGCTCAATCGCATCTCCGGCGAGGCGCCGACGCGCATCGACGGTGTCCTTCGGGCCAACGGCACGGTGTACTTCGTCAACCCGGCCGGCGTCACCTTTGGCAACGGCGCGGTCATCGACGTCGGCGGCCTCTACGCCGCCGCGGGCAACATCAGCAACCGCGACTTCATCAACAACGTCAACCGGTTCACCGGGCTGTCCGGCTCGGTCGTCAATGAGGGCACGATCAACGCCGACGGCGGCATCGCCGCGCTCATCGGCCGCGAGGTCGCCAACCGCGGCGTGATCGCGGCCGACAAGGGCGTGGTCGCCATGGTCGCGGGCGAGGACGTGGTCCTGCAGGAGCGTGGGTCCAACTTCTCGGTGCGGGTGGAGGGGCTGGCGCGGTCCGAGGGCGCACAGCAGCAGGGGACGGCCGTCGAGAACTCGGGGACGGTCTCCGCGCGGCGCGGCCGCGCGCTCATGGTCGCCGGCGACATGTACTCGCTCGCGGTGAACAACACCGGACGCGTGCAGGCGCGGCACACGTCCATCGAGGGCCAGGGCGACGCCATGGTCAAGGTCGGCGGGACGATCGATGCGCGCAACGCCGCGCCGGGCGACCGCGGCGGCACGGTCGAGATCACCGGGCAGCGGGTCCACATCACCGATGCACGCATCGACGCCTCCGGCAGGAACGGCGGCGGCACGGTCCACATCGGCGGGGAACTGCAGGGGCAGGGCGTGCTGCGCACGGCCGACACCACGATCGTCTCGCGCGAGGCCGATATCCGTGCCGACGCGGTCGCGGCGGGCGATGGCGGGCACATCATCGTCTGGGCCGACAATCACACCGGCTTCTACGGCTCGGCCAGCGCAAAGGGCGGCGCGACCGCCGGCGACGGCGGGTTCATCGAGACCTCGGGCAAGGAGACGCTCGACATCCGCGGCGGGCGCGTGTCCGCCGCGGCGAGGGCCGAGGGCGGCAAGGGCGGCACCTGGCTGCTCGACCCGCACAACGTGACGATCGACAACGCCCCGACCGCCGATGGGACGTTTGACGCCGGCAATCCGGACACCTTCACGCCCAATGCCGACGACGCGGTTGTGGACGTCGCCGACATCGTGATGGCTCTCGATGGCGGCACCAGTGTTCAGATTCTCACCGGCAACACCGGCACGCAGGACGGCAACATCACCGTCGCCGCGGCCATCAACAAGACGGCCGGCGGCGATGCGACGCTGACGCTGCGCGCGGCCAACGACATCAACGTCAATGCCGACATCACGTCCACGTCCAACACGCTCACGGTGGAACTGCTTGCCAACGATGCGACCAACGGCAACGACGACCTCGACGCGATGTCTGGGTCGGTCTTTATCGCCGCGGGTGTGACGATCGACACCTTCGGCGGCGGACTTGTCGTCCGCGGCGAAGGGCTGACCGCCGATGCAACGTCGGTCATCGACACGGGGCCCGGCGCGGTCGACATCAACGTGGGCGGGGCCGTGCTGCTGGGAGATGTCAACGCCGACTCGCTGACCGCCATGGGCGCGACCTATCAGGGCCTGGGGACGACCGGCCTCGTGATCTTCAACGACGTGTCGATCACCACCACCGCGGGGGGCATCGACCTTGGCGCGGCCACGATCGGCGGCAACCTCGAAGCGCTGGCGACGGGCGGCGACATCACGCAGTCGGGCGCGTTGGCCGTATCGGGGACATCCCGCTTTGTCGCGGCCAACGCCGCCGGCGGCGAGATCAACCTTGCCGACCCGCTCAACAGTTTCACGGGCGAGGTCGAGGCCGCATCGCGGCTCGGCGATGATTCTGACGTCGGGTCCGGCAACATCAACATCGTCGCCGCGGGCACGCTCGCTGTGAGTTCGGCCGCGACCACCGGAGACCTGACCCTCACCGCCGACGACTTCGACCTCACGGGGACCGTCCGCGGCGACAACGCGATCACGCTCCAGAACCTCACCGCCGGAACCGACTTCCACATCGGCGGATCGGGCGTCGGCGCGTCGCTGTCGCTGGCCGAACTCGCGTTCCTGGAAGGCAACGGCACGCTTCACATCGGCTCGGCCACCGCTGGCGACCTGTTCATCGGCGACGACGGCGCGATCGACCTGTCATCGGCGTCGTTCAACCGATTGAATCTCCGCGGCGGGCAGGTGTCCTTCTTCAATGGCATCGCCCTGGCCGACAACGCCTTTGCGCACTTCGTCACCGGCGCGGTGCTCGGCTCAGGCTCGAGCACCGATCTGACCATCGGCGGCATCAACGGGTCTGCGGTCTTTGAAACCTCGGGCGCGGTCGACATCCGGACTGATCTGCGGCGCATCGCCGCGGATGTCGCCGCGGGGTCCTTCCTGCTGACCAACGATGGCGACCTGCGAATCGCCGACCTGCTCGGCGTCACGGGCGTGACGGTCGCGGCCAACGAAGACATCCAAGTCACCGCCGCGGGCAGCCTGACGGTGAACTTTGCCGTGACCGCCTCCGGCACGGGCGCGGTGCGGCTCATCGCGGCTGGCGGCGACGGCGGGAACCTGTTTGTCAATGCCGCGATCACGTCGGCCGATGGCGACATCTCGCTCACGGCCGACAACGACTTCGCTCTCAACGCGACCGGCTCTCTGACCTCGACCGGCGGCGCGGTGAGCATCACCGCTGACGCGGATGCGATGGGCCCCGGCGGGCCGTTCAGCGGGGGCGGCATCGACTTGCACGCCAGTTCGTCCATTTCCGCGGGAACGGTGCTCTCGATGAACGCGGGCGGCAGCATCGCCGTCCGTGGCACGCTGTCGGCCGACACGTTCCAGTTCGAGGCTGGCAACGACATCAACGTGTTCACCAATCTCGCTTCGACGGGCGCGATGGGCACCAGCATCATCTGCGGCGGGACACTCACCGTGGATACGGGCGTGACCATCTCCACGATGGACAACCCCTTGTCGCTCACGGTCGGCGACCTTGACTTGCGGGGCAACCTCGACAGCGGCATGGGCAACACCGCGATCGAAATCGCCGGCGCGGGCACGATCGGCCTGGGCAACGCGACGGGCGACCTGACCATCGACGGCGACGAGATCTCGCGGATCACCGCCGCGGTTCTCTCCATCGGCGGCGCGAATGCCACGCTCATCACGACCGACGGCCTGACGGCGATGCAGACCGACAACATCGGCGAGTTCGTGATCGATGCGACCGGCGACGGCGCGCGGGCCGTGTTCAGCGGCGATGCCTCGGTGTTCAACGCGCTGACCGTCAACGCCGATGACGGCATCGACGTGCAGGCCGACATCTCGACTGACATGGGCGACCTGGTCCTCAACGGCGACTTCGACAACGCCGCCGACACGATGGACAACATCCTCATCGGCACCGGCGTTCTGCTTACGACGCGCCCCGGCGGCGGGAGCATCGTGCTCTCGGCGTTCTCCGGCGGAATCGTCGGCGAGTCGGACCTGACCATCGACTCGCTCAACGACCTGACCGTGAACCACCGCATCTCGTCGCCCGGCATTCTCCGTCTGCTGGCCGACGGGCTGATCACGCTCAATGGCGAGGCGGAAGGCGCATCGCGGGTCGATCTCGAGGCCGGCAACGGCATCACCATCAACGGCGCTGTGACCTCGACGAACGGCGAGGTGCGCATCGATGCCGACGTCGACGACGATGGCGCAGGCACCCTCACCGTGGGCATGGACGGGAGCGTCAACACGAGCAATGCCAACGACATCCGCATTACCGCGGCGGACATCGACCTGGCCGGTTCGCTCACGGCCGTCAGCGGCGAGGTGCTCATCTTCCGATCCACTGCGGGCAGCGTCGGCCTTGGCTCCGCCGCCGGCGACATGCAACTGTCGCAGGATGAACTGTCGCGAATCTCCGCCGAGTCGCTCCGCATCGGCGGGAACACGGTGACCCAGGTGAACGTCGACGGTCTCGCCGCGGCGGGTACCGACGGCATCAATGCCGAACTGGAACTGATCACCGGCGACATCGACATCGCCGGCGAGTTCAGCGTGTCGTCGCGCAACCTGATCATCCGGCGCAACACCGCGGGCACGATCGGCCTGGGCAACGCAACCGGCGACATGACCATCGACAACGACGAACTGGGACGGATCACCGCCAACAACATGCGGATCGGCGGCGGCCCGACGGGCGCGATCACGGTGTCGGCGGTTTCCGCGGCGGCAAGCGACGGCATTTCCGGAACGCTCCAACTCCGCTCCAACGACCTGATTACCTTCAGCGCGGGAGCCTCGACGTTCAACACGCTGGAGGCCAATGCCGACAAGGGCATCCGTGTCAATGCCAACATCACGACCGACCGCGGGAGCCTGACCCTCAACGGCGATGCCAACATCGGAGGCGACGGCGACAACAACATCCTCTTCGCGGCCAACCGCACGCTCAACTCGGCCGGTTCCATCTCCCTTGCCGCATCGGGCGGCAACATGTCCGCCGCGGGCCCGCTGACGCTCCGCGCGGCCAACGGCATCTCGATCCTGAACACGCTGGCCGTCGCGGGCAGCGTGGTGATGAACGCCGACACCGACAACAATGGCGGCGGGTTCACGCTCTCGACGGGCTCGACGCTCTCGTCGGGCAACTCGTCGCTGACGATCACCGCCGCGACGATCCAACTCGACGGCAGTTTGAACTCCGGCGCAGGCCAGACGCGCATCCGTCGTTCGACCGACGGCACGATCGCGCTGGGCACGGCGACCGGCGGCGACATGACGATCAACTCCGCCGCGCTGCAGCGCATCACCGCGACCGGCCTGGTCATCGGCGGGGACCGCACGACGCGCATCACCGTCGGCGGGATCACGACGGCCAACGTCAGTTCCATCGCCGGTCCGGTCACGCTCGAGGCGCTCGCCAACGGCGGACAGGTGGAGTTCAGTGGCGCGGCGTCCACGTTCAACGCGTTGGATGTCTTCGCCGATAACGGCATCCGCGTGCTCGCGCGCGTGGCCACGCAGACCGGCGACCTGAACTTCAACCCCAACGCCGACGGCATGGCCGACGGACTCGACGCGGTCGTTCTCTCCGACGATGTGTCGGCGGCCAACACCCACGACGTGAACTTCAACGGCAGCGTGCGCATCGCGCAGAACGCGGTCGTTTCGGGCAACAACGTGCGATTCCGCGGCACGGTGCGCTCGCAGACGGCGACCGCGCGCACGCTGACGGTGAACACCTCCAACAACGGCGTGACCTTGTTCGACGGCCGCGTGGGCGGCGGCGACAGGCCGCTGGCAGCGCTGACGACCAACGCCGACGGCATCACCCGCATCAACGCCGACATCACGACCTCCGGCGGCACGATGACCTTCAACGACTCGGTCCGCCTGATGCGGAACGTCACGCTGACCGACTCGGGCGGGACAGGCATCTTCTTCAACGGCACGCTCGACGCCGCGGCGGGCGCGAACGCCGGCCTGCTGCTTCTGTGGCGGAACAACAATCTGCCGGGCGACAACGCGCTGCCCGTCGTGAGTTTTGCGCGGGACGTGGGCGGTGTGAACCCGCTGCGCGAGATTCTCTTCAACTTCGACGAGGGGCTGGGCATCGACGGGCGCGTGAACACGGCCCGCATCGCGACGATCATCGCCCGCCCGCGCAACGCCAGCGGCCAGATTGTCACCGCGCCTGTATCGCCATTCTCGATCACGTTCAACACCACCGGCGCGTTCCACATGGGCCGCAACGAGAAACTGACCGTCGGCGGAGCGGTGACAATCAACGCCGCGTCCGCCGTGCTCGGCGACATCACCGCGCTGGGCGATGTCACCGTGAACGCGCCATCGATCATGCTCAACACCCGCCTTCCGGGCACCATCCTCGGGCCGAACAACACCATCGGCGCCGATGCCGGGCTGGACTTCGTGACCGGCGGCCGGTTCGCGTTCTCCACCGTGCCGACGCGGATCGGCACGCGCCCGGTCTCGTTCGCGACGCCCGACGGCACCGGCGATGCCAACGGCAACCTGGTCACGTTCCTCTTCCAGGCTTTCGGGCCGGTCATGCCCTCGATGCTCAACGCGGGCACCTCGCCCAACATCGTCACGCTCGACCTCCGCGCTCAGGGCCCGACGAACACCAACGTCTCCGACGCGCTGGCCGGGGCCATCCCGCGCGAAACGCGCTTCAACGACGTGGGCGAGAACCCCACTGTCGGCCAGGCACAGATCGAGGACCTGCGGCAACTGGGCATCATCCCCCGCACGCTCGAACTGCCCGAACTCCTGCAACTGCTCGTCGGCTGGGGTCTCTACAACGACTACCCCGCCGGCGGCCCGGGCACGCTGGGCTACACCACCGCCGTCAACCGCCTGCCCGGCGATCAGGTCACATTCCTGCTTCGCGACTACGACGCGCTGTTCAACCGCGACCTGATCGACGACGACGGAAACCCGGTGCTCGATGAAGCGGGCAGCGTGCGTCGCGTTTCGCGCGCTTCCGAGATCCAGGAAACGCTCTACCAGTCGGTCCGTCGCTTCCTCACGGCCAATCCCGGCACCACCAGCATCGACCCCGTGCGCTTCCGGGAGTTCCTCGACACCAACGAGTCCGAGGCGCAGAGCCGCGAGTACGTCGAAGAACTGGCCGGGTTCATCCGCCGACTGGAACTCATCGGCCTGACCGAGCGCGAACTGGCCCTGTCGAAGAACGTCCTGCTCGCGCCGGTGCGCCCGCGCGGCATCACCACCATCCAGCAGTTCGAGGCAGTGATCCGCGGCTCGGTCATGACGATGGACTGACAATCTTGCCGCGCCACGGTCGCGCGGCGAACCACGAGCACAACCGTGCCCGGCCAGATGACCAACCCGCCTGCCGCGGACCGCGCCCGGCTGGCGTTGGGCCGCGTGCTGGGCGTGCGCCCGGCGGTCGTCGCTGCAGCGCCCGGGCGCGTGAACCTGATCGGCGAGCACACCGACTACAACGATGGTCTGGTGATGCCGATCGCGATCGCCCGGTGCTGCGCGGTCGCCGCCGCGCCGCGCGACGATGGCCTGATCCGCATCGTCGCGGCGGACCTGCCCGCGCCGGGCAACACATCCGAGTACGAGTTCTCAGCGCCGCCGCCTGATGTTCGCGGCCGCTGGCAGGCGTATGTGTTCGGCCCCGCGGCGCTGTGCGCAGCGAGGGCTTCCGGCCGCGTCGGGGCAGATGTCGCGATCGCGTCCGATGTGCCGATGGGCTCCGGTCTGAGTTCTTCGGCCGCGGCGGAGGTCGCAGTGGCCACCGCGCTCCTGGCGATGTGGCGAGTCCGGCTTTCACCGCTGGGACTGGCGCAACTCTGCCAGCGCGCCGAGCACGAGTTCGCGGGCGTGCCGTGCGGCCTGATGGACCAGTTGGCATCGGTCTTCGGCCGAGAGGGCTTCGCGATGCTCATCGACTGTCGCGAGAATCTCGTTGAGCACGTGCCGCTCCCCGCGGCGAGCGAGGCCGTCTTCGTCGTGGCCGACAGCGGAGTGCGGCACAGCCTCGCGGCGGGGGAGTATGCCGCGCGCCGCGCAATGTGCGCCGCCGCGGCGGGCGCGATGAGTATCCGGTCGCTGCGCGATGCATGCGAGGGCCTGATCGAGCGTTCGGCGTTGACTCGCGAGCAGCGCGATTGCGCGTTGCACGTGGTTCGCGAGAACGATCGCGTCCGCGCGTTCGCATCGGCAATGCGCGCGGGCGATCTGCGCTGCGCCGGGGCCCAGATGTCCGAGTCGCACGCCTCGTTGCGGGATCTGTACCGGGTGTCGTGCGGTGAATTGGACACGCTGGTGTGCGCGGCGGAGGCCGTCCCGGGGGTTTTCGGGTCGCGCATGACCGGCGGCGGCTTCGGCGGGTGCACGGTCACGCTGTGCGAGCCGGACTCGGTCGCGGCGTTGCTGGTCGCGCTCGACACCGCGCTACGCGGAGCGCACGGCAACCCGTGCCGCGCGTTCGTCGCGAAGCCCGCCAGCGGCGCGCACCTACTCGTTCAGCGCTGACGCTGAAGCGATCGCGCCGCGGTTCAGCAACCGGCAAACCATGCCGACAGGAACGCGAAGATCGCCGGTACGCCCGGCGTGCCGCCGAAGTCGTACGCGCCCGGCTCGCCCGCGAACCACCCTGCAAGAAACGCGAAGATGTCGTTCACGTCTACGCCGTTCTCGCCGTCAAAGTCCGCCGCGCACGGCACGGGCGGGCACCCGCGAACGACCAGGGTGAGTTCGTCGACCGCGGCCTCGACGATGGACCCGGGACCGGCGTCATCGGCCACGAACCGCACGCGCATGAAGTCGGTCGGCTCGATGAGCCCGACGAGTTCAAAGTCGAAGCGCACCCACGCGTTGGTGCTGCCGTTGCCGGGGATGATCTGCAGCGGCATCCAGGTCTGGCCGTCATCGTTGGAGATATAGACGTAGAACGGGTCCTGCCCGGGGCTGGAGCCGCGGTCGTTGGAGTACCAGAGGTAGTAGGAGAGCACCGCCGACTGCACCGGCGCGCCGCCGGAGTCCAGCGCGCTGAAGGCGTAACTGGTCAGCGTCGTCGCGCCGCCGTCGACATCAAACGAGCCGACGCCCGAGCCCGCCGCCGCACCGGTGATCCAGCAGCGTGTGCCATCGGGCGAGACATCCTGTCCGGGCTGCGCGGCGGTCTGCTGGGGCACGGCCAGTTCCCAGATGCCCGTGGTCGCGGTGTCGGTCGGCGCGCCCACGGTCCAGCCGAGGTCTACTTCGCACGGGTCGCGCATGCTCAGGAGCGTCGCGACCACCTCGGCGGACAGGAGCGTGCCGGTTGCGTCGATCGGGAAGGCGGACCACTCGCCCGCATCATTCTGCGCGCGGAAGGCGTACTGCACGGCGTCGCCGCACGATCCAGCGGGCAGTGTCGCCAGGAAGCGGTCCGCGCCCAGCGGTACCAGTGGGGTCTCCACAAGCGGTGATGCCGGCGACACGCGCGACAGCAGCACGGCGGTGGAGGGGTTGACGCTCCGCGTGTGCGAATCGATCACGACCAGCACGTCGGTCGTCTGGCCCTGCTCAAGCGTCGTCGGCTGGCCATCCGGAAACGTGAACCGAAGGGGAAGAGCGAGGTAGTCAACCAGCGTGAGGATCGCGCGGTAGGCCTCGCGGCCCGTGGGCTCGATCTGATCGGCGGTCAGCACAAAGCCATTGGCGCCGGTGTCGCGCAGTTCGATGGTCCAACTCAGGCGGCTCTGGTCGCCAAAGACCCAATCGGGAACTGTTCCCGCGGCGGGATAGATTGTCGTGTACGACGGTCCGCCGACGTACGTCATGCCCGACTCGGCGCGAATCTCCCGCGCCATGTCCCCGTTCAGACGCACGAAAACCGATTGTGCAGGCTCCGGCGGCAGTGCCGACGTGTAGCCCCAGGGCGACAGGATCAACTGTCCGTAACTGTGGAAGTCGATGTGCGCGGCAATCCTCGGCCGCGCGATAATGAAGTCGCGCAGGGCCGCTGTTTCAGGTTCGCTGAAGGGCGCGGGCCCGCGGTAGGTCTCGCTGCTGCCGCTGCCGCTCGAGCCCTCCCCGCCCCATTCATATCCCCAGTTGCGGTTCGGATCCACGCCGAACGTGCCGTTGCCGTTGTTCGTGCGCGTCTTGCGCCACATCCGGTTGTTGGTCCAACTGAACACGTACCCATCGGGGTTCACGATCGGGACGAAGATCACCTCCGCGCGATCGAGCAGGGCGACGACGCGCGGGTCGCCCGAGGCGTAATCGGCCAGCAGGCGGTCGGCGATGAACATCACCGTCATCGGGCTGATCCACTCCCGCGCGTGCTGCGTGCCGTTGAAGAGCACCTGCACGCGCTGCCCGCGCGGGTTGCCGGGCGAATCGGGCGAGGAGACGCCAAAGCCGCGGATCGCGCGGTCGAAGCGCGACGTGCCGACAGGCATGTGCTCGACCACGCCCGCGTGATCATGCAGCAAGGTGTCGATCCGTGTATTCACCTCGTCGTACGTGCGGAAGGTGTCGAAATACCCCGCGCCGCGGAGGGCGTTGGCCTGCTCGATCTGTGCGCGCTCGGCGTCGATCAGCGCCTGCACGTCCTCGACGAGCACCGCGTGCTCGAGCCCCAGTTCGCGCAGAGCCGCGAAGTTGTCGGGCCCGACAACCAGGTCCACCAGGTCGCCGCGCGCTTCGCACGACCACGTCGTTTCCGCGAGCGTCATCGCCGCGAGATACTCCCGCGTCGTTGCAAACCGCACGCGCACGGCCTTGTACCCGTCGAACCGGCGGGGTGCATCGTTGGCCAACTGTGCCGCCGCGGCCGCGGCGTCGGGCTGAGGCTGCGATGCCGCCGCGTCCGAGAACGCAGCGCCCGAGGCGGCGAGCAAAGCCACGGACAATGACCAGCGCTGCCAACCGCACGGGACGAGGGTCGTGTGCTTCATGATCGCTCCATGTCTGAGACGCCACGCAGGGCCTGATCTTCAAGTATGTAGCCCGTTCGCCCGCAGGACCACCAAACAACCACCTGTTCTACGAGTCATTTGGTCGTACAGAATGATCGCCGGGCTGCAAAGCCGTGGTAGTCTGATTGAACCGGGGCACAGAACGATGCACGCCGTGTCGCACGTCCGCACGGGCGTGCAGCGGAAGGTTCGATGATCGCCGCGGCGGAGTTCCTCATGATGAACGCTTCACGAGTGTATTTTGCGGCGGGGCTGATCGCGTGGCTGGCATCGAGCAACTCTCAGGCGCAATGCGAGGGTCAATGGGTCACGACCGCCGCGGGCGGGGGCTGGCCCGCGGCACGTTCCGGTCACGCGATGGCGTACGACCCGGTTCGCGGCCGCACGGTACTGTTCGGCGGGTCGGGCTTGGGCGGTTCGATGGACCCCGCGACCTGGGAATGGGACGGCACATCGTGGACGATGGTGCACGCGGGCGGGGTCGGTGCGCCCTCGCCGCGCATCGCGCCGGCCATGAAGTTTCTGCCTTCGATCAACAAGGTCGTGCTCTTCGGCGGCCTGTCATCGCCCAACTTCCTGGACGACACCTGGACATGGGACGGTGCGACCTGGGTCCAGATTGTGGGGGCGGCGCCTCCGGGCCGGACCAACGCGGGCATCACGCGCCGGCCGTTCCCGTCAGACCAACTCGTTCTCTTCGGCGGTCAGGGCACCGGCGGATTCCTCAACGATACCTGGATCTTCAGCGGTACGGCGTGGACGCAACTGACGCCGTTCACACCTCCACCGCCTGTTCGATCCCAGCACGCGATGGCGTATCACGGACAGTTCCATGCGGTCATCGTCTACGGCGGCATCGGCAACACGGGCTATCTTGGCGACACGTGGATGCTCATCGGCGACAACTGGCTGGACGTGGGGCCCATCTGCGCTCCGGGACCGCTCGCGGGCGCAAGCCTGTCGTATGACCCCGCGCGAAACACCATGCTCCTCAACGGCGGCCTCGATGGCACATTCTTCAAGGTCGACTCCTGGGTCTTCGAGCCGCGCAACACCCTCGCCGCGAGCACCTGGCGCAAGGTCGTCGGCGTCGGACTCTCCGGGTGGGCGGCGCAGCGCGGGGGTGCGCCGGGCGTATTCGATTCCGCCCGCGGCCGACACGTTGTCTTCTCCGGATTCGGCGGCTTCTTCATCAGCGATCTCATCGAGTTTGTCGCGCCCGACCTCTCGGTGACGCGCTCGCCCACGGAGGCAGTCGTGGCACCGACCGGCAACGCGACCTTCGCCGTCTCGACGGGCGCACCCGGGCCGCTCTCGTACCAATGGCGGCGCAACGGCGTACCACTGGCCGATGGGCCGACCGTGCAAGGATCGGCGACCGACACGCTGACAGTCGGCCCGCTCACACTCGCCGATGACAACGGCGCCTACGACTGCATTGTCACCACGGGCTGCGGGCAACTCCGTTCCGACCCGATTGCACTGGGCGTTGCCAATCCCTGCGCGGCGGACTTTGACGCCGACGGAACGCTCGGCGTGCCCGACATCTTCGCGTTCCTGTCGGCGTGGTTCGCCGGCTGCCCATAGCCCGGGTTCTCCTGCGGCTACCGTTTGCGGCCATGACGCCACGGACCCCCGCGGGCATGACGGCTGACACTCAACCCGGCGCGCTGCGCCGCGACCTGGGCGTTTTCGCCGCGGCGATGATGGGCCTTGGCTCGATCGTCGGCACCGGCGTGTTCGTCAGCATCGGCATCGCCGCCGGGATCGCGGGGCCCTCGGTGCTGCCGGCGTTGGTGCTGGCCGGCGCGGTCGCGGCGTGCAACGCGTTGAGCAGCGCGCAACTCGCGGCCAACTGCCCAACCAGCGGCGGGACCTACGAGTACGGATACGTGTATCTGCGGCCGTGGCTCGGGTTCGCCACGGGCTGGATGTTCCTGTGCGCAAAGTCCGCCTCCGCGGCGACCGCGGCACTGGGCTTTTCGGCATATTCACTGGACCTGTCCGGCGTAGCGGCGCCGGCGTGGGGGCGGATTGCGCTTGGGTGCGCGGCGGTGGTCGCGCTCACCATGCTGGTGCTGGGCGGCGTGCGCCGGTCCGGAGCGGCGAACGTGCTCATCGTCACGACCACGCTCGTATCGCTTGCGCTGTTCGTGCTGCTGGGTGTGCCGAGCGCGGTCGCGAACGGGACGGAGCGGTTTCTCCCGTTGTTCGAATCGCCCATCGGCGATGGGCGCAGCGCGATGGTGCGATTTCTCGAGGCCGCCGCGCTGATGTTCGTGGCCTATACCGGCTACGGCCGTATCGCCACCATGGGCGAGGAAGTGCGCAACCCTCGAACGTCCATCCCGCGCGCGATCGTGCTCGCGCTGGGCGCGGCGATGGCGCTGTACATCGCGGTCGCCGCGGTCGGCATCGGCGCTGCCGGGGCGGGCGCTCTGTCCGCCCCGGAAGGCTCGGGCGAGGCGCCCCTTGCGGCAGTCGCCCGGCAGTTCGGTCCGGAGTGGTTGCCCGTTGCGCTGGCGGTCGGCGCGATGACGGCCATGCTCGGCGTGCTGTTGAACCTCGTGCTGGGTCTTTCGCGCGTCGCGCTGGCCATGGCGCGGCGTGGCGACCTGCCCCGCGCACTGGCCCATGTCGATTCGCGGCGGGCCTCCCCGTCCCGTGCAGTGCTGCTGGTCGGATTCATCGTGCTGGCGATCGCCGCGATGGGCAGCATCCGGCTGGCGTGGTCGTTCAGCGCGTTCACGGTGCTGGTGTACTACGCCGTGACGAATCTCGCCGCGATACGCCTGCCGCCGCCCCAGCGGCTGTATCACCCCGCCATCGCGTGGGCCGGGTTGCTGGGCTGTCTGAGCCTTGCGTTCTTCATCGAGTGGCGGATCTGTGCGGCAGGGCTCGGCGTGCTCGGGGCGGGCCTGGTGGCGCGGGCGTTGTTGCGAAGCGCTCTCCGCCCCGCTTGAGTGAATCCGCGTTCTTCGCGCTCTTCATGCTCGGGTTGCAACGACACCCCCCCGATGCGCACGGTTCCGCCGCGGCGACTGCGCGGTCCGCGCAGGCCGCAGCGTTGGGTGCCGCGGCGTCGGTCCGAGCGCTCCGAACTTCGGCCGGCCGCCTCGCGGGCCGATCTCCCGAGCCGGGAGACTCCGCATGTTCCACACGTTGAAGATCCGGCGTTCGTTGGCGATGGTGGCTCTGTCGGTCCTTGCCGCGATCCTGCTTGTCCCGGACCGCGCTGCGGCGCAGTGTGACCCGCCGGGGGTGACTGTCGCCGTCACGACCACGGGCACGTTTACCAAGTCGTGCTCGTTCAACGGCACGACCGGGCGCTGGGATATCACCGTCACGCTCACCGGAAGCCCGACATCGAACCCGACGATCACGATCACCGGCGGGTCGAACATCATGCTCGGGCGCGTACGCGTGCAGAACAACACCGCCATCGACTGCCGCGTGAACATCCGCGGCACCTCCGCGCTTGGCCGCATCGGCGGCCTGGGCGCGTTCGACAAAGGCACCAGCGGGACCGACAAGGTTCTGCTGCTGCAACTCTACACGGCCGGCGATGTGGGCTACGACCGCGAGGCCCCGCCCAACGGCACGCCCGGCGGCCCGGCCATTCGCGCCGACATGATCTACAACCTCGATATCGGCGGGAGCATGCTGGGCGACATGGTCAGCACGGCAGCGGGCCGCAGCATGGGCAATGTGTACATCGGCGGAAACCTGCTCGGCGGAGTCAGCATCGGCAGCAACGCGAGCATCGACCATCTCGATGTCTTCGGCGACATCCGCAGGAGCGACGGCGAGCCGGTGGCGATCAACGTTCCCGGCGGGCACATCGGCCGCCTGAAGGCCGCGAGCATCGCCGCGAACATCGTGCTGGGGCCGGGCGGAGTCGTGCACCACTTTGAGACGACCAGCGGCGATTTCCGCGGCAGCCTCGAGGCCACCTTCCTCTTCGAGTTCGGCACCTCTGGCTCGCCTCGATTCATCATCGCGCGGGACCTGGATGCGAGCCTGTCGCTCTCGACGGCCATCCGCGTGCCCATCACCATCGGCCGGCACTTCACGGCGGCGCGAACAGTGGGGGGTGTGCATGTGCCGAACGTCATCTGGTCGGCCCGAGGCTACTTCGACACCAACATCTCCTACCCGCAGGGGAGTTTCGCGATCGTCGGGAACCTCGAGGGCGTCGTGCACATGGGCACGCCGCTGAACGCGGCCCGCGGCTCGTTCAACCGCGACCTGCTGGTCGGCGGCGCGGTGCTGGGCGAGATTGTCATGGACCATCACCTCAACGCCAACCTGTCCTTCAACGGACCGGTGCTCGGCAGCATCTCGGTCGGCAGGTCCGTCCTGCCGACGAGGATGATCTCGATCGGCGGCTCCGGCCTTGAGGGCGGGGCTTCGCTGCGCATCGGCGATGCGCTGCAGGGCACGGTCGTCCTGCCGCCGGGCGGCTTGATGGGCCACATCGTCATCAACGCCAACAACAACGGCGCATCGTGGGAGGGTCCGGTGTCGTTCGGCGGACTGACGCAACTCGAACCAGCGCCATACTACAACGCCCTTTCATCATTCACCGGCGGCGGCAGCGCGGGCCTCGTGCCGTTCGGTCTGCACGCCATGGATTGCTCGCCCCCACAGGGCGGCGTTGTCGCCGCGACGGCATTCGCCGCGGCTCAGCCCGCCGTACTCATCCGCTCGTACGGCCCGGTCGATCACGCGGTGAGCGCGGGCGGCGGCGGCTGGGGCGGCGCGGTCGTGGTCGAGCGGTTCGACGGCGGATCGTGGGCCAATGCATCGTCCTTCTTCGCGCCCGCGCTGTACCCGCCCGGCGCGCACAGTTCGCACATCGTCGGCCTGTGGGGCACCGGCGCTGAGCCGCCGCCGGGCCAGTATCGCGTCCGGCCTGTCGGGCTCGTCTGCGCCGATGTGCCCGGCGAGCCCGCCGTCGCGTGGCCCGCTCCCGGCGGCTATCAGTTCACGATCGATGCCGACTGCGACGGCGATGGCACGCCGGACAGCACGCAACTGGCCGCGAACCCCGGTCTCGATGCCAACGGCAACGGCATCATCGACTCGTGCGAGGGCGGCCAGCCGACGTGCCCGTGCGATGCGGATGGTGACGGAACGATCGCGGTGAACGACATCTTCTCGTACCTGTCGCTGTGGTTCTCCAACGCGCCGCAGGCCGATTTCGACGGCCAGAACGGCGTGCAGGTCGCCGACATCTTTGCCTTCCTCGATTGCTGGTTTGCCCGGCCTCCGCCGTGCAACTGAGTTGCACGTGACTCCGGCCCCGCGCGGGGCAACAATCCGCCGCGCCGGCGCGTGCCGGCCCGGAGGGCTGCGCATTGCCGGAATCGCCCGTACACCAGGACGCGACGCCTGCGTTGCGCATCGCTGACCTGCGCTTCCGCTACCCCGGCGCGCGCCCGACCGATCCCTGGATCATCGACATCGCCGCGCTCGAACTCGCCCCCGCCGAGCAGATGCTCCTCACCGGCGGCTCGGGGCGCGGCAAGTCCACCCTGCTGCATCTGATCGCCGGCGTGGTCGACCTTGAAGCGCCCAATGCGGGGCGCATCGAAGTGGCGGGGCGCAACGTGCACGCGCTCCGCGGCCCGGCCCGCGACGCATTTCGTGCCCGGCACATCGGCATGGTCTTCCAGACCTTCAACCTGCTCCACGGCTTCTCGGCGCTGGAGAACGTCATGGCCGCATTGATGTTCAGCGATATCCCGCCGCGCGAGCACCGCGCCCTCGCCGCCGCGCTGCTCGAATCGCTGGGCATCGAGCGCACCGACGCCGCGCCAGATCGTCTGAGCGTCGGGCAGCAGCAGCGCGTCGCCGTCGCCCGTGCGCTGGCCTGCTCGCCCGAACTTGTGCTGGCCGATGAACCGACCGCGAGCCTCGACCCGGAGAACGCCGACATCGCCATGGACCTCATCCAGAACGCCTGCCGCACCCGCGGCACCGCGCTGCTCTGCGTCTCGCACGACCCCGCCATGGCCGAGCGCTTCCCGCGCCGCGCCCGACTTGACGATCTGCACACCGCGCACCTCCACGCCGCGGCACCGGGCCTCGCCGCCGGACGCGAGGGAGGTGAAGCGTGGCGCTGACCGACCTGACGATCGTCCGCCGTTCGCTGCACGCGCGCCTGTTCTCGACGTGCGTCACCGCGCTGACCGTCGGCGTCGCCGTCGCACTGATGCTCGTGCTGTTCTCGATGCGCGATGCGGGGCGACAGGCCTTTGCCCGTGGATCGGGCAACATGCACCTGATCGTCTCGCGCGATGCAAGCCCCATGGTCGCCGTGCTCAACGGCATCTACTACGCCAACCCCCCCGCACGCGCCATCGAGTGGGCCAAGTACGAGCAGATCGCCGCGTCCA
Source organism: Phycisphaeraceae bacterium (assembly GCA_019636495.1). GTDB lineage: Bacteria > Planctomycetota > Phycisphaerae > Phycisphaerales > UBA1924 > JAHBXL01. The sequence continues at coordinate 21,919 of JAHBXL010000006.1, read as the reverse complement.
TGCCCTTCGCCTTTGCCATTCCCACGCAGCAGGGCGATTCATACCGCGGCTTCCCCGTGCTCGCCACCTCGACCGAGTTCTTCTCCGACTTTGAGCCCAATCTCGGCGAGCCGTGGAAGTTCGCCGCGGGACGCGCGTTCGACAAGCCCTTCGAGGTCGTCGTCGGCGCGGTCGCGGCAAGGGAAACCGGCCTCCGCGTCGGCTCGGAGATCTTCCTCACGCACGGCATCGCCCAGTCGCGCCAACTCGGGCAGGCCGATGCGGTCGCCCCGCACGTGCACAAGGAGTTCGCCTACGCCGTGGTCGGCGTGCTCGAGCCCACCGGCAGCGCGCACGACCGTGCACTGTTCACCGACCTCACCAGCACCTGGATCATCCACGCCCACGACCGCCGAAAACTCACCGACCCCTCGATCCGCACCACCACCGAGGACGACCTGCTCGAGACCGACCGGCTCATCACCGGCATCTACCTGCGCGTCGCCTCGCGCCCCGGACGCGACGTGACCGCACTTCTTCCCGCGGCGTTCGATGCTCTGCGACGAGATCCGACCATCACCGTCGCGCAACCCGTCCAGCAGATCGATGCACTCTTCCGCATCGTCTCCAACATTGACGTGATCATCCTGGCGATGGCCGGTGTCGTCATGGTCTCCAGCGCGATCTCCATCATGCTCGCGCTGTACAACTCGATGGAACAGCGACGCAGGCAGGTCGCCGTGCTGCGCGTCCTGGGCTGCTCGCGGCCGCGCGTCTTCGGGCTGCTTGTCACCGAGGCCACGATCATCGGCGTGCTGGGCGCGGCCATCGGCCTGGCGCTGGCTGTCGCCGGGGCGCTCGTCGCCGCGGGCGTCCTGAGGAACGCCATCGGGCTCGTCGTTACGCCCGTGTTCGCGCCCGAGATTACCCTCGCCGTTCTCACCGGCGGCATCCTGCTCAGCGCGCTCGCGGGCATCGTGCCCGCCGTCATGGCCTACCGCTCCTCCGTTGCCGACCACCTCAAGCCGCTGGGCTGATCGGTGGTTCCTGGTGGGCCGGGACTCCGTGCCGGCTCATTCCCTTGGTGGGCCTGCTTCCGTGCCGGCTGTCTGCAACCCCTTTTCCTTGATCGACTACGATTGTCGAACCTCGCCCATGCGGATCTTCTGGACCATCATCGCGCTCCTCGTTCTCGCCACGGTCGCGATGCTCTATGCCCGCGGTCGCGCCAGGCCCCCCGCACCCGCGCCGGTGCCCGCGCCAGCGCAGGCCGCCGACACGCCGCGGCCAACACCGCCCGCTGAACGGCCGGTGCCCGCCCAGCCCATCGTCGACAGGCCGCTCGCACCATCCGCGCCCGATCCCTCACATGCGCCACCGCCGCGAACTCCGCAAGTGGCCGAGACGCCCGCGCCCGTCGAAGACCCCAACCCTGCGCCGGCCATCGAACTCCCCGTCGTGCCCGAGCGCGATGTCGCGGCATCGACCGAGCACCTCCGCCCCGGCTTCGTCGGCCCGCCGCCGCCGGGCGCGCCGGAAGTCGCCGCCGATGATGCGACCATCCGCGAAGCGCCTTTCACCGACTCCGCCGCGAACACCGCGGCACCGACACCCGCCGCCGCGGGTGCCCGCGAGCCCTCCGCGGCGGATTCCGCCGCGACAATCGCCGCGGCACAGGGTCCGGCCAAACTCGAGCCCCAGCCCGATGGCACCGTGCTGGTCGATGGCCGCTTCGTGATGCGCGGCGATGGCTCGCGCGACAAGCCCTACGAAGTGACGTGGGAGCACCTCATGTCGGTGCAGGAGACCTACAAGCCGCGCATGGGCCTGAAGGTCATCCCCGACCGCGTGCAGATGCTGCACAACAAGTGGGTCAAGATCTCCGGCTACGTCGCGTTCCCAGTCATGGCCGAGGGCCTCGACGAGATGCTGATGATGCTGAACCAGTGGGATGGCTGCTGCATCGGCGTGCCGCCGACGCCCTTTGACGCGATCGAAGTCAAACTCGATAAACCCGCTGAGGGCGAGACGCGCCTGCTCATCATGGGCACCGTCACCGGCAAACTGCAGGTGGACCCCTACCTCGTCAAGGACTGGCTGGTGAGCCTGTACCTGATGGACGACACGGTCGTCGGCAAGCAATCCGGCGCGCCCCTCCGCGAGAGCGAAGTGCGGCAGGAACACCTGGCGCCGTGACACTAAACGCTCATGAGTCAGCCGCCTTGGCGATGGCTCGTCGAAGGGCCAGGCGACTCATTGCGGCGTTGGTGGCGGTGTTCTCCGCGGTCGCCTGTATGGTGCTGTACATCGCGCTGTCGATTGTCCTTCCGCCGCCGCGCCAGTATTACCCGGTCATGACATTGCGGGCGGATTTGCGGGTGTCGCCGGAGTCGGTCCGAGTGCTTGAGCCGAACGAACCGGCGATCCTGCCGGACCTGGCGCGCATGCGAGCGGCTGGCGAGATCACATCCCCCGTGTCGGCCACCATAAGACTCCTTCGGCCCATTCCGAGGCGTTCGTTACGCCACTTCGGGCACATGGAGTTCTCCGTCGACGGATTGCAACCGACCTACGACGAGATGGAGCAGGCCGGACCGGAGCGGAGCATCGAAGTCGAACTTGCCTATCTGTCCATCGGCACGGAAAGTGAGTCCGGCGAGTTCACGAAGGTGATGGTGTACTGGCCCAAAGTGCCCAGACCGGTCGGGTCCATGCTGCAAGGCCGGTTGATGGACCCCGCGATGGTCGAGCGTGTTCTTCCGGTACTCTCGCAATGGACACTTGAAATGTCTGGTGATCAGGAGTTTGCCGATGGAGTGCGGGAGGGTGGAAAGCGCGGCCCGCCACCACCGGGCGGGACAGGGGACTTGGTCCGCAAGGTGTTCAAGTACGCCGCATTCATCGCCCTCTCCGTTGCTGTACTGCTGCTGTTGACCTTCGGAAAGCAGCGAAACCCTGAGCCCGTGTAAGCGAGAGCTGGCCGGTGGCATACCCGGCAGGTGAGTTGTCTTCGCCTACTTTGCCTTGTCGTGCCACGGCTCACGCCGAGTCTTCGAGGCGTGGGCCGTGCAATCCCGCGCTGCCTCCCGCGGCGATCAATAAGTCCATACCACCCGCTCTGCCCTGCCCAAGCCGCGCTGTGCCCGACCCGCTGCTCGGACCGCCGGCGCATTCATGTCCCCCCATCCCACATCCCACATCCCACATCCCACATCCCACATCCCACATCCGACATCCGACATCATCGGCCTTACCATTCCGCCCAATGGCCCAGAAGCGCACCAACTCCCGCAACGCTCCCTCCACCTCCTCTCCCCTCGTCGCCATCATCATGGGCTCCCGGTCCGACTGGGAGACCATGCAGCACGCCGCGGCGACGCTCACCGACTTCAACATCCCCCACGAGGTCCGCGTCGTCTCCGCCCACCGGACGCCCGACCTGCTTTTTGAGTTCGCCGCGACCGCCGAGTCCCGCGGCCTGAAGATCATCATCGCCGGCGCGGGCGGCGCAGCCCACCTCCCCGGCATGTGCGCCAGCAAGACGGTGCTGCCCGTCCTCGGCGTCCCCGTCGAGTCCAAGGCGCTCAAGGGCGCGGACTCGCTCCTCTCCATCGTGCAGATGCCCGCGGGCGTTCCCGTCGGCACGCTCGCCGTCGGCAAGGCCGGCGCGATCAACGCCGCGCTCCTCGCCGCGGCGATGCTCGGGTCCGAACTCCCGCGCATCCGGGAGGCGTATCGCGCGTTCCGCGTGAGGCAGACGAGAAAAGTCTTGGCCGATCCCGATCCGCGAAAGCCTGCGCCGGCACAAGCCGGCGCGAAGCGCGGCAGAAAGAGGACCACGACATGATCGTCGGCATCCTCGGCGGCGGGCAACTCGGCCGGATGCTCGCGCTCGCGGGCATCCCGATGGGCCTGCGCTTCCGCTTCCTCGACCCCGACCCGCACGCGCCCGCTGCACAGGTCGCCGAGCAGATCATCGCGCCCTACGACGACCCCGCCGCGCTCGACCAACTCGCGGCCGGCGCCGACGTGGTCACCTACGAGTTCGAGAACGTCCCTGCCGCGGTCGTGCAGCGCCTCGAAGCGCACGCGAGGGGTGGGGGGGTGCACCCGCCCGCGCTCGCGCTCGCGACACTGCAGGACCGCTTGCTTGAGAAGCAACTCTTCGTCGAGTGCGGCGTGCAAGTTCCGGCGTTTGTTCCCGTCGCCACCCGCGATGAACTCGCAGCGGCGGTTGATCGGCTCGGCCTCGGCGTCATCGTCAAGTCCCGCCGCATGGGCTACGACGGCAAGGGCCAGGCTGTCATCGGAGGGATGGGGATGAGCGCGGGGCTGCCCGCGGCGATCGAACAGGCCTGGTCGGTTGTTTCCGGCCATGCCGCAACGGGCGGACTGATCGTCGAGCGATTCATCGACTTCTCTCGCGAGTTGTCGCTCATCGGTGTTCGCGGGCGTGATGGGAGCACGCGCTTCTACCCGCTCGTGCAGAATCATCACTCGCGCGGCGTGCTCCGAACCTCCATCGCCCCCGCGCCCGACCTTTCGCCCGGTCTGCAACAAGCCGCCGAAGACCGCGCCCGCGCGATCATGCAGAAACTCAACTACATGGGCGTTCTCGCCATCGAGTTCTTTGAATCACGCGATTCGTCCGGTGCGCCGGTCCTGCTTGGCAACGAGATGGCCCCGCGCGTGCACAACACCGGACACTGGACCATCGAGGGCGCGCCCGTCAGTCAGTTTGAGAATCACCTCCGCGCCATCCTCGGCCTGCCGCTGGGCGACACCCGTGCCACCGACCGCTGCTCTGAGCGGTCGGTGCCCCGCGGCCCTGTCTCCGCGATGATCAACATCCTCGGCCGATTCCCGCGTGCCGAAGACATCCTCGCCATCCCCGGCGCGCACTTCCACCACTACGGCAAGGCCGAACGCCCCGGTCGAAAGATCGGTCACGTCACCGTCATTGCCGAAACGCCCGCAGCCCTCGCCGCGGCGGTCGAACGCGTGCAGGCCGCGCTGCCGTGCTGACGACTACGCTTGCCGCGCGTGCACACGCTTGAAGCATCAATCATGGATCCGCCCGCACAGGCCGCCCCACCACGACCATCGCTGCCGGCGCGCCTCGCCCTCGCCGCGGCGGACATCAAGATCGCGCACTCCATCTTTGCGCTCCCGTTCGCGGTGCTCGGCGCGTTCATGGCGCGGCCCGAGGGCTCATCGTGGCAGCGCTTTGCCGGCCAACTCGCGATTGTCGTGGCGTGCATGGTGCTGGCCCGCACGTGGGCAATGCTGGTGAACCGCCTGGCGGACCGCGAGATTGATGCCGCGAACCCGCGCACGCAGCGCCGGGTCATTGCCTCCGGCCGGCTCTCCGCGCGCGATGGCCTGCTTGTCGCGCTCGCGTGCGCGGCGGGGTTCATCGCGTGCGCCGCGCTGTTCTGGGTCTTCTTCGCCAACTTCTGGCCGCTGGCGCTCAGCGTCCCCGTGTTGGTATGGATCGCCTTCTACTCCTTCACCAAGCGTTTCACCGCGCTGTGCCACGTGTTTCTTGGCGGCGCGCTCGCGGCATCGCCCCTCGCCGCGGCGATCGCCATCGATCCCGGCTTCATCGGCGCGAGCGCCGCGCTCTGGCTGCTGGCGGGGATGGTGCTGCTGTGGGTCGCGGGGTTTGATGTCATCTACGCGCTGCAGGATGTCGAGTTCGACCGGTCGACGGGCCTGCACTCGGTTCCTGCGCGGCTCGGGCCGAGCGGCGCGATCTGGGTGTCGCGGCTGCTGCACGCCGGCGCGTTCGCGTTGCTGTGCCTGGCCGCGCGGGCCGAACCGCGCTTCGGCCCGGTGTTCGGCATCGCAGTCGCGGCGGTGGGCGTGCTGCTGGTCATCGAACACCTGGTGCTGGCCAAGCGCGGCAAGGCCGGGCTCGACATGGCGTTCTTCACCATCAACGGCATCGTCTCGTGCGTGCTGGGGGCCGCGGGCGTGGTGGACCTGGCGTGGCTGTGACGATGCGAGGCGGCCGTTCGGAGTCCGGCAGGGGCCTTCTTTCACGGATTATTGAAAATCCAGTTGCCCACAAAACGCCCGCGCCGTAGCCTTGGGCGATGGGCAGGCACGAGACCATCTCGCGGCGGCAGTTGGTGCAGGTGCAGGACCGCTTCATCGCGGCGTGGGGCCAGATGGGCGCGGCGTGGGGTGTCTCACGCACCATGGCCGAGGTCTACGCGCTGCTCTACATCACCGCGCAGCCGCTCAACACCGACGATGTGATGGACCGCCTGCGGATCAGCCGCGGCAACGCCTCGATGTCGCTCCGCGCGCTGGCCGAGTGGGGACTGGTCTCCCGGGCCCACAAGCGCGGCGACCGGAAGGAGTACTTCATCGCCGAGCAGGATGTGTGGGCGCTCTCCCGCAAGGTCATGCGCGAGCGGCTGCGGCGCGAGGTGCTGCCGCTGCTCGCGACGCTGCACGAACTCCGCGATGCGACCGACAACCGCACCGAGCAGCCGGCCGGCGCGCCCCTGCGTCTGGCCTCCGACGATGAGCCCGCGCCCGCCGATGCCCGCAAACCCGTGACCGCGGCCGAGGTGCGGCAACTCAACGACCGCATCGACTCGCTCCTCGAACTTGTGCAGACCGTTGACCGACTCGGCGAGCGGTTCGTCGGGTCCGATGGCAAGGGCCTGCGCCTGGCCGCGAACATGCTCAGCAAGATCATCTGACAGGCCGAAGGAACGCGAGCACGCATGACCCGACAGGCGACCATCGCGGACAGCGGCCCGGCGCGGCAGGTTGCCGGGGCGTGCCGCGTGCGCGGGGTCCGCTGGCGGATCAGCCCCGATGCGCTGCGCGCCTATGCGCCGGCGATCGTCAACGGGCGCTCCGCCGAACTCACCGCGGCGGAGTTGTTCATCGACCTTGACCCGCCGCGGGCCGTGCTGGTGATGATTTCCGCCCGCGGCGACCGCGCCGAGCACGCGTTGCCGCTCGCTGCGGCCGCGCCCGAAATCGTGCGAGATGAACCCCGCGGCCTGCTGCACATCGATCTTCCCGGCGTGCTGGCGATGTGCCTTCGCGCCAATGGCGATCGGCGGGCCGCGCTCGTGTACGCGCATACACCGCTGCTCGCGGCGATCGGTCTGCCCGGGGGCGTGTACGACGTGCCAGTTCTTGTCGAGAACGGCGTGGACTGAGCCGGCAGATGGACGGAATGCCTTGGCGCGGCCGCAGCGCGCGCCGATAACATTGTTCGCTCACTTCCCACTTCCCACTTCCCACTTCCCACTTCCGCCCATGCCCATTCGCCCCAAGCCATTTGTCGGCATCGACCTCGGCGGCACGAACATGCAGATCGGCGTGGTCGCGCCGAACAACCAGATCGTCGGCCGCGCCCGCAAGAAGACCATGGCCGAGAAGGGTCAGGCGAGCATCATCGCGCGAGTGGTCGAGGGCGTGCAGGGCGCGTGCGAGCAGGCGGGCATCGCGGTCTCGCAACTCGGCGGCGTGGGCATCGGCGCGCCGGGCGCGATCGATCCGGCCTCCGGCGTCGTGCTCGAGGCCGTCAACCTGCGCTGGAACAACGTCCCGCTGGCGCGCATCCTGCAGACCAAACTCAAGGTGCCCGTGCTCGTCGATAACGATGTGAACGTCGCGGTCTATGGCGAGTGGAAGGCCGGGGCCGCCAAGGGCGATCGGGACATCCTGGGCGTTTGGGTCGGGACGGGCATCGGCGGCGGGCTGGTGCTGAACAACCACCTGTTTGCCGGTGGGTTCTTCACTGCGGGCGAGATCGGCCACACGACCTTCATCCCCAACGCGCCCCTCGGCCGGCGGAGCCTCGAGCAGACCTGCTCGCGCACGGCGATTGCCGACCGCATCGTCTCGCTGATCCGCGCCAACCGAAAGTCCGTGATCTCGCAGTTGACCGGCGGCGATCTGTCGCAGATCAAGTCGAAGATGATCGCCGCGGCGTATGCGGATGGGGACAAACTTGTCTCCGAGGTTCTCGACGAGGCCGCGCTCTTTCTGGGCATCGCGGTCGCGAACGTGGTCACGCTGCTCTCGATCCCCAAGGTGGTGATCGGCGGCGGACTGACCGAGGCATTGGGCGAGGTGTGGGTGAAGAAGATCCGCAAGGCCGCGCGGGAATACGCATTCCCGGAGCGATGTCAGGCGGTGCAGGTCGTGGCCAGCGCGCTGGAGGATGATGCCGGTCTGCTCGGTGCGGCCCTGCTGGCCGGCGAGTCCTTCAAGCGCTGAACGACGACTCCGCGATCGAAAGCCGGCACACGACAAAAAAGCCGCAGGCCAGCCTGTTGGCTGGCCTGTGACTGCCTCTCTCTGTCGCGTTGTGGGCGCGTCTTCCGGCAAGGGAAGACGCCTGAAGAATACCCGATAAGCGGGGAGAATCAACAGAAACCCAAAGGAAAACCCGCAAAAATCAGCCCGCTTCGGTCTGAGATTCCCGCCGGGGGGCTTTCGCCACCCCGGCGAGAGAGAGTATCGCCCCTTCCCCTTCGCCTGAAGCGGCAGTGCCGAAGGCACTGCCTGCGCGCAACACAACCATCGCCCCTCCTGGGCTCACGCAATACACCCGTCCTGGGCGCATCCAAACCTGCTCTCGCAAGGGCTGATCGCCCGCGCGAGAACCGCCACACCGCTCCATTTCGCCGCGGCGGACGGATAGAAAACGACTTGTCGGGATTGTGTCTCTCTCAATCCCCGAAACAGGTACGTGAAACATATCACGCGGTTCTGCCAGATGCAAGATAAAACTGCACTTGCAGCCCCTTGCCGGAGCCTGTCGCTTCAGCCCTCCGGCCAACGTCGGCCGGGTCGAAAGCCCCCGCCGGAAGGCCGAACCACCTCTTGATCGGCAGGAAACCGAGCAAACCCTCGGCGGCGGCTCGTCGCCATCGGCGGCTGAAGTCGGCCGGCCGGAGACCTGCGAATCGTCGTGCAGGCCCCCTGGCGCATACCCCGGGCCATGCTCGCCGCGGCACGGCCCTTGCTTTCACTGATGTCGTCGGCCACCAGCCGGGCCATGTCGCTGCCCATGGCGGGGGGCCTTCCAAGGAGACCTTCATGCAACTTCGGATTTGCTCGGTCCTGTGCCTGTTTGCCTTGGCGATGCTTGTTGTTGCGCAGCCTGCCTCGGCGCGGCCCGATCGCGGCCGCGGATCGGACGACACCCGCAACGACGACCGCCGTCCCGCGGCAGCCACCAGCGGCAGTTCGAGCGGTCAGGCCTCGCAGAACAACGTGCAGGAACTGCGGTTTGTCGCCCGGATGCGCGATGGCGATGGCACCGTCGCCCGCGCCCGCTACCAAGAGCGCAATCGCAACGGACGCGCCCAGCGGCAGCGGTTCGACATCGAGATCAAGTTCGCCCAGCCAGGCGAGCAGTTCGAAGTCCGCGCCGATGGCCGCCTCGTCGGGACCATCACGGCCGATGGTTTGGGGACAGGCAAACTCGAACTCCGCCCCACGCCGGACAACCCCAACGAGGCACCGATCCCGGCCGATTTCCCCAAACTTCGCGCCGGCGCGGTCATCACCGTCGGCTCCATGAGCGGCACCCTCGTCCGCCAGTGATCCTCGCGAGGCCGATCGCCTGAACTCGCGTCCGAGATCGGGCCTCCCACATCCCCTTGCCGCCCCGGGGTCCATGCCCCGCGAGTGCTGCAAGGGGATGTGTCCTTTTTGACCTGTGGGTACACCCGAAAGTCGCCAGGCCGCTATTCTCGACACTGCTATCCGTAAAACAGCGATTGGCCGCCCGTTGCGAATCAGTCTCAACGACGCTACGCTCCTGCTCAGTTCCTGCGGTCTGACCGTGCGCTTTGCTCGTTGGGCTCCCCTCTTCCCATGACCACCGGCACACTCGAATCGCCCGAATCGCACACGCAGGCTTCGCCGGCTGGTCCGGCGGTTGCGCTGTCCACGCTTGCCCGCGGCCAGCGGGCGGTGGTCCGTGAGGCACGGATGCCGACCGATGATGCCGCGCTGCTGCGTGCCATGGGCATGTGCGAATGCGCCCTGCTGACCGTCGCGCGGACGGGCGAGCCGTTCGTCGTTACCGTCACCGGCGTTGATGGCGCGGACTGCAAGTGCCACCGGGCGGGCGGGTGCCGCATCGGCCTGTCGCGCGAGATGGCGCAGCGCATCTTCGTCTCGATCATCGCGTGAACGGGCGCGGCCGGGCGCTGCACCGGCGGTTGCATCGGCCGAACGGCGATCCATGGCAATACCCGCTTCGACAAACCCCGCTCCGGCCATCGGCGGAGCGCCCGCGCCGGAGAGCGATGCACGCATCATCGCGCTGGTGGGCAACCCCAACACGGGGAAGACGACGCTGTTCAACCGCATCAGCGGTTTGAACCACAAGACCAGCAACTTCGCGGGGACGACGCTGGAAGCACGGATCGCGCGGGTGCGGGCGGGCATCGAGGGCGGGCGCGATGGCGACCTGATCGACCTGCCCGGCGTCTACTCGATCGAACTCGATGCGCTCGAATCGCGTATCGTGCGCGACGTGCTCGCCGGGCAACTCGCGCCGCGCGGCCACGCCATCGGCGTGCCGGAGGTGTGCGTGATCGTCGTCGATGCGACGAACCTGGCGCGGAACCTGATGATGGTCGGCGAGGTGATCCGGCGGCGATTGCCGACGCTGGTCGTGGTGAACATGATCGACCTGGCGCAGCGGCAGGGGCTGACGATCGATGCGCACAAACTGAGCGAGGCGCTCGGCTGCGGCGTGGTGATGACCAACGCGCGCACCGGCGAGGGGATCGATCAGGTGCGCATGGGTATCCGCGAGGCGCGAATCCCGACACCTGTGCGGCCGGTGCCGGGCGAGGGCCCCAAGGCCGCGGCGGCGGGGTCGGTCTTGGGAGGGGGGGCGGCAGGCGGCTCGACCGCGCTGCGGGTGTGGGCGGAAGAGGTCTTTGCGCTCGCCGCGGCGGAGAATGTCGGGCGGTGTAAGAAATGCGGGTACGACGTCTCGACACTCGCCGACCGCAAGGGCAAGTGCCCCGAGTGCGGCGCGCCGTATGCGCGGACGGACACGAGTGCGAGCGAGGCGACGACGGACAAGATCGACCGCGTGCTGATGCACCCGGTCCTCGGCGTCCTCGTGTTCGCGGCGGTCATGACCGGGCTTTTCTGGTCGCTGTTCTCCCTCGCGGCGTACCCGATGGACTGGATCGATGGGATCTTCGGCTGGACCACCGGCACGCTGCACGAGGTGCTGCCGAAGGACAGCATCCTTGTTGATCTGTTGACCGATGGCGTGATCGCGGGAGTGGGCGCGACGGTGATCTTTCTGCCGCAGATCTGCCTCTTGTTCTTCCTGATCTCGCTGCTGGAGGACACGGGGTACTTGGCGCGGGCCGCGCTGCTGATGGACCGCGTGCTGCGGCCCTTCGGCCTGCCGGGGCACGCGTTTGTGCCGCTGCTGTCGAGCCACGCGTGCGCGCTGCCGGGGATCATGGCGACGCGGGCGATCCCGGATCGCAAGGAACGGCTGGCGACGATTCTGGTTGCGCCGTTTGTGACGTGCTCAGCGCGGTTGCCGGTGTATGTGCTGCTGACGGGGTTGTTGTTCGCAGGCCAGCCCGCGATGGCCGCGCTCGCGTTTGTCGGCTGCTACGCCCTTGGCATCGCCGCGGCGGTGTTCAGTGCACTGATCGCGCGGCGGACGATCCTGCGGGGCAAGGGCCGCCCGATGGTGATGGAACTGCCCAGTTACAAACTGCCGAGCATCCGCACCGCGCTCATCACGACGTATCACCGCGGCTGGGTCTTCCTGAAGAACGCGGGCACCAACATCCTGATGATCTGCATTGCGCTGTGGTGGCTGAGCAGTTATCCGAAGGTGGAGCCGCCGGCGGAGGTGGCCAAGATTCAAGCCTCTGCCACAAGCTTGGATGCCCACTACAGCGGGGATCCGGAGAATCCTTACCCAGACATTCCAGCAGACGAGCTTGTCAAATTCGCGCCGGGCGGCGGCATCTCGCCGTTCAGTGCTCCTGATGAGCTTCGTGAGAAGGCCGATCACATCGAAGCCCGCCACCAGGCCGCGAACTCCTTCGCGGGTCGCCTCGGCAAGTTCATCCAGCCGGTGTTTGAGCCGCTGGGGTACGACTGGCAACTCTCGATCGGTGTGCTGTCGAGTTTCGCCGCGCGCGAGGTCTTCGTCTCCACCATGGCCGTCGTTGTCGCCGGCTCCGATGATGCCGAGGATGCGGGCGTGCTTCAGCAGGTTGCCACCGCAAAGCGCGATGATGGTGTCACGCCCGTCTTCACCCGCGCCACCGCGTGGTCGCTGCTCATCTACTACGTGCTGGCGATGCAGTGCCTGCCGACGCTTGCCGTCACCGCGCGCGAGAGCGGCTCGTGGAAGTGGGCCGGGCTGCAACTGGTGTGGATGTGCGGCATCGCGTACCTCGCGGCGATGGTGGTCTTCCAGGTGCTGGCCTGATGCCCGCGTTCCCGATCCACGACTGGGAGTTCTGGGTCGCGAGCGCGATTGCGCTTTTCGCCGCGGCGTACTTGCTCCGCGGCGTGCTGCCGATCCCGTTCCTGAGTTCGCGATTCAAGCGCAAGCAGCGCGAGCGGCGCGTGACGCTGACCGTCGAAGGGCAGAAGCCCGGGCCGACCGAACCGTCCGACAAGCCCGCCGACCGCGCCCAATGACTTCAGGCCGGCCCGCGCCGTCGCCGCGTGCGAGCGACCGCCGCGGCAGGCGTTCTTCGCGACCGAAAAACAGCAGAACCGAGGGAATACCACGCGAGGATCGGGCATGCCCTGCGCAGGCCCATGGCGGTATGCTGCCCCCGTTTTGCGTCCTACGCTGTCACCCCTGCGAAGTCATCTGGCCGGGCTGCGGCCGGAAACCGGAGCGATTCGATGAGCCGAGCGGATATTCCCCTCCCGCAACCGCGGGGCATGGCCCAGACACAGCGGACAGATACCTGGTGGCTTCAGCCGCTGGCGGTCTTCTCGGGATTCATGGCGTTTATTGTGTATTCGACCTGGGCCGCGCTTCAGGGGGAGCACTTCTTCCTCAGCGCGGGCGGGGCGAACTACCTCTCGCCGTTCTACTCGCCGCAGTTGTTCAACGTGCCCGGCCAGCCGCCGACCGGCCACGCCTGGTTTGGCGACCCGCCCTCCTGGCTCCTGAGCCTTTGGCCGAGTTTCATCCCCTTCTCGCCCGCGCTGCTCATACTCTGGGCGCCCGGCGGGTTCCGATTCACCTGCTACTACTACCGCGGCGCGTACTACAAGGCCTTCTGGGCCGATCCGCCCTCGTGCGCGGTCGGTGAGCCGGGTTTTCGCGGCAAGAAGTACCGCGGCGAGGCCAAGTTCCCGCTGATCATTCAGAACATCCATCGCTACTTCCTGTACCTCGCGATCGCGTTCATCTTTGTGCTGTCATACGACGCGATCATCGCGTACAAGTTCGCCGCGGCCGATGGCGGCTGGACCTTCGGCATCGGCATCGGCTCGCTTATCCTGACAATCAACCCGATTCTGCTGGGCGGCTACACGCTCGGGTGCCACTCGCTGCGGCACCTGATCGGCGGCCGCAAGGACTGCCTCGGCGCGGGCGGCGCGCAGCGCACCGCCTACGACTGCGTGTCGTGCCTGAACCGCAAGCACATGGTGTGGGCGTGGCTGAGCCTGTTCTGGGTCGGCTTCACCGACTTCTACGTGCGGATGTGCTCGATGGGGTACTTTACGGATGTTCGGTTGCTCTGACCTCTGGCAAAGGTCGACCGAGTCGCAACGAACACAGGAATCACAATCGTTATGGAACAGTACCAAACGCTCGAGCACGATGTGGTGGTGATCGGCGCCGGCGGCGCGGGGCTTCGCGCGGCGATCGAGGCCTCGGCCGCGGGCTGCACCGTCGCGCTCGTCTGCAAGTCGCTGCTCGGCAAGGCGCACACCGTCATGGCCGAGGGCGGCATGGCCGCGGCGATGGCCAACGTCGACGATCGCGACTCGTGGAAGGTGCACTTCGCCGACACGATGCGCGGCGGGCAATACCTGAACAACTGGCGCATGGCCCAGTTGCACGCACAGGAGGCTCCGGCCCGTGTGCGCGAACTCGAAGCCTGGGGCGCGGTCTTTGACCGCACCAAGGATGGCCGCATCCTGCAGCGCAACTTCGGCGGCCACCGCTACCCGCGCCTGGCGCACGTCGGCGACCGCACCGGCCTCGAGATGATCCGCACGCTGCAGGACCACGGCATCCACCAGGGCATCGATGTCTTCATGGAGATGACGGTTGTCTCGCTGCTGAAGGACGGCGACCGTGTCGTCGGCGCGCTCGGATACGACCGCGAGCGCGGCCGCTTCCGCGTGTGGAAGGCCAAGGCCGTCGTGCTCGCCACCGGCGGCGTGGGCAAGGCCTTCCGCATCACAAGCAACTCGTGGGAATACACCGGCGATGGCCACGCGCTGGCGTACGAGGCCGGCGCCGACCTGCTCGATATGGAGTTTGTGCAGTTCCATCCCACCGGCATGGTGTGGCCGCCAAGCGTTCGCGGCATCCTCGTCACCGAGGGCGTTCGCGGCGAGGGCGGCGTGCTGCGCAACAAGGATGGCCGCCGCTTCATGTTCGACGACATCCCCGACAACTACAAGAACCAGACCGCCAGGGACGAGGAAGAGGGCTGGCGATACGTCACCGGCGACAAGAACGCCAACCGCCCGCCCGAACTGCTGACACGAGACCATGTCGCGCGGTGCATCAACCGCGAGGTGAAGGCCGGTCGCGGCAGCCCCCACGGCGGCGTGTTCCTCGACATCGCGTGGATCAAGGAGAAGGTGGCCAACAGCGAGGAGCACATCAAGAAGAAACTGCCCAGCATGTACCACCAGTTCATCACGCTGGCGAACATCGACATCACCAAGGTCCCGATGGAAGTCGGCCCCACCACGCACTACATCATGGGCGGCGTTCGGGTGGATGGCGATACGCAGATGAGCACCGTGCCGGGTTTGTTTGCCGCGGGTGAAGTCGCGGCGGGCTTGCACGGCGCAAATCGCCTCGGCGGCAACTCGCTGTCCGATCTGGTGGTCTTCGGCAAACGGGCCGGTGAATACGCCGCGAAGTGGGCCAAGGAGAAGGGCGCGGGGACGACAAACAGCGCGCAAGTCGAGGAGGCCATGCGCCTGGCGCTCGCGCCGTTCGATCGCGGCGATGGTGGTGGGGGGGGAGAGAACGCCTTCGCCGTGCAGAGCGACCTGCAGGGCACCATGCAGGACCTGGTCGGCATCGTCCGCACCGAGAACGAGATGCTCCGTGCGATCGAAGAGGTCGGCCAACTCAAGTCCCGGGCCGCGAAGGTCGGCGTCTCCGGCCACCGCGAGTACAACCCCGGCTGGCACACGGCCATCGACCTCCACAACCTGCTCACGGTGTCGGAGGCGATCGCCCGCGCCGCGGTGGAGCGCAAGGAGAGCCGGGGCGCGCAGTTCCGCGAGGACTTCCCCGAGAAGAGTGCGGAGTGCGCCAAGTTCAACCTCATCCTCCGCAAGGGCGCGGACGGGCAGATGAAGGTGGTGCGCGAGCCGGTGAAGCCGCTCCCCTCGGACCTGCAGCAGATAATCGACGAGAACAAGTGATCCGGTCGAAGCGATCACGGTCAAGGAGTCAGCCGACATGGCGGGCCAAACAAAGAACACCTCATCCACCGGCGCATCCGACCGCGCCCCGCGCACGTTCCGCGTCTGGCGCGGCGACGGGCAGGGCGGCAAGTTCCACGACTACAGCACCGAGGTCGGCGAGGGCATGGTCGTGCTCGATGCGATCCACCAGATCCAGGCCGAGAGCGCGCCCGACCTGGCCTGCCGCTGGAACTGCAAGGCCGGCAAGTGCGGCTCCTGCTCGGCCGAGATCAACGGCCAGCCGCGCCTGATGTGCATGACCCGCATGGATCAGTTGCCGCCAGAGGGGCCGGTGACGGTCGAGCCCATGCGCGCCTTCCCGGCCATCCGCGACCTGGTGACGGATGTCTCGCACAACTTCCGCGCCAAGAAGAGCATCAAGAAGTTCTCGCCGAGAAAGCCCGATGCGCCCGATGGCACCTGGCGGATGCAGCAGGCCGATGTTGACCGGGTGCAGGAGTTCCGCAAGTGCATCGAGTGCTTCCTCTGCCAGGATGTCTGCCACGTCCTGCGTGACCACCACAAGCACGAGGAGTTCGTCGGCCCGCGGCTGTTCGTCTACACCGCCGCGCTGGAGATGCACCCCCTCGATACCGAGAACCGCCTGGGCGACCTGAAGAACAAGCACGGGCTGGGCTACTGCAACATCACCAAGTGCTGCACCAAGGTGTGCCCCGAGCACATCACCATCACCGACAACTCGATCATCCCGCTCAAGGAGCGCGTGGTCGACGAGTTCTACGACCCGCTCACGCGGCTGTTCCGGATCTTCAAGCCGGCGAAGTAGGGTCCGCGCCTCGCACCAGTCACAGGCTGAGGGTCAGCACGCCGGCGCATGATCGGCCGCGCAAGCGCCAGCCCGTTACCCCGCGTACAGCCCGCGCTCGGCGATGTACCGCGCCACACCGGGCGCGAGCACCCTCGCAGCAACCTCTTGCTGCCCAACCTCCAGAGCCGCACGCACTGCCGTCGCGCTCACGTCGATCGTCCCGACCGGCACGATCCGTCCTGCCCACCCGTCGATCTCCGCGGCCGACCAGAACCCCGAGGCTCGAAGACTCTCCACAATCGACGCCGCGTCCCGGTCCCGTACCATCACCAGTGGCTCGGCCAGTTCGATGATCCGCCGCGGCGATCGCCACCGATGGAACTGCGCTGCCTGGTCCGCGCCGATCAGCAGCCGCATCCGCACGCCCGCGCGCCCGTGCCCATCGAGCCACGCCCGGGCCCGCTCCATCGTCTCCACCGTGAAACTCGGGCCGTCCGTCGAGGATGTTGCACGGTCGATTTCATCGGTCCATACCAGAGCGCGCTCGATCGGCCCACCCGACTCCCTGCCCTCGCTCAGCGCAGCGCGGAGCATCGCCACGCGGTCGGCATCGCTCGCGATTGGGCCCTCCTCCTTGAGCGGTGAGCGCGTCGCGGGCACATACACCAGCCACGCCGTGCCTTGCGCGCCGCAGTGCGCCTCGTACCACTCGCGCACGCGCCGCGGCAACTCCACGTGCGCGACGTGCGGCGGGTCGAACGTTCCGCCGAAGAAGATCGCCGCGGTCGCATCGGCTCCCAGAGGCAGCGGCGAAATGCCCCCGCGTTCCTGTACCTTGCCCTCGCTCGTCGTTCTCGCCATCCAGGCGAGCGCCACCGCCGCCACCTGCGCGCCGACCTTCGGTAGCACGCGGTTGGCGCGCCGAACTACGCCCACGATGTGCGGCACCAGCGATGGCCGCCGCGCCAGGTCGATAGCGGCACGCACCGCCCGGGTTCCGCCATCGGGCCGTACCCATCCGAGCACCTCGGGCGGCAGTGTCTCCTCTGGTGTGTCGCTCACGCCGCGCACGACCGACCACGCCGCGCCGCGATGTTCGCATTCCGCGGCGAAGGCGTGCGTCTCCATGTCCACGATCGCCGCGCCGGTCCTTTCGGCCAGAGATTGCTTTTCCGCGGGCGTTGCCACGATCCGATCGACCCCGATGAGTGTCACGCCCGCACCGTCATCGGGCGCGCTGCATGGCCGCCACACTCCGCCGTGCTCATCGATCACGCGCGCAACAGGCGGAACATCGGCCGTGGCGGCCAGCCCGCCGCACGCGCCGGCCAGAACATACAGCGCGCCCGAGCCGTGTCGCTCCATCTCTCGCGCGAGCGCTCGCAGGATCGCCTCGCGCCCGATGCCCGTCTGCACGACCGGCACGCGCGACAGTCCGGCGCGCCGCAACTCGCGCGACACTGCCTTGTGCTCAATCTGCATGGGGCACAGCACCACGATGTTCATGCGTACAGCGTAACGCTCCCGCATCGTGCTGGCGCAGGCCGCAGGTTGCGCCGCCGGCTAGTCCAGGGGCCATGCCAGCATCAGCGGAGGCGTCCCGCCATCGTCGGGCGGATCGACGCGCAGACGCGTCGGGTCGATCATCGGGAACTCGCGGTACACATCATCGGCCCGCAACTCCGCCGCGAGCACGCGCCCCGCCGGTGTGCAGACCGTGTACAGCGGCTCAGGATCGCCGGCGTGGATCAGGATCCGGAAGTCGGGCGATTCGAGGACGCCGAGCAGCGCGGGCATCCGCAGTAGGCCGCGCGGCCAGAGTTCGTCGGCATCGCCGAGCACCAGCGGATCTTGCCGCTGTGCCGCCGCGTCGGCCGTCCTTGGTCCCTGGCGCGCCGAGCCCGGCAAGTGGCCGATCGTGTCCGCGTCCGACTCGCTGGGGTCGAAAACACTTCCGGCTATGACAAAGAGCACGCCCCCCGCACACAGAAGCACGCCGTGGTGCAGCCAACGGTCCGATCGTGCTTCCGTACTGTCCGCTCCTCGCCCATGAGCAGGCGCCGCTTCCTGCCGCGGCGAGCACGGGGCTATTTTGCCGGGCGTTGGATCATTCGGCGGTGGAGTGCGTTCGGGCATTTGGCGTGTATCGGCATACAGCCCGGCGCAATCGATGCGCCCGCGCCGGATCCAGCCGATAACAGCGGGTCCGATTCGGCCCACGCCGCCGCGGCGGTCTGGGAGGGTCCGAGTGTCCTCCCACCCGTCCGCCTGCCGGGCCCCCCGTTCCCGCGAGTGTGCCCCAAGCCGCCTTCCCTGCCCGCGCCGACGCGGGCCGAAGGTCCTACGATCGGCTTGCTTCCGGCCCCGTCGTCTAGCCCGGTCTAGGACATCACCCTTTCACGGTGAGAACATGGGTTCGAATCCCATCGGGGTCACTTTGCCAAACGGCACCGTCTTGCACGGTGCCGTATCTCTTTGAACGGGCGCACCTTGCGCGACGGCCCCGCATGTCGCTTTCGAGCCGCTGCGGGCCAGTTCCGCTCCTGACTGCGCCGGATTCTGCGCCACATTCGATGCGGCCTTTTCGCCGACCGCGGCGTCGAAGTGGCGGTCGCGGACCTGCAGGTAGTGGGCCTGCGCGACGACGACGCTGTTGCCCAGCCACGCGCTGACGACGTGCGCAGGGAACTCCTCGGTCAACTCGGTCTGACGACTTGATCGCAGATTGTGGAACAGCCGCGGCCACGCGGGCACTCCCGCGCGGGACAAAATGCGGAGCAACTGGGTTCGCAGGTTGCAGTTGCGCTGCCGGTAGCGGGCGACGACATGCTCGCCCCCAGACTCCGCGACCTCGAACGCCTCCATGAGCACGGCGCGCAGTTCGGGGAACAGCGGCACGACCCGGAACGCGCCGCCCTCGTGCGCCTCGGTCTTGCTCGACCACACGGTCAGCCGCCCCGCCGCCCAATCGACGTCCCGCCAGCGCAGAGCCAGGTGCTCGCTGGGGCGGCGGAGGCCGCCGTAGCGGGAGTGCGCGAAGATGGCTCGCCATTCGGCATCGGGGCAGGCGTCGAGGACCTTGGCCGCGACCTCGCGGGTGATGAAGTGCATCCGCGACCGGTTGGTCTGGCTGCCGGTACGGACCTCGGCGAACGGGTTCTCGGCGAGCATCTTCCACTTCACGGCCCGCTTGAACACCTGCCGCGCGGTCTTGACGCGCTTGGCGATGGTCGGCTCGGCCAGGTCCTGGTCGTCCTTGAGCCAGCGCCGCCACCGCTCGGCATCGAGCGCCGTGACATCGGTGATCGGCCTGCCCGCCCCGAAGTACTCCCCGAGCGACCGCCGGGTCTGCCGGTAGGCGGTGGCAGTCCCCGGATTGGGCGCCTGCCTGTCTGATAGGATCATCGTCGCCTGTCGCCCCTCGCGGCGATGCTGACCGCGCTTTGCCGCCGGCCGCCATGACGTTCTTCTTTGCAGTCATCCGACTGGACTGCGCGGGCATGGCAACCACCGTTCGCCCCGCCCCGGTGCGTACCAACGTGATTGGCCGGTTGCGGCCGCAAAGAAGCCGAGGCCAAGTTAGAATCCGTTCATGCGCACAGCCACCCGCTCCCGATCCAGGCCCAAATCGCGCCCACATCCCGCCGCGCAGCACGCTCCGTTCGAGGGGTTTCTGCCCGAGGAGGTCGCGATTGCGCAGCGGGTGCGGCAGGTGTGCCAGGGGAGGTCGGTCTGGGGGCTTGAGAACGAACTGGGCGTTAGCCGCGAGAACATCCGCCGCGTGATGCACGGCGCGAGCCGCCCGTCGGCCCGGCTGCTGGTCGCGATCTGCGAGCGGCTGGGCGTCTCTGCCGACTGGCTGTTGCTCGGGCGGGGGGCGATGACCTGCGCGCCGTCTGCCAGGCCGCGCGAGCGGTCCAAGGCGGGGCCGCGTTCCCCAATCGGACGTCCCCCGCGCGGGCGAGGCCGCGGTTGAATTCGCGGTGAACCGCGATGTGACCTCGACCATTTTTGAGAAGTGGGTCGCGAATGCCGGCCTCCTCGCGCGAATGCAGGCGTCGGGAAGGCCACCCACCCCGCCAGCGATCCGATCTTGATCACCACCCGCCCCGGCGACTGCTATGACAACGCTCCGAAGGAGAGCTTCTGGGCGATCCTGAAGAAGGAACTGATGAGCGACCGCGACTTTGCCACGCACCAGGAAGCGCGGGCCGTGATCTTCGAGTACATCGAGGTGTTCTACAACCGCCAGAGAATCCACGGCAGCATCGGCTATCTCAGCCCCGAACAGTTCGAGGCAGGCCGACGCTGATACATTCACCACCTCCGCCGGAGATGGGTCGGTTCACCCTCTGTGGTATCGATCAATGGGGTGATTTCCTTCGGTCTGGTGCCGTGCCTGGATCAGAGCGCGGGCAGGGCGCGCTACGGGCATATCACCGAGGAAGGGACTGGAACGGTGCGGGGCTGCTCACCGAGGCGGCGTGGCGGAGCATCCCGCTCTCCCCAACGGCTCGGGCGGCTTCTTCATGACCCGCGTGTTTTCGAGGTTCTCGTGCGGCCCTTGGCCATGGTGCAGAGTGTCCTCGGTCCGGTGACGGGCTCATTGATTGTCGATGACAAGCCGCTGCCGGTGTCAGAGTTCACCGGTGACCCCGATGCGAAGAATGGCTGGGGTGCCGGTTGGCACTGCATGGGTTACAACCTGCACGCGTTGATCGATCAGTCCCAGCGCCTTCTGTCCCTCGAGGTTGCCGGCATGAACGAAGCCGAATGCAACTGCGCACGCGAACCTCTGTCTCGCGCTGCGGCCGCGGGCCTGATTCCCCGCGATGGGATCCTGCTCGGCGATGCGTCGGACGGCTCCAATCCGCTGCGCCACGCCGCGGCGGATGCTGGCGTGCGGCCGATCGCGCCAAAACGCAGGCCCGGCCTTGGCCTCTTCACCAGCCGCAGGCACTATCCCGCGCGGCTCGCGGCCATGGAGTTCACCGAGCACGACCCGGCGTGGAACACCCTCCGCAAACGAGTCCGCGCCACAGTCGGACGCTGCTTCGGCACACTCGCGACCCTGGGTGGCGGCCTGTGGTCGCTCCCGACTTGGGTCAGAAGATTGCACCGCGTCCGAGCCTGGGTCGCGGCAGACTCGCCCTAAACGCCGCCCGAGATGTCCGCTCGCTGCAAAAACCTCCAATGCGGGCGATGAGCGCGCCGAATCTCGCGCCACACTTCTTGGAAACTCACGTTGTCCACCTGGGTGTCGAGGGTTGTTCGGACCCACATGGGGTCACTGTGGCTCGCATCGCGACGATGAGCGGTTTCGCGATCCTGTCGAGTCCACGTTGCCGATGCGGGTGGTTGCTGCATCTCATATCTGCTGTAACTTCGCCGATCCGCCGCCGGCACACCCCGTGCACAGGTTCGTGCGTCGGCCCGCATGAGAGCGGCCAGCGGCACCGCGCTGACACCGCTTCGCGGAGTGCGGAGTCGTTCCGACCG
>JAHBXL010000005.1 GCA_019636495.1 Phycisphaeraceae bacterium | reverse complement strand
GTATGCGATTCTCGTCTCAACCTGGCGCGATTAGGCGCGCTCGGGCAGGAGACATCGCATGGCAGCGTCATCACAAGGTCCCCAGAGTACATTTGGTGTCGGCGAACCCCGGGCGGCACGGATGTTCAGCATCGCTGAAACTGCACACGAGTTGACCGTCAGCACGCGGTCCGTCTGGCGCTGGATCGCGGCGGGCGAGATCAAGGCCGTGCGGCTTGGCCGCGCAGTGCGTATCCCCGCCAGCGAGATTGAGCGCATCGCGCGGAAGGGGGTGCCGCGATGAGTGCGAACAAGGACAATCAGCGCGAGATCGCCCGGACCGCCGTTGAGGACTTCCTGCGTCAGATGTTCCGCCCCGGCGACGTGTTCGAAGTGCGCGCTCCCAAGTGCGCGGACAAGCCCGGCGGCACGTTCAGAGCCACCGTCAGCGGCTACTACACGTACGAGCAGATCGGCAAGGCGGCGAAGGACATCACCGACCTCAATGTCCGCGGCGTCGCACCGGGCATCTACATCACGATGAACCCGGTCGCGCCGGCACTGCTCGCGCGGGCCAACTGCAAGTTGGAGCACAGGGCCAAGAGCACCACCGCGGATGCGGATGTGGTCGCACGGCGCTGGCTGCTCATCGATTGCGATCCGGTTCGGCCCAGCGACATCTCGGCAACCGAGGGAGAACTCGCTCTCGCGCAGGAGAGGGCGCGCGCTGTGCGAGAGTGGCTGGCCGCCCGTGGCTGGCCAGATCCGATCGAGGTCATGTCCGGGAACGGTGCGCACCTGCTCTTCGCCGTCGATTTGCCGACCGACGATGGGGGTCTGTGCAAGGGCGTGCTTGCCGCGTTGGCGGAGCGATTCGATGACGAGCACGTCAAGATCGATCGCTCGGTGTTCAACGCGGCGCGGATCACCAAGGTCGCGGGAACGATGGCCCGGAAGGGAGAAAACCTGCGAGGGGTCCAGGGCGTGGAGGACCGGCCGCACCGCCGCGCCGCAGTGATCGCCGCTCCCGCAGAGCGGATGGACGTGGGACGGGAGTTCCTTGAAGCAGTGGCTTCGGAGACAGCGCCCACTCCCAATCCAGCAACCCGACCCCTCAAGCCCAATCGCTCGGGCTCGTCGAAGAGTCCGTCGGCCGCTGCGGGCACGCAGCGATTCCAGTCCTTCGACCACACGCCCGATGGCGTGCGGTCCTATCTGCGGCAGTTCGGGATCGTGGTCACCAACACCGTGGCCGAGTCGGATGGCACCTGGCTGTACCTTGATCGATGCCCCGTCGCTGCCGACTGCACGGCCACATCTGGATCGGACATTGCCGTGGTCGTGAAGAGCGACGGAGTGATTGGCTACAAGAACCAGCACAATCGTGGCGCAGGACTGGGATGGCTCGATGTTCGAGAGGCCCTCGAACCCGGATACAAGGCATGGGCGGCGTTGAGGGAGGCACACCAATCGGGCACTCCCGTCGGCCGCATCCGGTTGCGCGTGCACGGAGGCGATGGCGAGCGGCTGGTCGTGTCGGCACTTGATGGCGACGGCGGGGAGATCGCGCGCGACAAGATCGACCGTGACTCATCGGTGTCGCGGGCCCGGTTTGTCAAATCGGTTCACGAAGCGATCGAACTGAGCGACGACGAGAAGTCCCAGATTGACGCCGCGATCCGGCAACTCGAACCCCCGCCCGAGGGAGGGGACCAGCCACCGCCGCCGCCCGCATCGCTCGC
The DNA here is from genome assembly GCA_019636495.1 of Phycisphaeraceae bacterium. GTDB lineage: Bacteria > Planctomycetota > Phycisphaerae > Phycisphaerales > UBA1924 > JAHBXL01. The sequence goes on along the minus strand of JAHBXL010000005.1, from coordinate 214,108 downwards.
GGAACTTCAGGCCGGGCTCGACGAGCGCCGCCAGCAGCGGTTGTCGGAAACACCGCCGGAGATCGTCCGCGAGGCCGAGGAGATGCTGCTCAACCCAAACCTCATTGATCTCATCGATGAGGACATCGCCGCGGCGGGTGTCGTCGGCGAAGAAGTGCTCGCGATGACACTCTACATGCAGGGCGTCAGCCGCTTGCTGGACGATCCGATCTCGATCATCGTGCAGGGAACTTCGTCGAGCGGCAAGAGTTACGTCATCATCCGGGTCGCGACGCTGTTCCCGCCCGAAGCGGTGATGCTCGCAACCGACATCACCGCCAACGCGCTCTACTACTTGCCGCCGGGTCGTCTCGTCCACTGCTGGGTCGTCGGGGGCGAGCGGTCGCGCGACGAGAGCGACGAGAAGGCCGAGGCTAAGCGGGCCATGCGGGAGATGATCTCGGCCGGGGAACTCCGAAAGATCATCCCGCTCCGGCAGCAGGACGGGTCGTTTATCTCGGCGGAGATCTACCAGCCCGGCCCGATTGCCTTTTCGGAAAGCACAACCAACACGCATCTGTTCGATGAGGATGCGAATCGGTGCTTGCTGCTGTCGACGGATGAATCCTCGGACCAGACACGCCGCATTGTCCGGGCCGCAGCCCGCCGCGCCGAGAGCGGCGTCAAGCGGGTGTCCGACATTCCCACGCTCCATCACACTCTTCAGCGGCTCCTGCGCCGAGTACACGTCGTCATTCCCTTCGCCACCAAACTCGCAGATTGCATGCCGGCGCAGCGTCCCGATGCGCGGCGGGCGTTCAACCAGATGATCGCGATGATCAGAGCCGTCGCGCTCCTCCACCAGCGGCAGCGAGCAACGGGCGAGATCGAGGATGGGGACGTCATCAACGCCACTGTGGATGACTACATCATCGCCCGTCGGCTCCTTGGTCCGCCGTTCGGCCGCTCGCTCGGTGGCGCGATGGCGGACGCCGTCACTCGCTTCGCCGATCGTCTGGCGACCACATACGGATCGAATCCGTTCACCAGCGCCAACGTGGTTGAGGGCGACGGTGTCATCACCTCCAAAGGCAAGGTGAACCAGTACCTCCGCTCGCTGGCCGATGCGGGGGTGGTGGAGTGTGTCGAGGAAGGCCGCGGCAGCAAGCCGCACGTGTGGCGGGTTGTCGGGGAACTTCCCGAGGGCGGCGCAGACTGGCTGCCAACGGTCGATCAACTCCGCGAGGCTGCAGCATGAATGGTGAACGCGCCGATGCGGCATCACCCCCTCCGTCCCGTCGCGGGGCATCGGGCTCGCGCCCGTCTTTCCTCGCTCGATGCAGGGCTCTGGCCGACCCGCATGGCTTGGGGCCGGGTGGGTGCGGCAGGGTCAGCAGCGCGGCCGAGCCGGGGGGCGAGCCATCGGTGAACGATGCGGCACCAGTTGACCCGGCGCGGCCCCATCATGCGGGGACTGGCCAGAAGGTCGATAGAACGGGCCAAACAGTCGCGCGAGCCCGTTGCCCCCAGCGGGTGGAGGAGGGGGGAGACACGCCCGAAAGCGAGACCGGCGCGGCTTGGGGTTCCGATGCCGACTACGCCTATCAGGAGCGGCTGGGCATGGCTGATGAACTCGGCATGCCGATCGGGCCGGACACACCAGCCGAGTCCTTTGCCCGAAGCGCAGCGGACGCAGAGCAAACACAAACTCCCCAAGTCCTCCCTTCCCCGCATGCTGGAACTAAGGTCGCAGAGGCCGAGGAGATCGGCTGATGGCGAGGCTGTTCCAGCGACAAGGCAAGTACTGGCTCGACTACGAGGACGGGCGCGGCAAGCGCGTCCGCCGCCCCGCCGCCCGCGACAAGCGCGTCGCCGAGAAGATGCTCCAGGACGCGGTCACCGCCGCGGAACGCGAGGCCGCCGGGCTCTCCGGTATCGACCCCCGCCACGCCAAGCGGGCGATCGCCGAGCACGTGGCCGACTACCGCGCCGAACTCGGCCGCCGCGGCCGCGACGAGCGATATGTGTACCTCGCGGGCAACCGCATTGACAACGCGTCCAAAGCCTGTGGCTGGCGCACGCTGGGCGACCTCAACGCCACCGACATCGAGCGGTTCCTGGGGGGGCTTCACGCCGATGGCCGCACGCCCAAGACTATCAACGAGGCCCGCGGCGACCTTCACGCCTTCTGCAACTGGGCGGTGAAATCCGGCCGGATGAGCCACAACCCGGTCGTGCGGGTGGCCAAGACCGCCGACAAGCGAGAGAAAACCCGCCGCGGCCTGAGCGTGCTGGAATGCCAGCAACTCCTCGACGCCGCGCCGCGCAGGCGGCTGGTGTACCTGTTCCTCATGTACACCGGCCTTCGCCGGTCCGAGGCCAAGGCCATCACCTGGGGTCACGTGCATCTCGATGCGCTCAACCCCAGCGTCGAACTCCCCGCGTCCATCACGAAGTCCGGCCGGGTCGAGCGCGTGCCGCTCGTCGCGGCACTCGCCGATGCACTGCGGGTCGCGCGGGGCCGGAAGCAGGACGGCGACCGCGTGTTCCGCGCCCTGCCCAAGATGAGGACGTTCCGCGCCGACCTCAAAGCGGCGGGGATCGAGGAGGTCGATTCGCGCGGCCGCCGCGTCGTGCTGCACAGCCTGCGCCACGCGCTGGCATCGATGCTCGCCAACAGCAACGTGCCGATGGCGATCGCGCAGCGCATCATGCGACACCGCGACATCCGGCTCACCGCCGAGACCTACCAGGACGAGGCACTGCTTCCGCTGGCCAAGTCGATGGAGGCGCTGCCCGTCCTTTCGCTGGGTGCCGCCACCGCCGCCAAGGCCACCAGTACGAACGCGCTCGCCCCGACCGGGACCGACGGGCCGGTCGGCTTGCCCCGCCCGACACGGGCCAACGTGCCGCGAACGGGCGCGAGTCCGCGTGCCAAGGCGGGCGGGACCAACCACGCGGGCGCGAATCACCTGCCAAGCCAGGTGCCAACGCAAGTGCCTTCCCAGGTGCCAAACTCGGGTCTTTCTCTGGCACTTCGGGGCAACTCGACCGACGCGGAGCCCGCCGCGGAAACGTCGCAAAGTCCGCCCGAGTCGCGAGTTGGCACCGCCTGTCACGATCAAGAAAAGTGCGGGCGACAGGAATCGAACCTGCACGGCCTTGCGGCCACGGGAACCTAAATCCCGCGCGTCTGCCAGTTCCGCCACGCCCGCGCACCGGGATCGTACGGGTGGTTGGGCCAGGGGCGGGAGCGTTGACCGCGCAGATCGACGACGCTACAGCGCCGCGGTGCGACAAGCCGACAAAGCGACGTATCGATGGGGCGTTGAAGGTCGGGGTCGACGGCCTGTGGACGTGGGGGTGGGGTGGTTGGGGGGTGGGGGGGGTGGGGTGGGGGTATGGGTGGAAACTCCACACCCGAGAACCGAGACCGCACAAATCGGTTTCTGCCCTCTCCCATGCCGCAGAGCCGGTCCATCCTGCCGCGCCGAAGAAGTTGGAAGCCGCCGCATCCGGTTCGTCTGCGCCGGTATCATCGTTGTCGGCCGGTTCTGGCCGATAGATGGTCTGTAGGTGGTTCCTGTCGCACGGATGGCGACTCATGCCCGGCGGTTCCAGTCCATCCCGGCGTTCATTCGGCGTGCTGTTCGCGCCGGTGGTTCTTCGCCTCGCGCTGGCCGTCACCTTCATATGGGCCGGTCTGGGCAAGATTGTCGCCACGATGCCCATCGACGAAGGGCAGGCCGCGAAACTCGCATCGATGGGTGTGAATGTCGGCCAAGGTTCCAGCGCAGCGCCGGCCTCGGCGCCGGCGAGCGAACCGGGTCCGCCGCCCGCCCCGTCATCCGCGCCCGGCCCCGCGCACTCGCCCATCGCACCAACGCCCGAAGAGCGCGCTGTCCGGCCCGATGCCGCCGCGGCGGCCGCGGATGCTCGCGAAGGGCAACCTCAGCCCGCAAGCGCGGCGCAGCCCGAGCCCGGGGACCCCGCCGCGGCGTCGCAGCGAAAGGTCCGCCGCATCTGGGGCCTCGCGCTCCGCATCCACGAGTCGGCCAGCCCCGGCGTCGACCACGGCGGCACGCCGCGGATGAAACTCTGGCCCGAAGCGATCGGCTCGGGGAACTGGCCGCGGTACTTTGCGATCGCGGTTGTCGTCGCCGAACTGGGCGGGGGCGTGCTGCTTGCGCTCGGTCTGCTGACGCGTCTGGGCGCGCTCGCGCTCGCGGGCGTGATGCTCGGCGCGATGTGGCTCGATCAGATCGGCCCGGCGATGCAGGCCGGCACCACGGTGCTGTGGGTCCTGCCCGCGCACGACGCGTGGGACGTCGCCGCGTGGCGGCCGATCCTGTGGCAACTGTCGCTTCTGTGCGCGGCAGTCGCGGTGGCGCTGCTGGGCGCCGGCGCGCCATCGCTCGATCGCGCTCTGGGCTGGGGCGGAAGGGGGGATGATGACGACCTCTGACTTCGGCCGGGCGCGGCCGGCGCGGAGGCGCGGCGGGCTTGCCGCCGCCGCGGCGTCCATCGCCGGCTCCGCGCTGGTGCACGGCGCGTTCGCGATGGTCGCGGCGGGCGTCGCGTGGCACGTGGTGGGCGCGACGCGCGATCCCGGACGCGACGTGGTGATCCACTTTGAGGATCCAGGTCTGGCCTTGGGCGAAGACCCCGATGCCGCGCCGGCGGCAACGCGGGCGGAGGTTGTGCACACGAAGGCGGAGGAGGCGCAACCTTCCCGCGAGCGTGCGCTGTCCGGCGCGGAGCCCGCGGAGCGGGATGCCGCGAGCCCGGCCGATCTTCCACCGAGTGTGCTGACCGCCGGGCGGGCGACATCGACTGTCGCCGTGCACCGCGAGGCGCGCTCCGAGGCGACGATCCTGAGCGATGGGGACACATTGACGGGTGGCGGGGTGCGCTTCGCCGGGCTGGGCGCAAGCAACGCGCGGAGCGTGGTGTACGTGGTCGATGCGTCGGGTCCGATGGTGACATCGCTGCCGCGCGTGCTCCAAGAAGTCGTGCGCAGCGCTGAGCAGTTGTCGCCGGTGCAGAAGTTCGGCGTGGTGCTGTTCCGCGAGGCCGAGGATGGCGCGGGCTTGGAGTTGTTCTCGCCAGTCCTGGTTCGCGCGACACCAACGGCCAAGCGCCGCCTGGCGGAGTGGCTGAGCGCGGTCGAGCCCCGCGGGGCGAGCAACCCGCTCGCGGGCCTGGAGGTCGCGCTGGACTTGAAGCCCGATGCGGTGTTCCTGCTGTCGCGGTCGATCGCGCGTTCCGGCGGCGGCGTGTGGAACCACGGGCTCGAGGCGACGCTGGCGCGGCTTGACGAACTCAACCCTCCTCTTCGCGGCGAACGCGGCCCTGTGCGGAGGCCCGTGCTCATCCAGACGATCCAGTTCCTTGACGATGATCCGACCGGGATCATGCAGGCCATCGGCGCGCGGCATGGCCAGGGCGCGGGCTACCGCGTCGTGCGCCGGAGCGAGGACCTGGGGAGGAAGTCGCGGTGAGGCGCAGACTCGTGTGTGCGCTGTGCATCGCGCTGGGCGCGGCCGCGTCTGCGCGCGAACAGCCGGACCACGCCGCGAGTGCGGCCGATCTCCGCGGGCAACTCGCCGCCGCGCGGGCGGAGCCGGGCAACGCCGATGCGACTGATGATCTGCTGCGCCGGTTGATCGAGACATCGCCGGAAGACCCCGAAGCGCCCACGTGGATGCTCGATCGCGCCGAGTTGGCGCTGCAGCGCGCTGCGCGGGATGGCGCGGCATCATCGCTCATGTTCGGCATTCCGGGGCGCGAGCAGCCGATTTGGGTCTCGATGCACGCCGCCGCCGCGGCGGAGTTGTGTGCGCAGGCCCGCGCCGCCATCGATGCGGCGGTCGCGCGGCTCGAAGGCGAGTTGCTCGAACCCGGCACCGATGCGGAGCAGGCGAGAGTGACCGCCGCGAGAGTGGAGCCGCTCCTGGCGATGCTCATTGAGACCGAGCAGGCGGTTCGGCTGCCCGAGATCGAGTTCGCGGCGGTTGCGCTGCGGGCGCTCGGCGAGCCTCAGCACGAACCGCGCGAGCGAGCGTTGCGCGAGTCGCTGGCCCGCCTTGCGGGCGGCGGCACGATGCGAGATGCGCTGGCGAGTCCGCGGGCGGCGCTGCTCGGCGCGGCCCTTCTGCTGCGCTCCGACGATGGAGCCGCGCGGGACGCCGCATCGCGCCTGCTGGAGCGGCTTCTCGGTCCGCTCGGCGCGGGCAAGCCCGGCGAACCGCAGCGCACGATCGCGCCGAGTGATGCCGTGCGGCTGTGCATGGCCCTCATCGCCTGCGGACGCGAGTCCGATGCGGAGCGAATGCCATGTCCCGGGCGCGGCGAGGATTGGCTGGTCGACCTGCTGCTGGCCGAGGCGCGTGCGCGGGTTCAGATGCGGAGCGTCCAGCGAGGGGGCGAGAACGCGACCGATGGCATTGTCCGAGCGGCCGGGCACCTGATGCGGATCGCCGAGCGCTACGACGGCGGCGCGGCCGCGCTCGACACCGCCGCGGGACCGAGCGCGCTGCGACAACTGGTCTATGAGAAGGTCGCGACGCTTGTCCCGCCGGGCTCGGCGTGGGCTTTGATCGACCCTGAGATCGCGCTCGCCCGCGCGTGGATGTTGCGCAGCGTGAACCTGCCGCGGGATGTTCGGCCGGAGCGCGCCGCATCGGCCGAGTGCCTGGCCCTGCTCGAAGCCGTCGCAGCGCGGAGCGATGCGCACGATGCCGTGCGCGCCCAGGCGCGATGGCTGCTCGCGGCGGAGCACGTGCGGAGTTCCGGCCACAGAGAAACCGCCGCGTGCGATGCGCTCGTGCGGATCGTCGTCGAGTTGCCGCGCACGCGGCTGGCCCGTGCCGCGGCGGAGAAGATCGTGCGCGAGCATGCGCCGGACCTGAGCGGGGAGGTTGTGGTGTTCGAGTCGCACCGGCAGGCCGCGGCGGTCGCGAGCGCGTTGCGGCTGCTCGCGGCCGATGATCCGCCGCAGGATGCAACGCTTGCGGGTCTCGCCGTGGCGCTCGTTGGGCACGGCGGGGTTTGCGGCGACACATGGTCCGAGGCCGTCGCGGCGTGCCAGCGCATCGCCGCGGCGGATCAGCACGAGCGCATCGCGCGGCTGCTGACATCGCGCATCGACGCGATGCTGCACGCGACACAGCCGGTGCAGGAGCGCGTCGATGCGCTCGCCGCGGCGGCGAAATGGCTGGAGGCCCGAGGCCAGGCGTGGCGGTCGCTGGAACTGCGACTGCAGCGGGCCGAGTTGATCATTGAGCGCGGCACCAGCCACGATGCCCGCGCGGAGATCGATGCGCTCGTGGGGAGCGCGATGGACCGCGCGGGGACGATCGAGCGGGCACGGCTGCGCACTCTTCGCGGCATCGCGCTGCGGCGCGCTGGCGATGATGCCGCGGCGATGGCCGAGTTCCGCGCGGTCGCGGCGGAGTGCGAGCGGGATGCGCGATCGACCGGTGATCGTGCCGCGGCACGCGAAGCGTTCTGGAGCGCGTGGGCCGAGATGCTGGAGATCGCCGCGGCGTCGTCCGGCGATGCGCCCGAACGCGCCGAGCAGGCGCGCCGGCATCGGCAGCGGTTGGAGTTGCTCGACCCATCGCTGGGCGGCGAGCCGTGGGCGGGGCGCATCCGCGCGGCGACGGGAAGCCAAGGCAAGTAGACTGCGCCGATGCCGCGAAGCGTTGCACAAGCAAGGGATGATGGCCACTCTCCGCGCCTCAGGCGTGTCGTCGGCTGCATGACGGGCACGAGCCTGGATGGGATCGACTGCGCGCTTGTAGAGATCGAGGGCTCGGGGCTGAGCATGAAGCCCCGGTTTGTTCGCGGGACTTCGGGGAGCCTGGGGGAACTTGCGCCGCGTCTCCGCGCACTGGCCGATCAGAAGCCGATGACGGCGGGTGAGATCGCGAAACTGTCGCGAGACTTCGCGCTGCTGCACGCGCGCGAGGTGAACGCGCTGCTTGATGGAGAAGCATGCGACCTCATCGCTGTGCATGGCCAGACCGTGTTCCATCAGCCGCCGGTGTCGTGGCAACTCTTCAACCCCGCTGTCCTCGCGCACGCAACGGGAATCGATGTGGTGTGCGATCTTCGTGCAGCGGATCTCGCCGCGGGCGGGCAGGGCGCGCCGATCACGCCGATTGCAGACTGGGTGTGGCTGCGAAGCGCGACGGAGCGCCGCGTGGTGCTGAACCTCGGGGGCTTTGCGAATGCGACCATCCTGCCGCGGGATGCGGGGCCGGAGTCGATCGCGCAGATCCGCGGCATGGACATCTGCGCGTGCAATCACGTGCTTGATGGCGTGGCGCGGGCGGTGCTGGGCAAGCCGTATGACGCGGACGGCGCGGCGGCGGCGGCGGGACGGGTTGATCCGGCAGCGCGGGACGAGTTGATGGCGATCCTGTCGCGGCAGGCCTCGGGCGAACGGTCACTGGGAACGGGTGATGAGGCGATCGGCGCGGGGGGATGGGCGGAGCGATGGCGCGGGAGGCTGAATGCGAGCGACCTGTGCGCAACGGCGTGCGCGGCGGTGGGTGGGGCGATTCGCGCCGCACTGGGTCGGCATGATGCGGTGCGCGTGCTGGTGGCTGGTGGCGGGGCGATGAATAACACGCTGCTCTCGCACATCGGTTCGAACGTTGAGCGGACGGATGGGAATGGCTTGCCCGGCGCGTTCCGTGAAGCGGCGGAAATGGCGGTGCTCGGCGCGCTGTGTCAGGATGGCGTGCCGATCACACTGCCGGGGGTGACGCACGTTCCGGCGGCGGCACCGCTGTCGGGTGTTTGGGCGTTTGCAGGCGTGGATCGGTCGCTCCGCCGACCATGAGTCCGAATGTTGAGAGCACGGTCGCTGTGAAGAACAGCAGGCCGGTCAGAATCACCAGCCCGAACACCGCCCACCACGGAAGCCACCCCATCCAGAAAGCAACCGTGAGCAGAAGGCCGATCACCAGCATCGATGCGAAGTAGAGAACGAGCCCGACGATAAACCGGGCGACGCGGGAGAGTGTGAGCGGCTCATCACGCTCGGGGTGCTTCTTGACCCAGCGCTCGCCGATCGGCCCATCGAGAATGAGGAATCCCAGGTCGAACCACACCCGCGCGAGGAAGAACACCGGCCAGAAGATGATCTTCAGGACCCACCACAGGATGGTGGCGCCCACGTCGTCGAGCATGTCAGTATTCCTCTTCAGCTCGCTTCGTAGGGGTTTCGATGACATTGCCTTCAGCATCGATAGTGAAGGTCGGCACGGTGCGGAGGGGAATGGTGAGGTGGTAGCGTGTGTGTCGCCGCTCGCCGGTGCGCTGCAGGGCTCCGATCTCGACGAGTTCGCCGAGGTCGCGGGTCGCGGTGGCGGGCGCGGCCTTGGTGATGCTGATGTAGTTGCCCGCGCTCAGGCCTCCCTTGAATCCCGCGGGCCCTTCATCGAGCATTCGCAGCAGTGCCATCTCTTGGCGGCTGTTGAGTCTCCCACGGAGTCGATCGAGCAGCCGGGCCTTGTCGATGAGGAACTCGACCTGCACGGCGGTCCGCTGCTGGGCCTCGAGGCAGATGCCCGCGAACCATGTGAGCCAGCCGTTGATCTCGCACGACCGGTTGGCTGCCTCCAGCGCGCGGTAGTAGGCCTTCTGGCGGATGAGGATTGTCGCCGCGAGCGCGGTGAGCGTGGGTTGACCGAGGCTCTGTGCGAGGGACTTCTCCACGAGTGCGCGGCCGATTCGGCCGTTGCCATCTTCGAAGGGGTGGATGCTCTCAAAGTAGATATGCGATACTCCGGCGCGAGCGAGCATGGGCAGGGGCTCATCGCCCCCGGGTCCGGTGCGGTTGAACCAGTCGATGAAACGAGCCATCTCGGACGGCACGCGCGCGGAGGGCGGGGCCTCGAAGTGAACGGTCGGCTCGTCGAGTCGGCCCGAGACGATCTGCATCGGGTCTGCGTGGGTGCGGTATCGGCCGATGTCGCGAAGATCGCGACGGCCCTGCATCATCATGTCGTGCCACGCAAAGAGCGTGGCGTGCTCGAGGGGCGCGGCGAACGAGCGAAAGAGGCTGGTCATCACCTCGCCGATGCCGCGCTCGGCGGGTTTGACCTTGACCCGACGATCGTCGCCGCCGAGCTTCAGTTCGCGGCGGATGGACGACTGCACACTCTCGCGGTCGAGGATCTCGCCCTCGATCTTCGAGGTCGTGACGGCCTCATCGGTCATCGATTCGACCGTGAGGAGTTGCCGCGATTCGGGGTTCAGATGCTTGATCGTTCCGAGGAAGACCCCTCCGGCGAGGGTGAATCGCCGATCGGCTTGCTCGAGTCGCGAGGCTTCCCAAGTGAATCGCGGCCAGTCGGGTTGTTGCCAGTTCCAGACCATGATGATCGATGCAGGCTAGTCCTATCGATCAGCAATCGGCAATATGTGATCGATAGAAAGAGATTCTATCGATCATTTTGGCAGAAATCGGCCAAACAATCGGTATGTGTTTGGATATCTCGCCATCGCGCGATACTCGGCCCCCGCTTGGCTGAATGAGCCGGGCTTGGGGGCGGACTCGCCGCGACTCTCACCCCGCGTACGGACATCCACCGCCGCCAGCGGGCTTTTCGGGAGTAGCCGCCGCGGCGGGGCTGGCCGCTGGTGCGCCGCCGTAGCCGCCGCCCAAGCGGTTGCGGACGCTCCAGAGGTCGGGCCAGAAGGGGCGTGCGAGCGTGGAGGCAAGGTACTTCGCGCCGGATGACCCGCCGGTGCCCATGCCTCCGCCGATCATGCGCTCGACCATCTTGACGTGGTGGAAGCGCCAGATGGCGAACTTCTCATCGAACTCAAGTAAGTGCTCGGCGATGCGCATTTGCGCGTAGTAGCGCTCGCCGGCATTCTTCTTGCCGGCTTGGGAGCCTTCGTGCTGGGCGCGGTACAGGATCTCGAGTGAATCCACAAGTCTTTCATCGGGCTCGTGGGGCTGGGTGGTGTCGCGGGCGAGCGCCTCGCGCGGGATCTTGAAGATCCCGTTGTCCTCGCGCGCCAGGTGCCGGATGAAGTGGTCGTAGGGTGTGGACTTGTCGAGGAAGGTTGCCATCTCGCGCTTGGCTTCTTCATCTTCGCCCACCAGCGCGAGCATCTTCGGGTTCTTGTTCCCGCAGAAGAACTCGATCTTGCGGAACTGCACGCTCTGGAACCCGCTCGCCGGACGCAGCGAGTCGCGAAAGCGTGCGAACTCGACGCTGAACATCGTCTCGAGCATCGGGATCTGCTCAATCAGCAGGTGCTGGATCTTGTGGATGCGCTCAAAGAGTTGCGCTGCCCGCAGAGGGCGGTCGGCATCGAGGTGCCCGCACACCTCCTCCAACTCGTGCATCATCTGCTTGAACCACAGTTCATAGACCTGGTGGCTGATGATGAACAGCAACTCGTCGTGGTGCCCCGTCCGCGGCCGCTGCAGGCCCAGCAGTTCGTTGATCTTCAGGTATGTGCCGTAGGTCTGCTTGTCGCTGTGATAGATCGGGTTCTCGGCCATGCCTGCATGGTAGGGGTGGGCCGCCGCGAATCGGTCGTCCACATCCCCCCGAGACAGTCATGGCCTTGAAACAGCAGGCGGCTCTTCCGGCGATCACTCCTCGTCCTTCGCTGCCGGCAGTTCGAGCCTTTCCTCCCACTCCTTGGCCTTGGCGTCGTAGCCCTTGCCGGGGTCCGCGGCGTGCCAGGCGGTGTAGAGATCAACCAGTCTCCTCACGCATGTGCGCGTGTCCTTGTGCCCGCTTCCTTGAGTCCGAACGAAGATCGGGTGGGCCTCCAGGAGGTTCGACTCGGCGAGCGAAAGAGCGTCGGCATTGTGTCCAAGCGCGGCCCGCGCGCCGCCAAGCGCGGTCAGATAGGCAGCCAGGTGGAGGGGGTGACCGTCGGAGAACGCTCTGCGCGATGCCGCCTCGACGGGCGCGAGCAGATCGAGCGCGTCCCGTGGTCTGCCTCGTTGCAGGAGCACAGAACCCGTGTTGCTGATATAGACGAGCGTGTGCGGGTGATCTGCTCCCAGGACACGGCGGGAGCCCTCCATCGCCTCGCGCCAGTAGGGCTCGGCCTCTTCGGGCTTGTCTTGAGCATGCAGCAGACCGGCCATGCTGCCGATGGAGGTAAGCGTGCTCGGGTGATCGGCCCCGAGCACACGGCGGTGCTTCTCAAGCCCTTCGCGAAGGAACGGCTCAGCCTCGGCGAGTTTTCCCCGGGCCAGGAGCAGGATGCCCATGTTGTGGATGGCGCTGAGTGTGTCGGGATGATCCTCCCCGAGCACGCGCCGACGCCTCTCCATCGTCTCGCGCCAGAACGGCTCGGCCTGCTCGAACTTGCCCTGACCGTGCAGCAGGACCCCCATGTTGTTGAGCGCGGTGAGCGTGCCCCAGTGTTCCTCGCCCAGCACTCGGCGGCACTTCTCCAGCAGTTCGCGAAGGTATGGCTCGGCCTCAGCCGGTTTGCCCTGTGCCATGAGCAGCAAGGCCAGTTTGTTCAGAGCGCGGAGCGTGCTCTGGTGTTCCTCTCCCATCAGCCTTCGGGACTTGTCGAGGGCTTCGCGCTGGTACGGCTCGGACTCGGCCAGTTTTCCCTGGTCCCGCAGCAGGTTCCCCATGTTGTCGAGAGCGGCGAGCGTCTGCGGGTGGTCCTCCCCGAGCACGCCGCGGCTCTTCTCCAGGACCTCGCGCACATACGGCTCGGCCTGCTCGAGTCTCCCCTGGGAGGCGAGCAAGGTTCCCATATTGCCGACCGAGGCGAGCGTGTCGGTGTGCTCCTCGCCCAGCACGCGCCTGCGCGTGGCCAGCGCCGACTCCTGCAGCGGGAGCGCGGCCTCGTACAGACCGATCGACAGGTACAGGGTCGCCAGCGACTGCCGCAGGCTCGCATCGGTCCTGGGGTCGTCCTTGAACTGCTCGTCGATGGCCCTGATCGCGGGCCTGAGGATTGTGCGGTCGATCATCGCCGCGGCGGTGTCCGTCGCGTTGATGCGAGCGAGCAGGTCGCCCAGAGCCCGGGCCTGGGCCGCCCGCTCGGCCTCGGGCACGCCGGCCTTCTCCAGCACGGCCGCGAACCGCTCGCGGACATCCTGCATCAGGCTCTCGCCCGCGGTCGTGGTGTTGATGCGGCCCAGCATGCGTGCCTGGAAGTCGCTGACCCGCTTCAACTGGTCGGCGCGTTCTTTTTCGGCCTGCTGGGCTCGTTCCGTCTTTGCAAGTTGCTCGCTCAGCCCAGACTCGGCGTCGAGGGCCCGCTTCAACGCCAGGGATGTTCCCGCCATTCCCAGGACCAGGGCCGCGGCAACCACCACCGCCGCCGTCACCGCGCCCTTGTTCCTCCGGACAAACTTCCGGACGCGGTACGAGCGGCTCGGCGGCGCGGCCAGCACCGTCTCGCCGGCGAGGTAGCGCCGGATGTCCATGGCGAGGGCGTTGGTCGTCTCATAGCGGCGCTGGCGGTCCTTCTCGAGCGCCTTCATCACGATCCAGTCCAACTCCCCTCGGACGATCGTGCCGAGCCTCTTGGGCTCGGTGTGGCGGTTCGCGGCGACGCTCGGCAGCGTGTCGGTGTTGGCGCTGAGCCGGGTGCTGGGCCTGGGCGGCTCCACCTCGCGGATGATCCGCTGGATTTCGGCATACGCGGCGGAGCGCAGTTCCTTGCTGCTGAAGGGCGTGGTGCCGGTGAGAAGTTCGTACAGCAGCACGCCCAGCGAGTACACATCCGTCCGCGTGTCGATGTCCAGCGAGCCTTCGGCCTGCTCCGGGCTCATGTACTCGGGTGTGCCGATCAGGGCCCGGTGCTCGGTGAAGAGCGTTTTCTCGGTCAGCCTGCTCGCCGTCGCCTTGGCGATGCCGAAATCGATCACCTTGGCATGCGGGCGGCCGTCCTGCATGCTCACCAGCACGTTACTGGGCTTGATGTCCCGGTGGATGATCCCCTTGTTGTGCGCGTGCTGCACCGCCGCACAGACCTGCGCGAACAGATCGAGCCGTTCGGCGATGCTCAGGTTGTTCCGGTCGCAGAACTCAACGATCGCCTCGCCCTTGCACAACTCCATCACGAAGTAGGGCCGGCCCGTCTCCGTCGCGCCCGCGTCGAGCACCTTGGCGATGTTGGGGTGGTCCATCATCGCCAAAGCCTGCCGCTCGGCCTCGAATCGCGCGATGACCGCCCTGGTGTCCATCCCGAGTTTGATGATCTTCAGCGCGACCTTGCGGATGACCGGCCGCTCCTGCTCGGCCATGAACACCGACCCGAAGCCGCCCTCGCCGATCATCTGCAGCAGTTTGTACGGCCCGATCCGCATGCCCGCGTGTTCGCCGACCGGCGCGGCCGCGGTCGCCGCTGCCGAGACTACTGAAAGCGTCGGCGCCTCTCCAGTCGGCGAACTCAGGAACCTGCTCGCCTCGTCGTGCGAGCGCAGGAGCGTCTCCACCTTCGCGCGAAGCGCGTCATCGCCGCCACATGCCTCGTCCAGATACGCCGCCCGCCGGTCCGGTGCGAGTTCGCTCGCTCCCGCGAAGAGGTTCTGGACGCGCTCGGAAGAAGCCATGACTCATTCCCTCGATTCGTCATCTCGTACCGCCCGGTGCAGCCACGCCCGGGCAAACGTCCAGAGCCGGTTCACCGTCCGCTCCGACACATCCATCGCCTGCGCGGTCTGCTCCACGCTGAGTCCGGCATAGAACCGCAGCCGGATCACCCGGGCCGCGTCCGCCGACTCAGCCTCCAAGCGACAAAGCGCCCCATCGAACGCCACGATTTCCTCGGATTCCGCCGCGGCCAGTTCGCCGACCGATGCAAACGCAATGCGCCGGGCCGCCCTCCCGTCTTCGCCGCCGCGTTTTTCCCTCCCCCGCGCCTTGGCATGATCCAGCAGCACGCGGCGCATCGCTTCCGCGGCCGCGGCGTAAAAGTGTGCCCTTCCAGTCCATGGCACCTTCCTGGGGCCCGCCAGTTTCAGGTACGCCTCGTGCACGAGAGCCGTCGCGCTCAGTGTGTGATCGCTGCGCTCGCCGGCCATCGCCATTTGAGCGGCCCTGCGCAACTGCTCGTAGACCAGCGGCAGCAACGCATCGGCCGCGGCACGATCGCCCGCGGCGGCCTGCGCCATGAGCATTGTCGCATCCCCAGGACTGTGCGGCTGAGAACCCACGGGCGGGATGGTAACGGGTCCGGTCCGCAACTGGTGCTCTGTCATGTCGCGGAAGGGCAACGCCGCAGCCAGTGATCGAGGATTGCGGGCGGACGCTTCGATCCCTGGCAGTTGGTCTTCCTCCTATCCTGCCCCATGGACATCTCCCTCATCGGCAAACGCGCGCTGGTCTGTGGTTCGACGCAGGGCATCGGCCGCGCCGCGGCCATCGAACTCGCCTCGCTCGGTGCATCGGTCACGCTGGTGGCGCGGAACCCCGAAAGACTCGAGCAGGTCTGCCGCGAACTCCCCGTGCGGCGCGATGTCGCGGAGCACAGCGGCAAGGCCGCGGGGGGTGGTGGGCAGGTGCACCGCTGGTTCGCGGCGGACTTTGCCGAGCCTTCCGCGGTGCAGGAGGCCGTGCGGACGGAACTGGCCCACCAGTCCGCCGCGGGGCCGTACACCATTCTCGTGAACAACACCGGCGGCCCGCCGGGCGGCCCGGTCGCCGAGGCGCAGCCGGAGGCGTTTGTCGCCGCGTTCCGGTCGCACGTGCTGTGCAACCAGTTGCTCGTGCAGGCGCTCTTGCCGGGGATGAAGGCCGCGGGGTATGGGCGGATCATCAACATCATCTCGACGAGTGTGAAAGCGCCGATCCCCGGGCTGGGCGTGAGCAACACCATCCGCGCTGCGGTGGCGAACTGGGCCAAGACGCTGGCGACCGAACTCGCACCGTTTGGGATCACGGTGAACAACGTGCTGCCGGGGTTCACGGACACGGATCGGCTCAAGCAGTTGTTCACAGCGCGGGCGCAGAAGGAAGGCAAGTCGCTCGAGGAAGTGACGAAGGCTTCGATCGCGACCATCCCGGCGGGGAGGTTGGGGCGTGCGGAGGAAGTCGCCGCGGCGGTGGCGTTCCTCGCGACACCCGCGGCGTCGTATATCAACGGGATCAACGTGCCGGTGGATGGGGGAAGGACGCAATCGCTTTGAGCAGACGCCGGGGCTGAGTGCAGCGAAGCCCCGGGTTGGGACCACCCGAGACAAATGCGGAGAAACACTCGATGAACAGCGCACACAGGCTTCCGGCCATCCTCCTTCTTTGCTCCGCCGCGCTGCTGCCCGCCTGCGGCTCGCGCATCACGACGGGCCTGATCATTCCCGATGGCGGCATCGCCGAGGGGCGCGTGCTGGGAGCGGAGCCCGTGGTGATGCTGCGCAACCACGGGCCCGAGACGGTCGATGCCTCGGTCGAGGATCGCACGGGCCGGGTGTTTTTCGCTCGGCTGGGCGCGGGCGCGGCGATCCGCCGCAACTACGAGGGGCCGGTGCGCATGACCATCCAGAACAAGGGCCTCGAACAGGCCGACTTCCGCGTCGAGGCCCGCGAGGCCGACGGCGTCGAACTCAAACTGCTTCCGATGCAGTGAGAACGTCTCTCGCGTGAGGGCCCCGCACGCGTTTTCCCGTCCCCATCTCGCCCGGCGGCGGCCTGATCGTCCCTCCAAGTTCCCGGCAAACCTGAAGCCGCGCCGCGGCGGTGGACGATGTTCTCCGCGGCGACGTCGTCCCGGCCATCGATGGATGTGGCGGGCACGGGTACGCCGCGAGGGAGTCTGTCGATGGGCAAATCGCGCGAAGACAATCGGGCGGTCATGCAGGCGGGCGCGGTGCCGTATCGAGTCGCCGCGGCGGGGCGCATCGAGGTGCTGCTCATCACCAACAGTTCCGGCCGCTGGATTGTGCCCAAGGGCGGCATCGACCCCGGAAACTCGCCGGCCGACCAGGCCGTGCTGGAGGCTTATGAAGAGGCGGGGGTGGTGGAGGCGGAGATCGGCGGGGAGATCGGGTTTTATGACTACGAGCGCGGCGGGCGGGTGCACCGCGTGCGGCTGTTTGCGATGCTGGTGCGCGAACTCGCCCGAGACTGGGACGAGAAACACCGGCGCGAGCGCGAGTGGGTCGCGCTCGACGAGGCCATAGAGCGGGTGGCGTTTGAGGGGCTCAAGCGTGCGCTGATGGGGATTCCGGCCAGGAAGCGTGCCGCGGCGTGATGGTGGGGGCGATGAATCGCATAGGTCGAATAGGTCGTATACGACCTATGTCGGAGGGCTTTGGCCTTTCGATGTGATCCTCCACGCGCTGCCGCACTCGGGGCAGACGGTGCAGCCATCGGGCGCGGCGGGAAGATCCACCAGCAGATAGCCGCAGCTTGCGCAATGGCCATGTGCCGCGATCGCGCGTGCCATGCTCACGCCGCGCCTGCGCACCAGCGCTATGAAGGGGCCAATGCAGAGCGCCGCCAGGAGAATCGCCATCGCGATCCGGAGCACCCGGGGCGGCCCTTGGGGTGTTCCTGGGGAGAGGAACGCGATCGCGCCGGGAATGCCGATGGCCAGCGTCCCGAGCAGGAGAATGGCGAGCAGTCCCTGCTCGATGCACGATCCGTGCCGCGCGGCATGCTGGATGTTGATCCTCGTGCGGGGAGGGATGCTCGAGGCGGCTTCGCGCAGACCAAGCAGTTCGCGCCTTCCAAGCAGTTCGACCGCTCGTTCACGATCATCCCGTCCGTACATGGTGCGGCCTCCGGATGTTCAGGGCTTGGTGCTGCCCGGGATGTCGACGGTTGAAGACACCCGCCACGCGCTGCCGCACTCGGGGCACACGGTGCAGCCGTCGGGCGCGGCGTCGATCTCGCGGAGCGGGTAGCCGCAGGACGCGCAGTAGTGCTCACTGGCGACCATGCGGGCGACCTCCTGCCGATGGGATCGGATGAGCCACCACATGAATGGCGGCATGGCCATAAACCCGCCAGCAACGATCAACGTTCCGTGAACAACCGGTGGCAAACGCAGCATCGGCAGAAGCAAGATCGAAACGCCGACCCATACCGCGCACCACGCGAGAACCGCCGCCAGACCGATGCCCTGGCGCACGAGCGAGCGGCGGGTGAGCGACATGTCCATCCCCTTGCCGAACATTCGCGCCCGCGCTTCGAGCGGAATCGGGCTGGGGATTCCGGGCATGATGCCCAGTTGCCGATGGGGGATGAGCCGGACGCGCTTGCCGCGATCGTCGGTGCAGAGCATGGTCAACCCCTGCCGATATCCAGCAGAGCCAGGCCGGGAATGTCGTGAAAGTCCTTGGTGTTCCGCGTCAGGAACGGCAGGCCAAAGCGGAGCGCGGTGGCCGCGATCCATGCATCAGAGCACGAGAGGGGCCGACCCAGACGACGACGGTGCGCTGTGATGGAGGCCCAGACCTCGGCGGGCTGCAGGTCGGGCTGGAGAACGACGCACTTCTCGATCGCCCGCGAGAGGTCACGCCTTCGTGACGGTCCCCACTGACGATGCATGGCCCAGAGTCCCAGTTCGGCGACGGACATGAGCGCGAGGCACACTCGGGTGCCCTCGACAAGACCGGCCAATCGCCTGGTGCGCGTATCGCCCTTGAACATCAGCGAGAAAACGTCGGTATCAATGAGTGTCGCGGTCACGCCGCGCGACTCCGGTGGAGCCAGTTGAAGAACTCATCGATGTCGTCTTCTTCCGGCCAATCGCCGCGCAGTTCGGAAATGCTGCCCAACGGCTGCACGCCCTGATCCGCCGCGATCTGCTCAAGGGTGTTGTCGCTTCGCGCCGCGGCATCACTCTCGCGAATGAGGCGGTCCCGGGCAGAGTCGTTCTGTTCCACTGCGTGAAACTGCACAACCGTTCCCTCCGGGAGGGGAGTCGGTTCCGTCGGACGGATCACGCCGTTCTCGAAGACCCCTCGAAAGTCCATGGCTGCACCTCGCGATCGCTCTTCACATTCTAACACGTGGATCGCCACTAACCCAGTTCTTCAATCGCCTGCGAGATGGTCTTCACCGGCACGGTCTGAACGCCCTTGGCTTTCACGCCCTTCTGCGAGGCGGGGATGAGGACGCGCGAGAATCCGAGGCGGCCCGCTTCGCGCAGCCGCTGCTCAAGTTGCGTGACCGCGCGGACCTCGCCGCCCAGCCCCACCTCGCCCGCCGCGGCGGTGCCGGGGGCGATGGCGCGCTTGTGGTGCGCGCCGGCGATCGCCAGAAGCAGCGGCAGGTCGGCCGCGGGCTCGGCGATGCGGAGGCCGCCCACGCTACTGGCGAACACGTCGCGGTCGGCCAGTCGCAGGCCCGCGTGCTGCTCGAGCACGGCGATGAGCATGGCGAGCCGGTTGGAATCGAGCCCGCTGCTCTTGCGCTTCGCCGCGCCGATGAATCCGGTGGCGGTGAGGGCCTGAAGTTCGACGAGCACGCACCGCGTGCCGGTCATGACGGGACACACGACCGCGCCGACTTTGGCCTCGCGCGATGAGGAGTCGCCATCGAGCGCGCCGACGCCCAGACCGCCGGGGACTTCCTTCAGGCCGCTGCCGGTCATCTCGAAGATGCCGATTTCGAGTGTTGTGCCGAAGCGGTTCTTCACGCCGCGGAGAATGCGGTGCGCGTGGTAGCGGTCGCCCTCGAAGTACAGCACGGCATCGACGAGGTGTTCGAGCAGTCGCGGCCCGGCGAGTCGGCCTTCCTTGGTGACGTGCCCGACGAGAACCACGGCGATGCCGCTGAGTTTCGCGAGGTAGACCAGTTCGGCCGCGCAGCGGCGGAGTTGGGCGACCGAGCCCGGCGCGGCATCAAGATCAGCCTTGTAGATCATCTGCACCGAGTCGATGACGAGGACGGCGGGCGCGACCTTGCGGGTCTGCTCGACGATGCGGGCGAGGTTGGTATCGGCGAGCACGAAGAGGCCTGGCGCGGCGGCCGCGCCGAGTCGGGCCGCGCGCATGCGGACCTGCTCGGCGGACTCTTCGGAGGAGACGTAGAGGATGCGAGCGATGTCGGATGTTGAAGGCGGGTTCGGGGTTTCGGGTTCCGGGTTCCGGGTGGAGGGCGGCGAGGTCGATCCGTTCCCCGAGACCCGAGACCCGGGACCCGGACCCCGATTCGTTCCCGCCCCCATCAACCCCGCGGCCTGCAACATGAGCGTGCTCTTTCCGATGCCCGGATCGCCGCCGATGAGCACGACGCTCCCCGGCACGAGTCCGCCGCCGAGCACGCGGTCGAGTTCGCCGATGCCCGTGACCAGCCGCCGCGCGGGCGACTCATCGCCGGTTGCCTGCGCGATGGGAACGGCGACGGGCGCGCCGGCGGCACCGCCCCCAGCCCCGCCCTTGGCCTCGACCATGAGTTCCGTGACATCCGCGCCGCTGGCGCGCCAGGCCTCGACGACGCCGCGCTGCGGGTCCTTGCCCGCGCTCTTCTCGACGCGCTCGCTCTCGAGCGAGTCCCACGCGCCGCAATCGGGGCACTTGCCCATCCAGCGCGATTGCACCGCGCCACAGGTCCGGCAGACGAAGACTTCGCGGAGTTTGGCCACGGGGGCAGGATACCGCCCAAACGGCGAACGAGTCGGGCGAGAGGCTCGAATCCTGAACTACCATTGCGCGGTTGACCACCGACTCTGCCAACGCGACCCCCGCCGCGCCGGCGCGCAAACCCCGAAGACGCGTTCGCTTGTGCGTCCGCCTGCTGTTGTTCGTGCCGTTGGGGCTGGTCCTGGCCGTGCTGCTCTTGGCGCGTTCGCCCATGGTGCGCAACGGCATCGCCGAGCAACTGGCGGAGATGACCGGCGCCGAGGTGCAGATCCGCAAGGCCCGGATCGATGTGACCGGCCGCCTCATCGCACGCGATGTCGAGTTCATCGCCCCGGGGCTCGATGGCCCGGCATCGAAGTTCGTCACCGTGCGGAAGGCCGAGATCGACCTCGACTGGTCCGGTGTCTTCTCGTGGTCCGGTTTCGGCTCGCCGCGGCCGGTCGCTGTGCGACTCTACAACCCCGTTTTCCGCCTCAGCCAGTCGTTCGATGACGGCTCAGTGAATCTCGGCGCGCTTGGGCGCGGCGGATCGGGAAGCGGCGCGGCGATCGGAGGTGCCGTCGGGGCGAGTGGGGGGCCACCCACCGTTGACATCTTCGATGGACGTCTGGAGTTTGCCGAACACTCGGCCCGCCTCGAGCGCTTCGAGTTGCTCAACACCATCCACGTCGCCGGGTCAATGGTCGCCGAGCGCGATGGTTCGTACACCATCAAGATGCAGGAGATCGGGCGCACATCCGTGCCCGGCGCGGTCACCGCGCCGCTGCCCCGCGGCATGATTCTCGCGGGCTCCGTGCACCTGCCCAAGGCCGAGGCCTCGCTCCGGCTGCTCAACCTGCCGCTGGAAGCCTGGCCGCCCGAAGCAGTGCCAACGGCTTTCCGTGACATCTGGCGGCGGCTGGGCATACAGGGCCGCATCCGCGAGACCGTCTTCGCCTACGACCGCGCTTCGGGGGTTCGCCTGACCATGAAGCCGCAGGATGTGGCGATGGACATCCTCATCCCCGCCGAGCGCGGGGGCGACCTGCCCGGCGACTTGTCGCTCTCGAAGGTGAACGGGCGGATCGAACTCTCGCGCCAGGGGCTGCACGCCGACCTTGAAGGCGTGTTCGAGGACCAGACTTTCCCCGCGCGCGTCGTGCTCCACACCGAGGGCACCAGTTTCGACTGCGCGCTCACATGCGACATTTCCGCCGAAGGGCTCAACGTCGCGCGCAACCCGGGATTCCTGCCTTATGTCCCCCGCACCGCGCGCGAGTACTTCGAGTTCTTCTCCGGACCCACCGGCGAGGTCGATGCTCGCGTCACCATCGCGCGCGGACCGCCCATCGGCGGCGAGGCCGCCCCCGTCGTCGTCACCGATGGCCGTCTCACTGTCCGCAACGGAACTGCCGCGTTCCACAAGTTCCCCTACCCGTTTCACTCGATGCAGGGCCGCGCGACCTTCGACGACAAACGCATCAACATCCTCGACATCACCGGCATCGGCCCGACCGGAGCGCGGCTCCGCGGCAGCGCACAGATCTCCCCGCTCACCGACGATGCCCAGGCCGATGTGTCCATTACCGTTACCGGTGTGCCAGTCGATGAGCACCTCCGCAGAGCGATGCCCGGCTCGCGCCGACGCATCCTCGAAGTGCTGTTCAACGAGCCACGCCACGACGCGCTGCTCGCCGCGGGCCTCGTGCGCCCGCCCGCGCCCCCGGGCGAGCCCGCCGCGAGCGATGCCGAATCGGACGATGGACCGCACGAGTTTCGGTTCGGCGGCGTTGCCGACATCGACATCCGCGTGCACCGTCCCCTCGGACGTGATGTCGAATGGAACACCGACGTCGTCGTCCGCTTCGCCGAGGCGGGCATCCTCCCCGAGCCCTTTCCCTTCCCCATCCTCGCACGCGATGTGGAACTGCGAATCTCCGATGATGCCGCCGCGCTGACCCGCGGCACGTTTGCCGGCCTTCGCGGCGGACGGGCCGAACTCGCCGCGAACATCGTGCTGCGCGAGAACGGCGTGAACGTCATCAGGCCGTCGATCCGCATCGATGCCGCGGGCGTTCCCGTGAACAACCTGCTCATCCACGCGGTGCCCGAAGACGCCGACGCAGACCGAATCCAGGCGGTCTCGGCCAAGTCGATCCTGCGACGACTTATGATCGATGGAAACGTGGACTGCACCGCCGTGATCGTCGATGCGGGCCGCGGCGACGAGAGCGTCGATTACGACGTGAGCGTCCGGATGGAGTCGCTCGAAGCCCGCCCCCGACGCACCACGCCCGACGGCGAATCCGCCGAGGTGCGCATCACGGGCGTCTCCGGCGCGGTGCGCGTGCGGCCGACCGAGGTGCGCGTCGAGCATCTCACCGGCACGCTGGTCGAGCACGAAGCGTCCGGCGCGATGGCCGCGTCGTGCGGCGCGTTCACGCTTGATCTGTCGGCCCAACTCATCCCGCCTGAGACCGAGGAGGGCACGACGCGGTCGGGTGCGATCGTCGCCGAGGCGGACGTGCGCGGCCTGTCGCTCGGCGCCCCGCTGAGCCCGCTGCTGGCGGTGTTCTCGTCCGATGCGTCGCGGGCGGTCGGCGATGTGCAGGCGCGGCGCTCGCCCGAGGGCCGTGCCGACGTCGCGCTCCGCATCGATGTCGCGGAAGGGGCGGACTCGCCGCGCGTGCGGGCGGCCTTTGCGAACCTGCGCGATGTGTCCTTCGCCGCGCTGGCCGGACGCGTGCACCTTCGCGAGCCGACGGGCACGGCCACGCTGGGCGACGAGCCCGCCGAAGGTGAGGCCGACCAGCGCAAGTCATCGCGCGTCGCCTTCGATCACTTCCACGCGGGCATCGATTACGACAACGCACCGGCGTGCTCGCTCGCGCTGCACGGCGCATTCCTCTTCGACGCCAAGTCCCCCGAGGGCACGCCGCTGGAACGCCTGATCGCCGACGCCGACATGAGCATCGAGATGCGCGATGCGGCATTCGAGTCGCGGTTCGTCGAAGACCTGCTCGCAGAGGGGCTCGAGCCCACGACCGTTGATCGCCTCCGCGCCCTCGAAGCGAGCGGACGATTCGATGCGCACGTCGATCTCCGCGGCGAAGTTCCCAGCGCATCCGGGCTCATCGGCCCGCGCTCGCTCGAGTTCACCCGGCTGGGCCGGCGCGTCCGCCTGCCCGCGCTGCACGGGCACATCGCCTTCCAGACCACGCCCGACCCGAACGCCGTCTCGGGCGCGCCGTCGCGTCGCATCGATGGACGCGTCGAAGCGTTCGGCTGCGCGGCCGATGGGTGGGGCGCCGAGGCCGATGGCAACTGGTCCTACGTGCCCGGGCGCGGGCTGAGCGTCGACCTTTCCCTGGCCGTGCAGGGTCAGACCCTCAGCGATGACCTGCTCGGCCTGTTGCCCGCCGATGTGGCCGATGGCGCCGCCGCGGTCTCCTTGCGGATCGACGGAGGGTTCTCGATGCCCGAGGCGCGGCTCGTTCTCGCGCTCGCAGACGACGACCCCGAGGGCGACCGCACGACCGTGGCCTTTGACGGCACGTTCCGATTCGCCGGCGGCGCGGCCGACGTGGGCGTGGGAATCACCAACGCGGAAGGCGAGGCGATTGTCGCGGCGAGAGTCGAGCCCGGGCGCGGTCCCGATGTCGCGGCGGAGGTCTGCCTGGCGCGTTTCGAGGTCGTGGACCTCACGCTGACGCGCGGCCTGGTGGAGATCGTCTCGCGCCCGGAGACCGATTCCGAAGGCCGGGTGCGCACAGGGCTCGAGATCGTCGCGGCGACGGCCGACTGCCACGAGGGCCGCGTGTGGACCACCGCGCGGATCGGCCCGGCGCCCGCCGATGGCCGCGGCCGCGAGTTCCAGGCCGACGTGCTCGCCGCGGGCGTGCTGTTTGCGCCGGTGCTGGAGGAGTTGACCCGCGTGCCTGATGCCGATGCCGCTTCGGACGGCGGGCCATCGCGCGGGCGCGTCGCGGAGCCCGGCGATGCGCCCCGGGATCGGTCGGGCGCCGTCGCCATGCCGGGAGACCGCACCCGCGGCATGATCGACGCGTGGCTCGCGGTCGCGGGGCGCACGGGCGAGATCGACTCGCGCACGGGCCGCGGCGCGGTCCGCGTCGCCAACGGCGACGTGATCCGTCTGCCGGTCGTGCTGCCGCTGGTGCAGATGAGCAACCTGATGCTCCCCAGCAGCGATCGCTTCGATTACATGCAGGGCGAGTTTCATCTGCGCGGCCGCGTGGCGGAGTTCGAGCGAGTCGCCGTCCTGTCCGAGACCGTTTCGCTGATGGGCTGGGGCACGGTCACGCTGCCCGAAATGTCGCTGGACATGCGCTTCAACAGCCGCTCAAACAAGCGCGTCCCCGTGCTGTCGGACATCTTCGAGGCCCTTCGCGACGAGATCGTCACCACGCGCGTGCAGGGCACGGTGGCCGAGCCCGAAGTGCGCTCCGAGTCGCTCGCCATGACGCGCACCGTCATCGGAATGCTCATCGACCCGGCGCACGCCCGCTCGGGCGAGATCGTCCGCGACCGCGCCGCGCGGCGAGAGCAGGACCGCGCCGGCCGCGCCGCGCGGCCCGCCGCGCCGATGCCCCCAATGGCCATGCCCGTCGGCGCTCCCGACCCCGCCGGCCCGGACGGCTGAACGTGCGGGCTGTCCTACCCTCTGGGCCTGATGCCCGAACACAACCGCGTCGAACTTAACCCGCCCTCGGGCATCTTCCCCGCGCCCCCGGGTGTCAGCCTCCCGCCCGAGCGCGCGCCTGCGCGCCGCGCCGATGACCCGGCCATCGCCGCGCGGCTTGATGATCTGATCGCCCAGGTCGGCGGCAGGCCCGGCTCGTTCGAGGCCCGCCTCGTCAAGGACCTGCTGACGACCGGCCTGAAACTCATTCCCGATGGTCGCGACACCGGCGAACTCAAACTCATCACCACCACCATCAAGGAACTCCGCTACGCCTACCGCGTCTTCGGCCAATACGCCGAGCCGCACAAGGTGTCGATCTTCGGCTCGGCGCGCACCCCGCCGACGCACCCCGACTACGCCGCGGCACGCGAGTTCGGCCGACTCATGGCCGACAAGGGCTGGATGGTCATCACCGGCGCGGGCGACGGCATCATGAAGGCCGGGCACGAAGGGCCCGGGCGCGAGCAGAGTTTCGGCGTTGCCATCCGCCTGCCGTTCGAGACCACCGCCAACGAGGTCATCGCCGGCGACGAGAAACTCATCCACTTCCGCTACTTCTTCACCCGCAAACTCATGTTCCTCAGCCAGTCCGAGGCCGTCGCGCTCTTCCCGGGCGGCTTCGGGACGATGGACGAGGCTTTCGAAGCGCTCACGCTCATCCAGACCGGAAAGAGTTCCATGATCCCCATCGTCCTCTGCGAGGGCGAGGGGCAGACCTACTGGCAGGAGTGGAACCACTCCATGCGCACGCTCCTGCTCAACCGCGGCTGGATCAGCCCGGAGGACGTCTCGCTCTACCGCCTGTGCAACACGCCGCAGGAGGCGGTCGACGAGGTGCTCAAGTTCTACCGGGTCTATCACTCGTCGCGCTACGTGAAGGACGATCTCATCATCCGGCTCAAGCGGCCCATCGCGCAGCGCGATGTCGAGCGCCTGACCGAGGAGTTCAAGGTCCTCATCCGCCCCTCGCCTGTGCCAAACGGCGCGACAGGCGGCAAGGCGGTGATGATGCTCCGCGGCCCGCTGCCCGAGGAAGATGACCACCTCGACCTGCCGCGGCTGGTTTTCCCGCACACGCGGCACAAGTTCGGGCTGGTCCGCATCCTGATCGACCGCATCAACGAGTGCCCGTGAGCGCACGTGCCCCAACGGCGAAACCCCGCCGCGGGCGGGCCGTACCGGTGTGCGTGAGGACGCGCTTCCCCGGTCTTGTGCTCGTGCTGCTCTGCGCCGCCGTCGCGTCGTGCGGGAGTCCATCCGCCCAGCGCGGCGCATCGGGCCCGCAGGATGTGACCGCCGCGCCGGTCGCCGGACGCGTCGAACCGGGAATCGAAGTGGTCGCGTGGTCCACCGATGCGCCGCTGGCGAGGATCGCGGCCGCGCTCCGCGAGGTGTCGCGCAACGCCGATGCCCCGTTGCCCCCCGAGGCCGGTGCTTTGTGGGAGGCGCACGGCTTCCGTGCGTACCGCGTGCCGGTGTCGCAACTCGAGCGTCTGCGCGTCGCGGCAGGCGCGCCGCCGCGGGCCGTACGAAACTGGCTCGGGCAGGCGCTGGTCTGGACCGAAGCGGTCGGCGCGCCCGAGAGCCGGACCGGGCAGACCGTCGCGCTGGAGGCCGAGCGACTCCGGCTTGGGCCGGGCCGGCTGCGGCTCCTTGTGCGTTCATGGGTCGCGCCCGAGCCCGGCGAGCGCGGCGTCGCACCCGTTCTGCACGTCGAACTCATGCCCCAGCACCATGACGCATCGCGCCCGATGTCGGGCGAATCGCTCTTCGCCGCGCCGAGCATCGCGGCGACCGATCAAGGACAGTTGTTCACGCGGTTGTGGGTCCGCTACACAGCGCGCAGCGCCGACGAGGCCGTCGTGCTGATCGCCGTGCCTCCGGGGACCGATCTCGACCAACTCGCCGATAGCGCGCAGCGCGCCGCCGATGCGGCCGCCGCCGGCGCGCCCACGGGCATCGGTCAGGTCGTCCGCGCCGGATCGCGCGACGAATCGACCGCTCCCGGTCCGTCTGTCGAGAGCATCGGGCCGGGCACTGGTCCGCTCGCGGCGACCATCCCGACGATCGGCGAGGCCATGCTGCTCTCAACCGTGCACGCGCCCCGCGCGCCCGCCTCGTCCGACGCCGCGGCCGAGCAGGCCGCCGCCCGCCCGCCAGTCACGCGACGAACGATCGTGGTGCTGGTGCCGCGCCTGCCCGACGGCTACACGCTGCTGCCCTGAGGGGCGATCGGCAACCTCTCCCCGTCCTGACGCCCGAGAACTCGCAGACGCGGAATCGTGCGGGTCCCGATGCCGATACCTTGAACGCGGGTCCGTTTGGCCCGCTCCGCCGGTGCCGCGCCGCGTTCGTGCGCTCGGCCGCGGCGATGTTCCATGCGGAACCTTGCCATGCGAAGGGATCTCCATGCTGAGAATCTCCGTCGACAAGGCTGTCCCGCATATGACGCTGGCGCTGCCCGTCCTGCATCCTGAGAAGCCCGAGCACCTGCTGCTCAAGCCCGGGGCCGAACTGGACACCCATTCGATCCAGAAAATGCGGCAGATGGGCGTCCGCCGCATCTGGATCCGCTACCCGCCGACGGACTTCCTGCTCCGCTACGCCAGCCCGCGCATCGTCGCCGAACACGGCAAGATGGCCTCCCGCCTGGCCGGGTGCTTCGACACGGTCGCTTCCGACACCCACGCCGATCTCGAGTTCAACGACTACGCCGCGACCGTACGGTCCTTCGCGCAGGCGATGCTCGATGAGCCGAGCGCGGCGGTCTTCCTCGGCGACATACTCGACTCTTCCGGCCCGCTGGTCGCGCACTCGTCGAACGTGTGCTACCTCAGCCTGCTCATGGCCCTGAAACTCGATGGCTACCTGATCAGCGAGCGCCCGCTGATCGGTGCGCGTCGCGCGCAGAACGTCGAGAATCTCGGCGTCGGCGCCATGCTGCACGATGTCGGGATGCTCCGGCTGGCGCCCGAGGTCGTGGCCGACTGGGAACGCACACGCGACGAGTCCGACCCGCGATGGCAGAAGCACGCCGCGCTGGGCTTTGACACGGTGCGCGGCAAGGTCGCGCCGACCGCCGCGGCGGCGGTGCTGCACCACCACCAGCGCATGGACGGCACGGGGTTCCCCAGGCGCCCGCGGATCATGGGCCCGCCGCGCCCGCTGGCCGGCGGCGAGATCCACGTCTTCGCGCGGATCATCGCGGTGGCCGACGTGTTCGATCGGCTCCGCGCGCCGCCCGTGCCGAAGGGAAGCGAGCAGGTGCGCGTCCCGACGGTGCGCGCGCTGCGACAGACACTCGCCCTGGTGCGCGCGGGCAAACTCGATCCGGTCGTGTTCAAGGCGCTGCTCGCGGTGGTCCCGGCGTTCGCGCCCGGCTCGCTCGTGGAACTGAGCGACGGAACGGTGTGCGTCGTGGTGATGTGGGACCCCACGCGCCCGTGCGAGCCGGTGGTGCAGATCGTGCCCGATCCGGCCGACTTTCTCCGCCCCCGCGCCGCTCTCGATGACCCGCCGCGACTGGGGCACATCATCGACCTGCGCAATCGGCGCGACGTCGCCGTGGCATTCGCCGAGGGCGAGAACGTCGGCACGGACTCATTCCACGCGAGGAACCCGACCGAGTTTGACCTGCGGTATCAGTTTGTCGGCGGCGTGCTCGGGTCGGCGCTGACGCCGGCCGCGGCGGGCTGAGGCGCCGCGCTGGCCGCGGGCGCACCGCCCGAACCGCCGTTCTCCTGGGGCTCGGCCGGCACGCGGGCCGGACCGGGTCGCTGCGGCCGCGCGTTGGGACCGGCCGGTCCGCCCGGGCGGCCCGCCCCGCGACCGTCGCCCTCGCCGCCCGCGATGGAAACAACCTGTCCCTGCTCGCCGAGTTTCAGGCCGACCGCGGCGAGTTCCTTCTCGTCCCACGGTCGCGCACGGATCTCGTTGGGCGTCGGCCTGCGCGCCAGCACACGCTCGCCGACGGAAAGCCCGGCGCGAACCTCGGCAAACCGATCCGAACGCTGACCCAGCAGCACCGGTCTGCGCACAAACTGCGACGATCCCGCTTCCTGAACGTGCACGTAGCGCACCGGGCCCTCGTTGAAGACCGCCTGCACCGGCACGGCCAGCGCATCGGCCACGTGGCCGAGGGTGATCTCGGCCTCGCAACGCATCGAGGGCTTCAGGTCCGCGCCGCGCCCGGAGGAGATCACCTCGCGGTCCAGCGCGATGCGCACGGTGTACTCGCGAAGGTTCGGGTCCATCCAGCGCGAGGTCTGCTCGGCCAGAACGCCGATGGACTCGACACGCCCGGGGAATCGCGCATCGCCGACCGCGTCGACCTTCACCGTCACCGCCTGCCCCGGCCGCACCCGACCGGCCAGACTCTCGTGCACCTTCACCGCCGCGATCATCTCGCTGGTGTCGGGCAGGACGATCAGCAACTGGTTGGGGAACACGCGCGTACCGACCTGCATCGGTCCCTCGTCACCGCCCCAGCGACTCTGCTCGATGCTCGTGCCATATACGACCAGGCCGTCGGACGGCGCGCGGATCTCCGCCGCGGCCAGTTGCTCGCGCAGTTTGGTCAACCGCTGATCGCGGATGACCAGCGCCTGGCGCCGGTTGTTGAGCGTCGCCTCCTTGCTGGCCAGCCGGCTGATGTTCTGCCGCTCGACGCGATCGACCTCCGCTTCCGCCTCCTCGACGTCGGAGAGTTTCTGCCGCTCGTCGCGGATGTGCTCAAACTCCTCGTACACGCGGATGTCCAGTTTGCGACGGGCCAGGTCCGAGACCGACTGCTCCCACGCAAGTTCGTCCTGTCGCAGCAGGTCCTTGCTGTAGTAGCCGCGCTCGTAGAGACTCTTGCTCCTCTCGAACTTCTCGCCCAGACGCTTCTCTTCCTTTTCCGCGCGGTCGTGGCTGTGCGCCAGTTCCATCCTCTTGCTGACGACCTGCCCGGAGCGCCACTTCTCAAGATCGAGAGTCGCCAGCGCGAGTTTGAGTTTCGCCGCGCGAAGCGCCGAGTCGTTCTCCGAAATCTGGATCGCGTAGCCCTGCTCAGCCTCCACCAACGCGGCACGGACCGAGTCGATCTCCAGCGACTCGGTGTCCAGCCGCTCCTGCATCGGCTCGGCGTTCAGCCGCACCAGCACGTCGCCGGCCCGCACCCGCCGACCCTCCTCGATGATCTCGATGATCGTCGTGTCCGAATCGATCCGGTTGCGGATCTCGATCTGGTTGCGCGTGCGCAGGTCCCCCGTCGCCGTCGTCGTCACGTCAAAGTCCATCCGCGAGACCGTCGCCACGTCCACCGCCGCGGCCTGTGCCCTGGTCTTGGCCGGCTGCGCCGGCATCGGTGACATCGCCACCAGCACGCCCGCCCCGACGAGGACCACCGCGGCGCACAGGCCGAACAGCCCGCGGCGCAGCGCTGTGCCGCGGGCTCGGGGCTGGGTTGCAGGGCCGGATCGGTCGTTCGTGGGCATCGTGGTCTCCGAAACGGGAATCGGCGGAATGTGCGCCGCCGATGGAGGATTCAACCGCTCGGACGCGGCTCGGTTGACAGGTCAGGGGCTTGTCCGGGCGTTTGCGGCGGTACCCTAGGCCGCATGGCCGCATTGCTCCGCGAGATATCGAAGAACGGCCGGGTGTTGTTGGTCGTCGCCGCCCCGGCCGAGGCCCGCGCGGTCGAATCGGGATTTCGCGTCGCATCGATCGAGGCCCGGGCAGATGCAGCGTGGGGCTGGCCGCTCCGGCCGTTGGCCGAGGGCATCGACCTGGTGGAGACGGGGGTCGGAAAGGTCAACGCCGGCGCGGCCGCGGCGATCCGCGGGCCGGATTTCGGAGTCGTCGTGAACCTCGGCGTGTGCGGGTCGCTGCCGATCGACAACGCGCCCCGGATCGGCGAGGCCGTTCTGGCTTCGGTCTCGGTCTATGCCGACGAGGGCGTGCAGACGGAAGCGGGCTGGCAGACCCTGCCCGGGATGGGCTTTGCGCTCGGCCCGTTCGCGGGGGTGGGCATCGCGTGCGACGAGGTTCTGCGCGGGGCGCTCGCGCCGCTGGCAGCACGCATCGCGCCGGTGGCAACGGTTTCGACGTGCTCGGGCACCGATGCGCTGGCTCGCGCGGTGGCCCTGCGAACCGGCGCGGCGGCCGAGGCGATGGAGGGCGCGGCGATCGGACATGTGCTGGCCCGCGTCTCTCCCCAGACGCGTTTCGCCGAACTGCGCACCGTCAGCAACACCACCGGCGACCGCGCGCTCCAGCGGTGGGACCTGCGCGGCGCACTCGCCCGCCTGACAGATATCGCCGCGGCCATCGCCGGTTCTCGGACCTGATCCTCGCCCGCGAGCGACGTGCGCGGCGGCGCGCTCTGGTCGGGATGTTCCGTCACCGACGGTACGCCCGGCCCTTCCCGGCACAGCCTCTCTCAACACCCCCGCTCCGCGCGTCGATGCTCGCCCGGTGCGGTTCCCGCGCGCCGAGGTCGGCGCTGGGCATCGCGCCGGGAGGCGTTTGTTCATGGCGTTCTCGTTCGGCCGCATGAAGTCCGCCGCGATGGGCCAACTGGCCCTCGGGACGCTGCCGATCGCCATCGATTTCGGCGCCTCAAGCCTCAAGGTTCTCCAACTCGAGGGCGGCGAGGCTCCGTCGTTGATCGCCGCGGCGGCGGTCGAAGTGCCCGACAACATCCGCCACGACGCGGGCAAGCGCTTCGCCTTCCAGTTTCAGGCGCTGCCGAAACTCATCCGCTCGGCCGGGTTCAAGGGTCGCCGCGCGATGTGCGCGATCCCCGCGGCCCACATGTTCTGCAAGCACATGCAGTTCCCCCGGGCCGAGGGCGTGGAACTCAAGTCGCTGGTCGAGGCCGCCGTGCACCAGCACCTGGCCTGTCCGCCCGAGGCGCTGATCTACCGCCACGTGCCCGTCGAAGGCGCTCAGCCCGTCGGCTCGGGCGCGGGCAAGACCGAGGTCATCTGCCTGGCCGCGGCGAGGGAGATGGTCGGCCGCATGATGATCGCGCTGCGCGAGGCCCGGCTGGAGTGCGTGGGGATGCATCCGGAGTTCTCGACGACGATGGCGGCGTTCGCGCACATCAACCGGCGTGCCGACGATGCCCATCTCGCGACGCTGTATCTGGACCTGGCCCACGGGACGACCAAGGTCGCCATCGGCCACGGCACCAATCTGGTGTTCGCCAAGACCGTGCCGATGGCGGGGGCCGAGTTCGACGAGGCCGTCGCCCGCGCGCTGGACGTGCAGATCGTCGAGGCACGTGCCCGCCGGCTTTCCGCCGCGGAACTGGTCGCGCACCCCGCGCCGTCGCCCAAGACACCCGGCGCGGCGGGTCTGGCGCTGATGAACGCCGGCCGGCGGCGCACCGCGGAGAGTGACGAGCCCGGCCAAGCAGATGCGACGGTCGCCGTCGAGGACGAGCGCCGTATCGGCCTGCCCGCGCCCGGCGCAAGCGGCGACGTGCTGAGCCAGCCGCCGGCGACCGTCTCGACCGAGGAGTTCGACCTCTGCGACCAGTTGGAAGTGCTGACCGACGAAGTCGCGGGTTGCCTGCGGTACTACGAGGCCATCTTCCCCGGCCGCAAAGTGCAGCGGGCGATCCTGTTCGGGGGCGAGTCGCGCCACCGCGGGCTGTGCCAGCAGGTGGCGCGGCGGATCCGCCTTGCCGCGCAGGTCGCCGACCCGGTGGCGCGGATGGCCCGAACCGGCCACGAGGCGTGCATCGGAGTGGATTTCTCGCAGCCGCAGCCGGGCTGGACCGTCGCGTTCGGCCTGTCGCTGTGCCCGCCGGACCTGTAGACCCCGGAGTTGAACGCATGGATCGCCGGATCGCCGCATCGCCAAGGAGCAAGGCATGAGTTTCTATCACCGCCGCCCGGGCACGGGCGGGTCCTTCCTGCCGGAGGACTACATCGAGAAGAAGGCGGAGAACAGGAACCTGTTCATCGCGGTCTTCCTGTTCATCGTTGTGACACTCGGCGTCGTGGGCGCGTTCTTCGTGACCAACCGCCAATGGTCGACCGTCAAGGCCCGACAGCAGGAGATCAACCGCCACTACGCGACCGAGACCGCCAAGATCGAGCAACTCAAGGTGCTCGAGGCTCAGAAGCAGGAGATGCTGGAGAAGGCGGAAGTGACGACCGCGCTGATCGAGAAGGTGCCCCGGTCGATCCTGCTGGCCGAACTCATCAACCGCATGCCGCAGGAACTCACCCTCACCGAGTTGAACCTGAAGAGCAAGCGCCTGGCCGAGCCCAAGCCCAGGCCCGCGGCCAACCAGCCCAGGGCGGGCCAGCCCCGAACCCTCGCCACGGCGCGCCCCGGCGCGCCCAAGCCCGGCGAGAAGCCCGAGCCGCCGCCCAAGCCCGCGCCGCCACGATTCGAGTTCAAGGTCGAGATCCTCGGCCTGGCCGGAGCCGACGAGGAGATCGCCGATTACCACCGGGC
This sequence comes from Phycisphaeraceae bacterium, assembly GCA_019636495.1. Lineage (GTDB taxonomy): Bacteria > Planctomycetota > Phycisphaerae > Phycisphaerales > UBA1924 > JAHBXL01. The sequence goes on along the minus strand of JAHBXL010000005.1, from coordinate 180,446 downwards.
CCTGGTCGACTGCCCGCTCCTCGAGAAGGTCGAGATCCTGTACTCGGGCGACGTGAAGGTTGAAGAACTGCGCATGCGCAAGTTCCGCATCGAGTGCATGGTCCGCACCAACGCGGATGCCCGGCACATCGAGCCCCTGCAGGTGCCCCGCCTCCCGCCGCGACCGGGCATGGCCGGCGGCGGACGCATCCTGAACGTCGATCCCATGGACCCGACCCAGCCGCGCGAACTTACCGACGCGGCGCAATCCGGCGGAAAGGACTGACCCACCCATGAACGCCGCCATCCGACAACTGCTCTTCCTCGGCGTGCTGCTCGCGCTGCCGATCGCCTCATACTTCCTGGTGTTCAAGCCTCAGAACGAGGAGATCGCCAAGGCCAAGAAGGAGATCGAGCACAAGCAGGCCATGCTCGAGAAACTGCGCCAGGCGACCTCGCAGACCGAGGACCTCGCCCGCGCCAACGACCAGGTCAAACGCGCCATCGAGGCCATCCAGTCCCGCCTGCCCAGCACCAAGGAGATGGACAACGTCCTCCGCCAGGTCTCGGGCCTGGCGGGCAAGAGCAGCCTGCGCGTCCCCCAGTTCAAGAAGTCCGACAAGGTCACGACCGCCGGGCTCGCGATGGAGCAACCCATCGACCTCGAGATCACCGGCGACTTCGACGGCTTCTACCAGTTCCTGCTCGAACTCGAGCAACTGCCGCGCATCATGCGCATCCCCGACTTCTCCATCGTGCGCTCGGACAAGGTCGACGGCGAGATGAAGACCAAACTCGTCCTGTCGATCTTCTACGAGGGCGAAGGGAGCGACGCCAAATGACCAACCTGAACCCCACCGCGCCCCAGGGCCCCGCCGACAAGCCCGAAGCCGCGCCCGACGGCGTCGTCGGCGGCACCTTCCGCCTCGAGGCCATGTCCGCCTCCGGCGATGCGCCCCCTTTGGATCCCTCCGTCGCCCCGGCGCGCAAGGGCCTGCGCTCGACCCAGACCATCGCGCTGGCCCTCCTGGTCGTCGCGGCGGGCGGCGTGGTCTACGGCATGCGCCAGGCGGGCATTGGCCCCATGGGCGCGCTCGCCACGACCAAGATGCCCGATTACGACGTGACCAAGGCCCCGGGCTCCAAGACCGCCGACCACAAGCGCGTGCTCGCGCAACTGGAGGCGACCACCACCGGCGCACAAGTCCCCGCGGACCAGGTGCAGAAGAACCCCTTCCGCCTCGCCGACCTCCTGTCGACCGATGGCGGACCCGTGGACGACGGCGCGAGCGAGGCGGCCGAGCGTGCCCGCGCCGAGCGGGTCCGCCGCGACGCCGAGGCCCGCGCCAAGCGCGTCGCCGGCGAACTGGCTTCGCTCAAGGTCAACGCCATCATGGGCGGTTCGACGCCGGTGGCGCGACTCGGCGGCGACCTGTACCGCGTCGGCGACACCGTCGGCGAGTTCACCGTCACCGCCATCCGCGCCCGCGAGGTCGATCTCGAGTCCGACGGCCAGACCTACACCCTCTCGCTCGACCAGTCCGACCCCAGAAAGTCCGTGAGAAAGAAGTGAGCCGCGCGTGGGCAAGTTCGACATCGACGACATCCTGACCGAACTCGGCGTGGAAGGCCAGGAGGCCGATGCGCCCGCGCGTCCGCGCACGCGGCCCGCGCCGCCCGCATCTCCCAGCGCCGAGCCCGAGCCGGCGCGCCGTCACACGGTGGACGCCGCGGAGCAGTCGTTTGCCACACTGCCCGCCGTGCCAAGCGGGCAGCGATCGTTCAGCGAGTCTGTGACGGTCGAGAACGACCCGAGCGTGCCCGTCCGAGGGCCGGCGCATACCGGCCCCAACGTCGGCGCGGCGATGTCCACGGTGTACCAGCCCGACGGGGCCCAGGCCAACGCGCCCGCGACGCCGCTGGGCGAGTTTCTCGTGCAGACCGGCGCGATCACCCCCCAGCAGCACACCGCGGCGCAGACCGTCCTCAAGGCCTCCCCCGGCCGCCGGCTGATGGACGTGCTCATCGAGCAGGGCGGGGACGAGGTGAAACTGTGCGCGGGCGTCGCGGCGTTCGCGGGCGTGCCCTTCGAGCGCGTCGACATGGACAAGGGCCTCGATGGCGGGTTCGATGGCGTGATGCTGCAGCGCCTGACCGCCGAGTTCTGCAAGCAGAACCTGGTGCTGCCGCTCCGCACCGTCAAGGTCGGCGGCGGCCCGAACGCGCCGACCCGCGTCGTGATCGGCGCGGCCAACCCCGACGACGTCTTCCTGCTCGACGAGGTCCGCCGCCGACTGAGCGTCACCGGCGTGAAACTCGTGGTCGTGCCGCCCAGCGACATCCGCGGGGCCATCGAGATCGTCGGCGGCGGCGATCAGGCCGGCGAGGTCGATCTCTCGCAGATTCTCGACGAGGTCGAAGAGGGCGATGTCCAGGTCGAGAAGGCCAAGGAATCGCAGGAAGTCGACCTCGAGAAGGCCGCGGAAGAAAGCCCGGTCATCCGCTACGTGAACTACATCATCCAGACCGCCGTGAAGGAAGGCGCATCGGACATCCACATCGAGCCGGCCGAGAAGAAACTCAAGGTGCGCTTCCGCATCGACGGCGTGCTGTTCGAGATGATGCACCCGCCCGCGGGAATGGCCAACGCGATCACCTCGCGACTGAAGATCATGGCCAATCTGGACATCTCCGAGCGCCGTCTGCCGCAGGACGGCCGCATCCGATGCACCGTCGCCGGTCGCAAACTCGACCTCCGCATGTCCACGCTCCCCAACGGCGCGGGCGAGAAGACCGTGCTCCGCATCCTCGACACCAAGTCGATCAGCGTCGGGCTCGACGACCTGGGCTTCTCCGAGGAAGCGCTGGTCATCTGGAAGAAAGCCATCGACGAGCCCCACGGCATCGTGCTGGTCACCGGCCCCACCGGCTCGGGCAAGACCACCACGCTCTACGCCTCGCTGCGGCAGATGGACAAGCAGTCCATGAACGTCTCAACCGTCGAAGACCCCATCGAGTACCACCTCGACGGCATCACGCAGACGCAGACGCACGACAAGATCGGCATGACCTTCGCCAAGGCGCTCAAGGCCCTGCTGCGCCAGGACCCCGACGTCATCATGCTCGGCGAAATCCGCGACCTGGAAACCGCGCAGACCGCCGTGCAGGCCGCGCTCACCGGCCACCTGGTGCTCTCCACGCTGCACACCAACGATGCGCCCGGCTCGATCACCCGGCTGGTGAACATCGGCATGGAGCCGTTTCTCATCGGCGCGGCGGTCCGCGCCGTGCTGGCCCAGCGGCTGGTCCGCCGCCTCTGCACGCACTGCAAGGCCAACGAGCCGCCCGGCGAGGAACTCGCCGAGTTCCTCGGCATGAACGGCATGGACGCCGACGGCGTGTGGGTCGCCAAAGGATGCGACAGGTGCCGCAACACGGGCTACTCCGGGCGCGTCGGCATCTACGAACTGCTCAGCGTGGATGACCAACTCCGCGACATCATCGCCCGCAACCCCAACGTCGCCGAGTTCCGACGACTGTGCATCGAGCGCGGCATGGTCACGCTCCGCAACGACGGCATGTCCAAGGTCGCGCGCGGCCTCACGACCATCCAGGAAGTCCTCAGCGCGACCGAGTCGGGGTCCTGAGAACACCCGCTCCGATCGACAACACCCGGCGCTGCGCGCTCGATAATCCCAACTCACCAAGCCGCCCCGGCGCGACCCACCGGCCGCGTTCGCGAACCGGCTTCGCTGCTCCGGCGTACACGCGAAACTCCACCTCGCGGTGCGTGGTGGTGTGCGTGAAGCCGCCGCACGCGTGCAACTGGCGCGCGGCGATTCCCGCGGCCCGGGCCAACTCCGCCCGCGTGGGCGCGCGGTCCGTTCGCTCGATGGTCGGCGTTTGCCACAGCCCCGCCCACATCCCCCCGTCGCCGCGCTGCTCCAGCAGCACGCGCCCGCGGGAATCGACCACCACCGCCGAAGCGCAGTACACCGTCTTCTTGTTCGCGGCGGCCCTGGGAAGCGGGATGCGGGCCTGCGCGCCCGCCCGCCGCGCAACGCACCATCGCGCCAACGGACACTCCTCGCATCGCGGCATCGCCGGCGCGGGCAGGCACACCGTCGCGCCCAGTTCCATGATCGCCTCGTTCACAACGCCCGCGCCTTGTCGTCCTTTCGCGCCCGCCGCGGCGAGATTCGCAGCCTGTTCCCACAGGAACCGCTGCGTCTCACGGTCATCCACACGAGCCTTGCGCCCATGCACGCGCAGCAGCACCCGCGCCACGTTGCCATCCACGATCGGCGCGACATCCCCGAAGGCGATCGACGCGACCGCACCGGCCGTGTAGCGGCCCACGCCGGGAAGCGCAAGCAGATCCTCCACGGTTCGCGGCACCGCGCCATCGAAGCGATCGACGATCATCCTCGCCGCGGCGTGCAGGTTGCGGGCGCGCCGGTAATACCCCATGCCCGCCCACTCCGCCAGCACGTCGTGATCGGGCGCGGCGGCCAGCGATTGGGCGGTCGGGAATCGCCGAATGAACCGCGGGAATCGCTCGAGCACTCGCGCGACCTGAGTCTGTTGCAGCATGGTCTCCGAAACGAGCACGGCCCACGGGTCGCGCGGAGCGCCGATCGGCCCGCGCCACGGCAGCGTTCGCGCATTGGCGCGGAACCAGCGGGCCAGGGTGTCGATGGTTCGGGCGTTCACCACGGAGAGCAAGGAGAACACGGAGAGTGATCGAGTGTGCCGCGAAGACAGATTGAACTGCGAATGGAACACGACCCAAAGGCATCAGACGAGTTGCGGGTGCGACGGCTCGAAGCACAGGCCGGGATTCAGTTCGTTCGACCAGCACGAAGCCGCGAGACGGAGTGATGTCCATCAGCGAGATTCGTCATCCATCTGTTTCATCCGCATTCCTGCCTCGAACTCCGCGTTCTCCGTGCGCTCCGTGGTGAACGGCTCACTTCCGCCGGTTCTTCTTCTCGGCCTGCCGCTTCTGCTCTTCGATGAGTTTCTGACGCCGTTCGACCTCGGCCTGCATGCGCGCAAAGAAGCCGGGTTTGGCGGGCTTGCCGCCGGCTCCCTTGGGCTTGCGGTCATTCGCCCTCGCATCGACTCCCGCCGCGGCGGCGTGCGCCTCGCGGCGCTTCTCCAGTTCCTCCGCATGAGCGCGGATCCACTTGCTCTCGAGAATGCCCAGCGTCGAGTTGATCATGAAGTACAGCGACAGACCCGCCGGCGCGTTGTACATGAACAGCGGGAACATCACCACCATCATGATCTTCATGATCTTCTGCTGCTGCTGCTGCTCGGGTGTCAGCGGCGTGGCCGAGGGCGGCGTCATGTACTTCTGCTGGATGTAGAACACCACGCCCAGCAGCAGCGGCAGGATGTTCAGCCCCTGGATGCCGCCCATCATGCTCGAGAGCAGCGGGACGTGGAAGCCCTCCTTGCTCCACCCGAAGGCCTGGTGGAAGTTGATGAAGTTGTCCGGCTCGGCCAGATCGCCCAGGAACATCCACGCGCCGCCCGTGATCTTCTGGAACAGGCCGAAGAACGCCGCCTGGTGCCGCAGTTCAAACGTGAAGTAGATCATCGCGTACAGCGCGATCCAGATGGGCATCTGCAGGAAGGGGGGCAGGCAGCCGCGGGCCGCCGCGCCGTAGTCGACGTGCTCCTCCTTCATCAGCCGCGTGACCTCTTCGCGCATCTTGGCGGGGTCATTCTTGTACTTTTCCTGAATGGCCTTCTGCTTGGGGGCCAGCGCCTGCATCTGCTTGCCGAAGCGCAGCATGCTCAACTGGCTCCAGCGCGTCACCGGGTGCAGCACGCCGCGCACGCACACCACCAGCACGATGATCGCCAGCGCCCAGTCGAACACCACGTAGTCGTGCAGCGTCCCCAGGAACCAACGCAGGAAGTACGCCACCGGCTGGAACGTGCACGGCGCGCACGGCCCGCCGAAGGTGAAGATCACCAGCGCGGGAAGGTTGAAGAACGCCGCCGTCGGCTCGGCCTCGATGAACCGCCTGCTCAGCGGCCCGGCATACACCACCATCGACAGGTCGTGCACCGCGCCGGGCGCGATGGTCACCGCCGGCGAGGTCATGCGCAGGATCATCGCCCCCGCGCGCTCATCAGGACCGGGAATCGGCAGCGCCAGCCGCTCGATGCGCGACAGCAGCGGAAACGTCTTCTCCACGCCGCGAGGCTGCGACGGCTCCGCCCCCGCCGGCAGCGGCGGGTGCACCGCCACTGCGAAGTAGCGGCTGGTCATCGCGGCCCACGCGATGCCGTAGTTCTCCTTGACCGCCTGCTCGTCGGGCCAGAGTTCCTTGATCGGGTAGAAACGCCCGCCCGGCCCCCACGACGCCTTGCCCAGCGCGGCATCGTGGCTGATGCGGTACTCCTTGCCCAGCACGTCGCGCACGTCGTTGATGTTCGGCGGCGGCAGATACCCGAAGCGCACCCGCCGAACGTCGCCCCCGTAGCGCAGCACGCCCTGCGGCAGGTCCGCCGGGCCGTACTGGCTCCACACCACCGAGAGTCCGCGCCCCGAGAGGTTCTCAAAACGCTGGTCGATCGTGAACTCGTGCGAGTTGGGCGCAAGGCGGTAGGTGCGCGTGATGCGCGCGATGTCCCGCTCCGTCCCGTCCTCCCCGCGCTCGATGATCACCGCCTCGAACGCGCCCGGCCCCTTCGGCCGCCACAGCGTCACATCGGCGTCGCGCGTGTCCAGCGACAGGTCCACCGCAGTGCCGTCGATGGTCACACTCGCCGCGGCAAACGGCGAAGCCCCGATGCGGTCGCTCCCGCCCAGCGAGTAAAACCGCTGGATCGTCTCGTGGTCGGCCCGGTCGACGTGCTCGAAGTAGTCGGCCAGCGCCAGGCTGTGCAGCCCCGCGCCAAACGGCGAGAACTCCAGACGCATCCGATACTGACCGCCCTCGCTCGCGGGTGTCAGGCCGCCGATCGGGTCGGCCGCCGCGGCGGGAAACCGCCGTGCCGAAAGCGCGCCCGGCGGTGCGACCGGCGGCGCGGCCACGGGTTCGGCCGGCGCGGTCTGCTGTGCCGGAGCGCTCGGCTCCGCGGCGATCGGCACCGGCTCAGATGCCGGTGTGCCCGCCGGCGAACCCGGGGCCGATGCGTCGGGGGCGGCGGGCTTCGCGGCGTCAGACGATGCGGTCGCGGGCGCCGGAGGGGGCGTCTTCGGTGGGGCCTGGCGCGAGTTCGAGGTCGCGATCAGGTAGAACAACCCGATGCCGAGCATCAGGACACCGAGCGGCACAAGCAGCCGCAGCGGACTCTTCTTCTTCCGGGCTTCGGGCATAGGGGCGGATGATACGGGGCGGGATGTGGGAAGTCGGATGTCGGATGTCGGATGTGGGATTGAGAGCCCCGAACCCCGGATCCCGAGACCCGGAACCCGAACCTCCATCACCGCCCCTCGAACAGCCGATCGCCGAGCCAGTCTGAGAGTTCCGGAATGGCCTTGATCTTGCCGGCCGTCGCCGCGACGTCGTACTCCAGTCGCACGAACTCGATGCGATCCGGGCGGATGATGGCATAGCACGCGCGGGGGTCGAGGTCGCGCGGCTGACCGACCGAGCCCACGTTCACGATCGCCTTCTCGTCCATGTACTTGTACGCGCCCTCGGTCAGTTCCGCGGGCGGGTAAAAGTCCGGCTCATCGGTGAACACGCCCGGCACGTGCGTGTGTCCGACGATGCACAACTTCTGCACGCGCTCGAAGATCGTCGTCACCTTGTCGGGCGCGGTGTGGCAGTCATCCGGGAAGATGTACTCGTTGATCGGTCTTCGCGGCGATCCGTGCACCGCGAGAATCGGCAGGTTCGTCTCCGGCGTGCTCTCCACCACGCGCACACGCAACTGCCCCAGAAACTCGTAACGAGACTTGCGCTTGTCGGGGTCGGGCTCCGCGTCAAACTGCTGCCGCGTCCAGTACGCCGCCTGCTCCGCCCCGGGGTTGAAGTTCGTCGGCTCGTACAGCACCGAGAAATCGTGGTTCCCCATCAGCGACCACGCGCACCGCTCACGCACAAGGTCCACGCACTCCAACGGGTCAGGCCCGTACCCGATGATGTCCCCCAGGCAGATGATCCGCTCGATGCCGCGGCGGTCGATGTCCGCAAGCACGGTCCTGAGCGCCTCGGCGTTGCCATGGACATCCGATATGACGGCGACCTGATCGTTCGGCACGTGGGGGAGTTCCTGCGGGCAGGGGGATCTCGAGGCGGGAAGAGGCCAGTACCGCCCGGGGTGGAGGCAATGCTAAGGGCACCGGGTCGGTTGTGCTACCCCACGCGCCGGGCCCGACCCCAGGCGCCGGTGGGGAAACCGCCGGGCGGGTAACAAGAAGATTGGGATTGAGGGAGTCTGGATTCGTCTCCTGGCCAGAACCAATTTTCGTGCCGGGCCGAAGCCAAGTCGACGGCCTCGATCCGCCCCATCCGCCGCCCATCCGCGTTCCAGACCTGTCCGGGTCTGGCCCCGAACCTGCGCCCACTTGGTCGGACCTCCCCAACGCCCCGCGGCAATCCCGCCCGGAACCCGGGCCCGACGCCGTGCGAATCGGCTTTCGGGTCCCGAGTCTCCCCGGCCGTTGTTCCCGGCCGCGGCCCGGTTTGCGGGTCGGTCCGCGGCGTGGTGTTGCGCGCCGTTCGGGCGGCGGCTCGGGTACACTGATCATGGAGCGGCCCGCGGGGCCGACGATGCTGTGTTGAACGATCAAACCGCCGGCGTGTCCACCGGCCAGGCCAACGGCGCGGCCGGGCACGAAGGCAAGAACGGGTCCGCCATGAGTGTTTCCTCCGATGCCCATTCCGCCGCGCCGCATCATGCCGCGCACGTCACGCTCGACCCCGATGCCAAGCACGACCCACACGAGACGCGGTTCGGCGACTTCCTCAAGGCCGCGATCAAGTTCGAGGCGTCGGACCTGATCATGAAGTCGGGGCAGAAGCCCAAGATCCGTCTGCGCGGCGCACTCAAGCCCCTCGACACCACCCCCGTCAGCCCCGAGGAGTTCCTCTCGATCGCCAAGCACATCCTCGACGAGGAGCAGTTCAAGGACCTGCGGCACTTCGGCTCGGTGGACTTCGCCTACGACTACGACGAGAGCAACCGTTTCCGCGTGAACCTCTTCCAGGCCCGCGGCAAACTCGCCGTCGCCGCGCGTCTCATCACGTCCAAGATCCGCCGGTTCGATGAACTCTACCTGCCCCCGATCATGTCCGAGATCGCCATGCAGCCGCAGGGCATCGTGCTCCTCTGCGGCGTGACGGGCTCGGGCAAGTCCACCACCATCGCCGCGATGCTCGACTACGTGAACGAGCGCAAGCCCGTGCACATCGTCACCATCGAAGACCCCATCGAGTACATCTTCAACGACAAGAAAGCGACCGTCAACCAGCGCGAGATCGGCATCGACTGCCTCGATTTCAAGATCGCTCTCCGCGCGCTGGTCCGCGAGAATCCGGACATCGTGCTCGTCGGCGAAATGCGCGACAAGGAAACCTTCGAGGCCGCCCTCCACGCCGCCGAGACCGGCCACCTGGTGTACGGAACCATCCACGCCTCATCGACCACCCAGACCTTCAGCCGAATCTACGGCCTCTTCGAGCAGGAGGAAGTCGAGCAGGTGCGCCGCATTCTGGGCTACCAGATGCGCGCCTTCGTCTACCAGAAACTCCTCCCCACGCTCCGCCCCGAGATCCACCGCATCCCCGCGATCGAGATCCTCATCAACAACTCCGTCGTCCGCAAGCACATTCTCGAAGGCCGCGAGGGCGAACTCCGCGAGTACTTCAACACCATCGAGGCCCAGCAGGCCGGCATGAAAGACTTCAACCAGTCGCTGGTCGAACTGGTCGAGGGCGAGTACATCCACGTCCGCACCGCGATCGAGGCCTCGCCCAACGTCGACGAACTGCAGATGCGCCTCAAGAAACTCGGCTGAGCCGGCCTTTGACCGCCTCCCCCGTCCCCCTTCCGAGCCGCCGACGCCGGGCCCGCGCCGCGCCGGTGCTGTGCCCGTTGTCCTAGACTTCGCCCCACCTCAAGGCCCCTCCCCGCGGCTCGCCTTCGCGCCCCGCCGGGACCTTCAAACCCCTGGACCGAGGAGCGACCCGCCGATGCCGCGCACCCGATCGATGGTCCGTCACGCCTTCTTCTCCCGCCTCGCGCACGCCTCGGTCGCGGCGGTCCTCGCCGTTGCCAGCATCGCCCCTCCCGCGCGGGCCGACGACTCCCTCCAGTCCATCAACGCGCAGTTCCGCGCCGTGCCCGAGTCCCGAAGGTCAGACCTCAAGGTCCTTCCCCCGCTGGCGGACCTCCAGGACCCGCCGCGGTCCGTCGAGACGCGCGCCCCCGCCTGGGTCACCCGGCCGGCCGAGCGCGCCGCGATCCTGGCTTGGAAGGGTCCGAACTGGTCCGACTGGAAAGCCTGGGCCCAGGGCCCGACGCAGCAGGCCGTGCTGGCGGTGCTGCCCGACATCACCGCCGAGACCGATTACCGCCGCGCCTACGCCTTTGCGCAGCCCTACGGCATCGAGGGCGTGAGCATCGACCTGATCGCCAAGGGCATGTACACCGATCTGGGCGACCCGCCTCTCCTTGCGCGGGCCCAGCACCTGTACATGCCCAAGATGGAGCACTTCGAAACGCTCGTGCACGTCGAGGCCTCCCGGTTGATGGAGGACGGCCGTGCCGACGACGCCCTCAAACTCATGTCCGACTGGGCCATGTTCACGCGGCAGTTCGCCGACCGCCCCATGCTCAGGGAGAAGCAGTGGGCCCTCAACGCCCTGGAACTCGCGCTCGTGCGTATGCGCGACCTCGCCTATGAGGACTTCCGCTCCAGCGACCGCAAGATGACTCCCGGCGTGCTCGTCGACACCGTCGACCGGTTCAAGGTGCGCAACGGCTTCCTCGACATCGACCGCCTGCAACTCCCCGTCGGCGAGTTCGCCGCCAAGACCCAACTCATCGACCGCGTCATGACCCCGGGCGGCGCAGCCAACGCCGAGTTCGCACGCGAACTGGCCCGCATCACCACCGTCGATCGTCCGCTCCGCCGGTTCGCCGCCGCGGCCTACTGGGACGGCATGGCCGCCGGACACGCCGGCGACCTCGACACGCGCCGCCAACTGCAGCGCATCCGCGACGACTGGCTCCGGCGCTGGAGCCTGTCGATCTTCGACCCGATTCTCGACAACCGCACCGACTACCAGAAGAACGTCCGCGGCCGCCCGCAGTTCGCGTTGCTCGATGCAGGCGTCGGCACGCTCGAGGACCTCTTCCCCTTGCGGCAGCGACTGCGCGTCGAGTCCGCCGGCACGCGCATGGGCCTGGCCGTCTACGCGTTCATCCTCACCAACCGCAACATGCCGCCCGGCCTGGCCGCGATCCGTCCGCAGTTCAACAAGGGCGCACCCCTCGACACCGACCCCTACACCAGGCAGCGGGCCGACATCCAGTTCTTCGTGCCCATGCGCGACACGCCGCGCGATGAGCACGGCCGCGAGAGGTTGTACCGCGTCGCGCTCTTCCCGCCCGCACCGCACCCCGAGTTCGAAGTGCCCTTCGGACGCGACCAGTTCATTCTCTACTCCGCAGGACCCAGCGCACAGCCGGGCATGGCGGCGACCATCACCCAGGACCGGCGCGGCGTGCCCGGCGACTATCTCCTCTGGCCGCCGCTCATGTCGCTCGAGCGCACGCTGCTCATCGAGCGCGGACAGTTGCGCTGAGCACGCGCCAAGGGAGTTGACCGGCACATGTCCAACATTGCAGGCGTTCACAAAGTCGTGATCATCGGTTCCGGGCCCGCGGGGTGGACCGCGGCGATCTACGCCGCGCGGGCCCGTCTCGATCCGGTGGTGTATTCGGGCGTGCCCAAGCAGGACCCCGGCCCCATCCTGCCCGGCGGGCAGTTGATGCTCACCACCGAGGTCGAGAACTACCCCGGCTTCCCCGAGGGCATCCAGGGCCCGGAGATGATGAGCCAGTTTCAGAAGCAGGCCGAGCGTTTCGGCACCAAGGTTCTGATGGAGGACATCGCGCGGTGCGAGTTCTCGCGCACCCCCGGCACGCCCCACGCGCTGCACACCGCCGAGGGCAGGGTGGTCAAAGCGCACGCCGTGATCATCGCGACGGGCGCCACGGCCAACTGGCTCGGCCTGCCCAACGAGATGCGACTGGCGACGACCGGCGGCGGCGTCTCGGCGTGCGCGGTGTGCGATGGCGCGCTGCCCGCGTTCCGCGGCAAGCCGCTGGGCGTGATCGGCGGGGGCGACACCGCCATGGAGGAGGCCACCTACCTCACCAAGTTCGCCTCGACGGTGTACATCATCCACCGGCGCGATTCGCTCCGCGCCAGCAAGATCATGCAGGACCGCTTCCTCTCGCGCCCCAACGCCAAGGTGCTGTGGAACAAGGTCGTCGTCGACGTGCTGGGCGAATCGCACATCTCCGGCGTGCTGCTCGAGGACACGGTCACGAAGCAGCGCAGCACGCTCGAACTCGGCGGCCTGTTCATCGCCATTGGCCACACGCCGGCGACCAGGTTCCTGAAGGACTCGGGGATCGAGTTTGATTCCAGCGGCTACATCGCGCTCAAGCAGCGGAACAGTTACACGAACATTCCCGGTGTCTTCGCCGCGGGCGATGTCGCCGATGAGCACTACCGCCAGGCGGTGACCGCGGCGGGGATGGGGTGCCAGGCGGCGCTCGATGCCGAACGCTGGCTCGCGGCGAGCGGGATTGACTGAGGGGCTTGGGCCGCGAGCGGTGCGTAGGATTGGCTGGAGCGCCGCGATGGTGTACTTCGGGAAGATCAAGGGTGGGAAGATCGAACCGGAGTCCCCTGCGCAGTTGCCGGAAGGGATGCGGGTGCGCATCGAGCCGGTGGAGGACGACCCGATCTTTCACCCCGGCGAAGATGCGGCGGATGATCCTTCGTTGCCGACCGATGTCGCGGCCGAGCACCATCACTACACCTACGGCACGCCCAAGCGTGCATAGAGGACACGAGCCGCCTGCCGCTCGCGGGATATTCAGCGCGTGCCTACCCAGGATCACCACTTCATGCAGGCCGGACTGACCGTCTTGCTGTCCTGATGCCGGTGGAGACCACCCTGGTGTCGAGCGATGAGGGCCCATCACGCCGCATACTCCCGCGATCGAGCGTGGTGATGGGTGGCGGCCGATGATCCCGCGTGCTCGCCCCCTGGCGCGATTTTGGGTGCGTGCGCGACGCACGCTCTGGCCGCGGATGAACATCCGACTTGCGCCGCAATGTCCCTCATGCATGTACTCGTTACGCGGACTCGCCGGGGAAGGTGTGGCCCGGTGCCCGGAGTGCGGCACAGCCCTTGCGCAGCATCACTTCACAGGTCTCTATCGCGTGCGGTCGCAGCGCGCGTGGGTGGCAACAGCGTGCGGGCCGCTGGTCATCGCAACTGCGGCGATGGCGGTATTGACACGGCTGGCCTCGATGGCGACCACATCCCAGCGCGAGAGCATGTGGGTGGTGGCGTCCGGGGTGATCGTGTGTGTGGCCGCGGTCTCCGCCGGCATGACTCTGGCACTGGCAGGAAAGTTGTCGGAGGGCTGCCCGCGAATCATCCGCGACACCAACTGGGGCTGGGCGGTCCTGGCGGTGCTGCTGCTGGGCATCGCGACGATTGTCTCATTTGCTCTGGTCATTCCCTCGGGCTGAGCCGAGTTGCTCCCGAAACCGCCCGGCCGCAGATCCGTGCGCCCCTCGCGAAGTCCGCGGGTGTCTTCGCCGCGGGAGATGTCGCCGATGAGCACTACCGCCAGGCGGTGACCGCGGCGGGCATGGGCTGCCAGGCGGCGCTCGATGCCGAACGCTGGCTCGCGGCGAGCGGGCTGGGATGAAGCGGGCAACGCGACGCTGAAAGTCCGGTGGTTGACATCGCACCCTGCTTCGTTCAACATGCCCAGCGCGGCGAGCATCGCCGCGCCTGATGAACCACCCCACGGACATGCCCGCGTCCCAGGCCTCGACCATCGACCGCCGGCGTCTCTGGATCGAGGCCGCTGTGATCGTGATCGTCGCGGTCGTGCCCGACATCGTCAACGCCGCGGCGTTGCTGGCATACCCGCAGCGTGCAACCCAGCCCTTCTGGCTCGACGGGCTCATGCTCGCGCAGCGGTCCCTCACCGTGTGCGCAGTCGCGTTCTTCATCATGTGGCGAAGCGGCGAGCCGCGGCGGGCGTTCGGCTTTGCGCGGTGGGAGTGGCGCATCGATGTGCCGCTCGCCGCCGTCCTGGTCATCGCGGGCTGGATGCTCAGCATCGCCGTGTACTCCGCCGCGCAGAGCGTCTTCGGCGCAGCGCCCTGGCGACCGGAGCAGGTCGCGCGGCCGCGGACCGTCGCCGACTTCTCCGTGCTGGCGCTGATGATCACCGCCAACAGCATCGCCGAGGAGGTCGTCATCTGGGGCTTGCTGTTCACACGGTTGTCCGCGCTCATTGGCGGCGGAGCACGGGTCGTGTTCATCTGCGCGGCAGTGTTCGCTTCGTATCACATCTACCAGGGACCGGCCGGCGCGCTGGCCGTCATGAGCATCGGGCTCCTGCACGGCGCGATCTTCTGGCAGTCGCGAAGGCTCTGGCCGCTGGTCGTTGCCCACACCGCGTTGAACTTCGTGGCGTATCTTTGGTGAAGAAGTCGAGGAGGCGGGTAGGCTCTCGGAGCCAATCCGCTTCAAACTTGGAGGCGCACCAAGGCGCAAGGTGCGGGCGGGTCGCTTTTCTCGGGGTACGGGGTCTTGGTCCTGCAATCCGGAATCCAAAGTCCGCATTGCTTTCTTCGCTCACCGCACCTCCTTCATCTATTCTTGACAATGGCCCCACAAGGCCTTGGGCCCCACAGGCTCCGACCGCTCGCGCCATGGCGCACACTTGGGTGAGTGCGGGGCGCATTCCGCGGCCCGGCTCGCCAGGGAGAGCGGCATGAGCACACTGATCACGCTCAGCAACCCGGATCTGTGGCGGAGGATCGAGTCGTTCGAGATTGATGAGGGCGCGCCGACGTTGACTTTTTCCGCGCGGCTGGCACGCGAGAACGGCTGGACGCAGATGTTCGCGCAGCGCGTGGTGAACGAGTATCGGCGGTTCGTGTACCTGGCCATGGTCGCCGGCCATCGCGTGACGCCGTCCGAGCACGTCGATCAGGCCTGGCACCTGCACCTGACCTACACCGACTCCTACTGGAAGCGACTATGCACGCACGTGCTGCCGCGGGCCCTCGAGCACACGCCCACCCGCGGCGGAGACACGGAAAGCGACAAGTTCGAGGATTGGTACGCCAAGACCCTGCACTCCTACGAGCGAGAGTTCGGCAGCACCCCGCCGCGGGACATCTGGCCCGACGCCGCGACGAGATTCGAGCACGACCTGAAGTGGCGGCGGGTGAACACCGCGGATCACTTCGTGCTCTCGCGGCGGAGCACCGGCGGGCTCGTCGTGTTTGCCGGGGTGGCCCTGTGTGCAACCGCAGTCATCGGCGTGTTCATGGGACTCGGAACGACGGCAGGACCGGGACGCTGGGTCGGGTTTGTCGGCGCTGCGGGCGTCCTCGTCATGATCCTGGGCAGTCTCATCGCGGGCCCGATCGTGTCGCACACGCTCGGCCGCAGCAGCAAAACTGGTGGATTCGGTGGTTGCGGCGGCTGTGGTGGCGGTTGCGGTGGCGGTTGCGGTGGCGGTTGCGGCGGCGGTTGACCGTCGCCGATCCATTCTCGCCTGCCAGCCTGCTTCGCAGGCTGAAATGCCCCCGGGGGAACAGGAGACCACCGAAGACCTCGAATCGCCGCGCTGGCCGGATCGGTCGGTGTCCATCTGTCCCCATCCGCGCCCGCAATCGCTTGATCTGCTCTTCGCCCCGGCCGTCTCGGCTCTCATGTTCCCAGTCCTTTTCCCTCCATCCGAGATCCAACTTCCAAAGGCCAGGACCCAACTCCCCCTCACCGTCCCATCTTCTCCGCCAGTTCGGTGTGCAGGCGCTGCACCTCTTCGCGCAGGCGAGCCAGGCCGCGTTCGGGGCCGAGCGCTTTGAGTTCCTCAAACGGGATGGGTTTGCCGAGCGAGACGGCGATGCGATGGCCGAAGAGAGAAGGCAGGTGGTTGCTTCGCGGCCAGGAGTCAAAGGCCCCCTCGATCGCCGCGGGGAGCACATCGCCCTTGGCGCGCGACAGCAGCACCCACGCGCCGCGCTTGAACTCCTTGATCTCGCCATCGGGCGTGCGCGTGCCCTCCGGAAAGATCAGCATCACCCGGCCCCGCTTCAGTTCCGCGATCGCCGCGCGGATCGCGCCCGCATCGCCCTCATCTTCCTTGATCGGGATGCACCCCAGCCCGCGGATGATCTGCGACAAGATCGGCACGCGGAAGAGGCCCTCGCGCCCGATGCTCGCCATGTTGCGCGTGCGGAAGGAGATGCCGAGGATCGGCGGGTCCCAGTGCGACTGGTGATTGCACACCACCAGCAGACCTCCCCGCCGCGGCAGGTTTCCCGCTCCGAAAATGCGGAAGCGATACAGCAGCGTGACCGGCAACATCACCAGCCAGTAGCAGAACCTGTAGAACAGGATCTGCGACAGCGGCTGCGTGGGATCGAGAGAGCGAAGAGGCATGTTCGATGTCGGATGTCGGATGTCGGATGTCGGATGTCGGATGTCGGATGTCGGATGTCGGATGTGGGATGTGGGATGTGGGATGTGGGATGGGGGATGGGGGATGTGGGATGGGGGGGGCTACTTGACAGCGCGGCGACGCTTGGCGGACTTGATGCTGGCCACGATGATGGCGGTGATCTCGTCGCACTCCGCGACGAGGGCGGCAAGGCGCTTGTGCCGGATCACTCCGGATGCTCCCAGCAGGTCAAGCCAGTATCCGCACTCGTCGGCCTCTTCTTCGACAATCGCCAGTTTGCTGATGAAATCTGCCGGAGACTTGGCGCGGCGGCTCGCACGGTAGTTCGCGCCGACGGAAGTCGCTGAACGAAGCAACTGTCGTCCAAGCACTTCCTCAGTGCGGCCCGGCGGCAGAGAGTTCACAAGTCGAATGACCCGCAATGCAAAATCACGGGTCCGAGCAATCATCTGTTGTTCGTTCATGAATCACAGCATATCGACGGGCCATACCTCCCACATCCGACATCCCACATCCCATATCCCACATCGGACATCCCACGTCCCACATCACCTCACCCGTGCCCTCACACGCTTCTCCAGTTCATCGACGACCTGTTCGAGCGTCATGTCGGATGTATCGATCCGCACCGCATCCTCCGGGCAGATCAGCGGCCCATCGCGCCGCGTCGAGTCCGAGAGGTCCCGCGCCACGATCTCCTGCAGAAGGGCGCGCTCTTCGGCCGGTTCACCCTTGATCGTGCCCTGCGCAACCAGTTGCTCGAACCGCCGCCGCGAACGCACCTGCGCCGACGCGTCCAGATAGAACTTCACATCCGCATCCGGGAACACCACGCTCCCCTGGTCGCGGCCCTCCGTCACCAGCCGCGGGTGGGCTCGCGCGATGGCCCGCTGCTTCCGCACCATGTCCCGCCGCAGACCGGGGATGGATGCGACCGGCGAGACGATCCGCGTCACATCCGCCTCGCGGATCCGCTTCATCATCGACTTGCCGCCGCAGACCAGTTCCGGCGGGTCCGACTCCCACTCAAAGTGCATGTCCTGCGACGCCACCAGCGCGACGATCTTGTCGGGCGCGCCCATGCCGATGCCCGCGTCGATCGCCACCGCCGCCGCGGCACGGTACATCGCCCCCGTGTCCAGAAACTCCACACCAAGCCGCTTGGCCAGCAGACGCGCCACCGTGCTCTTGCCCGTCCCCGCCGGGCCGTCGATCGTGACGATCAGCCCCGCGCCGCTCCCCTTCGCGGCACCCGCTGTCGGACGCTTGGGCATCACTTCCACCTCGACGATGTTCGCACCCATCGAATCCAGCAGCGTCCGGCCGACCGCGCCGGCCGCCTTCGTCGTGGGGTCGGGCTCGGTCATTCTTCCGTCACCTCCACGCTCTCGGCCCCCTCCACGCCCGAGACCGTCTCCAGCGCGGCCCGGGCAAGGCGGATCGCCGCATCAGCGTCTCCAACACCACGATAGTCCAGCGCGAGCGTCCCCGTGTACCCGACGCTCAGCACCGTCTTGGCATACTCCGTCAGGTCGTACCCCTCGTGCTCCATGCCCTTCCTGGTCTTCTTGAAGTTCCCCACCGCCGCCGTCACCGCCGCGGCATACGGCGTCAGCCGGCGCAGGTACATCAGCGGGTCGTCCGACTTCGACGCCGTCTCAAAATCCGGAAATGTCCCGATGCGGAACCCGCCGACGCGCTTGATCAGTTCCGTCAGCGATTCCGGGTTGCTCGTCGGGCCCGGCTGCACGTCCCCCGGCGCTGTCCCGCTCCCGATCAGCAGGTTCACCTCGCGCTTCTCCGCAACCGCCATCACCTTCCGCAACCGCTCCGCGGCGAGGTCCGCCGTGTCGGTTCCGGCTTCGAACCCCTCGCCCGCGATGAACATCGCCGCCGCATTGCACCCCAGCCGGTGCGCCGCCTGCACCACCCGCGTCATCCGTTCGACCGCGGCATCCCCCTTCGTGTCGTCGTCGGTGAAGAACGGCAGCGCATCCGGCTTGATCAGCACCAGGCACGGGCACGACGCCTTATCCGCCGCATCGCGCAGCGCGTCCAGTTGCGGCACATCCGCGCCCGCCAGCAAATCCGTCGAGATGTTCAGGCCATACAGCCCCAGCGCGTCCCGCGCGTGCCGCGGCAGGTCGGTCAGCCGCATCTGCCCGGCGGGCGCGCGGCCGGGCTTGAGATGGAGCCGGGCGCGCATCGAACTGGCAGCGAGCGTCAGCAGCATGGTGCGGACTGTAGCAAACTCCGGACCGTCCCGTTCGCGCCCCGTTCGCCTTCCATATCGGCTCTTTGGCCCGTCGCCTAGCATGAAACCCCACGCCCGGAACGGCCCGCGGCGTGCCCCAAGACTCGCAAGGACCCATCCGACCATGGCCACTGCCCCCGCCGACCGCGTCTACTCCGAGAGCCACGAGTGGCACAAACTCGAAGGCGAAACCCTCACGCTCGGCCTCACGCAGTTCGCCGTCGACCAACTCACCGACGTCACCTACGCCGAACTCAAGCCCGTTGGCACCAAGGTCGCACCCGGCGGCCCCATCGGCGAGGTCGAGAGCGTCAAGACCACCAGCGATGTCTATTCCGCCGCGGGCGGCGAGATCGTCGAGGTCAACAAGGCCGTCGTCGAGGACCCCTCCATTCTCAACTCCGACCCCTACGGACGCGGATGGCTGGTCAAGATCCGTGTTTCCGACAAGTCCGGCCTCTCCAAGTGCATCGACGCCGCGGCGTACTCGAAGCAGTATTCGTGAGCCCCGCCCAGACATCCGCCGCCGCCCCGACCGCCGCCGCTGCGCGCCATGAGAACGGCGGGCCCGCTCGCCCCGCGCCCGACCCGATCAACTCCGTCCGCTGCGTCGGCGTCCACAAGTCCTACCACCTCGGCGGCGAAGACGTGCACGCGCTCCGCGGCGTCGATCTCGACATCGCCGAGCCCGGGTTCTATGCCATCATGGGCGCCTCCGGTTCGGGCAAGAGCACCCTGCTGCACCTGCTCGGCGCGCTCGACACGCCCGACCAGGGCGAGGTGCTCGTCGCCGGAAAGCCGCTCTCGCGCCTGAGCGAGCGCGAACTCACCGACTTTCGCCGCGACAACATCGGCATCGTCTTCCAGCAGTTCAACCTCATCCCCACGCTCACCGCGCGAGAGAACGTCGAACTGCCCGGAATGCTCGCCGGCCGCAACGGCGCCGATCTCCGCGCCCGAGCAAGCGAACTGCTCGAGGCACTCGGCGTCGCCCAGCGCGCCGGCCACCGCCCCGATGCCCTCTCCGGCGGCGAGCAGCAGCGCGTCGCCATCGCCCGCGCCTTGCTCTTCGAACCCCGCATTCTCCTCGCCGACGAGCCCACCGGCAACCTCGACTCCGCCTCCTCCGCACGCCTGTGGGAACTCCTCGCTCGCATCGCGCGCGAGCACTCCACTACGGTCCTCATGGTGACCCACGAGCCCGCCGCGGCGGTGCACTGCGGGCGAGTCTTCGTGCTGCGCGATGGTCGCGTGCACGGTTCCATCGACACGGAGGGCCTCGATGCGGCCGGCGTGGCGTCTTGCTATCAGCACCTTGTCCGTTCGGCGTAGCCGCACCGCGCTGCTCGTCGCCTCGGTCGCGCTTTCCGCCGGGCTCATCGCCGCGGTCGCCTGCGCCATGGCCTCGCTCCATGCCGGGATCCGCACCAAGGTCGAGCAGACCGTCGGCGCGGCCGATCTCCGCGTCCAGCGCGTCGGCAAAGACGTCTTCGATCTCGCCGTCCTCGAACAGATCGAGCAGTGGCCCGAGACCTCGCTCGCCGTCGGCCGACTGCAGGGCGCGCTCACCCTCATCAACGCCCGCTCCGGCGGCGAAGTCACCGCCATCGGCAACGGCCTCATGCCCGACCGCGAGTACCGCATCCGGCCCATGGACCTCCTCGACGGAAGGCCCGTGCAGGCCGATGGCGAAGTCGTCCTCGACGCGCTCGCGGCGGAGGAACTGGCCGCGCAGGTCGGCGACTCGCTCACCGTCCAGCGCTTCGGCGAGCCCGTAGAACTGCGCGTCGTCGGCATTTGCAAGCGCCCGCCCCTGGGCATGCTCAGCCGCCCCGAGGTCTTCACCACCCTCGCCACCATGGGCGGCATCGCCGACAAGCCCGGCAAACTCCGCGAGATCGACGTCCTGATCCGCGACCCCTCGCGCGCCGAGGCCATCGCCGAGTCCCGCGCGGGCGAACTCGACAAGGGCATCGTCCTCCGCGCCGCGAGCAAGATCACCTCCGGCCTCAACAAGAACCTCCAGTCCAGCCAGATCGGCATGGTCATCGCGTCCATGCTCAGTTTCCTCTCCGCCGCGTTCATCATCCTCACCGGCCTCAGCACCAACGTGAACGAGCGCCAGCGCGAACTGGCCGTGCTCCGCTGCATCGGCGGCACACGCGCTCAACTCGCCGAGAGCCAGTTCGCCGTCGGGTTCATCGTCGGCGCGCTGGGCGCCGCGATCGGCATCCCGCTGGGCGTCTTCGGCGCGTGGGTCATGGTCCGCGTCTTCCCCGAGCAACTCCCCGGCGGGCTGGCCATCAACACCCTCGGCCTTGCGCTCGCCGCGGGCGGCTCCATCGTCGCCGGTCTGCTCGGCGCGCTCTGGCCCGCGCTCCGTGCCTCGCGCACCAGCCCGCTCGAGGCCATGGCCATCCGCGCCCGCCCGCCCACCTTCCGCGGCATCGTGCTCGCGGGCGTCGTCGGCCTCGCGCTCGCCGCGTTCCATGTCGGCGTGCTCACCGTGCCCGACGATGCGCAGGTCGTCTTCTGGCTCGATGTCACCCTCGGCCTGCCCGCGCTGTTCACCGGCTACTTCCTGCTCAGCATCCCCGTCACCGTCGCCGTCACCGCGATGCTCGGGCCGCTGGTCTCCCGCGCCCTGCGACTCCCGCCGGGCGTCCTCGTGCGCACCGTTCTCGCCGCGCCGTACCGCTTCGGCCTCACCGCCGGCGCGATGATGCTCGGACTGGCGATCATGGTCGCCATCTGGACCAACGGCCGCGCCATCATGCGCGACTGGCTCGGCACCCTCGCCTTCCCCGACGCCTTCGCCAGCGGCCTCTCCATGACCGAACGCACCCAGCAGCGCATCGCCGCGCTCCCGTTCGTCACCGATACCTGCGCCATCACCATCCAGAACTTCCGCACCGATGCGTTCGGCGTCCGCGCACTCTCGCCCCCGACCACCTCCTTCGTCGCCTTCGAGCCCGAGCCCTTCTTCCGCATGACCTCCCTCACCTGGGTCGAGGGCGATCCGCAGGTCGCGCTGGCCGCCCTCAACCGCGGCGGGGCCGTCATCGTCGCCAACGAGTACCGCGTCGCCAAGGGTGTCGGCGTCGGCGACACGCTCACGCTCACGTGGAACGACAAGCCCGTCGAGTTCGAGGTCGTCGGCGTCGTCGCTTCGCCCGGGCTCGACATCGCCAGCAAGTTCTTCGACATCGGCGAGGAATACCTCGACCAGGCCGTCAACGCCGTCTTCGGCTCCCGCGCCGACCTCAAACGCCTCTTCGGCAACACCGGCATCCAACTCATCCAGATCACCCTCGCGCCCGGCGTCTCCGACGAGCAGGCCATGAAGGACATCCGCCGCGCCGGCGGGTTCGACGTCGTCGCCGCGGGCTCGGGCAGGCAGATCAAGGCCGAGATTCAGAAGTTCCTCACCGGCTCGCTGGTCGTCTCCTCCGCGGTCGCCATCGCCGCGATGCTCGTCGCGTGCTTCGGCGTCGCGAACCTCATCGTCGCCGGCATCCAGGCCCGGCAGTTCGAGTTCGGCGTGCTGCGGGCCATCGGCGCGCAGCGCGGCCTCGTCGCGCGGCTGGTCATGGGCGAGGCCCTGCTCATCGCCCTGTCCGCCTGCATCGTCGGCACCGCCATGGGCGTGCACGCCTCGTGGGGCGGGCAGCACATGTACGAGATCCTCCTCGGCATCCTGCTCAGCGTGCGCATCCCCATCGGCCCGACCGTCGCCGGATGGGCCACCGTCCTGCTCATCACCCTCGGCGCCGCCGCGCCCGCCGTCCTCGCGCTCTCCCGCCGCAAGCCGCGCGAACTGCTCGGCGCGGTGCGGGGGTAGCGTCACAGCGCGGCGGCGATCCGCGCATCAAAGTCCCGCGTCCACCGCCGGCACGTCGAGCAGTCCAGACGCTCCGGCAGCGCGACATCCGGCCGCGCCCCCAGCAACGCGGCAATGGCCGCCTCCGCCACCCGCGATGGCGATGCCTGTCCGTGCGACCAGTACTCATAGTCGGCCCACGACAGCGACACCGCGTGCCGCGATGGCTCCGCATCCGCCCCGCGCCGGATGACCACGTCGAACACCCACCCGCGCACCCCCTCGCGCTCGCTCAGGGCCTCGACCTTCACCCCGCCCGCCGCGACCGTGTTGTCCCGCTCCGGTACCATCGATCCTCAGTCTATCGGCGCGCTCCGGGGGCCGGGCCCAGACCGGCTCGACTTCTCGATCTCGGTTCTCGGCCATCCAGAATCCCAGATCCGCAATCCAAAACCAACTTCTCCCTCAACTCCCACTCCGCACTCCCCCTTCCCATGAACCTGTCGTTCCTCAACGAAATGATCCGCCTCGGGCTGGGCAACCTCCTGCGGCACAAACTCCGCAGCGTCCTCACCGCCCTGGGCATCATCTTCGGCATCGCCGCCGTCATCACCATGGTCAGCATCGGCAAGGGCAAGGAGCGCGATGCCCTGGAGCGCATCGAGCGCATGGGCGCCAAGAACATCATCATCCGCTCGCAACGGCCCCCCGAGAGCCAGCAGGCCGGCGGCGGGCAGCAGCGCGGCCGCAGCATCCGCTACGGGATCACCCGCGCCGATGCCGAGGTCCTCTCCCAGAGTTTCCCCGGCGCCGAGGCGATCGTCCCCCTCAAGGAAGTCGGCGGGCAGGTCCTCCGCAACGAGCGAAGGCAGGTCAGCCAGGCCCACGGCGTCACGCCCGACCTGCTCGACGCCGCGCGCATCCGCGTCGCCCGCGGCCGATACATCACCCCCGACGACATCGAGCAGCGCGCCATGGTCGCCGTCATCGGTTCCGAGGTCGCCAAGGAGATGTTCCCCCTCGAAGACCCCCTCGGACAGACCCTCCGCATCGACGACAAGACCCTCCGCGTCGTCGGAATCCTCGCGCCCCTCGGCCTTGCGGGCGGCGCGGGCGCAGCCCAGGTCGGACGCGATCTCAACCTCGATGTCCACATCCCCATCTCCACCGCCGCGCTCGCCTTTGGCGACCGCGTCATCCGACGCACCAGCGGCAACTTCTCCAGTTCCGAGGTGCAGATCAGCGAACTCTACATCGTCGCGCCCACCCGCGACGATGTCGCGGCGTACGCCGAGACCGCCCGCCGAATCATGGAAGTCCGCCACCCCGGCATGACCGATGTCGGCGTGATCGTCCCCTACGAACTCCTCGCCGAGGCCAAGCGCGAGGCGCTCACCTGGCAGGCCGTGCTCGGCGCCATCGCAGGCATCTCGCTGCTGGTCGGCGGCATCGG
This sequence comes from Phycisphaeraceae bacterium, assembly GCA_019636495.1. Taxonomy (GTDB): domain Bacteria; phylum Planctomycetota; class Phycisphaerae; order Phycisphaerales; family UBA1924; genus JAHBXL01. Next base: position 156,227 of record JAHBXL010000005.1, on the reverse strand, counting down.
CATCATGAACATCATGCTCGCCAACGTCACCGAGCGCACCCGCGAGATCGGCATCCGACGCGCCCTGGGCGCCACCCGCCGGGCCATCACCCTCCAGTTCCTCATCGAGTGCAGCGTCCTCAGCGTCCTGGGCGGGCTCATCGGCGTCGCCCTGGGCATCTCCGGCAGCATCGCCATCGGCGCCGTCGCCCGACTCAACATGCCCACCTACCTCACCACGTGGTCCATCGCGCTCTCGTTCGCCGTCGCCGCACTCACCGGCATCGTCTTCGGCCTCTACCCCGCCATCATGGCCAGCCGCAAAGACCCGATCGTTGCCCTGCGGCACGATTGAGCGGATGAGCCCGGCCGAGCGCCCCGCCAGACCGGCGCAAGTTCATTATCAACAAACGTTTATGTCATTGTGACGGATTCGGTCCGCCGATTCGTTGATCGGCATTCGTTTGGGCGATATCCTAACACAATGCTATCAATCGTCGGAGACCTCCCGGCCGCCGTTACCCCTGCCGCAACCGCATCCGATCGTCTCGCCCTTCGCGCGGCGATCGAGGCCGTCGAATGCCGCGAGGGCGCTGAAGCCTCGCCGCGCACCGCGCGCATCCCCACCGGATGGCCCGACATCGACCGCGCGCTCGGCGGCGGCCTTGCGCTGAACTCGGTGCACGAGTGGTTCGGCCTGCACGAGAGCGCCGAGGCGAGTGGGAGGGTGGAGCAAGGGGGGAGTGGGGGGGTGGAGCAAGGGGGGAGTGGGGGGGGGTGGCTCCCGCCGTTGACGATCCTGCTGCACCTGGCGCACCGCGCGACCATGCACCGCGCGGGGCTGGTGGTGTGGATCGGCGCGCGCTGCCATCCCTCCCCGCCGGCGATGCCGCGCGATCTCCTCTCGCGCAGCCTCTTTGTCTCCTGCGACACGCGCGACCAGCGCATCTGGGCGATCGATCTCTCGCTCCGCTGCGCCGGCGTCTGCGCCATCATCGCCGATGCCTCCGGCCTGACCATGGCCGAATCGCGCCGCTGCCAACTCGCCGCCGCGGCGGGCGCGGCAGAGGGAAACGGGGGGGCGCTCGCGCTGCTGGCGCGCCCTTCGCGCGAGCGGGCCCATCTCTCCGCCGCGCGGACGCGCTGGCTCGTCTGTCCCGCATCGTTCAACGAGCACGGACCAGGATGGTCCATCGACCTGCTGCGCTGCAAGGGAGTGCGGCCCACACCGGAGGATGCACGACGCTGGGTCGTGCGGCACGAACATGCGACGGGCGATGTGTATCTGGTTCCCGAATCTCCCGCTCGAGATGGTGCAGCGGGCCAGCCGCCGCAGCGGCGCACCGCCTGAGCGGGGCCCGGTGCTGCTGGTGCGCACCGAGAAGCGCCGACGCGTGGTGGCCTTCTGCTGCGCCCGCGCCGCCGCGGCGGGCGCACGGCCAGGGATGCCCGCCGCCGAGGCCATGGCCGTTCTGCCCACTCGCGGCGAGCGCGCCGAGGGCGTGCGCGTGCTGCCGGCCCGGCCCGACCGCGAGGCCGCGCTCCTCCGCGCGCTCGCGGCGTGGTGCTCGCGCCTCTCGCCGCTGGTCGGGCTCGATCCGCCCGACGGCCTGATGCTCGATATCCGCGGGTGCGCACAGGCCCACGGCGGCGAGGAGCGGATGCTCCATCGCGCCCTCTCGGGCCTAGCCGCGCTGGGCTTTGCGGCCCGCACGGCGGTCGCCCCCACCTTCGGCTGCGCGTGGGCCCTGTCGCGCTTCGCGCCCCAGCCCGCGGCGATCGTGCCCGAGAACGGCCAACGCGCCGCGCTCGCGCCCCTGCCGGTGGCCGCGCTGCGCATCGAGGCCGCGACCCGCGAGGCCCTGGCCGAACTCGGCGTCACGCGCATCGGCGAGGCGCTCGCCCTGCCGCGCGGTGCGCTCCCAGCGCGCTTTGCGCCCGATCTGCTCCTGCGGATTGATCAGGCGCTGGGCAGCGCGATGGAGACCATCCTGCCCGTGCGAGAGGCCGCGCGCATCGCCGTCGAGCGCGGGTTTGACGGGCCCACCACGCAGGCCGCGGCGATCGAACTCTGCACCCGCGAACTGCTCGAGCAACTGTGCGCGCAACTCACCGCGCACCAGCGCGGCGCGCGGCGCATCGAGATCACGCTCGACCGCGCCGACCTCGAGCCCGCCCGCCTGACCATCAGCCTCGGACGCCCCGCCCGCGACCCGCGCCACCTCTGGCGGCTCATCCGCCCGCGGCTGGAGCGCGTGCACCTGGGCTACGGCGTCGAGCGCATCGCCCTCGCCGCCCCGTGGACCGCGCAACTGCGCCACGAGCAGGCCGAACGCTGGCGCGAGGCCGCGAGCGATGCACAAGGGCGAACAAGCGCGCCCGATGCAAGCCGCGCCGCCGACGAACTGATCGACACGCTGGCAAACCGGCTCGGCCCGCAGCGCATCCGCACCGCCGAGCCGGTCGAATCGCACCTGCCCGAACGCGCCTGGATGTGGCGGCCCGCGATGGAATCTCCGCCGCGAATGCACGCGGCCGATGCGCCCGCACCCACCGACTCCGATGCGCCCGCCCCGGGCGAGCGGCCGGCGGTGCTGTTCTTCCCGCCGCGAGCGGTGCACGCGGCACGCCTCGTGCCCGGCAACGGCGATGCGCCCGTGCCCGCACGGCTGTTGTGGAACGGCGTCGAGATCGACCACGTCCCCGCCGAGCGCGAGCGCATCGCCTGCGAGTGGTGGCGATCGGCCCGTCCCGAGCGCGACTACCTCCGCGCGGCGGATCGATCCGGCCGCGTGCTCTGGCTCGCATACGAGCCCGACACCGGCCGGTGGTTCGTGCACGGCGTGTGGGCCTGAGGCCCTGTCTCTGGTGGGCCGGTCTCTGGTGGGCCGGCACTCCGTGCCGGCCATGAAGGGTGAATCTGTTCATGCCCGATGTCCCCGAGACCAAGATCCGTCCCCACCCCGGCAAGGCCGGCCCGCTCGCGCCGATCATCGCGCGCGCTGCGAGCGCGCCCACCGCCTACGCCGAACTCGCCATCACCACCAACTACACCTTCCTCACCGGCGCCAGCCAGCCCGAGGAAATGGTCCAGCACGCCGCCGCACTCGGACACGCCGCCGCCGCCATCGCCGACCGCAACACGCTCGCCGGCATCGTCCGCGCCCACGTCGCGGCGAAAGAATCCGGCATTCCGCTCGCCGTCGGTTGCCGCCTCTCGCTCATCGAGCCAGCCGGGTTCCAGATGCTGGTCTTCCCCACCTGCCGCGAGGCCTACGCGCGACTCTGCACCCTGCTCACCCTCGGCAAGCGCCGCGCCCCCAAGGGCGAGTGCTACCTGTCGCTGCACGACTTCCTCGATCATGAGCAAGGCATGCTCGCCATCGCGCTCCCGCCGCGAACCATCGATGATGACTACGTCGCCGCGCTGCGCGGCCTGCGCGACCGCATGAACGATGACCGGCTCTCGCTGGGCGCCTCGTGCGCGCTGAGCGGCCGCGATGCGCAGCGCCTCCGGCAGATCGACGACCTCTCGCGCCACACCCGCGTGCCCATGCTGGCCCACAACGATGCCCACTACCACGACCCCGCCCGCCGACCGCTGCAGGATGTGCTCACCTGCATCCGCCACGGCTGCACCATCCACGAGGCCGGCCGCCGCCTGCACGCCAACGCCGAGCGCCGACTCAAGAGCCCCGCCGAGATGGCCGCACTCTTCGCACGCCACCCGCACGCCCTGTCGCGTGCGGCCCAGGTCGCGCTCCGCGCCGCGGCGTTCAGCCTCGATGAACTCCGCTACGAGTATCCCGCGCCCGATTGCCCACCCGCCGTCTCGCCCACGCAGCACCTGCGGCAACTCACCGCCGCCGGCGCGCTGCGCCGCTATCCCCGCGGCGTGCCCGAGAAGGTGCAGCGCGACCTCGACAGCGAACTCGCCCTCATCGAGGAACTCAAGTACGAGGCCTACTTCCTCACCTGCCACGACATCGTCGATTTCGCGCGGTCACGCGGCATCCTCTGCCAGGGCCGCGGCGGCGCGGCCAACTCCGCCGTTTGCTACTGCCTCGGCATCACCGAGGTGAACCCGGCCACCTTCAGCCTGCTCTTTGCCCGCTTTGTCAGCCGCGAACGGCGCGAGCCGCCCGACATCGACATCGACTTCGAGCACGAGCGGCGCGAGGAGGTGATCCAGCACCTCTACGCCAAGTACGGGCGCGAGCACGCGGCGCTGACGGCGGAGGTGATCACCTATCGCGGCCGCAGCGCGGTGCGCGATGTCGGCAAGGCCATGGGCCTCTCGGCCGATTGCATCGACTCGATGGCGCGCAACCTCAGCCGCTGGCCCGCCCCGCCCGAGGATGAGCGCGATGCACGCACCCTCGCCTGGGCCCGCGATGCCGGCATCGACCCCACCGAGCCCACCATCCGCGCCACGCTGGAACTGGCCAACCAGATCGCCGGCTTCCCGCGGCATCTGTCGCAGCACGTCGGCGGGTTTGTCATCACCCGCTCGCCGCTCTCGCACCTCGTCCCCATCGAGAACGCCGCGATGGAGGACCGCACCGTCATCGAGTGGGACAAGGACGACATCGATGCGATGGGCATGCTCAAGGTCGATGTGCTCGGGCTGGGGATGCTCACGTGCATCCGCAAGTCGCTGGAACTCATCGGCCCGACGCTCGGCGAGCCGCGCACCGATGCGCTCTATGCGCGCATCGCCACCGACCCGACCGACCAGCACGTCTACGAAATGATCCAGCGAGCCGACACCATCGGCGTCTTCCAGATCGAGTCCCGCGCCCAGATGTCCATGCTCCCGCGCCTCAAGCCCGAGGTCTTCTACGACCTGGTCATCGAGGTCGCCATCGTCCGCCCCGGGCCCATCCAGGGCGGCATGGTCCACCCCTACCTGCGCCGCCGCAGCGGCGAGGAACCCGTCACCTTCCCGCGACCCGAGATCGAAGACGTCCTCGGCCGAACCCTCGGCGTGCCGCTCTTTCAGGAGCAGGCGATGCAGATCGCCATCGTCGCGGCGGGCTTTACGCCCGATGAGGCCGACGCCCTCCGCCGTGCCATGGCCGCTTGGCGACGCAAGGGCGACAAGATCCTCGCCTTCGGCCGACGGCTCATCGACGGCATGATCGCCAACGGCTACCCGCGCGAGTTCGCCGAACGCTGCTTCGAGCAGATCAAGGGCTTCAGCGAGTACGGATTCCCCGAGTCCCACGCCGCGAGTTTCGCGCTGCTGGTCTACGTCTCCTGTTGGCTGAAGCGCCACCACCCCGCGGCATTCGGCGCAGCGCTCATCAACAGCCAGCCCATGGGCTTCTACGCGCCGGCGCAGATCGTCCGCGACCTGCGCGATCACGGGGTGACCGTCCGAGAGGTGGATGTGAACCGCAGCCGGTGGGACTGCACGTTGGAGTGGCATGGCCGTCCCGGCCATGAGTCCGGCATGTGGCATGGCCGTCCCGGCCATGAGCAAGCAGAGACACCCACGGGCGGGACGCCCGTGCCACAGAGTTGGGGCCTCTCCGGCCCCGCCGTGCGCCTGGGCATGCGGCTGGTCCGCGGGCTGAGCGAGCAGCAGGCCGACCGCATCGCCGCGGCGGTGCGCACGCACGGCCCATTCAACTCCATCGCCGCGCTGCACCGCATCAGCGGCGCATCGGTCAGCGCGCTGCGGTGCCTGGCCCGGGCCGATGCGTTTGCCTCCATGGGCATGGACCGCCAGGCCGCGCTCTGGCAGGTGCGGGCCCTGCGCGATGAACGCCTCCCGCTGTTCGATGGGGCGGAAACGGACGACGAGGGCGATGGGGGTGGGGGGGCTGCGGACCTGCCCGCCTTCGCGCCCGGCCGCCATGTGCTGCAGGACTACGCCCACCTCGGCCTGTCGCTCCGCGCCCACCCCGTCAGTTTCATGCGCGCCACGCTGCACGAACGCGGCGCGGCGTGCAGCGAAGTGCTCCGCGACCAGCGCGCCTGCCCGCAGGGCACACGCATCACCGTCGCCGGCGTGGTGCTGGTGCGGCAGCGCCCCGGCACCGCCTCAGGCGTCGTCTTCGCCACGCTCGAAGACGAAACCGGCACCGCCAACCTCGTCATCTGGCCCCGCGTCTTCGAGCGCTTCCGCAAGATCGTCCGCCTCAGCGCGGTCATGCTCGCCACGGGCCGCGTCGAGCGCCAGGGCGAGGTCGTGCACGTCCACGCCGACCACGTCGAGTGCCTCGACCACCTCGTGCCCGAACTTGTCTCGCGCTCGCGGGATTTTCACTGAGCCGCGGAAGAAGAGCCGGAGAACAAGAAGCCGCCGATCAACGCAGACCAACGCAGATCAGAGGACAGAAAGATCAAAGAGCACGAGCATCAGCAACCAAACAAATCGGTTCTTCGTCAAGAAGAGAGGCGGCAGAAGCCGGGCCGTGCGGGTGTGTGCTTCCGCCCAAGCCTTTGGTCTGCGTTGATCTGCGGCCCGATCTTCGCCGCGATCGGTCTCTGCGACTCAAGTCCCCGGCGGCACCTCCGCCGCATCCGCCCGGTTGAACAGTCCCCCCGCCCCCGCCTCGCCCTTGGAGATCGGCGCGCCCGCCTTCAGCCCGTGCTCGCCCGCCCACGCGGCAAGGTCCGCCAGCGTCAGCCCGCGCTGCACCGCCTGCGTGCCCGTCGGGCAGCCCCAGCGCGTCAGCAGTTCGTCCATCTTCCACGGCATCGCCGGCCAGAAGAGATACGCCGCGATCCGGATCGCCTCCGCGCAGTGATACAGAATCACCGCCAGTTCCCGCTTCTTGAGCGGGTCATCGTCCGCGTGCTTGGCCAGTTTGAACGGCGCGGTCGTGTTGATGTACCCATCAATCTTCCGCACCAGTTCCACCCCGCTGCGCAGCGCCCCGTGCAGGTCGAACCGCGATGCCAGGTGCGCAGCGCCATCGGCGCCGGTCGTCAGTTCCCCGACGATCCGCGGCCAGTCATGCCCCGCCAGCGCGGTCACGCCCTGCGCATCCGGCGCCGCCCCGCCGAAGTACTTGTCGATCATGTTCGCCACCCGCGAGGCGCAGTTGCCGATCCCGTTCGCAAGGTCCGCGTTGTAGGTCTCCACGAACTTCGCGTGGCCGAAGTCCGCATCGTTCCCCGTCAGCGGGCCCTGCGTCGACAGAAACCACCGCAGCGCATCCAGGCTGTAGCGCGAGGCATACGCCCTCACCTTCTCCAGGTCGATGAAGTTCCCCAGGCTCTTGCTCATCTTCTGGCCTTCGGCGATCCACCACCCGTGCCCGAAGACCGTCCGCGGCAGCGGCTCGCCCAGCGCCAGCAGCACCGCCGGCCAGATCACCGCGTGGAACCACAGGATGTCCTTGCCGATCAGGTGCACCGTCGCCGGCCAGAACTTCCGCCGCTCCGACGTGTCCACCACCGACAGATAGTTGAACAGCGCATCGATCCACACATACACGCGGTGCGCATCGTCGCCGGGGATGCGGATTCCCCACTGCGTCGCCGGGTCATCCGTCACCGGACGCGAGATCGGCACGTCGTGCAGTTCCGCCGGCGGGCGGAGCCGCCCCAGTACCTCCTGCCGCCGCGCATCGGGCCGGATGAACTCCGGCCGCTCCTCGATCAGCGCCCTCAGTTTGCCCTGATACCGCGACAGCCGGAAGAAATAGCACGGCTCGGTCCGCTTGATCAGAGCCTTGCCGTTGACCGTGCTCTTGTAATCGGCCTCGCGCGCCGCCGTATCGGTGACATACTCCTCCTGACCCGCGTCATACCACCCGGTGTACTCCCCCTTGTACACCGCGCCCGATTCGATCAGCCGCGAGATGTACGCCGACACCTTCTCGCGGTGTCGCGCCTCCGTCGTCCGGATGAAATCGTCGTTGGTGCACCCAAGGAACGCGAACGCCTCCTTGAACGCCGCCGCGTTCCGATCCGCCCATGCCTGCGGCGACACCCCGTGCTCGGCCGCGCTGGTCACCACCTTGTCCGCGTGTTCATCCGTCCCCGTCAGAAAGAACACCTCCCGCCCCATCAGCCGGTGGAACCGCGCGGCGACATCCGCCAGCACCGTCGTGTAGCAATGCCCGATGTGCGGCCGATCATTCACGTAGTAGATCGGCGTCGTGATGTAGTACGCGCCCGCGTTCGACATGGCCGGAGTGTACCCAGCAGGGACCTGTCAGGGGTCGGGCAAAGCCGCGTGCCGAACACGCCGATAACAGGCCGCGGCGAACGCACCCGGCCCCGTGCCGGTACTACCTGTAGAGTTGGGGCACAACGGAGGTGCGGCAATGGGCATCAGAAAAGCATGGTCAGTCCTGAGCATCGCGGCGGTTCTTTCGCTCGCCGGCACGGTCCACGGCCAGAACACCATCGGCGATGGCACCATCCTCGACCGCAATCTGCAGGTCGGCTCCGGCGGGCGCAACACCCAGATGCTCGATCTCCAGTCCCAGATCCGCTTCAACAACGCCATCATCACCGGGAGCGTCGCGGGGCGGTCGTTCCACGGGTCGGTGGGCTACCGCGCCACCGACGAGTTCGCCGGCTACCTCGGGTCCAACTCGCTCTACACCTTCCGCCGCGACACCGCGACCAGCGCGTTCGCGGGCACCGGCGTTCGCGCATCCGACGCGCTCCGCTACCAGTTCGCGCTCTCGACCGGCCAGGCCGTGCCCAGCGCGCTCTCGGGCGGCGTGGGGCTGGTCGTCCCCCGTGCCGGCGCGACACCCGCGTATCAGCCGCGCAGCACCACCTCCAGCGCGCTCCGCAGCACCTCCGAGTTCCTCTCGGCCCAGTCGCTGCGCCCCACACTCATCGGATACCGCGAGAACGACGATGGCACCGTGATGACCGCCTCCGCCTCGCCGCTCGTGGGCATCACCTGGCAGCCCGTCGATACCGGCGTGCGACCCCAGACGCCCGGCGCGCGGACCGACATCAACGCCCGTCCCAACTCCCTGACCGGCCTCGAACCTACCGTCGCGGGCATGCCCTCCCCGCTCGATATCACCGGCATGGGCCGGCCCACCGCGCCCGCGCCGGCCACTGCGCGAATCGACAGCCGCAGCGAGAACTACACCCGCGTCCTCGATTCCTTCCGCACCAGTTACCAGCGGATCCTCGGCGCCGAAGGCGATGCCGCCCAGCCCTCCGCCCTCGCCCTCGACGACAAGGATGCCCCCTGGCGCACCGAACTCGACCGCCTCCGCGAGTCGCTCCGCGTCGGGATCGATGGCACCCGCCGCGACGACCGCGCCCCTTCACGCGTCGATGATCCCGATGCCCGCCCCGCCTTCGACCCCGGCGCGCCCATGCCCTTCCCCGGGCAGGATGTCGGAGCCACCCGCACCGAGCGCGAACGCGCCGACCGCGAACGCCGCACCGTCCTCAGCCCCGAGATGGTCCGCATCCTGCGCGATTCGGGCGTCCGCATCGACACCCTCCGCCCCGCCTCGCCGCCGGTCGATCAGACCGCCTACGTCGCGCACATGGAAGCGGGCCAGGAACTCCTGCGCGCCGGCAGGTTCTTCGATGCCGAGGACCGCTTCACGCGGGCCCTCTCCGCTCTCCCGCGAGACCCCATGGCCGCCATCGCGCGCGTGCACGCACAGATCGGCGCGGGACTGTTCCTCTCCGCCGCATCCAATCTGCGCGATGTCCTGCGCGCCAACCCCGAGATCTCCGCGGCACGTTTCAACGTCGCGCTCGCCCCGTCCGAGGCCCGGTCGCTCAAGATCGCCGAGCAACTCCGGCAGGAGATCGAGCGCGGCTCCGACCGCATGGCCGCCGATGCATCCCTCCTCCTCGCCTATCTCGGCCGCCTGCACGACGATGCCGCGATGCGCAGCGAGGGTCTCGCCGCGTGGAAGTCCCGCATCGCCGAGGCCGATGATGCCGAGGCCGCGCTCCACGAACTGCTCAGCAAAGTCTGGGGCACGGCGCCCTGAGGTCACCCGCGCACCGGCGCACGCAGCGATGTCGGGCCCAGCGTCACGATCGTCACCTTCCCCAGCGACCGCCGCGACAGGTAGTCGTTCACGTGCCGCACCGTGATGTTCGCGTACTGCGCTGCCACCTCGTCCAGCGACCGCGCCCGGCCCAGCCGGTAGTGGTCCGTCGCCAGCGCCGCGGCACGCGCCGCGGTCGATTCCCCGCTCAGCACCAGACCCGCGCGAATGCCGATCAGCGAGCGCTCCACTTCCTCCGCCGTCGCCGCGCCCGCCGGAGTGTTGATCCGCTCCAGTTCCGACATCAGCACGTCCAGCGATTCCTGCGCTCGCTCCGGCGTCGTGCCCACATACGCCGAGCACCGGCCGAAGTCCCGGTCCGTCGCGTACGAAGCGCTCACGCTGTAGCACAGACCGCGCTTCTCGCGAACCTCCGTAAACAGCCGCGCCGACATCCCGCCCGACAGCACCGACGCGGCCACGCGCTCCAGCCGGCTGTCCGGGTCGCGCTCCGATGGAGCCTCGTGAAGCGCGAGAATCTGCACCTGCGCTGTGTCATCGGGCTCGTGCCGATACGTACCGCGCGTCGTCGTAGCGCCGATGCGCACAGGCTCCGCCTCGCCCCGCCATCCCGAGAACAGCCGGTCGATCGTCCGCGCAATGTCATCTCCGCCCGTGCCCCCCAGCACATCCGCATCGCCCGCGATCGCCAGGATCGAACCGCCCGGGCGCGCCCGCGCGCCCCACCCGTTCACCAGGTCATCGCGCGTGATCGCCCTCAGCCCCTCCACCGTCCCCAGCCCCGACCGGTTCAGCGGCGGGTCCGCGTGCGTCTGCTTGGCGATGATCGCCGCGCGCTCGTGCGGGTCATCCTTCAGCGACTCGATCGCCTGCAGCGCAAGGTCCCGCGCAGGCTCGATCGATGCCTCATCAAACCGCGGCCGAAGCGCCATGTCCGCCAGCAGCGGCAACGCCTCGTGCAGCCGCGTCCCCAGCGTCGTGCACGAAATCCGCATGTGCATCGTCGAGGCGTCCGCCGATCGAGATGCCCCGATCCGGTCCCACGCATCCGCCTGACCCCGCGAATCAAGACCCCCCGCGCCGCGCATCAGCAACTCCGACCACATCGCGCTCAGGCCCTGCCGATCCTCCGGCTCCTGCGCTGTCCCCGCCGGCAGGAGCATCGTCAGCCCGATCGACCGCACACCCGGCATCGGTTCCAGGATCAGCGGCAGGCCGCAGGCAAGATCGATCGTGCGGATGTCGGGCATGGTCCTCCCTTGTGCTGGATGCGCGGTCGCCCCCGCCGATGGCCCAACGGGCCGCTCGTCAGGGCTGGAGTCTATGAGCCCGCGCACCCCGCACACCCGGCATAAACCCACCGCCCACGCCCCGCCCGTCAACTTGGGCCGCCGCGGCGGTCCATACCGGCCGATCCTCTCCTCCGGCGCGCCCGCCGGACGGGCCCGCGGCCGCGCGCGGGGAAACTCCCCGCCCGTCCGATCCAGCCCGCCGGTCGCCGGAGGTGGTCGTGTTCCGTTGGTTGGCCGACATCGCCGCGCTGGTCGTCGTCCTCGCGCTCGGGGCCGGAATCCTCCTGCACGAGCGCGCCCGGCGCGACCGCGAAGCCACCATCATCCAGGTCGGCGCCGACATGCGCCGCCTCGAACTCGAACTCAAATACCGCGCCGCCTCCGGCGACGTCGAGGTCAACGCCCGCGGCTGGCCCGTCACCGTCGACCCCGAGTGGTTCCTCCCGCATCCCCCCGTCAACGCGCTCCTCAGTGTCCACCGCCCGTGGGTCGAGGTCGCCTCGCCCGACGAGGCCGGACTCCTGCACCCGCCCATCCGCATGGCCATCGACGAGACCTACGCCGCCTTCTGGTACAACCCCTACCAGGGCGTGGTCCGCGCCCGCGTCCCGGTCATGGTGAACGACGACCAGGCGACCGACCTCTACAACCGCGTCAACGGGACCGGCATCCCCTCCATCTTCTACGAAGAAAAGGCCGTCCCCCAGCCCGAATCGCCCATGCCAAGGGTCCCCGTCGCGCCGCAGGACCTCCCCCCCGACCAGACCAGCGAGCCCCCGCCCACCGGCCCGCGACCCGGCGACGGCACACCCATGTCCGATGCCGGCACCACCGCCGAACCGCCCTGATTCCGCGCACTCGGGATTGCGACCGCCGACGCGCCGCCGTAGTCTGCGCGGCCCATGCCACGCTCCCCGATAGTCGTGCTCGTCCTTCTCGCCGCGCTTCTGCCGTTCGGCGGGCCGTCTGCCGCGGCCGAACCGCCCCGAGTACTCCTCTTCACCCGAACCACCGGCTTCCGGCACGACTCCATCGTCGCCGGCGCCGAGGCCATCGTGCAACTCGGTGCCCGCGGCCAGTTCGAGGTCGATCCCACCGATGACCCCAGCGACTTCTCCGATGACAACCTCAAGCGCTACCGCGCCATCATCTTCCTCAACACCACCGGCAACATCCTGAACGATCCGCAGCAGGAGGCCATGCAGCGGTTCATCCGCGCGGGCGGCGGATTCATCGGCATCCACGCCGCGGCGGACACCGAGTACGACTGGCCCTGGTACGGCGGCCTCATCGGGGCCTACTTCAAGAGCCACCCAGCCGTGCAGAAGGCCACCATCCTCGTGACCGACCGCACCCACCCCGCCACGCGGCATCTCCCCGCGCGCTGGGTCCGCACCGATGAGTGGTACGACTTCACCACCAATCCGCGCGGCCGCGTCCACATCCTCATGACCCTCGATGAGTCAACCTATCAGGGCGCATCCATGAAGGGCGGCGCGCTGGACCACCCCATCGCCTGGTGCCACGAGTACGATGGCGGCCGCGCCTTCTACACCGGGCTCGGACACACCGCCGAGACCTTCGCCGAGCCCGCCTTCCGCGATCACCTCCTCGGCGGCATTCTCTGGGCCGCAGGCCTCCTCCCCGGCGATGCCTCCGGCACCATCGAGTCCTGCTGGCAGAAGACGATCCTCGATGATCACACCTCCGACCCGATGGAACTCACCGTCCTGCCCGATGGCCGCGTGCTCTTCGTCGAGCGCGCAGGCGCGATCAAACTCTGGAAGCCCGATACCCGCTCCACCGTCGCCGCCGCGTTCCTCAACGTCTCGACTCAAATAGAAGACGGACTCCTCGGCGTCACGCACGATCCCTCGTTCGCCCAGACCGGCTGGTTCTACGTCTTCTACTCGCCCGCGGGCGACCGCGCGGTCCAGCACCTCTCCCGCTTCACGCTCAAGGGCGACGAAGTGGACACGTCCAGCGAGCGCATTCTCCTCACCGTTCCCACCCAGCGCCTGGAGTGCTGCCACTCCGGCGGATCGCTCGCCTTCGGTCCCGATGGCTGCCTCTTCCTCTCCACCGGCGACAACGTCAACCCCTTCGCCTCCGATGGCTACGCGCCGATCGATGGCCGGCCCGGCCGCGAACCCTGGGATGCACGCGTCACCTCCTCCAACTCCGCCGATCTTCGCGGCAAGATTCTCCGCATCCGACCGCGCGCCGATGGCACCTACGAAATCCCCGAGGGAAACCTCTTCCCGCGCGATGGCTCCAACGGACCCGGCGCGCCCGAAATCTACGTCATGGGCTGCCGCAACCCCTTCCGCATCAGCATCGACCGCCGCGGCACGCTCTTCTGGGGCGATGTCGGGCCCGATGCCAGCACGCCGCGCGATGCCCGCGGCCCCGCCGGATACGACGAGTTCAACCGCACCCGCGAGCCCGGCTACTTCGGCTGGCCGCTCTTCATCGGCCCCAACCACGCCTATCACGAATACGACTTCGCAACGTCAACAAGCGGCGCGGCGTTCGACCCCGCGCGCCCCATCAACTCCGCCCCCGGCAACACCGGCCCGCGCGAACTCCCCCCAGCCAAGCCCGCGTGGATCTGGTACCCCTACGGCGAATCCAAGGAGTTCCCGTGGGTCGGCGAGGGCGGGCGCACCGCCATGGCCGGGCCGGTGTACACCTTCCAGCGCGCAACCGGCAGCCCCTTCCGCCTGCCCGAGTGTTTCGACAACACGCTGTTCATCTACGAGTGGACCCGCAACTGGATCAAGGCCGTCCACTTTGATGCGCAGGGCGACATCCTCCACGTCGCGCCGTTCATGGCCCACGAGACCTTCACCCGCCCCATGGACCTCGAACTCGGACCCGATGGATGCCTCTACGGCATCGAGTGGGGAACCGGCTTCGGCGGCGGCAACGCCGACTCCACCATCTTCCGCATCGAGCACTACCGCGACGGCGTCCGGCCGCCCATCGTCTCCGCCGCGGCGGACAGGACCGATGGCCCGGTCCCGCTGCGCATCGAGTTTTCCGCCGCGGGCTCAAAGAGCCGCAACGCCGGATCATCCATCGACTACGCGTGGGACTTTGATGGTGATGGCGTCACCGACTCGCGCGAGATGAACGCCTCGTTCACCTTCGAGCGCGCGGGGAACTTCACCGCGCGGCTGACCATCACCGATCACCGCCGCGGCGAGGCTTCCAGCGCGGTCGCCAACATCCCCATCGCCGCGGGCAACACCGCCCCGCGCGTGTCGTTCGCGTGGCCGCCCAACGGCGGCATCGCCGACATCGGCGAGCGCATCCGCTTCGAGGTGCAGATCGAAGATGATGAAGATGAGTCGATCGACGACTCGCGACTCACCGTGCAGCCGCTGCTCGGCCACGACACGCACGCCCACCCCATGCGCCAGGTGCACACCCGCACCGGCGAGATCGCTATCGAGCGCGATGCCGCGGGCGAGGGACACGGCGAGGGGGCCAACGTGTTCACCGTCCTCAGCGCGGCCTACACCGATGCCGGCGCGCCCGGCGTCAACCCGCTCTCCTCCCGCGCCGAGGTGATCTTGCAGCCGCGGCGGAAAGAAGCCGAGCACTTCACCAGCCACCACGGCATCGTCATCGAAAAGTGCGAAGACCCCGAGGGCGGCCTCGCGGCGTGCGCCTACATCGAAAACGGCGACTGGACCAGTTACGCCCCCATCAACCTGCTGAACATCGAGGCCCTGCGCTTCCGCGTCGCCTCCGCAACCGAGGGCGGCACGATCGATGTCCGCCTTGGTGAATCCATCGAGAACAGCACGCTGCTCGCCACCGTCACCATCCCCGGCACCGGCGGCTGGCAGAAGTGGACGACGATCGAAGCCCCCCTCGACGACCCCGCCCGCGCCGCAGGCACCGCCACCCTCTTCCTCCACTTCCGCGGCGGAACAGGCTCGCTTTTCAATGTGAACTGGGTGGAGTTTGTGGGGAGGGGGGTGGGGGAGATGAAGCAGTGAGCGCTGGCAACTGGCAGGGCTGCTGCAGTTGCTTCCCCTCTCCCCGCCATAGCGGGGAGAGGTCCCCGAGCGCAGCGAGGGGGGTGAGGGGCTGCTTGAAAATCCCCTCACCGTCTCGGCCTTCGGCCTCGCCACCTCTCCCCGGCGACCGGGGAGAGGGGAATGCAAGGGCCGGCCGCGGGCTGTCACGGTGGCCGCGCCGATTCGGCACACCGCCTCTACCTAGGCACATCTATCGAGGCGCCGGCTCTTGGCTATTCGCCTACGGCTTGGGAACCAAAACAGAGTCTACCGCGAAGACGGCGTTGGCGAGTTCAACAAGGCAGCGATAGGCGTCGCACAATACGTCCACCCGCCTGCAGATGGCGATGCTCGCCGCTTCCCGATCAATCCTCGGATCGTGAGATTCGGACCCAGATGGACCAACGTCCCGACGCCCCGTTTCGAACTGGCTGATCAGCAATTTGAACATCTCCCGAGTGCCCAACGACTCTGGTGTATCAAAGTCGTCTATCAGATCGCCGCGCTTCTCATCGTGGACCAGGTTATTTCGAGCATCAAGAAAGCGCTGGAGTCGTTCACAGTGCATCTCTGCGCGGTCGATGAGCGAAACGAGCCGGTGGCTCTGGTCTTGGTGCTTCGCGTTCTCTCGGAGACGCGAGAGGAGTACCTGCGTTCTCTTTGGCGGAGGATTTGCAGGTGGCGGGTTTTGTGGTAGGAAGCCGCTGATCTGGAAGAGTCGATCGAAAGAAGCAGCCAGGGCGACCAAGACGTAGTGACCATGGATTACGAACAAGTCGTTCTGGAGCGAAGGGAAGTCGGTCTGTGGATCTCGGATCGTGCGACCTGTGACTACGCAGATGCCAATCGAGGTCAATGCCAACCGCATGAAGCCGACAAAGTCCTCCTCCAGCCCGGCCAACTGGCATTCGTTGTCTGTGGGCCTCCTGTTGATCGGGCCTTCCATGAGATCGCTTGGAAGATACCGGAGCCAGTTTGAGTAGCCGTGCAACTCACGCGCATTGAGCCCCCAATAGTCAGGATTCGGGCTATCCGGTCCATCCCACGCATACCCGCTGAGTGTGTAGATGCACCGCTCGGATAGTTCCGCTTTGGCTGCTCGTTCGACAGCGTTGAACATGGGTCGCCTCCGCTCGTCATCCGCGATTGGCCGAATGCCCAACTCACCCCCTCCTCTGCGTCACCCCCAACTCCTCCTCCGACACATCCGCCTCGTCCCGGTCGCCGATGCGCGAGCCGCTGGCCGCGCGAACGACCACCTCGGGCGCAGCCGCGGCCCCGGGTGCACTCGCCGCCGCGGCAGCCTTTGCCGAGGCGCCGCTTGGCGCCGCCGCTGCCAACTTCTTCTCCCCGCTCCCCGCGTGCGTGCTCCGCTCGTGCACCGCGGCGTTCCGCCCATCGGCCGTCACCTGGTACTGCATGCCGATCGTCGTCTCCGGCTCGCCCACCAGCAGGCGGTTCACGAGTTCGACGCCCTGCATGAGCGTGTGGTCGGTGTTGGAGACCTCGTACTTCCACATGCCGAATCGGCCGCGGGAATAGATGCCGCGGGATTCCAGCCACGGGATGACCTCGGCGAGAATGTCATCGCGCTCGACGCTCGGCGTCGGGTACGAGTAATCGGCGTAGTAGCACCAGCGGGAAACGATGTTCGCCCGCTCGCCGGGCTCGAGTAGCCCGGCGTTCTCAAGGCCGGTGATCACCTCGTCGATCACCGCATCGTTGTTCTGCCCCTCGCGCCCGGGCGTGGGCTTGAACGCGCTCTCGCTCACCTCGCACAAGAGTGAGTAGTAGTTGTCCTTGTCGGGCGTCATGTTCGGCGAGTAGTTCGAGAGATACGTGACGCGGTAGAACGGGCAGTTGTCCTCGGGGAAGTACATCCAACTCTTCGTGTCCGGCGTCCCCGCGCCCGGCGCGCGGCTGCGCAGCCCGATGCCCACCATGTACCCCGATGAGTGCAGCAGCCGCGCGGCCGCGGCACGGATCGAATCCGGCACATCGCCCTTCAGCACATCGCGGCACAAAACATCGAGCGGCATCGCGCTGATCAGCACGTCGTACGTGTCGGTCGTCCCATCGGCAAACCGCACCACCTTCGCATCGACGTCGATCGACACGATCTTCTTGTTGAGCGCGATGTGTTCGCTCTCGGTCTCGCCGGCGCGCAGCCCCAGCGCAGGCCCGAAGCGTCGATAGAACTCGCCCGTGCCGCCGCGAAGCGGGAACTTGAACTGGTTGTTCGGGCCCCAGCCGAAGTCGTCCTGCTCGAGCAGGACGTTGCGCAGCGCGCGGTCGACATCCAGCACCGCGACGCGCTCGCCGATCCACTGCTTGTTCATCATCTCCGGCGGATGCGCCCACACCTTGAAGTTGTACGGACGCATGAAGTGCTTGGCGATCCCCTCCCCGAACACCGCATCGATGAACTCGCCGAAGTTCCTCGCCGCGGCGGGAGAAGCGACCTTGCCCTTGCCGTGCTGCGCCCGAATCAACCCCGACAGGCACTCATACGCGGCCTGCCTCGGCAGATACCGGATGTTGTTCTGGAACGGATACGGCACCCACCGGTCAAACATCCGCACCCACGATTCCCGGTTGTTCAGCGTGAACTCCTCGCCCATCAACCGGTCGAACACCCGGTCGTAGTACGCGTAGTGGCTGAACATCACGTGCCCGCCGATGTCCCACGTGAACCCCGCCGAATCGACGAACGAATGTGCCAAGCCACCTATATAGGGGTTGCGGTCATACAGCCGGAAGGTCTTGTGCCCCAACTCTTTGAGTCGGTAGCCCGCGCCCAGTCCGGTCGGGCCAGCCCCGATGATCAGGACTCGGCAATCCCCAGAAATGGTGTGGTTCTGGCCGCTCGACATCGTGGACAACTCCGGAGTGCGTCGGTTTTGCGCTCAATGGCCGCCCGAGGCCCAACATGGACACGGGCGTTGAGGATAGCGTGCCCATCCGGCATTGCACGCGAAAACCCGCTCCCGCCCGTTTCGACACCACTTGCGCGCCGCGCGCATCGCGCAACTGTTGTCCCCTCAGTTGCTTGATGTGCGGCCCGATCGCGCAACCCGCGAAGCGCCTCACCCGGGCGACTTTTCCAGCACTTTCACCTCGATCGCATTTTTCTTGCCGCGCAAACCCCAGCGCGCAGCAAACTTGGGCAACTGCGCCGACGAAGGCACTGGCGAACCGCCGCGGAAGTCTGTATGCTCACGCGCGTCCGCGTTCCCGTTTTGTTGTTCCAGGTCCTACAGACCCACTTCGGGGGTCGAAAAACCTGGACGAGGAACGCGTGTGTGCACAACACGTCGCTATGGTACTCTGCGTTCGCCCTGTTCCGGTCGGTCGGCGTTCGTCGGAACAAGGTGGATGATTCACGTGGGTTCACGTTTTGCCCTTCCGTGACGCGGGGCGCAGGAGGTCTGGATGAGCACATTGGCGCGAGAGGGATCGAACGCCCTTGCTGCGTGCATCAAGATCACCGAGAGCGTCTGCTCGCTCCCGGCCGTTGCAACGCAGGACTGGTGCGACCGCGCCGCCTCCGCGCTCCTCGGGATCCATCAGCCCTCCATCTGCGTCTGCATGATCGGCGAGGCGGACTCCCGCGGGAACATCGCCCGACAGGAGGCCACCGGAGTCGCCGGCTGCTACGTCGCCGAAGTCACCACCACCGTCGGCCGTCCCGCTTCCTCCGCCGCGATCGTCGCCTTCGATCCCAACGATGCGACGCTCGCCCGCGTGCGCACCAGTTTCGCGCAGGCCCGCGATCTCTCCTGGGCCCCCGGGCCCATCGGACCCGGCAGCATCGTCACAGGCTCGCCCGAGCAGTTCGGACTCGGCCCCAACTGGCAGATGTCCGGCCTCGGCAAACGCTGGGCCGATGTCCCCTACACCTCGCTCACGCTCGGACTGGCCGCGCTCGGCTCCGCCGCCAACGGCCGCTCCCTCATCGTCGAGTTCGCGCGCACCGGACCCGGCCCGACCGACCCTGAGTCCGATGCCGACCTCCTGCGCGCTGTCCTCGTCCCCATGGCACGCCGCGCTCTCCTCGCCGTCGGCTCCGATCCAACCGATGGCGCGCACTGGCTCACCGCGCGCGAGCAGGTCATCCTCCAGCACCTCCTCCTCGGCAAGTCCGTCCGCGAAATCGCCGACGAACTCGGACGCAGCCCGCACACCGTACACGACCACGTCAAGAGCCTGCACCGAAAACTCCGCGCCAACAGCCGCGGCGAACTCGTCGCCAAGGCGCTCGGACACGTCGATCTCATGCAGGCCGCGTCCCAGTCCTCCGCCCCAGCCGATGCGGCCATCGCCGAGCACAACTCGCAGCAGGCCTGATCGTTCCCCCGCAACCCGTCCCCCGATTCACTCGCCCGCCGCCGCCGCGGGCTCCGGTGTTTCCGCGCCCCCTTCCCCCTGCGCCGTCAGCCGCCGCGCAGTCCGCGCATACGACACCAGGCTCACCGGCAGCGTCGCCAGATACCCCCCGCCCACCAGCGCGATCGCCAGCCAGAAATCCTTCGCCGCCAGCGCGATCCACAGCCCAACCCCCAGCATCAGCGGCACCACCAGCGGCCGACCGATCCGAACCTGCTTGAACGAAAACATCGGCTGACGGCTCACCATCAGCCACGCCAGCGCGACCGTGTACGGAACAATCGCCAACGCGTTGGGCGCAGTCCCCACGAACCGCGACATCTCCAGCATCACCGGTATCAGCACCGCCAGCGCCGCCGCGGGCGTCGGCAGACCGACAAAGAACTTCGCCGTCAGCGGGTTGGGCCGCGCGCCCCGCGGCGATTCCTTCGCCGAGTTCGCCGCCGCCGTGAACCGCGCCAGCCGAAGCGCGCTGCACAGCGCAAACAGCATGATCGCCCCCAGCACCAGCGCCTCGATCAGTTTCCGAACCCCCGGCTCCGGCACCGAGTCCCTCAGCATCCACTGGTGCATCAGCAGCGCGGGCGCGACCCCGAAGCACAGAAAGTCCGACAGCGAATCCAGAACCGCTCCGAACTTCGACGAGGCCCGCAGCAGCCGCGCCGCCCGACCATCCAGCATGTCAAACACCGCCGCGACCAGGATCGCCCCAACCGCCCTGTCAAAGTCCCCCTTGATCGAAAAGTGCAGCGAGGCCAGCCCGCTGCACAGCCCGCACGTCGTCAGCAGGTTCGGCACGATCACCCGCAGCGGGACCTCGCGCTGACGCGATGGATATCGAATGAACACGCGCGCTAGCCCTCCACCCCGTGCGCCGACCCCGCGAATGCCCCCTCGCGCCCCTGGGACCGCCCGTGCGCCGGCAATGTCGCGATGATCGTCTCCCCCGCCACCATCCGCTGCCCCACACGCACCCCCGCCGCCACTCCCTCCGGAAGGTACACATCCACCCTCGAGCCGAATCGGATCAGCCCGTACCGCTCGCCCCTCTCCAGGTGCGCCCCGCGCTCCACGCGGCACACGATCCGCCGCGCCACCAGCCCCGCGATCTGCACGCACCCCACCCGCTCCCCGCTCCCGCTGCGGATCACCATCCCGCAACGCTCGTTGTGCTCGCTCGCCTTGTCGAACGACGCGTTGAAAAACTTGCCCGCCCGATACTCCACACGCTCGACCTCCCCGCCGATCGGCGCACGGTTCACGTGCACGTTGAACACGTTCATGAACACCGACACCCGCGTCCAACCGCCCGTCAGCCCCAACTCCGCCGGCGGAGCCCCCGGCCCCGCGTGGCAGCACACCCCATCGGCCGGGCTGATCACCACGCTCTCGCCCCGCGGCACCTCCCGCACCGGATCGCGGAAGAACCACACCGCCCACAACGCCAGCACGCCCGTCAGCGTTCCCACCAGCGGCCCGCCCACCGACCCGAGAACGTACCACGCCAGGCCCGTCAGAATCCCCGCCGCGAGCACGAAGCACGCCACGATCGGCCACCCCTCACGGGCGACCATCGGGTAGTCGCGCTCTCCTCGCCGCTGCGGTCCCAACTCGGCCATGGGCAAGCGTAGCGGCCGAACCCACGATGCGCCTCAGCGCCCCTCTCCCCCGCCTGGGTGTGGGGGTGTGGGTGGGGGGTGGGGGTGGGGGGTGGGGGTGGGGGGGTGGGGGTGGGGGGGGGGCGACAGGGGAGATGTCGGCGCAACCGACAGAGGGGGCTACCTCTCCGCCCGCGCAGCGGCTGATGGCACGGCCGATGAGCCTCCCTTTCCTTAGACGTGGCACGGGTCCCGCTGCTTTGAGCGGGGCCCGTGCTCTGACGAGCAGCAATCGCTGTGGCCTCAAGCGCTGGGTGGGGGGCCCGGCTTTCGGAACTTCGAGGCGGGCGCGAAGGGGCTCGGCTCCGGGCCGGGGGTTGCAGGGGTCTGGGAGGGGGGGCGGCACGCCCCCTGCACCGGCAGCAAGGAAGCCTCTTCGACCTCGCCCGACCGCAGAGGCTGCACCTGACTGCCGAGATGCTTGCGACAGTGGCCAAATGGACGTACATTGACCTTGTGACCCTGCGAGACTGGGACAGCGCCGCTTCGCGGAAACTGTCGAAGGGTTCCCTTCTCCCCGGTCGCCGGGGAGAAGTACCCGAGCGCAGCGAGGGGGATGAGGGGGCCCTTTTCACGCTCGGGCGGGCGGACGTCTCCGCCATCTTCGACAACTCGGGCGCGGTCATCGAGTGGCAGAAGTACAGCGCGTACGGCGTGCCGTTCCTGCTGACGCCGGGTGACCATGGCAAAGATGGCGGCATCTCCGCGGCGGACCAGACGGCGTTCAATGCGGATTACGCCGCGAACAACGCGCGGGCAGACCTGAACCGCGATGGCGCGTGGACGACGGCGGACCAGACGCTGTTTACCACTTCCTACAACGCCGCGGCGGTGGGCGGAAGGTGGAAACTCTCGGCCAACGTCGCCAACCGCAAGGGCTACGCCGGCTACGAGCACGAGGGATTCGGCAACGACCTCGCCGCGCCGGAACTCGCGCACGTGCGGCACAGGGTCCTGCACTTCGGCCTGGGCAGGTGGACGCGACGAGACCCGATGGGGTATGTGGATGGGGTGACGCTGATCTCTTATGTACAATCACAGCCAATCAGGCAGGTGGATCCTGCAGGGCTTACAGCGTGGGCGTGGGAGTGCTTGAAAACAGAACCATACTTGGTCGATGGGGCTACCACAAGAGGAAGCGTTAGAAACGGGCGACTGTCCGTGGAATGGGTCAAGACAGTCTGGGACAATGCAGTGGAGCTCAAGGCGACAGCAAGTCGCATCGATAGAACGTCAGCCCTGACGGACGCCAAGTTTAGTTGCCGCGATTCAATTGAAGAAGGTGTATTGGTATCCCGGATCTACTCATCCAAGTCTCTGGGCAGCACCAATGGCGGCTCAGCATCGGCATTCGGCGTGAGGGCCGACATAACACCGGCGCAGTACACCCAAGATCATGCAGAGGTACTGCATGGCTTTGGTGTGGCCGGTTGGTTTACTTCACGTGGATCGGTTACTGTCACCGTCACAGTCGTGATTGGCGTAACCTATATGATATCGGGTGCGCAAGAGGGCGCTCAGGACACTCCGCCCGAGAGTACTTGGAGGTGCTATTGCTGTAAGTGGCGTCATACGCCTGATGGCCGAATCGAGGATCGTTGTGGTCGCAATCGTCATCGAGGAAGCAATAGAGGGCCGGTGATGGCACCGGGCACACCTCCGAATCCAGAGATACCCGATGACGATGAACCGCCTGGATGAGATGCGGTATTGCTATAGACATCGTGGCGAGAGGCGCAATCGGTGGTGTTTTTTGGAGGGAAGTTCATGCTGAAACGTCGCGATGTACGGACTCGCATCGCGGGCTTTGTATTGTTGGCCGTATTATTGCTTATTGCTTCAATAATAGCATGGACTTGGCGCAAAGAGTTCTCTAGCGAGTCATTCACAAGAGCCAAAGCGTTTTTCGTCTATCGTGACAATGCTGGACAGATCAGGGTAGATGCTGATCGCAGGTCTCGTGCTTGGTCAGATTTAAGTAGCGACTCGAGACAGTCGGCGTGGTTTATCAATGTGACGTGGAAGTTGGCGCCAGACCAGACTGTTTGGCCGATCTATCTGACCGAAGCGGTATTGATCGATCTAACTCCGGCGTTCCCCGATCGGGTAACACAATCGGGTACTGTCGGTTCGACGATCACTCCCGCGCTCAAAGATTACATCGTACATGAGCCTCATATAGCTAGCATTCAGATTAGTGGACAGCCACAACGAAGGGTGCAAGAGTTAGTCGAGTTAGTAGATAATCCGCGACATTATATTATTTGGAGTAACCTCGTTGTTGCCGCTGTGATACTAATCTGTTGGCTGCTTTCTGGCGTATGTCTGATCACGGCATATGGAGCGTTGCAGCACCTAAAGAGCGCTGTCTTGCGAGGCTCGTGTATGTACTGTGGTTATGGACGGGACTTGGTTCCTGGGTCTAGATGTTCCGAATGTGGACGACATCAATAGTGTCTCGGTAGCTGCTCTGGCTGTTGGGTATGAAGATCTGCTGCCCCTGACCAGGGAACACTCCTGGTGGGACTTGACACGGCTGATGGGTATGAAGACCTGCTGCCCCTGACCAGGGAACACTCCTGTTGGGACTTGACACCCCATCAAGGAGCAACAGGCCATAGAGAATGTACCCGTGTTTGTCGGGCTGGACTACCACAGCAAGAGCGTGCAGCTGTGCGTTGTTGACGGAGCGGGGACGGTGAGCATCGCGCTGGCCTCAAGCGCCGGCCCGGCATTCGGAACTTCGCGGCGGCGATCATCGACACTCTGCGCGCTTCCTGTGCGCGGTGTCTTTGCCTCTGGGGGTCGCAAGGGGGCGAAGCCCCTTTGCACAGTGAACAGTCGCGCATCGTGTGACCTCGACCAGCAAGGATCACCTGGCACTACGATGCCGATCACCGCGGCCGCGTGAGCCGCGTTTCCGGCTGCTTCGGCTGCGGCGCAACGCCCCCCTCCGCCTCAGCAGCCGGACTCAACCTCCCTGGGGAGAACCTCTTTGGCAATGTGCGCAACTTGACACGCGCTACCGGCCGAGGTTTGCCGGTGTCCGAAATCGGTGGGCAAGTTCAGTTCCACCGATCCAAAGTCCAGAATCCACCCGCTCTCCCATCCCCCACCCCCCTTCCCACATCCGACATCCGACATCCCACATCCGACATCCCACATCCGACATCCGACATCCCACATCCGACATCCCACATCCCACATCCCACATCCCACATCCGACATCCCACATCCGACATCCCACATCCGACATCCCACATCCGACATCCCACATCCCACATCCCACATCCCCTCCGCCCCTACCATCTTCCCCAAATGACCACCTTCATCGGCGAGTCTCCGCCGACCCCGCTCGGGCCCGGCCCCGATGCCCCGCGCGTGGTCCTCGTGCCCGAGCATCTGCGCCTCGCGGCGTGCGCACGCCTTGTCGCCGACAGCGCCCGCGAGCCCCTCGCCGCCGCGCGGAGGTTCATCGAAACCGCCCACGATCTCAACATCGACCTCTCCCTCCTCTGGGCGGTCCTCGATGCGGGCGGCGCCCACGTGCGCCAGGTCTGCCTCGCCGTCATCGGCGCAGGAAGGACCGCCATGATCTTCCTCTCAGGTGACCCGCCGCGAAGGCGACCGCCCGCCGATGCACAGGCCCTGCGCGAGCGCGCTGCCCTCGTCCACGCGGCGTGCGCTGCGCTCAGCGGGCCCATCCCCGGCAAGACCGACAAGGGTGTTCGACTCGCTCAGGCCCTGCTCGAACCGCGCGAGACCGCCGCGCTCGAAGCGCTCCGCGCTGCCGGATTCACTCGCATCGGCGACCTCGCCTACATGCGCCGACCGCCCGGACCCATGCCCGCCGCGCCGGGTCACCCCTCGGCGATCTCCCTCCCCCCCGGGTTCGAGGTCCGATCGGTCGCCGAACTGCTCGCCAACCACAGCCACGCCGATGCCGACCGCATCCTCATCGATGCCCTCAGCGAGTCCTACATCGACACGCTCGACTGCCCCGAACTCTGCGGCCTCCGCGCTGTCGCCGATGTTCTCGATTCCCACAAGAGCGTCGGCCGGTTCGACCCCGCCCTGTGGTGGGTCGTCTTCGCCGACCACAAGCCCTGCGGGTGCGCGCTCTTCTCCATCTCGCCCGAGCACGATTCGGTCGAACTCGTCTACCTCGGACTCGGCCCTTCCTGCCGCGGCCGCGGCGTCGGCTCCGCTCTGCTCGATCGCTCGCTCCGCGCGCTCGGACGAACTCTGCTCATGTCCGGCGGGGTCACCTGCGCCGTCGACAAGCGCAACACGCCCGCGCTCCGCCTCTACGCACACGCCGGGTTCGCACAGTTCGGCGTGCGAATCCCCTTGATCCGCGCGCTCGCGCGCGAGTGAGGCGTTTCGCCGCAGGTTCTCGTGCCTCCGGGCGCCTCGCCGCTCCGCGGCGTGTCGCGCTTGCGCTCAGAATCGAGCCGCGTTCCGCGCACTCCACGACCCGCGACAGGCCCGCGCTTGACCTCGCTTCGCGCGGTTTTCCACAACATTCTCCACCACTCACGCGACCAACCGCCGCGCGCCGTGGACAAGTTTTTTTCTCGCGCGCAAGTCCCGGTTTTACCGGCTTTCCGTCTCGCACAGGCCACCCGCGACCCGACCCGCACTTGAGACCGCATCCACGACCCGGTACGCTCTGCCACTCGGTCAGGGACTCGGCCGACCGCCCTCGTCACGATGATGAACTGTTGTGTGTTCTCCCCGGCTCGCGACCGGAATCGGACCCCGTGTCCGGCCACGTTCGCGCGTCGTTCTTTGCTCCACTTCGATCCTCGATCGTGGAGCATTCGGCTGCGTGTCCGACCCGACGAGGCGCCCACTCGCCCCGTCGCGGCGGATTCGCAGGGACTCTGGGCGGCGTCAGAACGGATTCGCGTTCTCATCTCCGCCGGCTGACCGGCGTTCACCGTGCCCGCCGCCGCGGCTCTTCCGCGACCGGTCAAGGCCCCTTCGCGCAAAGGTGTGACCTGTGGAGACACGTCACGCTTCGAACCCAACCCACCAGCAGACCACCGAGAGAGAACCGAGCGCACGATGCGAATCCACTGACACCAACCGCGACCTCGTCTGGACCGAAGCACGCGGCCCCGCCCCCCGAACCCCCGGACGCGATGCCGGAGACCGTGACGTGCGCGCCCGCCGCGCACACGCGCTCCCGCCGCGCCTCCCGGCCCCGACCAACATCGCCGCCGCCGCCCCGGTCATCACATCCACGCCGTCGCCCGCGCCCGCCCCCCTCGCGCCGGCCAACGACGATGCCGACGCGCTGCACGCCCGCCTCGCGATCATCATCGGGCACGCCGCTTTCGACCGCTACTTCCGCGACCGCGTTCGCATCCGCTTCAACGATGGCCGCGTCGAAGTGCACGCCCCAAGCCGCGCCGCGGCGGATGTTCTGCGTCGCCGCTTCGCCGTCGCCCTCCGACAGGCCGCCGGCGCACAGGCCGAGTTCATCGGCGACGACCTCCCCGCTTCCACCGCCCACGCCGCGCATGCCCCCGCGCACCGCCCCGAGAGCCCCGCCCCGCCTGCGCGCCCCCGCCCCGCGCCCGTCGCTCGCTACCGCCTCGAAGACTTCGTCGTCGGCGAATCCAACCGCGTCGCCTACGACACCGCCTCGCGACTCGCCGAGAGCGCCGACGATGATGCGCCAAGGCACCTCTTCATCCACGGACCCTGCGGCCTGGGCAAAAGCCACCTACTGCACGGCGCGGCGGTCCGATTCCGCGAACGACACCCCGGCGCCGTCGTGCGCGTCACCAGCGGCGAAGCGTTCATGAACGACTTCGTCGCCGCCATCCGCGACACCGGACCCGCGGGCCCCGGAAAGCCCGCCGCCGGCATCGCCCGCTTCCGCCGCGCCTACCGCCGCTGCGACCTCCTCTGCATCGACGATGTCCATTTCCTCGCCGCAAAGCAAGCCACCCAGGACGAACTGCTGCACACATTCGACGACATTGAACGCGGTGGCGCAAAAGTGATCCTCGTCAGCGATCAGCACCCACGCGCCCTCCGGAAGTTCAGCCCCGCCCTCGTGTCGCGCTTCATGGCCGGACTCGTCGCGGGCGTCGCACCGCCCGAGAGCGGACTGCGTGAGCGGATCATCCGCGTGTTCGCGCAGCGTCGCGGCCTGCGACTCGACGATGGCGCGGTCCGCGCCGTCGCCTCGCGCACAGGCTGGCTTCCCGCCGCGTCGGCGGGGCCTTCGGTGCGCGACATCGAGGGCGTGCTCACCAAACTCGATGCGCTCCGGCGCGTCGCGCCCGAGTTCGTCGCCGCCGATGGCCGGATCGGCGCCGGCGCCGTCGAGCGCGCCCTTGGCGGCGGTCCCGCGGCCGATGGCTCCGCGCCCGCCGCGCAGCGACCCGCACGCCCCGTCCGAATGCACACCATCGTCTCGCAGACCTGCGCCGCGCTCGCCGTCGACACCGCCGACCTCGCCGGCCCTACCCGGCACAAGCGCGTCGTCCTCGCCCGCGCGATTATAACTTATATCGCACGGTCCCTCACCACGCAGAGTTTCCCCGACATTGCCCGCGCCATCGGCCGTCCCGCCCACTCCACCGTCATCACCGCCTACCAGCGGTTCTCCAGGCAACTCCAGGCCGACGAGCCCGTCGCCCTCGAGCACTCCGCCGAGCCGACTACGATCTCCGTGCTGGTGCGGCAACTGACCGAAGCGGTCGTGCGCGAATCAGCCCGAGGCTGAGCATGCACGAAATCCCCCTCTCCCGCCCCGACATCACCAACGCCGAGATCGACCTCGTCGTGCAGACGATGAAGTCCGGCCGCCTCGCCCTCGGCCCCATGGCCGAGAGGTTCGAGCAGGCCGTCGCCGCTTCGGCCGACCGCGCACACGGCGTCGCCGTCTCCAGCGGAACCGCCGGCCTCCACCTCGCGCTCCTCGCCCTCGGAATCGGCCCCGGCGACGAGGTCATTACGACTCCGTTCTCCTTTGTCGCCTCCGCGAACTGCATTCTGTATGTCGGGGCCAAGCCGGTGTTTGTTGATGTTTGTCCGCGCACGCTGAACATGGACCCCGAGAAACTCGCCGCGGCGATCACGCCGCGAACGAAGGCGATTGTCGCGGTGGAGACGTTCGGCAATCCGGCGTACATGGACGAGTACGAGGCGATCGCGCAGCGGCACGAGATCCCGCTGGTCGAGGACTGCTGCGAGGCGCTGGGGGTGTCGCATCGGGGCCGGCGCGCGGGGAGTTTCGGGCGGATCGGCGTTCTGGCGTTCTATCCGAACAAGCAGATCACGACGGGCGAGGGCGGGTGCATCGTGACCGATGACCGTCGTCTGGCGAACCTGTGCCGCTCGATGCGGAACCAGGGCCGCGCGATCGCCGATGCGCGCGAGCGGCCCAGCGCGGCGGAGGCGGGCGCAGCGCCGACGGCGGGGGCGATCGGGGGCGGGGGCGGGTCGGTCGGTTCGTGGCTGAGTCACGAGCGGCTCGGATATAACTTTCGAATGTCGGAGTTGAACGCCGCGCTGGGCGTGGCGCAGATGCGCCGGCTCGACGAGATCATCCGCAAGCGGCAGCACGTGGCGAACATGTATTTCAAGCGCTTGTCGGGGCATCACGACCTGATCCTGCCGACGCTGCTGCCCGAGACGGAGATGTCGTGGTTCGTGTTCGTGGTGCGTCTGGGCGGGCCGGGCGCGTGGACGCGCGATGAGCGCGACCGCATCATCGCGGGGCTGCGCCGGCACGAGATCGGCGCATCGGACTATTTCCCGTGCATCCACACGCAGCCGTTCTACGAGGCGCTGGCGCGGGAGGGGCAGGTGCGCGGCCGCGCGGGCGATTTCCCCATTGCCGAGAGCGTCAGCACGCGGACCATCGCGCTGCCGTTCTTCAACGACCTGACGGAGCGCGATGTCGACATCGTCTGCGGGACGCTGGAGTTGATGATGAGCCGCGAGAACCTGGGGCGGGGGTGAGGTGGGAAGTGGGATGTCGGATGTGCGATGTGGGATGTGGGATGTGGGATGTGGGGGGCTCGGGTTCCGGGTTCCGGGGTCCGGGGCTCGGTCTCCGGCGCGGGTGTTGCCGTAAATACGGTGATGGCAAATAGTTGGAACCGCGCGGCTGGTGCGGCAGGCGAGTCGGACGATACCCAAACAAAATGTTGACAGATAGTTTACTGCGTGGTACACTTTCCCCCTTGGTCGCGTTCCAGTCTGCGCGCTTGCCGGCACACGCCGGAAGGGGGCAACGCATGGCGTTCGAGTTTGACATTCACGCCAAGCGGCATCCATCGGATGAGGAGATCCTGAAGGGGATCCGGAAGTTTGTGCGGCTGCACAAGGGAACGGTGCCCTCGTTCAAGAACTACCAAAGGTGGAAGGACCGGCCGTGTAGCCAGAAGACGTTGCGGAAGCGGTTCGGGACCTGGCGGGAGACGCTGATCAAGAGCGGCGCGGCCGTGCCGCATCTTGAGCCGATCGACGCCGCGGATCTGGTCCGGAACCTTGAGCGGGTATGGCGGAAGGTGGGCTACCCGCCGGGGGAGACGATGTTGAAGCGGTACGGCCGGTACTCGGGCAAGGCCTACTACGAGCGATGGGGGAGCATCCGCCGGGCGTGCAAGTTGCTTGCGCGAGTGTATCGGGGGACGCTGACGCGAGAGGCGATGATCGAGATGGGGCAGAAGGCGGGTCGTCGTCGGCGGCGGGAGCAGGTGCGGCTCGGGCTGCGCTGGCAGGTGCTGGAGCGAGACGGGTTCGCGTGCTCGATATGCGGGGCGTGCGCCAAGTCGAGGCATCGCGCGGGGCTGCACGTCGATCACATCGTGCCCGTCTCCCGCGGCGGGACCAACGATGCTTCGAACCTGCGTACGCTCTGCTCGGACTGCAATATCGGCCGCGGGGCGGGACGGGAGAGACTGCCGCGCGCTTCATTCGGCCCCGAACGGGGCCGCGGAGTGTAGCCACGGGTGAAGCGCGGCCCGCGCCTCGCGGGCGAGCGCAACCCGTGGAACAGAGTTCGGTCTTTCCATCCCGCCCCGGCGGGGCGGAGGGAGCGCACGACGGCACCGTGGTCCTTTCGCAGTACGCGAAACCGCCTCCGCCCCTCCGGGGCGGGAAGAGGACAATGAAACCATGCTTCCACGGGTTCCGCTTCCACGGGTTCCGCGAGGCCCAAAGCGGCCTCGCTCCACCCGTGGCTACAACCCTGCGCCCCGCTGGGGCGGAAAGTGGATGATGAAGCCTCGCTTCCGCGGGCGAAGCGCAACCCGTGGAACAGAGTTCGGTCTTTCCATCCCGCCCCGGCGGGGCGGAGGGAGCATCCTGCCGCACGGCAAATCAATCGAAGACATACCGCTCGTCGAACTCGATCTCATGCAGGCGGAGCATTCGCAGCAACTCGGACTTGAAGTCGTCTCTCTTGTGATGTTCGTGCTGTCCGGCGATGTACGACTTGACGGCTCCGTCCTGCGACTTGCTCACTGAGAACACGCTGTATCCCTCCTGCCACGCGAACGCGCCGAGATTCGGGAACGTGTCATGGAGCCACTTTGACGAGTTCGCCTTGACGGCACGCATCAGGTCCGACACGCTTCCGTCGGGCCGCCACCGCAAACACATGTGGACGTGGTCTTCCACGCCGCCGATGTCGTACAGCACTCCCTTCTCGCCCCGCACGATGCCCCCCATGTAGGGATAGAGACGCTCCGCGATGTCGGCGGTGATCCACGGTTCGCGGTGCTTGGTGGAGAAGACGAGGTGCAGCAGAATCTGCGAGTAGGTGCCGGGCATCGTGGTCCTCTCGCTGTCCGCGAAACCTCCTCCGCCCCTCCGGGGCGGGAAGAGGATAACGAAACCTCGCCACGGGTTCCGCGAGGCCCAAAGCGGCTTCGCTCCACCCGTGGCTACAACCCATCGCCCCGTTGGGGCGAACGGGCGAGGCGTTCGGGACAACTGACTCAGGCGACCGCGACCATCGCACGCCAGGATGCAGCGATGGTGGTCTGATACCGGCACTCCGCATTCAACGAAGTTGCCGGATCGGGAATCAGGCGCGCGATCGGGTTGGTGTCGATGTTGCCGACAACGACAAGCCAGAAGTCGCCGCGGCGCACCTTGGCCTCAGGCCACTCGCGATCGGTAAAGGCGATGCCGCCGCGCTTCTGCTTGAGACCTTTGACCTCAATAGCGATGCCGTCACGCTCGCGGATGCCGAAGTCGTAGCCCCGAGCCAGCGCGCGGTGATCGAGTATGAGCGTCGGCGCGACACTCGCTATGGCTTGGCTGTGCGCAAGAAAGTACTCTTCGGCCAATCGGCCTGTGCGCAATCGCTCGGCGACGTTGTGCATGCGCTCGGCGGGCTTGCTGAGTGGCGTCACAACCTCTTGCACAGCGTCAGAGTCGCGAGCCAGGATCCTGTCGATCATCTCAAGCAGCGCGGCATCGGCGGGTGGCACAGGTGACTTCTTTGACTTGAAGTGCCACTGGTCACGCGGCCGCTTTGGGCCGAGTGGCCAGTGCCCTACGGCTCTTGCCTCTTCTTGAGCCGCGGAGCGGGCACAGGTCGATTGCCACCGGGCTCGCCCGGTGCTTCGCTGCCTTTACTCCACCCCATTTGCATGGCCTTGCAGCCTGCAGAGCAGGCGAAGGTCAGCGTACCCGGCTTGGACCGCGCCTCGCTCGCCCCACTCTCGCCGTGCCTCCGTTCTCTTCATGACTTCTGGGGACCTTCCTCGTCACGGCGGGACAGACGCGGCGTGCGGCGGTCATCAGCACCGACCGCCTCAGAGCCGGCGGTCGGTGGCACGGCGAGCCTCCGCCTCCACGTGCTTCTTCAGGTATCGCCCCGTGTACGACGCCGCGGCGGACATGACGGCCTCGGGCGTGCCGCTGGCGACGATTCGCCCGCCGCCATCTCCGCCCTCGGGCCCGAGGTCGATGAGCCAGTCGGCGCACTTGATGACGTCGAGGTTGTGCTCGATCACCACCAGCGTGTTGCCCGCATCGGCGAGGCGGTTGAAGACCTCGACGAGTTTGCGGATATCTTCAAAGTGCAGGCCCGTGGTCGGCTCATCGAGGATGTAGAGCGTGTGTCCCTGCGTGCCGGTCTGGCCCGCGCCCTTGCCGAGTTCGGTGGCGAGTTTGACGCGCTGCGCCTCACCGCCCGAGAGCGTCGTGCTCGGCTGGCCGAGTTCAATGTAGTCGAGGCCGACATCGTGCAGGCACTGCAGGAAGCGGAGGATCTTGGGGTGGTTCTCGAAGAACGTGCAGGCGTTCTCGACGGTCATGCTGAGGACGTCGGCGATCGACTTGCCCTTGTACAGGATCTCGAGCGTTTCGCGGTTGTATCGGCGGCCGCGGCAGACTTCGCACTCGACGAAGACATCGGGCAGGAAGTGCATCTCGATCTTCTTGAGCCCCTGGCCCTCGCAGGCCTCGCAGCGTCCGCCGCCGCGCTTGGCGGGCACGTTGAATGAGAATCGGCCGGGTTGGTAGCCGCGGATCTTGGATTCCTTGGTCTGCGCGAAGACATTGCGGATGTCGTCGAAGATTCCGGTGTAGGTCGCGGCGTTGGAACGTGGGGTTCTGCCGATGGCGGATTGATCGACCTCGATGACGCGGTCGAGGTCCTTGTGGAACTTGATGGAGGTGTGCGCGCCCGGCTTCTCGCGCGAGCCGTTGATGGTGTTGCGCGCGGCCGCGAGCAGGATGTCGTTTACCAGCGTGCTCTTGCCCGAGCCCGAGACGCCCGTCACGCAGATGATGCCGCCGAGGGGGAAGACGGCGTCGATGGTCTTGAGGTTGTTCTGCTTTGCGCCCTTGATGATGATGGCGCGCTTCTCACTCAGCGCGCGGCGGTTCTTCGGGAGCGGGATCGTCCGGCGGCCGGAGAGGTACTGGCCGGTGATGGAAGCGGGCTCGGCGATGATGTCGGCGACCGTGCCCTGCGCGACGATGCGCCCGCCGTGGACGCCGGGGCCGGGGCCGATATCGAGCACGTGGTCGGCAGAGCGGATCATGTCCTCATCGTGTTCGACGACGAGGACGGTGTTGCCGATGTCGGTGAGGTGACGTAAGGTCGATATAAGTCGGTCGTTGTCGCGCTGGTGGAGGCCGATGGTGGGCTCGTCGAGAACATAACAAGCGCCGACGAGGCCGGAGCCGACCTGTGTGGCGAGGCGGATGCGCTGGGCCTCGCCGCCGGAGAGGGTGGCGGTGCGGCGGTCGAGGGAGAGATATTCGAGTCCGACGCCGCAGAGGAAGCGGAGGCGGTTGTTGATCTCCTTGAGGATGGGCTCGGCGATCTTCGCGGTTTCGGTGGAGAGTTTCAGGCCGCTGAGGAACTCGCGGGCATCGAGGATGTTGAGGCGCGAGAGTTCGGCGATGTTGAGGACCGTTCCGGGCCTGCCGACGGGACGCCCGATGATGGACGCGCTGAAGGCCTGCGACGTGTCCGCGGCGTGCGTGCTCTCGATGAGCACGTGCAGGGCCTCGATGCGCAGGCGGTCGCCGTTGCAGGTGGTGCACGGCTTCTGGCTCATGAACTGGCCGAGCCACTCTTTGATGTCGGGGTTCTGCGTGCTGCCCCACCACTGGGTGATGTTGGGGATGACGCCCTCGAACTTGGCCTTGAGGCGGAGGGCATCATCGCGCGTGGTGCCGTGCAGGAGGATGCGGCGCTGTTCGGCGTTGAGCGCGGCGAAGGGTCCGTTGTAATCGGCGCCCGTCAGTTTGCAGAACTTCTTGATGAAGCGGTTGTACCACGCGCGGACGGGGCCGTTCTTGTTCCACGCCGCGATGGCGCCGGCGGAGAGGGGGAGTTGTTCGTTGGGGACGACGAGGGCCTCGTCGAACTCGAGGAGGGTACCGAGGCCGTGGCAGGTGGGGCATGCGCCGTGCGGGGAGTTGAAGGAGAAGAGGCGTGGGGAGAGTTCCTCGAGGGCGATTTCGGGGTGGTCGGGGTCGGAGAAGTTTGTGGAGTAGGCCTGGTCGGTCCAGGAGTTGCCGGTCTCGAAGGAGACGATGACGGTGCCATCGGCGATCTTGAGCGCGGCTTCGATGGATTCGGCGAGGCGCTGTCGGAGTTCGGGCTCCGATGAGAGCGCGAGGCGGTCGATGACGGCGTCGATGTCGTGCTTCTCGTAGCGGCCGAGTTTGAGGGGGTTTTCGCCGGGGTCTTTGAGCGCTTCGCGGAGTTCGATGACCGTGCCGTTGACGCGGGCGCGGCCCCAGCCCTGGGCGGAGAGTTCTTCGATCTTGTCGCGGTGGAAGCCCTTCTGGCCGCGGATGACGGGGGCGAGGATCATGATGCGGCCGGTGGCCGCACCGCTCTGGAGAGCGGCGCGACTGGAGGCGGAAGCACCGGTCTGGAGACCGGTGCCACCGAGAATCGCATCCACGATCTGGGTGCTGGTGGTGGCGGAGATGGGCGCGCCGGAGCGTGCGAGGACGGTTCCGTCCTTTCTTACTTTCGTGGGGAACCAGGAACGTGCGCGGCCGCAGCGTGCAAAAAGCAATCTTAGATAGTCATAGATCTCGGTGGTTGTGGCGACGGTCGAGCGGGGGTTGGCGGAACTGCCGCGCTGCTCGATGGCGATGGTGGGCGGGATGCCGTCGATCTCCTCGACATCGGGCTTCTTGAGTTGGTCGAGGAACTGCCTCGCGTAGGCGGAGAGCGACTCCATGTATTTGCGCTGGCCCTCGGCGAAGATGGTGTCGAAGGCGAGCGAACTTTTGCCGGAGCCGGAGAGGCCGGTGATGACGACCAACTGGTCGCGGGGGATGTCGGCGTTGAGGCTCTTGAGGTTGTGTTCCTTTGCGCCGCGGATGCGGATGCAGCGCAAGGGCTCGCGGCGCGGCGCTTCGGCGGCGGGCGCGGGCGTGCTCGCGGCGGGCACGGCGGGGCCGTTGCGCGAAGGGCGGCTCCGCGGCGGGACAACAACTTCGGCGGCGCGTCTGGGCATGGTGATCGTGCCGCGCGTGCGGCGGGGGCGGGGAGGGGCAGGGGGGATTCAGGGCTGTGGGGCGGGAGCGGGATTCGAGTGTGAGGGCGCGGCGGGATTCGGGGCTGGGTTTTGTGCCGCGGCGGCCTCGGCTTCGCGCCGGGCCTGCTCCTGGCGGGCCATTTTGGCGCGGATGGAGAACATCATGCCGATCATGACGCATCCGAGTGCGACGCCGAACAAGTAGTACATCAGGCGGTCGCGGAAGGTGGATCCGGTGTCGGGCGGACGCGAGGGGTTGTTGACGGGCGGGGACATTGGAGAAGCGTAGGTCCCGGACTATGCCCTAACAACCGAGGGTGCCGGGTGGTTGTGTGGGAGTCGGTGGGCGGGAGTCGCGTGGGGCGGAGGGGGATGGGAACCCGCGGGCGCGACAAGCGTATCCGGTCGTGTACACTGTTGGCCCCACAGGAGGCGCAGGGCGTTGCCCGGTGCGCCGTTCAGGAGACGTGTTCATGGCTCATCCGCATGGGTTGGATCGGAACGCATCGGGGTTGGTGAAGGCGGCGGCGATCGGGCTGCTGGGCGCGTGTGCGCTGGCGCTGGCCGGCGCGGCGCCGGAGCCGGACCCTGTGCCGCGGCGGTGGCAGTTGGAGTTGAGCCCCGGTCCGCTGCGGATGGTTTCGCTGGAGGTTCCCGGGCAGGGGCCGCGGATGTACCTGTACATGACGTACTCGGTGGTGAACAACTCCGGGGAAGACATCTTGTTTGCGCCGGCATTCGAGATGGCCAACGGCGAGGGGGAGATTCTGCGATCGGGTCGCGAGGTTCCGCAGGTTGTGACGGAACAGATCGTGGCCTCGACGCAGAACCCGTTCTCGGAGGACCAAATCGCGATTATCGGGACGCTTCTGCAGGGCCGGGAGCACGGGAAGGAGGGGGTGGTGATCTGGCCGGTGACGGATGCGAACCCGGAGCGGATCACGATCTATGCGGCGGGGTTCTCGGGGGAGACGGCGACGGTGGATTCGCCGCGGAGTTCGACGCGGTACGTCCTGCGCAAGACGCTTCGGCTGGACTATGACACTCCGGGTGACCTGGTTCGTCAGCGTCTGGACCCGATCCCGGTGCGTGAGCGCACGTGGATCATGCGGTAGGGCGGGTGCGCGGCGGGTGCGCACGGGTTTTGTTTGAACTGGAAGATGAGGACGAGGGCGGCTAGTGTTTCGGCCCGTCGCGGCGATCGCGCCGGGCTTTTCAGAGGGCCTCGCCATGGCACACAAAAAGGGACAGGGCTCGACGCACAACGGTCGCGATTCGAACCCGAAGTATCTGGGCATCAAGTTGTACGGCGGCGAGGTGGCGCAGGCCGGCTCGATCATCGTGCGTCAGCGCGGCACGCCGTTCAAGGCCGGGTACATGGTGGACCGGGGCCGCGACGACACGCTGTACTCGCTGATCGAGGGTCGGGTGGTGTTCCAGGGTCGGAAGGTGAGCGTTGAGCCGCTGGACCCGAAGGCCCCGCGGCCGACGTGGCTGAGCGCGGCGTCGAGCAACTGACCGCTGGGCGGGTGAGCACTGAAGAACCGATCGCGCGGCCCGGGCGTTGTCCGGGCCGCGTGTGTTTTTGGCGCGCGGGTCAGCGGCATTCGTGGGCGACGGCGTCGGCGAAGGCGTCGAGGAAGCGCTGCGTGAAGAGGTCGGCGGCGCGGTTGGTGGCGGCGTGATCGACGCCCCAGAGGAGCGCGACGGGCTCGCGATCGGCGATATTGAACTGGACGGCGAGCGCGCCATCGATGACGAGTGCGGGCGGGAGTTTGTCGGCGAGGAACGCGGAGAGGGCGTTGACCTCGGGGTGGCCGATGCAGATGCAGGGGAGGTGCGCGAGCGCGTCATCGGCCAATCGATGGAAGTCGGTGACGATCTGAGGGGCGGCGGGCGCAGCGCGGGCGCGGAGTGCGGCGGCGAGGTCATGGAGCACGCGGCGTGCGGCGGGGAGGTCGTGGGCCTGCGCGGCGGAGACGGAACCGACGACCAGGTGTACGGGCCGGGCCGGGGCCGGTTGGTCTGCGGGTCGGTTCACCATGGGCGTGGGGCGAGGAGGGCGGCGAGCAGTCCCATCTGGGCATCGAGGCGGTTGCGTGCCTGCTGGAAGATCCGTGAGCGCGGCCCGTCCATGACCTCGTCGGTGATCTCGATCCCTCGCGAGGCGGGGAGGCAGTGCAGGACGATGGCGTGGGCGGGGGCCTGGGAGACGAGTTCCTGGTTGATCTGGTATCGGCGGAAGGCTTCGAGTCTCTGGGCGCGTTCGTGTTCCTGCCCCATGGAGACGAAGGTGTCGCAGCAGATGGCGTCGGCGTGGAGGACGGCCTCGACGGGGTCGGAGACGGAGGAGACTTCGAGGCCGGGGATGCGCCGGGTCGCGGCGTCGATCCAGTCGGGGGGGAGTTCGAAGCCTTCGGGCGCGCACATGATGAAGCGCATGCCGAGTTTGCCGCAGATTTCGGCGAGTGAGCGGGCGACGTTGTTTCCATCGCCGACGAAGGCGACGGCGCGGCCGCGGAGGCCGTCGGCGGAACCGGGGCAGAACTCGTCGATGAGGGTGAGGGCGTCGGCGAGGGCCTGGGGTGGGTGCGCGTAGTCGGAGAGTCCGTTGATGAGGGGGACCGCGCTGGTTCGGGCCATGCGGTTGAGGGTCTCGTGGTCGAGGACGCGGGCCATGATGGCGTCGACCATGGAGGACAGGACGTGGGCGATGTCCTCGGGGGACTCGCGTCCGCCGATGCCGATCTCGTTGCTGGACATGCTCATGACGGATCCGCCGAGTCGTCGCATGGCCTGCTCGAAACTGACGCGGGTGCGGAGGCTGGGCTTTTCGAAGAGGCAGCAGAGGGTCTTGCCGAGGAGGAGTCCGGGGTAGGGCCTTCGGCGCAGGTCGATGGCGCGCTGGAGCATCTCGCGGAGGATCTCGGCGGGCGTGTCGATGATGGTGAGGAAGTTGTTCATGGGCCGCGGTCCTGCGGGGGAACGCGCACGATAGCCGCGTTGAGGTCAGCGGGGCGGGCCCTTCGCGGGGGGCGATGAGCGGGCGGCGACGCCGATGAAGCGCAGGATCGCGGGTCCGATGCGGATGGTGGAGTCGGCGGCGATTCGTGCGGAGGCAGCGCGCTGGCCGTCGAACCAGGTGCCGTGGGTTGATCCGAGGTCGTGTGCGGTCCACTCGCCATCGTCATCGCGGACGAGCGCGCAGTGGTGCCGCGAGACGGTGGAGTGGGCGATGCGCAGGTCGCAATCGGCGGCGCGACCGATGACGATACGGCGGGGCGCGCCGGCGGCATCGGCGAGGTCGAAACGACCGAGTTCGCGCCCGTCCGCGGCGTGGACCACGACGTGGGGCATGGCGGCGTCTCCGGGTTCTTTCTCCGCGGCAGAAGACTCTTCGATCGGCGCGGGTGAATTGCTGCAAACTCGGGCGGGAATCGTGCGTTGCGGGTTGCCAACGGCGGGGGCGGGGCTACCTTGAACACACGGGCCGGACGGCCCGGGAGCGGAGCGCAGCATGAGTTCGACCAATGGCGGCAGCGCGCAGGGGGGACAGAGCGGGAGCGGCGCGGCGGGGGGGGCCAAGGGGGAGGCGGCGGGCGCGAAGGGTGGGCCGATGAAGGGGACGGCCAGGCCGTCGGCGCCGATGCGAGCGTTGCCGCAGTTTCGCGTGCTGCTGCACAACGACGATGTGAACGAACTGCGGTATGTCGTGCGGACGATCATCGAACTGACGCGGATGGATTCGGGTCGGGCGATGCAGGTGACGGTGACGGCGCACACTTCGGGGGTCGCGCTGGTGCTGCACACGCACAGGGAGCGCGCGGAGTTGTATCGGGAGCAGTTCGCGGGCCGGGGCCTGAGGGTCTCGGTGGAGCCGGCGTGAGCGGGGCGGGGGGGCGTGGACGCATCGGGCTGATTCTCGGACGTGGAACAGCGCGGCGGTCGGTCGTGCAGAACACGCAGACTGCCGGATGCGCACAGACCCCACCTGATCGCGTGGCAAGGCGTGCCTCGGCCGCAGCGGCCGCGGGTGTCGATCCGATGTGTGCGGTGGAGCCGCCGTGCCCGCGCGGGGACGGTCGGCCGGGAGCACGCTCTGCGCGCAAAGCGCGGGGCCTGGAGGCCGGACATGCGTCTACCGATCGGAGAACTGCTGGTTCGCCGCCGCGTGCTGACGCGGGACCAGTGCGAGCAGGTGTTGCAGCGTCAGCGTGCGACGCACCGTCCGTTCGGCGAACTGGCGGAGCAGATGTTCGGGATTGATGGGACATCGGTGGAGCAGGCGTGGGCGGAGCAGTACGCGGCGACGACGCGGTGGCTGGACCCGCGTGTGGAGCACGTGGACCCCGCGGTTCGGGAACTGGTGAGCCGTCGTCAGGCGTGGCAGTTCCGGGTTCTGCCGATGGGGTACGACGGGGCGGAGTTGATGGTGTGCACGCTGCAGGAGTCGCTGGTGCGAGCGATGAACTTTGCATCGCGACAGATCCCGGTGCAGTGCTACTTCGTGCTGTCGACGCCGGACGCGCTGGCGGGCGCGCTGGGGCGGTATTACCCGATGGACGGGATGACGAGCGCGGACCTGATGTCGCCGGTACCGGACCTTCGTCGGCGGGCGTGCTGAGCGGACCGGCGGGGTTTAGTTCAGTTTTTTCTTATATTCATCGAGTCGGCGGCGCTGCTCCTCGCGCTCGGGGCCGGGGGCGGAGAGATCGACCGCGCGCTCCTGGGTTCTGGCGGCGGCGGCGGCCTGCCCGGCGGCGGCCTGGGTTTGCGCGAGGGCGGCGAGGACGGTCGGGTCGCGCTCGGCGGTGATCTCGACGGCGCGCTGTGCGGCGCGGAGGGCGAGGGGGAAGTCGCGCGAGTTCGGTCCGGGCTCTTCGGCGATGAGCAGGGCGAGGTTGACGAGCGCGTCGGGGTTGTCCTTGAGAGGACCATCGGCCGCGGCGGCGGCGAAGGCGAAGGCGCGCTCGGGGTCCTTCATCTGGGACAGGAGCACCTGGACCTTGGCGATGGACCATTCGCTGTTGAGGACGGGGTCGAGTTCGATGATGCGATCTGCGGCGCGGATGGCGGCGGGGAAATCTCCGGCGCGTGTCGCGTTGTGAAACTCGCGCGCGAGGGGTGCGGCGCTGGCGGCGATTTCGCGGC
Source organism: Phycisphaeraceae bacterium (assembly GCA_019636495.1). Taxonomy (GTDB): domain Bacteria; phylum Planctomycetota; class Phycisphaerae; order Phycisphaerales; family UBA1924; genus JAHBXL01. Next base: position 115,768 of record JAHBXL010000005.1, on the reverse strand, counting down.
GGCGCGCGGCCTCGGCGGCTTCGGCGGCGATGTCGAAGGTGCCGTCGAGCACCTGGGCGACGGCGCGGGCAAGGCCGGCCTGGGGGCTTCCGATCCAGGCGATGCGGCCGCGCTGATCGACGATGAAGGCGGTGGGGATGGCGCGTGAACCGGATGCGGCGATCCACGCGCGATGGGTTCGGCCCTGGTCGTCCCAAGCGATGGAGTAGGCGACACGATCGCCCTGCTGGAGGGCGAAGCGTTCGAGGTCGTCGGCTCCACCGGGTTCCTGGCTGGCGATGGCGATGATGCGCAGGCCGCGGTCGGCGTGGGTGCGCTGGATGTCGCTGAGGTAGGGGACCGCGCGTCGGCAGGGCTGGCACCAGGTGGCCCAGAAGACGACGACGGAGACCTTTCCGGGCTCGAGAGCCTCGACCGGGTCGCCGCGGACCCACTGGCGGATGAAGAGGCGCGGGGCGGGGGAGTTGATGTCGAGGGCGGGGGGTGGTGCGGGGACAGCGGCTGGGGGCGAGGGGGGCTGCGCGTGCATGGCGGCGGAGGCGATGCCCGCCAACGCGAGGCTCGATGCGACGAGTGCGACCGATGTTCTGCACGTCCGGGTCATGAGCAACTCCCGAAATCACCGTCCGGGCCGTCCCTGAAGAGTCGCGGTGTTCTGCTGCATGAGACTAGGGGGCCGGTCGAGTCGCCGGCCGAGGGGCACTCCAACATAGCCCGAACAGACGCGGGCTGTTACTGGAACGAGGCCGCTGAAATGTGCAGATTCCTGATGAAAGCAGGGGAACTTCCATTACACTTCGCCCCAAAGTTCGGGGGCGAGCGCAGACCCTGGAGAGGCTGTTCATGAAGTCGATGTGTGACCGACAGGGCGTGATGGGCATGAATCGTGGTGTCTGGGTATTGGCGGCGAGTGCCGTGCTGAGCGCTTCGGCCGGCGCGCATGCACAACTTTCGCAGCGCTATCACACGACATTGAACGGGAACTTCACGGTCATCGGCAACACGCTGGCGCAGGATGTCGCTCCCGGGGTGCCCGCGCCGGTGGTCGGCAGCATCGGAGCGGTCGGCGTGAACACGGCGGACGCGGGCGCGGACGTTTTCTGGCGCAGCAATGCGCCGGCCATCGGCCAGGCGCAGGCGAACGTGTCGATCGGCTCCGGCGATGCCCGCAGCCAGGCGCTCCTGGTGCTCCCGCCGGGTTCGTTGGTGCGGTATGCGCGACTGTATTGGGCGGCGACGGGAACCGGGCCGGCGGCGGATATGGAGGTGCAACTCTCGCGGCCGGGCGGATTCTCGCAGACGATCGCCGCGGATGCCAGCATGACCATGGCGGGCAACCGCTACCAGGCCACCGCCGATGTGACGACGATCGTCCAGACGAACGGATTCGGGGCCTACCAGGTGGGCGGGGTCGATTGCTTCCCGCTCGCCGATTTGCAGAGCGACAGCACGTTCGCGGCGTGGACGCTGGTGGTGGTGTACGAGTTCCCCCCGGATCCGCTGCGCGACATCCGGATCGCCGATGGGCTTCACCTGGTCTCGCCGACGAGCCCGTTGGCGCACACGTTCACGCTTGGATCATGGGTTCCGAGCTCGGGCATCAACGGCAGTCTCGCGGTTGTCTGCTATGGCGGGGACGATGCGATCACGGGGGAATCGCTGACGGTGAGTTCGATCGCCATGTCCAACGCGCTCAATCCCGCGAGCAACTTCGCCAACGGGACCCGGTCGTATTTCGGGGCCGCGACATCGAACACGGGCGATCTGCCGCAACTGACCGGGACGCCTCGCAGCATGAGCGGCTTTGACCTCGACGTGTTCGACCTTTCTCCCGTGCTGACTTCGCTTCAGACAGAGGTCAACATGACCTGTGCAACGACGGCCGACGAGTACATCGTCGGCATTGCTGCCGCGAGCGTCGCCGTCATCTGCCGGCCCTTTGAGTTCCTGCATCAGCCCGCGACGCAGACCGTTTGCCTCGGGTCGGACGTTCAACTCACCGTCGCGATCGACACCATGGACGCAATTGGATACCGCTGGCAGAAGAACGGCGCGGACTTGGAAGACGGGCCTCGGATTCAGGGCGCGTTCACCGGCACTCTGACGATCATGGGTGTGCAGGCCGGCGATGCGGCGGACTACCGGTGTCTGGTGACCAGCCTCTGCAACAGCGCCTACAGCAATCCCGCGACTCTCACCCTGGGGGTGTGCTGCCCGGCCGACTTCGATGGGGATGGAGCACTCGGAGTGTCGGACATCTTCGCGTTTCTCGCGGCGTGGTTCAGCGGGTGCCCGTAGCCGGCACGGGCAAGGGGGCCCGGGTCATGCCGACCATGGGCCGAACATCGAGAGCGGTGCAGCATCGGACTTCGCCTAGCATTCGTGCGTGAGTTCACCGCGTTCCAGTTCCGCGGCGAGCATGGCGATGCTGCTCAGCGCAGCGGTGCATGTTGGCATCGGCTACGGCGTTGGGCGCGTTCAACTCCTGGGAAGTGAACCTGTCCGTGCAGCGCCATCCGCCGGTACGCCGGTGATGCTCATTCCCTGGGCCGATCCGCCCGCCCCTCCCGAGGCCGATCCCCCTGCGCTCGCGTCTGAACCGAAGCCCGAGCCCGACCCGCTCCGCGAGATCGAGCGCCTGCGGCTCGGCATTGCGCAGTCTCCGCACGATAGTGAGAACTGGATCGGGTTTTCGGATCCGACGCCGCACAGCGCGCCGTTGTCTGAGGTTGAACAGCCCGCGCTGGATCCGGATGCCGGGAAGCCGGGGCGTGCTGCGCCGGCGGATGTGGCGGCGGCTGACCAGCGAGAAGCGGCCGACCGGGTCGGCGCGGCGGATGCCGCGGCCGAGCAGGCAGCCGGCGCGCGTGAGACCAGCGCCGTGGCGGGAACGGCGGCCGAGGAGCGGCGGCCGGAGGCAGTGGCCGAGGCGCAACGCGAGGGCGAGAGAGTTGGGGCGGATGCACTGGAGGCTTCGGCGGCGGTGGCCGGTGCGCCCGAGGAGGGACCGGACGATTCAGCGCGTCCGCTGATGGGCGAAGTTGCGGGGCGGGAGATGTCCGCGGCGGACGAGCGGGATGCATCGTTTGTCGGTCCGCCGCGGGAGGCCGCGCGGGCGGTGACGGAGGCATCGACGCCGGGCGCGGGTGCGCAGCGTGAGATCGCGGGGATGGAGAGCGGGACGCAGAATCCCGGGGCGGTGCCCGGGGAGAGGAGCGAGCGGGAATCGAACGCGGTTTCGCGGGAGATGGCGATCGAGGTTCGGCCGGGTCGGCCCGCGGCGGCGGAGGGTCTGGAGATCATCACGCGTCGTCCGGAGTTTTCGCGTGTGACGCGCTTGATGGCCGCGCCTGCGCGGAACCCTCGGCTGCGCGTGACGTTTGACCGGGAGGGGCTGGTGCGGCACGTGGAGTTCATCGAGACGACGGGCATACGGGATGTGGATGACCCGGTGCAGCACGCGGTGTATCGGTGGACAGCGCGGGGGCGTGCGCTGTCGGAACTGCCGTTGGGCGATCCGCGGGCGGGGGTGACCATCACGGTGACGATCCTGCTGAGATGAGCGAACAACGCGAGTGCGGCGCGCGAACGTGCCGATGAGATGGCCGATGAACATCTGCGTGAGCGCGCTGGTTGCGGGGTTGGTTGTCGCCGCGGCGTGGGGTGTGCAGCCCGGCACGCGGCCGGTGGACTCGCGCGGGTTGAAACGGCTGGACCAGGGGTACGAGGACATCGACCCATTGAGGGCGAGCCTGCGGATGCAGCCGGTGGACCTTCGGATGCCGCTGGACTTCGACGCGGTGTACAGCCTTCCGGGGCGGGGCGCGACGGATCGACTGGTGCGGATGAGCGGCGCGCTGGCGGCGGTGTTCCCGAGGTCGGAGTATGTGGCGATGGAGCGGGGCGTTCGTGTTCTGGTGCCCGCGAACACGGTGTTCTACATCGGGAGCCTGCCGGCCGGGGAGGAGGAGGCTCCGCGGGTCGTTTCGCCGGGATCGGCCGCGGCCCGGGCGGACCTGGGTCGAGCCGACAGCGCGGCGGACGGCCTTGCGCGGACGCAGGATGTGAGCATCGCGGCGTTTGCGAACGACGTGGGGGCGAAGAGCGATGCGCGAGCGGCGTTGCGGGCACCGGCGACGGCGGGGCGGGGGATCATGAACGACGAGGGGTATCGTGCGGCGCGGGTTCGGCAACTGCTTGAAACCGCCGCGTCGGCAAACCCAACGACCCGTTGAGAGGCCGGCGGCGGGCCGCATCGGCGCGCGGTGCATCGTGCGCGGTGCGCGGGCGGTACGCTTTGGGGGCGACGGGGGGGAGCGGGGGGGCGAGTCGGTAAGGAGCGAACGATGAGCGGGATGCTGAAGCGGGCGGCGTGCGCGGGGGCGCTGGCGGGGGCGGCGGCGGTGATGCCCGGGTGCCTGGTGAGCGGATCGTCGAAGGAGACGATGTCGGGGACGTACATCGGTCCGGCGACGTTCGAGCAGATCGAGCCGGGACGGACGACGGAGAAGTGGGTTCGTGCCGCGTTGGGTGAACCGGCGAGCAAGTCGGAACTGGATGATGGGTCATCGTTGTGGAAGTGGACGTACCGGCGCGACCGTTCGAGCCGGAGCGCGGTGTTCCTGGTGTTCGGCGGTTCGAGCCGCAAGGAGAGCAGCGGGGCGACGTACGTGCAGATGAAGGACGGGGTGGTGGTGAAGGCGTGGCAGGACTGAGAGGCGGGGGCGGAACGGCCGCGGCGGGGCGTGCGTAGGGCAAGAGGTGGACGAACCTGCGCACAGCGGACGCGATGGGCACGCCGGTCGGCCGGGGGCGGGCGGGTCGCGCGGCGGTGTGGGTCGCGCGGCATGGCGGGCGGGTCGGATCGTGCTGGCGGCGTATCTCTGCTGGTGCCTTGTGCTGTCGGCGTGTCAGTCGAGCATGATCTTTCCGCGGTTTGCGGCCGGTCCGGCGTTGCCGGAGGGCGCGATGCCGCGGGGCGTCGAGCGATGGTGGCTCGATGCGGGGGACGGTGTGCGCGTGGAGGCGTGGTACTTTGCGCCGGCCGGCGTCGGTTCCGCTCGCGCGCCCGCCGCGGTGATCTTTCATGGGAATGGCGAACTGATCGACCACGTGACGGACTACGCGCAGTGGTATCAGCGTCGCGGGTTTGCGGTGCTGATGCCGGAGTATCGCGGGTATGGGCGGAGCGGTGGCGCGCCCTCGGAACGGGCGATCGTGGAGGATGCGAGGGCGTTCCATGCGCGGCTGCTGGCGCGGCCGGAGGTGGATGGTTCGCGCGTGGTGTTCCATGGTCGGTCGCTGGGCGCGGCGGTGGCGGCGCAGGTCGCGGCGGAGCACGCGCCGGCGGCGTTGGTTCTCGAGTCGCCGTTTGTGAGCATCAACGCGATGGCGTCGCGGTACATGGTGCCGGGGTTTCTGGTGCGGCACCCGTTCCGGACGGACCGGGTGCTGCCGAAACTGGGACGGCCCGTGCTGATCCTCCACTCAACCGAGGATGAGATCGTGCCGTATTCGCACGGCAGGCGGCTGCACGAGATGACGCCGGGCTCGAAACTGGTGGACCTGTCGGGGTCGCACAACGGCGCCCTCAGCGAGCAGCCGCAGTATTGGGCAAGCGTGGAGGCGCTGTTGCGAGAGAGCGGAGTGGAGAACTGATGGACACGCGGAGTGCGGCGCAAGCCTGACGACTCTCCGACATCCTCCTTGCCACTTCACTTGCCCATTCCCGGCGCGGGCTGGGCCTTGGCCGGCGAGTCATAGAACACGAAGTCCTTCACGTCCTTGTCGGTCGGCGTGGAGGCATTCCACGCGGAGGTGTAGAGGGCGGCGAGCATCGATGAGGCGTCGAGCAGTCGCTCGGCGATGAAGGGCTTGCCCGGGTCCTGGGTGAGTTGGCCGGACTTATGCAGCATGTAAAGCGGCTCGACGAGATCGTGCGAGCGCTGGATGTAAGACAGAATGTCCCGCCACGGGTCGCCGGCGTCGACTTTGGTCTCGAACCGGGCTTCCTCCTTCAGCGAGTCGTACGACAGACCGTGGATGGTGAGGATGGTGCCATCGATGAAGGCGTGGATGCCGCGGTCGGTGGTGTAGCCGTTGGGGTTGTCGCCGACCCAGCCGTGGTGGTGCCGGGTGGTGTGGAGGGGCTGGGCGGAATCGCCGACGAAGTGGGAGAGGTGGCCCATGTGGACGAGCACGTTGGCGCGGGCCATATCGAGTTGGTGGGCGCGGGCGGGGTCGTTGAGCGTTTCGAGCGTGCGGACGGACTTGAACGCGCTGGTGAGTTTGGCGTGGTGCTCGGCGATGGCGTGGGCGACAAAGCCGGGCCACTCCTGGTCGCCGGTGGGGTTGAGGCGCGGGTTGTGGGGCTTGTGGCCGTCGGGGTGGACATGGCGGGCGACGGCCATGGCGGCGACGTACTGGTATCGGAGCGGGGGCATGGTGGAGAGCGTGAGGCCGAAGGTCGCGAGGTCTTCGACATCGAGGAAGTGGTCGGGGTTGTTCTCGTGCCCGAGGTAGTTGGAGCGCGTGCCGCGGTAGCGGTCGGCCTCGGAGGACTGATACGCGATCTGCGCGCGAGCGGACTCGGTGGTGAGCCAGTCGGGGAGCGGCGCTGCCGCGCCGGCGCTCGCTACGAAGCCGTCGATCGCGAGGCGCGTGATGGTGCGGTGGCCGTGGGCATCCCATGCGAGGGCGGACGACACGATGCTGCTGCTGAAGTACACGCCCGCGATTGCAAGCAGAAGACGAACTCTCGATGGTCGCATGGTCATCGGCCTCCAGTCCGCGGGTGTCGGATCCGCACCTTGGCATCCGTCACGATGACAATCGCGTCGCTCCATGGTTGCGGGTTCTCGTGCTCGAAGACCCAGATCACGCGCGAAGTGATCTTGTATGCACTCGGTTCTGCCAGTCTCAGGAGCATGACGCCGCGATGACTTGCTGCTGCCCGGCTGTCGGCCAGGCGAACGTCCTGCGTGATCAGAAAGCGACCCTCGCGGACGGCCCCAGCAAGAACCTCCTCATCCGGACGTGTCTGGAGCCCCTCGTCGTAGACGGTGTCGGCGTCATGTCCGAGTGCGGCCAGGGCTGGCTTCAATGCGTTGGGCAGGTTTTCGTCGAGTTTGATCCGCATCACGCGACCTTGGGGAGCGGTGCGGATGGCAGATCCTCACGCGCCGAGTCGGCGGCGTAGGCGATCGCGGCATGGATGTGCGCGGGCGTCAACACCGGAAACTCGCGAATGACCTCCGCCGGCTGCATGCCATCGGCGAGCGATGCCAGCACGGTGCGCAAGGGCACCCGCGTTCCGGTCATGACCGCCTCGCCGCCCATGACCTGCGGATCGCGGCTGATGTGCTGCCAGTAATCAAATGGTCGCTTCTGCATGGCCGATGGACTCTCGGATCAGACACGAGATCGTATCACGAGAAGCGATTCCAAGCACACGTCCGCGGGTCCGGCGACAGGCCTCACCCCACCCGCTCGGATGTCAGTTCGCGGCTCATGAGGCGGGCGATGGCGTCGATGGGGTCGACATTCTCGAAGAGCACCGCGTGCACCTGCTCGGTGATGGGCATCTCGACGCGGTACTTGCGGGCCAGGTCCATCACCGACTTGGTCGTCGCCACGCCTTCGACGACCGACTTCTGGGCGCGGAGGTATTCATCGAGTTTCACGCCGCGACCGAGGGCCTCGCCGCAACTGCGGTTGCGGCCTTCGGGCGAGAAGCAGGTGGTGGCGAGGTCGCCGACGCCTGCGAGGCCGAAGAAGGTGTCTGTCGAAGCGCCCATGGCGACGCCGAGCCGGGTGATCTCGGCCAGGCCGCGTGCCAGGAGCGCGCTCTTGGCGTTGTAGCCGGCCTGCAGGCCGTCGAGAATGCCGGCGGCGATGGCGATGACGTTCTTGGTCGCGCCGGCGAGTTCGACGCCGAGGACGTCTTCGTTGGTGTAGACGCGGAGGTATTGGGTGGAGAAGACGCGCTGGAGTTCGTGTGCGTATCCGGGCCAGTCGCTTGCGGCGATCATGGTCGCGGGGAGGCCGCGGGCCAGTTCGCCGGCGATGGTGGGCCCGCTGAGCGTGCCGATGGGGCGTGGCGGGCCATCGGGGTCGTCGCCCAGGGCGTCGGCGATGACCTGGGTCGGTCGCAGGAGGGTGTTGTTCTCGATGCCCTTGGCGACGGAGACGACGGCGGCATCGGCGGGGACGGGTGCGCGGAGGCGCTTCCAGACATCGCGCGTGAACTGGACGGGGACGGCCGACACGACCAGCGATGCGCCCGCGCCATCGCTCACGGCCCTGCGGAGGTCGCCGGTGACGCGGACGCAGTCGGGCAACTCGAACCCGGGCAGTCGCGGACTGGTCCGCGTCTGAGTCAACTCACCGACTTCGTCGGCGTCGTGTCCCCACATGACGATGTGTGGCGCGGCGGGGGCGTCGGCGCGGCCGGCGCGTTTCCTCGCGGCGGTTCCTGTGGCGGCGGTCGATGCGGGCGCGAGGATGGCGGCGCACACCAGGCCCATCTGGCCGGTGCCGAGGATGACGATGCGTCGGCGGAGTGCGGCGGCATCGGGCGCGGTGCGGTGTGTGGGGTTCGAGCGAGCCATGCACAGAGTCTAACGCGGCATTGGGCGATGGCCGCCGCCGGTTTCGATTCGTGATGTTGGGTGTGTGGAAGGGGGGAACGGCCGGGACGTGCATTGGGCCAACGGGAGGGACCGAACTCCGACAAGGTCCCGAACGTACCGACAACTTGCCGGGGGGGCGGATAGGATGGTGCTCTCTCCACGGCGCGGCCGGTTCGGGCCGCGTGTTCGACTCGCGTTTTTGGAGTTGCGAATGAGCGTTGCCGCCAACCACGCCCACGGTTCGCCCGCGTCGGCTTCCAAGGCTCACCACCACCACGAGCACCACCACGGCGAGGACGCCGCGGGGATGGCCTGCTGCTCGCACCACAATGTCAAACTCGAGCGGTACATGATGCTGTACCTGGTGGGCGGGGTTCTGGTGCTGTGCACGAAACTGGCGGAGTGGTTCTTCTCGGGGGCGATCTCGGCGTGGGTGGCGCAGATGCCGGCGATCATCGGGGCGGTGATGCTGGGGATGCCGCTGTTTGTCGCGGCGTGGAAGGAAGTGCAGAAGGGCCGCGCCTCGACGTCGTCGCTGTGCGCGCTGGCGATTCTGGCGGCGCTGGCGCAGGGGCAGTATGTCGCGGCGGGGTTCCTGGCGCTGATCCTGCTGGTGGCGGACCAGTTCGTGCGTCAGCGTGCGTGGGGCGCGCAGAAGGCGATCGAGGACCTGGTCGGGCTGACACCGGACATCGCCCGCGTGGTGCGGGACAACGCCGAGCACGAGGTTCACCTGTCGCAGGTGGCGGTGGGGGACATCATCCGCGTGCGGCCCGGCGAGAACCTGCCGGTGGACGGCGTGGTGGTGAAGGGGCGGAGCGCGATCAACCAGGCATCGCTGACGGGCGAGGCGATCCCGCACGAGGTTGCGTCGGGGGACGCGGTGTATGCGGGAACGACGAACATCTCGGGCGCGATCGAACTCCGGGCCACTCAGATCGGTCAGGATTCGACCATCGGCAAGGTCACGCAACTGATCCGTGAAGCGGAATCGACGCGGACGCCGCGGCAGTTGATGATCGAGCAGGTGGCGTCGTTCTTTGTTCCGGTGACTTTGAGCGTGGCGTTCATCGTGTGGTTCCTGACGAAGGACATCGAGCGGGCGATCACGGTTCTGGTGGTGGCGTGCCCATCGGCGCTGCTGCTGTCGAGCCCGCTGGCACTGGTGGCGGCGTTCGCCGCGGCGGCGCGGCTGGGGATTCTGATCAAGAAGACGAACTACCTGGAGGAATCCGCCGCGGTTGACACGGTGGTGCTGGACAAGACCGGCACGATGACGACTGGGCGGTTCAGCGTTTCGAAACTCGTGCCCGCCGAGGGTGTCGAGGGCGCGGATCTGTTGCAGGCGGCGGCGGATGGGGAGCAGCACTCGAACCACCCGCTGGCCAAGTCGATCCTTCAGACGGCGCAGGCGGCGCGGGTGACGCCGGATCACTCGACCGATTTCGAGGAGATCCACGGGCGGGGGATTCGCGCGCGCACCAGCGCGGGCGAGGTGCTGGTGGGCCGGCCGACGTGGCTTGTGGAACTCTTCCCCGATATCCGGCCGCAGGTGCAGGCGGTCGAGTCGCGCATCGAGGGGATGACGGGCGTGCACGTGGTGCGGAACGGGCGGTACCTGGGCGTGGTCGGCCTCGAGGACAAGGTGCGATCGAACACGCGGAACGTGGTCTCGCGGCTGCGCGAACTGGGCGTTCGGCGCGTGGACATTCTCACGGGCGACCGGGTGAGCGTGGCGGAGCGTGTGGGGCGCGCGGTCGGCGTCGACAACATCGAGGCCGAGTGCCTGCCGGAGGAGAAGCACGCGATCATTCAGGGGCTGGTGAAGGAGGGCCGCCGCGTGATGATGGTCGGCGACGGCATCAACGACGGGCCGTCATTGGCCGCGGCGGATGTGGGCGTGGCCATGGGCCTTGGCGGGTCGGACATCGCGGCCAACTCGGCGGGCGTCGCGCTCATGACCGACGACCTGTCGCGCATCCCGTTCCTGGTCGAACTGGCGCGGCGCACCCGCGCCATCATCGCGCAGAACATCGCCGCGTCGATCATCGTCGCGCTCGTCGGCCTTGTGCTCGCCGCGACGGGACAACTCGAGGCGGCGTTCGGCTCGGGTGCGCTGCTGTTCGCGGCGTTCTACCACGTGATGGGGGACGTGGTGGTGATCGGCAACTCGTTCCGTCTGTTCCGCTTCGGCGAGGCGTTCAGCGAGGAGGAGGCGCGGCTGATCGAGCAGGGGGTGCTGGAGGCTCCGCAGACCCGGCGCGCGGGGAGTCTGTCGCTGGGTCGGCAGGCTGCGCCGGTGGGCTGAAGCGGATCGACCTCAGCGGGGCTTTGAGACTCCGCGGCAGGAACGCACGGAGAACCGGGAGCCGTGCCCGGTCCGGCGTCGTATAGGCTGCGAGTGCAGTTCTCGCGCCCTTTGAGATCGCCGCGGCAGTCCGCCGCGGGGCGAGTGGGTTCTCCGGTCGTTTCGTGTCCAAGCGGTCGGTCGCCGGCCGGGGAGTCGATATCGATGTACAGGGAAGCGGTCGGTCGGTTGTCGGCGTGCGTGGTGGTGGTGTGCGGGGCGTGGGCTGGGGGATGTCGGTCCGACGAGTCGGCGTCATCTGGTGGGGCTGCGCTGAACGGGGCGACGGCGCGGCGACATCAACTGCCGATTCCCGAGGAGCGAGCGAGGGTGCGGTCGAACCCGCATGCAGCGCCGGCGGATCCGAGACCGCCCGCCTCTGGGCCGCTCGAATCGTGGCTATGGCAGAAGAAGCGCCTTGCCGATGAGAACGGGGTCATTCCCGTTGATGGCTGGGAGATCGGCCGCAAGCAGTTGGCGGAGAACGAGGGGTGGTGGCGCGAGCAGAACGCCGGCGCGCAGGGCGACGGGCCTGCTGCGCGGGGCGCGGGGCTTTCTCCCGCGTCGTGGGTTTCGCGCGGGCCGGGCAACGTCGGCGGCCGGACGCGGTCGTTCCTGATTCATCCCACGACGCCGCTGCGGATGTGGGCGGGCGGGGTCAGCGGCGGCGTGTGGTACACGGCCAACGGCGGCACGACGTGGACGCCGGTTGCGGATGCGATGTCGAACCTCAACATCGGCTGCCTGGCGTTCGATCCGACCAACCCCGATGTGATCTTCGCCGGGACCGGAGAGGGCGTCTTCGGCGGCGGCTCGCTGGCGGGGAACGGCATCTGGAAGTCTGTCGATGCGGGCGTGACGTGGACGCAGATGAGCGGCACGGCTTCGTGGGGCGCGGTGGGGCGCATCGCGGTGAATCCGGCGAACACGCAGATCATTCTCGCCGCGAGATCGGGGTCGAGCGCGGGCATCATGCGCACGACGAACGGCGGCGCGACGTGGTCGAACGTGGCGATGGGGAGCGAGTCGCAGTTTGTCTCATGGGACCCCAACGACTCGGCCAAGGCGGTTGCGCACGTTCGCGCGCTGAGCGGCGCGCACCGCGCGATGTACAGCACCAACTCGGGGCAGACTTGGACCGCCGCGACGGGCATTCCGACGACCGATCGCATCGAACTGTGCTATGCCGCGGCGACGCCGAACATGGTGTATGCGCTGAGCGGGAACGGGCTGGTGTACCGCTCGACGGACGGCGGGCAGACGTACACGGTGCGGACAACGTCGGGGAACGCGGGTTCGAGTTGGTGGGCGTGCCCGATCTGGGTGAGCCCGACGAACTCCGACCTGTTGACGGTGGGTGGGTACGCGATTTATCGCTCGACCAATGGCGGACAGACGCTGACGCAGATCTCCAACGGGTACATCATCACGACCGCGCCGCACCCGGACATTCACTGGTTCATGCACGACCCCGGATACAACGGCACGACCAACCGGCGGTGGTGGGTCGCGACCGACGGCGGGCTGCACGGCACCAACGACATCCACGCGTCGACGATATCGTGGTTCAGCCGGCAGGCGACGTATCGGACGACGCAGTTCTATGGGGCGGCGGGGCACGGGCCGACCGGGCGCATCATCGGGGGCACGCAGGACAACGGCACGCTGCGGCTCAACTCGACGAGCAGCGACACGGCGAACCTGACCTTCGGCGGCGATGGGGGCTTCTGCGCGATCGATCATGAGGACCCGAACTACACGTACGGCGAGTACATCTATGCGCAGGTGCACCGATCGACGAACGGCGGGCAGTCGGCTTCGTACATTACCAACGGATTGAGCGATGCGAACGCCGCGGCGAACTTCATCGCGCCGTTCATCCTCGACCCGAACAACCCCAACACGATGTATGTCGGGGCGAGCAGCCTGTGGCGCAGCCAGAACGTGCGCACCACGGCGAGTTGGTCGGCCGTGCGCGCCCCGGGCAACGACTACATCTCGGCCATCGCCGTCGCGCCCGGCAACTCGTCGGTGGTGTGGGTCGGCCAGAACAACGGGCAGGTGTGGCGGACCACCAACGCGCACGTGGCCGCGCCGACGTGGACGGTCATCGACAACAACGGGACCGCCAACCCGTTGCCCAACCGGTATGTCACGCGGATCTTCTTCGACCCCGGCAACGCGTCGATCGTCTATGTCGCCTTCGGGGGATTCGCGACCAACAACCTGTACCGCTCGACCAATGGCGGCACGACGTGGAGCGACATCACCGGGTCGGGGGCATCGGGCCTGCCGAACATTCCGATCTACGGCATCGCGAGGCACCCGACGGTGGCCAACTGGCTGTATGTCGCGACGGAACTGGGCGTGTTCTCGAGCAACGATGGCGGCGCGACGTGGTCGACCGCGAGCGAGGGCCCGCGGAACGTGCGGACCGACGAGATCGTCTTCATGCACGCCAGCAACCGCCTGCTCGCCGCGACACACGGGCGCGGGATCTACACGGCGGACATCAACCCCTGCGCGGCGGACTTCGACGGCGACGGCACGCGGGATGTGAACGACATCTTCGCGTTCCTTGGGGCGTGGTTTGCCAACGATCCGAGCGCGAACTTCGACGGGGTCGGCGGGGTGGGGGTGGATGACATATTCGCATTCCTGAGCGCGTGGTTTGCGGGGTGCCCGTAATCGGATGTCGGATGTCGGAAGTGGGAGGTGGGAGGTGGGAAGCCGGAAATGGCGGTTGCGCCTCTCGGCGGCCGCGGCGGATAGCGGCGAACTCAAGGAGTTGATCGTCTATCACCAGACCGGCAGGGGGGGGAGGGGGGCGGGTGTTGCCGGGATGGGCGGAAGTCGTTACATTGACAGCGTGATCCTGCGAGACCGGGACAGCGCCGCTCCGCGGAAATGGCCAAAGGGCAAAGGGCCAAATGGCCAAAGCGTGGCAAGGCGGCGGGTGGCCGCCGCGGCGGGGAACACGCGGCACGACGACGCGCCGCGGGGGCGCTGGCGGGCCGATGCGAGCGCGATCTTCGACAACAGGTGGGGGGGCCGGCGCGGTCATCGAGTGGCAGAAGTACTCCGCCTACGGCGTGCCGTTCCTGCTGACGCCGGGCGATCACGGCAAGGACGGCGGCATCTCCCTCGCGGATCAGACGGCGTTCAACGCGGATTACGCCGCGAACAACGCGCGGGCGGACCTGAACCGCGATGGCGCGTGGACGACGGCCGACCAGACGCTGTTCACGGCGTCGTACAACAAGGGCGCGGTCGGCGGTCGCTGGAAACTCTCCGCCGCGGATGTGTGCAACCGCAAGGGGTACGCGGGCTACGAGCACGAGGGGTTCGGCAACGACCTCGCCGCGCCCGAACTCGCGCACGTGCGGCACAGGGTGCTGCACTTCGGGCTCGGACGGTGGACGAGAAGAGACCCGATGGGGTATGTGGATGGGGCAGCCCTTCTTTCGTATTGCGACTGCGCACCTGTCGCCAACTCAGATTTAGCCGGACTCTCGTTGCACTCAGCGGGTGCCTGCCCGCCTTGGGGCCGCTCAAGGTGCTATTGTCCGCCTCACGTACAATCTGCACCGAGACGATTCATGTGGGGTTGGCTAATTCATTGGATACGCGGACAATGGCCCGGTCGCCTCCCAAACAATGAACCAATCGAACACATCGCCGGGTGCCAGGAGTCTTGTGGCCAATTCGTGTGGGAGTGGGACCGCGAATGCAACGTCTGGTTAGACGGCGAACTTGATCCAGGATGTCAGTTAAGTCGCCAGAGCATCTCGCGGGATCTAAAAGAGGCCATTTGCGGCAATTGGGGATTTCTCGCTCCAGATCAATATGTCGTCAGATGTAACCCTGACGGTGAGTGTACGCAATGTAATACGCACTACAGTTGGAGCGGCGTGCTCGATGTGACTATCCGATGTCCAGCAAACGAACCTATTCAACCTGGAGATTCGTGGTGGTTTCCGCCTACCGTGCGCCACCTAGTGTGCATGCAACTACGAGGATGTAGCTTGAACGGCGGGTGGCATGGCCGATGAATCTCTCTTGCCTTGATGTGGCACAGGTCCCGCGCTTCGCGGGGCCTGTGCGACCTACCAGAGGCACTCGCAATGGCCTCAAGCGCCGGCCCGGCTTTCGGAGCCGCGCGGCGGACGCTTGCAGACGACCGGCACGGAGTGCCGGCCCACCAAAGGCACCCCCACCGAGTGCCGGCCCACCAACGGCAGCCCCTGCGCCCGGTGCATTTGCCTCTGGGGGTCGCAAGGGGGCGAAGCCCCTTTGCACAGCGAACCATCGCGCTGCGCGTAAACTCGACCAGCAAGGATCACCTGGCACTACGATGCCGATGAGGATGCTGATGTCGATGGCCCCCCCACAGGCGACCCGGTGTACCACTTCTGCTATGACGACAAGTGGCGCGTGGTAGGGGTCTGGCGGGGTGCGGACACCGACCCAAAGGAACTGTTCATCTACCACGCGGCGGGGGTTGCGGGCTACGGCGGTTCGAGTTACATTGACAGCGTGATCCTGCGCGACCGGGACAACACCGACAAGTGGTACAACGCCGCGGATGGCACGCTGGAGACGCGGCACTACTACGCGCAGAACTGGCGGGCCGATGTGAGCGCCATCTTCGACAATGCCGGCGCGGTCATCGAGTGGCAGAAGTACTCGGCCTATGGCGTGCCGTTCCTGCTGACGCACGGCGACCACAACAAGGACGGGGTGGTGAACAGTGCGGATGAGGACGCATTCTACGAGGACTACACAGTGCACGGGCCCCGCTCAAAGCAGCGGGACCCGTGCCACGTCAAAGCAGAGGAGCGGCGGCGGCCGTGCCACCAGCCGTGAAGCTACTACTTAGGTCATGCAGCGTAGTTCGCTGGAGCGTCGGATTCCTCGCATTGGTATTGCTATTGGGGCCGACAGTCATTGTCCCTGCGATTTCCGCCGCTTGGTACTGGCCCAAGTTTACCTTTACAGGATTCGATCGTCACTCGCTGGAATTCTATTGTTCGACAGTAGATCAACGGGTGTGGGAGGCGACGCGCAGAGAATCATACGGCGTCGTTCGGTGGCAGTTCAGGCTTTCAGACGAACCATTGGCGTCGGATGCACCACATCTACAGGTTCCGGTCGTTGTCTTATCAAGAGCAAGTAAACATAGGGCATTCATTCGCGTTCTTGAACTCGGGTGGCCATGTTCGTATGTCGCCATTGAGGTTGGAGACGGTGCTGTAGGTCGCTTTGGTGTCGATCCTACAAGCTCAACGTTAAGACTTGCAGCTATTAGACTTGCCATACTAATGATCGTAACGTGCGGTGTGGTCTGGTGCACGGACACGTTGGCACGACGATTGTATGCAGAGTTTGACAAGGATCTGCGATGCAGAAGTTGTGGATATTCCCTCATCGGCTATCGCGGATTGCGTTGTCCGGAGTGCGGCAGCGACTGCTGATGGGAATGACGACTTTCTGCCACTGACCAGGAATCCGGCTGATGGGTATGAAGACCTGCTGCCCCTGACCAGGGAACACTTCTCGGTGGGACTGAACACCCCATGAAGGAGCAACGGGTCATGGAGAATGTACCCGTGGTTGTCGAGGTGGACTACCACAGCAAGAGCGTGCAGGTGTGCGTTGTTGACGGAGCGGGGACGGTGAGCATCGCGCTGGCCTCAAGCGCCGGCCCGGCTTTCGGAGTTGCGCGGCGGCGATCATCGACATTCGGCACGCTTCCCGCGCGGCGTCTTTGCCTATGGGGGTCGCAAGGGGGCGAAGCCCCATTGCACAGCGAACACTCGCGCATCGTGTGACCTCGACCAGCAAGGATCACCTGGCACTACGCCCCCCTACACACCGATGAGGATGCGGATGTCGATGGCCCCCCCACAGGCGACCCGGTGTACTACCTCTGCTATGACGACAAGTGGCGCGTGGTAGGGGGCTGGCGGGGTGCGGACACCGACCCGAAGGAACTGTTCATCTACCACGCGGCGGGGGTTGCGGGCTACGGCGGTTCGAGTTACATTGACTCCGTGGTACTGCGAGACCGGGACAACACCGACAAGTGGTACAACGCCGCGGATGGCACGCTGGAGACGCGGCACTACTACGCGCAGAACTGGCGGGCGGATGTGTCGGCGATCTTCGACAATGCCGGCGCGGTCATCGAGTGGCAGAAGTACTCGGCGTACGGCGTGCCGTTCCTGCTGACGCACGGCGACCACAACAAGGACGGGGTGGTGAACAGCTCGGATGAGGACGCATTCTACGAGGACTACACAGTGCACGGGCCCCGCTCAAAGCAGCGGGACCCGTGCCACGTCAAAGCAGAGGAGCGGCGGCGGCCGTGCCACCAGCCGCCCTCTCGTCTCGCGCCGCCGCGGGGGTTCGGCCAAGGCAACTCCGGCACTCGCTGAGGCCGCTCTCCTGTCGCTTCGCGACAGACATCGAGCCGACGCTCGATGCCACGGGGGCGGCAGGCGGGTGCTCGCCGCGGCGGTCCACTGGCGCAGTCCGGCGCGGATGGGTGCTGGAGTCGCGGCCCTATAGTCCGCCCCATTGTCTGAGAGGCTCGCCGCGAGGGCTCGCGACGGGCGAATCCGCAGGACCGCATACAGGAGATGTTCCGTGGCCGACACCGCATCCGGCAGTCACTTCGATTTCGTGGTCATCGGCGGCGGCCCCGCGGGCTATGTGGGCGCGATCCGCGCTGCGCAACTGGGGTACAAGGTGGCGTGCGTGGAACGGGCGAAACTGGGCGGGGTGTGCCTGAACTGGGGCTGCATCCCGAGCAAGAGCCTTTTGGCGAACGCGGAACTGGTGGAGAAGTTGAAGAAGAAGGAGGATCAGGCCTTCTGGGGTCTGAAGATCGGCGGGGAGATCGGGCTGGATTGGGACCGGATCATCGGGCGCTCGCGCGAGGTGGCGAGCAAACTCAACGGGGGCATCGGGTTCCTGTTCAAGAAGAACAAGATCACGCACCTGGTCGGGAATGCGAAGATCGCGAAGGCGGAGCAGGTGGTGGGGGGGAAGGCCAAGGTGACGATCGAGGTGCAGGAGTGCGAGGTGCGCGAGGAGTTGACCAGCGCGCCCGCGAAGCCGGGCAAGACGACGCAGACGATCACCTGCGACCACTGCCTGGTGGCGACGGGGTCTGTGGCGCGGGACCTGCCGTTTGCGAAGTTTGATGGCGACCGCATCTGGGGCGCGCGGGAGGCGATGTTCAACAAGCAGCAGCCGAAGAAACTGATTGTGGTGGGCGCGGGCGCGATCGGGATGGAGTTCGCGTACTTCTATCACTCGATGGGGACCGAGGTGACGGTCATCGAGATGATGGACCGGCTGCTGCCGGTGGAGGATCAGGACGTCTCCAAGGCCATCGAGAAGATCTACACCAAGCACGGCATGAAGTTCATGCTGAGCACGACGACGACGGCGGTGGAGAAGACCGCCAGTGGCGTGAAGGTGACGGTTGCGCCGTTTGCCAATGGGAAGGCCGATGAGAGCAAGAAGCAGACGCTGGAAGCCGACCGCGTGCTGCTGGCCATCGGCGTTGTGGGGCGGACCGACGGGCTGTGCGATGAGAAACTCGGCCTGAAGACCGATCGCGGCCACATCGTGACCGACTACAAGCCGGGCGCGACGAAGGACGAGGCGATCGACTACAAGACCAACCTGCCGGGCGTGTTCGCGGTGGGCGACGTGATCGGC
The DNA here is from genome assembly GCA_019636495.1 of Phycisphaeraceae bacterium. Taxonomy (GTDB): domain Bacteria; phylum Planctomycetota; class Phycisphaerae; order Phycisphaerales; family UBA1924; genus JAHBXL01. The sequence continues at coordinate 97,060 of JAHBXL010000005.1, read as the reverse complement.
CCGCCGTGGCTGGCGCATGTGGCGAGCGAGGAGGCGATCCTGTGTGTCGAGCGGATTGCGTGGCGCGCCAAGAAGTTGGACCACGAGCCGATTCCCATCAACTACACGGTCATCCCCGGCTGCACGTACTGCATCCCGCAGGTCGCGAGCGTGGGATTCACGGAGCAGAAACTCATCGCCGATGGGATGGTGAAGGGCAAGGACTACGAGGTCGGGAAGTACAACTTCACGGCGCACGGCAAGGCGATCGCCGCGGCACACACCGACGGGTTCGTGAAGATCCTCCGCGGCCTGCCGCGGGGCGAGATTCTGGGGGCGCACATCATCGGCGACCAGGCGACGGAGTTGATCGCGGAGATGACCTTGGCGCGTCGGCTGGAGGCGACGACGGAGGAACTGATCTGCACGATTCACGCGCACCCGACGATGCACGAGGCGATGCACGAGGCGGCCCTGGCTGCGGAGGGTCGGGTTATTCACGCCTGAATGCCGCGGCTCGCGGCGAGGTGTCTGGTTCGAACTGAGCGCAATCCGCGCGTTGTTCGCCGCGCCGGCGTGGTATGCTGCGCGCAGGAGGGCCGTGTCATGATCCCTGAGATGCCTATGAACAGCGTGTCGCGGCGTGAAGCGATCGCCCGGGCCGCCGCGGCGATGGGTCTCGGTGGCGCGGTGCTTGCGGGCTCGGGCGCGGCGATGCCGGGCATCGCGCTTGGGCGACCGGGCGCTGGAGCGCGCAAGCGCGTGCTGCGGCTGGCGCACCTGACGGACATGCACGTTCAGCCGGAGCGTCGTGCCGGAGAGGGCTTCGCCGCGGCGTTGCGGCACGTGCAATCGCACGACGACCGTCCGGAACTGATTGTGACGGGCGGAGACCTGATCATGGACTGCTTCGCCGCGGACGAGGCGAGGACGCGGGCGCAGTGGGATCTGTGGAGCCGCCTGCTTCGCGAGGAGTGCTCGCTTCCGCTGGAGCACTGCATCGGCAACCACGACATCTGGGGCTGGAACCAGGAGAAGTCGGGCACGACGGGGCGCGAGGCGATGTACGGTCACGCGTGGGCGCTGGACGTGCTTGGACTGGCGTCGCGCTACCGGGCGTTTGACCGCGCCGGCTGGCGGTTCGTGGTGCTGGATTCGACGTTCCGCGTCGGCAACACGTACACAGCGCGGCTGGACGAAGAGCAGTTCGAGTGGCTGTCGCGTACGCTGGCGGAGACGCCGCGGAGCCGGCCGGTGCTGGTGCTGTCGCACATTCCGATTCTCTCGGCCAGCGCGTTCTTCGACGGGGAGTGCGAGAAGGATGGCGACTGGAAGGTGCCCGGCTCGTGGATGCACATCGATGCGCGGCGGATCAAGGACTTGTTTTTCCGCCATCCGAACGTCCGGCTCTGTCTTTCGGGCCACATTCACCTTGTTGACCGGGTGGACTATCTGGGCGTGACGTACCTGTGCAACGGGGCGGTCTCGGGCGCGTGGTGGAAGGGCAGCAATCAGGAGTGCGAGGCGGGGTACTGCATCGTGGACCTGTACGATGACGGTTCGTTCGAGCACGCGTACATCGGCTTTGGCTGGGCGGGCGTGCCCGATTGATGTTGCACGCTGCGGCTCCGTGGGGCACACTCTTGATGTGACCCGGATCAAGCGTGCAACCTGCATGGCGGTTGTGTGCGCGGTCGGCATCGCCGCACCGATGGTGCGCGCCCAGCCGCTGATGGTGGAGTTTCGGAGTTCAGTGCCGCTGGGTACGTCGGCGATGGACCAATACGGCGCGGTGTTCACGGTGACGGGTCTCAGCGGCATTGCGTATCTGGGACCCGGCGAGGTGCCGGGGGCGCACCGCGCGCTTGCGGTGATGGACAACTCGAACAGACTGGTGGAGTACGAGTTCGCGATTGATGCGACGGGGATGATCGTGTCGGTGTCGACGGTTCGCGGGATCAGCGTGGGCGAATCGGCGGACTTTGAGGACCTGGCGCTGGTGCCGGGCGGGGGCGGGTTGTACCTGTGCGATGAGGACGGGCCTGGTGTGCGGGCGATCGGCTTGCCGGGGCTGGAGTCGCTGGGCGCGCTGCCGATTCCAGCGGTGTTCGCATCGCGCCGGGCGAACTTCGGTTTCGAGGCGCTGACGATCTCGGGTGATGGCCGCGACCTGTGGACGGCGAACGAGGAGGCGCTGGCGGTTGATGGGCCGCTCTCGACGCCCGCCGCGGGAACGGTGGTGCGGCTGCTGCGGCTGCGCGATGAAGGCGCGGGGCACGTGGCGGTTGGGCAGCATGCCTACGCGTGCGAGCCGATGCACGGGGCGGTGATCTCGGGGGCGCGAAGCGGGCTGGTCGCGCTGGTGGTCCTTCCCAGCGGGCGGATGCTCGCGTTGGAACGGTCGCTGGCGTTCAGTTTCGGCGGGTTGTTCCGCTCGCGGCTGTTCGAGATTGATGCGGGCGGGGCGACCGATGTGTCGGCTCTGGCATCGCTCGATGGTGCGTCGTATGCGCCGGTCATGAAGGCCCTGTTGTGGTCGGGCAACGTGAACAACCTGGAGGGGCTGTGCCTCGGCCCCGCGCTGGGAGCGGGCGGGCGCGCGTTGATCGGCGTGGTCGATGACGGCGACCCGCTGTCGAGCAACGCGCTGGTGACCCTGCGCATCACCGGCGACATCGAGGCGCCCTGCGCCGCCGACTTCAGCGGGAACGGCGCGGCGGACGTTCCGGACATCTTCATCTTCCTCGCGCTGTGGTTCGCCGACGATGCGCGGGCCGATTTTGACGGCAGCGGCGCGCGGGATGTCTCGGACATTTTCGGGTTTCTGGCGGCGTGGTTCGCGGGGTGTTGACCGAGGACAGTGCGGGTCAATCGCCCGGCAGGACGAGCAGGCCCACACGGTTCTCGGGGGTGCAGGCACGGCGCATGGCCTCGAGCACCTCGTCGGGTTTCATCGCGCGATACATGGCCGCGCCGTCAATCAACTGGTCGGGGTCGAGCCCGGTCATGGTGCTCCGGGCCAGGAGCATCGACCAATAGCGCGGTTCGCGCTCCGAGGCGGTGACCCACTGCGCCAGCGCGTCGGTGGCGCGGGCGAGTTCGTCGGCGGTCAGGCCCTGGTCGAGCATCCTGCACATGGATTCCTGCATGACCTGGCGGACCGCGGGCGCATCGGTCGGCGCGACGCGTGCGGTGATGATGGTGACCGAGAGGCCGTCGAACGGGCTGGGCAGGTATTGCGAGCCGACGCGGGCCCCCCCCCCCCCCCCCGTCCCCCCCACACCCCCGGGCACTCCACCGCCGAGCCCCAGGCCGTGGAGTTTGGCTTCGAGTCGTTCGGCCAGCACGCGGGCGCCGGCGCGCAACTTGCGAACTTCGAGCACGTCGCACTGGTTCGGGGACAGGAAGCCGGCGATCACGTGGGCCTGCTCGACCGGCGCATCCGGGCCGCAGCGGGTCTCGCCGATGAGCGGGCCCTGGGGGCGGCCGATGCACCGGTTGTCCTTCATGCACGCGTGGCTGGCGCGCGTGCGCTGCGGCAGCGTGCCGAAGGTCGCGGCCACCATCCGCAGCGCGTGCTCGAGATCGACATCGCCCACCACGGCGACCTCGGCCGGGGAGCGTTCGCCGTGCCGCCGGACCCATTGCTCGACGTCTTCGGCGGCGAAGCGCGCGACGCGCTCGGCGCAGGCGGGCTTGGCGCGGCACTCGCCGCGCCCGCTCAGCAGTTCGCGCAACGGGTCGGCCACGACGACGCGCTCGTTCTCGCGCGAGCGGGCCACCACCTGGCGCGCCTGCTGGGCCGCGCGCTCGACCCCGGCCGGGTCGGCCTTGGGGTCGCGGAAGACCGCCGCGCCCGCGGCAAGGCCCGACTCGATGTCGCGCGTTGCGCCCCAGATTCGCAGGACCAGCCCGTCGGGCGCGACGCCGCCTTCGAGTCGCACATCGCGTGATTCGACCAGACGCTCGATCTCCGGCGCGCTCAGTTCGGCCGAGCCCGGGGCATCGAGGTAGCACGCGGTCAGGAGCGTGAGGCCGCGGGTGGTTGCGCACTCGAGCAACTCGCCGCCGCCGAAGCAGACCACGACCTCGACGCGGCCGCGCGGCTCGGGCATGTGCCGGTGGTGCACGCGGAGGCCGTTCTCAAGCCACGCCGAAACGACCGCGCTGCGGCGATGCGCCTGCAACTCAACGATGCGGTCCTGCCACGAGGACGACGCCGCGACGCCCGCCTTTGACGGCGGGACGCAGCCATCGGCCGGCCCGCCCGCGACCGCCGGGGCCGACACCGCGGCCGCCGCGGCCATCGCCAGAACTGTCCGACATCCCGTCACCATGGAAGAAGGTCCCGCCGGTTCTACGCCGCCCGGGTCATCCGGTTGCATCGGCGGTGCGGGCGGCCCGGCTTTGGTCCGGTGCGAGGTCTGCCGCCGCGAGCAGGGTCCGCAAACCCGTCGATTATCCGTTCGCGGCGGGTTCGGGCGGGCCGGGCAGGTTGAGGCACTCTTTGGTCTTGCACTTGGGGCTGGGGGGGAAGTGACCGGCGAGGATTCCCCCGACGGCCTTGTCGATGGTCGCGCGGACCTTGTCGAGGTCGAGGTCGCTCATGCGGATGGAGCCGCGCTCGCCGGTGGAGAGGAGCCAATACTCGGCGAGGGTCGCGGCGAGGTCGATGTCGGCGACGATGTGCGGGAGGGCGAGGGCGTAGATGCCCATCTGCAGGTCGGCGCTTTCGATCTCCTTGAACTTCTTCCACGCGCCGCCGGACTTGTAGTCGACCAGGCGGAAGCCGACGCGCCCATCGGGGAGCGTGATCTGGTCGATGCGATCGATCTTGGCATCGAAACGGTGGGTGGTGAATGCGCCGGGTCGGTCGGGATCGGCGGCGCGGTAGTCCCACCGGACTTTGTGCTCGACTTCGAGCACCTGGGCATTGGGGTCGTGGAGTCTGTCGAGCATGAGCCGCAGTTGCGCCGCGGTCTGCTCGAACTGGCCCTCATCGACGATCTCTCCGCTCGGCCAGTGCGCCAGGAAGGCCTCGCGTCCCATGGCGAGCAGGTCGTCGCGGGTGGGGGCGGGCTCGCCCGCGCTCTCGGCGGCTCGCACCGCGAGGTAGAAGCGCTCCAGCGCCTCGTGCACCGCGGTGCCGGTCGCGGTGACCCGCCGCTCGCGCTCGGGCAGGTTCTGCATGAAGCGCAGCCAGTAGCAGCGCGGGCAGTCGAGATAGGCCTGCACCGAGGTGAAACTGAGCGAGAGGGGGGGCCGGGGCGCGGCGGCGGGCGCGCGGTCATCGCGGGCGCGGGCCTCGATGAGCGCGGCGGCGAACTTGTCGAGGCCGGGCTCGGAGGCGCGCTCGAGCCAGTCGGGGATGGTGCGCTCGCGTTCGACATGGGCCGCGACGGCCAGGCGCGCTGCCGCCCCGCGGAGGCGCGCCGTTGCTTCCGCGAGTTCGCGCTCGCCCGCGCCCGCGGCCTCCATGCGCTCCAGCGCCTCGGCCGCGGCGAGCCGGGCGTCGCGGCGGGCGCGATCGAACGCGCCGATGTCGTCGGTCTCGCCGTCGAGCCGGTCGGTCATCGCGCGCGAGAGGCGGCCCCCCAGCGCCTCGGCCGCGGCGGTGAAAACGTTCGAGCCGGGCCGGATCGTCACCAGCGCGAGGCCGGCGGGGTTCCGCGTGAACTCCTCGAAGAAGTGCACGCTTCTGCTGGGGGACTTGTTCCGCCTGGCCAGCAGCACGAGCCGACGCTGCGCGCGGGTGCAGGCGACATAGAACACGCGGCGTTCCTCGGCGCGGTCGGCGGCTGCGCCGGGCGCGGCCTCGGTCAGACCCGCGGGCAGAGCCTCGTCGGCATTGGGGCGCTCGGACTTGCCGAAGCCGCCAGTCGGCGAGACGTTCGGCACGAAGACGGTGTCCCATTCGAGTCCCTTGGCCTTGTGGGCGGTCAGCACGGCGACGGCGGGCCCATCGCCCTCGGCGTCCGGGCTTCCCGCGGCGAGCGCTTCCTCGTCGTCCTGCACGCGCGATTCGATCGGCGCGGCGGATTCGAGTTGGCGGTCGCCGTCATCGAGGTCGTTCCAGTAGGACCAGAACTCGCGGACATCGCCCGGCGGTTCGAGCCTTGTCTGCGCGAGGCGTGCAAAGCGGATGAGCGCGACCAGCGCGGTGATGCGTCTGGCCCGCGCGCGGCCGGGGAGCAGGTCGGCGTGGGCCGCGTCGATGAGTGACACGATCCGCTGGATGACTTCGTCGGCGCGCTCGCGCGCCGCGAGGGCGGCGAGTTCGGCGTTCCAGGCGACGAGTCTCTCCGCCGCGGAGCGGACGGCGGGCGGGAGATCGGCCTGCGCGGCGAGCCATTCGCAGAACGAGCGGGCCGCACGCGGCTGGGCGCCTTCGAACCGTGCGCGGCCGATCTCGGCGCGGAACTGGCGCTCGAGGTGCATGACGGCGTGGGCGTCGGCCGCGAGCGGGGCGCGCACGAGCAGGCGGCGCGCCGACCACGATGCGCCGGGGTTGGCGAGCAGTTCGACGAACGCGAGGACATCCTGCACGCCGTCGTCGTCGAGCAGGGATTCGGGCTTGGAAGCGCGGACGGGGATGCCCTCCAGTCGCAGCGCGGCGGCGACGCGGCCGACGTGGGTGTTGGTCCGGCAGACGACGGCGTAGGCGCTCCACGGGCGGTCGGGCACGGGGCCTGCGGCGCGGTCGGTCAGGATCATGGCGGCGATCGCGCCGGACGCTTCGGCCTCGTCATCCAGTTCGATGCACTCGACGTTGGTGCCCGGCGCGGCCGGGGCGTCGGCGAGCAGCCGGGCGCGCTCCACCTGCTTCTCGGGCGCGAAGCGCGAGTCGGCGAGGCCGATGGTGTGGTTCGCGGCGTCGATGATGGCCCGCTCGCTCCGGTAGTTCTCGGAGAGGGTGATGCGCCGTGCGCCGGGCCAGATGCGGTCGAACTTGATGAACGCCTGGTCGTCCGCGCCGCGGAATCCGTAGATCGCCTGGTCGTCGTCGCCGACGATGCAGAGGTCGGGGCCGGGCGCTTCGCCGCCGGTTGAGGGCGATTCCCGCGGGGGAAAGAGCAGGCGCAGCAGTTCGATCTGGCCGGCGTTCACATCCTGGAACTCGTCGACGACGGCGTGCCGCAACTCGGAGCGCACGATCGCCGCGGCGCCAGCGTTCTCGCGGAGGAGGCGGATGGCGTGCAGGATCAGGTCGTCGAACGCGAGCCAGCCGCGCCGGCGGCACTCGGCGCTGAACCACGCGTAGGCCTTGGCCGCGGCGGCGAATCGCGCGTGGCGGACGGCCTCGGCCTCGGCTCCTTCGGCGGGCAGTTCGCGCCCGGCCGAGTCGAGGCCGCGGGCGATCGACTGCTGCCAGCGCAGCGCGAATGCGAGCGCGTCTTCGGGCAACCTGCCGTGGTTGCACAGCGCGTGCATCTGCGCGCAGGCGAACTCGACGGCGGCGTCCAATCCCGCGGCGCGGCTGTCGGCGAACAGCCCCTGGCGGAGGATCGCCTCGCGCATGAGGCGGGTGCGCTGGGCCGAATCGAGGATCGCGGAGTCGTTGCGTACAGGCGGGAGGCCGAGGTCGGAGGCGAATCGGCGGACCATCGAGAGGCCAAGGCTGTGGAAGGTCGAAGCGCGGACCTGATCCGCGGCGTTGCCGACGAGTTCGCGGAGGCGCTCGCGGAGTTGCCTGGCGGCCTTGTTGGTGAAGGTGACGGCAAGAACGGAGGCGGGCTCCGCGCCGGATTCGATCAGCCGGGCCACGCGGTGCACGATGACGCGTGTCTTTCCGGTGCCGGGTCCGGCCAGCACGATCAGGGGGCCGGAGCGTCCATCGGCGCCGTGTTCGACGGCCGCGCGCTGGGCTTGGTTGAGTCCGCTGAGCGGGTCCATTGGTGCCCACAGCGTACACGACCGGGCGCGATGTAACCCGGGCTGTGGCCCGCGCGTATCCTGTGTCGCCGCGGGGGGGCTTGCGCCTCGGCGGCGACGGGCAGGAGGGCTTGGCGGCGGCGCGAGAAGCGACCGGCCGCACGAACGCCCGGGCCCCCGCTTCCGAATACATAGACTCCGTCGCCGACGGGGCGGAACCAGGACACACCGGGATCAACCATCCCCATCCAAGGAAACCGACCATGCTTCGTCTTCGAGGACTGATTGTCAGCGCGGGGTTGTCGCTGGGGCTGCTGGCGGGCGTTTCGCAGGCCATTCCGCCCGCGTTGGAGAAGGCTCCATCGGACGCGGTGATGATCATCGCCGTTCCCAACCCCGACAAGATGCAGAAGAACCTGCAATCGCTGACCACCGCGACCGAGTTGCCGCTGCCCATGCTCGGCATCTCGGATGCGCTGGCGATGCTCGGCATTCACGGCGGCGTGGCGACCGACAAGTCGCTGGCGATCGCCGTGATGAGCATCCCGGACGAGAACGACGACGAGGCGGAGCCGAAGATCCTGGCGATTGTGCCGGTCACTTCGTACGCCGACTTTCTGGACAACTTCGGCGCCAAGCCGGGCGCGGCGGGCGGCATCGACGAGTTCGAGGTCGAGTTCGAGCCGGCTTTTGCGCGCGACATCGGCGGCGGGTACGCCGCGATGTCGAACGATCGTGCGCTGGTGGCGGACTACAAGCCGGGCGACGGGCGGTTGAAGGCGGAGATGGGGGCCGTCGGCGAGCGCTTGGCCGACACGTCGGACGTGGTGATCGTAATGAACGTCGCGGCGGCGATGCCCGCCATGCGGGCGGCGGCGGCCCGCGCGGGCGAGGGGCTGGGCGACCAGTTGGGCATGATGGGCGTGGACGCGGGCGCCGCGGCGGAGAACCCGATGGCCCAGTGGGTTTCCGAACAGTTCATGGACAGCGCGAAGGTGATGGTGGGCGGCCTGAAGGCCGGCGGCCTCGGTCTGTCGCTGGAGATGTCCGCGTCGTTCAAGGAAGGGTCGCTGATGGCGGACATGTTCGCCACCCGCGGCAACGCGAACGCGCTGATGGGCAAGTTGCCCAACGCGCCGTTCCTGCTGGCCGGCGCGCTCGACACCGCCGCGCCGGGCGTGAAGAAGTTCTTCAAGACCATCGCCGACAAGTCGAAGGAGATGGGCGCGGCGGAACAGCCGGGCCTGTTCACCAACGCGATGACCGAGTCGGACGGCCAGTCGTTTGCGATCGGCATGAGCCCGACGATGCTGATGGGCGGCGGGCTTCTGACCAACACGGTGCAGTACACCAAGGCGGCGAATCCGGATGCGGCCATCGCTTCGATCAAGGCCGATCTGGGGGCGCTCAACGGCAAGACCATCGAGGGGATGACCTACGAGTTCACGTACAAGGACGGCGGTGCCAAGGTCGGCGACAAGAACGTCGATTCGTGGCAACTCAAGATGCAGTCGGACGGGTCGGACCCGATGGCGATGCAGGCGATGGCGATGATCTTCGGGCCGTCGGGCGGGCCGGGCGGGTACCTGTCCAAGGTCGATGGCGGACTGGTGCGGACCTACGCCCGAAACTCCAAACTCATGGGTGACGCGATGGGCGCGGCGAGCGGGAAGGGCCCCTCGCTGGCTTCCGATGCGGCGCTGGCACAGGTCGCCTCGCAGATGCCCCAGGGCCGAGTCGCCGAGGCCTACATCGGCATCAAGAACATCCTGGACATGGTCCTGCCGATGGCGGCCATGTTCGGCGTGCAGATGGACCTTGACGAACTCCCCGAGACGCTCCCCCCGATCGGCCTGGCCATCGCGGGCGAGGGCGGTTCGGCGCACCTATCGGTCTTCCTCCCGTCCCCGGTTCTGAAGGTGGTGGCGACCATGGCGGAGGCCATGGGCCCACAGTTCATGGATATGGGCGACTTCGGGGATATGGACGACTTTGACGCTGACCAACCTACTGGACAGCCGCGGTTCTGACGCTATACTGAGAATCGATCCTCTAGCCCCCCCCCCCGAGGGCTCGCTGGCAACGTGCCGCGGGCCCTCTTTGTTTTTGGCCGGAAGATGGCTCGTGCCGCCCGCCACATGACCCACGGATCCTGGCAGATCGGCCACGGCAAGTCGGTCGGTATTGACCGACCGGCGGTGTTTGCGATCTTGAATGTCACGCCGGACAGTTTCTCGGATGGGGGTGAGTTGCCGACACCCGCCGCCGCGGCGGCCGCGGCGGAGCGGGCCATCGAAGCAGGCGCGGTGGGAGTTGATGTCGGCGGGGAATCGACCCGGCCGGGAGCGGAGCCGGTTGGCGTTGAGGAGCAGATCCGTCGCGTGGTGCCCGCGATCGAGGCGATTCGCAGGGCGATCGGCGTGATGGCCGCGGTCAGCGTCGATACGACGTCTGCCGCGGTTGCTGCCGCGGCGATCGACGCGGGGGCGGACATCATCAACGATGTTTCCGCCGGGCGGGACGACGAGGGCATGCTCCCGCTGGCGGCGGCCCGGGGCGTCGGCCTGATTCTCATGCATCGTCTCGCGCCGCCGCGGCAGGATCGCTACTCGGATCAATACGATGCGCCGCCCGACTACGCCGCGGAGGGCGGGGTTGTGCAGGCGGTCAGGGCGTTTCTGGCCCAGCGGGTTGCGGACGCGCAGGCGGCGGGCGTTGTGCGACAGCGGATCGTGATCGACCCCGGGCTGGGATTCGGCAAGACCGTGGAGCAGAACCTGGGGCTCATCGCCGGCACACCGGAACTCGCCGGCATGGGCCTGCCGGTGCTGAGCGCGCTGAGCCGGAAGAGTTTCACGGCCCGGGCGGCGGGCCTTGGATCGGAAACGCCGCCGCGCGAGCGTTTGGCGGCCACAATCGGGCTGAGTGTTGCGCATCTGACGGCCGGTGCCCGTGTATTCCGCGTGCACGATGTGTGCGAGCACGTGCAGGCGCTGGGCGCGGCGTGGGCGGCGATGGCAAGCAAGTAACTACTAACACGTTCCTATCGGACTTGCGGGTACGGGGGATTCACGGGTGGTCTTGGGCGTAGAATCGGCCCCGTCACTTTGTCGGCCAGGGTGGCCGCCGGGGCGGGGGCAACGCCGGACTGGTCCCGCGGGCATCCAAGGGATGCCGGGTCGATCCGGTTCACGTTTGAAGGAATCTTTGCACATGGCCAACGCCAATGTCACGCAGTTCACCGATGCCAACTTTCAGGCTGAGGTGCTTCAGTCGGATCTGCCCGTGCTCGTGGATTTCTGGGCGGAGTGGTGCATGCCGTGCAAGATGCTGAGCCCGACGATCGACGCGCTGGCCGACGAGTTCAAGGGCCGGGCCAAGATCGGCAAGGTCGATACCGACTCGAACCGCGAGACGGCCGTGAAGTACGGCATCTCCGCGATTCCAACGGTAATCATCTTCAAGAACGGCGAAGTGGCCAAGAAGTTCGTCGGCCTGCAGAGCAAGAACGACTTCGCCGCGGCGTTGGATTCGCTCGCCAAGTGAACCGCGGCGGGCGTTGGGTCACGGCCGCATGTGTGAGGGTCGAGATGAACTCGTCCAACGGAACAACATCGGGAATCGCGGCCAAGCCCGCGCTCCGCACGTTCGGCGCCGACAAGCGCATCCGCTGCGGCGTGGTGGGGGTGGGCCGGATGGGCCGCCACCACGCCCGCGTGTACCACCAGTTGCCGGACACGGAACTGGTCGGCATCGTGGATGCCAACCTTGAGCGGGCGACGGACGTGGCCGACCAGTGGGGTTGCCGCGCGCTGTCGAGCGTGGACAAACTCATCGCCGCGGGAGTCGACGCGGTGAGCGTGGCGGTTCCGACAACGCACCACCGGGCGGTGGCGGAGGAACTGCTGGGGGCGGGCGTGGCGTGCCTGATCGAGAAGCCGCTGGCCGGGACGGTCGAGGACGCGTGGGCGATCAAGCAGGCCGCGGAACGATCGAGCGGCGTGCTGATGGTGGGGCACATCGAGCGGTTCAACCCGATCATGCGTGCGCTGCAGAAGGAGCGGGCCAACGGCCTGCCGATCGTGCCGCGATTCATGGAGGTTCATCGCGTCAGCCCGATGACGTTCCGCTCGGTGGATGTGGGCGTGGTGATGGACATGATGATCCACGACCTCGACGTGGTGCTGATGCTGATGGGCGGGCTTGAGCCGGAGGAGATCCACGCGTCGGGTGTGCCGGTGCTGACGGCGCACGAGGACATCTGCAACGCGCGGCTGGTCTTCAATCGTCCGGATGGCCCCGGCGCGGGGCGGTGCGTGGCGAACGTGACGGCTTCGCGGCTGGCGCTCAAGACCGAGCGCATCACGCGCATCACCGGCGAGAACGCGTACATCAAGATCGACTACGCCGCGAAGAAGGGGACCATCATCCGTCGGATCGCCAACGAGATCCAGATGGAGGAGGTCCGCGAGCAACTCCGCCGCGGCGTGGACCTGACGGATCTGAAGTGGCAGGAACTGGTGAACATCGAGAACCTGGTGATCGACGATGCGGAGCCGATCGTGGCGGAGATCCGCTCGTTTCTGGATGCCGTGCGTCAGGGCGTGCAGCCGGAGATCGACGCGGATGCGGGGTTTGTCAACGTGCGCACGGCCCAGCGCATCGTCGAGGCGACGCGGGCGGACTGGCCGACGTGGAAGGCCAGGCCCGAGGTGACGACGCGGGCGATCGGGACCGGGGCCGTTCATCCCTCGCGCTGAGCGGGCATCGGTTCTTGCGCGCGCTCACGAGAATCGGCGTGTGCACAAGGATCAGCGCGAAGTTGCCGCCGATGGCCGTCAGTCGCTGATCGAATGGCATCCCTGCCGTCATGCGAGTTGCCGCCGGCCCATGGCAACCGCAGCCGACAAGGGCGATTCGAGGGCCGGGCACCAGTGCCAGGTACATGGTGAACGCGACAACGGCGATGAGAGAAGCGAACGCACCACATGTGCCAAGCCGCCGAAACCGGGATGTCGCTCCGAACACTCCAAGCCATGCCGCGAGCAGACACTCCGCGCCGGGGACCGCACCAAGCCATGGGATTGCAAACTGGGGCAGCAGGCGATGTGCTTCGACGACCAGCATGAACCCCGCGAAGTCAAGCGCCTTCCACGTTGAGGAGTAGAGCCAGATTGCGGCGAGCAGCACAGCACAGAACGAGGGCAGCCTCGGACTGAGCGAGCACAGGGAACCGGAGCGCCATGCGTGGGTCGCGCATCTGATCTCGGAATGTCCTGTTTGTCCGATCACTGCAACTTTCGACGCACCCAGACCACCGCGGAGAGCAACACAAGCGAGCAACCGGCGATGATCAGGGTGCTTCGGGCCGCGCGTGGCGCAGATGCAACGCCGACTCGCTCGCCCGGTGTCGGCGGCAACGTGATCAACTCAGACCGGACGGCAGACGACACGATTGGTCTTTTGGGCGCTGGCGCGCGCGTGCCGTCTTTGTACACGATCTCGTCTGCACGTCGGTCAACGACTTGTCCGGCGAAGGTCTGCCATTGGAACTGGTCGTCTGAGTCGATGTCAACGCGTCGCGCTGAATCAAAGAGAACAACGCGCCGCAGATCGGCGGCGCTTCCGGCGGGGAACACGGGTGGAACTGTGTGCGAGAAGTCGCGGAGTTCATACATCCGGACCTCGCGCGGATGCCTGGCAGGGTAGAGCGGTTGATCGTGCCGCCCGCGAAACTCATACAAAGTGGCGACGCCAAGTTCATCGGTCAGGATGGCTCGCGTCAACTCGCCTGTCGCACGGTCCGTCTCGGCAAGCAGACCCCAGCCCGGCGAGCAGACCGAGTCGTCTCGTTCAGACGTGGACCAGGGACCCGCCAGGTCGCTCACTGCGCTCAGAACTCGAGCGGCATATCGCGCCAGCGCGACGTACTCGGATTGTGCTCGCATGGACTCGAACGACACGCGGCCCCGTGCGCGCAACGCGGCCTCCTGCTCGACCGTCAGCGGGGCGAAGAGGTCCAGCGTTCCGGAGTTTGCGCCGATGCCCGGGATCGAGATGCGCCCCGCGTCTTGCCAGATTTCGACGCTGGTTGCGATGCTCTCCGGCCCGCCGAGAAAGAGCGTTCTTGTACGCACGCAGGCGAGCCCAAGGCCGTCACCCACGATCGATCCGCTGTAGGCGATGCGGAAGGTGATCCCGCTCAGCGGGTCCATCCACAGGACCATCTCGGGACGCACTTGCGCAGCGGCATCCAGCAGAGGCGCCACCTCGGCGGTGTTGGCGATGGGGATTCGAAACTCGATCTCATATCCGGCGGCGCCCGCATGAGCGTCACGCAAACGGGTGACGAGCGCTCGCGGATCGCCGTCGTATCGCGAAACGCTCCCGTTGCACGACGGGTTCATCGACCCCGCGGCAACGCCGGCAAGCAGAGCCGCCGCCGCATGTCGCATCAGTTGCACGCGCTGTCGCCCTTGATGTTGCCGACCTGCGTGGACTTTGGAGAGTTCAGGTTGAGGTTCATGCAGTGGCAGACGCCAAACTGGTCGACTTTGACCGTGCCGGGATAGCAGATGATCGACAATGGTGTTGTGCCGGACCAGACCGTGAGGTGCGTGTTGCCGGGCGTGATGTCATTGAAGGGATTGCAGTTGCCCAAGCACTCCGCCCCGGCCACACATGGGTCGATGATCTGATTATTCGGAACGATGTCCCAGCATGGCGCGCCAGCGATGAGTGGTGCAGCGGCGGCCCCGATCATGAACAGCGGTGTTCCAAGGAAGTGCAGCGGAGAGATCTTGTACCTTCTCATAATCAGTCCTCCTATGTGGCAGCCTTGACAGTCGCCATGGGCGCGAGTATACAGATGAGTGTACGGAGGGAGGGGGGGGGGCTGTCAAGGGGACTTTATGCGGTGCAGAAACTCTCACCTATCGGCGTTCACGCTGGTGGAGGTTCTTGTTGTGATCGGCGCTGTCATGGTCGTTGCGGGGCTCATGCTGCCGGCGCTTTCGGGTTCGCGCCAGATGGCCAGGGGAGCGCTGTCGCTCAACAACATCCGGCAGGTCGGACTCGCCGTTTTCGCCTATGGGCAGGACCATGCAGATCGGCCCCCCGCGCTGTTTCCGCCGGTGCTTGTCATCAGTCCGCCGCCATGGCTCACGGTGGAGGTTGACGGACGATCGGTGCGCGGCGCCTGGTTCACCAATGACGACGAGTTCCATCGGTTGCTTTCACCCCGGTTGCCGCCGGCGGTCCTTCGCGATCCCAGTGTGCGGTCACCGCCGGATGGACAGGCCGACTACTCCATTGCAGACTCCTTCTATGCCTCGCCGGATTACTGGGATCGAGCGACGCAGAGAGGGCCGGCGCAATGGCAGTTGCAGGCTTTCGCATCAGTTTCTTTCCCTTCATTGAAGGGACTCATGCACCAGACTCGCGTGTACAGCGTTCCGGGACACGCAGAGTATCCGGCGTGTTGCGCAGCGGGGGTCCGATCGAGTGTTCTGTGGGCGGACCTCAGCGCGTCGACCGAGGATCAGGGCGCTCTGATTCCCGGGGTACCGAACTTTTTCCACCATGGGCATGCGTCGCCGGTCGCACTCTGGGAGGGTGGTCGACCAATCGACGATACCCTGCACGGCGTCCGCGGGCGAGACCGGTAACCGTCGCCGTGTCTGAGGGGCTGGGCGGCGGCGAGAGCGGGGTGACCGCCGGATGGCGGGTGCGCAGCCGTCGAAGCGGCGCGCCGACCTCCGGGATCAAGTGACCGAACCGCTTGCCGCGTGTAGACTTGTCGCGCCCGGAGAGCCCCGGAGAGCGGGCGCGCGGTGTTCGCGTGCTGCTCGCATGGGGTCCGGTCGAAGCAGGAGCGAGCCCGCCGCGAACTTCACGCCGCTCGAAGACCATGGACCCTCACACCCCGCCGCAGCCCATCGTCCCCGCCGCGCCTGACGCGCCGGGTTCAGCGACTTCGAATGGTCCCACCGCGCAGCCCGAGGCCGTGCCGGCAACGACGCGGGCCGAAGCGCCGGGTCTGAGTTCGGAGGTGACCAGCGAGATCGACGAGGCGATGGCGGCGCTGGGGTTCATCGATCGGCCATCGGGCAAGGGCGAGCGTGTGAAGAAGGAGCGGCCGAAACCCTCGCCGCGGCCGGATCGGAACATCGCGCCCATAGGCGGGTATGAGCGGCCCAAGGTGCACGGCCCGCGCGTGGTGCAGGCCGGTCGCGAGCATCGCAGCGGCATCGTTGTCAGCGTGGGTCCGACGGACATCTTCCTGGAGTTCGGCCCGAAGGAACTGGGCGTTGCGCCGCGTGCGCAGTGGCCCGAGGACGCGCTGCCGAAGGTCGGGGAGGAGATCGAGGTCGTCGTCGACAAGTTCGAGTCCAGCGAGAACATCTTTGTGTGCTCGCGTCCGGGCGCGGTCGTCAAGGCGGCGTGGGAGAACCTCAGCATCGGGCAGATCGTCGAGGCCCGCGTGGTGGGCGTGAACAAGGGCGGGCTGGAACTTGAGGTCGGCGGGCACCGCGCCTTCATGCCGGCGAGCCAGGTTTCGCTCGACCGCATCCCCGACCTCTCGGTGTTTGTCGGCGAGAAGATGACCTGCCAGGTGTCGCAACTGGACACCCGCGGGCGCGGCAACATCGTGCTCTCGCGCAGGGATCTGCTGCAGAAGGAGCGCGTCGAGAACGCCTCGAAACTGAAGGACTCGCTGCAGGAGGGCCAGACGCTCGACGGCACGGTCCGCAAGATCATGCCGTTCGGCGCGTTCGTGGACATCGGGGGCGTGGACGGCCTGGTGCACATCTCCGACCTCACGTACGACCGCACCGGTTTCGGCGAGAACGCTGTCGGCAAGCACGTGAAGGAGGGCCAGCAGGTCCGCGTGAAGGTGCTGAAGATCGAGTGGGACGACGCGGACATCCGCAAGAGCCGCATCTCGCTGGGCATGAAGCAACTCGCGGCGGACCCGTTCCAGACCGCTGTGGCCGACATCAAGGAGGGCGCCGAGGTCGGTGGGCGGGTCACCCGGCTGGCGGAGTTCGGCGCGTTCGTCGAACTCGCGCCCGGCGTCGAGGGGCTGGTGCACGTTTCCGAGATCGCCTATCGCCGCATCGGGCACCCGCAGGACGAACTGAAGATCGACCAGGTCGTGCAGTGCAAGGTGCTGAAGATCGACCCCGATTCGCGGCGCATTTCGTTGAGTGTCAAGGCGATGCTGCCCGCGCCCGAGCCGATGGGCGGCGGTGGCGGTGGCGGCGGGGGTGGGGGGCGTGGCGGTCGCGGCCGGCGCGACCAGGGCGGCACGCCGCGGACGGAAGAGGAGATCCGGGCCGAGACGCCGGCGATGCGTCGCCTGCGCGCCCAGGCCGCGCTGCGCGCCAAGTCGCAGAACCTGAAGGGCGGGTACTAAAGAAGAAACGCCGGCCGCGGGGCCGGCGTGTTCGGGTGGAACGGAGCGAGGTCGCGCTGCGCGGTGTTCAGGCGTGCGCGGGCTCGTCGTCGTCGTCATCGTCGTCGTGCTCAGCCTGCGCGGCCGCGGCGGCCTCGGCAGCGGCGGCGGCCTTGCGTGCCTCTTCCTCGTGGGCCTTGAGGGCGGCTTCTTCGGAGATGCCTTCCTTCGCGGCCTTTTCCTTGGCGAGTTTGCGCTTCACGGCTTCGACCTTGGTGCGGTCGGGCGCGATGATGATGCTCGCCTGCTTTCCGAACCAGCGCGGGGTCTGCTCGAGTTTGCCGATGTCCGACAGGTTCTTGGCGATCTCGTCCAGCCGCTGCAGGCCGAGTTCCTTGTGCGCGATCTCGCGGCCCTTGAAGCGCTGGGTGAACAGCACCTTGTGCCCCGCCATCAGGAACCGCCGCGCCTGATCGACGCGGATGCCCACGTCGTGCGGGTCGATCTTCACCGACCGGCCCAGGCGGACTTCCTTCATCTCGCTGGATTTCTGCGAGGCCCGCGCCTTCTGCTCTTTCTTGGACAACTCGTACTTGTACTTGCCGTAGTCCATGATCTTGCAGACCGGCGGCCGCGCCTCCGGCGAGATCTCGACCAGATCGAGCCCCTGCTCGTCGGCCATCTTCAGGGCCTCGTGCGTCTCAATGACGCCGATCGCCTCGTTGTCGGGACCGACAACGCGGATCGGCGTGATCCGGATCATGTGGTTGACGCGGGTGCGCCGCTGCTGGCCGGGGTCGCGATGGAAACTGCGTGGGGGGGCGATGGCAAAGACTCCTCAATCTGGAACGCGTCGGCACAGCGCGGAAACACTCCGGGCCGCCCAGGCGCGCAAGGTCACTCGGGCACTCATCGATGCTCGACGCTCGACATGGGGTTGGTGCAGCCGACGCCTCATGAGCGTCGGTCGGCCGCGGCATCGCCGCAAAGGCTCTTGAACGGTGTGTTCATCAGCAGGGCAGACCCCTCTTGCAGGCCCCCGGGAACGCGACACGCGGCCGGAAGCCACCCCAAGACTAACCCCTGAGGAGGGTCTTGGCAAGGGCCGATCTCGGCTTTCAGTTCGAATGAAACGGCACTCACAGGGCCCTCCAGGCCACCGATTGGACGCGCCGCGAGATGCCCGCCGAATGAGAATGCCAGCCGCAGAATGGGGCACCGCAGACATTGCCCGGCAGTCTCCTAGCGGGGCCATTGCTTGATGTCCCGATTCGCCTCGTGGGCGACCCATGGCTTGTCCACGAGAACCAGATGCTCCGAGGCCATGGGCCCGTCCCAACCAACTGTGATGACGGGCTGCAGTGGCGACGGGGTCCACGGGCCCGGGATCACTTCTGGTACTTGATGGCTTCCGCCCTTGTATGATGTAGTTTCATCCGAGGATCAAGCGGCCAAGCATCGCTGCGAATCAACCTAGACGATGAAGATTGCGAGTTCTTCGTGTTTATCTACCTCGACGAATCTGGCTGCGCGGGCATGAAGATTGGTGCCGGGTCATCGAGGTTCTTCACCCTGACCGCCCTGGAGTTTGCGAATCAGGAGACAACCAGGGCGGCACGAGCGGAGATCCGGAAGCTCCGAGACAGCCTCGGGTGCCATCGCTCGCACGAGTTCAAGTTCAACAAGAGCAGCGATGCCCGAAAGGCGGCGTTCTTTGAGGTAGCAAAGGAACTCCAGTTTTCCGTTCACGCGTTCACCCTGAACAAAGAGCGACTGATGGCTGGAGCACTCTCTGACCCCCGGAAGTTGATCCGGAATGTGACCGCATGGACGCTTAAGAACATCCTTGACAGTTTGGCTCAGCGCGAGTCGCCGGCAAGGGCAGCACTGGTCTTTGACGCCTGTGGCCAGCGCGACTTCTACAAACAAGTGCAGGTGTATGTGCAGAAGTTGGCGAACTTCAAGCTGAAGGACCGCACCGCGTTCCACGTTGTTGCTGTAGACTCGAAGCGAGAGGATCTCCTGCAACTCGCTGACATGGTGTGCGGAGCCATCAACCACCACAGAGAAGGCAAACCCAAGGGGCGCGAACATCTTGCCAAACTCCACGGCAAGATCAAGACGTTGCGGATTTGGCCGGAGGCCAAAAACGACCAAGCCCGCCTCCTATCCCCGTGAGGGGCACGCACACCGTACGGTGGCAGTTCGGAAGGCGGGCCGTCGTATCTGTATTATCGAACAAGAGTGGGGCTTCGTCAAGTCCACTTGATGAGTCCGCTTGAAGAAACTGGACCTGTGTGTCGCTTGCTCAGTGCCTAGGCTCATTGCGGCGATCTTCCAAGATCTGCCAACGAGCCAGCATGTCTACTCCATTGCGGGATGCACGGCCCGGCACGCCTGCGGAGCAAATGGACAACACTCAAGCGCGGCACGACCAACCTCACCCCACCCGCCTCATCACCCCCAGCCCATAGTTCGCCGGAGCCGTGTACAGGTCACACACCTGGTACCGCCCCTCCGCGATCTCATCGATCTCGTCCATCAGCCGCCGCGGCGACGGCGAGCCGCAAGGGTCCCGCCGATCGCCAAGAGGGCGGCGGAGCCCGGCGCGGGGATGATCTCCAGTTCCAGCATCGGGAAGGGGGCTCCGGTCGCGGGGATGGTCGTGTACGCGAAAACCAGTTCGGTCGGATAGAGCGGGTCCGGCATGTCGGGGTGGATGTCCAGCAATCGACCGCCGATGACAAAGTGGCCACCGATCGAGGCATTGAGATCGGCGATGGCATGGGGGGTGAGCGTGATCTCGACCATGCTTCCGCTGTGGTCGATGTTGATCGATGTGAGGCCATACGGCGCGCCGCTTCCGAGCGTACCGAAGATCGCCGCGGCCATGGCGGGCGTGGTCACGCCCAGCCCGAGGGACATGTCCCAGAAAGCCGCGGGCGTGACGGGGGTTCCCGAGATCATGTAGTCTTCGGATGGATCCGAACTGAGATACCCTGACACCTCACCGAGCGTGTGATCGCCGGGCAGATAGAGTTTCAGTTTTCCGCCGACGATCGGCCCACCAACACCGGCAAGGTCGAAGAGAAACCAGTTGCGGCGCTCGATGGGCGTGCTTGGATGGCTGTAGCCGACGAAGTAGTTGAGCATGCTCTCGAAGAACAGCCCGTCCGCGTGGATGCCCCCCGAGATGCTCGAGGGGATCTCGATAACTGAACCTGGCGCCGAGGCGGTCGATGCGCCCAGAACAGTCAAGGCCGCCGCCAAGTTCACTGCAGAGTTCCTCATGCGGTATCTCCCCAGCCTCGGTTCGAGACCGTTCAAGAAGACTACCTCAGGATTTACCGTTGTGGTAGTGGCAATCAGGAGTTTTCGTGGGCGCGTGGGTTCGGACTCGGCCTTCAACGAGTCCGATAGCGAGTCTCTCAAGCCTGCAGGATGAGCAGGATCACGTTGAAGACCACGCTGATTCCCAGCAGAACGAGCATCACGAAGAAAAGCGTGGGAGAACTCATCCAGCCCTCCTGACGCGGGGTGGATGAATCCACCGGGAGTTCCGCGGGCGCGGCGGATTCGGCCTGGGCGATGGAGGCGAGGTCCAGCCCGGCGAGGTCCTTGTGGGCGATCGGGGGCGGCTGGCCCTGGCGGATGGCCCGCAAGTCGACCAGCAGGTCGGCACAGCCGGGGTACCGCGCCTTGGGGCTCTTGGCCATCATCATCTCGATGACCTCGGAGATCCCGGCGGAGAGTTTGGGGTTGACGTGGTCGGGCGACACGAGTTGCTGCTTGAGGTGCGCGTGCATGACGGCGGAGGGGTTCTTGCCGTCGAACGGCACCGCGCCTGTCACCATGTGGTAGAGCGTCGCGCCCAGCGAATAGATGTCCGAAGCGGGGCCGATGTTGATCTCGCCGCGAATCTGCTCGGGGGAGATGTAGTAGGGCGTGCCGAAGGCCTTGCCCTGCTCCGCCTCCGCCGCCTCCTTGTCAGAGATGGCGCGGGCCAAGCCCATGTCGGCGAGTTTGGCGACGCCCTCGCGCGTGAGCATGATGTTCTTGGGCTTGACGTCGCGGTGGATGAGTCCCTTGCCGTGCGCGTGCTGGAGCGCCTCGGCGATCTGGATGACGATGTCGATCGCTTCGGCCTCGGGGCAGCGCTTGTGCTTGACGATGTCGTCGTAGACGGTTCGTCCTTCCACGTACTCCATCACGAAGTAGTGGTACTCGCCGGCCTGGCCGACGTCGTAGGCCTGCACGATGTTGGGGTGGTTGAGTTGCGCGGCGGCGCGGCCCTCGGCGTAGAAGCGCTCGATGAACTGGGAGTTGTTGGTGAACTTGCGCGGCAGGACCTTGATGGCGACAAGACGGTCCAGCGAGAGTTGCCGCGCCTTGAACACGGTCGCCATCGCACCCTGTCCGAGTTTGCCGAGGATCTTGTACCCCGGGATCTGCTGGCCCGAACTCTCGGCCTCGGCCTGGGCGCGGAGGCGCTCGAGTTGGCGGTGCGTGATGTAGTCGTTCTGGACCAGGAGGTGCGAAAGCGAACGCTGGTTGCCCTCCTGCACCGTGACGCGCGCCTGCTCCATGCAGTGCTGCACTTCTTCGGGCGTCGCGAAGCCCTGATCGACCACGATGCGGCCGATGATGGTGTCGATGTTCGTCCCGCCCTTGGTTTTGCGAGACGAGGACCGCCGCTCCGCGCCCGGGCCCGATGAGCCCGCGCTGTCGCCCGAAGACGCCGACCGCGCCACGCTGTCGGCGCCGGCCGCGGCGTTGCGGTTCTCGCGCGCAGCGCGCTCCGCCTCCGCCGTCGCCTTGGAGTCCATTGGCGAGGTCTCGGTCAGGTCGGTCCTGGGTCGGTCTTCGGGCATGCTCAAACCGGCCAATCACCACACGAACGGTGGGGCAATCGTGCCCTCCCGATCGTCGCCGTCAAGGGTACCGTGGATGATCCCCGGGTGTGATAACCCCTTGAAGAAGCGCCACCTTCCATCGAATGTACGTATCGGCCGCGGCGGGAGTTTCGCGGGGCGCGGTTCTCGGCCGGTCGATGCGCGAGTTCTTGCCGGGCGGCCCGGGTGGGCTATCATCCTCTCCCCCAAAGCCAGCGGGCATTGGCCTTTGCGCTGGCCGGAGACTGACCCATGCCGTACGTCTGCCATTTCACCGGTCGCAAGTCCTCGTTTGGCAAGCAGCGCACCTGGCGCGGCCAGGCGATCAAGAAGGGCGGCTTCGGCCTCAAGCCCACCGGCATCACCCGCCGGAAGTTCCGTCCCAATCTGCGGAAGGTCACCGCGCTGATCGACGGTGTGCCGCAGCGCGTCCTCGCTTCCACCCGCGCCATCAAGGAAGGGCTGGTCGTCAAGCCGCTGAAGCGGAAGTACGGCTACACCCGTCAGCAGAAGGCCGCGGCGGGGAACTGAGGCAAGAGTTCAATCTCAAGGGGCCCTGGCGCAAGCCGGGGCCTTTTTCCATTTTGGAATACGGAATGCGGATCTCGGAAGTCCTTTGTCCTGTGGGTCCTGTGTCCTGTGTTGCCGAATGAGCCACTCGGCCGCGTGCGCAGACCCTGGACTTTGGGACTCAGGACTTGAGGACTGAGGACTTCCCACCTCCGACATCCCACTTCCGCCATTGAAACGCCGATACCATCCACCCGGTGAAATGCGACTTGTGCGACAACGAAGCGACGGTGCACGAAGTGTCCGTGCAGGGCGGACGCCAGGTTGATCGGCATTTCTGCGAGCGTTGTGCGGCGTCCCGCGGCCTTGCGGTGCGCCCGCCCACGACGATGCAGCAGATTGTCATTCAGGCGGTGATGACGCCCGGCGCGGCCGCCGGGCCCGAGGGCGCGACGGCGGGTGCGCCCGCGGGCGCGTGCGACTCGTGCGGCCAGACGTTCTCGCAGTTCCGCCAGTCGGGCCTGATGGGCTGTCCGCGCTGCTATGCGGCGTTTGAGGGGCAACTGGGGCCGTTGCTCTCTCGCGCCCACGAGGGCGGCACGCATCATGTCGGCAAGTCGCCGCGGAGCGCGGCCGGCGGCAATGCCTCGCCCGCGACAGCGGGCGCTGCGGCGTCTGCGCAGTCGGCAGCGCCGGGCACGCGCGCCCGGGCAGCGGAGTTGCGCAAGCAACTCTCGGAGGCGGTCGCGGCGGAGCAGTACGAACGTGCGGCGGCGCTGCGCGACGAGTTGCGAGGGCTTGAGCAACCTTCGGTCGGGCAACCCGCGACACAGCCGCCCGCGCCGGGGCCTGCACGCGCCGCGAGGCCGGCATTGCGCCGGGCGGGGCCGAACCGGCGCAACATGAGCTGGCAGCTGGTGAACGGCCCAGCGCAGCTGCCCGGAGCGGAGCGGCGGCGGGGGGCTGCCGGACAGTGCCCAGCGCGCCGGCGCCGAGTGGCTCAGCGGTCGCGGCGCGCACGCCGACGTGGTGATCTCGTCGCGTGTTCGTCTGGCGCGGAACCTCGCGGGTTTCCCGTTTCTGTGCCGCGCAAGCCGCGAGCAGCGGACGCGCGTGCTCGACATTGCGCGACGTCGGCTGACCACGACCGGCATCGCCGAGCGCGTGCTGTGGGTGGATGTTCACCGCGCCCCGCCGCTGGACCGCACGCTCATGCTCGAGCGGCACCTGATCTCCAAGGAGCACGCGCGCGGCGTCGCGCTGCCGGCGCAGGGGGCGGCGACGGACGCCGGCGCGGCGGGGGGCGAGCCGCGCGGCGTCGCCGTCGCGCTGCCCGATGAATCGGCATCGGTGATGGTCAACGAGGAGGACCACCTCCGGATCCAGGTTGTGAAGCCGGGCCTGGAGTTGGGCGCGGCGTTCGAGGCGGCCAACCGCGTGGACGATGCGCTGGAGGGCGAGTGCGAGTTCGGCACGCTCGAGTATGCGTACAGCCAGCGGTTCGGATTCCTGACCGCGTGTCCGACGAACGTGGGAACGGGCATCCGCGTGTCGGTGATGCTGCATCTGCCCGCGCTCAAACTGATGGGCGAGATGGACAAGGTCCGCCGCGCGACGCGCGACATGGGCCTGGCGGTGCGCGGCTACTACGGCGAGGGCTCGGAGGCCGCGGGCGAGTTCTACCAGGTTTCGAACCAGACCACGCTGGGCAAGCCCGAGCCAGCGATCCTGCGCGAACTGGAGCAGGAAATCGTGCCGCAGGTGATCGAGTACGAGCGAGCATCGCGCCGGTTGCTGCTCGAGAAGCGGCGGCGCATGCTGGAGGACAAGGTCTTTCGATCGCTGGGAACGCTTCGCGGTGCGCGGCTGCTGACGCCCGAGGAAGCGGTCGTGCTGCTGAGCGACGTGCGCCTGGGCGTGCTGGCCGGGCTGGTGCCGGACATCCAGGCGCAGACCGTGAACCAACTGGTGCTGCTTACGCAGCCGGCGCACCTGCAGCGCGTGCTGGGGCGGGAACTGGACCAGGGCGAGCGGCGCGAGGCGCGGGCGGATTTCGTCCGAAAGGTTCTGGGCGGGAACTGACTGCCACTGGCGGATCGGCGCGTTCGTGGTACATTGCCGCGAGTGGAAGCGCCACGCGCGAACACCGGAGCGGCGAGGTTTACGTGGCCGCCGCGTGCGGCCGGCGGCGGGTCGCCGCGGGCCGACGTGGATGCGCCGGGAGCATCGGTCGTGTTGCGCGGGGCCGCGCTGCGGTCGGCGGTGGGGGGCGGGGGCGGGCGATTGGCCCAGGTCTGGCGCGCCGTCGAGACGGATTGGCTCGATCTTGTCGCGCCGCCGTTGGAGCCGCGACTGGCCGCGGCGGGATGGATGCCCGATCCGCCCGGGGCGTATTGCCCGCGCTGCGGTCTGTCGATGTTTGACGGGCGCGCCATCGGCGAAGGGTGCGACCAGTGCGAGGGCCGCAGGCCCGCGTGGCAACGCGTGGTGCGGCTGGGCGAGTATCGCGGTGAGTTGGCACGGATCGTCCGCGAGATCAAGTTCTCGCGTTGGCGTGCCCTGGGCTTTGCGCTCGGAAGGCTGATGGCGGCGCAGGCCGCGCCGGTCGTCGTCGCGCTCGCGCCGGGTACACGGGTCGTGCTCGTGCCGGTGCCCATGAACAGATGGCGACTGATGGTGCGCGGGATGGACCATACCCTGGCGCTCTGCCGCGGCGTGCGTGCGGGGCTGCGGCAGGCGGGAATCGGCGCATCGATCGCGCATTCCCTGGGCCGCCGTCACGGGCCGAGTCAGTTGTCAGTGCTGCCGAGCGAGCGGGCTGGGAACATCGGCCGCCGCATTTTCCCGCGAGGTCCGCGGCGATTCGGTAAGGATTTTGATAGGAATCTCGTGGTTGTGGTGGACGACGTGATGACGACGGGCGCGACCATGCAGGCCAGTTGCCGCGCGGTACGAGAGGGCCTGAAGCGCGATGGGCTCGAGGCGGTGGGGGTGTGGGCATTGGTGGCAGCGCGGACGGAACGGGCGGATGGGGACCGGGACGATCCATAAAGGCTTTATTGACAGAGAGTTAGCCGGGTGGCCATGGGCGCGCGGCGGGGGTGGTCTCTGCGGGCCAGAAGTGCCGGTTCTGCGTGGAGTGTGGAGTGAGGGGGGAAAAACTGCGGCGATGGCCGCGGCGGCTTGACTGATGGAGGCGTGTGCCTACACTCTCCCTCGCCTTCGGAAAACCCGTCGGCATGGGTGTCGCGCCGTCTGAGGAGGGCGTGGCTCCGGGATCCTTGACAAGTGAAGACAGTTGGGTGATCCGCGAGAATGTGCGGTCATGGCATCGGCGTGATTCGCCGAGCCCCTTGCCGGGGCGGCCATGATCGATCCAAAAGGCAGCCTGGGTTCACAGCCAGGCTCTGACATTCTCTCGAATCACAACCCTCAAAAAGTTCGGAGTCTGCCCCACAAGGCAGGCTCCGGAGAGAATCCAGAAGAAGTCCCCGGTCTAGCCGGCCGGGGGCGCCGGTTGTCCGGGTCCGCAAGGGCACGGAGGATCGGTCGACCCTCGCGTCACGCAAGTGATGCGGGAAACAGGTCGAACCTTCAAGTTTGAAGTGACTGGGCGCAAGCCCTGATACAACGAACAACAATTGAAGAGTTTGATTCTGGCTCAGATTGAACGCTGGCGGCATGGCTAAAACATGCAAGTCGAACGAGAACCCCGCAAGGGGGGACAGTGGCGGAAGGGTTAGTAATACCATCGAACGTACCCCGAGGTGAGGGATAGGCATGGGAAACTGTGCGTAATACCTCATAATCTCCAAGGAGCAAAGGCTTGCTGCCTTGGGAGCGGCGATGGTCCTATCAGGTAGTTGGCGGGGTAAAGGCCCACCAAGCCTAAGACGGGTAGCGGGTGTGAGAGCACGACCCGCAACATCGGGACTGAGACACTGCCCGGACTCCTACGGGAGGCTGCAGTAACGAATATTCCGCAATGCGCGAAAGCGTGACGGAGCAATGCCGCGTGCAGGATGAAGCAGCTTCGCTGTGTAAACTGCTGTCAGGGGCTACTAACTTATGAAGAGCCTCAGAGGAAGGACCGGCTAAACTCGTGCCAGCAGCCGCGGTAATACGAGTGGTCCAAGCGTTAGTCGGAATCACTGGGCTTAAAGGGTGCGTAGGCGGATCGGAAAGCGTCTTGTGAAATCCCCCGGCTCAACCGGGGAACAGCAGGGCGAACTACCGGTCTTGAGGAAGGTAGAGGCCGGCGGAACGATCGGTGGAGCGGTGGAATGCGTAGAGATCGATCGGAACGCCAAAGGTGAAGACAGCCGGCTGGGCCTTTCCTGACGCTGAGGCACGAAAGCGTGGGGAGCAAACAGGATTAGATACCCTGGTAGTCCACGCCCTAAACGATGCGCACTAGACTGGTGCGGCTCTCACGCCGTATCGGTCGTAGAGAAATTGATAAGTGCGCCGCCTGGGGAGTACGGTCGCAAGGCTAAAACTCAAAGAAATTGACGGGGGCTCACACAAGCGGTGGAGCATGTTGCTTAATTCGAAGCAACGCGAAGAACCTTACCTGGGTTTGACATGCATGGATTAGTCCTTGGAAACAGGGATGACACCCGCAAGGGTGGAACATGCACAGGTGCTGCATGGCTGTCGTCAGCTCGTGCTGTGAAGTGTCGCGTTAAGTCGCTTAACGAGCGCAACCCCTGTCGCTAGTTGCCAACAGGTAATGCTGGGGACTCTAGCGAGACTGCCGGTGTCAAACCGGAGGAAGGCGGGGATGACGTCAAGTCCTCATGGCCCTTACATCCAGGGTTGCAAACGTGCTACAATGGCGAGTACAGAGCGAAGCAAGGCCGCGAGGCGGAGCAAATCGCAAAAAACTCGCCCCAGTTCGGATTGCAGGCTGCAACCCGCCTGCATGAAGTCGGAATCGCTAGTAATCGGAGATCAGCTACGCTCCGGTGAATAAGTTCCTGAGCCTTGTACACACCGCCCGTCAAGTCATGGGAGCCGGTAGTGCCCGAAGTCGCCACAGTACTGTGGTGCCTACGGCAAGATCGGTGACTGGGACTAAGTCGTAACAAGGTAGCCGTAGGAGAACCTGCGGCTGGATCACCTCCTTTCTAAGGGATTTCCTTGGACCGGGCAGCGCCGTCTGTAACCTAACAACAGCGGCCGCGGAGCGATCCGCACCCGGTATCGTGAGCGCATTCTCGTCCGGCATGCCGGACAGCCGCCACGCGAGTGGCGAACAACGGACCCCAACTGTCTTTCACGATACATCGCAGCGCCCTCGGCCTCACCGCCGGGGGCGTTGTCGTTTTGGGACCTTCCCCCTCCCCCCCACCCCCTGCGATTCGCGGTCCACGCGGCCTGCGCCGATTGTCCCGGTCGTGCTGGCCGGTTTCCGCCCGTTTGGGTGTTCGCGCTGAATCTGGCGGGGGATGGGTTCGACCATTCTGACCGCATCGCCGTGAAGCGGTGCTCCGACGGCAATGGTTGCCGGCGGCGCTCATCCACAATGGGTGTGGGGGAGGTGTCCGGTGGATACGCAGGCGAAAGTGCTGTTTGTTGAAAGCGCGGCGATTCTGCGCGAGCCGATCGAGGCCGCGCTGGTTGGCGCAGGCATCGAGGTCGTCAGCGTCACGACCGGGCAGGCCGCCGTGTCGCGGCTGGCTTCGGAGGCTCCCGGCGTACTGGTGATTGACCTTGATCTCCCCGGTGGGCAGGGGTGGTTGGCGCTGGCCCACGCGCGATCGCTCGCGGGCTGGCAGCGGGCCCCCGTCATCGTGCTTTCGTCTGTCAGCGACAAGGCGACGGTGATCCGCGCGGCGAAGTTCCGCGTGGACGGATTCATCGTCAAGTCGAAGTTCAACCTCCCGGCGTTTGTTGAGCGGGTCCGAGCCGCGCTGGCCGGCGGCGCCGAAACCGCGGCGGCCCCCCGCGCGGCGGTTGAAGGCGCGGCGGATGGCGACGGCCCGCCCGCCGAACAGACCGCGGCGCTGCCCGCAGACCATGCCGAGGGGCTCAAATCGATCAAGCCGATCCTGACGCGAACGGAGATCTCGGAGTGCGTTGATCGGTGCGACCAACTGCGGGCGTTCTCGCCGACGGTGGCGATGCTGCTGAAGGTGTCGTCGAGCCAGGACTGCTCTATGGAGCGCGTGGTGAAGGCCGCGAGCCACGACCACGCGATCACGCTGAAGATCCTGAAACTGGCCAACTCCGTGGCGTATGGTCGCGGAGATCCTGTGGACTCGCTGAAGAGTGCTGTCATGCGCATCGGCCTGGACAAGATCCGTCAGGCGGTGATGAACATCGGGCTGATCGAGCAGTTCGAGGGCGGGCACATGGCGGTGAACCTGCCGCACTTCTGGGAGCACGCGATCGGGTGCGCGGTGGTTGCGGGCCAACTGGCCCAGGCGACGGGCGCGATGGACCCCGAGTCGGCGTTCACGGCCGGCCTGCTGCACGACGTCGGCCGGGTGGTGCTGATGGAGCAACTGGGGGAGCGTTACGCGGGCGTGGTCGAGAAGGCCCGGGCGATGAGTCTGCCGCTCGAGCAGGTCGAGAGCCGGATGCTGCTGGTCAACCACGCCGACGTGATGGACCGCCTGCTGCACGCGTGGAAGTTCTCTCGTCATCTGATCAACCCCGTGGTGTTCCACCACTTGTCGGCGGGAGGCATCCGGCAGACCTGCCCGCGCGAGGTTGGCCCGGTCGCGGTGCTTGCGCTGGCCAACCGTCTGGCTCACGCGATGCTGCTGGGCTCGAGCGGGAACGACTTTGTCTATCCCACCGCCGACCTGTGCCAGGCGCTCCGCATCGACGGCGCGATGCTGGCGGGCGTCTGTGAGACCGGACCCACCCAGACGCTCGAGATCAAGGTCGCGATGCTCACGCAGTCCACCTCCGGCGCATGGAAAAGTTTCCGCGACCAGGTGCGTGACCGGCTCAACGTGCCCTTCCGGCCGTTGTTCTCTGGCGCCGAGCCCGCACTGGACGCATACCGCGTCTTCACCGAGACGCTGGCGGGCCCCGCGGCGAGCGACCTCGAAACGCCCAACGTCGGCGTGGTGCATCTGTCATCGGCCAAGGACATCGTGGTCGCCAGCACGCGGTACGCCTCAGCCGAGGAGGCCGCGGGGTGCGGGCGCATCCCGCTGATCGTCGTTTCTCCGCTTGCACAGTTGAATGTCGAGCCGGGACTGGCCGCGGGCCGGTCCGTGGTGCGGCTGCCAAGCCCCCTGAGCGTGCACCAGTTCGTCGAGACGGTGAACACGCTGCTGGCCGCGGAGAGGCCGGCGCCCGTCATGCAGAAAGCCGCCTAGTCAGCCCAACCCCGCCGCGCGGACCAAGACCGTTCGCGCGGCGTCCCAAGCCCCCTCCGTCACGGCGCCCGCGGGAGTTCATCCCGCGGGCGTTGTGCTTTGGCGAGGCTCACTCGGGCGCTGCGACGTCGTCTGGCGGCAGGTTCACCGGCACGTTCTCGATCACGACCTCGCGGGCCCACATGCGGTAAATGTCGATCGACTCCCGCGCGGCCGCCTTGCTGGGGCGAAGCACGATGTCCACCGCCGCGACGTCGATCAGCGGAACTTCCATTCCCGTGCCCAGCAGGCTGGAGCCGCCGGCGCGGAAGGTGCTCCGCCCGGTGTTCCACTCGCGCAGCGGCTTGTCGGGCGCGTCGGGGTCGGGCCGCTCGCGCAGCACGAACTCGAACGCCAGATCGACCGGCGCGTTTCGGCACTCGATGTGGAACGAGACGTGCCGGCGCGCCGCATCGTGGTCGTGAGTCGGCGTGAGCCGCACGCCGCGCGGCGCGGCCACGGCGGCCCGGACCGGGGCGGCGAGCGCCTCGTCATCGACGAGTTCGATCTGGTCCGTCCCTGCCGGCTCGATGGTGACGCGGACGACGCGCTCCTCGGTCCACTCTGCAAGGGCCGTTTCGGTGCCGGTCTCGCTGACGGAGAGTCTCCATGTGGTGACCACGTCGAACTCGCCCGGCTCGCTGAAGAAGTGGTCGTGGCGCGAAACGCTTGAAGATCGGCCCGTGCCCGGGTGGATGCCCGTCTGCATGTGCCCGCCCTGCCCGGGAAGGGTCCGCTCGCCGATGCGGACCGACTGAAGCGACGTGGCGAGTTGCAGCGGAGGTCGGCCGACGGGCGCATCGCCCACGCGGTTGCCCGATTGCGACAGTTCGAGCACCAGGGTGTCGCCGACGGCGATGCGCGGCCGGGCGACGACGGTGATGCTTGGCGCATTCCGGGCGTGCGCGGCGAGTTGCTCTTCGGAAAGCACGCCCGCGACCGCCGCGGCGTTGATCACGTCGCCCCACTCGGCGATCCACGGCGCGGTCTTCTCGGCCTGCACGGCCAGGGCGCGTTCGACCAGTCGCAGGCGATGAGAGGGCGAGAGCGTTCCGTTCTGCATGCGCGAGCGGAGTTCGGTCAGTTGCGGGCCGACGGACCCGGGCTGCATCGCGCGGACCTCGACGAGCAACAGCCACGAGGGCTTGAGCGCGACGGTGTTGGCGCGGCCGCTGGTGTACGCCGCGGCGGCGATCGCGGCCCACGGGCCGAGGGCGAGCACGAGACCGAGCAGCAGCATGGGTTTCGATCGTCTTCGCAGGCCGTCCAGGATGTCGGTCGGTCCGCCGATGGCGCGCCCGCACTCGGGGCAGACCGGCATGGGTGCATCGGTTGAATCGCGGATGAGCGTCAGGCCGCGGAGGTCGAATCGGCAGCCGCGGCAGTGGGGGCCGCTTGCGACGAGGCGGCCGCGCAGGGCCAGCAGAAGCACCGCCGCGCCGACAAGGGAGACGAGCAACACGATGAGGAGGAGGATGGGCAGCGGGTTGAATGCCACGCGGGGCCCTCGTGTTGCGCCGGGTGCATGGTGTGACGGGGGCGGGTCACTCGCGCGAGTTGAGTTCGGCGCGCAGGCGTTTCTTCTCGTGCCGGATGATCTCGCCGGTTGTCAGGTAGACGATGTCCTCGGCGATATTGGTCATGAGGTCGCCGACGCGTTCGAGTTCGCGCCCGATTCGATAGATGAGCAGCCCCGCGGCGTGGGCCTTGGGGAAGGTCTCCATGAACTTGACCGTCTCGTCGAAGAGTTCGCGCGTCAGGCGGTCGATGGCCTTGTCGCCGACGACGATGGACTTGGCGGCGTCGGGGTCTTCGTCGAGGAGCGCGCGGAGCAGCGCGTGGCAGGCCATCGGCACGCGCTGGCCCAGTTCGAGCAGGGCGGTGGGCCAGTTGAAGCCCGGAGGCGCGGCCTGCGCGAGTTTGATGGCCGTCTTGGCGACCGTCGAGGCGTGGTCGCCGACGCGTTCGATGTCGGAGTTGACCTTGAGCACGAACGCCAGCGCGCGGAACTCGCGGG
Organism: Phycisphaeraceae bacterium; assembly: GCA_019636495.1. GTDB lineage: Bacteria > Planctomycetota > Phycisphaerae > Phycisphaerales > UBA1924 > JAHBXL01. The sequence continues at coordinate 65,017 of JAHBXL010000005.1, read as the reverse complement.
CCACCGGCTGCTGCAGCGTCATGATGCGGAACGCGGCCTCCTCGATCGCGACCTCCTCGCGGTCGATGCGCTCGTCGCGGTCGGCCACTTCGCGGGCCGTGGCGGTGTCGAGTTCCCACAGCGCGGCGAGCGCGGACTCGAGCATGCCCACGGCGGTGGTCGCCTCCTCGCAGACGCGGCGCTTGAGGCTCTTCACGTCCTTGATGAGGTGCGTCTCGATCTCGGGCCGGGGCTGCGGGGTCGAGCCGGGGCGCGGGTCGGTGTGCCCGGGTTGGTCCATGGCGTGGTCCGTGGTCTGTGCGGCCTCGCAACGGCCGCGGTGCGTGCGGAAAGGAACGCCGAACAGAATAGGGACCCGGCGGCCCCGGCGCGCAGGGTTTTCGCCCCTTGGCCGCGAGCCGGCGCGGCGTCGGGACGTACACTTGCCGCATGTCCAAGGCCCGACAGAGCGGTGTTCGAGCGTATGTGAAGAATTTGTTCATGCGCGCCATGCGTCCGGGCGTGGCGCCGCTGCACGCGCGGCTCGACCGGCTCGAGGCCGAACTCGGCCTGGCTCGCCAACGGGCCGCGAAGGACCGCGGCGAACTGGACTACTGGCGCTGGCTCATCAAGCGGGGCGGATCCGAGAAGCAACACGGTGAACCGTTTGCGGTTGTCTTCGGCCGGTGGCAGAGGCACCGCCTGCTCAAACTCGCCGAGTACCTCGGCATCCCGCAGGACAACCGGCCCGGGAACATCGACGACTGGTGCAAGGCGCGTTCGGTGGTCGAGATCGGCGCGGGGCCGTATCCGGCGGTCGCCGCGGCGAAGAAGGGCTGGAAGCGCTGTGTCGCCGTCGACCCGCTTGCCCGCGGCTACGTGGAAGAGGGGCTGCTGCCGCCGGCGTGCGACAGTGTGACCTACATCGAGGCGCAGGGCGAGGACATCCCGCTGCCGTCGAACTTCGCCGATCTGGTCGTGTGCGAGAACTGCCTGGACCACGTGAGCGATCCCGCGGCGGTGGTGCGCGAGATGTTCCGCCTTCTCAAGCCGGGCGGGCTGGTCTGGTTCTTTGTCGATCTGTCCGATCACAGCGACTACATGCACCCGCACCCGATGACCGAGGAGCGCGTGGGCGAGTTGTTCCAGGGCTTCGTCCTTGTGGGACGCGAACTCACGCCGCACAAGGCGCACCCCAAGGCGCACTCCGGATTGCGCGCGCTGCTGCGCAAGCCGGCGCACGCGCCCGAGCCGGTCGTGCACAGCGCGCCGCGCCCCGCGACCCGCACCGGCGTGAACGGTGCGCTGCCGCCCGCGCCGCGATTCGCCATCGATGATGAGGAGGCGCCGCCGCCGCCCCAGCCGGAGATCAAGGTCAACAGCGGCCGCCCGGTGGGCGCGTCTTCGAACTGACGGCCTGTTCGGAACGTGGTCGGATGGCGAGTGCGGTCCGGCCCGGTTACACGGTGCAAGCGGTGTGGCGCGGTGCCCGATAGAACGTGTCTGCGATGACCATCAACCCTTCCAGCGGCGCGTTCGGTCCGACCAACCCGTATCACATCGCGCGCGCCTATGGCACGCAGGGCGTCGGCCCCGTGCAGCCGGTGCAGCGCGCGGTGACGACGCCGGTGCAACCGGTCGAGCCGGTGTCGCGCGACGGCGGCGCGGGCCCGCTCCGCGATGCGAACATTTCGAGACTGGTCGCGGGCGTGGTGCCCGGCGGGGTGAGTTTTGACTCGGACGGGTCGGCGCGCCCGGCGGGCTCGCCCCTGCCGTTCTATCGCCATCCCGCCGACAAGAACGCCGCGGCGACAGCGGTGTCGATCGGACGTTCGCTGGATGTCAATGGCTGATCCACACGATGCGGCCCGGGGCGGGTTGCCCGCGCGCAGTGCGCTGGCGCGGCACTGGGCGCTGGGCGACGGCGCGGTGTTCCTGAATCACGGTTCCTTCGGCGCGTGCCCGCGCGTGGTGCTGGAGCGGCAATCGGCCCTGCGCGCGCAGATGGAGGGCGAGCCGATCCGCTGGTTTGTCGAGGACCTTGAGCCGCTGCTGGACCGCGCGCGGCTTTCGCTGGCGCGGTTCATCAACGCCGATGCCGAGGGCCTGGCGTTTGTCGCCAACGCGACCGTCGGCGTGAACACGGTGCTGCGGAACCTGCGGCTGGCGCCCGGCGACGAACTGCTGACCAACACGCACGAGTACAACGCGTGCAGCAATGCGCTGCGCTTCGAGGCCGAGCGGGCGGGCGGGCGCGTCGTGACGGCCGAAGTGCCGTTCCCGATCCGCGGCGAGGAGGACGTGGTCCGGGCGGTGCTCGGCGCGGCCACGGCGCGCACGCGCCTCTGCCTGCTCAGCCACATCACCAGCGCGACGGCGGTCATCTTCCCGGTCGAGCGGATCGTGCGCGAACTCTCGGCCCGCGGCATCGACACCATCGTCGATGGCGCGCACGCGCCGGGAATGATCGAGACCGATGTCTCGCGCATCAATGCCGCGTACTACACGGGCAACTGCCACAAGTGGATGTGCACGCCCAAGGGCGCGGCGTTCCTGCACGTGCGGGCCGACCGGCGCGAGAACTTTCATACGCTGGTGATTTCGCACGGATTCAACACCAGGCGCACCGACCGTCCGCAGTTCCGCATCGAGGCCGACTACACCGGCACGCAGGACATGACCCCGGCGCTGTGCATTCCCGAGTGCATCGAGTTCATGGAATCGCTCGTGCCCGGCGGGTGGGCGGAGGTGCGCCGGCGCAACCGCGAGGCCGCGATCGCCGGCCGTCGCATCCTGTGCGAAGCGCTGCGCGCCGAGCCTCCCGCGCCCGAGTCGATGCTGGGCTCGATGGCGACGGTGCCGCTCCGGGCCCGCACCGCGGCGGAGGCAGCCGTGCCGACGCGCTATCACGATTCGCTGCAGGACCGGCTGATCTCGCGCTGGCGCATTCAGGCGCCGGTCGTGCTCTTCCCGCTGGGGAGCGACCAGCGCTGGGTCCGCATCGCCATGCAGGCGTACAACACGCTCGAGGAGGTCGAGTACCTCGCCAGGGCGCTGGTAGCCGAGGGCGTGGGGCCGGGTTGAGCCCTGGCGGAGGTACGAATCGATTCTGCGGCTCGGGGAGCGGGATTCCCTGCCGGATTCGGTTTGAACGGGGCCCAAACTGCGTGTAGGCTGAGAGTACCTCGGGAGTCCGCCCATGAGCACGCTTGCGCCCACTGTCTCGTCGCGAAGAACGCCCGCGCACCCGGTGCCGGCCCGGCTGGTCCCGCTGGTTGAGTACCTCGAATCGCTCCGCGGCCGCGCGGACCTGGACGTGCTCAGCGGGCTGCTCAAGAAGGCCGACATCACCCGGAATGACATCGAGCCGTTCTGCATCTTCGGGACGCGCGGCTACAAGCGCAACACCATCTCGGCATCGCCGTGGTTTGAACTGCTGGCCCTGTGCTGGCGCAGCGGGCAGTGTTCGACCATCCACGATCACGCGGGGTCGAGTTGCGCGTTCCGCGTCATCGAGGGGCAGGGGACCGAGATCCGCTTCCAGCAGACGCCCTCGGGTCTGCTGTGCCCGGTGGTCGCGACCACGATGAACCCCGGGTACATCTGCGCGGCGGAGGATTCGGACATCCACCAGGTCGCCAACATGCAGGCGCCGGGCAAGGACCTCATCACGCTGCACATCTACTCCCCGCCGATCAAGCGCATGACGACGTACACCTACGGCGAGACGCGCCCGCTGGTGGCCGAGGGGTGGATCGACGGCGACGGCGTTTGAGGGCCGCCGCGGGCGTTGGCATCGCGGGGCGATTGCGGCCCCGGATCCCGAACTGCCGATGTGCCTTCGTCGCCTTGCCGCGCCCGCGTGGCCGGGCGGCCGTATACTGACCAATGAACCCGGCGATTCATTGATGCCCTGTTTAGGGGATGGGTTCTGTGGTTCGGGTGGCGAGTCGCAGCAGGGGCGGGGGCCGGAGGACGCGACCATGGAAGCGTATGAACGGCTGAAGAAACTCGTAGCGGAAGTGGACGACGACATGCAGAAGGCGATGGGCGGCAATCGTGCCGCGGGCACGCGCGTGCGTCAGGCCATGCAGGCGGTGAAGGAGGCGGCCCAGGAGATCCGCGCGGGCATTCTGGAGCAGCGCAAGAAGGAGGAAGCCTCCGGATGACGCGGGTCTCGCCGGAGGACATCCGAACTGGCGCGCGTGACGATGGCCAGCAGACGGCCGACGGCGCGGTCGGCGGCGGCGCGTCCAAGTCGGGTTTGCTGTTCGACCTCGATGCGATCGATCTCTCGCAACGTCTGGTGGCGCGCGACGAGATCGCACGCATCAACCCGCACCGCGGGGACATGGCGCTCCTGGACTACATCGTCTGGGTCGGCGACAACCCGCGCCGCATCGTGGGGCTGAAGACCGCGCGCAGCGATGAGTTCTGGGTCCCGGGGCATTTTCCCGGCCGGCCGATGTTCCCGGGCGTGTTGATGCTCGAATCGGCGGCGCAACTCGCGGCGTATCTCTACAACATCCGGCAGGACAAGCCGCTGCTCGCGGCGTTCACGCGGATCGAGAACTGCTCGTTCCGCAACTCGGTGGTGCCGGGCGACGACCTGTACCTTCTGTGTCAGGAAGTGAAGTGGTCGCGTCGTGGCTTCGTGTGCGATGTGCAGGGCGTCGCGCGCAGCAGGGTGGCGTTCGAGGCCCGCATCGCCGGGCTCTCGATCGGCGCCGACGGGCGCGCGGGCCGCTGAGACTTGCTCCATTTCCGCCGCGCAGAGGCGCGGCCCCACACGGCATGCAGACGCCGCGGACCGGACAGATCCCACTGCTCGATGATGCGCCGTGCGCGCAGTACTCGCGCGCCGGCGATGCGGGCGGGTGGTCGGCTGCGCCCGCGTGCCACGCCGCCGCGGCGGTGTTCGACGGCGCACAGCGCCCCGTGCTGCTCGCGGCGACGGGCGACCTGCGCGCGTGGGCGCGCCGCCGACTGGCCTCGGCGCCGGCGGAGTGGGTGCTGCACGCCGTGCCGTGCTCGTGCATGATGGAGGCGGACCTGGCCTACCTGGGGCTGGCGCGTCGGCTTGCGCCCGCCGCGGCGAGCCTTGCGGCCGAGCGCGTCCGCGCGTGGTGGGCGTGCATCGATCCCGGCGCGGAGTTTCCGGAATGGAGCAAGAGCAACCTCGTCGAGGGCGCGATTGCGCCGCGCAGCGCGACGCGGGCGCGAGGCGGTGCGGGCGGGGTTGGCGAGGCGCTCGGTCCGTTTGCCGACAAGGACAGCGCGGGCCGTTTCATCGAGGCGGTGATCGACGCGTTCGATCTGTGCCGCGAGCACCGTCTGCTCGTGCTTGCGCCGGCGGCGCAGGCGTGCGCGTACAAGGAGATGGGTCGCTGTGCCGCGCCGTGCGATGGGAGCGAGTCGATGGAGTCGTACCGCGCGCGGGTGCGCGCCGCAGTGGAGGCGGTCACGGGCGGCGCCGGCGCACTCGCCGGGCTGCGAGGGGATGTTGAGCGGCGGATGCGCGCCGCCGCGGCGGCGAACGAGTTTGAGTCCGCCGCGGCGTGCAAGGCGCAGGCCGAGCGGTTTTCGCGGCTGGCGGGCGGGGCCTTTGCACGGGTGCGCCGGCTGGCGGACTTCCGCTTTGTGCTGGTGTGGCGCGGGCCGCGCGAGGGCTGGGTGCGCATCGGCGCGTGTCGCGGCGGGCAGGTCGCGGTGTTCGGCGATGCGGCGGTTGCCGCGGCACGGCGCAGCGCGGCTGGGAGCGAGGGCGCGCGCGAACTTGCCGCGGCGGCGCGCGATTGGGCCGCGAGGCCGGCGGCCGAGTGGCCATCGGGCGATGAAGTCGGCCCTCTGGGAGTGCTGGCCCGCGAGTACGCCGCGCCATCAACCCGCCGCTGCGCGTGGTTTGTGCCCATCAACCCCGACGAGTCGGCGGACGTATGGATGCGGGGCGTCGTCGATGCCGCGGCGGCGTGCCTGCGGCCGCGCACACGCGGGAGCGAACGGGTCGCGGCGGGCGCGGGTCGCGCAGGCGCGCCCGGCGGCGATCACGAGTTGGAACTGTTGCCCGAGTGAACGGAGCCGGACGATGGGCGAGGGCCAGCGGATCGAAGGGCAGATGTACCGGGCATCGGGCCTGTACTGGGGCATGGCGATCATGCTGCTGGTGATGGCCTGTGGCGGCGTGCTGGTGTTCGGCTACTTCATCAAGTGGTGGGCGAGCGCAGCAGGGAACTGGGCCGCGGCGATGGGCGGCGGCGGGGCGGCGGGCGGGGTCGCGGTGATGCCGGTCCCGATGCCGACGGCGGTTCCATCGAGCAGCGTGCCGTGGCCGGTCGCGGCGGGAGCGTCTTTTCGCGAGCACTGGGAGGGCCGCGCGCCGGGCGTGAACACACTCTTTGCCGGATACTGGAAGCCGGCGTCGGCCGCCGGTTGGGAGCACGTCTGGAGCACGGGTGTGATCCTGCCGATCGAAGGCGAGAACGAACTGGTGCTGGTGGTGCAGGTGCCGCGGGACCAGACGCCCGATGCCGCGAGCGAGGGGATGGCGTGGGTGTGCCCGGTGGAGTTGAACGCCGCGGGGGATTATGTGCCGGTGTTCATGGACATCCGCGCCATGGCGATGCTGCGCGGGGAGTGGGTCCGGCGGATGTGGGAGCGCGGCCTTCCGGAGGGCGTGGCGGCGCACCTGGTGAAGCGGACGCGCGCGGGCGGCGGCCGCGCCGGGCCGTGGACGATGGTGGACCTGTCCGAGTTTTTCAGTGATGCGGAGCCCGACGCGGCAGAGGGCGGGAGCGCGGCCGGGCCGCGTTGAACGCGGCGGCTCAACCCCAGCGCACGTCGCCCTTGCCCTTGACGATCTCGCCGATGATGTGCACCGACTCGCCGAGTTTCTCGAGTCGTTCCTTGATGCTGTCGGCGAAGGCGGGGCGGACAATGACGCAATAGCCGATGCCCATGTTGAAGACGCGGTACATCTCCTCGGTGTCCACGTCGCCGTGCTTCTGTAGGAAGGAAAACACTGGCGGAATGGGCCATGAACCGCGGCGTACGACGGCATCGACCTTCTTGTGCAGGGCGCGGCAGAGGTTGCCCTCCATGCCCGAGCCGGTGATGTGGGCCATGCCGGTGATGACCTTCTTCACGCGGTAGGCGCGGAGGAGTTTCACGATCGGATCGACGTAGATGCGGGTGGGCGTGAGCAGGACTTCGCCAAGCGGCGGCGCGGCCGCGTGGGGCTTTCGTCCGGCCTTGCCACTCGCGGCCTTGTTGCCTGGCGATCTCGACGCGGGCGCGAAGTCGTCGTAGACACCGTGCAGGTCGAGGCCGGCGCGCTCGACGATCCGGCGCACCAGCGAGTAGCCGTTGGAGTGGATGCCCGACGACGACAGGCCGAGGACCACGTCGCCCTTCTCGACGCGCTCCGCGCTGACGGCGCGCGAGAGTTCCACCACGCCCACCGCGAAGCCGGCCAGATCGAACTCTCCCGGGGCATACACATCGGGCATCTCCGCCGTCTCGCCGCCGAGCAGCGCGCACCCGGCCTGCCTGCACCCGTCGGCGATGCCCTTGACGATGTCCGTCAACATCGCCGAATCGACCTTCGGCACCGCGATGTAGTCGAGGAAGAAGAGCGGCTCCGCGCCCTGAACGATCATGTCGTTCACGTTCATCGCGACCAGGTCGATGCCGAGGGTGTCGAACTTGTTGATCGCCGCGGCGAGTTTGAGTTTGGTCCCGACGCCGTCGGCGCAGGCCACCAGCACGGGGTCCTTGTAGTTTCGCGCGAAGAGTCGGCTGTTGTAGTCGAGGCGGAACAGGCCGGCGAACCCGCCGGGGTTGGGGATCACGCGCGGCCCGTGTGTGCGTCGCATGATGGAGGTGAGGGACTCGGTGAACCTGTCCTTGGCTTCGAGTTGCACGCCCGCCGCGGCGTAGGTGAGACCGGTTTTCGCGTTCCTGGCCATGGGAGGGCAGGATAGGGCAGCGCGGCGGGGCCGCACTCGGCGCATCGATCGGCAGGAGGTCCGCGGTTCAGGGCTCCCCCCGGCGGGCTCGCCGGTGAACGCTACACTTGCCCCCGTATCCAGCCGATTTCATCCCTTCGCCCGGATGAACGATTCGACACGAATGGAGTCTCCATGCCCGCCATGACCCGCCTGTTCACCTCCGAATCCGTTTCGATGGGCCACCCCGACAAGGTCTCCGACCAGATCTCGGATGCGGTCCTTGATGCGATGCTCGCCGATGATCCGTACTCACGCGTGGCGTGCGAGACGCTGTGCTGCACGGGCCTGGTCGTCGTCGCAGGCGAGGTCACGACCAACACCTACGTGAATATTCCCGAACTCGTCCGCGAAACCATCCGCGAGATCGGCTACACCTCCGGCGACATGCGGTTTGATGCCGACTCGGCAGGTGTGCTGGTCGCGCTGAACAAGCAGTCGGCCGACATCGCGCAGGGCGTCGATCGCGAGGGCGCAGGCGACCAGGGCATGATGTTCGGATATGCCTGCCGCGACACGCCCGAGTTCATGCCCCTGCCCATCCACCTCAGCCACCTGCTGGTGGAGCGGCAGGCGCTCGTCCGCCGCGAGAACAAGATTCCCGGCCTCCGCCCCGATGCCAAGAGCCAGGTGACGGTTGAGTACGACGGCACGAAGCCGGTGCGGGTGGACACGCTCGTGCTCTCCACGCAGCACGACCCGATGTGGAACGAGAAGCAGGAGCAACTCAAGAGCGAGATCGTTCAGCACGTGCTCAAGCCCGTCATCGGCGAGTGGTGGAACCCGGGGATCAAGATCCACGTGAACCCCACCGGCCGGTTCGAGATCGGCGGCCCCCACGGCGATACCGGCCTCACCGGCCGCAAGATCATCGTCGATACCTACGGCGGCATGGGGCGGCACGGCGGCGGGGCATTCTCCGGCAAGGACCCGACCAAGGTCGATCGTTCCGCGGCATACATGTCGCGCTACATCGCCAAGAACGTCGTCGCGGCGGGGCTTGCCGACACCTGCGAGATCCAACTCTCCTACGCCATCGGCGTCGCCGAGCCCACCAGCGTGTATGTCGATTGCTTCGGCACCGAGAAGGCCGACCCCGCGAAGATTTCCGCCGCGATCCGGCAGGTGTTCCCATTGACGCCTCGCGGCATCATCGAGACGCTCCAACTCCGTAAGCCGATCTATTCGCCGACGGCGCGGCACGGCCACTTCGGCCGCAAGTGCTACAGCGGCCAGTACCGCGACCGCGTGAAGCGCGAAGACCGCGGCACCAAGATCGAGTTCTTCACCTGGGAGAAGACCGACAAGGCCGATGCGCTCAAGCGCGGGGTGTGAGGTTCTCTCCGCAACCGTCGTCACCGGTGTTCGTACGTGCTAATGGGGGATGGGCGGCGCTGGGAGCGCCAATGTGAGCACGGTCTGCCAGCTGTAGACGGGGTACTCGATCTCAACGCGGTAGCCTTGGAGGCGGTTGGGGTCCCAGCCGCGCTGCTCGCAGATGAACGAGAGCATGTCGGCGTACCTGGGGATGTGGAGGCAGCGCAGGTTGTTCAGGCCGCGGCCGAGGGCGCGGACAAGCGGGCGGGTGGCGACGAGGTCGAGTTCGCGGTCGGGGTCGGGGACTCGGGCGAGTTGTCCGTGCGGGACGATGTCGTAGATGCGGGCATCGGGTTCCTGCGGGGGGACGACGCCGTCGCAGACAAGGACATCGATCACCTGCCGCTGCACGGGGGCATCCGGGGCGAACGCGGCGCCGATGAGGGGCCGGTCGGGCTGCGCATACCGGCTGCGTCCGCCGGGGAGGTAGTCAGCAAACACGTAGTCGATGGCGGCCTTCATGCCCACATCTTCACCGTCGAGCACGTACCGCGTGTTCTGCACACCCGGGCGCGCCAGCACGCGCGGGGTCGGTGAGGTGCAGAACTGTCCGAGCATCACATCGGCGGTGCTGGTGATCGGTCGGTTGTGGATGGTGCGGATGCGAGAGCCGGGCTCATCATGGAACGCGGCTGAGGATGCGATCACGCTGCCGCGGCGCGTGCGCTGCAGGCCGAAGTTGCCCATGAGATTGCACACGTCGAGCCGCTCGGGATTCTCGGTGTTGGGATAGGCGATGTGCGTGAAGAGCGCGGTGCGCATCGAGGCGCCGCGGATGATGCGGGCGGCGTTGTGGAGGGCCTCGCGACTCTCAAGATCGATCCGTTCCTGCTCCTCGGGCAGAGCAGAGGCCACGAGTGCCTCAAACTCCGCGCGCGAACCGGCATGCTGGAGCACGAGCGTCTCAAAGTCGTCAAACGCGGCGGAGACCTCGTCCAACACGCCACTGGAGACCCCCTTCTTCGCGGCGGTTCTGACAAACCGGTCGAATGAGACGCGGGCGGGAATCTGCGTGCCCGCGGCAAGGGGATACCGGGCATTGGCGACCTTGTAGACCTGCCAGCCGAGGCGGTGGTCGATGCCGAAAACACGCTCGACGTCCGCAGCCTTCCGGATGGGCTCGGGTGCGGCTCGGATGATCTGGGCAAGGGCGTGCTGGAGGCGGCCGAGCACGGCGGCCGCGGCCTGCTCGAAGGGCATCGCTTCATGTGAGCCGTTGGCGGGTTCGGCGGCGGGCGCATCGTGCTGGGCGGAAGTGGTTGGTGGGGTCATTCCGGCCTCGAAAAGGGGAGGGATGGTTGCGCCCAAGGGTAGCACAGGGTTTGGCCTGGTGCAAAAAGTTTAGAACTAGTTTGGAACTTTCTTGACAACGGGCGGTGTGGGGGTATCTTGGAGAGTGGAGGGCGATGCCCGCTCAAAGGGAAGGCCAAGCGCAGGACCGTTGTCCGGGACTGCCTGAGCGACCTGGCACCGCCGCGAGATTGACCCATTCGCCGAGGAGAGAGACCGTGCGAAGGAACAAGATCATCGTTGTGGCGTCGGGCGTTCTGGTTGTTGCAGGAACCACGGTGCCGTTGGCGCACGCGGGGTCGCTGTCTCCGGCGAACATCGTGGCGATGCAGGGCCAGCAGATTCCCGGGCAACCGGCGGGTGTGACGTACGGCGCGCTGACGAACAATCCGTCGATCTCGGCGGATGGGTACGTCGTCTGGGGCGGGGCGATCAATGGCGTTCCGGCAGTGAACGGGCTTGGCGCGTTCAGCGGGACCTCGGCCGCGACGGTGCAGATGGTGGCGCAGTCGGGGATGCAGGCACCGGGCGGGCCGGCGGGCGCGACGATGGACCTGAACGGCGCATCGAACGGGTTTCAGGTCGGCACGGTGAAGGTCAACAGCGCGGGCATTGTGAGTTACGTGTCGCTGATGACCGGGGGCGGAGTCACGACGGGCGTCAACAACTGGGGGGTGTTCAGCGGGACGACGGGCGGGGCATTCGGGATGCTGGCGCGCTCGGGGAGCCAGGTGCCGGGGGCCGCGGCCGGGACGATCACCAACAACCAGTTCTCGACGAGTACGGCCGGGACGCCGGTGAACGGCTCGAACCTGCTGTACTACGGGATCGGGATCACCGGAGGCGATGCGATCTCAGGCGTGAACAACTCGGTGATCCTGGGGAGCGACAACGGGACGCTCTTCCAGGTGGCGCGGCAGGGCGCGGCCGCGCCGGGCACGGATGGGAACCTGGGGTCAATGAGTTCGCCGACGATGTTCGCGAACTCCGGCGGGATGCTGCTGTTCAACAACACGTTGTCGGGGGGCACAGTGACGTCGGCCAATGACTCGGCAACGTACCTGTACGAGCCGGGCGGCGGACTTCAGTTGGTGCATCGGGAGGGGAACATCGCGCCGGGGACGCTCGGCGCGACGTTCAGCGGTGGGCCGTCGATGTTCTCGGCGAACTTCAACAACCAGGGGCAGTTCCTGTTCACGACCAACCTTGCGGGGGGCGATGTGGACGGCACGACGAACAACCAGGCGGTGTATGTCGGGAGCGGATCGGGCGCGGCATTGGCGTGGCGCAAGGGCTCGGATGCGCCGGGAGTCGCGGGGGGCGTGTTCACGGCGACGAACTCGATCGGCATGAACCTCGCCAACTCCGGCAAGGTGGCCTTGCCGGCGACGATGGCGCAGGGCGGGGCGATCTCGGCGGCGAACGACACAGGCGTGTGGTGGGGAGCGCCGGGCGCGCTGGAACTGCTGGTCCGAGAGGGGGACGCCGTGCCGACGCTGAACGCCGCGTTCGGCGCGCTGGGCAACGTCACGCCGTTCATCAACGCCATCGACCAGGTGGTGTTCACATGCGCGATGACGAGCGAGGACAGCGTGCTGAACGGGAAGACGGCGCTGATGGCCTTTGACCCTGTGCAGGGGCTGTTTCCGATCGCGTACACGAGCGAGATGCTGGAGGTTGCGCCGGGCGACTTCAGGACGATCTCGTCGTTCAACCTCCGGGGCGGGAACGCGGACGGCGGGCTGCTGACATTCAGCGACACGGGATTGCTCGCGCTGAGGGTGGGGTTCACGGATGGCACGAACGCGATCGTGACGTACGCGGTGCCGGCGCCCGGCGCGATCGCGCTGGCGCCGATCGCGGTGGCGGGGCTGCGCCGCCGTCGGCGGTGATCAATCGGATTCTGCGGCCGCGCTGTGAGAACCGCGGGGCCGCGTTGCCTTGAACCACATTCTGGAGGATTGACCATGCTCGTTCGAGCGGCCCGTGTTGCATCGTTTCTGCTTGGAAGCAGTGTGATCTTGTTGGCGGCGGATGCGCAGGTCCGCATCAGCATGGTGGGGAAGGACAACACGACGAACGTCAACAACTTCGACGGGCAGTTCGTGGAGTTGTTCAATGCCGGAGCGGAGGCCGTTTCGCTGACCGGCATGTCGCTGCAGTGGGCCAGTTCGCCGACTGGATCGGTGACCAACGCGAGCGCCAAGTTCGACCTGCACGGCGTGATCCAGCCGGGTGGGTACTGGCTGGTGCGCCTGTCGGAGCACTGGCCGTTCACGTGGGGCGTGGCGTTCGAGGCCGACCAAACGTATCCGCTCGGGTTCAACGGCACCCCGAACGGGAGCACGGTCATCTCGCACGCGGGAAAGATGATGCTCGTCAACACAACGGCCTTGCGTACCACCGGTTGCACGGTGTCGGATGCGCCGACTGTGATTGACCTTGTGAGTTGGAACCAGACGGCGTCGGCGACTGGGTGCTTCGAGGGCTCGGGGATCGCCGTGATTCCGGCCGCATCGGGCGTCAGCGCAACGGCGGTGCTCCGGCGCTGCGGTGGACTGACGGATACAAACGACAACGCTGCGGATTTCATCGAGACTCGTCGCCCGCCGCGAAACAGCACTTGGACAGGCGCGGTGGACGGGCCGGCGGTGAACGGGGTGACGCAGGTCGATGGGCAGTCCGGCCGCGGAATGACGACGGGGTATGCCGGGCAGGGAGTGCTGTTCACCACGAAGCCGACCACCTGCACCGGAACGACCGTTTCGGCGGTGATCGATCTGTCGCCGATCAGCGGCCCGATGGTGGCCGCGATGCGCGACGATGGGCTTGAGGGCGATGAGACGGCGGGGGACGGTGTGTACTCGTTCAGGTACACGCTGCCGGGCGTGGTTGCCGCCCCGCTCGGGACGTACTCGCTGGCGATTTCGGTCGTAGATTCGCTCGGGCGCACGGGCCTGGGCGCTGCGCCGCTGACGGTCGCGCCCGGCGTTCCGGCGAACGATCTGTGCGTCAATGCGGAGGTGATCCCGGCGACGGCGATCCCGATGTTCGCCAGCGCGCACGGGAACCTGGTGTCGGCGGGGCCGATCACGCAAATCTTCACGGGATGCACGACGAACGGGGGAAGCCTCGGAACGAGCCGCGACGTGTGGTATTCGTTCACGCCGGTGGAGACGGGGACGTACACGATCACGACGTGCAACGAGGTGACGGCGCCGTCCAGCCTGACCGGGATGTCCACGAACCTGACGGTGTTTGACACGTGCCCGCCCGACGATGCGACGGAGGTGTTCTCGACGGCGCTCGACTGTGCGAGCAACTCCTGCACGAACTTCATCGGCGGCGGGCCATCGACGATCCACGGCTTCCCGATGACCGCGGGGACGGAGTACCTCATCCGCGTTGCGAAGTTCGGAAGCGGCGATGGCGTTGTCGGCGGCCCGTTCCGGCTGGATATTCTGTCGGAGCCGTTCGGGGCGTGCTGCTTCGCGAACGGGACGTGCGTGACGCTGACGCAGGCGGCGTGTGAGTCCAATGGCGGAGTCTTCCAGAGCGTGGGCACGACGTGCACGACCTGGACTTGTCCGGCCGCGCCGCCTCCGGAGAACAACGAGTGCGACGCCGCGGTCGTGCTGACAAGCGGCGTGGCCGCGCCGGGGACGACGTTCGGCGCATCGGGAACGGACATCACCGCGTGCGACAACACAAGTTGGGACGTGTGGTACTCGTACACGCCGGCGGTCAGCGGGATGGTGCGAGTGACGACGACCCGGCTGACGGGGCTGAGGAACACCGGAATCGCCGTTTTCGACTCGTGCCCGCCGGCAACGGATGCCCATCTGGCGTGCGTGCCGGTGCCGCTCGAGGGCAATCAGAACACGCTGGTGTTCGCGGCGACCGCCGGTACGCAGTATTTCATACGGACGGCGACGCACTTCAGCCAGCGAACGGACTTCACGGTGATCGTCGAGGAACTGGTCGCGTGCTGCGACGGCGGGGGCGGGTGCTCGCTCGTGACCGCGGCGGAGTGTACGGGGACTTCGCACGGGCCGGGCAGTCTTTGCGACCCAAGCCCGTGCAGCGGAACGACCGGGGCCTGCTGCTTCGGTTCGACGTGCGCGATCACGACGGCCGAGGGCTGCGCGGGAGCGGGCATGCAGTTCGCAGGCGCGGGCACTTCGTGCAACGTTTTCGGCGTGAACAACACGACACCGTGCTGCTTCGCGGACTTTGATCAGGACGGGACGGTCGCGGTGCCGGACATCTTCGCGTTCCTGACGGCGTGGTTCGGCGGCGCGGCGACCGCCGACATCGATCAGAGCGGCGGCAACACCGTGCCCGACATCTTCGCGTTCCTGACGGCGTGGTTCGCGGGCTGCTCTTGAGCCGCGACTGGCTTTCCATGCAACCTCTTCCTCGGACATGAGGACGTGCGGGCCCGGGCTGAGTTGTCCGGGCCCGCTTTGCTTGGGGCGACGAGGGTGAGTGACCGCTCCTCCCCGCCCCCCCCGTGTCAACTCCCGCGGTCCGTCGAATCGGGAGGGGGGACGAAGATCGACGCACCGGACACCTGGCTCGAGACAGCGTCGCGGCTCGGTGCCGCGATCAAGGAACGGCCAACAAGGCGCTGTACCGGGAGCGCGGCTTTCTGAGCAGCCGCCCGCAGAGCGGGGCGGTGCGGGGGAGCCGTCTGCTCAGGAACAAGGCCGCGCGGGCCCGCATATATAAGTGCACCGCCGTGCTTCCATACTTATGTGTCTCCGGCCCGAGCGCGCCGGCGATGGCCATGTCTGCGGGCGCGCGCAGCGGGCCGGGCTGCCCCGTGCTCCGCGCTGCGCCATCGCCCTCGAGTTCGATCAACTCCGCCTCGTCCGCGGCGGTCTGCGATTCGATCTCGTCGACGTTGATCTCGTCAAGCACCCATTCCTGCTCGCGGAGTTTGCGGCCCAGGCGTTCGCGGCGCTTGTCGCGGCCCGGTTTTCGGCCGCGGGCGAGCGGTTCTTCGGTTGCGGCAGGGGTCGCCTCGGCGGCTTCGAGCATGAACGGCTGCGGCGTGCGCACGCAGGCATAGCCCGTGTCGGCCAGCAGCGCGACCACGCGCGACACCTGCCCGCGCACGCGGTCCCATCCCGCCCCATCGCGGATCATCGGGTAGGGCGGATCGAAAAACGCCAGGTCGAGCGGGCGCGGGCAGCGAGCCAGCATCGCCGATCCCAGCGCATCGCCCTTGAGCACTTCGCAGCGGTCGCCGCAGCCGAGCATCTCGATGTTGCGTTCGAGAATCGCGGCGGCGTTCTTGTCTTTCTCGACGAACAGAACAAACGCCGCGCCGCGGCTGATCGCCTCAAGGCCGATCGAACCGGTGCCCGAGAAACAATCGAGGACCTGCGCACCCTCGAAATGACCGCGGAGGAGGGAGAACAGCGACTCCTTCACGCGGTCGGGGATGGGCCGCGTGGTCTCGGCATCGCGCGGCGTGAAGAGTTTTCGGTGCCGGAACTCGCCGGCGATGATGCGCATGGTCGGACGATCGAAAAACGTGCGGGTGTGCGGACGCGTGGGCATCGTACCATTCACTCGCGCACGGGCCGACTTTGGGCCATGCCGAACTGGAGCGGCCGGGTTGATGTGGACCCTTGATCAGGCAGGTCTTTGCCTCGGCGCTGCGGTGTCATTGGGCATCGGTGCGTACTTTGTTTGGTTTTTGCCGCGAAAGTGCGGTGGGGACCGGGATGGCACGTGCAGGTACCGGGGCGGCTCGCTCTCGCTTCCGACGCGGATGGTGATCGGGGTGTCGATGCTGGTGCTGGGGTATCACCTTGCGGTGTGGGCGTTGCCGGCGGGGATGACGAACGTGCGGGTGCCGCGGGAGCGATGGTGGGTCGTGGCGCTCGGCGTTGCCGCGGCGATCGGGGGCTCGTGTGTGCTGGACCGGTCCATGTCCGGCGACGGTCGCGGCGGCGGACATTCCGGGCCCGGTGCGGGCGGCGATGGCCCGGTGTGAACGAAACGGCGGATCGGGGGCATGCCGGAGCGAGGAAGCGGCGGGCGAGACGGGAGATTTGGATGGCGCCAACCCGTCGGCCATGCGTGATTCAGGCGACATGGGCTCGGGCGAGACGCTAATCTACCGGCCCTTTGGCCCCGTCCGGATCGGAACACGGTTCGGGGGGCGATCGTATCGAGGAGACGGGGATCGTCCCGTGAACAGTCAGGGTTGATGGTCCGGCCGCGGAGCCGGGGTTGCTTCGGGGCGGCAGAACCGCCCGACTGGGAGAAGCCGCATGGCGTCGTCCAACAGTTGCTGGGGGATCGAGATGGGCGCGGGCGCGGTCAAGGCGCTCAAACTCGAGCGGTCGGGGGACGAGTTGAACGTCGTGGAGTTCGCGGTCATCCCGCACAAGAAGGTGCTGTCGACTCCGGACCTCGACCCCGCGGATGCGACGCGCGTCGCGCTGGGCGAACTGGTGACGCGGTTCGATCTGACGAGCGCGCCGGTGGCGATCAGCGTTCCGGGACATTCGGCCTTCGCGCGGTTCGCGAAGTTGCCGCCGGTCGAGCCCAAGAAGATCCCCGACATCGTGAAGTTCGAAGCGGTGCAGCAGATTCCCTTCCCGATCGAGCAGGTGGAGTGGGACTACCAGACCTTCAAGAGCGACGACAACCCGGACTACGAGGTCGGCATCTTCGCGATCACGCGCGACCGCGTGATGGAGCGCCTGGCGCTCTGGGCCGACGTGGGCATCACGCCCGACGTGATCACCCTCGGCCCGCTCGCGGCGTACAACGCCATCGCCTGGGACCAGCAGTTCAATCCGCGCACGCCGGGAACCGTCATTCTCGACGTGGGCACCAACAGCACCGACCTGATCGTGTGCGAGCCGGGGCGGGTCTGGATCCGCACGTTCCCCATCGGCGGGCACAACTTCACCGAGGCGCTGGTCTCGGCCTTCAAACTCAGTTATTCCAAGGCCGAGGCGCTCAAGGCGCAGGCCGAGCAGAGCAAGCACGCGCGGCACATCCTCCAGGCCATGCGACCGGTTTTCGCCGATCTGGCACAGGATGTGCAACGGTCGATCGGCTACTACCAGTCCAGCCATCGCGATGCGAATCTGACGCGGCTGATCGGCCTGGGCTCGACCTTCAATCTGCCGGGCCTGCGCAAGTACCTCTCCCAGCAGTTGCAGATGGAGGTGGTGCGGCTCGAGCAGTTCAACCGTCTGAGCGTGGAGGGTCCGGCGCAGTCGGAGTTCCAGGCGGCGACGATGAACCTTGCCACGTCCTACGGCCTGTGCCTGCAGGGTCTGGGTTTCCAGCACGGGATCATGGCCAACCTCGTGCCGGTGACGGTGGTGCGCGAGGCGATGTGGAAGAAGAAGGTGAAGTGGTTTGGCATCGCGGCGGGCATTTCGATCGCCGCGGGCGGCGTGAGTTTCATCCGGCCGTTCCTCGACGATGCGGCGGTGGCCAGTTCGCCGCGCCTGCCGGTGATCGACGAGACCATCCGCGAGGCGAGGAAGCAGAAGGCCGACTGGAAGGCCGTGGCGGACACGTTCGCATCGGACTATCGCGCGGCGAACGCCGCGGCGTTGCCGGTGCACCGCGAGGTGTTCCCGCACATCGCGGTTGACCTTGGCCAGATGCTCAAGGCGGCTTTCGACAGGGCGGATTCAGAGCGCAGTGCGGGCGATGCGCCGCGCGTGCGGTTCGGCGAGTTCCAGAGTTGGTACGTGGCTCCCGCGGGCGCGGGCGGCGGGGGCGATCCGTTCGCCGACCCGACGGCCGCGCCGGCCAGCGGGGGTGAGCGGCGAGTCGCCGCGGAACTGGAGATCAGCACGACCCACGAGGACCAGGTGAAGGCGCGGCAGTTCGTCGTGGACACGCTGCAGCAATGGCTGTATGACCACGCCGACCGCGAGGGTGCGCCGTACACGGTCGATACCGGCCGGTTCCACCTGAGCGTGACCGAGAGTCGCAGGATTCCGCCCGCGGCGGAGACGGCGGCCGGCGGCGCACCGACGCCGGGCAAGGGCTTTGAGGACTGGGACCCCGAGGTCGATCGGGGCCGGCCCGCCCCGGGCACGATGCTCATCGGCGGGGCGCCGCCGTCGTCGGGCGGCAGTTCGCCGTCGGGCCCATCGTCGCGCGGCAACGAGGATGTGGACCGGTTGGCGCCGATCGAGGATGCGCCGCCGCTGGCCAAGCCGGGTCAGACGCTCAACCGTCTGCGGCTGCACTGGGAACTGATCCTGCGTGAGACCAAGGCACCGGAGAACCCCGCATGAACTGGGTCAAGGCGAACTGGGTGATCATCCTGCTCTCGTTGATCGCGTTGGCGGCGCTGCCGACGGCGATGTACTTCTCGGGCAACATGCGGGAGAAGATCCGTGCCGATCTGGCCAAGCGCATCGACACGGACATGAAGGAACTGAACAACGTGCGCGTGCAGTATCACCTGCAGGCCGTTGACGGGACGAAACTTCTTGAGAAGTCGATCGAGCCCAACGCCGCGTACACGCAGTGGTACAGGGACCAGGCCGAGGCGATCCGCTCGCGCACCGGCGCGGTGTCGGAGGCCGCGCTCGAGTTCAACCGGGCCGACCACGGCGTGCTCGTTCGAGACCTGTTCCCGCAGCCGGAGCCGCGCGCGGCGCAGACCAAGCCGCTGGAGTTCGCCGCGGCGTACATCCGGGCGCACCCGGCGATGCTCGCGGCGATCCGCGCGGGCGAGCCGATGGACCCGGCGCAGGTTTCGGCGATGCTGACCGACTACCAGCAGAGCCAGTACGAGCGCATCCGCAACCAGACGGGCAAGGACCCGACAGAGGAAGAGAAGGCGGTCGTCGCCAACGAGTTGCGGGCCCTGCGGGTGCAGCAGTACCAGCGGCACGCGGGGCAGTTCGCCGTGTACGCGGGGCCGTACGTGTTCGAGGGCGTGCCCGCCTCGGTGCCGACGCAGGAGCCCAGTCTGGCGACGTGCTGGGACTGGCAGGAGCGATTCTGGATTCACAAGGACATCTGCCGCGCCATCGACTTCGCCAACCGCGATGCGACCGGCGGCGTGCCGGACTCGGTGGTGAAGCGGATCGTGAAGATCGGTGTGCGCCCCGCGCCGTATCTGGTGGCCGATGGTCGCGGCGTGACGACCGCGGCGTTCGAGGCCGGCACGGACAAGGCTCCGCTGGACTTCTCGCGATCGATCACCGGGCGCGTGAGCGGGCCGGGGTCGAACAACAAGTGGTTCGATGTGCGGGTGGTGCGCGTGGAGTTGGTGCTTTCGTCGCGTCGCGTGCCCGCGTTCATGGACGCGCTGGCGGCGACGAACTTCATGACTGTTCTGGACATGGACCTCTTCCGCGTGGACCCGGTCGAGGAGTTGCGGTCGGGGTACTACTACGGCGAGAGCGACCCGGTCATCCGCGCCGTGTTCGACGTGGAGACGGTCTGGCTCCGCGAGTGGCGGAAGGACCTGATGCCCAACGACGTCAAGGGCGGGCTGGGCATGCTGGAAGGCGTCGGTGCCGATGACCCGTTTGCCGCGCCGCCTCCGCCGCCTGCGCGGCGTCCCCCGGCCGGCGCCGGCGGCGGCGAGGACGACTCTCGTCCGCGTGGTCGGCGCCGTCCCAACGACGACGGTTGATCTCTGCCGCGGCCGAAGCGTTTCGTGTCCGATTCTGATCACACACCCGAAGAGCACCCACCATGAAACTCAAGGGCATCAGTTGGTTCGAGCAGCACCTGGAGAAGGTGTTCGCCTGCCTGTTCTTCGCCGCGCTGCTGGTCGTGCTCGCGTTGCAGTTTGTTGGCAAGGAGAGCACGGTCAAGGTTGACAAGGCGGACGTGTCGCTGAACACGGCGTGGGAGTCGGTCGCGAGCAAGGCGCGGCAGACCAGCCAGAAACTCGCCGCGAACACGGCCCCGGAGGGCGACACCGGCGCGGCAACGCGACAGATCGTCGAGTTCTCCGAACGCTTCAAGGGCCCGGTCTCGCCCGCGCGAGAGTTGGCGGTGGCGATCGGCGAGACGTCGAGCGTCGGCATGCCGAGCGTTCGAATCGCCACCCCTGTGGCCCCGCTGCCCGAGATCCGCATCCCGCCGACCACCGATCCGGTCGCCGTCTCGCACCTCACGCTGGTGCACCCGGCCGAAGCGGAGGTGCCGGAAGTCGCGGCGGTTCTTCCCGCGGCGATGCCGTATGACAAGGCGGGCGTGACGGTCGAGGCCGAGTTTTCCGGCGAGCAGGTGCGGCGAATCATGACCACCGACCCGGATGGGCAGGGGCCGATCCGCCCGATGCCCGGGCACTGGCTCGAGAACGTGCAGATTCTGGATGTCGAGATGCTGCGCGAGGAACTGCGGCCCGATGGGACGTGGGGCAACGCGACGCTGATCGTCCCGCTGCCGGGGCGAATGTCGCTGCGCGAAGAACTGGGCAAGCCGATCCCCGGCGCAGCGCACATGAAGGACCTGGCGCGGCTGGCGACCGATGCGGCAGACCTGGTCCGCCGGCCGACCTATTACCAGAGTTGGCTGGGCGAGAAGTGGTTGCCGCCGAGCGAGCGGCGGGACAACGACCGACGGCTCGCCGAGTTGGCGGGGCTCGGCGATGACGTGCGACGGCTGCGCGACACGGCGCAGCGACTGTCCGACAACATCCGCAACATTGATGACCAGTTGTCGCGGCTCGGGCCCGGCGGAACGCAGCCGCCGGGCGAGCGGCCGCGTCCATCGCCCCCGCCCAACCCGGGCGGCGGCGGCAAGTCGGCGCCCGGCCCCGGTGGCGCGCCCCCGCGCACCGACCCGGGCCGGCCCGATCCGAGCGAAGCGCGCCGCCGCCAACTCGAGCAGCAGCGCGACCGCCTGCAGCGCGACCTCGACGTGGTCGTTTCGCGGCTGCGCGCCATGAACCAGGATGTGTCGATGTTTGTTGCGGGCGAAGCCGCGCCCGATGCGCCGACGGTCGCGGCGACGTTTGAGCCGCCGCTGCTCGAGAACCCGTCCGTCAAGGTGTGGGCGCACGACGTTTCGGTCGAGCGCGGCAAGACGTACCGCTACCAGTTGCGCGTGGTGCTGAACAACCCCATGTTCGGCCAGGGCAACGTCATGGTGCCGGAGCAGCAGCAGTGGGCCAGCGCGCCGGTGGTGCGCTCGGAGCCCAGCGCATGGTCCGAGCCGGTGAAGGTCGACGACGAGTCGTACTTCTTCATGGTCGGGGCGAGTGCGGCCGATGCGCGGGTGAACCGACTGGCCAGTGCGCGCGCGGAACTGTTCGTCTTCAAGTGGGGCCGGTGGCGCAAGGCGGACACTTCGCTCGAGCCCGGCGACCGGCTGGAAGCGACGGTGAAGTACCCGGACTTCAGCGTTCTGCTTGCGGGCGGTGCGCCCGGCGACTGGCCGGTTCCGATCGCGGGCCAGCCTGGCCGGCGCGACCCCACTCAGCCCCCTCCGCCTTCGCCGCCGCCCAGCACCTCGCCAACGGATACGCGAATGCCGCCGGGCAGCCTGCCCGCGCAGCCCGATCGCGACCGGCGCGAGCCTGTTCGGCCGGGACAGCCCGACGGCGTAGATGTGCGCGGCCAGAAACTCCCGACGCTCAGCGCGGACATCAAGATCGATGCGATCTTCCTGAACGTTGGCGCTGCACCCGCCATGCCCGGTTCGACCGCCGCGGGCGCGATCGTGTTCCTTCGCGATGCCATGGGACGCGTGATTACCCGGACCACGGCCGCGGATCAGTCCAGCGGCCTGCTGGCCCGGCTGCGCCGTTCCGCCGAGGATGGCGAGAGCGATCTGCGGCCCGCCGATGCGCAGCGTCCGGACGAGCCGCGGCAGCCGGTGCGGCCGGTCCGTCCGGAGCCGGAGCCGGGCGGGAAGTCGCCGGGTGGGGGTGGTGGCGGCGGCGGCGGAGCCTGAGTCTCCTTGACGCAGTACGCAACCCGAACAGGGCCGGCAAATGCCGGTCCTGTTTGGCTTTGTGGGAGGGCATGGTGGAGAGGTTCGTGAAAGCGTGTGGATGTTGTCCACGATGCTTGACTGCGGTGGAGGGGTGTCTACACTTCCCCTCGCCACTCCCGGAAGGGGTTGGCCACGGCCGGGCGCAGCGCCCTGCCGGCCGCGACGGCGGGTTGAACCTGACCTGAGCGGGCGTTCCTTGACAATCGGATATGGAAGAGGTGAAGAAAGTCCTCTGGCGTGTTTCTTCCGCGCGGCCACCCCGGCCGTGTCGGAGGGTCTTTCGCGCTGGAGGCCTGCAAATCACTGAATCAAGAGCGTCAAGGCGAACAAAGATCGAGAAGAAGCAATCAGGTGGCTGAGACAGCAGATCAGCCGAATGTTTGCCGGAGGTGGTTGAGAACTCCGAGCCGGGGCCGAGCAACAAGCCGCAAGGCGAAGTGGTCGGCGTCGGGTTGGGGTGATCAAGCCACCAAGGGCATGCGGTGGATGTCTTGGCGTCCAGAGGCGATGAAGGACGTTGGAACCTGCGATAAGCCCAGGGGAGCTGGTAACCGAGCCGAGATCCTGGGATTTCCGAATGGGGCAACCCACTCTTTAGAGAGTATCTCACGCTGAATGCATAGGCGTGAGAAGCGAACGTGGTGAACTGAAACATCTCAGTAATCACAGGAAAAGGAAGCAACAGCGACTCCGTCAGTAGCGGCGAGCGAACGCGGATCACCTCGCAGACCGGATGAAGCGGATGGAATACCGCGCCCAAGAAGGTGAAAGCCCTGTAACCGGAAGCGAGGATGCCTTCAAGTAGAGTCGGGCTCGTGAAACCCGGCTCGAAGATGGGGGGTCCACCCTCCAAGGCTAAGTACTACTGGACGACCGATAGCGAATCAGTAAGGCGACTGAATGATGACAAGCACCCCGACAAGGGGAGTGAAAGAGTACCTGAAACCGCATGCTTACAAGCGGTGGGAGCCCGCAAGGGTGACCGCGTGCTTTTTGCATAATGAGCCGGCGAGTTAGTCTGTACGGCGAGCCTAAGGCCTACCGGGCCGGAGGCGGAGCGAAAGCGAGTCTGAATAGGGCGTTGAGTCGTACGGGCTAGACGCGAAACCTAAGTGATCTACCCATGGTCAGGCTGAAGTGGGGGTAAAACCCCATGGAGGGCCGAAGCCGTGACCGTTGAAAAGGTCTGGCATGAACTGTGGGGAGGACTAAAAGTGTAATCAAACTGGGAGATAGCTCGTTCTCTCCGAAATAACTTTAGGGTTAGCCTCAGGCGGCAACTGTTGGGGGTAGAGCTACTGGATGAACTTTGGGGTCTACCCGACTACCGGGTTCAACCAAACTCCGAATACCAACAGCCAAGACCTGGGAGATAGACGGCGAGTGACAATATCCGTCGTCAAAAGGAGAACAATCCAGACCGCCAGCTAAGGTCCCGAATCGACGCTAAGTTCGAAAGGAAGTCGGATTGCAATGACAGCCAGGATGTTGGCTTAGAAGCAGCCATCATTTAAAGAGTGCGTAACAGCTCACTGGTCGAGGAGTCCGGCGCCGATAATGATCGGGAATAAGCGTCGAGCCGAAGCTGCGGGCGCAGCAATGCGCGGTAGGAGAGCGTAGTTAGGGCGCTGAAGCGATGCGGGAACGCGTCGTGGAGCGCTAACTAGTGCATATGCCGGCTTAAGTAACGATAAAACGGGTGAAAATCCCGTTCGCCGTAAACCCAAGGTTTCCTGGGGAAGGTAAATCCGCCCAGGGTTAGCCGGGACCTAAGGCGAGGCCGAAAGGCGTAGTCGATGGACATCAGGTTAATATTCCTGAGCCGTTGCCGTGAACAGATTCTTGAGCTCCGCGGGACTGTCAGATGTCCAGGCCCTTGAGGCCGATGCGGAGGGATGGAGTCTCTAGAAAAGGCGGCAACAAGCCCGTACCAAAACCGACACAGGTGGGTGAGGCGAATAGCCTCAGGCGCTCGAGAGAACGGTCGTGAAGGAACTAGGCAAATTAACCCCGTACGTTCGCTAGAAGGGGGGCCTACTTCTTCGGGAGAGGCCGCAGAGAAAAGGATCTGGGAACTGTTTATCAAAAACACAGCTCTGTGCAAACTCGCAAGAGGACGTATACAGAGTGACGCGTGCTCAATGCCGGAATGTCACGGGAGCGGGTCAGCGCAAGCGAAGCTCGCGACTCAAGCACCGGTGAATAGCGGCCGTAACTATGACGGTCCTAAGGTAGCGAAATTCCTTGTCGGGTAAGTTCCGACGCGCATGAATCGCGTAATAACTGGATCACTGTCTCCACGACCGACTCGGTGAAATAGTAGTGGCGGTGAAGATGCCGTCTACCCGCAGCAAGACGGAAAGACCCCGTGGACCTTTACTATAGGCATGCGCTGGACACGAGCATGAACTGCGTAGCATAGGTGGGAGCCTTTGAAGTTCCGGTCTCGGCTGGAATGGAGGCACAGGTGAAATACCACCCTGTTTACGTTTGTGTCCTAACTCCGATTCCCGTGAATCCGGGCGGAGAACACCGTGTGTTGGGTAGTTTGACTGGGGCGGTCTTCTCCCAAAGTGTAACGGAGAAGTGCAAAGGTCGGCTCAGCACGGATGGAAACCGTGTTTGGCGTGCAAGGGCATAAGCCGGCTTTACTGCGAGATCGACGGATCGAGCAGTCGCGAAAGCGGGCCCTAGTGATCCTGCGATCCCGTGTGGAAGGGTCGTAGCTCATCGGATAAAAGGTACCCCGGGGATAACAGGCTGATCGCTCCCGAGCGTCCATAGCGGCGGAGCGGTTTGGCACCTCGATGTCGGCTCATCACATCCTGGGGCTGAAGGCGGTCCCAAGGGTTCGGCTGTTCGCCGATTAAAGTGGTACGCGAGCTGGGTTCAGACCGGCGTGAGCCAGGTCGGTCCCTATCTGCTGTGGGCGTTCCAGGCTTGAGAGGAGTCAACCTTAGTACGAGAGGATTGGGTTGGACACACCCCTGGTGAGCCAGTTGCGCCGCTTGGCGCATAGCTGGGTAGCTACGTGTGGCAGGGATAACCGCTGAAAGCATCTAAGCGGGAAGCCCCCCTCGAGATGAGGCCTGGTTGTCGAAAGACGTGAGACCCGTGGAAGACCACCACGTTGATAGGCCGCAGGTGTAAGGGCAGAAATGCCTTCAGCCGAGCGGTACTAACGGTCGAAGGCTTGATCACTCCAACCGGGCGCCGCGCACAAACGCGGACGCCCCGGACGGATGTTCAATACCTCCGGTCTCGATCGTCGGCCTTGATACTCTTGATTCTGATTCGCCGCGGCCAATCGGCCCGCGGCTCACCTCTTCCGATTCCGATCTCACCGCCGCTGCACGGAAACGTGCCGCGGCGATTTGTCGGTGACCAAAGGTCAGGGGTCACACCTGTTCCCATCCCGAACACAGCAGTTAAGCCCTGACCGCCGATGATACTGCTCAGCGGGAAAGTAGGTCGTCGCCGGCGTATTCGACCCCTCCGAAGGGAAACCTCGGAGGGGTCGCTTCATTTTTGACTCGTTCGCACCCTCGCCGTCGGCACGCGGCGGGCTTCTGGCTCAGCGCGGGCCTCGCGCGGCGAGAATCTGCCCGCGCCACGATGGCCGGCGACCCACCTGTACGTTGAGCCACGACGGTTGCCCCGCGGGGTAGGCTCCGCGGATGAGTTCAACCTCGCGCTCTGTCAACGGGAACTCGACGTACGGCTTCTCCAGCGCGTTCTCGACGGTTGCGAAGGCGCGTTTCGCCTCGTCGAGAATCCGGGTCTCGTCGGAGAGGTCGGTGGCGATCGGGAAGTACAGCGTCCCGCTCGGCTGCAGCCATTGGCCGGCCAGGCGGAGCAGTTCGCGTATCTGGTCGGTGCCGTCTTCGCCGCCGGTGGGCACGTCGGAGGAGTACCAGCCCAGCGCGATCGAGACGGCGTGCGCGATGCCGGACACGTCGCCGACGATGACATTGGCCCGCAGGTCGCGAAGCAACGGATCGGCCGCGATGGGCTCGAAGAACCGCCCCTGCAGGAACACCGTGCGGTCGGCGACACCGGCGCGCTCGGCGTTCTTTCGGGCCAGTTCGCAGTGCGCGGGCACGGGGTCGACACCGATCACGCGGCCTGCGCCGTCGAGCGCGGCCTTGATTGCCAAGGGTCCGATGCCGCAGCCGATGTCAAAAACCGTGTCGCCGGGCCGGATGCGCATGGCGCGAGCAAAGCGCACAGTTGTCGGGTTGGGCCGGAAGGCCTTCTCCGTCGTGAGCAGTTCGAGTGGCGGGTCGGTTACGCGGCAAGTGATCGTCGTGACGGTCGGATCGGCGACGCTGGGCATCAAGGCCTTTCTGCGGCTGGCCGGTGGGCGCCTGTCGCCTAGTTCCTTGATGCTAGCACGCGTGCAGCGCGCGGCGGCGGATGCGGGATTGCAGCGTTCGGAACCGACCGTCGTGCAATAGGGGTGAGTTTTCCGGCAATCGCCGGGCAGGGCACCCTTGCCTCATCCTGCGCGAACTGCCGCCTCGATGCCCTCCGGATTCTCGTACGCCAGGCCAAAGACGGTTCGATTGAAATCGGCGAGGGAAACCTCTTCCTGCTTGATGAACCCGCTCTCACGCAGATTGCCGCGGCGGTGCAGGTCCACCATGGCGCACACGCCGGCGGCGGTGGTGAGTTCGATGGCGGGCCAGACGCGCCCGAACAGCCGCGTGGCGTGGATGGTCCGTTTGAAGTTGACCTGCTCGCGGACTCCGCCTCCGCCGCGAACGCCGACGCAGTTGATGAACACGACGACGACGTCCTGCAGCGTGCGCGCGATGGCGTGCTCGAGCAGGTCGACGGCGAGAGAGCGGTCAAAGACGCGCCCGTTCACGCTCGGCTTGGCGTGTTCGACGCCCAGTCGCAGGTCCTCGAGCAGGAACTTCATCAGGTCGCGGTGGCCGGGGTAGCGGATGGTCTTGTAGGCGATGTAGGTCTCGTTGATGGTCCGGCCCTCAGCGCTGAGCGTGTCGATGAGCGAGCCGACGCCGCCGGAGGTGTAGAAGGCCTCGTAGTCGATGCCCTCGAAGGAGAAGTGCTCGAGCCCCTCGAGCGCGGGCACTTTCACGTTCTGCCCGCCGAGCATCACGTTGCACGGCTCGCAGTACTCGTTGACGACGCCGGAGGCGGACCAGGTGACATTGTACTTGAGCGGCTTGGTGGTGAACTGGGGGAGCGCGCCGACGCGCAGAGTCAGGTCGTGGATCTCGGCGAACTGCTTCGCCAGGTCGTATGCCGCGATGGCAATGTAGCCGGGCGCCAGCCCGCACTGCGGCACCAGCGCGACCCTGGCCCTGCCCGAGTCGGCGATCCTCTTCACGCCCTCGGTCGCCTCGACGTCCTCGGTGACGTCGAAGTAGTGCACGCCCAGTTCGTTGGCCATTTCCGCGACGCCGGCCACCAGGTTGAACGGCAGCATGCAGATGACGTAGTCCTGCCCGTCGAGCGCGGCGCGGACCTGGGCCTTGTCCGAGGCGTCGACGCGCCGGGTGACAAGTTCGACCGCGTGGCGGACGTGCTGCTTGAGTTCGTTGATGTTCGCCGCGGCGGTCTTGAGGTTGGCCTCATCGCGATCCGCGAGCGTGACGCGGTAGTTGCCCCGGCCGCAGGCCAGGAGGAGTTCCGCCACGGATTTGCCGACCTTGCCGCCGCCAAGGACCAGAACGTTCTTCATGCTCTCTCTTTCGGATATTGGGGGACGGCATCTTTGGCGCATTGCCCGCGCGAAGCCGAATGCGTCGGCTCGGTGCTGGAGGGATCGGCAACCGAACCGCGTTCAGCGCGCGGGCGAGTCCGTGGCCGGCGGCGCGGATGCTCCGATCTCGGCGAGCAAAGCGGCGATGCGCGCGGCGAGTTGGTCATCGTCGGGAGAGAGCCCGGCGTGGCGCACAACACCCGCGGCGTCGATGATCACCACGGTAGGCAGGCCGCGGACGCCGTACTCGGCGTTGAACACCGGCTGTTTGCTGACGGCGACGGTCCAGGTCATGTCCATGTCCCGGACCCACTGTGCGAGGCGTCTGGTTTCCTCCTCGGGCGACAGGCCGCGGATGCGCCGCGCGGCGGGGTCCTTGGCCTTGGGGTCGAGGATCCAGCCCTGCAGACTTGTGACACCAATGATTTCGACGGGTGCACCGCGGAACCGCTCGCGAAGGTCGCGCAGGTGCGGGAACGAGGCGATGCACGGGCCGCACCAGGTGGCCCAGAAGTCCAGCACGACAATCCGGCCCGCAAAGTCCGTGAGCGAACCGGGCCGATCGGTGCCGCTGCGCCAGAGAAACTTGAGCGCGGGCGCGCGGCCGCCGACCAGTTCGCCCTTGGCGGCGGCGCTGTTGATGGCGCCGACCGCGGCGAGCAGTCCCTCGCGGGTCTGCTCATCGGTCTCGGGACGCGCGATGATGCGCTGGGCGATCGTGGTCGCCGCGGCGCGGACGCGGTCGATCGTTGCGCGGTCCACGCGCGCTTCGGGCGCGATGATGCCCTCGGCAAAGGCGAGCAGGTCATCGATGTGCGCTTCGGGCCATCGGTCCGTCACGTTCGCGGCGAGTTTCGAGACGACTCCGCGCTCGATGATCCGCCTATCGGTCGCGTAGAAGAACATGTAGGAGTAGACGATCGTGCCGCGCCCGGCCTGCACCGCGCGGGCGAAGCCGGGGTGCTCGGCCGCGGAGATCAGTGCGTCGGCGCGGGCCCTCTCGAACTCCTCGGCAGCGCCCGGCGGGGCGTGTTCATCGGGCAGTTCAATGAGCCGCACGATCTGCGCTGCCGCGGCCGCGCCCTCTTCGGTCTTGTCGCTGTGCGCGATCCGCGTCAGACGGTCGAGAAACGCCGCGCGCATGTCGAGCGGGGCGAGGTCGAGCAGGATGCCCAGCCGCTCGAAGTGTGCCGCGGACATCTCGCGGATGGAGAAGTCTTTGAGCAGTTCGCCGATGCGTGCATCGTCGCGCGTGTGCTCGCCGCCTGTCTGCTTGCGATAGGCCTCGACGGCGCGGTCGATCTGCTCATTGGTTGGCGGTGCGACGGCGGCCAGCGCGCAAGTCGCGGCGAGTGAGAACGAGAGGGCGAAGATGGGGAGTGGTGCGGGCATGAGGGCTCCGAGTATGCGGCGATGCGCGTGGAGTGAGTACGAGGTTCCATGGGGCCATCGGGCGGGCGCGGCGGCCCAGCAAGGAGGGCGGGAATCGGAAGGGAGGAAGGGGAGAGTGAGAAGGGGAGGGGCGGGGACGAGCGCGATGCGCGGCTCGGCCATCAACTGCGAGAGCCGCGCTTGGCGACATTGTCCCACGCGGTCTGCACCGCCCGCTTGATGTCCGCCGCGCCCGCCGCGCCCTTGCCGCGGAGGAGGATGAGCGTGTACCCGCGTTCGCCCCACGCGCCGGGTACGGGTTCGTACATCCCCGGCTTCGCGGCGATGATCTCCTCCTGCTGCTCGGGCGTGAACTTCAGCACGGCTCTCCCCTCATCCTCCCACAGCACGGCGAAGATCGGGCCGGGCTTGCCGCGGTTCTTCCCTTTGCCGGGCGCGGCGAACGAAGGCCGCGACCAGTGCGGCTTCTCGACCGCGCCGGGCATGGCGAGCGCAATCTCGCGGAAGCGGCGGAGCCACGCAGGATCGAGGTCGTGCAGCGAGTCGACTAAGCGTCTCATCGGGAAGAGTTTCACTGGTCTGGCGAATCAAGCAGCGATTGCAGGCGCTCGCCCATTGTCGGCGAGAACCGCTGGGTCCACGACTGGTCGACAAGCCCGATCTGGATGAGGTCGATCAGGTGCATCCGATCCTTGAGCCTGTAAGTGGACAGCTTGTTGCGAACCAGCGCGTCGAGCGTTGCAAATCGAACAGAGTCCATCTCGACCGACTCCGAAACATCCGGATTGGGCTCGGGCTGGTCGTCCCGAACTTTCTCTCTTGCGAATAAGATGTGGACCGCCTCCCGCGGGCTCGCAGCCGGATCATCAAGGAACATGTCAAGGCTCGCGGCGTGCCGATACACGAAACCGGCCGCTTCCAATGCGGCCCGCGCCGCCTCAAAGTCGCTCCGACGGACAAGCACATCCACGTCCAGCGTTGTCCGAATGCCGCCGGGATCGACGGTCTTCACCCACGCCGCGACCGCATTGCCCCCGACAACGGCATAATCGATGCCGGCGCTCTTGAGCGCTGCGGTCGCTCGCAGGAGCCGCTGTCGGACCTTTTCCACGGCGTCCACCATCCTTTTCAGAATCGCCCCGCCATCGGTGAGGGGAACCGTCTTCGGGACCGGGGCAGCCATGCTGAACTGTACGCGGCCGTCACTTCCCGCGCATCCACGGAATCACCGCGAAGTTTGGATCCGGCCTCAATACCCCTTTCGCCTTTCCGGCGCTGCAAACGACGGGCGCGACCAATGCGGCTTCTCGACCGCGCCGGACATGGCGAGGGCGGCAGCGCGGAAGCTGCAGAGCCACAAGGGATCAAGATCAACTTCGTGCTTTGCCGCCGGCTTGCTCACTTGTTGTGCACTCGGAACTTCAGCGCCCAGTCTATCGCTTCGCCGTCTTCTTTCCGGGCTTCTTCTTCGCGCTCTTCGCGGCCTTTGTGTTCGTCCCCGCCTTAGCCTTTCCGCCCGCCTTCTTCGTCCCCGCGCCCGCCTTCCCCGCCGCCTTCTTCCTCGCCTCCGCCCGCTCCGCCGCGGCTTTGTTCATCGAGAGAATGTTCTTCTCGTAGTGCTCGATGAACTTCTTGAGCGTGACGCGTTTGACGGCGCGGCCGACAACCTCCAGCGGGATGTCTTCAATCTTGCGGAAGCGGACGCACGACTTGCCCATGTCGAGTTTCTTGCCCGTCGCCCGCCACTCGCGCTGGAAGGTGGCCAGGTCGGCCGGGTCGTTGTACAGACACATCAGGTAGATCCCGATGTGGTTCTTCTGCGAGCCGATGCCCGCATACGGCAGCGCCTGCTTCGGGTCGCAGTGATAGCCCGCCGGATAGAGGCTGTGCGGCACGCAGTAGCAGATGCCGCCGTAACTCATCTGCTCGACAAACCCCTTGTCGAGGTTCGCGAGGATGACCCTTCGCACGGCCTGCACCGCTTCGCGGCGGTCTTCGGGCAGTTCCTTGAGATACTCGGCGACGGTCTTGGCCTTGGATTGCATGGGTTGGGGCTCCGGTTCGATCATCATACTGAACTGGCGTGGAGGGTTCGAGTGCGAGGCCTCAATTGGTTCGCCAGTCTGCTCTGACCAGCCCCCACCGCACCGCGTCCCGCGGCACGCCGTTCTTGATGATGTATGACCGCAGCACGCCCTCGCGCACGAACCCCAGTTTCTCCAGCACGCGCCCCGACGCCGGGTTCTCGGGATAGTGGTCCGCCTCGATGCGGATGAGCGGCGGATCGTGCCGCGAGAAGGCGAACTCGACCACCGCCGCGATCGCCTCGGTCGCGATGCCCTTGCCCCAGTGGTCGGGCCGAACGAGGTACCCCAGCACGCCGCGGCGGTGATTGAGGTCGATGTGCAGGCCGCAGTCGCCGATCACCTCGCCGGTGTCGGCCAGGCAGATGAGCCAGATGAAGTTGCGGCGGCCCTCGGCGGCGGTGGCGCGGAAGCGCGTCAGCCACGCACGGGCATCGTCGATCGTGTGCGGGTGCGGGATAGTCAACACGCCGTCGGCGACAGCCTTGTGCCGGTGCACATCATGAATGGCGACTACGTCGCCCTCATCGGGCTCGCGCAGGCGCAGGCGGGGGGTGGTGAGCGTGGGGATGTCCATGGTGGGCACGGCGCGTGCGCGGCGTGATGGGGAGGCAGAAGAAGGGCAGGGGGCTGGAGCAGTCTACCGCGGTCGCCTTGCGCGCAAGCCGCGGCGGCTCCGGCCTCGCCGTCGCAGCGCGGTAGACTCTCGGTCATGAACGTTCCTCTGCGAGTGCTGGTGCCGGCGTTTTTTGCAAGTGTCGCGGCGTTGATCGGTGGCTGCGCGGCCGCAACTGACCGCGCCACATTGACCGGGCTCGACGGGTATCTGCTGGCGATCGGCGGCGGTCTGGATGACGACAACAAGCCGGTGTACGAGTTGTTCGTGAAGCGGGCCCGCGATGCGGCGCAGGCGAACGGAATGCCACTGCGGATCGTGATCGCCACCGCGGCGAGCGGTGACCAGGAGGCCAATGTCATCGGCAAGACGCAGGCGATCGGGGCGTATGCGCCGGAGGCGGAGATTGGCGCGATCCGGCGCGAGACTCCGGCCGATGAGGCGATCGCGCTGATCGATGGGGCGAGCGCGATGTTCTTCACCGGGGGCGACCAGAAGCGGATCACGGCGAAGTATCGGCCGGGGGATGTCGATGGGCCCGAGATGGCGGCGCTGCGGCGGCTGCTTTCCCGCCGCGGCGTGATCGCGGGCACCAGCGCGGGCGATGCGATGATGGGCGAGGTGATGTTCTTGACCGGCCGCAGCGCCGAGGCGCTCGGCATTCGCTCGACGCGCACGCAGCGCGCCGAGGATGATGACCCCGATGAGCAGCGGCGGGAACTGCCGCTGGGCCCGCAGATCGGGCCGGGCATGGGCCTGCTGCCGTGGGCGATGACGGATTCGCACTTCTTCGAGCGCGACCGGTTTGGAAGGCTGGTGGCCGCGCTGGAGCAGAGCGGGACGCGGCTGGGGATCGGCGTGGGCGAGGATGCGGCGGTCGAGATTGATCTTTCGACAGGCATTCTTGTCGGCGCGAGTGTCGCGGAATCGCTGCTCGTGGATGTGGGCGCGTTGAAGCGAGAAGGGTTGAAGCGCGGGGGAATCCGGGCGAAGGTCATCCGGCAGGGCATGGTGTTCAGTTTGCTGCCGCTGCGGGATCTGCCGGCAGAGACGCGGCTGCCGCCCCGCCCGAGCGCGGTGGAGGAAGTGCCGGTCGTCGAGCCGGGGCAGAACCGGCAGTTGGCCTCGTGGCGGTTCTTCCGGCGCGCCGAAGAGAACGCGACCGCGGCGGTGGTGCTGAAACTCGATGGGTACGCGCAGACTGCGTGGCCCGACGGGCACGGCTGGTCGGTGGTGGAAGTGTCGCCGCGGGAGTAAGGGGGTCGAGTCCGGCATCGGCCTGTCCATGGCGCGGTTCACGCGAGCGAGTCGGCGCGCCAGACCCTGACGGTCGCGCAGAAGTTGGTCCTGATTTCGGCCCGGCGCATGGCCAACAGGTCGATCGCCGGGTCGGGTTGTCCGCGCAGATGCCTCAGCCGGCGTGCGGGTGCGGGCGAGTTCCTCGATGCGGGCACGGCAGCCATCGGACCGGGGCTCGCGCGAGGGGCGCAGGGTCTGCGCTGTGCCGCGGCCGCGGGAGGCGAGAATTTCAAGGAGATTCGGTCCGGGTGTCCAATGCGGCTGCCTGCATCGGGTAGTCTGTTGGGCGTCCCGGACAGGACGGCGAGCACGCGAGTTGAGGGGGAGGGGGGTGGCAAAGTCAGGGGAAATCTGGTACACCATGGGCTCTCGCATCGTGGAGGGACCGGCATGTCGCTCTCGAAACAACTGTTCCGCGAATCCGCACTTGAGCGGCTGAGTTCGCCCGAGCAACTCGACCAGTTGCTGACGGTGACCAGCCCGAAGGGTTGGATCGCGTTGATTGCGCTGTGGTCGTTGCTGGCCGCGATCGTGGTGTGGGCGGTGGTCGGGCGGGTTCCGACGACGGAGCAGGGGCGCGGGATTCTGGTCGTCGGCGGCGGGATGCGACAGGTGCAGGCGCCCGCCGCGGGGCGTCTTCGCGAGGTGCAGGTCGAGATCGGTCAGAGCGTTGCCGCGGACCAGGTGGTGGCGGTGATCGACCGGCAGGACCTGCTGGACCAGATCGAGAACGCGAAGCGTGAACTGGAGAAACTGTTCGAGCAGGATGTCCAGGAAGCGGAACTGGACCGCCGCGACGAAGAACTGCAGGCGAACCTGGCGCGCGTCGAGAACGAGCGGCTCGACCGGCAGATCCAGTTCTGCACCGAGAAGATCGAGCGCCTGCGGGCACGGCGCGAGGTCGTAGCGCGGCTGGTGAGCGAGGGGAACATGACCCCGATCGACCGCGAGAAAATCGAGGAGGAGATCGAGCAGGCGCAGGCCGAGATCCGTCAGGCCTCGCTGCAGAAGGACCAGATCGCGGCCCGGCGCGATGTGGCCCGGTTCGAGCGCGAGCGCCGGCGCACCGAGCGGCGGATGAAGATCTCCGGCCTGGAATCGACGATCGGCATGCTCGAAGCGCGGCACGAGCGCGAGTCGCGGGTGCGGGCTCCGTTCGCGGGCCGGGTGGTCGAGGTGCGGGCGGCCGAGCAGACCACCGTCGGCACCGGCGACCCCATTCTTTTGCTCGAGCCGGCCAACGCCCAGCAGGCGGAACTGGAGGCGGTGGTGTTTGTTTCCGCCGCGACGGGCAAGCGTCTGGAACGCGGGATGTCGGTCGATCTTTCGCCATCGACGGTGAAGCAGGAGGAGTATGGGTCGCTGGTGGGAAGGGTGAAGTCGGTGGCGGACGTGCCGACAAGCCGGCAGGCGATGATGGCCGTGCTGGCCGACAGCGACCTGGTGGAGCGGTTCACGCGGGAGATCGGGCTGCCGCTGCAGGTGATTGTCGAACTGGAGCGCGACCCGGCGACGCTCTCGGGTTACCGATGGACGTCGTCACAGGGACCGCCGCTGCGCATCTCGCCGGGCACGCTGTGCCACGCCTCGGTCAACGTCAAGGAGCAGGCGCCGATCTGGATGGTCATCCCGATGATGAAGAGGACGATGGGTGGCGCGGAGCAGTAACGAGCACGACGGACCCACGGGCGTGAACCCCGCCGAGGAAACGGGTGAAGACGCCGCGCGCGCCGACGAAACCGCCAACAACAGCGAACTCGAGCAGGACGCCGAATCCGAGGCACCGACCGACGAGACCGAGGAATCCGCCGCGGAGGAAGACGGCGAGGAAGCAGACGGCGACGCGGACGAAGAGACCGAAGAGGACGATGGCGAGGAGGGGGGAGAGGAGGAGCCCGGCTCGGGCAAGTGGCATCGGCGCGTTCGCGTGCCGACGGTGCTGCAGATGGAAGCGGTGGAGTGCGGCGCGGCCTCGCTGGCAATGGTCCTGGCGCACTTCGGCCGCTGGGTTCCGTTGGAGCAGTTGCGGGCCGATTGCGGCGTTTCGAGAGACGGTTCCAATGCCGCGAACGTGCTCGCCGCGGGCGAGGGGCACGGGCTGGAGGGGACCGGGTACCGGATGGAGATCGAGGGGTTCGCGGGCACGAAGTTCCCGTGCATCCTGTTCTGGAACTTCAACCACTTTCTGGTGCTGGAGGGCTTCAGCCGCAACCGCAAGAAGGTGTACCTCAACGACCCGGCATCGGGCCGTCGCGTGCTGAGCATGGAGGAGTTCGACAAGGGCTTCTCGGGCGTGGTCATCACCTTCACGCCGGGGCCGACGTTCGAGAAGGGCGGTCGCAAGCCGAGCATCATCGCGGGCCTTGCGCAGCGCGTCCGCGGCATGCGGATCGCCGTTTCGTACGTGATTCTCGCGGGGCTGGGCCTGGTCATCCCCGGCCTGGCGATTCCGACGTTCACCAAGGTGTTCGTGGACGACATCCTGATCGGCGGGTCGAAGAACTGGCTCGGGCCGTTGCTTGTGGGGATGGCGGTCGCCGCGATGCTGCGCGCCGGCCTGACGGCTCTGCAGGCGCACTACCTGATGCGTGCGCAGATGAAGATGGCGATCGCGACGACGGGCCGGTTCCTGTGGCACGTGCTCCGGCTGCCGATCGAGTTCTTCATGCACCGCTACGCGGCGGACATCTCGGCGCGCATCAGCAGCAACGACCGCGTGGCGCAGGTGCTGACGGGCGATCTGGCGACGAATGTCATCGGCGTGGTGACGGCGGCGTTCTTCGTGTTCCTGATGTGGCGCTACGACCCGACGCTGACGATGATCGGGGTGTCGCTGGCGGTCGTGAACCTCCTGCTGCTGCGGTTCATCGCGCGGACACGCGCCGACGAGAGCCAGAAGATGCTGCAGGAGAACGGCAAACTCATGTCCACCGCCATGACGGGCGTGCAGGGCATCGAGACCATCAAGGCGACGGCGCGGGAGTCGGACTTCTTCGCGCGGTGGGCCGGGTACCAAGCCAAGAGCGCGATGGCCGAGCAGCGGCTGGCGGTGAGTTCGACAGTGCTCAACGTGGTCCCGCCGACGCTGGCCGCGTTGTCGTCGGCTCTGGTGCTGGGCCTTGGCGGTTGGCGCGTGATGGACGGCACGATGTCGATCGGCATGCTGGTGGCGTTCCAGTCGCTGCTGAACAGTTTCTCGCACCCCATTGAGGACTTCGTGCGTCTGGGCGATGTCGTGCAACGGCTGGGCGGCGACATGAAGCGTCTGGACGATGTGACCAACTACCACATCGACCACGTCTTTGCGCGCGACGAGGAGGACGAGAAGGCGGTGGGGCCGGTCAAGCGTCTCACCGGGTTCGTGGAACTGCGGAACGTGTGCTTCGGCTACAGCCGTCTCGACGAGCCGCTCATCAAGGATTTCTCGCTCTCGCTCAGCCCCGGGGACCGTGTCGCCATCGTCGGCGGGTCGGGCTCGGGCAAGAGCACGATCGCCAAACTCCTGGCCGGCGTCTATCGCCCGTGGTCGGGCGACATCCTGTTCGACAACCGCCCGCGAGACTCGGTTCCCCGGGCGCAACTGGCCAACTCGTTCGCGATGGTGGACCAGGACATCTTCTTCTTCGAGGGCTCGATCCGCGAGAACATTGCGCTGTGGGATTCGACGCTCCCCGACGAGGCCATCCAGAGGGCGTGCAAGGACGCGTGTATCCACGACGACATCGCGTCCCGCCGCGGCGGCTATGCCAGCGAGGTCGAGGAGGACGGGCGGAACTTCTCGGGCGGGCAGCGGCAGCGCATGGAGATCGCCCGCGCACTGGTGAACGACCCGACGATCCTCGTGCTGGACGAGGCCACCAGCGCGCTGGACGCCGCGACCGAGAAACTGGTCGACGACCACATCCGCCGCCGCGGATGCACGTGCGTGATCGTCGCGCACCGGCTGAGCACCATCCGCGATGCGAACGAGATCATTGTGCTGGACCGCGGCGTCGTGGTGCAGCGCGGCACGCACGACGAACTGATGATGGACGAGAACGGCCGCTACGCCCGCCTGATCCGCTCTGAGTGAACACCGGATTCTTCCCCACTCTCTGAAACGCCATGTCCGACGCCCTGTTCGAACAGTTCGCCCTGCACGGCCTGCCGCTCTCGACGAGCGCCAACGAGCCGTTGCCGTTGATCGATCCCGACGCGGTCTGGCTGGTGACCAACGGCCACGTCGACGTCGTGGCGATGACGATCATGCGGCAGGCCGAGAGCAGCGAACTGCAGCGCACGCATCTGCTGCGGATCGGCAAGGGGCAGTTGATCTTCGGCCTGCACCCGCCCAGCGCGGGCCAGAACGTGCTGCTCCTGGGCTTCGGGTCGGCCGACGGGCAGGTTTCGCGGCTCAGCGTCTCCAAACTCGCGGAACTGACCGACGACCCCGAGCGCCGCGTCGAGGTGCTTGCATTGATCGAGCGGTGGGTCGCGGCGGTGTGCGCGCTGGGCGCGCAGGACCTTCCACCGGCGGGCGCGCAGAATCTCCGGCCCGGCACAAAGTTGGACCTCGGCCCCGGGCAGTGCGCCCAGCCGCAATCGGGCGTGCTGTGGGTGCGGTTTGCCGAGGGGTCGGCGCGGTTCATGGGCCACCGGGGGCGGTGCGAGGTGGGCAACTGCCGCGGCGACATGGTGCTGCCGCTCTCGAAGGACGTCTGGATTCAGGCGATGGAGGAGGGCGCGTGCCGGGTTGAGGCGTCGGCGGCCGGCGCGGTCGCGCTGGACGAGTCGCTCTGGCGCGGCCTGGACTGCTTCAACACCGCGATCGAGACCCTGATCGACGCCCAGCGGATGCGCGACCTGGAGACCGACCGGCAGCGCCTGCGCCGCAAGGGCGAGCAGTCGCGGGCCACGGTGGCCGGCGCGGTTTCGGAACTGGGGGCGGTGCTCAGCGGGCGCGGCGGGGGGCGCGGCGCGCTCTCGCCCGACAACGCGCTGCTGGCCGCGTGCCAACTCATCGGCGAGCGCATCGGCGTGGAGTTCATCAACCCCGGCGCGCGGCGGACGCGCGGCGATGCGAACCCGCTGGAGCGCATCGCCCGCGCGAGCCGCGTGATGCTCCGCGAGGTCCGCCTGCAGGGCGGGTGGTGGAAGGGCGACAACGGCCCGATCCTCGGGTTCATCGGCAAGGGCGAGTCGCCCGTCGCCCTGCTGCCCGACTCGCCGACTTCCTACTCGGTCCACAATCCGGCCGACGGCACGGTGCGGCGCGTGAACGCGAAGGTCGCGGCGGAGTTCGACCCCAGCGGGTTCGTGTTCGTGCGATCGCTGCCCGACCGCGCGCTGGGCGGGATGGACCTGGTTCGCTTCGGCCTGCGGTCCATCGGGCGCGACCTGTTCACGGTGATGGCCATGGGCACGGTGGGCGGCGTGCTGGTGCTCGTGCTGCCGATGGCGATGGGGCTGTTGATCGACCGCGTGATCCCCTCGGCGGACCGCGGGCAACTGTTCCAGTTGACGATCGGCCTGATTGTTGCCGCGCTTGCGGGCGCGGCGTTCCAGATCACGCGGAACGTGGCGCTGACGCGGGTTCAGCACCGCGCCGGCGCCGCCATCCAGGCGGCGTTGTGGAACCGCCTGATCAACCTGCCGACCAAGTTCTTCGGCAAGTATTCCTCGGGCGACCTTGCAACCCGGGCGATGGGCATCGACACCATCATGGCCGAGATGTCCACTTCGGTCATCACGACGATCGTGTCGAGCATGTTCAGCGTCTTCGCGCTGGCACTGCTGTTCTACTACAGCCCCGCCGCGGCGGTCGTCGCGTTGCTGCTTATCCTGCTTTTCGTGGGGGCGATCGTGGCGTGCGGGGCGATCCAGTTCCGGTATCAGAAGCAACTGGAAGAGGGCCACGGCAAGATGGCCAGCCTGCTGTTCCAGTTGATGAACGGGATCGGGAAGATCCGTGTCGCCGCGGCGGAGGATCGCGCCTTTGCACGGTGGGCATCGGGCTTCAGCAAACTGACACGGCTGCGGCTGCGTTCGCGGATTGTCTCGAACAACCTGTCGGTGTTCGCCGCGGCGTTCCCGGTGATGACGTACATGGTGATCTTCTACCTGATCTCGACGCGCAGCGCGGAGCAGGGGTTCTCGACGGGCTCGTTCCTGGCGTTTCTGTCGGCGTACACGACGCTGCTCCGGGCGATGATCGAACTGGGCACGACGGCGGTGGGCGTGCTGAACGTCGTGCCGATCTACCAGCGCCTTCTGCCGATCCTGAAGGCCGAGCCGGAGGTGAGCGCGGGCAAGACGCCGGTCGGGCGCCTGCGCGGCGCGATCGAGGTGACCAACGTGAGTTTCCGGTATGCGCCGGACGGCCCGCTGATTCTCGACCGGGTGTCGGTCTCGGCGGAGCCCGGCGAGTTCGTGGCGATTGTCGGGTCATCGGGTTCGGGCAAGAGCACGCTGCTGCGGTTGTTGCTGGGGTTCGAGGAGCCGGAGTCGGGCACCATCGCGTTCGATGGTGCCGATGCCAGCGGGCTGGACCCGCAGGGCCTGCGCAGGCAGATCGGCGTCGTGCTGCAGTCGGGGGACGTGTTCCCGGGCGACCTGTTCACGAACATCGTCGGCTCGGCGGTGGACCTTTCGCACACCGATGCGTGGGAGGCGGCGCGACAGGCCGGGCTCGACCGCGACATTGAGCAGATGCCCATGGGGATGCACACGCAGATCTCGGAGGGCACGGGCGGAATCTCCGGCGGGCAGAAGCAGCGGCTGATGATCGCCCGCGCGCTGGTGACCAAGCCGCGGATCGTGTTCTTCGACGAAGCGACCAGCGCGCTGGACAACCCGACGCAGGCGGTGGTCACGGCGAGCCTGGACCGGCTCCGTGCGACGCGGATCGTGATCGCGCACCGCCTGAGCACGGTCGTCGGCGCGGACAAGATCTACGTCATGGAGAAGGGGCGCGTGGTGCAGGCGGGCTCGTACGACCAGTTGATCAACGTGCCCGGCCCCTTCTTCGAACTGGTCAAGCGGCAGATCGCGTGACCCGCGCGGCGCAAAAAAGAACCGGACACCGCGGTCGCGGCGTCCGGTGCGAACAGACAACTGATTGCGGATGCGATGGTCGGATCAGGCTTCCGTCGTGTCGCGGAACTTGTTGGTCTCGACGGTGTTCGCGCCGCTGTAGGTCACCTTGTTGCGAGCGGGGCCCGCGCCGGAGATCTTCTTGAACTCGTCCTTGCTGATCTCGTTCTTCGACTTGGTCGTGTCGCGCGAAGCGGTGTTGCCCGTCGCCGCGTTGATCTTGCCGAGGTTGATCGACTCGGTCTTGCCCGAAACCTTGGTGCGATCGAACTTGACGTCCTTGGTGTCTCCGCGGCCGGAGGCGGACTTCAACGTGCCTTTCGTGACTTTCTTGGCTGCCATGATCAGGTACTCCAGTCTGGTCCGGACTGATTCTGTTGCGGGCCCCGGACGACCCTGGGGAGTCGAGCACTCGCTCGTCCCACGGTATGAAGATCAGCGCAGCACACCTTCCGCGCGCCACCGTGATTCACAAAAAAGTTCTGCGCGGGTCGAGCCGAGTCGCCGGAGGCCGGTTTTTTGTTGGGGCGTGCGTCCCGGGCAGGTTCCAGACCCTTGGGTGGCCAGAACAAATGCGGACAGGACCCTATCAGCCCAGGATTGGGGCGTGAAAAATCGCCGGATGAGGGTCTTTGCGGGCGGGTTCGGCGGAAGACCCGTGTACGGTGGACGGGTTTGCTGTAGACTCACCGGCGGTCCGGATCCCGGGCGTTCGCCCGGCCGGGTCTCATGGGAAGGCTGCATGAACTCACCGGACACCGAACGGGCCAGCCGGATCAAGTCCGCGGACGCGCTGCTGACGCTCGTCTACCAGAGGTTGCACGCGCTGGCGGGCAGTTATCTCAAGCGCGAGCGTCCGGACAACATGCTCGAGCCGGGCATGCTCGTGCACGAGACCTATCTCCGCCTGATCGAGAACCCGCCCGCGGAGTGGAACGGCACAGGGCACTTCTTCGCGGTCGCGGCGAGCGCGATGCGCAAGGTGCTGATCGACCATGCGCGGCGTCGGCGCGCGCTGAAGCGCGGCTTTGGTCACGTGCGCGTCTCGCTGGAAGTCGTGACCGATGAGGGCACGCGGGAACTCGAGTTCCAGGAACTCGATGTCCTGCTGCGCCGGCTCGAGGAGATCGATGAGCGGGCCTGCCGCGTGGTGGAACTCAAGTTCTTCACCGGCCTGACCAACGAGCAGGTGGCGCAGGTGCTGGACGTGTCGCGCAAGACGGTCGTGCAGGACTGGGCCCGCGCGCGGCAGTGGCTGGGCCGCATGCTGACCGGCGAGGAAGGGGCGTTGCCCCACGACAACGGGCGCGTGCCCGCGCCGGCCCGGCGCGATGTCAACGGCGGCGCGCGCCGGCCGGAGATCGTGACGCGGCGGGTCTTGCCCGAGCACATCCGGGCGCGATGATCGGGTCTACCACGAGACCTTCGCCGCGCCAAGCAGCATGCCGACGGCGAACGCGAGATCGACCTGGGCGATCTGGTAATCGACCAGTGCGGAGTACTCCGCCGCGCGGGCGTCGGAAAGCCGCGCCTCGGCATCGAGCACTTCGGTGCTGTTCCGCTGGCCGATCTGGTACTGCCCCTGCTCGGCGCGGTAGTTGGCCGCCTCGGCCTCGGCGTTCTGCTTCGCGGCGATGATCCGCTGCCAACTGGCATCGAGATAGTCCAGCGCGGCGAGCACCTCCTGCTTGATGGCCTGCTCGCGCGCGGAGCGGGTCGCGAGCCTTTGCAGCCGGACGAGCAGCGCG
Source organism: Phycisphaeraceae bacterium (assembly GCA_019636495.1). GTDB lineage: Bacteria > Planctomycetota > Phycisphaerae > Phycisphaerales > UBA1924 > JAHBXL01. Next base: position 22,469 of record JAHBXL010000005.1, on the reverse strand, counting down.
CGGTGGGCCCGGGCCTCGGCCGCGGCGTTACCGAGCGGCACTTCGGCATTCAGGCCGACGATCCACCCATCGGACTCGATTCGGGCCAGCCGGTTCACCGACCGGTCGAATGAGTCGCCGAAACCATCGAACCGATAGGTGTAGTCGAGCGTGAGCAGGGGGAGTCTCTGATTGCGGGCAAAGTCGATGGTGCTGGCATCCTGCGCCAGGCGGAGTTCGAATTCGAGCATCTCCATTCGGCCCGCCAGCGCACGCTCGACCAACTCGTCGGGATCGAAGCGGTATCGCGCTGGGTCGGGCGTGCTGGTGAGGGTGAACATCGCGCTGGAGTCGACGTCGGCATCGGGCAGGTTCACGAGGCGTTTGAGTTCACGCTGGCGGTCCTTGACCGCCAGTTCGGTGTTGATGATGGCCACGAGGCGGCGCGACACGCCCGCCTGCGCCCGCACCACGTCGATCCGCGCGCCCACCGCGCCCTGGAATCGCTGCTCGGCCTGCTCGAGTTGCTTGAACGCCTGATCGAGTTGCTCGAGCCGGACTTTCAGCACCTCGTTGGCCTCGTAGAGCAGCCAGTACGCGCGGTCGGTCGCGGCGATGAGCCGGATGACTTCGAGTTTGGTCTGCGCCCGTGTCGCATCGGTCTCCAGCGATGCGATGCGGATGAAGTGCGAGTTGGTCCAGCGCCCGGCGTTGCGGAGAAGCGGCAGACTGACCGAGGCTTCCACGTCGGTCGACCATCGATTGTCTCCGGAGGCCCCGGGGAACGTCTCCTCGCGCGAGACTGGAATGCGGACGCTGGCAAAGCCGCCGGTGCGCAGCGGGATGCGCACGCCGGCATCGAACTCGAAGGGGTCGGGCGTGCCATCAGGGAAGACGCGCGACCGTGATCGGTCCGCCTCACTTCCCGCGATGCGACCGAAGAAGACGGACTCGAACGCGGCCTCTTCTTCGCTGACCGCGGTGCGCGCGATGTCCGGGTCCATGAGCGCGACCCTCAGGTCGAGGTTGTGCTCCAGCGTCCATGCGCGGCACTGCTCGATGGAGGCCTCAATCAGACGGGCTCCGGCGTACAGGTCCGGCCTCTCGCGCGGCGGCTTGGCCTGCCCTTCATCGGGCGCGGCGTGGGCCTCGACCGCGAAGCGCTCGACCTCGCGGAGGCGCGATGGCGGCACACGGACGCCAATGTCCGTGGATCGGCTGCCGAGGGGGCTCTCGCAGCCTGCACTGAGAAGGACCAGGGAAGCGCAAAGCGTGAGAAATCGATTCCGTTGAGGCATGGCGGTACCCTCACAAGTCCCGCACACCGGGGGGGTGGTGGTGGATTCAGGCCCCGAAGGAGTGCCGAGGGTCGCAAGATTACCCAGATTTGCGATCGGACGCAACGAACCCCCGAGGTAGGAGGCCGATTCGCCGGTTTTGTGCCGATCTTTCTCGGGTTTGGGCCCGACATTGCCGCCAAAGCCTTGCGGGATGCGCCGTGTGGAGTATTCTTGAGCAAGCCAACCCGTCCGTGGAAGAGTTTCGAGGCGTTTATTGGTCGCGTGCATTGTGGCGTGCGACTGAAGCGTTAGACCCATGTTCGCATGCCGTGCGGTGTGGCTGTTAAATCGGAACCGCTCGGCGGTCCGGGACGAAACGGCCCCATCGGCCGTGACCGCAGCCCGGCGTTGATCTATCGGGCAAGGAGAAGATCGCGATGCTCAGGACAGTGGCGTGTATCGGCGTTGTGGCGTTGGGTTCCATGTCGTCGGCTTTGTGGGCGCAGGCCGGTTCCGGCCGCGCTGCCGCGGCGGGCGTTGAGCAGCAGGCCGTCGGCATCCCGGAACTGGTCCGCCAGCATCTGGGCGTGGACCGGTACACCCTGCAGACGTTCGATGTGCCGTTCGACATTGGCGACCCGTGGTCCTTTGACGTGGTCATGGGGGGCATTGCCTACAGCGTCGCGATGCACCCGCACTCGATGCGCAGCGACTGGTTCGAGGTGATCGTGGTGGGCGCGGATGGCGTGCACCAGCGCGTCGAGCCGCCGCCGATCCGCACCATGAAGGGCGAGGTCATCGGTCTTCCGGGCTCCTCGGTTCGTGGCGCACTGGTCGATGGGGGCGTGGAGTGCGTCGTCATGTTCCCTGATGGGTCGACGTGGGGCGTGCAGCCCCTGTCGCAGGTTCAGGCGGGCGCGCAGCGCGGTGTGCACGTGGTGTACGACAACGCGCACGTGGTCGAGCCGGGCGGCCTGTGCGGCGGCGCGATCGAGGTGCCCGGACTCGTCGAGCGGGCCGTGTCCGGGGGGATGGTGCTTCGCGGCGTGGCCAACCGCATCTGCGAGATCGCCATTGATGCGGACGTTGAGTATTACAATCTGAACGGCTCGAGCGTGGTGAACACGGTCAACGACATCGAGAGCCTCATGAACGGCGTGGAGGGGATCTACGAGATCAACACGGGCGTGACGTTCGAGGTGACGACCATCGTCGTGCGCACGGCCGAGCCCGACCCCTACAGCAGCAACAACGCGGGCACGCTGCTGGGTCAGGTCGCATCGGAGTGGGGGAACAGTGTCTACAACCCGGTGCGCAAGGACCTTGTGCACATGATGACCGGCAAGGACATGGGCGGGGTGCTGGGCATCGCGTACCTGAACGGCGTGTGCACCACGTCGACACGGTACGGCGTTTCCCGCGCGCGGTGGAGCACCAACACGAACCGGCGGCGAGCGGTCATCGCTCACGAGATCGGGCACAACTTCAGCGCGGGCCACTGCAACGAGGCCGCGCCCTGCAACGCCAACCCGGTCAGCCAGTGCCAGATCATGTGCTCGGCGATCCAGGGTTGCTCGCAGACGATCACCAGTTTTTCGACGTGCGAGGCCAACGTGATCGCGGCGTACGCCGACTCGCGGACCTGCCTGACGGTCGAACCCGCGCCGTTCGCGGCCCCGTTCTCCGACACATTCCCGTCCACCACGCTCGACACCAGCAAGTGGATCTACAACCGCGGCGCGACGGTGAGCAACGCGGGCGTCGGCGAGCCGAGCGCGCCCAACTCGCTGCAACTCAACGCATCGGGCTCGGGCACGTACGCCACCGATGAGATCCGCTCGCACTTCATTCTGATGCAAGGGGTCGGCAGCCCGATTCTGCGCTATCACGCGCAGAAGCGGGGCGTTCCCAACGGCGGCCAGTTGATCGTTGAGGTGTGGACCAACCAGTTGCGCTGGGTTGTGAAGAACACGATCACTTCCAACGGGGTCGATGACAACTCGTACACCGAGTACACCCACGCGCTTTCCGGCGCTGAGTTGCACAACGAGTTCCGCGTTCAGTTCCGCGTGGTCGGCTCGACTTCCACGAGCCACAACTGGTTCGTTGACGATGTGTACGTCGGCAGCGCGACGGGCTCCACCACGGGCTCGTGCTGCATCGGCGCGAACTGCACGGTGACGACCCAGGCCAACTGCGCCGGCACGTGGACGCTGGCCGGCAACTGCTCGCCGAACCTGTGCACGGTCGCAACGGGCTCGTGCTGCGTGGACGGCGATTGCACCATCACGACACAGGCGGCCTGCACCGGCACCTGGACGGAGAACGGCTCCTGCTCGCCAAACAACTGCCCGCAGCCGACCGGCGCGTGCTGCTTCGGCACCACGTGCCTCCCGCTGACCAGCGCACAGTGCCTCGCTTCCAACGGCACCTTCCTCGGTTCGGCCGTCGCCTGCGGCGCGCCCAACCCCTGCAACGCGCTGGGCGGGGCCTGCTGCCTCCTCGACGGGTCCTGCCTGTTGACGACCGAGTCGGTCTGTGAAGATGAGGATGGTGAGTTCCGCGGGATCGGCACGACGTGCGCCCAGAGCCAGTGCAACCCGACCGGCGCGTGCTGCGATCCGATCTCCAGCACGTGCACGCTGGTCACCCAGAGCGCCTGCCTGAGCGCGGGCGGCCTGTTCCAGGGCGCCGACACGACGTGCGACGTCGGCACCTGCGCCCCGCCCACCGGTGCCTGCTGCCTTGGTGCGATCTGCACCGTGGTCACCAGCGCCGAGTGCGATTCGAGCGGCGGCGCTTTCCGCGGCGTCGGAACGGGGTGCAACGAACCGGGCAACAGCACAGTGCCCTGCTGCTTTGCCGATTTCGACCAGAACGGCGTGGTCGAAGTGCCCGATCTCTTCGCGTACCTGAGCGCCTGGTTTGCGAACAGCCCGTCGGCCAACATCAACGGCGATGCGCTGGAGGTCAGCGACATCTTCAGTTACCTGGCCGCGTGGTTCGCCGGCTGCGGTGACTGACGTCGGCACGCACAACACCTCGACCTTTCGGCCCCGGGCATGCGCCCGGGGCCGTTTTGTTTGGGGCCTGGCGCCGGGGCTCAGTACACGACGCCGCGGAATGTAGGCGTGTACCCCGGGAACACGTCGGCAAGGTTCGCGTTGCCGACGCGACGGGAGAGGATCTCCGCCAGAACGTCGCGGTAGTCGGTGGTGATTCGTAGGTCGATGCCGTCGTACAGGTCCGCAAGCCCCGGCCATTGCGTCACGACGCGTCGGCCGTGCACGTGCCGGCCCAGCACAAGCATCGCGTTGCCGTGGCCGTGATCGGTGCCATGCCCGCCATTCTCGGCGATGCGCCGGCCGAACTCGGACATCACCACCACCGTCACGCCGCCGACACCGTCGATCACGTCGCGGTGGAACGCCGCGAGGCCCTGCGCAAGCCCGGCCATGCGCAGCGCCATGGGGCCTTGACCGTTGGGGTACATCTGCGTGTGCAGGTCCCAGCCGCCGTTGTCGATGGCGACGGCCTCGACGCCGATGCGGGCGCGGATCATCGCGGCGGTCGTGCGCAGCGCCTGGCCGAAGGGCGTGGGCGGGTACGAGGCGCCGCCGAGGGGCTGATAGCCCGCGAAGTCCACCTCGTCGAGCAGGCGCACGGTCGATCGCGTATTGAGCGCTGCAAACCGCAACTGCCCTCCTGCGCGGACATATTCGTGCACGAGGAACTCCAGCCGTGCATCTCGCGTCGAGGGATCGCCGGACAGCCCGTAGTCGGCCGGGTCGGGAACGGGCGCGGTGCGATCGGCCCCCCAGAGGGAAGCGGGAATCGCGTGTCCGTGCGCCAGGCCGCGGACCAGGCCTCCCGCCGCGCCGATGGAGGCCAGGTGCCGGGCCATCCAGCCGTCAAAGAGCGGGGGCCCATCGGTCCCGCCCAGTTCCATGTATCGCTGGGCATCAAAGTGCGAGCGCGTCGGGTCGTTGAGCCCGCACGCGTGCACGATCGCCAGGCGCCCGGCGTTCCATGCCTCCAGCAGCGGCGACATCGCGGGCGCAAGGCCGAAGAACCCGTCGAGGTTGATCGCGCCATCCGCGCCCGAGCCGGGCGGCGGCACCGACGTGTTGGGCCGGAGCGCGTAGTACACCGGCTCGGCGAAGGGCACGCACATCGAAAGGCCATCGGCCCCGCCGCGAAGGAAGATCGTCACCAGCACGTCGCGTCCGAGCGCGATGCCGTTGCCAAAGGCGACCCGGGGCATCCAAGCGGGCGCGGCGAGCGCCCCCGCCGCGGCGGCCGCGCCGGCGCGCAGAAAGCCCCGACGCGAGAGCGTGCGGTACTCCGGGCATCCTGTGCAGGCGAGGTCGTTCATGGGGGTCAAGGTCGATGGGGAAGCACAAAGGTGGAATCAGTACCACTGAAAGGACGGCATGGAGAATGCCAGGCCGAGAGCCTCGCGCAACCGCGTCTCGCTGACCGGCGAGGGGCCGATCCATTGCAGCAGGGCCGCGCGTTCTGGCGCAGGCATCTCGCCGCCGTGCAGCATCTGGTTCATCGTCTGCACGATGGACTGCGGCGAGGGGTCGAGGCCGAAAAGGGCGGTCGGCAGGAACGAAGCGGAGGTGTTGTAGACGCCCGAGGTCAGGTCGGAGGCGAAGTTCCAACGCACCAGCAGCGATCCGGCCCAGGCGCTCAGGCGGTCCGGGTACCCGTTGGGCGGCGCCCAGTGGAAAGGCAGGTGCCCCGCCGCGGCGAGCGGCTCGCGCATCGCGCCGGCGTTGACAAGCAGCGTCCCGACGGCCCGGAGGATCGATGCGACGAGGTGGAGCGGCCGTTTGAACTTCGGCGTCGGGCTGGGCCAGATGGAGGGATCGAGGATGGCGCGGATCATGGCGCGGATGTCGCCGCCGGTGCGTGTGTAGACGCGGGCGATGTCGCCGATGAGCCGGGCCGGCGGGTCATAGCCCCAGAACTCGACCAGCAGTTTGCGCGCGATGTGCCGCGCGGTGGAGGGGTGCCCGGCGAGGATCTGCACGACGCGGTGCCCGTCCTCAATTCCGAGGTTCGCGGGGATGATGTTGCCCAGGACGATTTTCTGGCCGTTGTCGTGCGAGCCCGGGTTGTAGAAGAAGGTGTAGGAGATGTCGCCGGAGAATCCGCCGTAATAGGCCCATCCGGTGAAGCACCTGGCGATCTCGCGCACATCGTGCTGGGTGTAGCCGCCATTGGCCCCCATGGTGTGCAGTTCCAGCAGTTCGCGCGCGTAGTTTTCGTTGGGCGTGCCGAACTGGTTGGATACATTGTCGAGGGAGTGGATCATCGCCGGGCTGTACGCGCTGGCCAGCAGCAGATCGTGGAAGCGGCCCAGCGCGTGTGCGCGGATGACCTCGCGGTCGTCCACGACCTTCATCACCGGCTCGGGGCCGTTCTGGATGAAGATGTTGAAGTGGTCGGTCCACATGTCGACCACGCGCTCGAACAACTGACGCTCGCTCAGCGCGGCGCGAAGGATGCGCGCATCCACCAGGCGGTTGATCAACTGGTCCGCGGCGAAGCCGGTCAACTGCGGCGCGGGGAGCGAGAGCCACGAGTACTGCGACGCCAGTCGCGATTGCACCGTCGGGTCCGGGATCGACTGCGGGTTCAGGTGCCGCTCGATGTACGCCTCGCGGCCCAGCGCGTTGGCCAGCGTCAGTTCCGAGGGCGTCAGGCCGAACGTGACCCGCCGGACCAGCGCGGCCGTCGAGAGCGGGTTGAACTCCCCCGGCGGCTCGGACGGGGGCTTCCCGGCGATCATGTTCGGCATCGCGGTCATGACGGATCGGTCCTGGCGGGTTGGCCCGGGCGCACACCAAGGGCGAACACTCAAACCTACTCGATTTCCCGCTCGCGGCCACATTATCGGCTCAACTTTGCGCCCCGCTGGATTCCGTGTGATCCGCGGGCCGATCCGCGCATCGAGAGTTTCGGGCGTGCAGCAACGGTTCCCTATACTCCGGCCCGAACAAACGCCGCGACGGGCACAGGGTCCGCCGCCGCGAGGCAAGCCCCGAACCAGCAGAGAGTGAGCATGACCACGCCCGCGAGCAACGACCCAGCCAGCCAGCCCGACGCCGCGGCGAGCGTTCCGGGTCGCAAGCCCATGGACGCGATCATGTCGCTGTGCAAGCGGCGCGGGTTCATCTATCAGGCCAGCGAGATCTACGGCGGGATCAACGGCTTCTGGGATTACGGCCCGCTGGGCGCGCTGATGAAGCGCAACCTCCGCGAGGCGTGGTGGCAGGACATGATCATGAATCCCGCGTGGGGGCGCAAGGGTCCGAACGGCGAGGCGGTGCGGTGCGTGCCGGTGGAGACGTGCATCATCCAGCACCCGAAGGTGTGGGAGGCGAGCGGGCACCTCGCGGGGTTTGCGGACCCGATGCGGAAATGCGCCAAGTGCGGGCACTTTGTGCGCGCGGACCAGTACTGGGACACGCTTGTTGAGTCGTCTGAGTGGTTCAACTCGCTGATTCAGGAGTTTGAGCCTGCGCCGATGGGAACGCAGACCCCCGGGCTTGACTCTTCGCGCATGATGAAGTGGGCGCGAGGCAAGGGGAAGAAACTTGCTCCAAACCTTGCGCTGGTGCGGAACCCTGAGGTCACATTGTCGTGGCTGGCGACGCGCGTGAATGGTCAGCCGAACGTCCCACCGGATGTGCAGGAGATTGTGCGACACGTCGCCACGGAGCAGTTGAATGCGACCGGGCTGCAGGAGCCGTGCCCGCGATGCGGCGGTGAACTCGGCGCGCCCGCGCAGTTCAAGTTGATGTTCGAGACCTGGGCCGGTCTGACCCAGACCGACGATAACAAGGTCTATCTCCGCCCCGAGACCGCGCAGGGCATTTTCGTGCAATTTAAGAATGTCGTTGATACCACGCGCGTCAAGATCCCCTTCGGCATCGGGAACACCGGCAAGAGTTTCCGCAACGAGATCACGCCGCGAAACTTCACGTTCCGCTCGCGCGAGTTCGAGCAGGCCGAACTCGAGTTCTTCTGCCACCCGGATGAATCGCACGCGTGGTACCAGTTCTGGCGCGATTTCCGCATGGAGTGGTGGCGGTCGATCGGGCTGTCGAGCGACAACCTGATCCTGCGCGAACACGACAAAGACGAACTCTCGCACTACTCGACGGGGACCTGCGATGTGGAGTACCGGTTCCCGTTCACCGCGCCGGGGTATGGCGAACTCGAAGGCGTGGCGCATCGCGGCAACTTCGACCTGACCCAGCACCAGAAGCACTCGGGGGCGAAACTCGAGTACTTCGACCAGGAGCGCGGCGAGTTGCTGCCCAACGGATCGCGGAAGGGCGAGCGCTATCTGCCGCACTGCATTGAGCCCGCGGCGGGCCTCGATCGCGGCGTGCTCGCGCTCATCTGCGAGGCCTACACCGTTGACCCGGCGCGGCCCAGCCCCGAGTTCATGAAGTTCCACCCGCGGATCGCGCCGATCAAGGCGGCGGTCTTCCCGCTCGTCAACAAGGACGGGATGCCGGAGAAGGCCGAGGCTCTGCACGCCGAACTCAACAAGCGGTTCGGTCGGCAAGGGCTGATCGAGACGGACCCGAAGCAGACGATCGGCAAGCGGTACGCGCGGATGGACGAGGCGGGGTGCCCGTACTGCTTCACCATCGATGGGCAGACCATGACCGACCAGACGATAACGGTGCGCGACCGCGACACGGGCTCGCAGGAGCGAATTGCTATCGACAAGGTTGCGGAGTTCCTGGGCGAGAAACTCGGAGAGTGAAGCGGAGCGAGACATGACGTTCGACCTTCCGCACGCGCTGGCAGCACTGGATCGCACGCCCCGCGTGCTGCGCGTGCTCTTGACCACCGCGCCCGCCGGAATGATCGATCGCCCCTACGGCCCCGACACGTGGACCGCGCGCGAAGTGGTGGCCCACCTGATCTTCGGCGAGCAGACCGACTGGATGCCGCGGCTTGCGCACATCCTCGCACACGGCGAATCGGAGCCGTTTGGTTCCTTCGACCGCGCCGGGCACAAGCACCTGCTCACGCTCTCACTGGATGAACTCCTCGATTCGTTCGAAGCGCATCGGCGCGAGTCGCTTGCAGCGCTCCGGGCCTGCAATCTCGCCGCGGCGGACCTGGCACGCACCGGCCGCCACCCCGCGCTGGGCGTCGTGACGGTGTCACAGTTGCTCGCCACGTGGGTTGTGCACGATCTGAACCACATCGCGCAGGTGTGCAAGGCCATGGCGTTCCAACTCAGAGAAGACGTGGGGCCGTGGGAGCAGTACCTCTCCATTCTCGCGCCGCCCGCGCCGCGGTAGCGACTTGCGGAGACAACAGAACCCCGCATCGATCCATGCAGGGTTCTGTTCAAAGAGGAGATTCCCGGCTGGTTCATCGGCTCGGGGGTCGGTGGCCGGTGCGCGGTGGGAGCGCGCACCTGACCACCCGGAGAATGTCGCCGCGAGGACGAGGAATTGCACCCACTGCTCTTCCGCGGCGGGCTTGCGTGGCGCGAAAAAACCCCCGGCCGGTGCCGGGGGTTGGCGGTCCATTCGGGATGGGCTGTGGTGGATGCCGCGGGGCTCAGCCCTTGGTCTTGGCGGCCTTGTACTCGTCGAGCACTTCTTCGAGTTGCTCCTTCATGCCGGGCGGCGCGACGGCGACAGCCTTGGTCTGCCACTCGATGGCCTTGTCGATGTTGCCCTTGACGAAGTAGACGCGGGCGAGCGTGTCGATGATCGCGCCGTCTTTCTCATTGGTGAACTCGACGGCCTTGGTCGCGGCCCGGAAGGCCAGGTCGGTGTCGATCTTGTCCTTGGGGAATGGTCCATCGGGATCGACCATGGTCCAGGAGTAGTCGTTGAGGGCGGCGGCGTTCTTGTCGGCGATGGCCTTCTCGATGAGGGGGCGGGCCATGGCCAGCGCCTTGTCGGCCTGGCCCGTCATGGAATAGATGCGCCAGCGGAAGGCGTCGATCTGCGGCTTGGCCGCGGGCATGCGGGATTCGAGTTCGTCGAAGGCGGTCAGCATGGCCTCGGGGTCGGTGCGGTTCTTGGAGATGACTTCCTGCACCGCCATTTCAACCTCGGCCGCGCTGCGGGCCTTGGATGCATCCCACGTGCCGGCGACGACCTGCTTGAGCGGCTCGTCCATCTCGGCGGGGTGGCCGATCCAGGCGATCTTGCTCTCCTTGTCGACGATGAACGCCGAGGGAATGCCGCCGCGGCCCGCGGCTTCCATGTAGGTGCGGGTCATGTTCCTGGCCATGCCGTCGAAGGCGACCGCGTACGACATCTTGTCGCCCTGCTTGTCAACGAAGGCCTTGACCTTGTCGAAGGTCTGATCGTTGAGGGGGCGCTCCCAGATGTTCACGCCGATGACGGTCACGCCCTTGGACTTGTACTCCTTCTGCAGTTCCGAGAGGTGCGGGAAGACCGCGATGCACGGCCCGCACCAGGTGGCCCAGAACTCCACGACATAGACGCGGCCCTTCTCAAAGCCGGTGACCGGCTCGCCCTTGAACCACTTCTCGACGCTCAGCGTCGGGGCCTTGTCGCCCGGGAGGAGTTTGGTCGGCTGGGTTTCCTTCTGATTCTCTGCCTGCTTGGGTGCGGTGCTGGGTGTTGTGCCCTGGCCCAGCGCGCTCCCGGCGCACACAAGCGCCGCCGCGACCGCGATCGTCAGACGTTTCGACATGCTCAATCTCCGGTTGTTCGGTGGTGGAAGTCCGGCGGTGGCTCGGCGGGCCCGCGACGTGTCGGGCCGGATGGCCGGCCGCTCCGCTTCCATGGCCAATGGTACCGGCTTCGGTCGGTCGGGGATGCCATCTCGGCCGGCGCGGCCGATTCTCGCGGAGGGCCGCTCACCGGCCGTGTTCGGAGGGCGTGCGGTCGAGCGCGGCGGTGCGGCGGAGAGCCTCCAGCACCCGCGGCCATGCGTCGGCGAAGTACTCGCGAACCTCTTTCCATTGGTTGGCGTGGTCAGGTTCGGCCGCGGCGTGGCCGGCAAACCCCAAGTGTGACAGGCGCAGCCGCGTACGGGTCGGTCCGGCCTCGTCGAGGCGGATGACGACCCAGGTGTGCCGCGACCGCGCGTGGGCGAACATGGGGGGCGCGTTCCACGTGAACGACAGCAACTCGCCGGGCACGAAACCAAGGACGGTGCAGCCTTCCGAGCCGCGCTGGCCCTCGGGCCCATCGGCGCGGAAGTACAACTCGAACGGCCCGCCGGGCCGCAACTCGATGTTGCCGGGCACGCCCATGGCCCTGCGCCAGCCATCGCTCGTGCTGATCAGTTGCCATGCCGCATCGCGCGGGCAAGGGAGGACCGTCTCGAGCGCGATGTCCGCCAGCGGGTCCTGCGCGTGCGCCGGGCCGGACGGCGGCCTGGCCGATGAATCGAAGTGCGTTTGCGCGCGCTTGATGCTCCACTCGTTGCCGGAAAGAAAGAACTTCCGCATCGCCTGCGATTCCGCATCGGCGGTGTAGCCGAGCCCTGCCAGGCGCATGTGCGTGCGGTTGTCGCCGAGGTCGGTCAGCGTGATGACGGACCAGGTGCTCTTCCAGGCCTCCTTGAACGGGAAGCCCGTCGGCGGCTTGCTGACTCGGAACGCGAGCATGCGCTCGGGCTCGAAGGCGAGCACCTCCTGCTCGATGGTCCCTTCGTCGCCCAAGGTGCCCTTGGGGTCGTAGTGCGTGCGGATCTTCCCGCCGATGCGCAAGTCGAACTCGCATTGCGCCACGCCCCACATCTTGTAGCCCTCGGCTGTCGAGATGCCCTTCCACACCTCGGCGATGGGCGCGTTGATCACGCCCTCGTGCACCAGCGGCGAGGTATCGGGCGCGGCGAAGGCGGCGGGGTCGGGCGCGGCGGGAACAGGTGGCGGCGGCTCCGAAGCGTGGGCGCCGATCGTGCCGAGGATCGAGCAGATGACCCCGAAGGCGAATGGGTTGACGACCTCGATGAGAAGTGTCATGAACGGTCTCCAGGAGAGTTCCCGCCCCGTGCCGTGCGTTCCGCCGCGGCCTGCGTTTGCAGCAGGTCGAAGTACGCGCGAAGATGCGCGATCGATTGATCCATGGGCGCGATGTCCCGTGCAGCACGGGCCTGCATCATGCCGCCTTCCATCACCGTGAGGATGAAGCGCGACATCGCGGCAAGGTCCGTGGAGAAGGGGAGTCGGTCGCGAGCCGATTCCAGCCACGCGTGCACGTTCGCGGCCCAGTTTTCGAAGTTGCGGACAATCAGATCGCGTGCCGCGGCGTGGTCATCGGCCACTTCCAGCGCGAGGTTGCCGATCGGGCAGCCCATGCGAAAGTCGAGCGAGGCCAGGCCGTCGCGGTAGTTCTGCAAGAGGATGAAGACGCGCTCGATCCCGTCGCCCGTGGCCTGTTCCACGGGGCCCATCACGGCCGGGTGCAGCAGGCGCGTGTAGTACTCCAGCACGCCGACCAGCAGTGCATCCTTGTTGTCGAAGTAGTGATAGAGCGTGCCGCTGTTCGCGCTCGATTCGCGCAGAATCGTGGAGATGCCGGTCGCGTGGAAGCCCTGCTCGTGGAAGAGCCGGCGGGCGGCTTCAAGGATCCGGTCTCGGGATGAAGGGGGATCAGGCGCGGTCATTTGATTGATCGTTCAATTTACGCCGTATTGAACGATCAATCAAGTCTCGACGCCGAGATTCCTGTCCGACGATTCTCAGCGACGCCGCCGAACCGCCAGCAACCCGCCCAGCGCGACAATGGCCCCAGTGCCCGGAGTGGGAACAAGCACCAACTGGCCCCGGATCTCTCCCCCCGGGCGGAAGTCGGTCCGGATGAGGATGTATGTGTCGCCGTCGATCATGGCCTGGGCCTGCACCTGGGTGATCACGGCCGATCCACCCGGGATCTCAAGAGTGAAGGGATCTACAAAGAGAAACGCCTGCCCGTTGGTTCCGGGCCCGGCAGGACCCTGAACCGACGCGTTGAGCACATTCCCAATCAGACCGGAGTATGAGCCGCTGGCGTTCGAAAGCGTGTTGGTCGCGGTGTCGAGCGTGATTGTAAAGGTTCCCGATCCCGTTGTCGGCACCGGCGGCACGACCTGCAGGCCGTCCAGGTACGCCTCGAAGACCAGTGCGTCAGCATGGGCCGAGGCAACGGTCATGCTCGCCACGGTCGCCGCCGCGGTCAGTGTGGAGAGGAGTTTCATGTCGTGCTCCTGCGGCAAGACTGCCTGCGAACGGAATGGGCAGAATGTGCTGATAAGGAGTCTGCCTCAGGTTGGTGATTCGGTCAAGAGGAATGGGCGGATACCCGCCGCGAAACCACGCGGAGGCGATTCCCTATCATGGCTGACGATTCCTCTCGGACCATGTCGCATCATGGTCGCATTGTGGACGGTGTGCAGGAGGCTCCGACGTGTGGAAGTGGATCATCGGGAGCCTGCTGGCGGTCGTCGTGCTGGTTGGCGGGGGCGGCGCGTACGTGTTCACGCGGCCGGGGACGCAGGAGTACATCAAGAAGTTCCAGGGGCGCAGCGCGCTGACGAAGGTGAAACTTGAGGGCGTCGAGCGGGGCGATCTGACGCGGTCCATTTCCGCGCCCGGCACGGTCGATGCGCGGACGCGCGTGAAGGTCAGCGCGCAGGTTTCGGCGCGGATCACCGCGTTGCCCTTCCGCGAGGGGCAGGACGTCAAGAAGGGCGATGTGCTGGTACGGCTTGATGCGGAGGAGTTGCAGGCGCAACTCGACTCGGCGCGGGCCGGCCTTCGGGCCGAGGAGGCGCGGCTCGAAGGCGCGCAGGCCTCGCTGGCGCAGGCGCGAAGCGAACTGACCCGCGTCCGTTCGCTGCACGCGAGCAAGGACCGCTCCAACGCCGAACTGGAGGCGATGGAAGCGCGGTACCTGCAGCAGGAGGCGGCGGTCCGCGCGGCGGAGCAGTCGATCGAGTCTTCCCGCGCGATGGTCCGGCGCGCCGAGCGCGACCTGGCCAACACCGTGATCGCCAGCGCGATCGATGGCACCGTGACGCTGCTGAACAATGAGATCGGCGAACTGGTGCTGGGCACGTTCAACAACCTCGGGCAGACGATCCTGGAGATCGCCGACTTGTCGCACATCATCATGCGCGCCGAGGTGGACGAGGGGAACATTCAACTCATCCAGCCGGGTCAGCGCGCGACGGTGTACGTGACGGCGTACCCGGGCCGCGAGTTCCCCGGGCGGGTCGACAAGGTGCGCCCGCAGAAGAGGACTTCGCCGCGCGATGGCCGACACTACTACGAAGTCGAGATCGAGTTGGAACTCCGCGACGATGAGCAGTTGCTGCTGGTGGGCGGGTTGGCCAACTGCGACATCCACGTCGAGACCATGGTGGACGTGCTGAAGGTTCCCAGCCAGGCCGTGGTGGACCGCCGGATCGACGAACTGCCGGCGGCCGTCGCCGCGGGCGTGCAGGGGATCGGCCGGAACAAGGCGTTTGCGCGGGTCGTGTACAAACTCGTGAATGGCGAGGCCGTCGCCGTGCCGGTGGTCGCGGGGTCGAGTGACCTGCGTTCGACCGTGGTCGTTCAGGGTCTGGCCCCGGGTGACCGGATCATCACCGGACCCTACAAGGTTCTGGCGACGCTCAAGCACGGGCAGAAGGTCGAGGAGGACGGCCCGGCTTCGGTGCCGGGCGCCCGTGCCGCGGCGGGCGTTGCGCAGTCTTCCGGCGCGCCGGGCGCCGGCGCCAACTGAGAGAGAGGCTCGGCCGCGGCCCCATGACCATCGCCATCCGCAAACTCGAGAAGGTCTACAAGGTGGGCGTGGAGCGCATCCACGCGCTGCGCGGCATCGACCTGACCATCGAGCGCAACGAGTTCGTGGCGATCATGGGTGCATCGGGCTCGGGCAAGAGCACGCTGATGAACGTCCTGGGGTGTCTCGATCGGCCGACGCGCGGGACATACGAACTCAACGGTCGGCCGACGCACCGGCTCGGCGCGGGCGCGCTGGCGAAGGTGCGAAACGAGGAGATCGGGTTTGTCTTTCAGTCGTTCGAGTTGCTCTCGCGCCAGACCGCGCTGCAGAACGTGATGCTCCCGCTGCTGTACTCCAGCAAGCACGCGTTCAACGCACGGAAACTCGCGACACGCGCCTTGGAGCGCGTCGGGCTGGCCGACCGCATGAAGCACCGGCCCAGCCAACTCTCGGGCGGCCAGCGGCAGCGTGTCGCCGTCGCGCGGGCGCTGGTCAACGAGCCCAGTTTGCTCCTGGCCGATGAGCCGACGGGCAACCTCGACTCGCGCACCGCCGGGGAGATCATCGGACTGTTCCGGGCCCTGCACGCCGACGGGCAGACGATCGTCATTGTCACGCATGAGGAGGACGTCGCCGGGAACGCGCAACGCATCATCCGCCTGCGCGACGGGCGCGTGCTGACCGACTACCCCACCGCGCAGGACCCCGTGCACCGCGAGTACCTCAACGCCGTCGCGGGCATGGCGCAGCGCGCCGCCGCGGCGGAGCACGCGGGGGCCGCGCCGTGATCATCCTCCGACTCCTGCTGCAGACGGTGGTCCTCGCCATCAGCCAGATCTGGGCCAACCGGTTCCGCGCGGTGCTGACGACCCTGGGCGTGATCATCGGCGTCGCGGCGATCATCGCCGTGGTCGGCGCGATGACGGGCGCCGAGCGGTTCATCCTTTCGCAGTTCGAGAAGATCGGGACGCGCCGGGTCTTCCTCGACGGCATGCTGCCCGACTCGATGCGGACCCGCACAACCTGGCGCGAGGTGCAACTCAAGGAGCGCGAGATCCTCGCGATGCTCGAGCACTGCCCGTCGCTGGAGAAGATCAGCCCGATGTACTACGGCGGCTACTCGATCCAGTACGGCGACAAGAAGATCGAGAGCGTGTCGGTCGTCGGCATCTGGCCTGAGTGGCACGACATCGAGGGCCGGTCGGTCATCATGGGGCGGCCGTTCACGAGCATCGACGAGCAACTGCGGCAGATGGTCTGCCTGGTGAACGACCAGGCGATCACCGAGATGGGTCTGCCCAGCGACCCGACCGGCGAGGAGACCTGGGTCCTGATCGGCGGCCGCCGGTTCCTGGTTGTCGGCGTGGTGGAGACGATCCAACTGGCGGGGATGTTCGGCGGCGGCGACTCGTCGACGGAGGTGTTCATCCCGTTCTCGACGGCGCGTCTGCTCAACCCCTGGGGGCACATCAACATGGCGTGGGGTCAGTTGCGTTCGGCGGACCGCGCGGCCGACGTCGAGGGCGAGGTGCGGTTCGTGCTGCGGAACATGCGCGGGCTGGAGCCGGGCGACGACGATACGTTCATGGTCCGCGTCTTCCAGCAGTTCATCGACCAGTTCCGCGCCGTGGCGGGCGCGCTCACGGCCATTCTCGGGGCGATCGTCTCGATCTCGCTGCTGGTCGGCGGCATCGGCATCATGAACATCATGCTGGTGTCGGTGTCGGAGCGCACGCGCGAGATCGGCCTCCGCAAGGCCGTCGGGGCGCGGCCCGCGGTGATTCTCATGCAGTTCCTCGTCGAGTCGGTGGTGCTGTGCCTGATGGGCGCGGGCATCGGCTGGGCCATCGGCCAGGGGCTGGTGCTGCTGGTCCGTTCGCTGCCCGATTCGCCGCTTCCCGAGGCCAGCGTCCCGCCGTGGGCGGTGCTGCTCTCGATCGGATTCTCGGTGTTCATTGGCGTCGTGTTCGGGATGTTCCCGGCGATCAAGGCGGCGCGGCTCGACCCGATCGTCGCGCTGCGGCACGAGTGAGAGCGCAGACCAGGGCGCTGCGCGCGGAAGGTCCAAGGGCAGTGAGCAACGCAGGGGCGCGCATGACCGAACAGAAGCGACTCAGTCCGGCCTCGGGGTTCTTCCATGTGTCAGGACGCGCGGCCGTCCCGGCGAGCATCGTCGCGGCGGCGCTTCTCGGCGCGTGCGCCAACCCGTTGGGGTCGATCGACTCCGACTACGGACGCAAGGCGCCCGCCGAGCGCCTGCGGCAACTGGAGCGTTTCGAATCCGAGCGGTACCGTGCGCCCGAGACTCCGGCCGCGGAAGGCGCGCCCGATGCGGTCAGCGCGGTGCGACGTCGGTTCGAGGGTCTGGAGCGCGTCGAGTTGACGCTCGAGGAGGTCCGGGCCGCCACGCTTGCGCGCAACCTCGACCTGCGCATCGCGCTCATCGAGCCGGTCCGCGCATCGGAGCGACTGCGCGAAGAGGAGGCACGGTTCGAGGCGGTCTTCCGGCCGCGCATCGGCTATCGCGAGACCGACAGTCCGACGCTTGATGTGACGGCGAGCAACCAGCAGGACTCCGGCTTCATCGGCGGCGCGGTGGACATCCCGCTGCGGACGGGCGGTCGCGTGAGCGTCGATCTCGCCGCGACCCGGTCGGAGACCAACAACCCGTTCTTCACACTCAACACCGCGTACACGTCGGACCTCACGCTGTCGCTGAGCCATCCGCTGCTGCGCGGCGCGGGCCGACGGGTGAACACCTACTCGATCCGCGTCGCGAGTTACCAGGACCAGATCACCCAGGCGCGGACGAAACTCGAGGTGGTCCGGCAACTGGCCGCGGCGGACCGCGCCTATTGGCTGCTCGATGCGGTGCGCCGGTCGCTGGACGTGGCGCAGCAGCAGTACGAACTGGCGGTCGACCAGTTGGCGCGGGCGCGGCGGCGCGTCGATGCGGGCGACCTGCCCGAGATCGAGGTGGTCCGTGCCGAGGCCGGCGTGGCCGAGCGGCTGGAGGCGATCATCCGCGCCGAGAACGCCGTGCTGAACCAGCAGCGCGCCCTCAAGCGACTCATCAACCAGCAAGGGCTCGAACTTCACACGCCCACGATGATCGTTCCCACTTCGCAGCCCGATCCGGTGCGCTACGAGTTCGATGGCCCGGAACTGGCCGATGGCGCGGTCGCACGCCGCATGGAGATGCTGGAACTCGAACTGCAGATCGCCCTCGATTCCTCCGGCATCGAGTTCGCCAAGAACCAGGCGCTGCCCGCGGTCGCGCTCGACTATCGCTACAACATCGGCGGGCTGGGCGCGACATTCAGCGATGCCAACGACCAACTCCGCGGCAACGACTTCGAATCATGGTCGGTCTCGCTTTCCGGCGAGGTACCGCTGGGCAACGAGGGCGCCAAGGCCCGGGTGCAGCAGGCGATCCTGTCGCGCCTGCAGCGCCTGGCGACCCGCGAGGCGCGCGAGCAGGCCATCCGGCTGGAGGTGCTCAACGCCGCGGACAACGTCGACGCCGGTTGGCAGCGCATCATGGCCGCGCGGCAGAACGCCCTGGCCGCGGGGCGGGCCTTCCGCGCCGAGCAGCGGCAGTTCGATGTCGGCGCCAGCACCAGCACCGATGTTCTGAGCGCCGCGGCGAGGCTTGCCGATGCGCAAAGGTCCGAGATCGTCGCGCTGCTCGATTACCAGGTGTCCCTGGTCGATCTGGCCTACGCCACCGGGACCCTGCTGGGCGCGGCGAAACTCGAGTGGGCCCCGCTCGATCCGCGCGGCGGGCCCGATGAAGACCCCACGCCCCCGGCCTTCCCCTTCACCCCCCGCGGGGTGGACGCGGGAGTGGCGCCCGTTGGTGCGGCAGGCAATCCCTGAATCCGGATGTCGCGTGGCGGGATTCGTCGCCTTGTGTGGTATGCTGGACCGAGCGGCCCCGGGGGGGGTGTCGGGCGGTTCACCCAGCCGGAGGCGATTGCATGTACATCCCATTCCGAATGTTCCTCGGGTTCGTTGCGGCCGCGCTCGGGTTGGGCGCCGTCGCGGCCGCTCAGGACCGCGTGCGCGAAGTTGCGGAGACCGGCGGCGAAGCCCGCGGCGTGGACCCGTTCCAGTTCGTGAACTGGGAGGACCCGCACGTCCACCCGATGGACATGACTCCCAACGGCCAGTATCTGCTGGTCGTGAACACGCCGGACAACCGGCTCGAGGTCTTCTCGATTCTCTCCGGAGTGCCGGTTCATCAGCGGTCGATCCCGGTGGGCATCGACCCGGTGAGCGTACGGGCGCGGTCGAACACCGAGGCATGGGTGGTCAACCACATTTCCGACACGGTGTCGATCGTCAATCTGATCTCGGGGAGCGTCGTGCGAACGCTCAAGACACGCGATGAGCCATGCGATGTGGTGTTCGCGGGGGGCGTTGGCCCGGCCGCGACGCGCGCATTTGTCTCCTGCTCGCAGGCCAACACCGTGCAGGTGTTCGATCTGGCCAATCTCGACGCCGCGCCGACCAACATTCCGATCGTCGGCGAGGATCCTCGCGCTCTGGGTGTGAGCCCCGACGGCTCGCGCGTTTATGTCGCGGTGTTCGAGTCGGGCAACAAGTCGACGGTGCTGGGCGGGGGGATCGATGACAGCGGCGGCACGCTGGCGTTCCCGCCCAACGTCGTGAACGACCCGGCCGGCCCCTACGGCGGCGTGAACCCGCCGCCGAATGTCGGCGCATCGTTTGTGCCGCCGATCGCCGTGGCCGGCCCGCCGCGGGTCAGTCTGATCGTCAAGAAGAACGCCGCGAACCGGTGGATGGACGACAACGGTGGCGACTGGACCACGATGGTGAACGGTCCGGCGGTGGGGGGGACTGGCGCGAACAAGTCCGGTCGCGTGCCGGGGTGGGACCTGTACGACCACGACCTGGCGATCATCGACGCCGCGACTCTGGGCGTGACCTATCAGACAGGGTTGATGAACATCTGCATGGCGGTGGGCGTGAACCCGGCGACCGGACGCGTGCTGGTCGTGGGCACCGACGGTGTCAACGAGAAGCGCTTTGAGCCGAACCTGAAGGGCACGTTTCTGCGCGTGCTGGGAGCGCTGGTCGATCCATCGACGCCCGCGGCGGAGTGGGTCGCCGATCTGAACCCGCACCTGGCGGCGCTCGACTACGCAGTCGGCAGCGTGCCGCACGCGCTGCGCGCCGAGGCGATCGGCGATCCGCGCGCAGTCGCCTGGAACAACGCGGGCGACCGCGTGTTTGTCGCGGGCATGGGTTCGAACAACATCGTGCAGTACGAGGGCGACGGTTCGCGCCACATGCCCGGCGGCGTGTCGGCGGTCATCCCGGTGGGGCAGGGACCGACGGGCTTGGCGCTCGATGAGCCGCGGGCCCGGCTCTACGTCCTCAACCGGTTCGATGCGACGATCTCGGTGATCGATACATCTTCGAAGGCGGTCATCGCGACCGTGCCGTACTTCGATCCGACGCCGCCGGCGATCAAACTCGGTCGCCCGCACCTCTACGACACGCACATCGGCTCGGGGCTCGGGCACGTTGCGTGCGCATCGTGCCACGTCGATGCGCGCTTCGATCGGCTTGCTTGGGATCTGGGCGACCCGTCCGGCGCTTCGATCGCGGTCTCGACCGCCACGCGCAACCTGGGGCAGGGGCTCTTCGGCCTGACCACCGGCTTCCAGCCCTATCACCCCATGAAGGGCCCGATGACCACGCAGACCCTGCAGGACATCATCGGCAAGGAGCCGCACCACTGGCGCGGCGACCGCCTCGGGCTCGAGGAGTTCGCCGGCGCGTTCGAGGGGTTGCAAGGGGCCGACGAGCCGCTGCCCGCGCCCGAGATGCAGAAGTTCGAGGACTTCCTCGCCACCATCCACTTTCCGCCCAACCCGTTCCGCAACTTCGATAACACGTTGCCGACAAGCCTGCCCCTGCCCGGCCATCTGACGACCGGCCGCTTTGGCGCGGCGGGCCTGCCGTTGCCCAACGGCAACGCCGTCAACGGCATGAACGCCTACCGCAGCACGACCGTGCGGCTCGACGCCAACACCTTCGCGTGCGTGACGTGCCACACCCTGCCGACCGGCGCGGGCACCGAGTACCGCCTCGTCGGCGGGACGTACCAACTCATCGCCCCGGGACCGAACGGCGAGCGCCGCCTGGGCCTGGTGTCGGTCGACGGCACGACCAACATCACCATGAAGACGCCGCAACTGCGCAACATGTATGAAAAGACCGGATTCAACGCGCTGGTGCAGATGAACACCGCCGGCTTCGGCGTGCTGCACGATGGCAGCGTCGACACGCTCGAGCGATTCGTTTCCGAGCCGGTGTTCACCGTCACCGGCAACCAGATGGTCGCCGACCTCGTGGCGTTCATGCTTGCCTTCAGCGGGTCCGATCTTCCCGCAGGCGCGGTGAACAACCCGCTCATCCCGCCCGGCCCGCCGAGCAAGGACACGCACGCGGCGGTCGGCGCGCAAACAACCGTGACCATCGCGGCCACGGCCGACACCGCGCTCATCAACGCGATGATCGCGCAGGCCAGCGCCAACAGGGTGGGCCTGATCGTCAAGGGCCTGCAGGCGGGGCGTATGCGCGGCTGGAAGTTCGTGCCCGACGGCGGCGGATCGTTCCAGAGCGACCGGCTCGGAGAGTCGTACACGCCCGCCGCGCTCCTCGCGCTCGCCGCGCCGGGATCGGAACTGACCTACACCGTCGTCGTCAAGGGCACCGAGCACCGCTGCGGAATCGACCGCGACATGGATGGCTGGCTCGACGGCGACGAGGCCGCGGTCTGCTCCGACGCGGCGGACCCGCTGGTCTTCCCCGGCTCGCCCCTGGCGCTCGATGTCAATGGCGACCTTGTGATCAACGTGTCGGACATCTTCGCGTTCCTCGCGGCGTGGTTCGCGGGCGATGCCGACTTTGACCGCTCGGGCGCGACCGGCGTGCCCGACATCTTCGCCTACCTGTCGGCGTGGTTCGCGGGCTGCCCATGACCCGATCGTGAAGAAGATCACTTGTGGCACCGGCACTCCGGTGGTCCGGCACTCTGGTGGCCCGTTGCACAGTTTTGTGCAGTCAGTCCCGCCGCGGCGGGCGCGTCGCAAGTTGTGTACACGTTCGGGCCGGAGATTCAGAACCGCCCCTTGCATTCCGCGTACGGGGTGGTACCTTCCCCATGGATGAGAGGGCTGTCTCGGTTCTCCTTGGAGACGCCCGTGCCGCACGCAAGCCCCGGACAACCTATCGGACGTGTTCCGAATTTCCCCTCTCCCCGTTGCTCTGAACGGGGAGAGGTGGTCGCGCAGCGACCGGTGAGGGGGCCTTGGTTCGCCTTCCCCCGGTCGCCGGGGAGAGGTGTCGAGGCCGAAGGCCGAGACGGTGAGGGGTTCTGCCCGCTCGCACCTTCCCCCCTTCACTCCCCTCCCCCCCCTTCCCCCCCTCGCTG
>JAHBXL010000004.1 GCA_019636495.1 Phycisphaeraceae bacterium | reverse complement strand
CACATCGCCGACCCAGTTCAGCGGGTCGTGCCAGTTCGTGCCCAGGCCGGTTGCGCCGCCGTCCCAGAAGGCCGGGAGAACGTGCAGGAGCGCGACGTTGAAGGTGGAATGCCCGACAAAGTAGAGTTGGCCCGGTGCCGCGGCGGGCAACGATTCGGTCTGGAAGATGCCCGTGCGAGGCGAGCCGCCGGTGATGAGGTTGTAGGTGACCGTTGGCGCAGGCGTGTATCCCGGCGAGAGCGTGATGCCGATGTGGCCATTGATCGTCAGCGAGCCGGTCGCGGTGATGCGTCCGTACTGAGATGGACCGGTGCCGGCGAGACCAAACTCGATTGAACTGGTCGGATCGGCGACGAACGCGCCGTTGATGGTCAGGAGCGAACCGGCGGAGATCGTCATCGACCCGCGGTTGATGGCCTCGCCGGTCGCGGGACTGACGGTCAGAGTCGCCCCATCGAGCAGGCTGAACGCGGCACCCGAGTTGGAGGTGAGCAACTCGAGTGTCGCCATCGCGGGCACCGAAGCGCCAGGCGAAACGAGTCGCACGTCCGCGTTCAATGAGCGGATCTCTCGACCTTCCGGGAAGAGCAGCGTGCCGTGAATCTCCCAGTTCCCCTGGAACAGCGTCGACCCTACCAGGTTCGTCGGCGCGCTCAGCAGGGTCAACGAATGTCCGGGCTCCACGACGAGCGTGCCGAAGTTTGTGATCTGCAGCGTGTTGCTGAGGGACGCTTCGTGTTGCACAAGGATTCGGCCGAATGCCCACGTGGACAAGCGGCCACTGTTGGTGATCTGCCCGCCGGTCCACTCCAGGTCGCCCCACACATAGAGCCAGCCTGTGCCGGTGATCATTCCGTCCGAATGAACCATGCGCGCGATTTTCCAGTTGAGGGAACTCGCCGCGATGGTCTGTGTTGAGTTGCCGATCTGTAACGTCCCAGCACCTTCGAAGCGAGAACCTCCGGTGTGGGTGAAGGTCGAGCCCGAGAGATCGATCGTGCCCCCGGCATCGGCCAGGAACAGGCCGCCGCTGGTCTGGCCCGGCATGGGCAGGAAGAGTGTCGAGCCGGCCACGACGTGAACGGTGCCGCTGTTGGAGATCACGCGGTTCAGTGTTGCGCTCGCGGCGACAACTTCGAGCGTTGCTTCTGCGCTGATGGAGAGCGTGCCGGGGCCGGAGATCGTGCCGCCGGACCATGCAAACGTGCCGCCGATGAGGCTCAGGTTCCCGGAGCCGGAGATCGAGCCGCCATCAATCGAACCGGCCGTAGCCCACCAGGTCGTCAGGCCGTTGATGGTCTGCGGTGCGGCGATGACGAAGTGACCCGAGCCGCCGATATCTGACCCAGTCTGGTGTGCAAACGCCGACTCGAACCGGAGCAGTGAGGCCTCTGACCACACGCTGATCACACCGGCGTTAAATCCTCCGCCGGAGAGCGTCACGTGCGACGAGACGATCAGGAATGCCCCGGCGTGGTTTTCCAGCGGAACCCCAACCAGAACGGTGGCGCTGGAAGTCGCCATTTCAATGCGGCCGTGGTTCAGGACCTGATTGACACCCGAGCCGTTGATGAGACTCCCGGTGCCGAACCAGTTGAGTGTTCCGTCTTCGGCGATGACCAGCGTGCCACCGGCGAATGACAGATCGCCACTACCGGTCACGGTCATGGTCCCTTCAAGAACGAGCGTCGTGGCGAGCGTCCCCTCGGCGAACATCAGAACTGCGTCGAACAGAATGGTGACAGGCGCGGACCCGCCGAGCGTGCCCTGGCCCCAGTCGAGTTCGTTGGCGACGGTGACCGCGCCGGACCCATCAATCGTTCCGCCCATCATGACAATGCGGCCGATCTCGACATCTCGATTGAGTGTCGTGGCGCCAGGGCCTTCGAATCGCATCGTGCCCGTCCCGCCGAGCGATCCGGAGCCCGAGATGCTCCCCGAAGCGAAGGTCACATCGCCGGAGATCTCAATGTCGCCGGAGCCGGCAAGAGTCGCTCCAACGAGCGACCCGCTCTCCCAGGACATCGAGCCGTTCACGGTCAAAGTCGCCGGACCGGCGATGGTTCCATCGCTCAGCACGATCGATGCGACCGACCACTCGCTGGCACCTGCGATCGACTGAGGATCGACCGACTGGATGAACAGCGTTCCACTTCCGGCGATCGATGAACCGGTGTTGTGTGTCCATCCGGCCGTGAGATCCAGCAGCGCGTCCGCCGCGATCGTGACCGTGCCGCTGTTCGAGCCGCCCGCCCCGCCGATGAGGAGCATGCCATCGAGCACCTCGATCGCGCCGCTGTTGACCACCTGCCCGTTCGTCGTTGCACCGAAGTTGGTCTCAACCGGTCCGCCAGCCACTCGCCGGAGCGTGCCCGTATTGGTGAACATCGGCACCGCGCCGGAGTTGTTGATCGCGCCGCCGCCGGACACGGTCCACAACCCGTGGTTCGTGAGCGATGCGCCGGAAAGCAGGGTCAGCAATGCGTCGTCCTGGCTCACCGTGCCGTGGTTCACGACCGATCGGCCAAGGTCGCCGAACGACAGGTCGTTCATGCGGAGTTCGCCGCCCGATTGGATCGTCAGGCCGCCCGGGCCTTGGATTTGGCCGGCCCGCCAATCCAACAGTCCGCCGATGATCAGGGTGCCCGGCCCGCCGATGGCCACCCCGCCGCCGCCAAGGCTCACCTCAGCGACACTCCAGGTTGTGCTGCCCGTTATCGTCTGCGTACCCATGACGGAAAGATCGAGCAAGCCCCCACCCTGAATCACTGAGCCAGCCGCGTGCGACCATGGAGCCCAGAGGTTCAGTGTCGCGCCCGCCGCGATCGTGACCGTGCCGCTGTTCGAGCCGCCCGCCCCGCCGATGGAGAGCATGCCATCGAACACCTCGATCGCGCCGCTGTTGACCACCTGCCCGTTCGTCGTTGCACCGAAGTTGGTCCCAGCCGGTCCGCCAGTCACTCGCCGGAGCGTGCCCGTATTGGTGAACATCGGCACCGCGCCGGAGTTGTTGATCGCGCCGCCACCGGACACGGTCCACAACCCGTGGTTCGTGAGCGATGCGCCGGAAAGCAGGGTCAGCAATGCATCGTCCTGGCTCACCGTGCCGTGGTTCACGACCGATCGGCCAAGGTCGCCGAACGACAGGTCGTTCATGCGGAGTTCGCCGTCCGACTCGATCGTCAGGCTCCCCGGGCCCAGGATCTGGCCATCCCGCCAGTCGAACTCGCCGCTGACAGTCAGGTCGCCAGAACCCTGAATGGTCCCGCCTTCGAGCGTGTAACCAGCATGCAGGCTGCTGGGGAAGAACACAGCCAATGTTCCGAAGATGTGGTTGATCGACTCCTCAGATACAAGTGATCGCAGACCTGTGCTCTGCGAAATCACGATCACCGGCGATCCCGGCATGGTCGGGATGACCGCATCATCCTCCGACCCCGGCAGCACATCGCCAACCCAGTTCACCGGGTCGTGGAAGTTCGTTCCCGTTCCATCCGGCCCGCCGTCCCACATGATGGTCGCGAGCAGCACGCGCTGTTCGAGCGATTCGAACAACGCTCGAATATCTTCAGTTTGCCGGCGCAATCCCGCCGCACGGCCCACCCGACCAAGAACGCCAAGCAACGAGTGCCGAGCCCGATATCCAGCCATTGAGTCGACGGGTCGCAATGGTGCACCTCCGACGAGCGAACACGATGTGGCAACGGTCGTTGTTGTTCAGATTACCACGCGAGATGACCACCGCAAGGGGTCCTCCCTGCTTTTGGCGCAAAAACCGCATTGCGCGCCACCACCTTCGCCGAGTCGCGATGGATCTGCACCGCTCTGTTCGGATCGTCTTCGGGTGGCTTACGTCGGCAGGTTCACCGGCATCACGACGTAGACGAAGTCGCCCGCTTCGGAGCGGATCAGTCCCGGCTTGTTCGGCGCCTTGAGTTCGACGATGACCTGCGGGTCGCTCACCACCTTCAGCACGTCGACGAGGAAGTTCGGGTTGAAACTGATCTCGATGTCGCTGCCCTCGTAGCCGGCCAGATCAACGGCGATCTCGGATTCGCCCATCTCCGGCGCGCGGCTGGAGAGTTTGAGGCGCTTGTCGCCCCCGGAGAAACTCATCCGCACGCCGCGGGACTCTTCGTTCGTGAGCACCGTCGCCTTGCGCACGGCCGAAGACAGTTCGTCGCGGCCGGCGGTGATCTTCTTGTCGTTCTCGCGCGGGATGACATCCTCATACGGAGGGAACGTGCCCTCGACCAGCGCGCTGCTGAGGATCGCGCGCGGGTGCCCGCCGCCCCCCGAGCCGCCCTTGCCCTTCTTGCCTTCCGCCGCGGCATCGGTATCCGCTCCGCCGAAGGCGAAGAACACGCGCGAGTCGCCGATCGCCATTCGCACGCTCTCTTCGCCGTCGCGGACGAGTTTGAGCGCGGTGTTGAGCGCCTTGGTCGGAATTATGCAAGAGATCGAATCGCCCTTGGCCTGTGCGCCGGGGATGGTCGCGCGGGCCAGCGCAAGTCGGCGGCCATCGGTCGCGACCATTTCGAGTTTCTTGCCATCGCGCTTCAGCAGCACGCCGTTGATCGCGTAGCGGCTGGTCTCTCGCGCGGTGGCGAAGACCGTCCGCGCGATCAGGTCCGCCAGTTGACCCGAGGGTTGGGCGAACACGGTCTTCGCGGGGTCCTGTCCCGTGCCGCCGATGGCCGCGGCAAAGTCGGGCAGCGGCGGGAAGTCCGCCGCGGGAAAGCAGAAGACGCGGAAGAATGCGTTGGCGCCCCGGATCACGCACTGGTCGCCCTCGATCTCGAGCGTGAGCGTGGGCTCGCCATCCTCGGCCTGGACAATCTGGCGGAGTTTGTCGGCGGGGATCGCCCCGCTGCCGGGCTGCTGCACGTCGACGTGCGTGACGCTGAGTTGCAGGCTGGTCTCGTTGTCGGTGCCGCTGAGGGTCAGTTCGCCCCCGCCCGAGCCCTTGGAAGCGACGAGTTTGACGCACGAGAGCGCGGGCATGGGCGTGCGCGTGGGCACGACCGAAGAGACCATGTTCAAGGCGTCGAGGAGCGCAGCGCGATCGCAGATGACCTTCATGTCGGGGCCTTCCTTCTGTAGAGTCCCAGTGTAGGGGGTGTGGGGGTGGTGGCGGAAGGGGAATGTCACGGGCCGACAGGGACCGGAGCGGGGCAGAGGGCCACGGGCCGCGGCCGACCTGGCCGGGCGGAACTGCCGCGGGAAGTTTCCCCGCCCGCGCAAGCCCCACGCGCCGCCAGACTTCGAACATCCGGTGCCGCCCTGTCCGCGCCGGTTCATCTCTACCATCGTCGGACATGCGGCTCGCGCTTGCGCAACTCAACCCCGTCGTCGGCGATCTTGAGGGCAACGCGCGGCTCATCGCCGATGCCGCGAACGAAGCCCGCGAGGCCGGCGCCGACCTGCTGGTCTGCCCCGAACTCGGTCTGTGCGGCTACCCGCCGCGAGACCTGCTGCTGCAAGAGGGGTTCGTGCGCGACTGCGCCGCCGCGGCAAGGCAACTCGGTGAGCAAGCCTCAAGGGGTCTCACGCTCATTTTCGGCGTGCCGCTGCCGGTCTCGGGCGATGGCAACGATCTCTCCCGCGGCGTGTACAACGCGTTGCTGGTGTATCGCGACGGCGCGATGGTAGATTACTACGACAAGCGGCTGCTGCCGACGTACGACGTGTTCGACGAGGACCGGTACTTCGTTCCCGGCGACCGCGCCGTCGTGATCGACGTGCCCTCGCGCCGCGGGCCCGTCGTGCGCATCGGCCTTTCGATCTGCGAGGACCTCTGGAAGGGCGAGGACGCGGGCTTTGCGCACCGGTACATCAATGATGCCGATCCCGTTGTCGCGCTGATCGAGGCGGGAGCAAAGGTCATCGTCAATCCATCGGCCAGCCCGTTCGTGCTGGGCAAGGGCCGCCGCCACCGCGAGATCCTGCGCCGGCACGCGATTCGCCACGGCGTGTATGTCGCGGGCGTGAACCAGGTCGGCGGCAACGACGAACTCATCTTCGATGGGCACGGCGCGGTGTTCGATCCGTCCGGCACGCTCGTCGCCGCGGCGCCGGGGTTTGTTGAGCATTTGCTTGTCGCCGACATCCCCCCCACCGGTGGCCCGGGAACAGTCACGGATTCATTGCTGAGTGCGGCCGATGAGGAACTGCTGTATCGCGCCCTGGTGCTCGGCGTGCGCGATTACTGTCGCAAGACCGGCTTCGGGTCGGCCGCGATCGGCCTGTCGGGCGGCATCGACTCCGCGCTCACGGCCGTCATCGCCGCGGCCGCGCTGGGTCCGTCCAATGTCACGGGAATCAGCATGCCCGGGCCCTACTCGTCGGAAGGGTCGAAGACCGATGCCGCGGAACTCGCGGCGAACCTTGCAATGCCGTACCGGACCATTCCGATCGGTCCCGGCTTTGATGCCGTGGCGACGACCCTGCGTGCCGGCGACGGCCCGGTCGCCGGCGTGACGGAAGAGAACCTGCAGTCGCGCCTGCGGGGCACCGTGCTGATGGCGTTCTCGAACGCGACGGGCGCGATCGTTCTGACCACCGGCAACAAGAGCGAACTGGCCGTGGGCTATTGCACGTTGTACGGCGACATGAACGGCGGGCTCGCCGTGCTGTCGGACGTCACCAAGCAGTGGGTCTATCGCCTGTCGAAGTGGGTGAACGCGCACCCGGGCGAACTTGGCATCCCCGGCCTGCCATCGTTGGGCCCGATTCCCTCGGGCACGATCACCAAGCCGCCCTCGGCGGAGTTGCGCCCGGACCAGACCGACGAGGCGACGCTGGGTCCGTACGCACAACTCGACGAGATCATCGAGCGCGCGGTCGAGAAGCGACAAAGCCCGGAGCGCATCGCACGCGAGACCGGCTTTGATCCGGCCGTCATCAAACGCACGATTCGGCTGATCGACCTGAGCGAATACAAGCGCAAGCAGGCGGCGGTCGGCCTGAAAGTCACAGGAGTCGCGTTCGGTTCGGGCCGTCGCTACCCGATCGCGCAGCGCTACCGCCCCGAGCAGCGGCTGTAGGCCCCGTGCACCCTGTCCGGATAACCGGTGGAGAAATCCGGACACGCCGCGTGCGCCGCCAGGCGCGCAGCGTTGCATGTGGATCGCGCGCGAATTTGGGAAGAGATCGCGGCCATCGGCCCGATCGTTTGATACCATCGACCGGGAGCACCATGGCCGTCTACGCCCGTCGCAAATCCCGACCCTCCGCCGCCGCCCAACAGGGCGAGAGCGCGGCATCGGCCGCGGGCCGCAGGGCGAAGGTCGTCTGGGTCAGTTTTCTCGCCTCGATGACCCTTGTCGGCGGCGTGCTCATGCTCCTCGACGGCGGCGCGGTGCCGCAGACCGGCCTCTCGCTGCCCCCCCTCGCGGCCGCGGCGGGCGTGAACGCTCCCGACGGCCGGTCGGTCATTTTCCAGACCCGCAAGCCGCTCGACCCTTCCCGCTGGAAGGCGATAGTCATTCACCATTCCGGCTCGCTTTCCGGCTCGCCCGAGTCGATCGAGCGCGAGCACGAGGCCCGCAGCCTCCGGGGACTGGGTCACCACCTGATCATCGGGAACGGCCGCGGCATGTCGGATGGCGAGGTCCACATGGGCTATCGCTGGCTGGACCAACTGCCCGGGGCCCATGCCGCCGGGCCCGATGGGGACTGGTACAACCACCACGCCATCAGCATCTGCCTGGTGGGCGATGGAACGCGCCGGCCCTTTACGCCCGCTCAGATCCGCGAACTCCGCGAACTGACCGCGGCGATGTGCCGCGAACTGGGTATCCCGCCCGAGCGCGTCCTGCTGCATTCGCAGGTGGCCCGAGTGGATGACCCGGGGCACCTGTTCCCGGCGACGGCGCTCTCGGCAGCGGGCGACCGCTGAGACCCCGACCGGCGTTCTGCGCCGGCCCACCCGCACAAAGCAAGACCGAAACCGGTTCGGGCGTTGAACTTCCGCGTTCCGATGCCGATACTTTCGCCCTTGTCTACGATCCCCGACGGCCCCGGCCGCGAATGGTCTGTTCGCAGCCCTGCCGTGGGGGGCCTCGTCCGGGCGCCTGAATCGGGCGCAGTGTTGTTGGTGATCTCCCGGACAGAATCGTCCGGTTGTTGTTGGAGAGCGAGACTTCGTGCCCCTGCTACCGAAGAAGCAAGGCGAGATGATCGAAGGCTACCGCGTGATGGCGGAGTTGGGCCGCGGCGCGGCCTCGATCATCTACCTCGTGCAGGACCCGAAGACCAAGCACATCTGGGCGCTCAAACACGTGGTGCGCGACTCGGAGAAGGACCAGCGATTCCTTGACCAAGCCATCACCGAGTACGAGATCGGATCGAAGGTCCACTCGCCGCTGATCCGGCAGGTCGAGCGCATGGTCACCAAGAAGAGCGGCCTGCTGACGGTGGGCGAACTGTTCCTGGTCATGGAGCACGTCGACGGCGCGAGCGTGGAACGCGAGCCGCCGCGAACCTTCGACGACGCCGTTGTCATCTGCGAGCAGGTGGCCAAGGGTCTTTCGGCGATGCACGGCGCGGGCTTTGTTCACGCCGACATGAAGCCCAACAACATCATCGTCGACAACGAACTGCGGGCCAAGGTCATCGATCTCGGCCAGTCGTGCAAGATCGGCACCGTCAAGCAGCGCATCCAGGGCACGCCCGATTACATCGCGCCCGAGCAGGTGCACCGCCGGGCCATCACCCCCAAGACCGATGTCTACAACCTCGGCGCGGCGATGTACTGGATGCTCACGCGGTGTTTCGTCCCGACTGCGCTGGCCAAGGCCGACTCGCTGGTCGGCTCGGTCGATGACCACCTGATCGAAAGGCCGCGCAGGGCGATCGAACTCAACTCGCGCGTGCCGGAGATGCTGGACAAACTCGTGATGGACTGCGTCGAAGTGAACCCCGACGACCGCCCGAGCATGGCGACGGTCGCCGACCGCCTCAACCTCATCCACGGGAAACTGCGGGCCGAGCAGATCCTCCGCAAGTCGGGCCAGTTGCCCAAGATCGAGCCCGTCGCGGCCGAACGGCGCGATTCCGGCGGGCGATGAGGCGCGCCGTGTCCGGCCTGCTGCAAACCACCGATCTGCGCGACCCCGTCGCGGTGTGTGCCGCCCTGCACGCCGGTGCCCGCGCCAACCTTCAAGCCCCCTGTCGCGATCGATCGATCGACCGCCTCGACGGGCCCGCACAACTTGTCGCCACCGGCGACCTGCACGACAACCCGCTGCACCTGGCCCGGCTCGTCTCCGCCGCGGCACTGGAATCCGACGATTCCGCGGCGTGGCGGCATCTCACCCTGCACGAGTTGATTCACTCCGACCGCCTGGTGAACGGGATGGATTTTTCCTATCGCGTGCTGACCCGCGTCGCCGCGCTCAAGGCCGCTCGCCCCCAGCACATCCACGTCCTGCTCGCCAACCACGAACTGGCCCAACTCACCGGCTCCGAGGTTGCCAAGGACGGCATCCGCTTTGTCGAAGCGTTCGACGAGGCCCTCGACTTTGCCTTCGGCGATGAAGCCGCGAGCGTGCGGCGGGCCGTACGGGACTTCATCCGCTCGATGCCGATTGCGCTGCGGCTTGGATGCACCGGCGGCGACGTGCTGTGTGCGCACTCGCTGCCCGGGCCCGAGCGCATGGACCGATTCGACGACTCGATCCTCGATCGCGATCTCGTGGATGAGGATTACCTGCCGCGGACCGGCTCGGTGCACTTCATGATGTGGGGGCGGAACCAGCCGCAGGAACAGGTCGATGCACTCGCGGAGCGCTGGGGCGTGTCGCTGTTCATCCTCGGCCACGAGAAGGCTGAGGCCGGCGCGATGGCCCTGGCCCGCAACGCGGTGGTGCTGAACTCCGACCACGACCGCGGCGTCTACGCGATGATCGACACACGCGAGGCGGTGATGGCGGAGTCGGTGCTGCAAGCGGTTCGACCGCTCGCGGCGGGGTGAGGTGGAGTGCAGACTCTCAGATGAGCAGATTCGAGCATCGTGAGACGCTCGTCGCATCAAGATCTGTCGGTCTGCTCATCGGCTCGACTGCACCCTCTTGCTCATGATCAGACTGTCGTAGTTCGTCTCGTTCCAGTGCCACCGCGCCACCTCGCGATATCCGTGCCGCTGGTACATGTTCACGAGCCATTCCGCCGGGCCGGGGGTGGAGAGCGCGAGTTCCGCCGCATTCACCGCCGCGGCACGCTCCTCGGCCCGCTTGAGCAACTCCATGCCGATTCCCCTGCCCTGATGCTCGGGTTCGACGGCGAACTGCGAGAAACTCGCCACGCCGCCCTCGTGCCGATCGAACCACGGCACGCCGGGCCAGGCCCGCGCGGTCTGCTCGGGCGTTTTGAACATGATGGTGCCGACGATCTTGCCCATGTAGAGCGCGACGTAGCACTCGCCATCGGCGATCCGCCGCCGCGTGACTTCCTCGGGTTGGAACGCCGCGAGCGCC
The DNA here is from genome assembly GCA_019636495.1 of Phycisphaeraceae bacterium. Taxonomy (GTDB): domain Bacteria; phylum Planctomycetota; class Phycisphaerae; order Phycisphaerales; family UBA1924; genus JAHBXL01. Next base: position 241,732 of record JAHBXL010000004.1, on the reverse strand, counting down.
TGGATGCCGCGTTCCATGTGCTGCTTGTACGCGCGGTGCAGCAGGCCCGTCAGGTGCGCGAGCGAATCCTCCGGCTCAAGCAGCCGGATGCGGATTTTGTTGGCCAGACGTTCGTGCAATGCGGTGCTCATGGGGGGCGGGGTGTCGAATGTCGTATGTCGGATGTGGCCGCGTATTCTACGATCGCTCCGACCTCCGACTCCTGATCTCCCCATGTCCTATCGCGCACCAGAGAATGTTCCCCGCCCGACACGAGCGTTGCCGAGTTCCGGCACGCTGCGCGTCCGTGTCCGCTACTGCGAGTGCGACCCGATGGGGGTCGCGCATCACGCGGCGTACATCCCGTGGCTGGAGATGGGCCGGACCGAACTGCTGCGCGATGCGGGCGTGAGTTATGCTGATATCGAGGCCGCGGGGGTGTTCCTTGTCATTGTCAAACTCGAGGCTTCCTACAAGCGCCCTGCGTTCTACGACGACCTGGTCGAGGTGCGCACACGCGTCACGCAGGCGACGCGCGTCAAGATCCGCCACGAGTACGAGGTGGTGCGCGCCGAGAGCGGCGCGACGCTTTCATCCGGCATCGCCCGGCACGGGCCGGTCGGCGAGACACTGGTCACGGCGACCACGCTGCTGGCGTGCGTCGACCGCTCGGGGCGGCCCGCGGCGTTGCCCGACTGGCTGGCGGGGGAGTGAGAGTTATCGGCCACCCATCGGTATTTCGAATCATTGACGAGACGATTGTGTCGCCAAATCGGATCGAATGTGGTACGATATCTGGAGACCATGCCGAACATCTCCTCAGCCATTTCTGTTGAGTCGCTTTCATGGCGGCGCCGCGCGCTGGGCATGTCCCATGCCGTGGTGGCGGCACGCAGCGGGGTCGCCGAGCCGACGGTGAAGCGCATTCTCGGCGGGCAGATGGCCGCGGCATCGTTCGGCACCGTGGTTGCCATCGCCGAAGCGCTCGGTGTTTCACTCGGCGCGATCGAGGTTGACCCGGAGGAACTCCGACGTCGTCAGGCGCGGCGCAAGGCCGAGCAGATCGCGAGGCTGGTGCAGGGCACCAGCGCGCTGGAAGGGCAAGCCGTCGACCCCGAGTCCTTCAACCGGCTCGTCGAAAGGTCGTATCACGAGTTGCTCGCCGGTTCAAACAGACGGCTGTGGTCCGAATGATGCAGCCGGATCCTCCGATCCTTGGCCAGACGCCCATCGACGACCTGTCAGGGCTGCGCATCCGGAGCATCCGCTCGACAGCCGACCTCAACATGGCCGAAGCGGAGAACATCCGCAAGGCGACGTTGAAGTACCTCGCATCGCGGCCATCTCGCAGGGCCGCGCCCTTCGATGTTGTCTGGGCGCGCAGGCTGCACGCGGAAATGTTCGGCGACGTTTGGACCTGGGCGGGATCGTTCCGCAAGCGCGAAACGAACATCGGGTCGTCTCCGGCGCTTATCGAGAGCGACCTTCACAACTTGCTCGCCGACTTGAGTGCGTGGGCCCGATCCGGCATGCCGCCGATTGAGCAAGCAGCGCGGCTTCACCACGTCGCGGTGCGCATCCATCCGTTTCCCAACGGCAACGGCCGGTGGTCACGGTTGCTCGCGAACATCTGGCTCAAGCGCGGGGGCGAACCGCCGATCGAATGGCCCGAGGCCACCATCGGTGCGGCGAGCATCATTCGACAGGACTATCTCAACGCGATCCGCGCGGCCGATCGCGCCGACTACTCTCAACTGCTCGCCCTGCACCGGCGATTCGCCGGCCGCAGATGACCGCCAGCGCAGGACACGCCCGGCTGGTGCGTATCTGTCTCCAGCGCCGAGTCCGCGCAGCAACGCGGCCGATGCTGGAGCAGCGCATGAACCCCGCCCGACCCCCCCACTTCGCCCTGATTGCCGCCGCCGCGCTTGCCTGCGCTGCTCCAGCACGCGCTGAGTTCATCATCGCCTCGGGCTTCGAGAGCCCGCCGGAGTGGGTGGGCCACTTCATCGGCACAATCGGCACGTTGAACATCCCGCTCTCGGGCGGCAACCCGGGCGCGTTCGCCGACCTCGGCACGCACCTCTCCGACAACACGCGCAGCGCCGCGGGCCTCCGCCACATCATGGAGTTCACGCTGGCCGGCATCGGGCCGATCTCGCACGTTGGGCTGTCGGCCGACTACCGCCGCATCAGCGGCGTCGATGCGGAGTTCGTGCCCTTCCTTCTTCAGAGCGGGCTTGTCTACACACCGCTGTTGCACGCGGTCCTTGGCCAGAGCGACGCTTGGACCGGCACGGGCGTGCTGGTGGTTCCGATCGACGAGTTCGTGCACCCAACCGGGACGCCGCTCAGTTCCAGCCTGCTCACCTCGGCGGGTTTCTTCGTCCGGCTGCGCAGCGAGACCCCGGCGGTCGCGAGTGCCCGCGTCGGCATCGACAACATCAACATCCACCTTGTTCCCGCGCCAGTCTCGATCGCGCCCCTGCTGGCCGCGGGCGTGCTCGCCGCGCGGCGGCAGCGAGCCTGAAGAAAACGCCCGGGCGCGGGGCCCGGGCGTCAGGAACGGGAAGTGGAGGCGATGAGACTCGAACTCACGACCTCTTCCATGCCATGGAAGCGCTCTACCAACTGAGCTACGCCCCCGTTCTGTGGCATTCCCGCCGCGGCCATCCGATGCGGGCTATCGAAGCGGAACAGTAGATCGTCCTTCCGCCGCGTCAAATCCACCCGAACACTCACCGTTTCAGCACCTTCTCGACCGCTTCAATCACCCGAGCGACCTCGATCCGGTCGATCCGGCAGCGCTCCGGGTGGTCATCGGCCACTTCGCCCGCCGACAGCGCCGGGTCGGCCGCAATGTCCGCCCGCGGCGAGCCATCCCGGGGAAGCGTCGTCCAGCGCGGATCGGTCGGGCCGAAGAGCGTGACCGTCGGCACGCCGAACGCCGCGGCGATGTGGCGCGGACCGGTGTCGTTGGTCAGCACCACCGCCGCGCGGCGCACGACGCCCTTGAGCGCGCCGATGGTGATGCCCAGCGCGGGCAACTCGGCGATGTTCGCGGCGGGCGCGAGCCGGCGCGCTTCCGCGGCAACCAACGCCGCGAGATCGCGCTCCGCCGGCGAACCGTTGATGGCGATGTCCATGGCGCGGGAGGCCAGGTGCGCCGCAACCTGCGCAAAGCGCTCCGCCGGCCAGCGCTTGGCCTCGTTGTTCGCCCCGGGGTTGATGATGGCGATGGGGCGCGAACCATCGAGATCGCCGGCGCGCAGCACACGCTCGGCCGCCGCGTCCTGCTCGGGCGTGACCGCAAGTTCGAGCCTCATGCCTCGATGCCTGCCTGCCTCGGCGCCTTCTGGTTTCTCTCCCAGCACCGACTCGGCCGCGCGCAGGTAGTACTCGACCATCGGCACCGGCACATAGCCGCCGCGGGGCGAGCGCTCGGGCGCGAGGCGGTCGGTCAGCAGCATACCGCGGCCATCACGGTCGTAGCCCACGCGCCGCGGGATGAACGCCAGGCGCGTGACCAGCGCGGTGGAGAACGAGTTGGTGAGCAGGAGCGCGGTGTCGTATCCGCGGCCGCGAACCTGCGAGGCGACGCGCTTGGGGCCCATGATCCCCTGCGCCCGCGCGATGTGCACCTCGTCGAAGAAGTCGGTCCCGGCCAGCAACTCATCGAGCCCCGGCCGCACCAGCCCGCCGATGAACGCGCCGGGCAGCGCGCTGCGCAGCCGCCGCAGCGCGGGCGTCGCCATGACGACATCGCCCAGCCAGGAAGGGCAGACGACGAGCAGGCGGAGAGGTTGGCGAGGGTGTGATCCGGCCACGGCTATTCGGCGTTTGCGGGCGCGAGAGACTCTTAGAATCGAGCATCGTACTCGCGGCTGAGACGGGCCAATGCCGCACCATACTCCACTTCCGTCTCGCGCCCATCCACCCATTCAAACGGGTAGGGCCTGATGTTTGTTGCGCGGAACTTCAGCACAATGAACTCGTCAAACGTTGACCGAGCCCGATGCATGAGTCGCGATTCCGCCTCCTCTGCTTCCTGAAGCGGGTGCTTGTGCTTTCGCCCATCGGTCTTGAATCGCCGCGTCCCCTCGAAGGAGATGTACTGCTCGGCGCGATTGATCCCCACGATGCCGACGCACAGCGCCCGCGGATTCGTGGCACGAAAGTGCTCCGCCTGTCTCTGGAGATCACTGATCACGCGATCAATCTGCTGGATCATGGCCTTGGCCAGGATCTTCGTCTCCACGCCGATATCCACCGCCGCGATTCGACCGCGCTGGACCACGTAGCCCGGAAAGACCGCCGCACAGACTCCGGGCACCAGATCTCCGAAGGTGCCATCTCCTCGTCGGGCCTTGCGGCCAACCGTGACGTTTGCGGCGTTGACAACCGCCGCTCCCGAACGCACGCGCTCCACCAGTTTGGTCGAGCGGCCGACGTCAACGAGATCTTCAAACAGAAACGAGGCTACGTGGTCGCCGAGCGTTGACCGGCGATGCTCATACTTCACACCGTCAAAGAGTCCGCGGAACGCGTCGAGCAGTTTGTACTCCAATCATGCGCTCCTCGCCACTGCGCGTATACGGCGCGAGGCCGCAAGCACCGGCGCTATCACTTCCGTCGGGGCGTTCTGCACACGACCTGCTCCTTCCACGAACTCAACGCTGGCCCGCAGCGATGTTTGCGCAAGTCGCTCCCGAATCAGCCTCATGTACTTTGGTTCGATCTCCACGCTCACCGAGTTTCGGCCGCATTCGATCGCAGCGACCGCTGTCGTACCAGTGCCGGCAAACGGATCGACCACCGTGTCGCCGGCGAAACTGAACATGCGGATCAACCGACGAGGAATCTCGATTGGGTATGGCGCCGGGTGGTCCTTTCTCAGTTGTCCGGACACATCCGTCCATACACCCGAGAACCATCTCGAATAATCGTCGGTGGAGATGAAACTCATCTTCTCCTGCATCGCGGTGGGCTTGCGGTACCCTCCCGGCTTTCGGAGGAACAGGATGTGCTCCAGATCGTTCTTGACCACCCCGTTTGGAAGATTCGGCTTGCCCAGGAATCGACTCGATGTTGATGCCTCGAGTCGGATGTTGGCGACCTTCTGCCAGCGGATCGGGGTGAGATTATCAAAGCCGACTCGACGCGCCCGCACTTGAATATCCGCCGAAAGCGGGAGCACAAAGTGCCGCCCGGCACGCTTCCGCGACATGCAGACATCGCCCACGACACAAGCAACCCGCCCGCCGGGCACGAGAATGCGCAGGCACTCTCCCCACACCTTGTCGAGTTCTTCCAGAAACAACTCGTAGGACTGGATGCTCCCCAGTTGATTCGGCGCATCGGAATAGTGAATGAGCGATGCGTACGGCGGCGATGTCACCACCAGGTGCACACTCTCGGTCGGGATGAACGACAGATTCCGCGCATCCCCCAACTGAACTACATGCCGGGTCAACACGATCGCCACCTCCGTCGTCGCGCAATCGAGGCCAGCCCCTGTTCGCCACTGTAATGATACTGAGACCGGGCCCGCTTCGCACGGGCCCTCACCCGCCCCGGCGCGGCGGGAGCGTCGGCGAAGTCGCCGCGGCAGACGGCGATGGCGATGAACGATGCCCGTTGGCGCCCTTGACCCCCACTCCCCCCGCGCCCGCTCCACTCCCTCCAGCCCCCCCGCCGCCTCCCGCGGCCGTCCCGCTTTCTGCGCCGCGCTCGCGTGGATGATCGTCAAACTCATCGCCGCGGAACAACGAGCCCAGGTACACGCGGCGCACCATCTCGTTGTTGATCAACTCTCGCGGCGTGCCTTCGGCGAACTTCTTGCCCTCGTCGATGATGTACGCCCGGTCGCACACGCGCAGTGTCTGCTGCACGTTGTGATCGGTGATGAGGCAGGCGATGCCGCGATCGGCGAGTCGGCGGATCTCGGCCTGCAGGTCCTCGACGGCGATCGGATCAACGCCGGAGAACGGTTCATCGAGCAGGATGAGTTTCGGGTCGGTCACCAGCGCGCGGGCAATCTCGAGTTTTCGCCGCTCGCCGCCCGAGCACGTGCGCGCCTGGTGGTTGGCCTTGTGCACAAGGCCGAACTGCTCGAGCAACTCCGCCGCGCGGGCAGCGCGCTGCGCTCGCGGCATCGGCAGCGTCTCAAGAATCGCCAGCAGGTTCTGCTCGCACGTCAGGCGCTGGAAGACGCTCGGCTCCTGCGAGAGGTAGCCCATGCCCAGCCGCGAGCGTTGGTACATCGGCAGGCCCGAGACATCGCGCCCGTCGAAACTCACCTTGCCCCCGTCGGGGTCGATCATGCCGATGGTCATGCGGAACGACGTCGTCTTGCCCGCGCCGTTGCGCCCGAGCAGGCCGACAATTTCCGACTTCTCGACGTGGAACGACACGCCGTTCACGACCGCGCGGCCGGCGTACGTCTTCTTCAGGTTGTGCACCTGCAAGAGCGGCACGGTCAAGTGTAGGGAACCCGGGCCCTCCACGCCCCGCTCCTTCCGCGCTCGGCCAGGGCCCGCGCTCAGCCGATCAGCCGAAGGCACGCGGGGTAGCGGAAGTACTCGCCGCGGTTTGCCGCGGCGGCGCCCAGGACCATCCCGACGATCGCCAGCACGTACAGCGGGATGAACGCCACCGCCGCGATCCCGCAACTGATGATCGACAGCGCGCCGATCAGGAGCGCGTAGAGCAGCAGGCTGAGTTGGAAGTTCGTCGCCTCCTTGCCATGGTCATCGAGAAACGCGGACTCGTCCTTCTTGATGAGCCACATCACCAGCGGCGCAATGACCAGGGCCAGGGGAAGGAAATGCGAGGCGATGAGCGAGAGGTGCATGATGAGCGCGTAGGTCCGCTGGTCCGACGTCGCGGCAGGGTCCACCAGCCGCTCGCCGCGCACGGGTTGTCCGGGTTGCTCGTTCATCCACGCATTCGCATAGGCTTGTCCGCCCATGGTGACCTCCCGACGCTTGTTCGGCAAGTCCGGGAGCCGGTTTCAGGGTGTCCGTGGCCCGAGACGCCGCGGGATGGCCCGGCCGGGGCGCGGCAGCCTTTGCGCCCTTACTCTCCAATCGTGGCCAACTTGTCCGCCTCCTCCATCGAGGGCGCTTCGGCGATCATCCTCAGGATGGGCTCGGTGTTGCTGGCGCGGACGTGCAACCACCCCCGCTTTCCGAAGTCGATGCGCACGCCGTCCTGCTCATCGATCTTCACCTCCCCGCTCGCGGCCATCGCAGCGAATCTCTGCTTCACCGCCGCGAGCGTCGGCGCGGCCCGGCCCAGGTCCGGCAGATCGACCTTCTTCTTGATGATCGCGTAACTCGGGGTCTCCGACACGAGTTGGCTCACCGTCTTCCCTGTCCTCGCAAGCAGCCCGATCACCAGCGCCATCGCCGTCAGGCTGTCGCGGATGTACGTCACCCGCGGCCAGATCACGCCGCCGTTGCCCTCGCCGCCGAGGATCGCGCCCCCCCCACTTGTTCGCTTCATCAACTCGACGACATTGGCCTCGCCGACTGCCGCGCGGAGAACCCGCGCACCGTACTTCGCCGCGACATCTTCGATCATCCGGCTCGTCGAAAGGTTGATGACCATGACCTTGCCGCGGGCGGCATCGGGGCCGTGCTTCTCAACCATCGCGCCCAGGATCGCCTCGGCGCAGAGCACCAGTGTGTACTCCTCGCCGATGTACTCGCCGCGTTCATCGATGATGGCGAGTCGGTCGGCATCGGGGTCCTGGGCGAATCCGACATCGGCGCGCTTCCTGGCGACGAACTCGCACAGCGAGGTCAGGTTCTCGCGGGTCGGCTCGGGCGTATGCGGGAAGATGCCGCTCGTCCCCGCGCCGACGTGATGCACCAGCCGCGCGCCAAGGAACTCGCGCGAGGCTTCGACGCCCGACGCGTTCACCGAGTCGACGATGCACTTGATCGCCATTGAGCGGCGATCGTCGTGCATGCCCAGTTCCTTGAGGGCGTGGCGCAGGCGCTCAAGGTGCGCGGTGGTGGATGCACTGGGCAGGCCGAGACCGCCGCGGGGAGACTCGGTGATCGTGCCGATATCCAACGGGCCGACGCCGGCCGCGCGTGCGCCTGCCCCCCCCCCACTCATCCCGCTCACCTGCTTGAATCGCGCAATGATCGCATCGGCGGTTGACTTGGCCGGCGCGCACGCATCGACGATGCCGCGATCGAGCGTGTCCGCGCGCATCACGACCTTCAGGCCGTTCCATTCCTGCGGATTGTGGCTCGCGGTGATGATGAGCCCCGCCGCCGCGGCGTGTGCATCGACCATCACGCCGACAGTCGGCGTCATGGCGACACCGCAATCCAGCGCGTCGCAGCCCCCCGCGGCGAGGCCCGCCGCGGCGGCGCGGAGCAGCACATCGCCCGCCGCGCGGCCATCGCGCGCGAGAACCACCACCGGCCTGCGTGATTGTGAGCCATCGGCCCCCCCACCGCTCGCGGCGGTCTCGCGCAGTTGCGCGGCGACGACCATGGCGAATCGCGCGGCGACCTCGGGTGTCATGGTGCGGCCGAAGATGCCGCGGCAGCCGCTCACGCTCAACATCAGCGGCGCACTCGCCGCGGCAAGACTGCTCATTGCGCTCTCTCTGCCTTGGTTCGAACCACCGAGCGTTCGCTCAAAGTGGTCCTCCGCTCGACTCTGATCTGCGTTCATCTGCGCGAATCCGCCGCCCGCGTGATCACTTCATCGCGAAGCCCGTCATCGCCACGATCCCATCGAAGTGATCGAGATCAAAGAACCGGATCTCGATCGTGCCCGACTTGCCCTTGCGGTCGGTCCTGATTCTCACTTTCGTGCCCAGGTGTTCGCCCAGTTGCTTTTCCAGGTCGGCGACGATCGCCCGGGTGTGCAGCGCGCTCTCGTCGGCGCGAGCATCGGCGCGCGGCGTGGCCTCCGCGCCCGCCGCGACGATCGCGCCGTCGCGATTCGCCCGGAGTTCGCGGCCGACTTCTTCCTCGAGCCGGCGCACGGAAAACTCCTCCTGCACAGCCAGCGCCGCGAGGCGCAACTGCGCCTCCTCGGGCAACGCGGCCAGCGCCTTGCCGTGGCCGGCGTTGAGCGCGCCATTCTCGATCAACTCGCGCACCCGCGGCGGGAGTTCCAGCAGCCGCAGCAGGTTCGTCACGCTCGACCGATCGAGACCGAGGCGCTCGGCAACATCGCCGTGTGTCAGCCCGAAGCGCTCGCACAGCGTCTTCATCGCGTATGCGCGCTCCATCACGCTCAGGTCCGCGCGCTGCAGGTTCTCGATCAGCGACCACTCGGCCGTTTGCTCTTCGGAGATCGCGGCGACGATGGCCGGGATGACTCCGAGGCCGGCGATCGCCGCAGCGCGCCAGCGCCGCTCGCCGGCGACCAGTTCGTACGCCGGCGCGCCATCGGGGTTGAGCCGAACGACGATCGGCTGCACGACACCCGCGGTCTTGAGCGATGCGGCGAGTTGGCCCAGCGCGACCGGGTCGAAGTTCTTTCGGGGCTGGTAGCGGCCGGGCGCGATGTCGGCGAGGCTGATATAGACCACGCGCTGGCCGGCAGGTTCAGACTGCGCAGGCACCTGCGCCGGCCGAGTGTCCGCCCCATCCGCGCCGACCCCCCCGCTGCTTGCGGGCACGGCCGGACCGGGTGCGCTGGTGACCGGCGGCGTGATCGGCACCTCGATCGGTGTTCCGATCAGGCTGCTCAGGCCGCGCCCAAGACGCCGCCCCCTTCCTGCTGGTGTTTGCATAATGTTTGGTATCCTTGTGGGTGTTCCACGTGGAACGATCATACTACGCTTGGGGCCATCGCGTGCAAGAACGGCCCCCTGCTTTCTCCAGGTGCCCCACATGGCCAAGAAGAAGATGATCAAGCGGAAGAGCGTCTCGAAGCCGCGTTCCACGCGGAAAGTCGCTCGCCCCCCACTTCCGACCGGCTCCAACATCGAGGTCATCGCTCGTGCGGTGATCGTTCACCGGGGTCGGGTGCTGCTCTGCCAGAGTGTAAAGCATGGGTACCTCTATTTGCCTGGTGGCCATGTGGAGTTCGGCGAGGCTGCCGCGGCGGCGGCGGCGCGGGAGATTGAAGAAGAGTTGGGCGTCAATCTCAGCATGGGTTCGCTGGCGATGGTCTCGGAAGGCGTCTTCAACGCCAAACGCCGGCACCACGAGATCAACCTGGTGTTCCACGTGGAACTTCCCAATCGCGCCTCCCCGATCCCCCAGGGCTTGCTCAAGCCCAAGTCCCGCGAGAAACACATTGCGTTCCGATGGGTGGACCTGGCCGCGGCACAGGACCTGGATGTTCGGCCAACCGCGGTCAAGGCGTGGCTGGCAGGCGGCATGGATGGGGAGGGTGTCGAGTGGATCTCCGAGGTGTCCTGACCGTCTCGGATGGACTGGTAGCCGATGTTCCACGTGGAACAACGCGCTGCGCGGTCCCCAAGGGGGTCATCTTGACCAACTTGCCCACGTGGAACGACCAGCCACGGGGTACACCGGGTTGAGTGGTAAGGGCGAAGTCGGTGGCAGGCCCTGCCGATTGTGCCGGCATGCCGACAACACTTCAGACTGGGGAGATGTTCCACATGGAACATCCCAACTCGCCGGAGCAGTTGCTCGCCGCGATCGAGGTATTGCAACTGCGGGTCAACGAACTGGAAGAGTCTCTGGAGCGGCAGGAGCGGTTGGCGACGCTTGGCACCATTGCCGGGTTGATCGCCCACGAGTTCAACAACATCCTGACGCCCGTGATGAGTTACGCCCAGATGGCGCTGGCCGCGCCGGAGGACCGCGAGTTGGCTCTGAAGGCCCTGACCAAGGCGTCTGAAGGGGCTGATCGAGCCGGGCAGATCGCGGGCGCGATTCTGGGGCTGGTTCGTCGCGATCATGCGCCGCCGGAACTCGGGGCGATGCACCGGTGCGACCTGGGGCACGCGATCCAGCGTGCGCTGGAATGCCTGGCCAGACCGTTGGAGAAGGACGGGATTCGACTGCAGTTGAATGTGAGCGGGGGAGCGGCAGTCGCCGCGCGGAGCGTGGCCGTGGAACACGTGCTGCTGAACCTGATCATCAACGCCCGAAGCGCGATGCTACCGCGGGGAGGTGAGTTGCGGTTGAGTTCTTCGAGGAACGTGCCGCGGCTTCGTTCCGCGGCGGTCGTCAGTTGGAGCGGGGGGGTCGAATCGGGCTGGCCCGATTCGTTGAACGAGCGCGCGAACATCGTGATCGAAGTGAGCGACTCCGGACGCGGGATGACCGCCGAGCGCATGGCGCGGCTCTTCGAACTGTCGGCAGCAACCAATCGAGAATCAGTAAGTTCAACAAACACAAGCACTTGCAACCAAACAGTCCCCACTTCAGGGGATCGGCGCGGGCATGGGCTGGGCATGTTGGTGTGCAAGCGGCTGGTCGAGGACGCGGGTGGGGCGATGGCGGTGGAGTCCACCATCGGAGAGGGAACGCGGGTGTGGGTGGTGTGGCCCGAGGCGGCCGCGGTGGGGGGGTGAGGGGCGTGCGCGGCGAAGGCCCGCGACGCGGTCTCTTTCAGCGCCTGGGCGTCGCGGCCGTCCCCGCAAGCAAGCCGCCATCAATCACAAACTCCGCGCCGGTGACATACGCCGACTCATCGCTCGCCAGAAACAGAGCCATGTGTGCCACATCGAGCGCGCTGCCCATGCGGCCGAGTGGGACTTCGCGCGAGAACTCCGCGATCGCCGCGGCACGCGCTTCGCCCTCGCCAAGCACCGGGTCCCACATGGGTGTGAGGATCGAGCCGGGGTGGATCGAGTTGCAGCGGATGCGATAGCCCTGCTCGGCGCAGTACAGAGCGACGGTCTTGGTGTGGTTGCGGACCGCGGCTTTGCTGGATGCGTACGCCGCGGCGCCGGGGATGCCGACCTGCCCGGAGCGGGAGGACATGTTGACGATCGATGCGGCGGGGAGCGCGGGGTCGCGCTGCTTCATCGCGGCGATGGCATGCTTGCTGCCAAGAAAGACGCCGTCGAGGTTGGTGGCGTGGACCGCGCGCCACGCCTCCAGCGAGACATGCTCGGGGTCGTGCGGCCCGGTGGGGGGGTCGGCTGGCCCAAAGCCCGTGATCGCGGCGTTGTTCACCAGAATGTCGAGCGGGCCGAACAGTTGCTGAGCGTGGGCGATGGCGCGCTGCCAGTCGGACTCGATGCGGACATCGAGTTTCATCGCCGCGGCGTGAGTGGCAGCGGGGGAGGCGGCGTTGATGGAGTCGGCGATGGCGCGCGCGCCGGGCTCGTTGAGATCGGTGATGAGGACGCGCGCGCCGTGCTGGGCGAAGAGGCGCGCGGTGGCTTCGCCAATGCCGCGGGCAGCGCCGGTGACCAGCGCGGTGCGGTGGGCGAGACGGGGTGGGGGGGGAGGAGTGGGGGGCATGGGAAGCCGGATGTGGGTCAAGGTTGTTGTGAGGGCGACCTACCTCGCCGCGTTCTGCAGCACCAAGCGGATGGCATCGCCCGCGCCCGTGAGGCTCTCGCCGGCGATGATGCCGGCGCAGAGTGTGACGAAGAACCGTTTGCTCCAGTTCGGACAGGCCCTTGCGATGATCGCGCCGGCAACTCCGCCGATGAACATGGAGATGGAGTTGGTGCCGGAGATGACAAAGGCCAGGCCCGCCGCGGAACTGCTGGGGATGTACGCCGCGGCCTTCTTCGGGAGTTGCTTCTCGAGCACGGGGAAGATGATTCCCGCGATCGCGGCGACCAGCATCGCGGTGGTTGCGTCGGGCGGGAGCGAGCCGAGCCCGCGCTGGAAGACCTCGGCGACGGCCTTCCACATCGCGACGGCGGGCGCAGGCCACTCGGGCGTGAGGAGCATGTTCGCGGGGTCGGGGACGAGGATGAGGTAGAACGCGCTGCCGACGGCAGCGCCGACAACCGCGCCGCTGATCTGCGCAACGACTTGATAGCGGGCGACTGCGCCAAGAAGGTAGCCGCACTTCAGGTCGTGCATCAGGTCGGCGCACTGCGAGGCGGCGCCCGCGGTCACACTCGCGCCCAGCAGGTTGGCCGAAGCGTTCTTGGGGAGCATGACCGCGAAGAGCAACTGCGTGACCTTGCCCATGGGCCCGACCGGTGTGACGTTGGTCTCGCCCGCGACGCGTGTGGCGACGATGGCGAGGACGAAACTGAGGAGCACGGCGAAGATGGCCGCCCACCAGGAGATCCCAAAGAGCCAGGTCTGGAGGGCCACGCTCAGAACCAGCGCGGCAACCAGAGAGACGAAGAACCACGTGCGTGAGACTTCGCCGGTGTCCTCGGCGGAGACTGTGCCCGCCGTGCGGCGAAAGGACCGGAGGATCGCGGGCATCGAGAAAGAAAACGAGACCAGCGATGCCACGACCATGAGCGTCACGCCGGGCCAGAGCAGCCACTCGCCGAACGGGACGACGTGCTGATCGGGCGGGAGCGTGGCGTTCTGTGCCGCGGCCTGCGCCCTGTCAAGGACGGTGCGGCCGGAGTTCACCAGCCACGGGGCAAGGACGACGTATGCAAGGATGGCTCCGCCCAGCAGCGAGATGCAGGCCCGCAGCCCGACCAGCCCCCCGATGGCGACCATCAACAGGGTGGGGTCGAGCGCGAGCAGGTACTTGGATGCGGGCGCGCCGTTCACCATCAGGCCAAGGTCGGTGGCCTTCGTGACTTTGAGAATGTTGACGATCTTGAGCGACGAGGCCGCCAGAGCCCCGACGCCGAGTACTGCGACGCGCCGGACAGCCTCGGCGCCGGTGTTGTAGATCTCTTTCAAAGTCTCGGCGCAGGCGAGGCCGCCGGGGAAGGGCAGTCTGTCGCGGATGATCATCTGTTGCCGCAGGCCCATCGCAACCGCGATGCCGACGAAACAGACCGAGGACATCCAGAGCAGGAGTTGCCACCAGGGGAAGACTGTCCCCTCGAGCATGGTGACGGCGGGGATCGCGCTCACGAGGCCCGCGCTGGAGATCGCGCCCGCGGCGGAGCACACCGACTGATTGATGTTGTTCTCAAGACGGTTCATCATGGACACGCGCCCCGCGCTGGCACGGCTGATGGCGCGCCACAGCACGAACGCGAGCAGGATGCCCGTGATGGACATGTTCAGGCCCCAGCCGATCTTGAGCCCGGTGTAGACGTTGCAGATGGAGAGCAAGCCGCCCAGGATCATGCCGGTGGCGAGGGCCCGGATGGTCAACTGACGCGTCGCAAAATCGACATGCGGACCTGAAGGCGGGGACTGGCCGGTGGCAGTTGCTGTTGTGCTCAAGATCGCGGCTCCGGGAGGGTCCGAAGACTACCGCCAAAGGCGATGGACCGCGAGGGGAAAGGGCGCGAAATGGGATGTCGGGTGTCGGGCGGATGATCACGCGCAGGGGCCGAAGCGGCCGCGGTTCGGCGCGGGCGGGACAGGCACCGACCACACTTCGAGGGGTTTCGGTCTTCGCCGGTAGGGCGGGATGATCCGGCGCCTGATCGCTCAGACAACGATGCCCGGCAATGCCGCGGCGATGACGGTGTTCATCTGAGCGATCTCGGCGGAGGAAAGGGTGATGGCGGCCGCGGCGGCGTTCTCGGCGACCTGCGCCTCGTTCCGCGCGCCGACGAGCGCGTGCGTGATGCCGGGCTGGTGCACCGTCCACGCGATGGCGAGTTGGGCCGGGGTGCACGAGTGTGCCGCGGCGATCGGTTGGAGTTGTTCCAGCAGGGCGCCGATCGCCGCGCGATTCTCGCGCGTGAATCGTCGGTGCGTTCGGCGCATGTCGCCCAGGGCGAACTCGCGCTCGGGCCCGACCTTGCCGGTCAGCAGGCCGAGCGCGAGCGGGGAATACGCCAGAACAGCGATGTTGTGCTCGCGGCAGTAGGGGAGTTGCTCGACATCGAGTTTGCGGTCGATCATCGAGTACTTCTCCTGGTCGCTGTCCAGCGACCCGGCGGCGCGGTAGCGGTCCATCTCGGCGGTGGTCGCGTTGCAGACTCCGATGGCGCGGACTTTGCCCTGGTCCTTGAGTTTCAGCAGCGCGGCCATGGTGTCTTCATATGGCGTCTGCTGTTCCTGCCAGTGTGTCTGGTACAGGTCGATGGAGTCGGTCTGCAGGCGCTTGAGCGAGTCCTCGCACTCGCGCCGGATCGACTCGGGCCCGTTGAAGATGTAGATCTCGATGTGCCCGGTCTCGCTCGGGCCCAGCGCGGTCGAGCGCGCCATCGGTCTGCCCTCGCGCGTGTTGCACACCATGCCGCACTTGGTCGCGATGACCGCGCGGGACCTGGCCGCGGGCCCCAGCGCGGCCAGCGCGCGGCCGACGATCTGCTCCGAATGCCCGAAGCCGTAGATCGGCGCGGTGTCGATGAAGTTCATGCCGCGATCGATCGCCGCGTGGATCGCACGCACCGCGTCGTCATCGTCGTTGCCGCCCCACATCCACCCGCCCATGACCCACGTGCCGAGCGCGACGATGGAGGCCTGAATGCCGGAAGAGCCGAGCGGGCGGGTGCGCATGATGGAGCGTAGAGGGCTCGGGCGCGGCGCGGCTCAGAACGGGATGTCGAAACTGAAAGAGAACACCCGCTCGCGATCTCCGAACCGCTTGATCAGCGGGAAGCCGAAGTCGAAGGCAAACGGCACGGGGGTGAGCGAGGGGACATAGAGCCGCAGACCAACGCCGACCGACACGCGGTAGTTGTCCAGCGAGAGTTCTTCGTCCACGGTGCCGGTGTCGATGAACGCGGTCGCGGAAATGAGTTCCTCAAAGATCGGCTTCTCGATCTCGGCGCCGAGAAAGAGCATGAACGTGCCGCCCGCGGCCTCGTTGGTGAGTTCGCCGGTGCTCTGCCGGATGCCCTTGGGCGAGACCGTGCGGCTGTCGAAGCCGCGGAAGGTCCGGCCGCCGAGGAAGTACCGCTCGAAGATCGGCGCCTCGTCCTGTCCTTCCGGGATGTACGACGAAGCGGCCTTGAGTTGCAGCACCGTCTTGTATCCGAGGAAGGACTCGTCAACGGTGATGAACACGTTGTGATCCGCGGCGATCTTCGTGAACTCGTAATCTCCGCCGGCGGCGCCGACGCGTTCGACCTCGAAGTTGAATCGAGTGCCCCGGCTGGGGCGGAAGCGGCTGTCCACGGTTGAGCGGACGAGGCGGAACCCGACGCCCGTCAGCACGTTCTCGCCATCGGTTTCGAGCAGGTCGACAATGGCATCGTCGTCGATGTCGGAGATCTCGATGTTCTCGAAGCGGCCGAAGATCGAGGCCACCCAGCGTTCGCCGAAGCGCCGGCCGATCAGCGGGCGCGCGCCGATGCGCCGCTCGTCAAAGTCGCGGTAGTCCCGCTTGCGAAAGTAGGCCGAGGCCGAGCCCGAGTAATCAGAGTCGAACAGGTACGGGTCCGAGAGGGAGATCTGATAGGTCTGGCTCTCGGTGCCGGGCTCCAGGCGCAGGTCGAAGGTCTGCCCCGCGCCGCGGAAGGCCTGCCCGGTGAAGAACTCGCCGACGGAATCGGGGAAGTCAAAGAGATCGAAGTTCCGCTGCGTCAGGCCGAACGTGCCGACCACGCCGCCGTCGCTCGATGCCGCGGCCCCAAAGGTGACCGCGCCGGTGTTGGTTTCCTTGACTTCAACCAGCAGGTCCCGGTAGCCGGGGTTTGTCGGATCCTCGGGCTGGACGGTGATCCGCACCGACCGCGGCTCGAAGAGCCGCGTCTCCTCGATCCGTCGCTGGGAGTCGAGCACGACCCGATCGCCGACGCGGTCGTATGAGAGCCGCAGCGGGCGGTCGGGCAACTGGTCCACGTCTCGGAGGATGACCTTCTTCTGCGAGATGCTGTTGCCCGCGGGGCGGACAAGGCCGGTGAAGAACCGTCGCCCCTCGCTGACGAACACCACCAGGTCCACCTCGGGCTTGTCGGGGTCGCGCAGTTCGCGGTTGGCGATGTTCGCATCGACATATCCCTGGAGGGTGTAGGCGTTGCGGAGCGCGTGGAGCGATTTGCGGAGTTTGTCCGCGCTGTAGGCGTCGCCGGGTTTGATCGACAGCAGCCCGGCGACCTGCTCGGTGGTGAAGACCGTCAACGACGAGTCGTCGGGCGCTGGCGCGCCGCCGACGAGCGCGCGGACCTTGACGCTCCGCAGCGTGTACACCGGCCCCTCCCGGATCAGGAACTTCACAACCGCCTCGCGGCCGTTGGGCGAGAACACCAGTTGACGGTCGGCCTGCACGTCGAGGTACCCGCGGTCCTTGTAGAAGTCGATGATCGCGGCGATGTCGAGGTCGAGCACGTCCTGGTCGACGGGGCCGGATTCGAGAATGCCGGCGGTGCGGGTCTTGACGACGGACATGAGTTCGGACCGCGAGAACGACGCCGCGCCCTCAAAGCGGATCTCGGTCACGCGGAGCCGTTCGCCCTCGGTGATCTTGAACAGGACGATGCCGTTTCGGTCGAGTTCGCCCTGGTCGATGGTGACGTCGGCGTTGTAGTAGCCCTTGTCGCGATACAGCCGCAGGATGCGGGCCTTGGCGCTGCCGAGTTGGTACTCATCAACAGGCGTGCCCTTGAGAAAGAAGATCGTCGAGGAAAGTTCGGTATCGGAGATCTGGCGATTGCCGACCGCCTGCACGTCCTCGATGATCGGCGCGGGCTCGAACTCGTAGATCAGCGCGACCGACCCGTCGTCATACGGCTGGGCCTTGGCCTGCAGACGTTTGAAGCGCCCCAGCGCGTTCAGCCGGTGAATGTCGGCCCGCACCACCTCGGCCGACAGCGGCGTGCCGGCGCGGGCGCGGACCTGGTTCCTCACAAGACGTTCGTCGCGCTCCGGCAGGCCCACCAGACGGATCTCGCGGATCGGACGGTCCTGGTGCGGGATGATGGAGTCGTCCGCGTTCGCGCCGGGCGGGGCCGGCCGCGGCGCAAGAGCATCCGCCGGCTGCGCGGGAGCGGGCCTGGCCGGCGCAAGCGGCTGTGCCTGCACGCCGTACGCGATCGCCGCGCCCGCGCACGCGACCAGCAGGCGCGCGACACGCGTTCCGGCGGAGACGGGATGGACAATCGGCCGCGGGTTCAAGCCCGGGAAGATATCTGCCCTGCGCCCGGAACACAAACCCGGCCCGCTCAATCGAGCAGACGCCGGTACAGCCCCTCCAGCGACCCCGCCACCGCCGCGGCGGAGAGATGCTCGCGCACCCACGCCATGCCGCGGGCGACCACGTCGTCGCGCGGCGAAGCGCGCAGGGCCTCGATGTACGCCGCGGCGAGGTCATCGGGGGTCTGTCCGCAGGAAAACCCACCGCCAACGCCCGCCAGTTCCGGCGCAAGGGCGAGGTTGTCGGTCAGCACGGGGACCGTGCCGACGCACAGGGCCTCGACCGCGACAAAGCCAAAGTTCTCGTGCTTGGAGTTGAGCGTGAGAATGTCCGCCGCGGCGAGCGCGGGCCACTTGTCATCGCCGGAGATGAATCCCGCGAAGCGCACGCGTTGCGCGATGCCGAGGCTTTCCGCCAGCGCGCGGAGGTGGGCGGCGTAGTCCGCCTCGCCCTCGCCGAGCAGGAGGAGGTGGAGGTTCGGCAGCGTGCGCGAGGCGCGCCCGACCGCCTCGAAGGCGAGTTCGAGACGCTTGACGTGATGCAGCCGGCCCATGAATACGACCGTGGGCGCATCGGCGGGGATGTCGAACCGTCTGCGGGCCTCGGCGCGCATCTGCGCTCGCGACGGAAGGCCGACCGGCAGGTGCAGCGGCAGCGGGATGACGTGCTGATCCGCCGCGGGATAGCCCGCAGGCGGGATCGAGCGCGACCGCTCATCGGTCGAGCAGTACACGATCGCCGCGGCGCGCTCGAGCGCAGCGCGCATGCCCAGCGCCATGAAGACCCGCTTCTTGAGTTTCTTCTGGTCGAGCGCAGCGCGCACCAGCATGCCGTGCGGCTGCCAGACATACCGCACGCGTTCGGCCTGCGCCGCCTGGGCCGCGCCCAGCAGGTCGGGCGACCAGAGTCCGTGGATGTGCAGGAGGTCCGCCTTGTTGCTCAGCAGCAGATGCCGCGCGGCGTTCCCAAGCGGCCCCGGCCACAGCAATCGCCCCTGACCTTTCACGAGTGTCCAGGCGGATTCGCCTCGGGCGCGGCGGTCGGCGCGAATGGTCGCCCACGCCGGGTCCCCTTCGGGCGGGGGCGTCGAGACGGCAAGGACGTGCACCTGCGAGTGCTCGCGCAGCGCATCGAGCAAGCCGAGGAACGCCGTGGCGGTGCCGCCGGCCTGCGCGTTGACGGACTGGATGAGGTGCAGGACTCGGATCATGTTCAAGCCACGAGGCTCGGAGCGCGGCGTGGGTGTTCGAAACAGCGATCAGCGAACTTCGCCCGGCACGGAGTGAGGGGCCACCAGAACGGAGTCAGTCCACAAACTCGCGCGGGCGGATCGGCCGCGCCGGCGAGCCCACGGCGACCACGCCCGGGGGAAGGTCCGAGAAGACGTTCGAGCGCGCCCCGACGAGCGTGCGGTCGCCGATTGTCACGCCGGGCCCGACAAACACGTCGGTCGCGATCCACACAAAGTCGCCGATTGTGATAGGGGGGCGAAGCAGGAGCATGCGCCGGGTGTTGGTCTCGTGGGTCCCTGCGCACAGGTGCGCATACTGCGAGACCGAGGAGTTTCGCCCGATGGTGATCGGACCGAGGCAGTAGACGATCGCGAAGTCACCGATCGAGGAGTTTGAGCCGATGGAGAGGTTCCATGGGACCTCGATGCGCGCGGAGGCGCGGATTCGGACGTTGGGTTCGAGCCGCGCGCCGAACAGCCTGAGCAGGAACGCCCGCCAGCGGTAGGCGTTGTGAAGGGAGAAGCGGAAGAGCGTGGCCTGCACGACGTACCAGAGTTGCCGCTTGATCTGCTCGCCGCGAGTCCACGGGCTGACGTGCACCGGGTCGGGCCCGCGCGCCGTCGCGCCGTCCGACTGTGCGGGAGATTCGACGGGCGTGGTGGGGGACGATTCGGTCATGGTGTTCGCACTCCGCGGCGGGCGGGGGGCGTCGGGGCGGTTCCCTATCATCGGCCGTCGGCGGGGGTTGCCGTTGCGGAGCGGTGATTGGTACGAGCAAAGCAGGGCCGGTGTGCGTAATGGCGGAGGGAGGCGGCCGAGGGGGCGAAGGGGGGCCGCGGGGGCGGGCGTCGGCCGCGGGCCGGAGAGGGCGAGCGCGTGACGGACATCGCCGAGTATTACGACAAGTCGTGGAGCCGGCCGGAACTCTACAACGACCGGACAACGCCGCTGCGCATGGCGTTGCTCCGCAGGCACCTGCCCGCCGCGGGCATCGCGACCGGCGCACGGGTGCTGGATCTGGGCTGCGGCTGCGGCGAGTTCAGCGGCTTCTTCAAGGAACTGGGGTACGAGGCGGAGGGCATCGACATCAGCGCGAATGCGGTCGAGTATGCGCGGCGGAACCACCCGGGGCCGGCCTACCACGTGGGCGAAGTGCAGACGCTCCTGCCGGCGCGTGCGGGCGCGTTCGACGCGGTTTTTTCCAGCGAGGTGATCGAGCACCTGTTCGACGTCGAGGGCTACCTGCGGTCGATCAACCGGTTGCTCAAGCCGCGGGGCGTGCTGGTGCTGACGACGCCATACCACGGCGTGGCCAAGAACATCGTCATCGCGATGTCGAAGTTCTCGCGACATTTCGACCCGCTCGGCCAGCACATCCGCTTCTTCGACAAACCCGGCCTCGACATGTGCCTGCGGAAGTTCGGATTCGCGCCCGAGGTGTGGACCGGCTTCGGGCGATTCTGGCCGCTGTGGATGTCACACTTTGTCGTCAGCAGAAAGGCGCACGATGTCTGAACGCGTGGGCGCGACCATCGAGGCCGATGCGCCCGCGGTCCCGGCGGCCGAGCCGGGCGCCGTGCCGGCGCGCTCGACACGCGTTTGGCAGGGCACCGCCGGGCAGGGCCCGTTGAGCACCGAGGGCTGGCCGCACGCCCCGGTCAGCGTCGTGATTCTGACATTCAACGAAGAAGCCAACATCCGAGACTGCATCCTCTCGTGCGGGTGGTGCGACGATGTGCACGTGCTGGATTCCGGCTCGACCGACCGCACCCGCGAGATCGCCGAGTCGCTGGGCGCGAAGGTGACGGTGCACCCGTTCAGGAGTTTCGGCGACCAGCGCAACTGGGCCATCGACCACGTGCCGTGCAAGTATCCCTGGCACTTCCACCTCGATGCCGACGAGCGTTTCACGCGAGAACTGGTCGAGGAGATGCTCAGGGAACTCGGCACCGATGGCTCGCGCAGCGCGAAGGCCGCGTACCTCTGCCCCAGCAAGATGATGCTCTTCGGCCGCTGGCTGAAGTACTCGGGCGGATACCCGTCCTATCAGGTGCGCCTGTTCCGCTTCGGGCAGTGCCGGTTCGTCGACTTCGGCCACGGCCAGCGCGAGGACTGCCACGGCGAGATCGGCACGCTCGTGCAGCCCTACACACACTTCAACTTCAGCAAGGGCCTGCTGGAGTGGTTCTATAAGCACAACGACTACTCCTCGCGCGAGGGGCGCGAGGCCATGATGATCCGCGGACACGGCAAGCCCCGGATGCGCCAGTTGTTCAGCGGAGATTCCACGGCACGCCGACGCGCCTGGAAGAACTTCAGTTACTTCATGAAGGGACGCGCGGCGTGGCGCTTCCTCTACAACTACATACTCCGCGGCGGAATCCTCGACGGCGCGGCGGGCTTCCACTACTGCGCCATGATCAGCGTCTACGAATACTGGACCGAACTCAAAATCAAGGAGACCGCGATTCCTTGGACCGAACTCAACAACCGCCTCGTCGGGAAACTCCTCGCCGAGAGGCCCGAACGCCCCGGTGCATCCAGGGGGAGCGCCGCATGAGCAACCCGCGCATCGAGATCCTCATTCCCACGCTCAACGAGGCCGCGGTCATCAAGGACACGGTTGAGAACGCCAGCAAGGTCGGGCCCGTGTTCGTGCTCGACTCGAACAGCACCGACGGCACCCAGGAAATCGCCCGCGCGGCGGGCGCAACCGTGGTGGAACACGCTTTCGAGGGCTATGCCCGCCAGAAGAACTGGGGCCTCGACAACCTGCCCTTCAAGGGCGAGTGGGTCTTCATCCTTGATGCCGACGAGCGTATCACCCCCGTGCTGCGCGAGGAACTCGAGCGCGTGATCGACGATCCGCGCGCCGCCGATGGCTACTTTGTCAATCGCGTCGTCATCTTCATGGGCCGCGCTATCCGGCACGGCGGGCTTTACCCATCGTGGAACCTGCGCTTCTTCCGCCGCGGCAAGTGCCGCTACGAGGACCGCTCCGTGCACGAGCACATGGTGTGCGACGGGCCGACCGAGTACCTCAAGAACGAGATGCTGCACATCCGCTCCGAGAGCATCCACGAGTGGATCCGCAAGCACATCCGCTACGCCGACCTCGAAAGCGACGAGTGGGTGAAACTGAAGTTCGGGCAGGAGGCGGGCGCGTCGGCCGAGCGGCTCTTCCGCAAGACGCTGAAGTACCGCCAGTATCTCCGCCGCGAAATCTGGCCGCGAACACCGCTCAAGCCCATCCTGCGGTTCATGTACATGTACCTCCTGCGGCTGGGCTTTCTCGACCGCCGCGCGGGCCTGCACATGGCCACCATGA
Organism: Phycisphaeraceae bacterium; assembly: GCA_019636495.1. Lineage (GTDB taxonomy): Bacteria > Planctomycetota > Phycisphaerae > Phycisphaerales > UBA1924 > JAHBXL01. The sequence continues at coordinate 219,094 of JAHBXL010000004.1, read as the reverse complement.
TGATGGCCTACGAGTACATGATCGAGTTGCTCTATCGCGACAAACTGGCGCGCATCCAGGCCGGCCTCATGCCCCCGCCGGGCGAGGAGCGATGACGGGAGGCGCAAGAACGGGGGTCTCCGAGCCGGCCGGGGCGCGTGGTGCGGATGAGGGATGGCGCGTCCTACCCTCCCGGCATGGCTTCCGTCGTCTTCTACTTTCAGGTGCACCAACCGTTCCGGCTGAACCGCTACACGGTCTTCGATTCCTCGCACTTCTACTTCGACACCCAGAAGAACGGCGACATCTGCAAGCGCGTGGCCGACAAGTGCTACCGCCCCGCGACGCAGATGATTCTCGACCTTGTCAAGCGCCACAAGGGCCGCTTCAAGGTCGCCTACGCCATGACCGGCGTCGTGCTCGACCAGATGCAGGAGTTCTGCCCCGACGTCATCGACATCTACAGGCGGCTGGCCGAGACCGGCTGTTGCGAGTTCGTCGGTGAGACGTACTACCACTCGCTGAGTTTTCTCTACTCGCGGCAGGAGTTCACCGAGCAGGTGAACATGCACACGCGGAAGATTCAGGACCTCTTCGGCCAGACGCCCAAGGTCTTCCGCAACACCGAGTTGATCTACAACAACGACCTGGCACACTTCGTCCACTCGATGACCGATGAGGGCCTGCCCGGCGCGGACCCGAAGAACCCGAAGAAGCGGTTCCTGGGCGCGATCTGCGAGGGCACCGACCCGATCCTCGGCTACCGCTCGCCGAACTATGTGTATCGCCCGCCGCACACGGGGCAGGGCCCGCACGGCAAGCCGTTCGGCCTGCTGCTGAAGAACTACCGCCTCTCCGACGACATCGCCTTCCGCTTCTCCAACCGCGGCTGGGCGGAGTGGCCGCTGTCGGCCGAGAAGTTCGCCGCGTGGGTGAACAACATCAACGGCGATGGCTACCTCTGCAACCTCTTCATGGACTACGAGACCTTCGGCGAGCACCAGTGGGCCGACACGGGCATCTACCAGTTCCTCGAGGCCCTGCCCGAGAAGATCTTCGATGTGAACCCCGGCCACAATCACTTCAACACGCCGACCGAGGCGCTCATGCAGTTCGAGCCCGTTGGCGTCTATGACGTGCCGCACATGATCAGTTGGGCGGACACCGAGCGCGACCTGACCGCGTGGCTGGGCAACTCGATGCAATCCAACGCGTTGCAGGAGACCTATCGGCTGGAGCGGCCGATCAAGGAACGGCTGCACGCCGCGCAGGCGGCGCACGCCAAGGCGCCCACCGCCGAGACCGAACTCGAACTCAAGGAAGCCGGCTACCTGCTGGAAGACTGGCGTAAACTCACCACCAGCGATCACTTCTACTACATGTGCACCAAGTACTGGGCCGATGGCGATGTGCACAAGTACTTTTCGCCCTACGACTCTCCGTACGATAGTTACATCAACTTCATGAACGTGCTCGACAACGTGCGAACGCGGGCGACCGGGCAGAAGGTCGGCGCGGGCTGAGCGCGTCGCTCCGGCCCGCTGGCACCCCGTGCCCGGAGTGCGGGACCACCTCCAGATACGCACCCGCGACTCCACTTCCACCCGCCTGATCCGCGTTCATCTGCATTGATCTGCGGCCCTTCCTCCTCCTTCCAATCCGCATCCATCCGCGACAATCCGCGGCCGCTTCCCCTCCGCTGCTGCCTCGGCCTCCCCGCTCGCCCCTCTGCTGCCCTCTGCTTGCTCCGCTTTCTCTGTGTTCCTTCCAATGCCTCGTCCCGGTATGCTGCAAGCCGTGGACCCCGACCCCGACACACTCATCGACATCACCAACTGCGCCAATGCCATCGAGGCCGAGATGCTGGCCCAGTTTCTCAATGAACACGGTGTGCCCGCGCACGCCTCGGTGCATGCCGGCGCAACCAACCCGTGGGAACTGGGCTCATCGGTCCCCTTCCGCATCGCGGTGCGCAAGCAGGATGCCGCGCGGGCCGAGGAACTCATCGCCGAGTACCGCTCCCGCAAGCACGAACCGGTCGAGGTCAACTGGGACGAGGAGGATGTCGGCGAGGCCGAGATGGACGTGGTCCTGCCCGCGCCGAGCGAGGCACGCCGACGCCACCGACGCTGGCGCTGGATGCGCCGCATCGGTCTGCTCGCCATGGTCTGCGCAGCGCTCATCTGGTCCGGTCTGCTCGCCGCGATCATCGTCCTCGTCGCCTGCGTCATCGAAGTCGCGGCGATCATCAGCGGGGAATCAGGAGCGGAGGAAACCAGTCAGACTTGAGCCGGGAGTGCAGACCACGCCCCGCGGACTAAACTTGATCATGAAGGCCCACCCACTCATCGAGATCGACCCCGCCAAGGCCCATGGGCGGCCCGTGATCAGGGGGACCCGAGTGCCTGTCTCGATCCTCGTTGGAAGCGTCGCCGGCGGCATGACTCCCGCGGACACAGCAGCCCAGTACGACGTGACCGAGGAGCAGGTCCAGGCCGCACTTCTCTACGCCGCGGAGTTGATCGAACGAGAGCGGCACTATCCGCTCGCTGGTTGAGGCCGCGAGACTCATGCCCGCGACGTTTCTCATCGATGCGAACATGCCTCGGGACACCATCGCGGTGATCCTGGCTTCTGGCCATGACGCGCTGACGCTTCATGATGTCGGCCTTCGCGATGCGCCCGATTCCGACATCGCGGAGCACGCACGTCAAAGCGGGCTGATTATCATCACCCGTGACTATGACTTTGCGGACGTCCGCACCTATCCGCCGCGGGACTACCCGGGAATTGTCGTGCTTCAAGTCCCCGACACAGGCACCGCCCCGATGATCAGTGCGCTGGTGCGCGAACTGATGCTTCGCAGCGATGTGATCGATCAGTTGCCCGGACGCTTGGCGATCGTCGAGTTCGGGCGAGTTCGTCTCAGAGACTCATGATCGGAGGCCACCATGTTTGACCTGCTCTGGAATCTCAGCCAGCAACGCGAGATCGCCCAACTCCGCACCGAGGTCAACGCCGCGCGGCGTGATGGCGGCTCGGCGCGCGACAGCCGCATCGACGAACTCGAACGCCGCATGGACCTGCTCGCCCTCACCACCATGGGCATGTGGTCGCTGGTCCGCGAGAAACTCCACATCACCGATGCCGAACTCGAATCCGCCATGAACCACATCGACCTGCTCGACGGCGTCGCCGATGGCAAGATGTCCCCGCCGCGGAACTGCCCCAAGTGCAGCCGCACCCTCTCGCGCCGCCACAGCCGGTGCATGTACTGCGGGACCGATGTCGGACCGGTCCTGTAGAAGCGGGCCTGGGTCCTTGGTCCTCGGTCCTGAGTCCTGGGTCAACACTTCGAGCGAATGGCCCCAGCCACCCTCCTCAATCCAAAATCCCCAATCCAAAATCCAACCACTTCCGACATCCAACATCCAACATCCAACATCCAACATCCGACATCCGACATCCCCATGCCATCCTGCCCCTGGGCCACCACCGAACTCGGCATCCCCTACCACGACCGCGAGTGGGGCGTGCCCGTGCACGATGACCGCACGCTGCTGGAGTTCATCATCCTCGAGGGTGCGCAGGCGGGCCTGTCGTGGGAGACGATCCTCAAGAAGCGAGAGCGCTACCGCGAGGTCTTCGCGGGGTTCGACACCGCGAAACTCGCGCGGTTCTCGCCCGCGAAGATTGACAAGATCCTGCTCGATCCCGGCATCATCCGTCATCGCGGCAAAGTCGCCGCGGCGGTCTCCAACGCCCGCGCGTTCATCAGAGTGCAAGGCGAGTTCGGTTCGTTCGATGCCTATCTGTGGCGCTTCGTCGGCGGGAGGCCGATCCAGAACAAATGGACCGCCATGAAGCAGATCCCCGCGCAGACCGCCGAATCGGTCGCGCTCTCGAAGGACCTCCGCACGCGCGGCTTCAACTTCGTCGGCCCCACCATCTGCTACGCCTTCATGCAGGCCGTGGGCATGGTGAACGACCATCTCGTCACCTGCCCGCGCCACGCGGTATGCGCCCGGCTGGGACGGTGAGCGGTTCGCGCGGTCCCTACCATTCGACCCGATGCATCGCCGCGCGCCGCTGACCATCTGGCTGTATGTCGCCTTCGAGATGTGGCGACTGGTGTTGCTCACCGCCGCGGTGTTGCTCTGCGTCACGGCGTTCGGTGTGACCATCAAGTATCTGGCCGATGGAAAACTCAGCCCGGCCGACTGCCTGAAGGTGATGTTCTTGTTCATGCCGCCGATGCTGCACTACGTGCTGCCGTTCGCGGCGTGCTTCGGGGCGACGCTGGCGTATCACCGGCTCGCGGCGGACAACGAAGCCCTGGCGTGCCACGCGGGGGGGATCGGTCACCGCTCGCTGCTGCTGCCCGCGGCGGCGTCGGGCCTGCTGATGGCCGCGGCGCTCATAGGGCTGTCGAACTACGTCATTCCGCGGTTCCTGCACAAGGCGACGGAGGTCGTGACCGAGGATGTGACCCGGCTGATCGTCGCCTCGATCGAGCGGGGCGAGGCGGTGCGGTTCGGGGACAAGTGGCTGTACGCCGACGCGGTGAGCGAACTGGGCCCGGACCCGCGCGTGGGCGCGTACCAGCGGCTGTGGCTCGGCGGCGTGATGGTGGTATCGCTGGACCGCGCGGGGGAAGTACGCGAGCAGGGTTCAGCGCGCGTGGCCTACGTGTGGCTGCAACGGACAACCGGTCGCGATGCCGCGGCGTCGGGCGCGGCGGGCCTGGGCGACAGCCCCTCGTCGGACAACGCGCCGGTGACGCGGATTCTCTTTCAGCCGGAGGACTACATCGGCGTTCGGCGCGGCCTGCGCGGATACGACCGGGGACTGGTTCAGTCGTTCTATGTCAGCAACGCGCTGATCGATGACCCCAAGTTCATGACCTGGCCGGAACTTCAGCGGCTGCGCACATCGCCGGAACTGATCGGCGGCGTGGATCGTCGCCGGCGCGAACTGGCGCTGGCGATCGCGCAGCGCGAGACCGCCGAAGCGTTGCGGCGCTCGCTGCGCGCCGATGGCCGCGCCATCCTGACCGATGCGCTCGGGCAGCAGTTCGTTCTGCACGCGTCCGATGTGCGCCCGCCCAACCGTCGCGAGCGCCGCCAGAACGATGCCGCGGCGAGGAACGACTGGCTGTACCTCGAACCCGTTCCCGGCCAGACCCGCGTGCTGATGGACGCGCTGGGGCCCGATGGGCGCGTGCAGCGCCGGCACATGGCCAACACGGCGTGGCTGCGGTTTCACCGCTCAGGCGCCAGCGGGTTCGGCGAGAGCGCCGTCGCGCCCGGGATCGCGATGGGCATCCAGTTCAACGAAGTGTCCGCCGAAGCCATGCCGGCCGATGGCGACCCGGCCCCTCCCTCTTCGCCCGGCGGGCCCGACCAGGACGACGACGACGAACCGATGCCCGCGGGAACGGTGCTGGAGTGGCGCGCATCGCAACTCACGCTCGCCAACGGTCCCGCGGCGGAGTTCATCGACGAATCGTCCGCGAATCTCATCCGCGCCGCCGAGGCGCAGTTGCAGAATCGCCCGGAGGACGGCGCGATGATCGGCGCGCCGCTGGCGGATCTGAAGCGTCGGATCGCCGCGCTGCAGCGTGAGGTGACGAGCAAGATCCACGAGCGCCTGGCGATGGCGGTCTCGTGCCTGGTGATGGTGCTGCTGGGCGCTGTGATGGCTCTGCGGCTGCGCGACAGCCTGCCGCTGACGATCTACCTGTGGGCGTTTTTCCCCGCGCTGGCCACGGTGGTGACGGTGAGCGCGGGGCAGCAGTTGACGCACCAGCAAGGCGCGGTCGGGTTGCTGCTGCTGTGGGGCGGCGTCGCGGCGCTGGCAGGGTACACGCTGGTGGAGTTGCGCCGGCTGGCGCGGCATTGAGCCGCGCGGGGTCAGCGCGCCTTGATGAGCGTCAGCGCGGCGATGACCAGTGTCGCGGTGATGATCCAGAACCGCGTGACGACCTGTTGCTCGGGCCAGCCCAGCAGGTGGAAGTGGTGGTGGATCGGCGCGACGCGGAAGAGCCGGCGGCCGGTGCCGGTCTTGGCGCGGGTGTATTTGAACCACGAGACCTGCAGGACCACCGAGCCGATCTCGAGCAGGAAGATCCCGCTCATCACCAGCAGCAGGAACTCCTGGCGCACGACCACCGCGATGTAGGCCAGCACCGCGCCCAGCGAGAGCGAGCCGGTGTCGCCCATGAACACGCTGGCGGGGGAACAGTTCCACCACAGGAACCCCAGGCTCGCGCCCGCCGTCGCCGCGGCGAGGATCACCAGTTCGGCCGACTCGGTGACTTGCGGGACGAGCAGCGTCCGCGCGATGGTGTCTCCGGCGATGGCCGTAAGGACGACCAGCCCCAGCGCGACGATGGCGGTGCTGCCCGCGGCCAGGCCGTCCATGCCGTCGGTGATGTTCACCGCGTTGGACATGCCCGCGATCATGAGCATGCCGATGACCACGAACGCGCCCAGCGGGAGGTAGAACAGGCCGCCGGAGGGGTGGAAGACTCCCGCGGCATCGCGGATGTAACTCTTCTGGAAGGGCAGGTTCAGCACGTGGCCCATGTCGTGTGGCGCGGGGGTGTCGCCGTTGCGGAAGACGAAGTAGGCGAACATCGCGCCCAGGCCGAGTTGGAAGAGCAGTTTCTCCCAGGCGTGCAGGCCCTGGCGCGATGCGCCCGGCCGCGATGCCGCGGTGAGTTTGAGCCAGTCGTCGATGCCGCCCAGCGCGGCGAAGCACAGCAGCGCGGCCAGGCCGAGCACGATGTAGAAGTTGCGGATATCGGCCAGCAGCACGACCGAGACGATGATCCCGCCGACGATAAGCACGCCGCCCATGGTCGGGATGTTCGCCTTGGAGTTGGCCCGGTGGCGGAGGGCCTCGGCGTCGGTCAGCCCGGTATCGCCGATCTTCTTGCGGCGGAGCCACTCGATGACCGGTCGGCCGAAGACCAGTACCAGAGCGAAACTCAGGCCCGCCGCGGCCAGCGCGCGGAACGCCAACTGGTCGAGGATCATGAACAGCGCATCGATCCGCAGATCGACAAGGTGATCCTGGAGTGCCTTGTAGAGGAGGTACAGCATCGATTGGCGGAAGGCGGGCGGGCGAAGGGAGGCCGGAGAACGAACGGCGCGCGGATAGCGCGGCCCTCGGGCGGGCAGCGCATGCCCCTTCAATCGGTCAGCCGGCCGCGCCGGCGACAGATGACGGCGCGCCTCGCAGAGTTTCGAGCACCCGCTCGAGCCTCATGCGGCGCGACCCCTTGAGCAGCACGAGATCGCCCGCGCGAATGTGCGCGGCCGCCGCGCGGCAGGCGTCGTCGTCGCTCCCGCCGATCGCCACAACGCGCCCGGATGGGTGGGCCGAATGTTCGAGCACGTTCGCCGCGGCGGCCATTCGCTGGCCGAGCAGGATGAGCACGTCGAGCCCGGTTCGTTCCGCGGCGGCATGATGGACCACAGCGCGATGGAGATCGTCCGATGCCGAACCAAGTTCGAACATGTCGGCGAGCACAGCGACACGCCGACCGCCGGCATCGGGCGACAGCGTCCTGAGCGTCTCGAGTGCGGCGGCCATGGACTCGGGGTTGGCGTTGTACGCATCGTTCAGGATGCGGGCCTCGCCCCGGCCGATGGGCACGCGGACGACCTGCATGCGCATCTCCGCGCCCGCGGCGTCAGCCAGTGCGCCGATGATGCGATCTTCGTCGATGCCGAACTGTCGCGCGACAGCGTACGCCGCGAGGGCGTTGCAGGCGTTGTGCGCCCCGGGCAGAGGCAGGCGGACACGCGCGCCGCCGTTGATGGCAAACTCGATTCCGACCGTGCCGCCATCGTCGATGGCGCGGAGGTCGGTCGCGCGGAGGTCGGCGTCGGGCGCGATACCGAAGCGCGTGATGGCAGCGGGGGGGCACCGCTGCGGCCAGTCGCCGGAGCGCAGCATTTCGGCCAGTTCGGGCGAATCGGCGGTGATGATGGCGGAGCCGCCGTGCGTGAGAAAGCGGAGAACGGAGGACTCCTCGCGCGCGACCCCGGCGAGGTCGTGCAGCCCTTCGAGATGCTCGCGCCCGATGCTGGTGATGACGGCGATATCGGGCCGGACGACCGCCGCGAGTTGCGCGATCTCGCCGGGCGCGTTGGTGCCGACCTCGCAGACGAGGAAGTCGTCATCCGGCCGCGCGCGGAGAATCGTGAGCGGCACGCCGACGGCGTTGTTGAACGACTTGATTGATGCAGTGCCGCGGAGCGTGATGCGCAGGGCCTGCTCGATCAGCCGCGTCGTCGTGGTCTTGCCGTTGGAGCCGCAGACAGCGACAACGCGTGTGCGCGAGAGCGTGGCGCGATACGCCGCGGCGAGGCTCAGCAGCGAAGTTCCCGTGTCGCCGACCTTGAGCACGCCGACGTGCGCCGGGAGCGTCGCTGCGCGGAATGCGGCTTCATCATCGATAACAAGGGCTGCCGCGCCTGCCGCCGCGGCCTGCGCAAGAAAGCGGTGGGCGTCGTGATTCTCGCCCCGCAGCGCGAGGAAGATCTGCCCGGGCCGGATGTGGCGCGTATCGGTGGAGAGGTCGGAGAAGGTGGAGGCGTGGGGGGGCACGAGCCACGCTCCGTTGCACGCCGCGGCGAGATGATCAGGGGTCCAGAAGTTCATGGGAGGGCCGCTGACCATCTGGTCAGTGCTGGTGGCACCGGTCTCTGGTGGCACCGGTCTCCAGACCGGTGCAGTCTGCTTGTTCACGCACCGCTCTGGAGAGCGGTGCCACCAAACCCACTCCCCTGGAGTGCCGCGGTTCGCCGTAACTTCACCCCGCGCTTGCTCAGCGCCTCGCGCGCCACCTCGCGGTCGTCGAAGTGGCGTGTGACGGTCTGTCCGGGCCGGTCGGGGTTGGGGAGGATCTGGTAGTCCTCGTGGCCCTTTCCGGCGATGAGGATGATGCTGCCGGGCGGCGCGCTGCGCACGGCGAGGTTGATCGCCGCGGCGCGGTCGGGCTCGATCTGCACGCGCGGCTGCGCCTCGGCGGGGATGCCGTCGATGATCTGCCCGATGATGGCCCGCGGGTTCTCGGTGCGCGGGTTGTCGCTGGTGACGACCACGCGATCGGCCAGCGTCGCGGCGGCGGCGCCCATCCGCGGGCGCTTGGTCGCATCGCGGTCTCCGCCGCAGCCGAATACGCACCAGAGTTCGGCCCCGGCATCGCCGAGCGCCTCGCGCGCGGTCGAGAGTACCGTGCGCAGCGCATCGTCGGTGTGCGCGTAGTCGACGAGCACGGTGATCTCGGCTCCGGGCGCGGTCACCGGCTCGAGCCTGCCCGGCGGCGGGCGGCAGCGCGCAAGCGCCTGCGCGATGGTGGTGAACGACACATCGTCCTCGCCGGTGCCGCCGAAGACGGCGTGCACCAGGGCCGCGGCCTGCAGGGCATTGGTCGCGTTGAACGCCCCGACCAGCGGCACGCGCAGGTTCACGTGCCCCCACGGGCCCGCGAGGTTGAGTTCCATGCCCGAGCGGCTCATGGCGCGGATCGCCGCGCGGCAGCCGTTCTCGGGGGCATCGGCGCGCTCGGCGCGAATGGTCTCGAGGCAGCGCACGACGCGGGCGCAACAGTCGCGCAGCATCCGTTCGTGGGCCGGGTCCGCTGCGTTCACGACAGCGACCCCATCGGCCGGGAGCGCGGCAAAGAGCATGGCCTTGGCCGCGGCGTAGTCGTCCATGGTCCGGTGATAGTCGAGATGGTCGCCGGAAAGGTTGGTGAACGCCGCGCCGGCGAATCGGGTCGCGCCGACTCGGCGCTGGTGCAGGGCGTGGCTGGAGACTTCCAGCACCGCGGCGGTGCAGCCGGCCTCGTGCATGCGGGCCAGCGTGCGGGAGATCTCCAGCGCGGGCGGCGTGGTGAGCGAGGCGGGCGCGACCTCGGTGCCGTCGTCGATGACGACGGTGCCCATCAACCCGCAGCGGATGCCCAGAGCGTTGAGGATCTGGTGAATGAGGAAGGTGGTCGTGGTCTTGCCGTTGGTGCCGGTGATGCCCAACACCGTCAGTTTGCTCGAGGGCTCACCGTAGAAGCGCTCGCCGATCTGGGCGGTGGCCAGCGCGAGGTCGGCGGCGCGGAGCACGGCGACGGGTGCGTGGCCCGCTGGCGCGACGAGCGAGGGGTCATCGGTGAGAATGGCGACCGCGCCCGCGGCGACTGCATCGGCCACGAAGGCGCGGCCATCGCTCTTCTCGCCCCGCCGCGCGATGAACAGCGAACCCGGCTGGGCCGTGCGCGAGTCCTCGGTCACATCGCACACGCGGATAGCGCGGGCCGCGCCGTCCGCCCCGGCGATGCCGAAGCCGTGGATGAGTTCGCCGATGTTCATGGCCCGCTCTCCCGTACAACCAAGGGTATCGGCGCGGCGACGTGCGGGCGTGCAACGAAACGGGGCGCGCCCGCCGGGCGCGGGCGGCGAGTCACGTTCGCCTGTCGCAGCGCGTACCAGAAGGCGAGAAACCTCGGCGTTTTCGCGTGCTTTGGGCTTGGGCCGGGGCGCGGAGGGCGGTAGAGTGGAGCGGGCAGGGGAGGTGGGGGCGCAGCGCGAGCCGAATGGAGCAAGGCCATGTTCACCATTGCCGTCACGATCGCGATGCTCACCCTGACGCAGCCCGACCCCAACGAGGCCGCGCAGGCCGGCCGGGCTGAATCTCCGCCGCCGCTGAGCGGGCCGAAGGTCGCGAGCCCGGATCGGCCCAAGTCGTTGGTGGAGCGCGAGTTCGGCGGCAAACTCAAGCGTCTGGATGTGGACCCTGCACAGGCCGCGCTCGCGTTGCTGGAACTCAGCCGCGAGGAGACGGCCGCGACCGAACGCATCCTCAACGAGCGGGCCGCGATCATGGACAGGATCGTGACCGACAACCTGCGCGAGGTCGTCGAGATGGCGCAGGCGTTCGCCGCCAACGACACGATGGGCGGTCTGCGGCTCGCGGCGGATTTGTACAAGAAAGCCGAGCCGTTCGTTTCGCGCGGCCGATTGGTGGACGAGTTGGCGGGCGTGCTGGGCGATGAGAACGCCGCGGAGTTGCGAAGACTGACGCTGGAGTATGGACGCGCCGCCATCGAGGAGTCGGCGCAGGAGAACGGACCCAACGGTCGGCCGCGGGGGAGAATGGGCGCGGTGATGCACGAGCGCCTCACGACGCTGGGGCACGAGGTGCGGCAGAGTTTCGAGCGGACAGTCGTGGCCCAGGGGCGCGAGTTCGAAGCGCTGCTCAAGGACCTGGGCGTGACACCGGAGCAGGAATCGGTCATCCGCGCGGTGATCGAGGAGACGTACATCGCGACATTCGGCAAGCCGACCAGGCCGCAGCAGACCGCGGGGTTCATCAGGATCTACGGCGTGCTGGACGCGGAACAACGCCGCGAACTGGCCAGGCGCCTGGGCGCGGCGGGCAACCAACCCAAGGCGCGCGAGAAGCGCGGCGGGTGACCGGCGTTCGGGCATGGAGTCGCGGCGCGACCGGTTGGTCGATCGGGCGCGCGGGGGATCGCCTCACCGGGCGAGCGGGATGCGCCACACGCGGTACGGCTCGGCGGGCCACCTGCCGCCGGGGTCGAAGTTCGGCGTGCGGTGGATCTGGCTGGTGGTGAAGTAGAGCCACTTCTGCGTGCGTGCTGCGGCGTCGGCGCTGCCCGCGGGCGCGGGGCCGATGGCCAGCGAATCGGGCCAGGCGATGCGGTGGTCGCGGGCGAGCGTCGTCCACTGGCCGCGGGGCGATCGGCGCACGATCGCATCGTGCTCGAGCGCGGTGAAGTAGATGTTGCCCGCGCGGTCGCACTCCATTCCATCGGTCACGAGGCTGGGGCCGAGATCCTCGACGGCATCATCGATCTGCCAACTCTCGGCGGTCGGGCTGGTGAGCAGGCGCGTGTTCACGCGATAGAGGCGGTTGGCGGTGAGGGCCTGGAAGTAGAGATGATCGCGCCGGGCATCGAGCGCAAGGCCATCGGCGTGCACGCGCGGGGCGATGCCATCGCGGGTGCGCCACTCGCGGCCCTCGATGATGGGCACAAACTCCGGCCGCGCCTGCGTGGCGGGGTGGCCCTCGAGCACGCGCCGCGTCGTGCCGGTGGCCAGGTCCACCACCAGCAGCGCGCCGAGGCCCGAGTCGGTGATGAACGCGGTGTCGGTGCGCGTGTCGATTCGGATGTCATTGAGATAGGAACGCTCGGGCGCGGCGGCTTCATCAAACTTGATGACCCGCGACACGCTGTTGGTGGCAAGGTCGATCTGCACAAGTTTCGGACCGCCGCCGGCGTGGCGGATGACGCCATCGAGCATCGGCGCGGCGGGGTCGAGCGCCCACAGACGGTCGCGGTCATCGATGTGCACGCTCTGCACGCACACGAAGACATCGCCCATCGGTGGGTTGCGGAGATCATCACCGAAGGCGTTCCACGATTCACCGGGGAAGGGGCGCAGCGTGCCGTCAGGCATCACCTCGCCCACGGCCATGGCGTAGGCCCCGCCCCAGCGCGGGAAGTTGACAAACACGCGCCCTCGCGTGGAGACGGCGATGCCCGTGACCTGGTGCTCGGGAAACGCCGCGACCTCGACCATGGCCGCGCGCTGCGCCGCGGGCAGGTCAAAGCCGGTGCAGGTCTTGTTCGAGCAGCCGGTCGCGGCGAAAGCGACCGCCGCGGCAACGGCGCCGGGAGCGACACGGCCAAGCGAGTGCATGTACATGCGTGCATGGTATCGCCATGCCGCGGCTTGCTATCGTCCACCAGCGTGCCCGAGGCCCCCCTCCATTTCCGCCAGCGTCACCGCCTGGCCCACGCCCGCGAGTTCGCCGCAGCCTTCAACGCCAAGGTGCGCAAGAGCCGGGGGCCGCTGCTGGTGTTCACGCTGCCCAACGACCTGGGGCACAGCCGGCTGGGGTTGTCGGTCGGCACGCGCGTGGGGAATGCGGTGGCCCGCAACCGCGTCAAGCGTCTGATCCGCGAGGCCTTCCGGCTTGAGCAGCACGCGCTGGTCATCGATGGCCGCGGATACGACATCGTGGCCACGGTTCGGCCCGCCGCTCGGGGCGATGGGTCCGCGCGGCCGCGGCAGCCGCTGATGCCGCTGGCGAGTCTGCGGCGGGTGCTGGTGGATCTGGTGCGCGAGGCGGATACTGAATGGCGTCGGCGCGAGCGACGCGATGCCGCGGCGGGGTCCGAGGCCCAGCCATGACCGCCGCGGCAGAAGACCGGGACAGGCCGCAGATGAACGCAGAAGAGCGCGGATCCGAAGCGAGTCAGGCAGGGGAGAAGGCAGGAGCCCTCGGCGCCGAAAAGGGGTACCCGGAGTCGATGCCCGCGGCAGGTGTGACCACGCCCCATGCCCGGCACACGCCATGGTCGGCCTGGCCGTTCATTGCCCTGATCTGGGGATATCGATTCACGCTTGGCCCCTTGATGGGCGGGCAATGCCGATTCTGGCCGACGTGCAGCGAGTACGGCTTGCAAGCCTACCGCGAACACGGGGCGATCCGGGGTACATGGTTGACGATCCGGAGGCTATCTCGCTGCCATCCGTGGGGCGGGCACGGAGTGGATGAGGTTCCGCCAGCGCAGCGGGCCGACAACCGCGACAAGTGAGCGTATACTAGCAAATCGGGGCATCCCTCTGGCCGATAGGGGGAGGCCGCGACCGGGGCGGGAGCGGGCAGTTTGGGAAGGGGCGTTCGAGATGAGCCGATTGCCGGCAGCCAAACGCCGCGAGCAGTTGCTCGATACCGCCGCGAAGTTGTTCGCGGTGCACGGGTACGCGGGCGCGACGACGAGCCAGATCGCCCGCGCGGCGGGTGTGACCGAGCCGATCATCTACCGCCACTTCCCCAGCAAGCGGGATCTGTTCATCGCGCTGATCGAGCGCACCGGCGAGAGCACGATTCGATTGTGGGAGCATGAACTCCGCGATGCGGCGGACCCGGCCGACCGGCTGCAGCGGCTGATCGGCGCCAACCCGATGGTCTCGAACAAGGGCCGCGGGATCTATCGCGTGATCGTGCAGGCGATGACCGAGGCCGAGGACCCGAAGGTGCAGGAAGCGCTGATGCAGCACATCGCGCGCTTGCACGAGTTCGTGCAGGCGGAGGTGCAGCGGGCGCAGGACTCGGGCAAAGTGAGCAAGCGCTTCAGCCCGGAACTGACGGCGTGGGCGCTGATCCACCTCGGGCTGGGCTTTGGCGTGCTGAGCGCAATGGGCGTGACGCGGCACGGCGTGGATGAATCGGGCATGAGCATCCGCGACCTGCTGAGCGAGTTGCTGCTGGGGCCGCGGAACCACCGGGCCGAGCCGCACGGCTAGTTCGAGTGTGGCACGGGCGTCCCGCCCGTGAAGATCATGGCCGGGACGGCCACGCTACCGGGACGGCCATGCCACGGTCAGGCGCGGAACCGACGCACAGCGATCGTGTCGTTCTGCCCGCCGAACCCGAAAGAGTTGGACAAGCAGACTTCGACGCCGCCTTGTTCGCGCAGGTCGCGCGCGGCGTTGGGCACGTAGTCAAGATCGCACTCGGGGTCGGGCTCGTGCAGGTTCATGGTCGGCGGCACGAAGCCCGTGCGGATCGCCATGACGCACGTCATGAGTTCCACCGCGCCCGCGGCCTGGATGAGGTGGCCGAGCATGCTCTTGACGCTGGAGAAGGGCACGCGCGGCGCGAGCGGTCCGAACACGCCCTTCACCGCCGCGGTCTCGATCTTGTCGTTCTCGGATGTGCCGGTGCCGTGCGCGGAGATGTAGTGCACCTGCGGGCGGCCATCGGGCCCGGGCTCGCGCGGGTTCACGCCGGCCTGGCGGCAGGCCTCGAGCATCGCGGCCTGCGCGCCCTTGCCCTCGGGCTGGATGTCGGTGATGCGGAAGGCATCGGCCGATGAGCCGAAGCCGGCGATCTCGGCCAGCGGCGTGGCGCCGCGGGCCAGCGCGTGCTCGAGCGATTCGAGGATGAGCATCCCCGCGCCCTCGCCCATCACGAACCCTTCGCGCGTGCGGTCGAACGGCCGCGCGGCGTGCGCCGGGTCATCGCGGCGCGTGCTCATCGCCGTCAGGCGGATGAACCCCGTCATGCCCAGCGGGTGGATCATCGAGTGCGCGCCGCCGGCGAGCATCACGTCGGCATCGCCGCGGCGGATGGTCTCGAAGGCCTCGCCCACGGCCTGCGTGCTCGCGGCGCACGCGGTCATGCAGTTGCTCGAGGGCCCGCGTGCCCCGAACGCCCGCGCCAGGTGCGCCAGCGCCATGTTGGGCTCCTGCTGCACCTCGCGCACGGCGGACATGTTCTGCTGCGCAGCGCGGCCCCAGGCGGCGGCATCGAGCGAGCGTGTGTCGGCCTTCCAGCCCGCGAGGTTGGTCGCGGCGTAGTTGTCGATGTCGATCGGGCCCTCGCCCGCGCCCAGGTACATGCCGAAGCGCCGGCGCGACAGTTTGCCGGATGATGCGAGCGAACCGAGGCCCGACTGCTCCCATGCGCGCTGCGCCGCGGCGAGCGCGAAGCGCGTGTTCAGCGCCGCATCTTCGTGCCCGGCGGCGAGGTCGGCGGGCAGAGACTCGGCAAGGTCGAAGCCCTTGACCTCCGCCGCGAAGTTGGTCTTGAAGGTGGAGGCGTCGAACCGCGTAACCGGGCCGATGCCCGACTCGCCGGCGAGGATTCGTCGCCAGACGGCGTCGACGTCGGTGCCCAGCGGCGTGACCCAGCCCATTCCCGTGATGACGACGCGGGTGCTCAATGCTCGGCCTCTTCCACCGCCTCGTGCTCGCCGTCGTGCCCGCGGAGCGAGGGGATCTTGTCCGGGTTCAGGACGCGGACCAGGCCGTCTTTGAGCCGTCGCTCGGCGAAGTTGATGACCAGTCCGAGTTCCTTGTCCGCCGCGCGGAGCAGCGCGCGGACGGCGGAACGCTCGTCGGCGCTCACGTCGCCCCGGTGCGCCAGCACGGAGACGACGAACCGCCCGTCGATCATCAGGTCGGCGGTCTGCTCGCCCACGTTCTGCCCGCGGTAGAGCACGGGCACGCGCACGGCGGATTCGAACGGCACGCCCGCCGCGGTGAGTTCGAGTTGGACGGCGCGCTGGTAGACCTCTTGCGCGTACCCGGGGCCGAGCGCCTTGTGCACCTCGATCGCGCAGCCGATGAGTTTCCGGCTGACCTCGGTGAGCGCGGGGTCGAGTTCCGAGAGCGGCACGCCGCGTCCGCGCTGTCCGCCGCGGCCCGAACGCTGATCCTGGTTGCGGTTGTCGCCGTGCATGAGAGCCTCCGTTGCGAGGTCGGACGCGGCCCGCGCCCGAAGAATCGACCAAGCGTTCCGACGTGCGCAACCCGGCGCAACGCGATTGCGGGCGCGGTCAGGCCCGCGTGAGCACCGCTGCGGCATTCTGCCCGCCCAGAGAGCCGGTACACACAAGAACGCAGTTTAGGTTCGCCGCGACCGCGCCGCGCGCGCCCGCGTCCAACCCCCCGCTCGGCCGGCCCGCGTGCAGCCGCGCGGGCAGCCGCTGCTCGCGCAGACACATCGCCCCGACCGCGGCCTGAACTCCGGCGTGCCCGGCGTTGCAGTTGCCCACGTGCGGCGAAAGCGTGACCAGCGGCACGCGCGACAAATGATCGCCGAGCACGGCTCGCAGCGCGCCCGCCTCGGCCGCGTCCAGCCGCGGCACGCCCGACGCCATCGGCACGACCGCGTCGACCTGCGACGCGTTCACGCCCGCATCCTCCAGCGCGTTCTCGATGGCGAATCGCATGCCCTCGTCGCGCTCGCCGTCGCGGTAATCGGGATCGGACTGGCCCGCGCCAAAGCCCGCCAGATGCGCATACGCCCGCGCGCCGCGGGCCGAAGCGGCACGTTCTTCCTCGAGCATGAGAATCCCGCCGCCCTCGCCCAGCAGCCCGCCCGCGGCCGCGGCGTCGTACGGCCGCACGATCCGAGAGCCGTCGGTCTCGTCGCCGGTGGGGGCGAGCATCCCGGCGAGCGACCAGCGCAGCAGGCCCATGACATTCAATCGGCTCTCGCACCCGCCGGAGAAGCACGCATCGGCCGCGCCGCGCTGGATGACGCGCATGCTCTCGCCGATCGACAGCAGCGCGCTCGCTTCGGCGCAGGTGATGGTGTTGCTCGGCCCCTCCGCCCCGTGGATGATCGTCACATGGCAGGCCAGCATGTTCGGCAGGTATTTGAGCAGCCAGAGCGGCGTGAGCGCCTCCATGCCCTGCCCCCCCTCGCCGCCCCATGTGCGCAGCGAAAAACGGCCGTCGTCGCCGGCGGCCGTCGCCATGGCCGCGGTCATCTCGTCGGTCTCCGCCGCGATCAACCCCGCGCCGATCTGGCACCCCAGGCGCGAAGCCGGGTAGGTCGTCGCGATGTTCTCGCCCTCGGTCCCGCGGGTGATGAGCCGCGCGTCCTCGACACAGGCCCTCGCCGCGGCGACGGCGATCTCCGAGTCGCGCGCCATGACCTTCGTCGCCTTGCGGTAACTCTTGGGCACGAAGTCCTTCGCGGCGAAGTTGTCGGGCAACTGCGCGGCGAGGCGCGTGGCGAAACCCGCGGCATCGAACCGGGTGATCGGGCCGAGGCAGGTGCGCCCATCGCAAAGGCCGGACCACAGCGCATCGGCACCGACGCCGAAGCCCGACACAACGCCCAGACCCGTGATGACGACGCGGCGGTCCATGATGAACGCAAGTCTACGCGGCGCACCGGGCTTGCCGCGCGTGCGGATTCACTCGTCCCCGCCGCCGGTCAGGCCTTTGCGTTCGCTGGGGAGCAGCCGGCGACGGCTGACGTAGAGCGTGCGAGGCTTTGCGGCGGGCGTGGATGCGGGAGGCTTTGGCGCTGACGCGGCCGGCTGCGGCGCGGCTTGCGGGCGAGAGGGCGAGCCTGCGGCCGGACCCGAGTCGCTTTGCGGCGCGCCGCCGCCACCACCGCCGCGGCCGCGACGACGACGCCGGCGCTTGCGCCGACCGCCTCCGCCTTCAGCGCCGGCGGGACCATCGGCAGGCTGTGCCGCGCCCTCGGGTTCATCTCCCGCGACGTCATCGTCGTGCCCGCCAGAATCGCCTTCGTGAGCAGGAGCGGGCGGGTGCGTGCCATTGAGCGAGGGCGCGCCGCCCTCGGCCGGTGCGCCCTGCCCGCCGCCCCCCCGTCCGCCGCGACCGCGCCGCCGCCGACGGCGACGCTTGCGCTCGCCCGTTTCGGGCGCGCCGGGTTCGTCCGTGCCGACCGGGTTGTCGAGGGCGGCCCCATCGGCGGGTGCCGGCGACGCTTCGATGACGGAAGACTCGACCGGCGTATCGCCGAGCGTGGGCGACTGACCATCGGCCTGGGGCGCGACCTCGCCGCGTCCGCCGCGGCCGCGCCGGCGCCGGCGACGCTTGCGGCTCCCGCCCTCACCCTCGGATTCGGGCTGTCCATCGGCGGGCTGTGCTTCGGGCTTCGCCGCCGGCTTGGGCGCGGGCATCGGCGGCAGGAGCGGTGCGCCGCCGCCCCGACCGCCCCGTCCGCCGCGACCGCGCCGGCCGCGACGGCCCTTGCCGTCGGCCACTTCCTGCTGCGATGCGGCAGCCTCGGCCGCGGCGGCCTGCGCCTCATCCATTTCGATCGGATGCAGCGGCAGTTCGACGACCTCTTCGACGACGTCTTCGACAACCTCCGGCGCCTGGTCCTCGATCTCGGCCCAGTTGGGGTCGGTGTCGGTGGCGAGCACGTGCTCGACGAGTTCCTCGCTGCGCACGGTGCGGTGCTTGAGCCGCGCGACGTCGAGATCGTTGCCCTGCGCGTCGTAGGCGTAGAAGTTCACCCGGTCGACGGGGATGGCATCGGAGATGCGGACATCGACGTGCTTGGCGAGCGTGCGCTCGATGCGCGCCAGCGCGCGGCGCTTGGAGGAGAGCAGTTCTCCGGCGATGCGCGGGCTGACGACCATTTCCGCCCGCGCGATCTTGTCGTTCTCGAGAATCGCGCCCAGTTCGCGGAGGGCATCCGCCGCGACGCTCTCGGGCCGCTGCACCAGGCCGCGCCCGCGGCAGACGGGGCAGTCGGCAAAGTGCTGGCTCTCGTGGCTGCCGCGCATGCGCTGGCGGGTCATCTCGAGGATGCCGAACTCGCTGATGGGGGCGATGGTCCATCGGGCGCGGTCGCGCTTGAGATTCTCCTTGAAGCGGTTCTCGATCTCGCGCCGGTGCTTGGCCTGGCGCATGTCGATCAGGTCGTTCACGATCACGCCGCCGACGTCGCGCAGGCGGAGTTGCCGGCAGATCTCGTCGGTCGCCTCCACGTTGGTGCGGTAGGCGGTGGTCTCGGCGTCCTTGGCATCGCGCATCTTGCCGCTGTTGACGTCGATGGCGACCAGCGCCTCGGCCTCGTCAAAGACCAGCCGGCCCCCGCCGGGCAGCGGCACCTCGCGCGCGTGGATGTTCTGGATCTGCTGCTCGACCCCCATCACGTGGAAGATGGGCGCCTTGCCCGTGTAGTGCACGAGTTTGGTCGCGGTGCGCGGCGCGACGATCTTCAGGAACCGGGCCGCGCGGTTCAGCGCGGCGTCGTTGTCGATCACCACGCGGTCCATGTCCGTCGTCAGCGTGTCGCGGAGCGTCCGGACCAGCAGGTCGCTTTCCGAGTACAGCAGCCGCGGCTTGTTGCCCTGCTGCCAGCGCTTCTCCATGTCCTTCCACAGGCGCGAGAGGTACGCCAGGTCGCGCTTCAACTCGGCCTTGGTGCGGTCCATTCCCGCGGTGCGCAGGAT
This sequence comes from Phycisphaeraceae bacterium, assembly GCA_019636495.1. Lineage (GTDB taxonomy): Bacteria > Planctomycetota > Phycisphaerae > Phycisphaerales > UBA1924 > JAHBXL01. The sequence goes on along the minus strand of JAHBXL010000004.1, from coordinate 199,338 downwards.
GAACCCGAAGCCATCCGGCAGGTCGAGTTGATCGAGAATCTCGCGCATCTTGCGGCGCGTCTCCTCGTCCTCCACCTTCCGCGAGACGCCCACGCGGTCCATCTGCGGCATCATCACCAGGAAGCGCCCGGGCACGCTCAGGTAACTCGTGACCGTCGGGCCCTTGGTCCCGACGCCCTCCTTGATCACCTGAACCGCGATCTCCTGCCCGCGCCGAAGGCAGGCCTGGATCGGCGGGCGTTCCCGACGCGGCGTCTTCTTGCCGACGCGCTCGGTCGTCTCCTGGTCCTCGCCGGGGAAGTACCGCGGGTGCAGGTCCGTCACGTGCAGGAAGCCGTTGGCGGGCAGACCGAAGTCCACGAACGCCGCCTGGATGCCCTGCTCGACGTTGACCACCTTCCCGATGTAGATGTTGCCCACGTGCGAGGCCGAGTCCATCCGTTCGGCGTGGAACTCCTCGAGCCGGTCGTTCTCCAGAACGGCTACGCGGCACTCCTCGCCGGGGACGTAGTTGATCACCATTTGCTTTGACATGAAACCGCCATCATCCTTTCCGGCCCCCGTCGCGCCCGGGCATCGCATCGCCGCGACCGGCGCGGATGCGCCGGCTTCGCGGGTCGAGCGTGTGTGCCATCGGGTTCATGCGCGAACGCGGGCCTCGATCGGCCGCGGGCCAACTTGCCGGGGATGCACGGGAACGGCAAACGCGGAGAGGATGCGCGGCGGCCCGTGCGCGGCCGCGGCAGTTTGCGCCGCGGACCGCCGAACCCATCGCCGCCCACCCGCGGCCCTTGCCGCGAGCGCCCCCGTCCCCCATCCTCGCCCCTCACCCCGCGGCATCGCGGCGTGTTGCCGCGGCCAGATCGGGGGGAGCGCGTCGCCTGCTTCCCGTGCGCGTCCGCCCGGAAAGGCGCCCGCGCCGATGTTCCTGTTCCCCTTGGCTATTCGGCGGAACGCCCGTCGAACGCCTCGGGGATGATCTTTCGAGCCTGGTCGCGGAGAAACGCCGCGACCGCGGCATCGGAATCAAGCGACAGGGCCCGTTTGGCCATGCGCTCGCACTGTTGGATCGACACACTGCGGACCGCTCTTTTGAGCATCGGCAGGCTCGACGCCGTCGCCGAGAGTGTACGCAACCCTAACCCCATGAGCAAAAGGGCGTAGTCCGGCTCCCCGGCCGACTCGCCGCAGCATGAGACCGGGATGTTGTTCCGACGGCCCGCGCGGACCACCTCCTTGATGAGTTGGAGGACCGCCGGGTGGGCGGGGTTGAACAGGCTGGCCACCCGCTCGTTGGTCCGGTCGACCGCGAGCGTGTACTGCACGAGGTCGTTGGTGCCGATCGAGAAGAAGGCGGACTCGCGCGCAAAGGTGTTGGCCATGATCGCCGCGGCGGGGACTTCGACCATCATGCCCACGGGCACGGAACGGTCGAATGGCAGGCCCTCCTCGTCGAGGTCCTCCATCACGTCGTTGACGAGGAACTTGGCCTGGCGGAGTTCGTTGGTGTTGCTGATGAGCGGGAACATGACGCGCATCGGCCCCAGCGCGCTGGCGCGGAGGAGTGCGCGGAGTTGCGTCTTGAACATCGGCAGCGACTGCAGGCAGTAACGGATCGAGCGCAGGCCGAGGAACGGGTTGCGCTCCGGCTCCTCGGCGCGCTCCTGCGTGTACTTGTCCGCGCCGAGGTCGACCGTGCGGATGACCAGCGTGCGGCCCTGGGAGAGTTCCACCGCCTTCTTGTACGCGGCGAAGTGGTCCTCCTCGGTGGGCTCGCGGGTCGAGGTGAGGTAGAGGTACTCGGTGCGATAGAGCCCGACGCCCTCGGCCCCGCAATCGACGGCGGTGGGGATCTCCTCGGGAAACTCGATGTTGGCGAGGAGCGCGACGTGCGTGCCATCGGTTGTGACGCACGGCAGCGAGGCCAGTTCGCGCAGGGTGAGGCTGGCGGTGGCGCGCTGCTCGATTCGGCGTGCATATTCCTCCAGGGTCGCCTCGTCCGGGTCGATGACGACTACGCCATGGTCGCCATCGATGATGACCGGCGAATCGTCGGTCGCCGTCTGCGTGACGTGCCCGACCCCGACCACCGCGGGGATGCCCAACGCGCGGGCAAAGATCGCGGTGTGGCTGGTGCGGCCGCCCAGGTCGGTCGCGAAGGCCACGACCTGCCCGCGGTCGAACGCGGCGGTCTGCGAGGGCGTGAGATCTCGCGCCACCACCACCGCCTGGTGTTTCAGTTGCGAGAGGCGGCTGGAGTGCTCGCCGATCAGGTGTCGCAGCACACGCGCCGACAGGTCGCGCACATCGTCGACCTTGGTCTGGAAACTCGGGTCGGGCAGCGCGGCGAACCGAGTGAGCAGTTCCTCGAAGCCCTTCCACACGGCGTACTCGGCCGTCACGCGCTCGGCATCGATCCGCTCGTGCATCGGACGCGTCAGCGTCGGGTCGCACAGCATGCCGAGGTGGAACGCGAAGATCTTGGCCGCCTCTTCGCCCAGCCCCGCGCGGGTCTTCTCGCGCAGGCCGTTGAGTTCGTGGATCGACGCCCCGAGCGCCTTCCACAGGCGGTCGTGCTCGATGGGCAGTTGCTCGGGCCGCACCACACGCCGCGGGATGCGCCGCCGCTCATCATCCAGCACGAACACGCGCCCGATGACGATTCCCGGCGAGACCGCGATGCCCTTGAGCGTCTCCATGTACGTGCCCGGACCCTCCGCCGCCGAAGGCAGGCCTCCGGCCGCGCGTCGTGCGATCCAAACAAAGTCCAATCTTTCCCCGGCTCCCCTTACGGGAACGATAGTAGGCGATGCAGCGTCCAAGTGAACACGGACATCACAGTCCGCACTTGACTTGCGCTCGCATTCCTGCTCTTATGACCGGCATCGTCGCGGCCGCTTGGTCGCGGCGGGGCCTTCTGCGGCCCGTGCAGAGCGGGTGGGTGGTGCGGTTCTTCAGAGGGACAGGGGGACGGGGGGGGAGGGGTCAATCTGCGGAAGGATCGTGTGCCCTGGCGGGGGGCGCGTTCGCGCCGGGGCGGCGTTGATCGAAGACATGCCGACCGTGACCGGAATACTCGATTGGCCGGCCCGCGCCGAGGGGCGCGTTCGCCAACTAAACGGCTCCACGCTCATCCAGCGTGAGGACGATCCGTTTGTGCCGCTGTTCTTTGGCGAGCGGTTCAAACTCCGGCACGGCCTGGAAGTCACGGTCGAAGTCGGTCTCAAGCAACCTGGTGCGGGCCGTCGCCGTCGCCGCCGACGCGGGCGCGGCCCCCGGCCCGAAGGCCCGCCGCAATCGGTCGCGGAGGTCGCCGCGCAGAGCGGACAGGCGGGCGGAGGGGGTGGCCGGCCGGTCGTCGAGTCCATCGTCGCCATCGAGGGCCTTGAGCCGGAGCGTTTCGCGCAGTCCAAGCCGTTTGAAGATCTGACATCGATCGACCCGCAGCCGCGGCTCACGCTGGAGTATCCCGGGTGCCCGGTCGCGTGCAGGCTGGCGGATTTGTTCTGCCCCATCGGCCGCGGCCAGCGCGGGCTGATCGTCTCGCCGCCCAAGGCGGGCAAGACGACGCTTCTCAAGGACATCGCGACCTCGATCCTGCGGAACCACGCGGATGTGGAGATGATCCTGCTGCTGGTGGATGAGCGGCCGGAAGAGGTGACGGATTTTCGTCGCGCGTTCGCGCAGTTCACCACCGGCGACGGCCGGCCGCGGGCGCGGTGCATCGCTTCGAGCAACGACCACGATGCCGAGCGTCACGTGGCGGTCTCGCTGTTGACGATGGAGCGGGCCAAGCGCATGTGCGAGGCGGGCAAGCACGTGGTGGTGATGCTCGATTCGCTCACTCGGCTGGGCCGCGCGTTCAACCGTTCGCGCAAGTACGCGTCAAGCGGCCGCACCATGACCGGCGGCATCGATGCGAAAGCCATGGAAGTGCCCAAGCAGATCTTCGGCTCGGCCCGCTGCACCGAGGAGGCGGGCACGCTGACGATGATCGCCACGTGCCTGGTCGATACGGGCAGCGCGATGGACCAGGTGATCTTCGAGGAGTTCAAAGGCACGGGCAACATGGAACTGATCCTCGACCGCAAGATCGCCGAGCGGCGGCTGTTCCCGGCGATCAACCTCGCCGCGAGCGGCACGCGGAAGGAACACCTGCTCATGAACGAGCAGGAACTCAAGACCATGACCGCGCTGCGGCGAAGGCTGATGTCGATGCCGCCGCACATACAGGTTGAGCAGTTGCTCGCGGCGATGCAGCGTTTCCCGACGAATGCCGCGCTGGTCGGCAGCACGGGGGCGTGAGCGTCGCGGCGCGGCAAGCCCGGGCGGCCTGTCCGGCTCCCTATCATGTGCCCCAAGGTGGCCAATGACCCAGCACACAAGCACCGAACTCCTCAAGCGCATCACTGTTGACCCGGCGCAGTGCTCCGGGCGGCCGTGCGTTCGCGGCATGCGCATACGCGTTTCGGACGTGCTGGATCTGCTTGCGGCGGGCGAGACGGCCGCGCAGATCGCCGATGAACTGGAGATCGAAGTGGACGATGTCCGCGCCTGCTTGGTGTATGCGGCGAAGTACTTTGACCCGCCGCGAATGGTCGCATGACCGGCGCATCACGCCAGCGCGAGTTGTGGCTCGACGCGATGCTCTCGAAGTATCTGCCCGCCTGGATCGAGAGCGAACTGGGGTACCGATGCCGTCACCTGCTCGGCCTCGGGCTTCGAGAGCGAAGCGACACGGCCATCTTCGCGGCGGCCCGCTCCGCCGACGTGATCCTCATAACCAAGGACGCCGATTTTCTCCCGATTGTGGCTCGGCTGGGGCCTCCGCCCCGCGTGATCCTGCTCAACTGCGGCAACTGCACGAACGATGAACTCAAGCACCTGCTCGCGCGTTCTCTCGGAGCCGCCATCGCCGAACTTGAGCACGGCCGCGCCATTACCGAGATTGTCTACACGGAACTCCCGCGCCGATGACCCACTCCCCTCCACGCCCCACACTCCTTGTCCTTTCCCAGGTCTACGTTCCCGATCCGGCCTCGGTGGGCCAGCATATGGCCGACGCCGCGGCGGAGATGGTGCGGCGCGGCTGGCGCGTCGTCGTGCTCACTTCGGCCCGCGGCTACAACGATGCCTCGATCAAGTACAAGCCGCGCGAGACGATCGACGGCGTCGAGATCATCCGACTCCCGCTGTCGAGTTTCGGCAAGAAGTCGTTTGCGCTGCGAATTCTCGCCGCGTTGCTGTTCATGGTGCAGACGATCATCCGCGGCGTGTTCATCGGGAACGTTCGCGCGATTCTTGTGAGCACCTCACCGCCGATGTGCATCATCGCCGCGCTGAAAATCTGGCTGTTCAAACTCGGCCGGCCCGCGATCAAGTTCTGGGTCATGGACATCAACCCCGACCAGTTGATCTCGCTCGGGAAGATCGGGCCGAACTCGCTCCCCGCGCGGCTGATGAACCTGTTCAACCGCATCATCCTGCGGCGGTCGGCGGATGTCATCGTGCTCGACAAGTTCATGGCCCGCACCATGAACAACAAACTCGACACCACCGAGAAGATGGCGATCCTCCCGCCCTGGCCGCACGAGGACAGTGTCGAGCCCGTGGCGCACGATGCCAACCCCTTCCGCGCCGAGCACGCCCTCGCGGGCAAGCGCGTGTTCATGTATTCCGGGAATCACGGCATCGCGCTGCCGCTGGATACCTTCCTCAAGGCCGCGGTGCGCTTCAAGGATGACTCGCGTGCCGCGTTCCTCTTCATCGGCGATGGCGTCCGCAAGAGGGAAGTCGAGGCGTGCATCCGTGAGCAGGGCATGGCCAACATGCTCAGCCTGCCATATCAGCCGCTGGCGCGTCTGCGGTTCTCGCTCTCCGCGGCCGATGCGCACCTGGTGAGCGTGGGCGATGAGGCCGTGGGCACGATCCACCCGTGCAAGATCTACGGCGCGATGGCGGTGGCGCGGCCGATCATTCTGCTCGCGCCCGATCCGTGCCACGTGTCGGACCTCGTCAAGGGCGAGCGCGGGCAGGAGGACTTCGCCCCCGCCGAGCGCACGCCCATCGGCTGGATCATCCCGCACGGAGACGTGGATCGTGCCGCGGCGGTGATTCGGGAGATTCTCGATGCCCCCGCCGATCGGCTCGCGGCGATGGGCGAGCGTGCGCGGCACGTGGTGGAGACGCAACTCTCGAAGCGCACGCTGTGCGGGGCGTTCTGCGATGTGCTGGAGCGGGGGGTGAGGAAGTAGGACGGGAAGCACGCAAAGGCGCTTACGGCACGACCTTCACCACGCTCACCCGCGGCGCAAGCAACTCGTACACAATCTCGACATCCCGGTCGCCCAGGCGGATGCATCCCATCGACATGCTCCGGCCGATCGACTCGGGCTCGATGGTGCCGTGGATGCCGAAGCCGGTGTGGCCGCGACTGGCTTCGTCGAGCCCATCGAGGCCGATCCAGCGTTCGCCGATGGGGTTCCTGGGGTCGTTCGCGGCGAAGCGCTCGCCGGTGCGCGGGTTGCGCCACTCGGGGTTCACGAGTTTGCTGTTGGGCCGCACGACAAAGTTGGCGATGGGCGTGCCGTCCTCGGCGCCAAGGCCGACGGGGAACGAGCGGATGTAGACCCACCCCGGCTCCGCGCCGCACGCCAGCAAAGACGTGCCGATCGACGAGGGCGAGGGCGGGTCGCCCGCGAAGATGTCCATCCGGTACGCCGACTTGCTCACCACCGCGTGGAATGGGCCGTTCACGACCTTGAGGCGCTGGCCGATCTGGATCTTGCTCGGATCGGCGAGTTTGTTCAGCCGCGCGATGAGCAGGAACTCGGTGGTCAGGCCGAGTTTGCGGTTGATGACCGGCAGGCTGTCGCCGCCGACGACGGTGTAGGACTGCGCGAACGGATCGCCGGCGACGACCGTCGGCGAGAAGAGGAGCGTCTCGTTGAGGTCGCTGATCCACCTCCGCAGCGCGCCGCGTTCGCTCTCGGGCGTGCGCCGGTCGAGCAGCACGCGGTTGAGGCTTGCGCGGGCATCGGCGAGTTTGCCCTCCCGCTGGGCGCGCTCCGCGCTGCTCACCAGCGAGGCGAGGTCCTCTGGCAGGTCCATGCGGTCGGGCGCGCCGCTCGCGGCGGGATTGGTCACCAGCGGGTCCCGCACTACGCCCGAACCCGGCGACGCGGTCAGGCCGTTGTCCGTGCGCGGCTGGCTCTGGGCGGATGTTGGCGCGCGGGCGCCATCGCGCATCGAGTTCATCGAGATCAACGCGGGCTCGGGGCGTGCCTCGGGCGGCTTGCTGTTGGCGGGGGCAGGGGAAGCGGCAGGCGCGCCCGCGGCGGCGTCGGCGGGCTTCAGCGGGTCGTTCACGGGCTGAGCGTTTGCGCTTCGCGGCCCGCTGTCGCGTCCGTGCAGGATGTAGAGCAGGCCCGTGCCGCACAGCACCACCAGCGCGGCGATCCCCGCGCCCTTGAGCATCCGCGCGCGCCGCTTGGACCGGTACGCCGCGACCGACGAACTGGGCACGCGCTGTCCGCGACTCATCTGGGATGCAAGGGCCATGGGGGCTTCCGTTCTTTCATGGGGCCGGGGCGGATTGTCGAACCCGCGGGCGGGGCCGCACAACGCTCTTTTCGGTCATCCCCCGCCGCGTGGTTCAGCCTGTCCGCTACCAAACATCATCAATCGGGACTCGGTCACCAAGGCGTCGAGCGAGCGGTCGTGGGGCTCGCGCGGCAGGCGTCCCGCGGCGGGCAGCACCTGGCACTCAAAGCCCACGCCCCACGCCGCGGCCCGAAGCGCCGGATGGGCCAGAAACCGATCATAGAACCCTGCGCCGTGGCCGATCCTCCCGCCCTCCGAATCGAATCCAAGTCCCGGAACGAGAACGAGTTCCAGATTGGCTGGGTTGATCGCCGGACACCGTTCTCGGGGATGCAGAAGGCCCGCCGCCGCGCCGCGCGCGGCGGTGTCGGGCTCCAGATCGTCGGCCAAGTCTCGCACAATCCGCGGCGAGAGCGTCCGGGACTGCCAGTCCACTCGTGGCAGGGCGATGGTCTTCCCGGCATGGCGCGCACGTGTGGCGAGCGGGCGGAGGTCCACTTCGGCGCGGGCCGACATCGGTACGAACAGCATGACCGCGCGGGCGGCCCCGAACGCCGGCGCGGATTCGATCCTTTGGCACGCTTGTTCGGACCACGCCGCGGCGAGTTCGGGCGTGACCGTTGCGAGCCGGGCCCGCAACTGTGCGCGGAGGAGTTGCTTGGCATCGGCGGTGTCGGTCACGGTTCGAGTGTAGCGGGAGGTCTGTGGTGGCCCCGGTCTCTTGGTGGCCCTGGTCGCTTGGTGGCCCCGGTCTCCAGACCGGGGCGCAACACGTGCGCGCCGCCGCGGAGCGGTACCATGCCCGCGTGCCACTTGTGATCTGCGGGATCGACGAGGCTGGGTACGGGCCGCTGCTCGGGCCGTTGTGCGTTGCCATGTCGGCGGTGCGCATCGACGACTGGTCTGAGGGCGATCCTGCGCCCGACCTGTGGAAGCGCTTGTCGCCCGCGGTCGCGCGGGCGGGCGCGCCCGCGGCCCGCGGCAGGGCTCGGCGGGCGGCCGGGTCCGGCGCGCTGCTCATCGATGACTCCAAGAAACTCAAACTGCCCAACGATGCACGTCGGCACCCGCTGACGCATCTGGAGCGCGGCGTGCTGTCGTTTCTGATGTGCGAGGCCGGGCAGGGCGACCGCGCGCTGCCCGCCAACGATGCCGCGCTGCTCCGCGCGCTGGGCATCGTGCTGCCCATCGAGGAGTGGTACCGCGTCGGGCCCGCGCCGTGTCCGGCGGCGTGCTCGGAGGGCGAAGTGCGCATCGCGGCGAACGTGCTCGCGGGCGCGCTCGACGGGGCGATGGTCGCGATCTGCGCGCTGCGATGCGAAGCGGTGTTCGAGCGCGACTTCAACGAACTGGTGGAGGCGTCGGGCACGAAGGCCGCGACCACGCAGAGCGCGCTGCAGCGGCACCTCTGGCACGCGTGGGAGCGGTGGGGCGCGGCGGAGGCGGGCTCGTCGCTGCGGGTGGTGTGCGACCGGCAGGGGGGGCGCACGCAGTACGGCGCGATGCTGGCCGGGGCGTTTCCCGATGCGCGTGTCACCACGATCGAGGAGCAGCCGGCGCGCAGCCGCTACGAGGTCGCCGCCGATGGCCCGCCCGCGCGTCGGATGATCGTGCAGTTCATGCCCGAGGCCGAGTCGCGGCACATGCCCGTCGCGCTCGCGTCGATGGCCGCGAAACTGGCGCGCGAGATGCTCATGGCCCGCTTCAACCGCTACTGGCAGGCCCGCATGCCCGAACTCAAGCCCACGGCGGGCTACCGTCAGGACGGGTGGCGCTGGCTGAACGATGCCGCGGCCGTCCTCACGCCCGCCGAGCGGCAGGCCATGATTCGCCGCGCCTGAAAGGACACGCCCATGCCCATCGGCCCGCTTGTCGCCTCCGTGCTTCTGCTGCTGGGATCGGTGGGCGCCGAGCCGCCCGCCGCGCCGGCGGAAGCCGTGACGCTCCGGCCCGTGTGGACAAAGGGCACGCATGATGATTACCGTTTCAAGCATCGGGCGATCGTCACCACGCGCGAGGCGGGCGAGGAGCGGCTTGTCTCGACAAACCTCGCCGGAGTGCTGCGCCTGGCCGTGCGCGAGACGGAAGACAGCGGCGCGGCCCTGCTGGTCATCACGATACTGAAGATCGAAGCCACGATGACCGCCATGCCGACGGACTATGCCGCGGCGATCGAAGGCCCGCTGACGTTCGAGTGGGAGCGGCCGGCCGATGGCGCGCCCCCCGCGCCGGACGGGGGCCCTGCGGCGGGCGCGGTCGCCGCGCCGCTGGCCGCGCTGTGCGCCGCCGAACTGATCGTGCGCGTGCGGCCCGACGGTTCGATCGGCTCGCTCCGCGGCACGGAGGAGGCCGACGCCGCGGCGCGCGAGCACGGCGAGGCCGGCGCATTGGCGCTCGGGCCGTTCGGCGGCGCATCGCTTCCGCGATTCCTGGAGCGACTGTGGCGCGTCGACGACGAGGAGGACGATGGCTTCGTGCAGCGAGCGCCGGGCGCGAAGTGGCAGCGCACCGAGGAGCGCGCCATGCCGCACGGCGCGATGGCCCGCCTCGTGCGCGAGCACACGCTCTCGGGCGTGGACATGCCGGGGCTGTGGCCGATCGAGATCGTCGGCGGCGGCACGCTCGCGGCTCCGCGCGGCGAGCCGGACCCGACCCGGCCGACCTTGAAACTCGAAGAGTGGACCGAACGCGGCCTGGCGGTGTGGGACTCGGCGGCGGGGCGCATCGCGCGGCGGAACGACACGCTGAAGGCGCGGACGGCGGCGTCGATCGGCGGTCACGCTGTGCAGAGGGATGTGCAGACGCTCATCGAGTTCGAGGCCGTTCAGCGCTGACGCGCCGAGCGGCCGGTTTGATCTCGCGCCCCGCGCGGCGGATACTGCGCCCATGGACGGACGGACCGTCAATCTCCGCGAATGTTCGCCGCAGGACCGGCGCGAGGCGCTGGCACGCGCCGGTGCAGCGCTCGATGCGGGCGGGGTCGTGCTCGCGCCGACGGAGACGGCGTACGTCGCCGTCTTCGGGACACGCTCGCGCGACACGACACTGGCACGCACCGGCGCGCTCGCGCCGCACGTGCGGTCGCCCGTGTGGCTGGCGCCGACCATCGACGGCCCGCGCGGCGTCGAGCGCGATCTGGTCGAGCAAGGCCAGACGGCGGTCGGGCCATTTACTTCGTCGCGCCACCGACGCATCGTGCGCCGCCTGGCCCCCGGCCCGGCGGTGTTTCTCAGCGCGGCGGGCGACACCCGGACGGCTGGCGCGGTCGTCGAGGCGATGGGGCTCCCGCCCGGGTGCGCCGACGATGAGGGGCGCATCGCGTTCCGTGTCAGCGGGCACGCCGCGGCGGCCGCGCTCGCGGCCCGATCCGAGCGTGCGCTGGCGTGCATCGAACTCGCCGCGCCCGGCGGCGGGCAGGCGCAGACGCTGGATGTCGCGCTCGCGGCGATGCGCGCTGCGCAGGTCGATCCCGAAGTCGCGCTCGACGATGGGGAGTCTCGCATGCGGGCCGGCGCGACGGTCGTTCTGTTGCACGCCGAGGATGGCGGCGCGCCGGGGTACGAAGTGCTGCGCGAGGGCGCGTACGAGGCGCGGTTTGTCGGCAAGCAGACCGAGCGGACCGTGCTGTTTGTGTGCACCGGCAACACCTGCCGCAGCCCGATGGCCGAGTCGATCGCCGCGGGGTTGCTGGCGCAGGCGTCCGGTGGCGAGGCGGTGCGGGTGATGTCGGCCGGGGCCGCCGCGGGCACCGGCATGCCGATGACGCCCGAGGCCGCCGACGCGGTGCGAGAACTCGGGTTCTTGTCGCGTCCGCACTCATCGCGCCCGCTGACGCGCAGGCTCATCGCCGAGGCCGACGTGGTGCTGGCGATGACCCGCTCCCACGCCGCGGCGGTGCTCGATCTTGATCCCGGCGCGGCGGACAAGGTGCAGACCCTGGATCCGGCCGGGCGCGATGTGCCCGACCCGATCGGCATGGGGCCGGAGGTCTACACTCAGACGGCGCGGCGCATTCAGGAACTTATATCCCAACGGATACAGGAGTGGCTGCCATGAAACTGGCGCTGGGGGCCGATCACCGCGGCGTGAACGCGTGCAGGCAACTGGCCGACCGCCTGCGCGGGCAGGGCCACGAAGTGGAACTCTGCGGCAATCTGTCCGGCGAGATGTGCGACTATCCCGAGCCGGCCTACCTCGTCGCGGCGAGAATCTCGGACAAGAGCGCCGACATGGGCATCCTGGTGTGCGGTTCGGGCATCGGCATGTGCATCGCCGCGAACAAGGTGAAGGGCGTGCGCGCCGCGCTCGTGCACGACGAACTGACCGCCGAGATGAGCCGCGGCCACAACGATGCGAACGTGCTGTGTCTCTCGGCCGATCTGCTGGGGCAGCGGCTGATCGAGAAGATCGCCGAGGTGTGGCTGGGAACGACATTCCAGGGGGGCCGTCACGAACGGCGCGTGCGGAAGATCGCGGCGATCGAGAACGGCCAGGACCCGGCGAAGGTGGAGTGAGGACCGGCTTCAATCATCCGCCGAGATCGACCTCGGCCCGGCCTTGCCCGCGACGCGCTCCATATAGCCCTTGCCCTTGCGCTCGTACTTCGTGAAGCCGAGCCGCTCGAGGTTCTTGTTGGAGAGCGTGCCCTTGGTCTTGAGAGGTGACATGCTGCCGGCGATGGCCGGCGCGACGATGGCGCGCCGGCAGGGCTTGCCCGTCTCGGGGTGCCTGGTCAGCGCGGCATCCTTCATCGGCTGGACGATCTCGAACGTCTCGCCGGTGGGCTCACCCTTCTTGTCGAGGAGTTCGTAGACGTAGGTGGGCATGAGATGCAGGTCCTGAGTCCTGGGTCCTCAAGTCAAACGGCGCAGCGGCACAGGACGCAGGACCGTAGAACCCAGGGCTGATTTCAATCCAGCGTTTCGCTCTCGATGCTCGCCTTCTCGCCCTTGATCTTCTTCTCGACATACTTCTTGACCCACGTCTCGAAACTCTTGCCCGCCGCGGGGTCGCGGTCAGAGAACGCGATGTGCGCGATGTCCGAGTACGCCACGCGCACCTTCTCATTCTCTCCCTCCCTTGCGCCGGCTCGCGGCGGGGGCATGAGGCGGATGTAGGAATCGGCGAGCGTTCCGCCGCGGCGGCGATCGAAGAGGTAGCCCGACACCGTCGAGCCGTTCTTGAGCGTCAGCGTCACATCGCCGCGGAAGTCGAAGGCTTTCTCGAGGATGTCGATCATCGCGGCGGAGTCGGAGCCGAGATTGGCGGTAAGGCCGGCGACGGAGAGCGAGTCGGCGGCGGGCGCGGCAACGCCGTTGAGTGGGAGGCCGGGGGAGGACTTGGTTTCCTGGGGCATGGGAAGAGGAGGGCGGGTTTCGGGTTTCGGGGTCCGGGTCTCGGGGTCTGCACTCGATGCTCGAACGCGACCCTGCTCCCGAACACCGGTCGGGAAGCAACGGGCAATCGTAGAAGCGTCAGAGGTCGCTTGAGTTCTCTGCCGGAACCCGGACCCCGCATTCCCCCCTCACCCAAACGTCCGGCCGCTATCCGGGTCCATCATCTTCCACGCGTTGGCCTTGCAGATGCGGCTGAGTACGGGCCAGGCGTAGTCATCATCGTTGCAATAGACCAGCGCCTGCGTGATCTCGGCCTTGTCGGGCGAGGAGGCCCCGCTGGAGGCGTAGGGCAGTTCGAGGATGAAGCCCGGGCCGTAGAGCGTCGCGGTGCCCAGCGACTCGCCAAAGCCCATCGCCCCCGACCCATCGGGCCAGATGTTGAAGGCCTTGAGCGTGGCGATCAGCCCGGACACGGTTCCGAGCGGCGTCATGCCGCCCCCCCCCGCGCCGGGCGTCTCGGTCGGCTTGAACAGGACTAGTGTGCGTCGTTTGGCCAAGGGGCGGGAGTGTAGGTGTGCCAGCAACAGGGCCTCGTACTCAAAGGTCCGACCAGAGATCATTCGGGAGGTCTTGGCGCGTGGGTTCAACCAAGGGTAAACTCGCATCATGACAATCAAGCCCAACCCGCAGACATCGTGGCCTCACCTCCTGGCCGTTGTGTTGCTCGCGATCTTGTGGCAGGTTCCTTGCCAGGCCCAGCCGCCGTACATCATTCGCGACCTCATCACCTCCACGGGCACCGGCTCCGCGGGTTCGGACGTCGAAGAGTTCGTCATGCTCAACGGCGTGTCGATTTTTGCTGCACGGGACGGCATCAACGGGCGCGAACTCTGGCGGAGCGATGGAACGTCAGCGGGAACGTATCTCGTCATGGACATCGCGCCCGGATTGACCAACTCGAATCCACGCTTCTTTGTTGTCCACGAGAGCGTTGTGTACTTCCAGGCCGAAGACGGCGTTCGCGGCCGCGAGTTGTGGCGGACCGATGGCACGACCCAGGGCACGTGGCTGGTGTCGGACATCCGGCCCGGCGCAGTCGGGAGCGAGGCCGAGTTGATCTGCAGCGCGGGCGGGCGCTTGTACTACCGCGCGACGAACGGGACCGGCGAGGCTCTCTGGTATTCCGACGGCACCGCCGCGGGTGCATCGCAGGTTTACGGATGGGGTCAGTGCTGTTTCCAGGACGGAACGTGCACAATCATGTGGCGGGATGATTGCATCGCCGCGGGTGGGCGCGCGCGAGTCTCGACGAGCGCATGCGCTGCAAACCAGTGCGAGCCAACGATGGTCGTTTGCTGCCTCCCGAACCTGACTTGCGCGATCATGACTCGGACGAACTGCGCCGGTGCGATGGGTGAGATCGCGCCGGCATCCGGCGTCTGCGCTTCGGGAGCCAGTTGCGCAGCGAGCCCGGTGGCGTGCTGTGCGGCGAATGGAACATGCACCACCAACGTCGGGTATGCCGACTGCATGAGCACGGGCGGGTTCCCCATCCAGTTCTGCGGTGGGAGTTGCATCGGCCATCAGGCAACGCCGCGCCCGAGGCCCCTCTCGCAGGTCGTCGAGGTCGGCGGCGTGCATGTGTTTTCATCGACGGCGTCGCTTTGGGCGATCGATCCCGTGACCAACATCGCTATGCCGCTGGCATACTTCGCCGGAGGCAGTTTTCCCCGACTGCTGACCAAGTCGGGCGATCGGGTCTTTTTCGCAGGGCGATCGGCGGCGCACGGTGAAGAACTCTGGGTCACTGACGGAACTGCGCCGGGAACCTACTTGGTCATGGACATCAACCCGGGTACCGCGGACGGGCTCTTGCCGGGAACTTCCGATGCCACCGAGATCTTTGCGATTGAAGGGGGCGTGCTGTTGCAGGCGACCGATGGCGTGACCGGTCGCGAGTTGTGGCGGAGCGATGGGACTCCCGAGGGCACGTACCAAGTGATTGATCTCTTCGCATCAGGAAGCGGCAGCAGGCCCCGGCGATTGACCGAGATGGGCGGGCTGGTCTACTTCGTTGCGCAGATAACAGCCGCGGCGGGCGGCCCAGACGCGCTGTTCAAGACTGACGGCACCGCCGCGGGCACGGTCCAGCTCGCCAGCGGATTCGACCTGCTCAGTTCCGGCCAGGCTACCTGGAAACCGCGAGCGGTTCTCGATGGCCGGTTGTATCTCACAATGCAGACCAACAACGACCGGGAACTGTGGAGAACCGATGGCACTCCGGCGGGCACCCTTCAACTGACTTTCGCACCACAGGCAACTGGCGGGCGCAATCCGACGGGGTTGATGCCCTTTGCGGACAAGGTGGTGTTTGCCGCGGACACCTCCAATACGGGGCGCGAGTTGTGGCAGACGGATGGGACGGCCGAAGGGACCACCTTCTTCGCCGACCTGTCGACGACGAATGCCTCGTTCAGCAGCACCATCACCCCCGGCATCGGAGATGTGGCATTCCTGCTCGCGCCGACCCCGGCCAACGGACTGGAGTTGCACCGCACCGCCGGGACAACGCAAACCACGTGGATGGTGAAAGACATCGCCCCGGGAGCGCAGAGCATCACGATCGGGGAAATGGTGATGTTCAACAACCGCCTGTTCTTTACCGCGAGCAGGACGACGGCGCCGGCCTTTTCGAATCTGCTGTGGTCGACTGATGGCACGGACGGGGACACTCTCCCGCTCGGTGAGTTGGTTGCGGGCAGCGGAGGTGCTTCAGACATGGGCATCAAGTTTGGCAGCCAACTGCTGTTCATCGCCGGCACGACGGAGGCAGGATCGGAGTTGTGGATCTCCGATGGCACCACCGCCGGGACGACGCTGCTCAAGGACATCTGGCCGGGCCCCAACTCCGGGATGAACTCGCCTCGGCCGTTCGTGGAGTTCGACGGCTCCGTCTACTTCAGCGCAAACGATGGTGCTTCGGGCGCGGAACTGTGGCGTACCGATGGCACGGCCGAGGGCACGGTTCTCTTTGCCGACCTGACGCCCGGGTCGGGCGGGGGCGACCCTCGGGACTTCGTGGTTCTTGGCGACACCCTTCTGTTCCGATATGTCAACGCGCTCTGGCGCACCGATGCCACTGTCGCTGGAACGTATGCAATTAACATAGGAACCGGCCCGACTATTCCCGATTATCTTTTTTCTCATGGTGGATACGCGTACTTTCGCGGCAACGGGATCGGCATCGGCATCGAACTCTGGCGAACTGATGGAACGGTCGCCGGGACCAGCCTGGTCAAGGACATCAGCCCGGGCAGTGGGTCGTCAGATCCCCGGGGTTGTGTGTTGCACGGCGACGAGATTCTGTTCATCGCGAGCGGCCCGACAGGGCTCGACATCTGGCGCACGGACGGCACCGACGCCGGAACCTCATTGGCGCTTGACCTGCCCAGTTCCACGCAGCCGGTGCAGTTGATCTCGTACAACGGAGAACTCTACTTCACACAGTCCAGCTCCGGGCGAATCTGGCACACGGACCTGACATTGCCGGGCACCACGATCTTCCTTTCCAGCGGGTTCAACGGCTCCCCTTCGCAGTTCTTCGAACACTCAGGCCTGCTGTACTTTGTAACCGCATCCGGTTCGCCTGGGACGGGCGGCGAACTCTGGCGGACAGATGGCACCGAGGCCGGAACGACCGTTGTGCTGGACCTGGTTCCCGGCATCAACGGGTCGGATCCCCAGCACGTGCGAGTCATGGGCGATCGGTTCGTGTTCTCGGCGCAGACCGCCGAGCACGGCAGAGAGTTGTGGTCCTTTGATCCGGGAACCGGGGTCGCCGAGCGTCTTTCGGACATCGCCATCGGTGAGCCTTCATCCTCGCCGGCGCCGATCGACATCATCGGTGACACCATGTTCTTCCGAGCCTCAAACCCCAACTATGGATCCGCACTATTCAAGACCGATGGCACCGCGGCAGGCACGGTGCTTGTAAGAGACCCGTGGATTTACCACCCTGCGCCGCGCGCTGCGAACCTGACAGTCGCGGGAGACCACCTCTACTTCACCGAGCCAGGGGCGACGCCACGGTCCTTGTACGCGACAGCGGGCGTGCCGGAGAGCAACGTGTTGATCCGGGAGTTCCCGCATCCCGGTGAAGTCCGGGAGTTGATCGCATTCGACGGCGATCTCTTCTTCATCGCTCACGACACGCCGACCGGGCGCGAACTTCGGCGCGCCCAGCCCGCGGAGTACGCATTCACACTCGTGGCGGACCTCTACCCCGGTGGCACCGGGGGTGCACACGGCGAAGTGTCACGCGTTGGCAACCGCCTCTTCTTCTATGGCAACGCCGGCAACGGCGCAGGGAGCGAACTCTGCATGTCCGATGGCACCGCGGCCGGGACGGTGATGGTCAAGGACCTTCGGCCCGGAGCCAACTCATCCGTCGTGCGGGACATCGTCGACCTCGCCGGGGTCGCAGTCTTTGTCGCTCAAACGGATGGAGAGGGCTACGAACTCTGGCGGTCCGACGGCACCGAGGCCGGAACGTACATGATTCTGGATATCCAGCCCGGCCCAGTCGGTTCCGCGCCTCAGAATCTCCAGGTGATCGGCCCACGCGTGCTCTTCACCGCCGATGACGGTGTTCATGGGCGCGAACTCTGGGCGACCGATGGGACCGCCCAGGGCACCACGATGCTCATCGACATCTGGGAGGGTCCGGGCGGGGCTCAACCGGCCTGGATTACCGCGGCCCCCGGTCGCATCTTTTTCACCGCCTACACGCCCGAGACCGGAGTCGAACTCTGGACCAGCAACGGCTCGGCCTTCGGCACGGCTTTGGTGTACGACCTGGTGGAAGGCCCCAGCAGCGCGGCGGTGAACGGTCTGACCGTGGCGGGGTCGAGACTGTACTTCTTCGCCACCGCCGCGCCTGCTCGCACATCGCTCTGGGCCATCGAATGGAACACCGCTGTGGCCCACATTTGCTTTGCCGACTACGACGGGTCAGGCGGTCTTGGCGTCACCGACATTTTCGCCTTCTTGACGGATTGGTTTGCAAGCCGGCCGCGTGCGGATGTGAACGGCGACGGTGCAGTCACCGTGGTTGACATCTTCGAGTATCTCACGCTCTGGTTCGCTGGGTGTCAGTTGTGAGCGGCTATTCCTCCCCCTCCATCTCCGCCTCTTCGGCCTCGATCATCTCGACCGCCGTGTTCACCAGGTGCTGCAGCGGCACCGGTTTGAGCAAATAGCGATCGACCCCCAGGCTCTCGGCGTAGGCCTGGTGGCGGTGGCCCTCGTTGGCCGTCACCATGATCACCAGCGGCGAATCCTCAAAGCCCTTGATCTTCTCGAGCACGAGGAAGCCCGAGCGCTTGGGCAGCATCATGTCGAGCACGACCAAGTCGGGCGGCTCTTCCATGCACGCCGCGACCGCGGCGTTGCCATCCTGCACCGCCAGCGTCTCGGCCCCCTCGGCCTGCAGCGCGGCCTCGAACGATTCGAGGATGTCGCGGTCATCATCAACGATCAGGATGCGCACGCCTTCGAGTTTGCCGGACATGGAGCGGGCTCCGTGAAAGTGGGAGGGGGGGGGCGGAGTGCGGAGTGCAACAACAAGCGTATGAACTCCGGGATACGCCGGGAGCATGGGTGAGCGGCGCGGCGGTGCCCGTCACACAGTGCCGGGCCGAGCCAGCGCTGCGGCATCGCGCAGTGTCCACTCCTCGATACGTGCGACATCGTCCTCGGTGATCCACGGCAACGCGCGGATCTTCTCTTTCATCGCGCCCGGGAGCGGCCGGCCCAGGTGTTCGTGCCGCGGGCGGCTCTTCCAGTATCGGTGCAGCCACAGGTTCTGCTCGGGCGCTCGGCGGACCATGTCCTCCAGGGCGCGGCGGTAGCGTGCGCTGATGTAGAACAGCGGGTCGGGCTGGTCCTTCCAGTCGCTCGGGTGGATGACATCGAGCACGTCGAGCCGGTATCGGAACGCCTCGCCGCGGAACGAGGCGAGCCCCGCGCCCGATTGCCCTTCGGCAGCGTCGGCGCCATCGCGCCAGGGGACCAGCCGCCGCGCCTGCCCGCAGATGACCGGCACTTCGTAGCGCATGGCCATGAGGCCGATGGTCTTGTAGGTCGAAGCCATGCGGTTGAAGAACGGGACGAACAGGCCGCGGTCGCCCGCGTTCTGGTCGGCGATGAAGCCGATGTGCGCACCGCGTCGCATGAGTTCGGGCATCTGCCGCACCGCCTCGAACTTGTCGATGAGCATCAGCCCGCGGCGCTCGCGAGTGCGGCGCACCCATGCATCCAGCGGCGGCAGATCGAGCGGGCGGTACAGCGCGTGCATCGGGAACCCCAGCAGCGCGAGCACGTAGCCGAGCAGTTCCCAGTTTCCGCAGTGCCCGGTGATGAGAATCGCCGGCCCGCCCGAGAGCAGCGTCGGCAGCGCGCTGGCCAAGTCGCCCAGCCGCACGTGGTTGGACCACGAATCGTGGGTGATCAGCCGCGGCGTGTGCGCGACCTCGACGGCGAGCGTGAACAGGTGCTCGTAGGCGTCGAGCGCGCGGCCTCGGCGCTCGTCCTCGGGCATGTCGGGGAAGGCGACTCCCAGCGCGTCCATCGTCCGGCGGAAGCGTCCCTTCTCCAGCGCGGCGTATCGCCGCGCCAGGATGCGCGCGGCGCGCACGTCGGTCTCGACGTCTCCGGTCATCGCCGCGGCGATGAGCGAGCGCATCGCGAGATACGCGGGCGTCTGGAGCCATCGCGGGAGGGCGAGGGTGCGCTTGCGCTTCATGAGGCGCGCCGTCGGAATCGCGTGCGGGCCGGCCGCAATCTCAGCGATCGCCGGTGAGCGTGAAGAGGCGGTTCTGATTCAGCACGGGGATGGAGGTCGACTGGGCCTGGTTGAACAGCGCGTTGTAGCGCTCGGCCTGCCGACGGATGGCGACGTAGAAGTTGATGACCTCGATCGGCGCGTTCCCCGGGGGCTCGGGCGGCAGAACCGGCGGCTCGCCCAGCACCAGGAAGTCGGTGTCGCCGGTCAGTTCACTGAGCACCTGACCGCCCCAGGCCTCGATGCGGGCGCGGATGTTGGCCTGTTCCTCGAAGGTCGCGCGGCCGTCGCCGTCGGCATCGAAGTTGCCATAGACCATGAACTTGTACGTCTTGCGCGGGTCGTACACGGCGTTGGCGATCACGTCGCCGCGGACCACGGGGTTGCCGCGAGTCTCGCGGAGGATCCGTGCCGTGGCCGTGCGCTCGTCGATCTTGATGATCTCGATCGTCGCCTTGCCCGCGGGATACTCGCCGCTCTGCGGGTCGGGGCGGATGGCCGTGGCCTCGGCATACACGGCGAAGGTCATGCCCAGCACGATCTTGTCGCGGCGGCCGCGGCTGATGACCGCCGTCCGCGCGGCGGGGTCGACACTGATGATCTCGCCATCAACCAGGGCGTACTCGTCCTGGCTGCTGACGCGCTTGCCCTTGAGTTCGTCCTGCAGGCGCGTGATAAGGGCCTGGTTCAGCACCTTGTCCCGCTGCAGCGTGTCGATGTCGGCCCGCAGCGCGGCCTCGCGCGAGTCGGCCGAGTCCTGGATGCGCGAAACGCGCTCGTCCATGTCGGCCTTGGCCTGGTTCAGTTCGTCGCGGTACCGCTCCACCTCGTCGCGGTACTTGTCAAGGTCGGTGTTCAGTTGCGCGATGGTGTTCCGCTGGTTCTCTTCCAGTTGGCGCACGCGCCGCACCTCGTTCTCGCGGTCGGTCAGGGCGCGGTCCCGCGCGGCGACGGCGTCGGCCAGTTGCTTGTTCAGGCCGTCGATCGACGCATCGCGGGCCCGCAGGAGCGTCAGCATGTTCTGGTTCGATGAGCCGGGGATCGCGTCGAGTTTGCGCCGCAGGTCGTCGAGCGTGTCCGTCCGCGAGCCGCTGGCCACCTGCATCACCTTCTGCTGGTTGTCCAGCAGGTAGGCGATCGCCGTCATGCGCTGGCTCTTGCCCGCGTCGCGCGCCCGGTTCACCGCGTCGTTGGCGCGGTCCTGGTCGCTCACGTAGTCCTGCGTCGTCTGCCTGGCGTCGGCCAGTTGCCGCTCGGCAGCCCGCTTGTTCGCAAAGAAGATGACCGACGTGACGAACAGCGCAAGCGTCGTGACCGCAAGAAGGGTCACCGTCACGCCGACGCCGATGCTGGTGGATGTCCGACCGGCCATGGCATTGCACTCCGCAAACAGGAATAGATCGACTACGAACCGTCCGGTACGCCGGGCAGGGCCCGGTGGATGCGAACCGGCGGGGGTGCAAGTCTCCCGACATCCGGGTCCCGCGTCAACCCGCCAGTGCGAATCCCGTCCAAACCCACCGGTCGTCCAGACTCCCCTTCCGCCCCGTCCGCCCGCGCGCCGATACTTCCCACATGCCCTCAGCAGGCCTCATCATCGTCGGCGGCGGTGGCCACGCAACAGTTGTCGCCGAAGCCGCGGCCTTGTCTGAAAGGACTTTGATAGGGTATTTCGACGATTCCGAGTCGCCAGCACTCGACATCTGGCCCGCGGCGATGCGATCCGCCGGGCCGCAATGGGCCGCCATTCGGCCCATCCGACTTGGCCGACTCGAAGAAGCCATGGGAACTCTGGTCGCGGCGGGAGCCGAGGGCCGCGGGTGGGTTCTGGGCATCGGCGACCTTGCTCTCCGTCGAGCGATTCTCCATCGTCTGGCCGCCGCGCCCGCCGCCGGGCCCCCGGTCGTGCACCCGCACGCCTCGGTCTCGCCGACCGCGACGCTTGGCCGCGGCGTGTTTGTCGGGCCGCGGGCGGTGGTTCACGCGCGGGCACGGGTCGAGGCCCATGCGATCATCAACACCGGCGCGATTGTCGAGCACGATTGCGTCGTCGGCGAGAACGCGCACATCGCCCCCGGTGCGGCGATGGGCGGCGGCGTCACAATCGGCCCCGATGCACTCGTCGGCATCGGCGCGCGCATTGTGCCGACGCTGTCGATCGGCCGCGGCGTGGTCGTCGGCGCGGGCGCGGTGGTTGTGCGCAATGTCGCGCCGGGCGAGGTCGTGGTGGGAGTGCCGGCAAGGACGCAGTCAAACTGACAGCGCGCTCAGGGAACCTGTGCCGAGTCGTCGCGCATGCTCCGGGCGCGCTCGACCGCATCTCGCCGGGCCGATGCCGGATCGGTTCGCTCGGCCGTCGGCGCAAGATCGAAGTGCCAGCGGATGTCGGTCTCGATCGTCCGCGGCCAGGCCTCCGCCGCAAGATCGACCACCGGCCATTCATACACCGGCATCGCCGCGCGGCGGGTCGTGGTCACGGGCTCGAAGCCCTCCTTGCGGATGCGAACGCTGTACACGCCGAAGTACGTGAAGTCCGTCTCGAGCGGCGTGCGGCCGACCTCGACGTCGTTCAGCCATACCAGCGCGCCCGGCGGCTCGGTCGTGACATGGATCGTGCGCTTCAGGCACCCAGGCACCGCCGCCGCGGCGGCGAGGAGCAGGGAACAGGCAATCGACTTCCGCGCGTTCATGGGTCAAGTGTACACGCGGGCGCCGGGCCCACGCCCCCTTTCGACGGATCGCCCGCGGCCACAAGGCGGCACGCTTGGCGCGATACAGTTCGGCCCATGACCGACTCACCCTCCCCTTCTCCCTTGCCGCGGCACCGGCTGCCAACCGACACCGATGACGGCATGGTCGTGATCTTCTCCGGCCCTTCGGGCGTGGGGAAGACGACGATCACGCGCGCGGTCGAGCGGTCGATCCCCGGGGCGGTGTTCAGCGTCTCGGCGACGACGCGCCGGCAGACGCCGGCGGACGTGGACGGGGTCGATTACCACTTTGTAAGCGATGAGCGGTTCAACGAGATGATCGCCCGAGGCGAGTTCCTCGAGTGGGTCGATCTGTTCGGGAAGAAGTACGGCACGCCGCGGGAATGGGTGCGCGAGCAGATCGCGCGCGGGCGGCTGGTGATCCTCGAGATCGACGTGGTGGGCGCGGAGAAGGTGAAAGCGCAGATGCCCGAGGCGTTCGGCGTGTTCATCCTGCCGCCGAGCGAAGAGGTGCTGCTGGAGCGTCTGCGGGCGCGGAAGCGCGAGGACGAGAGCGTGATCCAGCGTCGGTTCGCCGAGGCGCGGCGCGAGATCGCGCAGGCCCAGGCGGGGAGCATCTATAACCGGTTTGTCGTCAACGACGTGCTCGACCGCGCGATTCACGAGGCGGTGACGACCGTGCGCGACGAACTGGAGCGCCGGCGCATCAGGCGAACTTGAGCAGCCTCCGCCACGCCCACTCGGTGGTGAGCAGCAGCATCACGAGGATCAGCGCCAGCGGCGTATCCCACAGCGTTTCGATGTCGGGCTCGCCCGCCAGCCGCAGGCGGCGCTTGGGCAACACGTTGGGATCGAGCAGTTGCGACAGGTCGCCGGGCGCGAGCACGCGGCCGCCGGTCGATTCGGCCAGGCGGGCCAGCAGGGCATGGTCGGTCTGCGGGGTGCGCATCTCGTCATCGGCCTGCCAGACCTCGGCGCGGACAGACAGCCCGCCCGCGCTGGCGATGAGCGGGTCCGACGCGTCGATGCGGTAGCGCCCGGAGGCGGTCGGGAGCCAGGTTGCGGAGTAGGTTCGCGCTGCGCCCGCGCCGGTGCTGCCGACACCCGCACGCGAGGTGAGCACCAGTTCGGTGGTCGCGGCGTCGTCGGGCGTTGTGCCGGGCGCGGCGCGCTCGTCGACCGAGCCCTCGCGCACGATGCGCACGCGCATCGTCGCGGGTGCGGACTCGACCAGTGCCTGGTCGAGCAGCGTGAGTTCGATCTGCGCGGGGCGGTCGACCTCGCCGCGGCGGGGGGTGATCTCCAGCAGTGCGGGCTTGCCGGATCGCGCGAGGCTCTCGCGCCCGAGCAGGCGGATCATCTGCACCCAGAAGCGTTCGGGGAGGAAATCGCCGCGGCCGTAGCGCCAGCGCCAGATCTCGTCGGTCGCGACATAGAGCGAGCGCCCCGCGCCGTAGCGCATCGAAAGCACAAGGGGGAACGTGCCGCCGTCGTTGACCGGCGCGCCGTTCTCGACGGGCACGGCGACGGCGAGCGCTTCGGCCGTGGGCTTGAGAATCGCGGGGTCGATGCGCTGCGCCCAATAGAGCATGGACCAGCCGGTGGCCGGGCTGGAAAGGGCGGCGGGCCAGTAGAGACCCTCGGCCTCGGCGGAGGGTTCGTCCGCCAGACGCAGCACGCCCAGACGGTCCGCCGCGAGCGTGGGCCGCATGAGCACGGGCCCGCCAAAGGTTGGCAGGGCGCTTCCGGCGCGTGCCGCGGCGGCGCGCTCGGGGAGGGCGAATGGGAGCAGGTCGGCCATGGCGGTTCCGGCCCATGCGCCGGGGGTGCTGCCTTCGCCGGCGATCCAGATGAGTCCCGCGCCGCCGATGGCGATGCGCTCGCGCAGCATCGCCAGTTGCTCGGGTGTGAACACGCCGGGCCAGACGTCGCCGATCAGGACCAGGTCAAACTGCGCCCATTCCTCCGGGCTTCGCGGCAGGGTGTCGAGGATGATCGAGCCCTCCTGCAGGTAGCGCCGGCCGGGGGCGAGCAGCATGACCGCGGCGGAGATCGACTGCTCGCGCACGAGGAGGTTCTTGATGAAGCGGTACTCCCAGCGCGGGTAGCCATCGATGGCGAGCACGCGCACCGGCCGGTCGACCAGTTCGATGGCGAAATCGGCGGAGTTGTTGTCGTCGATCAGGTCCGGCGGTGCGCCGGGGCCGGGCCGGACGCGCACCGACCACTTGGTGGCGCCGGCGCGAGCGGGTCGGGTCGTGAGGACGACCCGTGCGGAGGCACGCGCGCCCGCGGCGTCGGCGCCCTGCGCATCGCGCCAATCGACCTCCTTGCTGTCGAGCACTGCGCCGGTGTCGGTGTCGATGAGTTCGACGACCGCGCCGTGCGCACGGGCGGCATCGGGCGCGCCGAGTTGCTCCAGGTCGACCTCGACCGGCACCGCGTCGCGCACGAAGGCGGTCCGGGGGGCATCAACCTCGCGCACGGCCAGGTCGGGCAACGGTTCGTCGGCGCCCAGCGGCACGGCGAACACGGGGATTCGTTCGGCCTCGAGGCGGCGCGTGACGGCTCGCGGCACATCGTCGGCGCTGCGGCCATCGGAAAGGACGACAACGCCCGAAACCGGCCGCGCGGCGGCGCGGCGCAGCGCCTGCTCCAGCGCGCGGCCGATGGCCGTGCGCCGGCCGATGGGGTCGCCAAGATCGGGCAGCGGGCCTTCGGCGGAAGCGGGCAACTCGAACGCGCCCGAGTCGAAACCCAACCACAGCACGACACGGTCGTCGGCCAGGCGCCTCCAGACTTCGCGGGTTTCGGCGAGCGTCGCGGCGAGTTGCGCTTCGCGCGCGATGCGCTCCGCGCTGGTCGGTCGCGCCGCATCGCGCACGGTCATCGAGGCGGAGCGATCGGCCAGCACGATCAGCCAGTCTCGCTCCTCGGTTTCGTTGGGCTTGATGAGCCGCGGCCCGGCGATGAGCACCGCCACCAGCACCAGCAGCGCGGCGCGGAGGAACCCGAGCGCGAAGCGCGCGGTGATCGCGCCCTCAAGGCGGCGATAGGCGCGCCACGCGACAAAGACCGCCGCGAGCGTCACAAGCGCCCATGCCCACGCGGGCAGCGGCCGTTCGAACCCGAACTCGACGCCCTCCATGCCGGGGCGGAGCGCATCGAGGCCCAGGAGCCAGTTGAGCGCGCTGGTCATGCCGCACCCCCGATCGTGGCGAGCGGTGCGCCGCCCGCGGGCGCGGCGCTTGTGACGAGCGATGCGTGGCTGGCCCAGCGGGCCAACAGCATTTCCAGCAGCGCGACCGCCAGCGCGCAGGCCAGCAGCGGGAGCGAGATCGGCGATCGCGGCGCGCCGGCACCCAGCGCATCCCGCAACGCCGCGGCGATCGCGCGAGGCTCGGCGCCGCCCGGCGCGGCTGCTCCGGTCGGCAGCCACACGACAGCGCTCGTGGCGCCGGGCGCTGCGGTGTCGTCGGCGCGCTCAACCGCGCCGGCCAGCCAGGCGCCGACCGCATCGCGAGGCTGCGCGCCCGCTCGACCGGCTACAGGGTCGGGATTGACCGCCAGCAGGGCGCGGCGCGTGCCGCGTTCATCGCGGCTGGCCCACAGACCCGCCGCGCGAACCGCTTCGCGTGCAAGGCCCTCGGCATCGATGGCGACCACCTCGGCGCTCTGCGGCGGCTGGTCGGGTTCGTGGATGCGTGCAAGTTCGGCCACACGCCGGCCGACGTTGGGGCGCGCGCCGGCGATGGCCCACGACGCCCCGCGCGCACGACCGACTCCCTGCAGCGCGAGTTCGTTCAGCAGCGGCACGGCCAGCGGCTTGGTCGGCAGGTCGGTCCACTCCAGATCAAGCGCAACGGCGAAGTAGGCCAGCACGCCGCGCGCGGAGGTGTCGGCGGCAAGTGCGCCATCCGCCGGCGCGGCCTCACGCACGCCGATCGGCCCGGCCCAGAGCGCCGGCGAACCATCGGGCAACGCCAGCAGTGTCTCGCCGGATTGCGCGGCGGAGCCCTCGATCGGCAGCGCGCGCCACACGCCGACGGGACGCAGGAGTTCCTCGAGTTCGCCCTCGATGAGCGACAACAGGCGTGCCGGCGCGCTGCCGCGGGCCGACGGTGCGCCGGTCGGCGCGACCAGACGCGCTCCCGCGCCCCCGCGCGGCGCAAGTTCGATCGCCTGGCGCGCGGGGGTCCAGCCCGGTTGCATCGCCGCGGCGAAGGCATCGCCCCACAAGTGCACGCTCACCCCGGGCGGAGGAAAGACCACCGCCAGCCCGCCGTTGTCGACGAACAGGCGGACGCGCGCCCAGGCACCCTCGGCCAGCAGGTCCGGCCGCGGCAGGAAGACCGCGTCCATCCCGGCGAGCCGCGCCGAGTCGATCGATGCGGGCTCGATGTTGACCACTTCGATCTCGCCACCGGATTGGGCCGACTCGGCGCGGGGCGCGAGCGCGATGCGTATCCAGGCCGC
This sequence comes from Phycisphaeraceae bacterium, assembly GCA_019636495.1. GTDB lineage: Bacteria > Planctomycetota > Phycisphaerae > Phycisphaerales > UBA1924 > JAHBXL01. The sequence goes on along the minus strand of JAHBXL010000004.1, from coordinate 172,372 downwards.
GGCATCGAGCCGATCGACCCCACCGGCGCGTCCGAAGCGCGTTGGCGCGATGACTCCGACGCGCAGCGAGTCGCGCACCTCGACCGGTCGGCGCCAGGTGTTGTCGGCGCTCAGCGCGTCGCGGTCGATGGAGACGGTGATGACCGCGCCGCCGCCCCCGTGCATCGCGGCGGGTGTCGGCGGCAGTGCGATGGCGGTGGTCGCGGTTTCCTGGCCGGGGTTCCAGCGGACGACCGTGCGCGACTCGGCCGCGGCGGAGTCGGCCGAGCCGGGCGCGGCGAGTAGGGCGCGTACGGTGGTCGCCAGCGGCGCATCGATGCCGGGCCCGCTGCGGCGCAGCGAGACGCGCACCTGCTCGCCGGCGCGGGCCTCGCCGGGTTGTGCCCCGCCGAGTACGACCGAGCGGAGCGGCTCGACGCCCACAACCGACACGTTCGACACGCCGCGGGCGGCGGGCTCGGAGGCGATGAGCGTGACGCCGCGCGGCAGACGGACACCGGCGAACGATGCGCCCGGCGCACCGGAGTCGGGGCCGAGGTCGGCCGAGCCCTCCAGGAAATCGGAGAGCATGAGGACGACGGCACGATCAGCCCGCGGCGGGGCGGCGGCGTCGGTCGATGGCGCAGCACCCTCGGGCCGGAGCGATCCGGCGACAAGGGCCATCGCTCCGGCGAAGTCGGCCCGCGCGGCGGTGGGAGCGATGGCATCGATGACCGCAGCGACCGCGCCGGGATCGTGTGCGGGCGGGAGGACCAGCGCCTCGGCGGGCGCGCCGAGCGCAATCACGGCGACGCGGTCCCCGCCGTCGGCGCTGAGAGCGCCGAGTGCTTCGCGCGCGGCGGCCTTGTGGCGGTCCAGCGCGCTGCGGCCCGCATCGTCGGTCGCGCCCGAGGCCAGCGAGTTGTCGATGAGCAGGTAGAACGTGCGGCCCTGCGAGCCCGATGCGCCCAGCGCGCCGACCAGCGGGCGGGCCAGCGCGAGCGCGACCAGCGCGACCAGCAGGCACCGCGCCGCCAGCAGCAGGTACTTCTCCAGCAGCAGGCGGCGGCGCGTGCGGCGGAAGGCTTCCTGCAGGAACCGCATCGCACCCCACATCACGGGCTTGCGCCGCCGGTTCATCAACAAATGAATGATGATGGGGATCGCGATGCACGCGAGCCCCGCGGCGAGAAGAGATGTGTGGAGGAAGGTCATGGGGGGAACGGGTCTCGGGGTCCGGGTTTCGGGGTCCGAGGGCCGGGATGGACTCTCTCAGTTCTTTGAGGATGGGTGGCTTGCAGGGCGACGTCGAAGTGTGCGGCGTCGCGGGTTGTGCTCCTCGTCCTGATCCAGTCGACTCAGTGCATCAATCAAGCGGTTGAGCATCTGCCCGGTTCGCTGCGCGAGTGTCCAGACCGGGCGCAGCGGTGCCGGGTCCGCAACTTCAACTCGAACCGCCAGGATCAGATGTGTCTCAAGTTCCATGAGTGAGCCGCGCGCATAGGAAAGATGTTTCACATAGTCGCCGCGATGCAGTCGGCCATATCCCTCGGCGATGTTGGAGGGGATGGAACCCGCAGCACGCTGCGCCTGGCTGATCAAACCGAATCGCTCGACTGCGGGCCACTTTCTCGTTGCCTTGTACACCGCCTCCGCGAGATCCATGGATCGCTGCCAGACTTCCAGTTCCCTATAGGACTTCAACGGCATCGACAGACTCCCGACGTAGACCCACCGAAACCCGAAACCCGAGACCCGGACCCCGATCGCTCATCATCCGAACTTCGACCTCTTGATCTCCGAGTTCCGCCGCGCCATGAACGCGGCCATGGGCGGGCCGAGCCAGTCGTGGGTGCTGACGAGTTGATAGTCGAAGCCGAAACTCCGCGTGATCTCCTCGATCTTGTCGAGGTGTTCGGCGAAGACCTGCTGGTAGGCGCGGCGGATGGCCCGCGGATCGACCTGCAGGCGGCCCTCGCCCTCGAGCCCATCGAAGGGCGCGGTCTCCGACAGGTCGAACTCGCGCTCGCGCCGGTCGATGATCTGGAAGACGATGACATCGTGCCGGCGGTGTCGGATGCGCGCCAGCGCTGTGCGATACTCCTCGGGGTCGACGTACAGATCGCTGACCAGCGCGATGAGGCAGCGGTTGGTGAGTTTGCCGAGCACCTGGTCGATGACGCGGGAGAAGTTGGTGGCCTTGTCGACCGGCTGCACGCTGAGCGCGCCGACGATCTGCCGCCAGACCCCCTGCGCGCTCGAGCGCTTGAGCATGGCGCGGACCTCATCGGCGAAGACGACCAGCCCGGTGCGGTCACCCTGCGTGAGCGCCATGTAGGACAGCGCCGCGCCGACAGCCGTCGCGTGGTCGAACTTAGTCCACTCGGGCCCGCCGCGGGGGTTGGCGGTGCGGCCCTGGCCCGAGGCCTCGGCGAACAGCCGCGAGCCGAAGGCCATCGAGCCGGAGGAATCGACCATCACCAGCAGGTCGAGGTTGGTCTCCTGCTGATACTGCTTGAGGTGGAGTTTGTCGGACCGGCCGAAGACCTTCCAGTCGAGGTGGCGGATGTCGTCGCCGGCGACATAGGGCCGGTGCTGCGCGAACTCGACGGAGAAACCGTGGTAGGGCGAGCGGTGCGCGCCGCTCATCACGCCCTCGACGATCATCTTGGCACGGAGTTCCAGCGTGCCCAGCCGCGCGAGCGTCTGGGGGTGCAGATAAAGCTGGGCGTCGGCCTCCGGCAGACGCGCCAGCGTGGGGGACGACGCCGCGGCGGGGCTCCTCCGAGCACCGTCCGTGCCTCCCGGTTCGCCCGCGCCGGCGGTTGCCGCCGCGCGAACGTCCGAGGGGGGGCCAGCCTGACTCCCTGGGGCCTGCGACATCGTGGAGGATCGTACCGCGTCGGGCCGCAGAGGGTGCCGCGGCGGCGGGATTCGCCGCAGATGGACGCAGATGGACGCAGATTCTCAGCCGCGGCGGAGAGAGTCTCTCGCCAAGGCGGACTCGATGATCCCTGGGGCTATGTGGAAGTCGGTTCTCACGAGGCGCTGCAGCGCATCGGGAAGGCCCAGAAGGCCCTTGGCAGCGGCGGTCTCAAGGATGCCAATCGTGCCGATGGTCACGAGCCCGCGCTGCTGAGCGGCGCGGCGGGCGCGCCGGTCATCGACCAGGATCGCATCTGCGCCAAGCTCGGCGGCGAGGCTGATGGCCTCCCGTTCGCCGGGATCGTTGAAGAGGATCGTGGGATCGACCTTTGCTGGAGGCCGAACGACAAGCCAACCCGGACAGGTGGCAAGCCAGTCACGAATCACGGCTGGTGTTGATTCGTGATTCAACTCTGCCGCGACTGCGGGTGGGATAAGCACGCTGCCGAAAAGCGGGGGCAGCACATCCACGGCGGCAATGCGAACCAGAATGTTGAGGGGACTGGAGTCGGAAACGACGATCATGGCGCTGTGCGCCCCGATCCGCCCGAGAGGTCGGGAAACAACTTCGCCAGCGCGGCACGATCGGATTCGAGGTCGCTCAGCGAGTAGTTCATGGCCACGCCCCGCGAGGCGAGCCACGTTTGGGCCTGGAGCGAGGTCTCAAGCCCGAGCAGTGTCGCGATCTCGCCCACGGAGAGTTTCGCCGAGCGGTAGGCCTCAATGGCTAGCGCCTCGATTGCGGCGCGCTGCAGGTCGTCGCCGAACGCCCGGCGAAGCGTTGGTTCAAGGGATGGTGGAATGTTGAACGCAACCATTGTGAAACCACACCTTTCGTCTGCCGCAACATCATTCTATCACAGATTCTCCGTGCCGGTATCATGAGGTTCCTGGAGGGCGCATGCTCACACTGCTCGCCTCACTCCTCTGGCTCGGCGTTCTCGCCGCGGTCGTGGTGTTTCCAGTGGCGATGGGGATGGTCGCATCGATCTCGCCGCGGCTGCCGGATTGGGTATGCCGGTGCGGGTATCCGCTGGTTGGGTTGCCGGTGCAGGGGGCGTGCCCCGAGTGCGGGCTGTCGTACAACCAGCATGCGTGGGAGCCAGCGATCCCCGAGTGGGGATCGGGCGCTGAGCGGGCCGCACTACGATGCAGCCCGGCTGCGGTCGCTCTGGTTGTGGCGGCCATCGGCATTCAGTTCGTCGAGCGACGGGGTGTTGATGACGTGGCGTTCCTTCTGGTCGTCGCGGCGGCGGCGGCCGTTCCGGCGATCGCGCTGTCGGTCTTCACGCCTTGTCGCCTGCCGCGCGTCGCGGCATGGATGGTTGCGTTGTTCGGACCGGTCGTTGGAGCGGTCGTCGGCACGTTTGTGTACGTCGATTCGGCCAACTCGTCTGATGCTCAGGCCGCGATTGGGATGCTCGGCTCCGTGGTGGTGGCCGCTGGCTTGTCGGGTACGTTCAGCGGTATCGTTGCCATCGCCGCCTCGATCTCGGCGCTCGATCGCCAGAAGCAGATGCACACCGCGCGGCGCAGGGCGGTCCAGGCGGCGCGTCGCGCAGAAGGACCAAGCCGAGCCACGAATGACACGGATCAAGGAAGATTGAAGAGAAAGGCCGGAGGCGGTGACTCAGATCACCCAGATTCCGACCCGGATGAGGCCAGATGAGGAAGGGGCGGATCGTCGTGCCTGCAACATGAGGTTCCTGGAGGGCGCATGGTGGAGTGGTTCCAAGTCCTGGTCGGCCTGACTGCGCTGGCCTCACTTGGGGTGTATCCGGCCGCGATCGTCATCCTTCTTCTGGCTCCCGCGGGTCTTCCGAAGGGCATCTGCCATTCGTGCGGCTACTCGCTGGTCGGCTTGCCTGCGAGCGGGACCTGTCCGGAGTGTGGTCTCGGATACCTCGAAACTCCCACACCGACAGAGAGCCTCCAGACACCAGCAGAACTCCGAACACTGCGGATCATCACGGTCGTGGTGGCTCTGGCGGTGCAACTCACGGCCCTGGCGAGCATGAACGTCGGGGCGAGTGTGGCAACAATCCTGTTCTTGCTGCTGGCGGCGGCGGTCGTGTCGGGCCCTCCGATCGTGCTCTCATTCTGCGTGCCGGCCCGCATGACCCGCGCAGCCGTTTGGATGGTGTCGATCATCGGCGTGTTGCCGGGCGCGGCGCTGGGCGCATGGATTGTCTGCGACGCGGCGCAGTACCAGCACTCCAAGCACGCAGTCACCGCCTGCTTCGTGGTTGTCTGCGGGGCGGGGCTTTCGGGGACATTCGGCGGGCTGGCCGCGATTGCCGCGGTGGCGATCGACTGGGAGCGAGTCAGAGAACTCAGGCGGCATCGTCGAAGGGTCCTCGCGAACGAGCGAGCAAGGCTTCGGACAAGCCGTCATAAGTGACGTCGCCGCAAGGGAGTCGCACACTCGCCGCCGCGGCGTTAGTCTGTACGCATGTCGTCGTCGGGGTCGCCGCCGAGCCACGTGCCTTCCCGCCCTGCCCGCCGCTCGCTCGGCGTGCTTGGGCTGCTGTGTCTTGGCTTCTTCATCGCCCGGCGCATCGGCGCGGCGTGGCCGGAGTCGATGCTCGCACAATCGGTCCCGTGGTTCGCCGCGGCGTGCGTGCTGGTCGCGGCGGGACTTTGGGCGCGGGGCGCGGCGTGCCGCGTGTTGCTTGCCGCGGCAGTTGTTGCCGCGGGCGCGGGGTGGTTTGCCGCGCGGGTACACGAACTGCCGCGGGACGCGCTGGCCGCGATGCTGGATCACGACCCGCTTGCGCCATCTGCGGTGGTCACTCTCCACGGCGTCGCGGCGGATGTGCCGCGGAAGCGCGAAGCGGAGCGCGGCGAGTTCGATGCCCCGCCCGCGCGGCCATCGTGGGCGTTTGATCTTCTAACCGAGTCCATCGAGACCAGCCGGGGAACGCGGCGCGTTTCCGGCCGCGTGCGCGTGTTCGTCGCGGGCGATGCACCCGAGGTCCGCGCAGGCCAGCGGGTGGAGGTGATCGGCGCGCTGGAGCCGGTGCGCACGCTGGGCAACCCCGGGGAGTATGACCTGCGGGCCTGGGCCGCACAGGAGGGCGTGGCGGGGACGCTCAATGCGCCGGGCCGGTCGCTGGTGCGCGTGATCGAACCGCCGCGGGGCGCAGCGCGCGTGCACGCGGCGTGGCTGGCTTGGCGGAGCGCGATGCGCCAGCGGGCCGAGGCGGCGCTGGGCTCGCGCGCGAGCGCTGCCCGCGCGAGCGCGACAGGCGATGCCGCCGCGGACGAAAACGATGAGGAATCCCGCCGCGCACGCGCGCTGTTGAGGTCGCTGCTGCTCGGCGAGCGCGATCCGGAACTGCGCGATGTGCAGGCGGCGTTCCGCGGGCTGGGGCTGGTGCACCTGGTGGCGATCTCGGGGTTCAATCTCGCCGTGATGGCATTCATCGCGCTGTTTCTGCTGCGGCTGAGCGGTGACCGCGGGTGGATCGAGCCCGCAGCGCTCGCGCTGCTGGTCGCGGCATACATGATCGTGCTGCCCGCCGAGACACCGATCATCCGATCGGGGCTGATGGTGCTGGCGTTTCTGTTGATCGATGCGACCGGCCGACGCTACGACCGGCTGACGACGCTCGGGTGGATCGGGTGTGCGCTCGTGCTGTGGCGGCCGCTGGATGCCTGGTCGCTGGGGTTCCAGTTGTCGATGGGCGTGACGGGGTTGCTGCTGTGGCAGGGTGACCGGTTCACGGTGCGCCTGTTCGGCGCGCCGCTTCGGGGCCTGGTGCCGGATCGTTCGCGTGGCGCGGCGGCGATGGCACGCCGCGGGCTGCGCGCGGCCATCGGTGCGGGCAAGTCGCTGTGCGCGACGACGCTCCTGTGCTGGGCCGCGGCAGCGCCGGTCGTCATCTGGCAGACGGGGATGCTCAGCCCGCTTGCGCCGGTCACGACGATCATCGTGCTGCCGCTGGTCACGCTGGTGCTGTGGGTCGGGTACGTCGTGCTGCTCGTTGGCGTGCTGGTTCCCGCGGCGGGCGAGGGCGCGGCGGGCGCGCTCGACCTGCTCGCGGCGTTTCTCATTGATGTGGTGCTTGCGCTCGATGCGCTGCCGGGCACCACGCTGCACCTGCCGCGGGTGGGCTGGGTGTGGGCGGTGTGCGCCGCGGCGTGCGTGCTGTGGTGGTGTGCGCGGGGGCGGGCGAACTCGCGCCGGGGTTGGGCGGTGTCGGCGGTGTTGCTGGCGTGGCTGGTTGCGCAGGTGTGGCTGGGCCCGCGGCTGGCGGTGGGGCGCGATGTCGCGCTGCGTGTTGATGCCCTGGCAGTGGGCGATGGCACGTGCATGGTTGTGCGCGATGGGCGCGGCGAGGCGATGCTGTGGGATTGCGGGAGTCTCATGCCGCGGATCGGCGAGCGGGTGGTGGCGCGCGCGGTGCGGGAGTTGGGCGCGGGCACTGTGCGGACGGCGGTGATCACGCACTCGGACATCGATCACTGCTCGGGGCTGGTGGATGTGGTCGCGCCGCTGGGCGTGCGGGTGGTGCTGGTGTCGCGGGTGTTCGCCGATGGGGCGGAGCGTGCGCCGTGGGGCGCATCGGGGCGATTGCTGGCCGCGCTGCGCGATCGCGGGGTCGAGGTGCGGGCTGTGGGCGCGGGAGATTCATTCGCGGTCGGCGCAGCGCGAGTGGAGTTTGTCTGGCCGCCGGAGGGGTACGTGCCGCGGTTGGTGAACGATGCTTCGCTGGTGGCGCGGGTGAGCGTCCAAACGGAGGCGGGCGAGAGGTTCGCGTTGCTGACGGGGGACATCGGACCGCAGTCGATCGCGCGGCTGATGGAGGAGGGAGATGCAAGCAGGTTGGCGGGGGCGAGCATTCTCGAAATCCCCCATCATGGGAGCGTGAACGATGCCGCGTTGGAGTTCGTGCGGCGGGCAGGCGCGGCGGCCGCGCTGCAGAGCACGGGTCGGGAACGTGCGCGGCGGGAGGAGTGGGGGCCGCTCGCCGCGGGACGCGCATGGAAGGTCACCGCGCGGGATGGCGCGGCGTGGGCGGAGGTGCTGCGGGATGGGGGGCTGAGGGCGGGCTCCGCAAGGAAGTGAGGCGTGAACGGGGCGGAGGGGTAAGCGTGAGTGCGGCTCAGGTCGGATCGGCCGGCCACATTGACAGGGCGTCTTCGAGTGCGGCGATGAGTACGGGCAGGTCGTCGCGCGAGGTCTTGACGATCTCGTTGACGTCGATGCCCCAGTAGACATGCACGACGATGTTGCGCATCCCGACGATCTGTCGCCAGGGCAGTTCGCCGACTCGCGCCCGTCCCGCGGCCGATAGCCTTGCCGCGGCCTCGCCGATCTCCGTGAAGCAGTTCACCGCCGCGCGAAGCCGGATCATGTCAGCGGACAGCGCGGCAGCGTCCATGGTGCCGACGATTGCGCGAGCATCGTTTGCTGATCGGAGCATGTGCTCGACACGCCGCCTGTCGTCTGGGGTTGGCGCGGCGGCTTCATCACGCGGCATCGAGAAGCCTCGCCTGTGATAGCACTCTCGGTCGGTCGCTGGTGGGAACGCCGCCGAGCAACGTGAGATGCACAGGCCGTCCGAGAAGGTCGGAAAGGTCCATCTGCAGTCCCCCGAGCGCGAGCAGCCCAACGGGTTGCCGCGGATCCGTCTCGACGAGCAGATCGATATCGCTGTCGGGTCGGAACTCACTGGTCAGGATTGAACCGGTCAGCCACAGGCGCTGCACACCGGCCTTGCGGCACAGGCGCTCGATCGTGCGAAGGTCGAATTCGACGCCGTTCAGGAGCATGAGCGGATTCTACGGACTTTGCGGCTTCGCCGCGACATCGAGCAGACGCTCGATGCCACGGTGATCCGATGCCACGGGGATCCGAGCGGACGCTCGATGCCACATTTTTCTTGACGCGCTCAAGGATTCGGTGTATTCTGTCGATACAGAAATCGGAGAACGCCCGTGATCGCCCTCACCCCCGCCATGCAGAAGTTCATCCTCCACTGGGGGGAGATGGGGGACCGCTGGGGGATCAACCGCTCGGTGGCCCAGATTCACGCGCTGCTGTATCTGACGGGCAAACCGCTGACGGCCGAGGACATGGCCGAGACGCTGTCGATGGCCCGATCCAACGTCAGCAACAGCATCCGGGAGTTGGTCGGGTGGGGGCTGATCCGGCCGGTGCCGGTGATGGGCGACCGGCGGGATCATTACGAGAGCCTGTCGGATGTGTGGGAGATGTTCTTCGTCGTGCTCGATGAGCGCCGCAAGCGGGAAGTCGTCCCGACGATCCGCGTGCTCGAAGAATGCTCGGCGCTCGCAACTTCCTCGAGTAAAGAACCCGACGAGGTCCGCAAGCGCATCGATGCGATGCTCGACTTCCTGAAGACCAGCGATGGGTGGTACGGCCAGATGCGCAAACTGCCGCGGGAGGCGGTGGTGGGCTTCATCCGCATGGGGGGCAAGGTCAAGAAACTGCTGGGCGGTTGATGGGCGCGCGGGTGCGTTCCGCGCGCTGCTGCGTGCCCTGGGCATTCTGGAATGACAGAACAAACAGAAGGGGGAGACATCTGACAGAAGACTCATGGGCAGGACGCCCATGCCACAAGAAGCACCCCACTTTCACAAGGAGACTCCCATGCCCGCCGGAACCAGCCCCTTCACCGAGATCGCGTACGGCTTCTATGTCCTGCTCAGCATCGCGATGACCATCTGGGTCGCGCGGACGCTGCACAAGAACGGTCGGATCTTCCTGGTCGATGCCATGAACGGCAACGAGCGACTCGCCGACTCGGTGAACCATCTGCTCGTCGTTGGCTTCTACCTGGTGAACATCGGGTTCGTCGCGCTGTTTCTCAAGTATGGTGACAAGCCCGGCAACTGGGAGGGCGCGATCGAGTTCCTCTCGACCAAGATGGGCATCGTGCTGCTGGTGCTGGGCGGCATGCACTTTGCCAACATCATCATCTTCTCCAAGGCCCGCAGCCGCGCATTGCTCTTCCGTGTGCCGCCGCCGGTCGAGCCCGAGGGTCGGACCACCGTCCTGACTTGATCGCCGCGCCGGATCCGCTGGCTCACCGATCCCTGCTCTCCACGCATCATCCAACTGCAGGTGCCCCATGAACACGTTGTATGTCCTGTTCGATCATTCCTGCGGCCTTTGCACCGCCGCGGCACGCTGGCTGCGGGAGCAGCCCGCGTTCATCCGCATCATCACCATGCCCGCGACGAGCGATCGTGCCGCGGCGAAGTTTCCCGACCTGGACCTGCCGCGGGGCGCGCCCGGCACGCTCCCTGCCGCCGCCGCGCCCGACCAGGTCATCGCCATTACAGATGAAGGCCACGTGTATCGCGGTCCCGCGGCGTGGATCATGTGCCTATGGGCTCTGAAGCGCTATCGCGCGTGGTCGCTCATGCTGGCCCAGCCGCACTGGCGGCCGCGGGTCGCGCGGATCATCGATGGCCTGGGCCGCCGCCGGCTGATGCTCTCGCGCTTGCTGATGCTGGAGGCGGAGGCCGATGCGGTTGCTCGCGGCGATCCGGACTCGGTGGTGTGTGGCGGGGGCTCGTGTCGAACCGAGCCGTAGGCGCGCTGGCGCGGACGGCCATGGAACAGCGTGGCGTCTGGCGCGGTACAGTCTGGTATGCGTGCGATGAATCGACTCTGGTCGCTCGTGTTCGCCGCGGCGTTGTTGGCTGTGTGCGTGCTGCCGCTCGCGGTACGGGCCGATGGCAAGATGTTCTCGACGGCGATCGCCGATGTCTCGGGCGCGCAGATGCCCGACCAGGCCGCGCTGATCGTGTACGACGCCGCGACGAAGCAGCAGACGCTCGCGATCGAGACGCGGTTTGTCGGCACGGGAACGGACTTCGGGTGGATCGTGCCGCTGCCCTCGCGTCCGGAGGTGACGCCGGGCACCACGGGCATGTTCCCGTGCTTGCGCGGAATGTTTGCGCCGATTGTCAGAACGAGCGCCAACGACACGGCGATATTCGCGCTCGCGATGCTCGTGCTGGCCGGGCTGTGCGTCGTGTATCTGCCAAAGTACTGGCGCACCGTGTGCGGAACGGCGTTGATCATCATGTGTCTTGCAGCACTGTTGTTGCCGTCGCTGGGCAAGGCGCGCTCCAGCGCGGGCTCGCCCATTGCCGACCCCGAGTTCATCGACCGGCGCATCGTCGGCGACTTTGAGGTAACGACGCTGGAATCGCCGCGGGGCGAGGCGGTGGTGCAGTGGCTGCGCGATCACGGCTTCCACGTTCCCGCCGCGGCGGAAAGCGCGGTGCACCAGCACGCGCGCGAGGGGTGGTCGTTTGTCGCGACGCGATTGACGCGCGAGGCGAGCACGAGTGAGCCGATGACCGCGCACCCGTTGGTGTTCACGTTCACGACCGATGCGCCGATCTACCCCATGCGGCTGACGGGCGCGGGGGCGGAGCGCGACCTGAGCGTGGAGTTGTTTGTGTTCGGTGCCACGCGCGCGGGGGCGGCGGGCTTTCGTGCCGCGGCGGGCGCGCCGGTGGTGGTGCGTGATGAGCCGTACGGGCGCGTGTGGCACCACGCCTCGCGCATCACCGTGCAGAACTCGGCGCTCGGGCCGCTGGTCGATGGCGCGGCGTACGGCACGCGGCTGACGGCGACACTGAAGCCCGCGGACATGCAGCGCGACATCGCGATCTCGTGGACCGATTCGACCTCGCCAACCGGTCGCACGGCGCACAGCGAGACCTCGCGCGCCGGGCTTGCGGTGAACATCGGCCTGCTGGGCGCGTTCCTCGCGATCGCTTTCGTCGGGCTGTTCGAGCGCACCCGCGGGCTGCGGCGCGGCACGGCGGTTGTCGCGGCGGTCGTGCTCGGCCCGCTCTCTGGAATCGTCACGCTGGGCGCGGTGCCGGCGGTGCCGAGTATCCGTCCGGGCGATGTGTGGCGGAACAGCCACGACGTGCTGCGCAAGTTCTATGAGGCGACCGAGGGCGACGAGCGCGCAGGCGAACTTGTGTATGCGCGGTCAAGGCTCGATGAGTTTCTCGCGGCGTTCAATGCCGCGAATGGCACGACACTCCGCCGCGGCGACGGCCCGGGGCAGTTTGAGTTGCACGAGCGCGATGGGATGATCTGGCTGGTGCACATCGATGCGGCGGGCGCGGAATACTGGAATAACCTGTGGCCCGCGGCGTAGCACGGGCATCCTGCCCGTGATGTTCAAGACAGGTACGCAGAGTTTCGCAGAGGACACGCAAAGAGCACAGAGAGAGAAAGAGAGTGGCGCTTTAGGCTCTGATTGACTTGGTTGTTCGCGCTCTCGCGGCATTTGCGCGGAACACGACCTTCCCCTCGCCGCGACGATCACCGCCACATACACCGCCGCGCGGAATGGTCTGCGGATCTTCACGATCTCCATTGTGCGCTGCCGCGGCGGGAATCGCAACACGGAGTTTTCCTCCGCGGCCTCTGCGAAACCTCTGCGTTCTCTGCGTACCTGCCTTCGAAGACACGGGCAGGATGCCCGTGCTACATCACACCGGCAGATCGTCATCCTTATCCGGCCCGCCGCCATCGCGGAAGTTGCCGACCGGGCCGGCTTTCTTGCCGGGCGCGAAGGTGACGACCGGCACGCGGAAGGGGTCATCGAAGGGTGGCGGTTCCGCCGCCGCGCCGTGCCCGCCGGTCGCGGCGTGGGGCGCGGCGTAGCCCGGTGACAAGCCTGTGCCGCCGGGGTACGCGCCGTAGTTCTTGAAGCGCGTGCTCTTGGCGTCCCAGACGAGTTTGACGACGTCGGTGGGTCCGTTTCGCTGCTTGGCGATGATGATCTCTGCAACGTTGAGTTTGTCGGCGTTGTCCATCTCCCAGTCGCGGTCGCCGACGTGGTAATACGCCTCGCGGTGCAGGAGCATGACGACGTCGGCGTCCTGCTCGATGGAGCCCGATTCGCGGAGGTCGCTCATGCGCGGGCGGTTGTCGCCGCGGGCTTCGGGCCCGCGGTTGAGTTGTGAGAGGCAGATGACTGGAACTTCGAGTTCGCGTGCCAGGGCCTTGACGCCGCGGCTGATGGCGGAGACTTCGACCTGTCGGCTTTCCTTGGCCGAGCCGGGCGCGGACATGAGTTGGAGATAGTCGATGAAGATGGCGCGGACGCCGTGCTGTGCGACGAGGCGCCGGGCGCGGGTGCGCAGGCCGAGGATGGACAGGCCGGGTGTGTCATCGATGTAGATGGGCGCGTGCTCGAGTTCGATCGCGGCATCGGCCAGGCGGCGGTAGCCCTCCTCGGAGAGCCGGCCCGAGCGCATGTCGTGGCTGGAGAGGCCCGACCGTGCCGAGAGCATGCGCTGAGCGATCGACGACTTGCTCATTTCGAGGCTGAAGAACGCGATGGGCACCTGCTTGCCGTCGCGCGGGCCCTGGGCCGAGCCGCCGAAGGCGACCTGCTCGGCCAGGCAGAGGGCGAGCGCGGTGTTGTGCACGCACACATCGTTGGCGATGAAGTTGTGTGTGCCGGGAATCGTGAGGTCATAGACCTGCATCGGGCCCAGCGGCTCGATCGAGACGATCCGGTCCCAGTACACATCGCTGTCGGCCAGAGCGGCCAGGTCGGCGCTTCCGAGCGCTGCGGCGATTTTCGCCAATCTCGGCCGCGAGAGCGCGCGGGTGCCGACGTGCATGTTCAATGCGCCGCCGATTCGGCGGGCGAGTTCCGACCAGGACATCTCGCCCTTGGCCGCGGCGATTCGCGGCCACACGCTGCGGGGGATCAGGTCCCGGTTGGTCTGCACGCGCTTGCCCGAGACCGCGGCGACGACGCGCGCCACCGCCTCGCCCTTGCCGAAGATGCCGATATTCGTGGCGAAGGAGAGAATCGAGCGCGAATCGGTGATGTCGATCTGCCAGGCGGGGCGGCGGGTGTCGCGATATCTCACCCACTTCAGTCGCAGCGATGCGAGGACGCCGAACCGCAGCAGCAGATGCTGGACTTGCCGGGCGAGCCGTTCGCTGTTGGTCGAGTATCCCAACTGCGCCTGTCCGGAGGCGAGCAGGGTCGCCCATCCGTCGGTCGAAAAGAGCCGGTTCAGGAAGAGGGCGAGCAGATCGCGTCGAAGCGTGAGAATCGCCGCGGGAATGTGCTTCGCCCCCGAGTCCTTGCCCATGAGCCCGTGGGTCATGAGCATGCGGGTGAGTGCGTTGGGCGAGTTCTTTCGGATGCGCTCAAGGCCACCCGGGGCGAGGTCATCGGCGCGGACTTCCAGCACCTTGCAGACACGGTCGAACACTCCGGGTTCGGGAGCGGTGCGGCCGCGAGTCCAGTTCACGACGGATTCGGGCGAGACGCCGACGGCCCGGGCGAACTCGGCGCGGTTGCGCCCCGAGGCCTGCAGTGCGGAGCCGAGCCGCGCGGCGAACGCGGAGCGTTCGGCGTTGCGTGCGGCCTCATCCCCGATGATGCGCCACGATGGCGCGCAATGAGATCGAGCCTCCGAGACCGACATCCGCAAGCCGCCGAACTCCCGCACGCTCTGTTCAAAGTCCGCGACGATCTCGGGGTTGGTCGCGGTGAACCGCGGCACGGTGCCGGTCAGCCCGCCATCGCCGATCAGGTAGGCGAGGAGCCGGACTTCGCACTCGCGCATCGTTTCGGACCCGAACGTCTCAAGCCGTCGCGGCACGGCGACGTGGTCGCCGACGTTGAGATCTCCAAGCGGCGTCCACCCGTCGAGCGTCAAGAACGGGTGTGTGAGCGTGGTGCGGATTCGTCGGCCCAGGCGCGTGGTCACCTCGAACACGGGCTTGTGGCCGTCGTCGATGAAGTCGCTGGGCTCGGTCCATGAGATCGTCAGGTCGCCGCCGAGCGTCGCGAGGCGGGCGTGCTTTCGCCTGTAGATCTCCTCGATCGTCGCCACCGATCCGTCGGCAAGCACGATCTCGGAATCGGCCGCCAGGCACTTGCCCATTGACGGCCTTGCCGCGATGATGATCATCTCGCCCTGCTGCAGGCCGCTGGTCAGTTCGTCCAGGTCGGCGTACCCCGTCGCCACGCCGCTCACGCCCCGCCCCTGCAGGCCCTCGAGCCGCTGCACCTCGCGGTCCAGCAGGATGTTCAGCCGTTCCGCGGCGGAGGACTCTTCCTGCTGGGCGATCTCGAAGATCAGCGTCTCGGCCGCGTCCACGACCTCGCGCGCGCCCTCCGGACCCGCGGTGCCCGCGTTGTAGGCATCATAGAGGATCTTCCCGCCGGCATTGATCAGTCTACGTAACTTATATTTGTCGGCGATGATCCTCGCGAAGTGCTCCGCCGCGGCGGGGCCGGGCGTCTCCTCCGCCAGTTTCTGCAGATACGCCGCCCCGCCCACGCCCGCCAGTTGCTCCTTGTCGCGCAGTTCCTCGTGCAGCAGAACCAGGTCGCCCGACTGCTTCTGGTCGTACATCCGCACGATCGCGTCGTAGATCGCCACGTGCGCAACAATGTAGAACGCCTCCGGTGTCCGGATGATCGGCACCACGTCGTGAACGATGGTCGGGTCGAGGATCATCGCCCCCAGGAGCGCCATCTCGGCTTCCGGCGAGTGCGGGGGCGGCTTCTCGAACATCTTCTCCAGCGGCTGGCGGCGCGCGGCATCGTCCGTGCGCTTGCGATCACGCGGCGGCTGGTCCTGCGGGCCGCCCGCGCCGGAGTTGTTCGAGAGGTCGGTCATCCATCGCCAGCGTACGCCCGCCACGGGCCCGAAGCGGACAACCGACAACTGTTCAACGGGTTGTTCTTCGTGCGCCCGGAATCTCCACCTCGCCGCCCCCGCTTCCGGCTGTCCCGCAACCCCCTCCGCCATGCCGGGACGCCCTTCATACGCTTGGCCATGACTGCTGACCGGAATCTCGCGGTGTTTGACCAATCCGACCCAAGGGCCGGGTGGGGCGTCGATCAGTTGCTCCCCGAGTCGCTCCCGGCCGATCCCTTCCCGCTGTTCGTGTCGTGGTTCAACCTCGCGCGGGATCGGCGCGTGCAGCCCAACACCAACGCCCTGAGCCTGGCGACCATCGACGCCGATGGCACGCCCGCGGTGCGGATCGTGCTGTGCAAGGACATAGACTCCGCGGCGGGCTCGTTCACGTTTCACACCAACTATCGCGGCCGAAAGGGCCGTGCGCTGGATGCCAACCCCCGCGCCGCCGCGGCGTTCCACTGGGACACGCTCGACCTGCAAGCACGGTTCGAGGGGCTGGTGGCCCGCGCTTCGGCGGCGGAGAGCGATGCGTATTTCGCCACCCGCTCGTGGATGAGCCGCATCGGTGCATGGTCGAGCGACCAGAGCGAGCCGGTGGCCTCGCGGGCGGCGATGTTGGCGCGCGTCGATGCGACGCTGCGCCGGTTCGGGATCGATCCGGCAAACCCGCCCGCGCCAGAGGCCCGGGTGGACATCCCGCGCCCGCCGCACTGGGGCGGGTTCAGATTTGTCGCGGCGAGCGTGGAGTTGTGGGTGGGGAGCAAGGTCCGCCTGCACGACCGCGCCTGTTGGCAGCGGCCGCTCGCGGAAACTCGCGACGCCTCGGGAAGAGTGGTCAACGCGGCCGGCGCGGGTCCGTGGGTCGCCACGCGCCTGCAGCCGTAGCCCGGTTCTGGGACCTTGCCGCGCCGGTTCGGAGGTTCCCTCGGCGGCTTGGCGGCAAGGTCGGTTCGGTTCTTGACGATCACGTACGTGATGGTGTCCACGCCCGGCGACAACCCGCCGCTGACCGCGCGCGCTCCGCACGCGCCTGCCGCACCCGTGGGGAGGGTGGTGGGGGTATCCACATGAAGCCGCGACGCGACCTGTCGGCCATCGAGATCGAGGACCTCTACGAGACCATCGGCCGTCGCCTCGAGCGCATCGGCCTGGAGACGCAGCCCAAGGTCGCCATCCGGGTCATGGAACTCGCTCAGGACGCGGGCTCGCAACTCAAGGACTGGGCCGCGGCGGTGCAGACCGACTGGGCGCTCACGGGCCGCCTGCTGCGGCTGGCGAACTCGGCGTACTACGCGCAGCGCGCGCCGGTCACGCGCCTGGAGCGAGCGCTGGTGCTGCTGGGCACCGAGCGCACCAAGGCGGTGTGCCTGGGGTTCTATCTCAGCCGCGCTGCCGCGCTGCCGGGCGTGAACCAACTCTCGCGCGAGGTGTGGGGGCAGTCGGTGTTCCGTGCCAGTCTGGCGACTGCGATCGCCAGGGCGCAGTGTCCCGCGCTGTCGGCCGAGGCGTTTGTCGTCGGGCTGATGCTCGACTGCGCGGTGCCGGTGATGGCGCGGATGCTCGGCGAGGACTACGTGCGACTGGTCCGCGCGTGTCCGTCGCCAGCGAAGTTGTTCGCCACCGAACTCGACCGGCTCGAGTTCACCCACACCGACGTCGCCGCGACGCTGGCCCGAAGGTGGAAACTCCCGACCGTGCTGGCACGGCCGATCGCCTGGCACCACGCCCCGCCGACGGTTGCCGTGCGCGTCGACAACGTCGCGCGGATGCAGCGCATCGCGTACTACGTCGGCGCCGTGCAACTCAACGCCGAGGGCCTGCCCATCGTGCACGCGCCGTTGCAGACCACCGCCGAGAAACTCTTCGGAATCGAGTCCTCCGCGGTCGGACGCATCGTCGCCGACGCCGCCAACGACTACCGCGGCGCGCTCGAGGTCTTCTCGCACCTGGGAGACCGCGTCGACCACCTCGACGCCATCACCGACTCCGTGCAGGTCCAACTGATCGAGATGATGGATGAACAGATGGAGCGCGCGCTCAAACTCGAGACCCGCGGCGGGTCGGAGCGCATGACCGTTGCCGGCCACCACATCGAGGTCGAGCCCGGCGAAGATGGCGCGGTCATCGCCTACCTCGCCGGCCAGAACGGCGAGCGGCTGCTCAGTTGCACCGTGCGGCCCGAACGCGAAACCGCCGACACCATCCGCCGCAAACTCGGTCTCGACGATGCCCCCGATGGCGACCTGCGGCAACTGATGCGTGTCATGCAGGCCATGGCCGCCTGAGCGCCGGGGGACTCCCCGCGCCGTGGCGACTTTGCTCGACCTGAACGCAAACCGGAGTTGTCCACCGCCCGCGCATGCGGTCGCGGCGCGGTATACCACACGCATCGGACCGGCACGTCGTCACGCCCGACAGACCCGCAGAGCGTTCCACGGAGTACACACCATGGCCAAGAAGAACAAGAAGAAAGCCGGCAAGGCCAGGCCTGCCGCGAGATCGAAGAAGCCCGCGAAGCGCACGCCGGCAAAAAAGGTCGGCAAGAAGGCCGCATCTGTGCGTGCTGTCAAGACCGGCTCGGGCGCGGGCCCCGGCGAGATCGGCCGCGCATTGGTCGAGATGTTCAACCGCGGTCAATGGGCCGAGATCGAGGAGAAGTTCTGGTCGCCGGGCATCATCTCGTGCGAGGGCGAGGGGGTCGCGATGGAGTGGGTCGGCCGCGCTGCGGTCCGCCAGAAGGGCGAGCAGTGGTACGCCGAGAACCAGATCCACGGAGCAAGCGCCGAGGGGCCGTACGCCGGGGCATCGGGCTTTGCCGTGCGTTTCCGAATGGATGTCGAGAACCGCGGCACGGGCCAGCGCACGCTGATGGAGGAAGTCGGCGTGTACACCGTGAGAAACGGGAAGATTGTTCGGGAAGAGTTCATGTACGGTTCGGTAACTCCTGTTACAGCAAGAAGTTGAGTGCAAACAAGGGCCCGCGGTCGAACCGCTGGGCACCGATCGGCGTATCAGAAAGTGCACACGCAGTCGAACGCTTCACACTTCGACGACCGTCTCGTTGTCCACCTTCTCACAAGGCGAAAGCACCCCCGGATGCCTCCCAGGGGGTGTTTTCGTTTTCAGTCCGGTAATGCGGGGTCCGCGCGTCGCCGGAGCGACCGCTGCCGGTACAAACCCTGCCTCGCCGACGCGGCGTTTGTAGTTGATACTGTGAGTGTGGGCCGACCATTGAACCTTCGGCCCCGAACGGTCGGAGCCGCGAGTGCCCGGCCGGCCATGGAGGGTTTGTGACCGATCCAGCGCAGTCCAAGTCCCCCGTTGAGGCCACCATCGCCGGGCCGATGCTCGAAGCCATGGGCGGCATCCGTCGGCTGGGGCGGACGGTGCTGGTCGGCGAGCGGGCGGCTGTGGTGCTGGCGTGCGCGCTTGCGGCCGCGCTGGCGTGGGGGTTTGCAGACTTCTTCCTGCGCAGCCCCGCGCCGCTGCGGATCGCGGCGTGGGCGGTCGGCCTTGGCACACTGGCGTGGTGGGGAGCCCGAGCGGTGTGGCCGGCAGCGCGTTTCGCGCCGAGCCTGACCGACCTGGCCCTGCGACTCGAGCGCGAGCGGCCCGACCTTCGCGGCATACTCGCCAGCGGCGTGGACCTGGCGCGGCAAAGGGCCGAGGGCGAGCAGCAGACGCTGGCCGCGCCGGTCATCGCCGAAGCGGCGCGGCGTGCCGCGGCGCTCCGCCCGCGCGACGCGGTCCGTCGCGACCTGCTGGCGCGCAACGGCGGATACCTGCTGGCCGCGTTGGCGGCCGTCGTCGTGGTGTTTGTGCTGTCGCCCGATCTGGCGTCGACCGGAGCGCAGCGAGTGCTCTGGCCGTTTGCCGCGGCGGAGTGGCCCAAGCGCACCGGCGTGGCGGATGCCACCGGCGCGACCGTGCACCCCTTGGGCGCGGCGTTGCCGCTGCGGGCCGCGCTGCTCAAGTCCGATGGTGCCCCATCGCGCACGCGCGTCGCGGCCGAGTACCGGCTCATCGCCGAAGGTCGCGCGGGCGAGTGGCGCCGCGTCCTGCTCACCAGCCAGGACCGGCCCGTGCAGGCCGCGCCGGGAGTGACGGGCACCCTGTTCGAACGGCTGATCGAGCCGGGCACGCTTGGCGCGGCGGACGCGAACGCCACGACAGAACTCGAGTACTTCTTCGAGACCAGCGACGATCGCACGGCGGTTGCGCGGGTGCTGCTGGTCGAGCCGCCCGCGGTCACCGGCGCAACGCTGGAAGCGGCCGAGCCCGACTACGCACGAACCGCCGATGAAGGACCGAGGCGGATCGAACTGGGCGCGGGCACCGACGAGCGGGCCGCGCCGTCGCCCCTCCTCGCCGGGTCGTCGATGCGTCTGACGATTCATCTGAACAAGGACGTGCCCGCCGCGGCGGCGTTTGCCGCGGGCGGCTCGGAGTGGCTGCGTCGCACACTCGGCGAGCCCGCGATGGAACTGGTCTCGCGTGCCGAGGGCGTTTCGCTGGAACTGGCGCCGCGGCAGTGGGTTCTGGCATGGACGCTCGAAGAACCGGTGCGCATCAACGTGCGGGTCGAAGATGAGCACGGCATCGCGGATGCCGAGGAGCGCGGCTTCCGATTCGACGTGCTGCGCGACAACCCGCCGACGGTGGTGGTTGTCCGCCCGGCGGAGGACAAGTCGCTGCTGCAGACGGCGGTGGTGGACCTTGCGGGCGAGGCGCGCGACGATGTCGCGTTGTCGTGGGTCGCGCTCGAGCGGCGCATCGCACGTCGGCCGGCAGGGTCCGAGGGCGGCGCGCCCGAGCCACTCGGCGAGCCCGAAGTGTTCGCGCGTGTCGATGGCGCGGGGGCCGCGGGACCGCGCCAACTGCTCGCCGAGTCGATACTCGACCTCTCGACCATGCCGCTGCGCCCGGGCGACGAGGTGTGGGTGACCGCGCTCGCTGCGGACACGTTCGCACTCGACGGCCGTCGGCACGAGCCGGTGCGGTCGCTGGTCCGCAAACTGCGGATCATCTCGCGCGACGAGTTGGTGGAGCAGGTGTGGGGCGAACTGGCGGGCGTGCGTCGCAATGCGATGCAGATCGAGCGCGACCAGCGCGACCTGGCGCAGGCATCGGCGCGCGCCGGCGAGCAGACGGCGCGGCAGAACGAGCGCGCCCAGGCGGGGATCACCGAGCGTTTGGCGCGCCAGCAGGAGGCCTTGCGGCGGATCGGCGAGCGGTTGGCGGAGAACGACGCCGCGGAACCCGCGCTCGAAAACCTGCTGCGCGAGAGCCGCGGCGCGCTGGAGCGTGCGGGGCGGCAATCTGTCGAGGCCGGGCAGCAGTTGTCGGACGCGGCGGACCGCGCCTCGCAGGAGAACGCGGGCCCTGAGGCCGGGGCGCAGGAGCGCGCCCGCGCGCAACAGGCCCAGCAGGATGTGCGCGACGAACTGGCTTCGCTGATCGAAATGCTGGACCAGGGGCAGGACACCTGGGCCGCGCGTCGCGCCATCGAGCAGGCCCTGCAGGCCCAGCGAGACCTCCGCGACCGCACCGCCGATACGGGCCAGCGCACCACTGGGCGCAGCGCCGAGCAACTGATGCCGCAGGAGCGGCAGGAACTGGCCGAGATCGCGCGCGAGCAGGAGGAACTGGCCGAACGCACGCGCCAGGCGATCGAGGACATGCAGTCGCGCGAGGAAACGATGCGCAAGAGCGACCCCGCCGCGGCCCAGTCGATGGCTCAGGCGGCCCGGCGCGGCCAGCGCGAGCAGGTGCCCGAGCGCATGGAGCAGGCCGCCCAGCAGGCGCAGCGCAACCAGACCAACAACGCGCAGCAGCAGCAGAGCCAGGCCATCCAGGCGCTTGAGCAGATGCTGCAGGACCTGGACCAGACAGCGCGGAACCGCGACGAGGTGTTGCGCCGCGCGCTGGCCAGCCTGATCGAGTCGATCGACGCGCTCATCCGCGCGCAGACCGACGAACTGGCCGCGCTCGAGGCCGCGCGCGACACGGGCCGCTTCGCCGGGCTGGACCGCAGCATGGCGCGTCTGCACGTCAACACGCTGGCGGTGCTGGAGGAGGCCAACGCCGGCCCGCGCGAACTGGCGCCCGTCGCGCGGCTGATCGACTCCGCGGCGACCGAGCAGGCGGGCGCGACCGCCGCGCTGCGTCGCACGCCGGTCGATTCGGGCGAGGCCGAGGAGCGCGAGACCGCGAGCCTGAAGCACCTGCGCGAGGCGCGCGACCTGGCCGAGAAACTCGACCGCGAGGCCGCGCAGCGCGAGCAGCAGCGCAAGCGCGCCGAACTGAAGAAGAAGTACACCGAGGCGCTGGCCCGCCAGGTGGCGCTGCGAGAGGGCGCCGATGCGCTCCGCGCCGAGGAGCAGAACCGCCGCACGCGCAACGCCGCGCGGCTCATCGGTCAGGACCAGCAGACCCTCCGCGAGGACCTGGCCCAGTTGAAGAGCGACACAACCGAACTGTCCGAGGCCAAGGTCTTCGAGTTTGCGCACCGCCGGCTGGACGACCTGATGCGAATCGCCGCCGAGCAACTCTCGCAGGGCGAAAGCGACGAGGCCGTCGTGCGCCGGCAGACCTCGGCCGCGCGGGTGCTGGCGCAACTCATCGAGGCGCTCGACCAGTCGCGCGGCGACGAGGACTTCCGCGAGCAGGAGCAGAGCCAGCAGGGCCAGGGCGGCGGGCAGGGCGGGCAGCAGCCGCTTGTCCCCCCCGCGGCGGAGTTGAAACTGCTGCGCGCCATGCAGCAGGAGGCGATCGAAATGACGCGCTCCGCATCGGACGGGCCCGAGCGCATCCGCACCGATGCCGCGGCCGAAGCCGCGGCCCTGCAACAGGGAATCGCCGAACAGGCCCGCGAACTGCTCGACCGCCTGGCCCAGCAGCGCGGCGGCGACCAGCCCACGGGCAACGAAGGGGGCCAGCCATGATGTTCCGATCCGCCGTCGCGGCGGTCCTGCCGGCATGCATGTTCTGCGGGCTCGCGCCGGCGCAATCAACGCCGACTCCGCCCGCGCCGGCCGATCCCAAGCCCGCGCCAGCACAGCCGGCTGCAGAGCCCAAGGCCGAACCGCCCAAGGGCGATGCGCTGCCCTCGCTCGACGATTTGCTCGGCCTTGGCGAGGGCCCGGGCGAGGACGACGCGGAGAAGGCGCAACTCGACAAACTGCTCTCGGGGCAGGAGATCGGCCAGGCGTTCCAGCAGGCGGTCGCGCTGATGGGCGATGCGGCCAAGCGGCTCACCGAGTCGCGCGATGTGGGTCTGGCCACGCAGCGAGTGCAGGAGGACGCCCTGCGCAAACTCGATCAGTTGATCAGCAGCCTCGACCGGCAGAGCCAGCAGCAACAGCAGCAATCGCAGAGCCAGCAGCAGGACGATCCGCAGAACTCGCCGCGGCAGCGCCAGCAGCAGCAACAGCAGCAGCAACAGCAGCAGGCCGCGGGCAGCGACCCTCAGGAGAGCGATGGCCCGACGCTGCAGGAGGGCGGGTTGAACCCGCTGCTCGATTCGGCCCGCGCGGCGTGGGGCGCGTTGCCGGCGCGCGTGCGCGAGATGCTGATGCAGGGCTCGGCCGATCGGTTCAGCGCGCTCTACAACAAAAGGACGCAGGAGTACTACCGGCGGCTGGCGGAAGAGAGCACGGGCGGGCAGTGAGCAGGGTTGAGTGATCGGGCGCGCGCGGAGTCCGGAGTTCCGAGTGCGGAGTGCGGAATGCAGAACCAAACGCGGTGGATGCGATGGGGTGGAGTGAGCGCGGGCGCGCTGCTGCTGGCGTGCACTGCGCATGCGAGCGTGCAGCCCGAGCAGCCCGCCGCACCGGGCGAGCCCGCGGGCGATGCGCGTCCGGCCGAGCGTCCCGATGGCGGCGCCTCGGCGGAGAACAAGCCGCTCGAAGGCGAGATGACGCCGGAACTCGATGCGGCGATCGAGCGCGGCCTGGCGTTCCTCGCATCGGAGCAGAACGATGATGGCTCGTTCGGCTCGGGCCGGTTCGGCAAGAACATCGCCGTCACCGCGCTGGCCGGAATCGCCATGATGGCCGATGGCAACCTGCCGGGGCGCGGGCCCTACGGCAAGCAGGTCGAGAAGGGGCTCGAGTTCGTGCTCCGCTCCAGCACCGAGACGGGGCTGCTCGCCTCCGATTCGACCAACGGCCCGATGTACGGCCACGGGTTCGCGGCGTTGTTCCTTGGCGAGGTCTACGGCATGACCAGCGGCGGCGGCGAGACGCCTCACGCGGCCCGCGTGCACGAAGCGCTGGTCAAGGCGTGCCGATTGATCGAGCAGTCGCAGAACCCCGATGGCGGCTGGCGCTACAACCCCGTGCCCTACGACGCCGATGTGTCGGTGACGATCTGCCAGATCATGGCGCTGCGCTCGGCCCGCAACGCGGGGATCGAGGTCCCGCGCGAGGTGATCGACAAGGCCGTCGAGTATGTGCGGCTGTGCCAGAACCCCGATGGCGGTTTCCGATACCAGTTGAACCAGGGCTACTCGGCGTGGCCGCGCTCGGCCGCGGGCGTGGCGAGCCTCTACTACGCGGGCATCTACAAGGACGATGCGATCGACAAGGGCGTCGAGTATCTTCGGAACACCGCGCTGCCGGGCGCGACCAACGCGCCCAGCGCGCACTACTTCTACGGGCACTACTACGCCGTGCAGGCGATGTACCTTGCCGGGGGCAGGCCGTGGGCCGAGTGGTGGCCGGCAATTCGCAAGGAACTGCTCGACCGCCAGGCCGACGACGGATCTTGGGCCGATCAGAGTGTCGGCCCCGCCTACGGCACGGCCATGGCGCTCATCATCCTTCAGATGCCCAAGCGCTTGCTGCCGATCTTCCAGAAATGACCATCACACCCGTGATCCTCGTGCTGTGTCTGCTCGCGCCACTCGCCCCGGCGCACGATGCCGGCGCGCCGCCCATCGCCGAGATGTCGCTGCTCGACCGCGCCGGCGCGACCGAAACAGTGTCGATCTCGTCGCTGGAAATCGGCCCCGCCGCCGCGGAGATACGCACGGTCGAGCCCCGTGGCGCGGAGCGGGCGCGCCCGCTTGCCGGAGTGCTGGCGCTGGTGCCGCGGGCATGGGGGTGGAGCGGCGGGGGGGCATGGCCCGAGACATCCGCGGCGAGCGTGCCGCCTTCGGTGTCGGGGTGGGTCGAGTTGACCGACGGCCAGCGCTTCCCCGGTCGGCCGGGCCCGGTCGCCGAGGCGGGCGAACGGCTTGTGTGGGTCTCCGACCGCTTCGGCGAGTTCGCCATCGATCTCGATCGCGTGCGGCGGATTGTCGTCCGGCCGGGCGATGCGCCGCGCGATGCGAGCACGACAACCGACACACTGCTGCTGGCCAACGGCGACCGCGTCGAGGGGTTCGTCGAGTCGCTCCGACTGCCGACCTCGCCCGCCGATGGCGCGTTCAGCGCGGTGGTGCAGGTGGGCGCGACGCGCGCGGTGATCCCTGTTTCCCAGATCGCCGAGGTGCGACTGGCCGGCCCGGATGTTCCCTCCGCGGGGCCGGTGGTGTGGCTGAGCGATGGCACCGTGGCGCGTCTCTCGGGCGCGATGACGGATGTCTCTCGCGGCTTGTTCCGTCTTCAGGCCGACGTGCTGGCGTCCGCTCCGGGCGCGGGGGGCGTGGTGATCCCGCCGGGCGACCTGCTCGCGCTGGCGCCCGATCCGGGCCGTCTGGTGCCGTTGTCGGTCGTGCCCGTGGCATCGCACCGGCCGGTTGGCCTGGCGCGCCGGCCCGGACCGCGCAGCGCCTCGCGCGATGACCGGCCCGCGCCGCTCAACGCCGCGGACGTGCTGATCCCCGGCCCGATGGTCGTGGAATGGGTCTTGCCCGATGGCGTATCACGTCTGATCGGCGCGGCCGTTCTCGACGAGGCCGATCGCGCCTGGGGCGAGTGCACCATGACGGCCGAGGTCCTGCCGGCGGGCGCGGCCGATGCGCCCCAACGCGTGTTCTCGGGCGCGCTGGGCGGCCCGGTGGTGCGATTGCCGCTCGCGTTCGATCTGCCGCGGACCGGACCGGGGGACCGCCTGCGGGTCCGTATCGACGCGGGAGAACTGGGCCCGATCCGGGACCGTGTGCGCCTGGAGCGGGTGCTGCTGATCCGTGATGCCGGAAGGTGAGCCGCGCGGCATTTCCGGTCGTGCGATCTTTCATTCGCGATCGTTCTCGTGTAGTCTGGGGTCGAACATGAACACGCGTGTGCTCAGGGCGGCGGCGGTGCTGGCGGGCGTGGCCGGTCTGGCCGCGGGCGGCGTGCTGTCCGCGTACGCGGCCCAGCCCGAGAAGGCCCCACCCCCGGCGCGCCGGGCCGAAGCGGCGCCGCGCACGTTCGAGGACGCGCTGCTGGCCGAGATCCGCGGGCAGGTCGGCGCGCTCGCCGATGCCCGATCGCTCACCGCCGCGCGGGGCGAGTTTGACCGCCTGTTTGATCTCGCGGCGACCAGGGCCGATCTCGACAAGCGGCCCGACGTTCTGATTGAAGCCGCGGCGTGGCGGCGCCTGGTGGGCCAACTTGCCGCGCTCAAGGCCGAGGACCGCGACAAGGCGCTGCCGCTGCTGCTGGCCAACCCCGTGACAGCGCGCACGCTCGCGATGGCGCTGCGAGAGGAGGACCGCCCGGCCGACGTCTACGCCGTGTTCCTCAGGCTCGCCGAGAACCCCCGCCGCGTGCAGGACTCGGGTGGCCTCGCGCCATTGGTCGCGGCGGTGTGCGTCGTGCACGATCGACCGGTTTTCCCGCCGCGCCGCGGCGACGGCCTGACCCCCGCGCAGGTGCGCGAGCGCGAGCGCAACCGCACGGCCAACCGCAACGGCCCGGCCGCGCCGCGCGGGGTGCAACCCGCGCTCCCGCCCGCGCAGCCCATCGACCCCGTCGCGGTGTTCGACTACCTTGCGGGCAACGCCGGCCGGATGGTCTTCGACCCGCGCCAGTTGCCGACCGAACTTCTGACCTACGTCGTGAACACCCGCGCGCCGATCGACGAGTTGCGATGGGCGCTGCAGAACTACGCGGGCAACCGAACGATCGGACGCGTGTACTCCACGATCATCTACGACACCGCCGCGTTCAGGTACGGCCGCGAGAAGAAGATCTGGCAGACCGATGGCGGCTACACGCTGCAGAACATCCGCAAGGTCGGCGGCGTGTGCGAGGAGCAGGCCTACTTCGCCGCGCACTGCGGCAAGGCGATCGGCGTGCCGACGGTCGAAGTCTCGGTGACAGGCCCGGATGTGTCGCACGCCTACGTGGGGTATCTTGTCCGCGGCGGCAAGGGCGCGGCGTGGGATTTCCGCGAAGGGCGGTACGACGAGTACGAGGACATCCGCGGGAACGTGACCGACCCGCAGACGGGCGCGCGCATCTCCCACTCGCACGTGGGCCTGACCGCCGGACTGCTCGAGACGCCCGTGCAGGACCGGCTGCGTGCTGTCGCATTGCTCGACGTCGTGGCGCGCCTGCGTGAGGCCGGCACCGCGACCGCCGAGCCCGCGACACCCGGCCGGAACTCGACGCGGCGGACTCTGGCGGGTGAGCCGCCCGCCAACTGGCCCGCGCCGACTGCGGCCGGGCGCACGCCCGATGCGGCGACCCGCAACGCGCTGCTCCGCATGGCCGCGAATGTCTCGCCATTCGAGGCCCGCGTGTGGACCGAGGCGGCGAAACTGGCCGAGACCGGCGCGCTGGGCGCATCGGAGAAGAACGACTGGTGCCGCGCCGTGATGAGCATGTGCGGCCGCAGCGCGCCAGACTTCGCGATGGAGATCGTCGCGCCGCTCATCAGCGGCAGCGGCGATGCCCGCGAGCAGGACCGCCTGTGGGACTGGTGCGCGCAGCAGTTCATCGCGCGGCCCGACCTTGTCGCGCGGGCGCGTTTCAACCAGGCCGAGGCCTGGGCCGCGGCGAAGAACCCCGGCAAGGCGTGGACCATCCTTCGCGATGTGGCGATGCGCTACCCCAATGACGGGACGGTGATCGTCGATGCGCTCCGCGCGGCGGAGCGCCTGCTGGCCGACGAAGGCAAGCCCGCCATCGCCGCGATCGACTTGTATGAGGACGCCTTCCGGCGGATCAGCAAGCCGGGGCAGTTGTCGCCGGGGTTTGCGCGGCAGAGCAACTTCTACCGCGTGGGCCGGCGACTGGCCGCGCTCTACGAGGCCGCGGGCCAGCAGAACAAGGCGAAGATGATCATGAGCCGGATCGAGGTCGAGGATGAGTGACCGGGACTTGAGTGGCCGGCCCGGAGTCCGGCCGCCGCCCGGGTCTGATCTTTGCACGCAACATGCAGGGCCGCCGAGTTGCAGCAACCGGCGAGCATCAGAACATTCCGATCTGCCGGCTGTTTTGTGAGGCGCCGACGCTCGGCACGTGTCCGCGGCCAGTCTCAGGGGGGTCGACAAGCAACGGAGGTTCTGGTGCATCGCTTGCAGGTGCGGCGCTGTGGGACCAGAGCGACACCGACATCTACAACTCGGTCTTCTGCGGCGCGGGGTGCGCGCCGATCTCGCACCCCGGCTGCACGCAATCGACCGACCGCGAAGTGGCCGACTGGTGCGGCGATGCCTGGGTCGGCATCGAGGACATCTTCTGCTTCCTGCAGGACTGGTTCATGGACGAGCCCGCGGCGTGCCAGTTCGGAGGGACGCCGGGCGTCGCCGCGATCTACGCCTACCTGGCCCACTGGTTCGCGTTCGGCGTGGGGCCGTGCGACCCGTGATGCGGCCGTCCGCGTGGCACGGGCATCCTGCCCGTGCATGGTCGGCATGGTCAAGGATGGCCACGCTCGCGGAGGAAAGAGCCAACAACCCACCCAAGGCCCCGTCGCGCGACGGGGGCCTCTTCATTACATTGTGAATGCACCCACTTCGTCAGCGCTGCCGCCGTCGGAACGCGACAACCCCGCCAAGCGCCAGCATCGGCGCGGCCGAAGGGGCTGGCACCTGTCGCACGCTGATCGTGTCAATGTGCCACTCGCCGGGGAACAAGTTCTGACCGAATTCGAGAAGCGAGCCGGAGAAGTTTGAATGTAAGGGAACGGTGAAGCGCGTCCAGTCCAGGATCTCCGGCGTGCCGCCGACCAGTTCGTTGAACACGAACTGGCCTTCCCAGCGGACACGGAAGGGCAGCGGCGGAGGTGTATTCGGACCTGGCATGCGCAACCAAAACTCCAACTCATAGTCCGTCCCCGCCACCGTGCCCGGCAGAAACTGCGAGATGAACTGGAGTTGGACGGAGGACAACACGGCGTAGCGGCTACCACTATGAGCGGTGCTATTGCTGGGGGCGCTGAAGAACGCCCCATTCGGCCCAGGCGGCGCGTTCGGCGGCACGCTCCACCCCGCGAAGCCCTGCTCAAATCCCCCATTGAAGACGAGGTTGTCCCCCGCAGCGCTCGGCCCGCAAAGCGCCAAGGTCGCCACACACGCCATGCCCGATCGCGCAATCTTCCGCATGGCCGTTCTCCGGCTCTCTCTCGGGCTCCGGAGACAGTCTACCACACGCCGAACGGTCGTGCAACCACTTCTCGGACGTTCACGCCGACACCGGCCCGCAATACACGAACCGGGTCCACGGAACAACGCCTCACGCCACCTGCAGCAGTTTCATGGTCGTCTCGACGATGTCCTGCGAGGTGAGGTTGCACATCTTCAGCAGTTCGCCGGGGGTCTTGGCGCTCTTGGGGATGCGCCGGACGAACATCTGCTGCAGCGTGAACGCGTCGCCGCTCTCGGTCAGCGCATCGGCCACGGCCGAGCCCAGCCCGCCGCCGTAGTTATCTTCAATTGTTACAACATAGCCGCCGTTGGCGTTGGCCAGGTCCAGCAGTTTCTCGGTGTCGAAGGGGATCGAGTACGCATCGACCAGCGTCGCGGCGATGCCGGCCTTGTCGAGTTCGTTCAGAGCCTTGTTGGCCTCGTGCACCATGTAGCCGCAGGCGACCAGCAGCACGTCGCGGCCCTCGTTGAGAACCTCGAACCCGCCGAGGTTGAAGACCACGTCGTCGTTGTAGAGGAACTCGGTCTCGGGCCGGATGGTCCGCATGTAGCACGCGCCCTCGTACTCGGCCATCACGCCGGTGAGGGCGTACGCGGCGAAGGCGTCCGAGGGCTGGAGGATGTAGCAGCCGGGGTTGCCGCGGTGATCGCGCATGGTGGTGAACGAGCGGAACCAGGCGACATCGGGCAGGGCCATCTGGCTCGGCCCGTCGCTGGCGAGGCTGATGCCCGCGTGCGAGCCGACGATCTTGAGGTTCGCGCCCGAGTTGATGGCCATCTCGATCTGGTCGTAGCCGCGGGTGACGAACTTGGCGAACGTCGAGCAGAAGGGGACCTTGCCCGCCGCGCTCATGCCCGCGCCGACGGAGAACATGTTCTGCTCGGCGATCTTGCACTCGATGAAGCGGCGGGCCAGGGCCGAGTCCTTGCGGAAGGTCTCGGCAAAGGTCGAGTTCGAGACGTCGGCGTCGAGCACGACGACGCGCTTGTTGGCGTGGCCCAGGGCGCGGAGCGCAATGCCGTAGGCCTTGCGGGTGGCGAGTTTGCCCGAGTGCAGCACGCTCTCCATGTCGTACTTCTTGAGGACCTCGGAGAACGCGGGCAGGTCCGCCGCGCGGTCGTCGATCTCGGGCATCTCGGCCGGCGGCTGGATGGTGAACGCGTCGGCTCCGGAGAGCGCGCTGGTGAGTTCCACGCGGCGCTCATCGAGTTCGGCCATCGCCTTCTTGAGCGCATCGCCCTCGGCGGGCTTGCCGTGCCAGCCCGAGCCGGCCATGCTCGGCGAGCCCCAGCCCTTGACCGTCCGCGCCACCAGCGCCAGGGGCTTCTCGTCGCCGTCGCTGCGCTTGCAGAACTCGTCGAACGCGCTCTTGATCTGCGCCGGGTTGTGCCCGTCGATCGTCCGCACCTCGAAGCCCGCGGCCTCGAGCCGCGCCTTGATCTTCTCCGCGCTCTGCTGCGCGCTCACGCGGTCGGCCTGCCCGTACTCGTTGCAGTTGAAGATGGGCAGGACGTTGTTGAGTTTCTGATCGATGATGAAGTCCAGCGCCTCGGTGATCTGCCCCTCGCGCGACTCGCCATCCCCGATGATGCAGTACACCCGCTTGTCCATGTCGTCCAGACGCGCCGCCGCGGCCAGGCCCGCCGCGACCGACAGACCCTGTCCCAGCGACCCCGTCGCGGCGTCGAAGAACGGGAAGCCTTCCATCGGGTTCGGGTGGCCGTCGAGTTCCGAGTTCCAGTCGCGCAGCGTCTTGATGTCCTCGGGCTTGAGGCGGCGGCGGTTGTCCGGGTCCTTGCCGACCATGAGGCCGAGTTTGCACGCCGCGGCGTAGACAATCGGGACGGCGTGCCCCTCGGAGAGCACGAGCCGGTCGGAGGTGGGGTAGTCGGGGTAGTCGGGCGAGTAGCGCATCGTCGAGAACATCAGGACGGTGACGAGGTGGCCAAGGGACAGCGCGGTGCTGGGGTGCCCCGAGCCCGCCGCGGCGGTCATTTCGAGGCACATCTTGTTGAGTTCGATCGCCTGGGCGTGGACGGCTGCTTCGTAGGACATGAGGACCGCTCCCTCGTTGTCTGGGGTTTGATCGGGCACGAATCGCGACTGGCATCCCGGCATTGCGGCATGGCAAAGCCGGTGGAGGGAGACAATAGGCGGCCGCAGCGGCGGATGTTCGAACTTGGCCCTAAAAGAAGCGAGCGGACGCGCGGTTTGCAGGGGTGGATCGAAAGTGACTCCAGCAAGCACATCCCGAGGGGCGGCTGGCAAGTCCCCCTCACGCGAGAGCACGGCGGCGGCCTCGCGGAACCGCTCGCCGAACCGGGGCTGGAGTTCGTCGCGAGCAACCCGGGCGGCGGCCAACAGGCTTTGCCCTCGACGGTCGTCATCTGGCCCGCGCCCATCCGGGGGCGTCGCCGCAAGACCACTCGACGACAGCGCAAGCGATACGGCGAGTCCCAGCGACCAGAAGATGGGTCGATTCCGAGCCATGCAGGGTTCCTCATCGAGAGTGGGTTTGTCGATATGTTACGTGGGCGGCGTGCATGGCGGTGTCGCACCGGGCTGTAAGTTCATCGCAAAGTGCATGAATCGCAGCCCGATCATCATGTACCTCCTATCACTCGTTCACAACAGCCTACCCCCCCTCCCCCCCCTCCCCCCGCGTGTCAAGGGCGGTCCATCGGTCGGTTCGCGGACAACCCGGGGGCTCGGCAACTCCGGGTCTGGATTGGCCTGCTGTGAGGGAGGCTGGTTCACACCTACCATCACAACTGCGGCCAAGTCCGGCACACCCGGTAAGCCGTATGTCCGCCAGGAGTTCACCCATGCCCGATCCGCTCGCCCCCCACGCTTCCGTCGCCGCGACCACCGACCCGCAGGAGGCCGTCGCCCGCGTGCGCGCGGCCTACGCGGGTCTGCACGAGCAGATCCACAAGGTGATCGTCGGCCAGGACGAGGTCGTCGAGCAGATATTGATGGCGATGTTCTGCCGCGGCCACGCGCTGGTGGAGGGTGTGCCGGGCCTCGCCAAGACGCTGCTGATCTCGACCATCGCGCGGACGCTGAGCCTGGGCTTCTCGCGCATCCAGTTCACGCCCGACCTGATGCCCAGCGACATCACCGGGACGGAGGTCATCGAAGAGGACAAGAGCACCGGCTCGCGCGAGTTGCGGTTTGTCAAGGGCCCGATCTTCGCCAACGTGATCCTCGCCGATGAGATCAACCGCACGCCGCCCAAGACCCAGGCCGCGCTGCTCGAGGCGATGCAGGAGCACCAGGTGACGGTGGGGGGGATGCAGCACAAACTGCCCTCGCCCTTCTTCGTCCTCGCGACGCAGAACCCCATCGAGCAGGAGGGCACCTACCCATTGCCCGAAGCGCAACTGGACCGCTTCATGTTCAAGGTCCGCATCACCTACCCGACGGTGGATGAAGAACTGGAGATCGTGAAGCGCACGACCTCGACCGGCCGCGGCGTGCCGGAGGCGATCTTCAACGCGGCCGACATCGCGCGGGTGCAGGACCTGGTGCGGATGGCTCCCGCGCCCGATTATGTGGTGAAGTACGCGCTGCGGCTGGTGCGGGCGACGCGCGTGAGCGAGCCGATGGACAACGCCGCGGACCGGCCCAAACTCGTGAAGGCCTATGTCGGCTGGGGCGCGGGGCCGCGGGCGAGCGAGTACCTGATCCTCGCGGCCAAGGCGCGGGCGATTCTCTCCGGCTCGTTCCACGTCACGCCCGAGCACGTGCAGGCCGTGGCGCGGCCCGTGTTGCGCCACCGCATTCTGACAAACTTCAACGCCGAGGCCGATCAGGTGACCACCGACGCGATCATCGAGGGCCTGCTGCGCGACATCCCCATCGAGGGCGCAAGCGCCGCGGAGAAGAAACTGATGGACGCGGCGGTGAGGTGAGGACGACGGAACTACAATCTATTCATGCGCATCTATCTCGACATCTGCTGCCTGAAGCGGCCGTTCGACGATCAGTTGCATCCACGAATCGCGGCGGAGACGGCTGCGATTCTCGGTATTCTGGCCCAGGTCGAGAGCCGCCGGATCGAGGCGGTTTGTTCACCGGCACATCTGTTCGAGAACTCGCTCAACCCGGATGTCCAACGCGCGGCAGCCGTGCACGAGTGGGTCGCAGGTCGGGTGTCGTCCAGTGTTCCCGGATCCGGAGTTGAAGTGGAGTTTGCGAGGTTGCGCGGCTGTGGGCTCGGTCAGTTTGACGCGCTTCACGTTGCCTGGGCTTGCGCGTTGAAGTGCCATGTGTTCATCAGCGTGGACGATCGGCTCCTGAGCCGCGGAGCGCGTGCGCTCGGATCGGGCGCAATGCGCGTACTGGGACCGATGGAGTTCGTCAAGGAGGTCAGCAGATGAGCATGATCAGCAATCCCGCGGAACTCCGGCGCCGCGCGCTCGAAGTGCTCGTTCGCGAACTCGGGTTTGTCGACGCCATGCGATTCATGTTGCAGATCGACTCCGGTCGGTCCGGGGCGGACTATGCAACTGAACGCGAGAAGATCCTCCCCGAGATGACCGACGAGGAGTTTCTGAAAGAGGCGGCCAAGCACTCCGGACGCCCGACCGGATCCTGAATCGATCTGCGCCGATCAGGTGACCACCGACGCGATCATCGAGGGTCTGCTGCGCGACATCCCCGTCGAGGGCGCAAGCGCCGCGGAGAAGAAACTGATGGACGCGGCGGTGCGCTGAGCCCTATGGGCACCCGGCGAACCAGGCCGAAAGAAACGCGAAGATGTCGGGTACTCCCAGCGTTCCCGATCCGTCGAAGTCCGCCGCGCACACCGTCGGCACGACCAGCGGCACGACCGTTGTCTGCGACCCGCACGGAAGCGAAGCCGAGAACACGTCGAGCGCGTAGAACTCGGCATCGGTCGGTTTTGCCGCGGCGATGGTGAGCGTCGGCGTATCCGAGCCCGACACCCGGCTGTCGTTTGTCACCGGCGTTCCGCCCGCGCCGTTGATGCCGACGCCGCGTCGCCACGAGTAGGTGAACCCGCTCCCGCCCGGCGCACCGGGAACGGCGAGCACCGCCGTCTGCCCCGGGAGCACGCGCCGGGGAAGTTCGGAGACCAGCGCGAACGACGAGGGGGCCATGCCGGTGTCCTCAGGGCTTTGGGCGGCATCGCCGCAGGTCGTGAACGCGACGACCCGGTAGGTCGAGACCTGATCCGGCGGCGCGGCAAGGTCGGCGTGGGAACTCGCCATCGCGCCGAGTGTCGCGATGAGGGTGTCGTTGCGATACACGCGATACCCGCCGGTGTGCCAGGGATTGGGCGTCCATGTGATGTCGACGCGGCAGGTGAGCGTGTCCGACGCCACGACGCCGGTCGGCGCGAACGGCGTCGGCGGGAGATCGAGTTGGAGTTCCGCCGGGTAGGGGTTGGTGCCGCACGAGCCGTGAGCATGGATGACGACGAGCGTCGGGGGCGGGCCACCCGTGTTGGTCCACACAACCGGCGGGTCGACAACCTCGATCTGGAACAACGGGGGCTCGTCGGGCGAGTACAGCACTGCCAACGTGTAACTCAGCGCGAATGGGCTGTCGTCCCACCAAAATGTTGCGCCGGTGCACGATCCGATGACCTGTACGCCGGTGGGCGTCGGCGCCTGGGAGGGTTCGACACCGATCACAGCCGCGGGCCCGACGCCCGACGGGCACTCCGCCGTGGGCGCGATGCGGGCACGGACGAAGTAGTTGTAGTTCGTCGGGTCGCCGTCCTGGAATCGGGCGAAGTCGCGCTCCGATCCACCCACCTCCGCCAGAAACGTGGCGCTGGCGATCGTCGAACCGAGGCCGCGGTAGATCTGGAACGCCACAGGATTGGTGGCGAAGTTCCAACTGATCTGCACCTGGCACGTCACGACCGCAGACGACAGGTCGGTCGGCGCCGGTGGGCAGGGCTGGGCCCGCAATCCGGGCACGAAGGACAACAGCGAAACGACCGCCGCGGCGGCAGACAGAAGAAGTATGCGCATGTTCAAAGCCTTCGAGTATGACGGCGCCCCCGTGAGTCCGCGACGCCGTTCTATGCACACAGTCTGCCCGACAAAGGTCGATCTGTCAAGGGAAATCCGATCGGCGGGCGGAGTCGAGAACGAGGTTCGCGTGCCGTGCATTGGCACGCGGCCCAGTCCAACAGATGCAGATCGTCGCGGCGTACAGTCGCCCATGTCTTTCGGACTCGGCCGCGGCCGCGAACTTGATGACTCGGGTGTCGGCGTGCGCATCGGCCCCGGTGGCGACCTGCCCCCTCTGCCCGACGGCGTGGCCGGCGACCCGCGCGCGGGGCACGTCGATCTCCGCGCGTGGTTCCCGCACCCCGAGCACCCCTTGGAGATCGAGATCGGCTCCGGCAAGGGGACGTTCCTGGTGCAGCAGGGCGCGCTGCGGCCGGAGACCAATTACCTGGGGATCGAGTACGCGCGGGAGTTCTATCTGTATGCCGCGGACCGCATCCGGCGAAGGGTTGAGGCGGCGGGCGATCTGACGAACGTGCGGATGCTGAACACCGATGCGTTCGAGTTCCTGTGCTGGCGCGTGCCCGATGCGTGCGCGCGGGTGATCCACCTCTACTTCGCCGACCCGTGGCCCAAGACGCGGCACCACAAGCGCCGAATGGTCCGCGATGAGTTCCTGCGGCAGTGCCGGCGCGTGCTCGAACCAGGCGGCGAGTTGCGCATCGTGACCGATCACGCCGAGTATTGGGCGTGGATGGAAGAGCACTTTGCGCGCTGGTGCCTGCCCTTGGTGGCCCGGCACTCCGTGCCGGGCTCAGAGGAGCACCGGCCCACCACCGGCGGCTTTGTCCGCCTGCCCTTCGATCGCGCTGAGTCCGCCGGGCAGGACGAAGTGGTGGGGACAAACTTCGAGCGCAAGTACAAGCGCGAGGGGCGGCCGTTCTACGGCGCGATCCTGAAGCGCATCTGAACTTGCCATGCGCCCCACCGACTACGGGCAGCCCGCGAACCACAACGTCAGAAACTGGAAAATGTCCGGCACGTCGTTGCTGCCGTTCTGGTTCAGGTCCGCGGCGGGGAAGCCCGCGAACCACGCGGTCAGGAACGCGAAGATGTCATTGACCTGCACGCCGCCGACACCGTCGAAGTTCGCGAGGCACGCCGCGGGGCTCGAGTTCCGGAAGACCAGCAGGTTGCCCGCCGGGCCGTTCTGTGAGGTCGCGATCACATCGCGCAGTCCATCGCCCGAGACATCGGCCAGGGCGACGGAGGTCGGGTCCACGGGGACCGTCAGAACCGGGCCGAGCGAGAACGTGCCCGAGCCGTTGTTGATGTACACGCGCACGCTCCCGTTGCCCGCGGCGGGGTCCACCGCGACCACCAGGTCTGCGCGGTTGTCACGGTTCAGATCGCCCGATGCGATCGCTCTCACCGGCGAGCCGACCGAGATCGTCTGCGTGGCGACAAACGTGCCGTTCCCGTTCCCGCGAAACACGCGCACGGTGTTGTCGCCCGAGCAGAGCACGGCCATGTCGGTGTGGGCGTCCGCGGCGGGGTTGAAGTGGTCGAGCACGACGCCGATCGGCCCGCTGCCGACAACAACATCGGGCGGCGCGGTCTCGCCGGGTCCCAGCGGGCACGCGCCGGCATACGTGTAGCCGCGCCAGCAGATGTCCGAGCACATCACGAACCCCTTGTACATGAACACCTTGACGATGTTGGATGTCGAGATGCACACGACCAGGTCGTCTTCCAGCGGGCCAGAGTCCAGCCGGCCGCGCGCCATCGGGAAGGCGCCGTTGCCCAGTTCGATCTCCGGCGTCTGAAAGAACCCCTCGTACGTCCCGTCGCCATCGCCGACCCGCGCGTGCAACCGCCCGTTTGTGCCGACACCCGTGGCGATCAACGCGTTGGCGATGGTGTTGATGATGAACCCCGTCGACTGGTTGGCGCCCTCGCCCACCTGGTAGAACAGCGTCAGGTCCTCGTTCTCCTGCCACGCGCCGATGTTGCCGGTGCCGTTGGAGTGCAGCGCGACCAACGGGCCCGAGCCGTCGGCGACCACCAGATCGATCGGCCCCGAGAAGTTGATGTTCATCGCGTTCAGATGCTCGGGCCGGCGCACCAGCGGCCACGTGCGCGTGCTCACCGCGTTCAGCGTCCCGCCGACGTTCTGCACCAGAATCCCCACCTGCCCTTGCGTGGCCGACAGCACGCGGCACGCAACGCCAACATCCAGCCGTCCATCGCCCGTGAAGTCCGCCGCGATCACGTGTGCAGGGTTCGCGGGGATTGTGTACGTCTCCACAGGCAGAAACGTCTGCGCGACCGCCGATGCGGACAATCCACCGCCAAGCGCCGCCGCGGCGAGCAAACCTGCACCAACGTCATGATGGGCGAATCGCATGTTCTGGTCTCCAACCGATCGACAGGGCCGCCCCTGCTCGGAGTATCTCCCATGTGGCGGGGTGCCACAAGGACAATCCGCGGCAACACGATGAACGTGGGCCGCTCCCCCTCCCATGCGCATTCCGTGCTCGGCGAGGGCAATGCTCCTCTAACTATCTGCATGACAATGGGTTATGGCGACTCAATCCGCGCCGCCGTGTGCCGCAATGCCTCGGCATGGCCCGCGAGCGCGGCGGGCTCGGCCGACAACCGCACCCGCCCGCGCTCCAGCGATGAACGTGCCTCGTCCTGCCGGTCCAGCGCAGCCAGTGCCCGGGCGCGGCACAAATCGCACAGGCCGACTGTCCACGCTTCCGACCCCGCCGCGGCCGCTCGAAGGCCGGCCGCCTCCTCGATCAACGGGAGCGACTCGGCCGCGCGCCCCCGGGCGACCAGCACGCCGGCGTAGCCAAGCAGGGTCTGGGCCATCATGCCCTTGCTCTCGCCCGAGAGCGAACGCCGCTGAAGGTCCGCCGCGAGCCGGAACTGCTCTTCGGCGCGGTCGGCCAATCCGGCATCAAGCAGGCTCTGCCCCCAGATGGCGCGGGTGTGGGCCTCGCTGGCGGGCTGCACCGGCCCGCCGACGCGCCGGTCGATGGCGATGGCGCGCTCGAAGAGCGCATCGGCCTGCGCAGCGCGCGAAGGATCGAGGCGGTAGAGAATGCGCGCGCGGTTGCGCAGCGACATCACCGGTGTCCGCTCCAGCCCGCCAAGGTTCACCTGCTCGGCCTGCGCGGTTGCATCGTCGCCGTCGCCAGCGACGGGCGCCCCTCCCTCCCCCCCGGCGGCATCCTCGAACACGCCGCGAAGATCCATCGCGGCGAGTCGCGCCATGGGCGCGCGATCGGTCTGATGCAGTCGGGCGTAGATGTCGCGGGCAGCGCGATACTGTGCCGCGGCCTCGTCGGCGCGCCCGCGCGCCAGCAGCAGGTAGCCGAGTGTCAATCGCCCAAACGCCGCGCCGGTCGACTCGGCCCCGCTGATGCGCTCGCGGATCGCCAGCGCGTTGCGGATCATCGGCTCGGCCTCATCGAGTCGCCCGGTATCGACGAGCAGCCGCGCCAGCCGATCCTGGTTGATGGCGTCATCGATGGTGTCGCGCGCTGTGGCGCCCATCGCGATGCGGTAGTGCCGCTCCGCGCCGTCGTAGTCGCCCAGATTGTGGCTCAGCGCGCCCAGGCCGTTGTGGATGGCCATCGTCCGGCGCGGGTCCGCCGGCGAGAGCGACTCGATGATGTCGCGCGCCTCGAAGAGCGCGGCGGCGGTCTGGTCGTACGCGCCGAACTCCTTCTGCGCGTTGCCCAGGAGCATGAGCAGTTCGGCGATGAGCGCCTTGTCGTCGGCTCGGTGCGCGCGGGCGAGATCGAGCGCCTTGCGCGCGTGCTCGGCCGCACCGTCGTAGATGTTCAGCGTGCGCAAAACGTTGGCATACGTGCGGTGCAGGGCCAGTTGGGTCAGAGGCTGCTGGGCGAACTCGCGGGCGATGTGCGGCGCGCCCTCCTTCAGAACGTGCGCCACGGTGACATTCGGCCCGCGCTCCATGGGGCTGGGGCTCTGCAGCGTCGTGACGAGGAACCGGTTGACCGCCTCGGCCTCCGCGGCTCTCGCGCGGGCCTCTTCTTCCGACCTGACCGCCGCGGCCTTGGCATCGCGCTCCGCGGCTTCGGCGGCGCGGGCGGTGCGCTCCGCTGCGCGGGCGCGGACCATGCCGATGCTCGTTCCCACCACGCCCAGCAGCAGCGCGGCGAGCACGAGGCCCGCGGCAAACACGCCGGCGCGGTTGCGCCGAACAAACTTCCGCGCCTTGTACGTCGCGGACTCGGGCCCGGCAATCAGCGGGCGGTTGTTCAGGTAGTTGCCGATGTCGTCGGCCAGTTCCGACGCGTTGCGGTAGCGCTCGACCCGGTCCTTGCGGAGAGCCTTGAGCGGAATCCACTCCAGTTCGCCGCGGAGTTCCGTG
Source organism: Phycisphaeraceae bacterium (assembly GCA_019636495.1). GTDB lineage: Bacteria > Planctomycetota > Phycisphaerae > Phycisphaerales > UBA1924 > JAHBXL01. The sequence continues at coordinate 132,857 of JAHBXL010000004.1, read as the reverse complement.
ACCAGGTCGCTCAGCCGCGCGTGACGCGCATCGGCGGCGCGCGTGCTCGCATCGCCGAGCGAGGTGAGCCGCGTGCTCGGTCGCGGCGGGTCCACCTCGCGAATCATCTTCTGGATCGCCGCGTAGCCCGCGCTGCGGAGCGTCCGCGTATCGAACGGCAGCGCGCCCGTGAGCAACTCGTACAGCACCACGCCCAGCGCGTAGATGTCCGTCCGCGTGTCGATGCTCGTCTCCGACATCTCCGCCTGTTCGGGGCTCATGTACTCGGGCGTGCCGATGATCTGCCCGTGCTGCGTGAAGACGGTCTTCTCGGTCAGGCGGCTGGCGATCGCCTTGGCCACGCCGAAGTCGATGACGACCGGGCGCGGCTCGCGCGCATCGCCGACGGCGACGAGGATGTTCGACGGCTTGAGATCGCGATGGATGATGCCCTTGGTGTGCGCGTGCTGAACCGCATCGCACACCTTGATGAACAACTCCAGCCGCTGACGGATGGTCAGCCGCTGGCGGTCGCAGTAGTCGGTGATGGGCGCGCCCTTGACGTGCTCCATCACAAAGTACGGCCGGCCCGCGGGCGTGGCGCCGGCATCGAGCACCTTGGCGATGCACGGATGGTCCATCAGCGCCAGCGCCTGCCGCTCCTGCTCGAAGCGGGCGATCACCGCGCGCGAGTCCATCCCCGGCTTGATGATCTTCAGCGCGACGCGCTGCACCATCGGCTCGCGACGCTCGGCCAGCCACACCGTGCCGAACCCGCCCTCGCCGAGTACCTCAAGCAGTTTGTAGGGACCGATCTGGTCTCCCGACTGTTCGCCCGGGCCGGGGGCCATGCTCGCCGCCGCCTCCGCCGCGGCACGCGCAGCAGGGCTCAGGTCGCCGGTGTGAATCTGTGATTGGTCCCCTTGGTCCACGGCGGCAGATGCTATGTCGCCGTGCTCGCGCGGCACCATTGAGCGTGCAACCGCGTAGCGGCCCCGCCGCTACCGTTGGGCATGCTGAACTTCTTCGCCGCCGCGATCATCGCTCTTCAGTCGCCCGTCCCACCCGCGCCCCCCGCCGCGCCCCCCGCCGCGCCCCTCGCCGGGCCCGAGGCGGAGGTCAGCCGCGAACGCGTCATGGCCGATCTCGCCGAACTGCCGACCAAGCGCGCTGCATGGGGAGATCAGGCCCACCGTGCCGGCCTGCGCGATACCGAGAAGCAACTGGCCGAGAAACTCCTCGCGCTGGGGTACGAGGTCGCGCTCGACCCGATCGATTTCATCGGCGGCGGCGGCCGGCGCGAGGGCGAGGATCCGTGGAACAATCTCGTCGTCGAGATCAAGGGCCGCACGCTGCCCAGCGAGGTGCTCATCTTCGCCGCGCACTTCGACGCCATGCCCAACTGCCCGGGCGCCGAGGACAACGGCTCGGGAGTCGCAGCGCTCCTGGAGATGGCGCGCCTGCTGAAAGACCGGCCGATGCACCGCACCGTGCGACTCATCTTCTTCAACCTCGAGGAGAACGGCCTCGTGGGCTCGCGCGCCTACGTCGAGCGGATGCTCGAGAAGTGGAACTCCGGCGACGAGCGCGTGCTCGGCATGGTCAGTTTCGACATGATCGGCTACTACACCGACGAGCCCGACAGCCAGAAGAGCCCGATCCCGCCGCGCGGCAACTTCAAGCCGCCGACCGTCGGAAACTTCCTTGGCCTCGGAGGAATCCTGCAGCACCGCTGGTGGAGCACCGCGCTGCTGCGCGCCATGCACGAGGCCGAGCCCAAACTGCCGACCTACGCGCTCGACTTCCTGCCCATCGCGCCCCCCGACCTCCTGCGTTCCGACCACGCGCCGTTTCTCGCGGCGGGTCAGCCCGCGGTGATCCTCTCCACCACCGCCGAGATGCGCTACGCGCACTATCACAGGCCCACCGACACCATCGACAAGATCGAGCCCGAGCGCTACACGCTCGCGGTGCGTGCGCTGGTCGGCGCGGCATGGCGACTGGCCGGCCCGGCCGACAAGCCGGTGCTGCCCCTGGGGCCGCCGGGGATGGAGCAGGAGCCGGGCAAGTGAGCACGCCGCGGGGCGCGCACCGAAGGAACGCACGCGCGTGCGTCCGTTCCCTGGTGCACCGTGGGATAGAGGCTTGGATGGCGTGCCGCGGCGGAGTTCGCGCGCGGCACACCGGGGGTTCGCATCAAGGTGCTCACGCCGTCAGGTCAAGGTCGCGGGCCAGCCGCTCGGCGGCGACGTCGAGTTTCTCGGTCGTCGCGTATCGCCCCGTCTCGATCTGCCTGCGCACCTGCTCGACAAGGTCCTGGCGGACAGGACCCGCGGCCAATCTGGCGCGGCTGGAGAACTCGGCGGAATCGGATTCGCGGACAACCGGTCGGCTCGGTCGCGTTGCGTCGTCGCCCGGACGCCGCGCCGGGGCATCGACCCTTCCGGACGGAACCTCGCCCACAGTCGAAAGATGCGCCATGGCAAGTCTCCTTGACCCGGACCAGCGCACGAAGCCTGGATGCCGGGAGGCGCGTGGTGCGTGAGCAATCCGTCGCGCGTGTCGCCGGGCCGTCCTGGCCCGACCTCGCTCGCCGATCCGCCGCACCCTGGCAGCGTTCCGGACGAATAGTCTTATCGTCGGCCGCATCGTTGAATCTGCAATAGTTGACCGATCGGGTCAGGTATTTGTAAATCACGAAAGGACATGGGCTTATGAGCGATCGCCCGCGCATTTCAAGGCGTATCCCCCCGTCTGGGGCATTCCCTGCTTCTGCGGCCCGGCTGGTCGTGGTCGCCGCGATCTTCGCGATCGGCACGCCTTGCGCTTTGGCCCAGCGCGACAAGGACGACCAGAAGCGCAAGGACCAGATCATCGAGGAGAGCCGCAGGGTCTTCGGCGATGGCGCGGCCAAGAGCCCCGACGATGCCCCGGAACTCAGCGCGTGGTCGATCCTCATCGCCATCTTCCGCGGCGACGACCAGGAGAAAGAAGCCGCCGCCGCGCTCGCGCAGGTTCGCACCAAGGGGCAACTGCCCGAGGCCGTGATGCAGAAGCGCGGCGAGGCGACGTGCATCCTGGTGGGGACGTTCAAGGGCCCCGACGACGCCGCGGCCAAGAGCGAACTCGAACGCGTGCAGCAGATGGTCATCGACGGCGTGACGGTGTACGCGATGAGTTACCTCGCCCCGCCGCCGAAGAAGGACCTCAAGGGATCGATCCCCGAGTACAACCTCGTGCAGGCCAAGTTGCTCTACGGCAAACGCGCGGTGCAGACGCTGCAGGTCGCCGTCTACGGGCGCGAGGACATCGACCGGCCGACCGAGAAGGACCTGAAGGAGTGCCGCGCCGCGGCGGAGCAGGCGGTGATCAGGCTCCGCCAGGAGGGCGAGCAGGCGTTCTACTACCACGGGCCGCGCCGGAGCATGGTGACGGTGGGGGTGTTCGACCTGACGGACTTCGACCCGCGCGTGCCGAGTTACAAGAGTTCGCGCCTGCGCGAGACGCAGAAGCGCTTCCCGCACAACCTGTACAACGGGCAGGCGATCCGCGTGAGGGCGCCCGGCCAGCCGGCGCGCATACAGCCGAGCAACCTCGTGGCGATTCCGGAGAAGTGAACCGTGTCCGGCGCGCTCAGCACCCGCCCGCCGCGCGCACGCGAATCGCGCTCGCCGGCATGAGCGAGTCATCCGGCCCGGCGCGGTCATCGAGCCGCTGCCGGTCGGCGATCTTCGCCGAGCCCACAGGGTCCGATGCGCGGATATCGAGCGCAACCAGGTCGCCGGTGCGCATCAGCAACTGCTGCGGCGGCAGGCCGCACGCCAGCACCGAGAGCAACTCGCCCACCTGCGGGTTGTGGCCGACAAACATCAGGTCGCGCACCTGCGCGTGCCACTGAATCAGCGACAGCGCATCGCCCACGGGCCGATCCTGCGTGAGTTCCGACGCGATGCGCAGTTCGCACGCGCCCCCCAGCGCACGGTGCAGACGCGTCGCGGTTTCCATCGCGCGAACCGCCGCGCTGGCCAGGATCAGTTGCGGCCGACGATCCGCCGTGCCGATCCACGTTGCGAGAAACTCCGCCTGCGCCACGCCGCGACGTGTCAGCGGCCGGCGAGAATCCGCGTTCATCCCCGTACAGCCACACCCCTGGGGCGCACAACACGAATCCGCCGACAGGTCCGCGGCCTTGGCGTGCCTGACTATGTAAAGACGCATGGGAAACCTCCGAGGGGTGTTCCCCCTCATATCGACACAGCGGACGACCAAGCCCAGCAGGAGGTCGGATAACCGGTCGCGACGGCATCCCCGCCCGTCCGGCATCCGGACGGGCTGAACGCTTGCGGTTGACCGGGTGTTCCCGCCACCTACAGGCTCTGCCATGCTGTTCGACGCGCGCTGTCCGGGGGTTGCTTCGATCGACCGGCCGCGGCCGCAGTGCGCCCGGCACGCCGCCAAAACGCCCTTTCCGCACGCAACAGTGCCACGTTATCCGGACACGCCCCAATCCCCAGACCTCAGGTCACGCCGCGCGACCAGCCGCCAGCGGCCGCGCCGCGGCCTCCGTACGCATGCCCGGGGCCGCCGGCCGGATGTCTCCGCCCACCAGTTCATACTCGGGCCACCGCCGCACGCTCGCGATCACTTCGGCGATGGTCGTGAAGCGGTACGTGTTGAGCACGCTGCGGAGTTTGCCCTCGCACCCCTTGATGCCCACGTAGTACTTGAAGTACTTTCTCCACGGCAGTTTCAGCCGCGGCTGGTCGGGATCGATCTCGCGCGGATGGATGTACGACATCCCCGGACGGCCGGCGCGATGGTTCTGGCGATACCCCGCGCGCACAAGCGACATCGGGAACAGCCGCAGATATCCGCCGCCGGAGAACGGCGTGGTGCGGCCGAGCACATCCATCACGCTCACCGGCCAGCACTTCATGCTCGTGGGCTGGGCCGGACCGAACGGGTGCCCGCCGGGGATGCGCAACAGGAACGGATCGCGCGTGAAGCCCTCCACTCCGCCATGATCCCTCGCGGCGGGCACAATGCTCACATCCACCTCGATGCCGTGCTTCCGCAGGATCGGGTAGGCGTAGGCGAACGCCTCGCGCTTCATGCTGAAGCCCGGCGCGCGAAAACTGTTCACCGGCTGCCCGCTCACTTCGCGCAGCACCTTCAGGCACCGCGCGATGTCGGCGTCGAACTCTTCGGGCGTTTGCTCGTAGACGACGCGATGGAAGTACGTATGGCACCCGATCTCGTGCCCCGCATCCGCCAGGCGCCTGATGAGCCGGGGGTACTTCTCGGCGACCCAGCCGACCGTGAGAAACGTGCCGCGAGCGCCGGTCTCGTCGAGCAGGCGCATCAGCGTCTCGGTGTCCTTCTCGACAAACGGCGGCGCGCTGTCCCACGTCGCGGGGTCGTTGTACGGAGTGTCCGCGGCACAGATGTGCCACCACTCCTCAAGATCGACGCAGAAGGCGTTGAGGGGTTGGACTGTTGATTGGCTCATGCTCGAAAGACCGGTACGCAGAGGACTCGGAGAAGACGCAGAGGGCACAGAGAAGAAACGAGTTTGAGGGCCATTGCTGCTTCGAATCGCTTTCTCTGTGAACTCTGTGTCTCCTCCGTGATCTCTGCGTACGGCATCTAGTCCGGACGCGGGAACTGCTTGATGACCTTCGCCGGGTTGCCCTGCACCATGGTGTAGGGCGGGACGTTGCTCACCACGACGCTGCCGCTGGTGACGACGCTCGCCTTGCCCACCGTCACGCCAGGCATGATCACGCTGTTCACGCCGATGAAGCAGTGATCCTCCAGCACCACGGGCTTGAGCACCACGGGCACCAGTCCCGTCTCGCGCAGGTAGTGCGGAGCCTTGATGTGCGACATGATCACGCAGCCGGCGGTGATGCGGACATCGTTGCCGATGGTGATGTTCTCGGGGAAGGCGGTCTCGATGATTGCGGTGGGGTCGATGAATACGTCGGTGCCCATCCTCACGCCGCGCATCCGGTGGATCGGCAGGATGACGCCCCGCGGCGCCCACCGCGCCAGGTTGCCCAGCAGCCAGTTCCGCCAGAAGTAGTTCCACGCCAGCCAGACGATCGACCGGTTGCCGCGGTCCTTCGCGCTCGCCGCGGCATCGCCGAACAGCCCGCGCGATTTCGGGCCGGGGTACGCGCCATCCACCCGCGGGCCCGCGCTCGAAGCGGCCTCGCGCTGGGCGCGCTCGGTCGCCGCCGCCGCGGCGGGCGAGGGCGGCGCGGGCTCGCGGCTCATGCGCTCCGCCGTTCGCCGCTCCAGATACCGGATCACATCCGCCTCGCGCACCATCGGCAGGTGCGCGAACACCGAGGCATCGATCCCGTGCTCATCGATCAGGCGCTGGGCCTTCTTCGAGATCGCCGTCTGCACCGCGGCGTCCGGATAGGTTGCCTCTTGGTGGGCCGGCTCCTGGTGGGCCGGCACTCCGTGCCGGCCTTCATTCCCAACGCCGCTCGATTCCATCCGATCGCGCAACCGATTCGATGTCCGACCCGTTGCGCCGTTCGCGATGGACATTCCCGCGGCTGGCGGCGGTGTGGGGGGTGGGGGCGCGGCGGGCTCGTCCTTGTGCAGCCGCAGCGCGGGCGGCTGACTGACGAGCACGCGCCCGATCAACTCGCCGATGGGCACCTCCGACCCTGCGCCGTGCAGCACTTCCAGAAACCCGTCGCCCTCGGATTCGACTTCGAGCACCGCCTTCGACGTCTCAATGTGCACCACGCACTCGCCCTTGCGCACCGCATCGCCATGCGAACGCTGCCACGATTGCACGGTCACGACGTCGTCGTTCACCGTCTCGCGCGGCACGCGAACCTCGCACACGATCTCAGTGGTGGACGAGTTCACGCGCCACCTCCAGGCATTTGTGCACCACGTCCTGCGCCTGCGGCAGGCAGCGCGCCTCCAGCGGTCGCGCGGCGGGGATCGCCACCGGCGCGGCGGACACGCGCCGGCACCCAAGCCCCTGTGCGCCGAAGCGCTCGGCAGCCTGCGCGATGATCTCACTCGACATCGACACAAAGCCCTGCCCCTCCTCGACGACGACGAGGCGACGTGTCCGAGTCAGGCTGTCGGCCAGCACGCTCACGTCGAAAGGATACAGGCAGGTCGGCATGAACACATCCGCCGCGACCTCGTCCTCCTCGAACAGCCGCCGCGCGGCCTCCTCCGCGTCGATCGCCGCGCCCCCCAGCGCCACGATCGTCACCTCCGCGCCCGCCCCGCCGCCTGCGCGCAGCCACGCCGTGGGGAACGGCTCATCGGTGTGCAGGAGGTCCCACCCCGCGGGCGGCTCGCTGCTCACGTTCTGCCCGTAGAGCATCTTGTTCTCGATGACCAGCGTGGGCCGATCGATCGTCTCGAACAGCGCGCGGTAGAGCAGCGCGGGCGAGACGCGATGGTTCAGGCACAGCACACGCGTGTCCGGCACGCCGACAAAGTGCTTCTCCAGCGACTGGCTGTGCGTCGCCGCGTACCCGCGCTTGCCGCCCATCGGCGTCCGAACGATCAGCGGCACGCGCACCTTGCCATCGTACATGAACCGGAACTTCGCGGCGTGGTTGATCCACTGATCCGCGGCGAGCGTCATGAAATCGCCGAACATGATCTCGACCACGGGAATCATGCCGCGGAGAGCCAGCCCGTTGCCGATGCCGACGATGGCCAGTTCGCTGATGGGGGTGTTGCGGACGCGTGCCGGATGCTTGGCGCTGAGGCCCTGCGTGCACTTGAACGCGCCGCCATAGGGCGACTCGATGTCCTCGCCGATGATGACCACATTGTCGCGCGTGTCGAGCGCTTCTTCCAGCCCCTTGCGCACCGAGGCCACGCACTTCTCGCGCTCGAACTGGGCGCGCTTCCAGCGGAGCGGTGGCACGGGCGTCCCGCCCGTGTGATTCTGCTCATGGCCGCGACGGCCATGCCACACTCCCGCCGCAATCTCCTGCTCGACATCGCCCCACGGGGCCTCATCGGCCTCGCGCACCGCGTCCTCGATCTCGCGCTCGATCTCGCCGAGCATGGCGCGCCACGCGGCATCATCTTCGCGCTCGCGCATCAACACGTTGATCGGGTCGCGGTCGCGATAAGGCTGCACGTCGGACTCGGGCCGATTGTCATCGCCCTTGGAGTGCGCCATCAGCCGGTAGGTGTCCACGCGGTGGAAGATCGGGCGCGAGGTCGCGCGCACTTTCGCAATCGACTGTTCCATCGCGGCGAACAGCGCGGGCCACTCCCACGTGTCGCTGTGCGCCGTCTCGATGCCGAACGCCGCCCCGCGGGCGCAGATGTCGCCCGCGAGCGTCTGTGCCTGGCTCGTGCTCTGCGCGTAGAGGTTGTTCTCGCAGACGAACAGCACCGGCAGGCCCCACTTGCTGGCGATGTTCATGCTCTCGTAGAGCGCGCCCTGGCCCAGCGTGCCGTCGCCCACATAGACCACGGCGATCCCGCCGGTGCCTTTCATCTTGTGCGCCAACGCCATGCCCGTGGTCACGGGCACGATCCCGCCCTGGATGCCGTTGGAGTAGAAGCCGTCCTGCTGGATGTGCTGGCTCCCGCCGCGACCGCCGCAGACGCCCACGCTCTTGCCCATGATCTCGCCGATCAGCCCCTTGATGTTGCGGCGATAGGCAAGGAAGTGGCCGTGCCCGCGGTGGTTGGAAAAGAGCGTGTCGGCATCGGTCAGCCGGCGCGCCACGCTCACGCCGACGAACTCCTGCCCGATGCAGGTGTGCACGGTGCCGAACAGTTTGCCCTCCGAGAACAACTTCAGCAGCCGTTGCTCCACCAGGCGCACGGTGACCGCCGTGCGGATCTCCGCATCGAACCGGCGCATCGTTGCGGCATCGGTGCTCATCAGGCGGTGCGCTCCAGGTAGATCGACGAGGGGAAGTGCCCATCGAGCGGGCCTTCGGCCAGCCCGTCGCGCGTTGGCGCGGGGCGGTAGTTGGGCATGATCGCCCGCAGCGCATCGGCCCGCGAGTTGTGCAGCATCGCCAGACTCGCGCAGATCCGGTACGACGGGTTCATCAGCAGGAAGCCGTAGAGCAGCGCGGTCTCGTGCCAGAAGAACAGCCCATCGGTCAGCAGTTGCGGCGGATAGTCATACGGAAAATAGATGTCGTGGAAGTGCACAAACACGCCCGGCGCAAGCCGCGGCAGCACCTCGAAGACCAGCCGCGTCACCTCGCTCCCCGGTCGCAGCGTGTGCGTCGAATCCACGAACAGCAGGTCGCCGGATTGCAGCGTCGTGAACGTCTCCAGCGGCGTGCGCTGCGCGGGTTCGGTGCGAAGTTCGATCCGCCCCGCGCCCGACTCCTCGTTCAACAGCGCGGTCGGATACGGCTCGACGCAGGTGATGGTCGGTGTGTACGCGCCGTTGCCCCCGGCGTTGTGGTCGCGAACGGCCCGCAGGACCACCGCCGTCGAAACGCCGCACCCGACCTGCACGATCCTCCGCGGCAGTCGGGCGCGCACAAAGCAATACAGAAACTCCGCCTCGGTCGGGCCATAGCCCGGTTCGCCGTTGCGCCGTACCGCCTCGTCAAAGACGCTCTCGCCGGGCGCGGTCAGCGCGCCGGCAAACCCCGCAGCGCAGGAGCGCGCAAACTCCAGTTGCGTCTCCGCATCCGCACCGCGAACGCCCTCCATGCTCCAGGGCCTGCGCCACCAGGTCTCCCTGCGCAGCGCGCGAAAGTCCGGGATGTCGGAGTAGTAGTGGTTCGCCGTGATGTTCACGCCCAGTCGCTGCCCGGTCTCCATGACCGTTCGCAGCAGCGGCGCGACCTTGATCCCCATGGGCATGGCGCGCCTCCGGCGATGCTCAGCGACGCGCCCGGGCACGCGCGCCGGACTTCTTCTTCTTGCCGCCCGCCGCGCGGGCCGCGGCCCGCGCCGGCTTCTTCTTCCCGCGAGAGGGCGCACTCTTCTTGGCCGAGGCGGCCGGACGCGGCCGCACCGGCCGCGCCTCCGGGCCGTACTTGGCCATGTACTCGTCGTAGATCCAGCGGTAGGTCTTCTCCATCCCGTCGCGCAGCCGCGTGTCCGGCTCCCAGCCGAAGACCTGCTTGATCAGCGTGTTGTCCGAGTTGCGGCCCGCCACGCCCTTGGGAGCATCCAGTTTGTAACTCCGCTCCAGACGGATCCCCGCGATGTCCTCCGCGATCGACACCAGTTCGTTGATGCTCACCAGTTCGCTCGATCCGAGGTTGATCGGCTGCGTGAAGTCCGAATCCGTCAGCGTGCGGATGCCCTTCGTGCAATCCGTGATGTACATGAACGAGCGCGTCTGCGTTCCATCCCCCCAGATCTCGATCTGGTGGTTGCCGGTGTGCAGCGCGTGGATCACCTTGCGGCAGATCGCGGCGGGAGCCTTCTCGCGCCCGCCCTCCCACGTGCCGTGCGGGCCGTACACGTTGTGGAAACGCGCCACCCGCGTCGCCATCTTGTAATCCTCGCGGAAGTGCCGGCACATCCGCTCGCTGAACAGTTTCTCCCAGCCATACCCGTCCTCCGGCATCGCCGGATACGCATCCTCCTCCTTCAGCGCCGTGACGTTCGGATCCTTCTGCTTGCTGGCGTTGTAGACACACGCCGAGGAACTGTAGAAAAACCGCTGAACGCCCGTCTCCTGCGCCGCCATCAGCATGTGCGTGTTGGTCAACACGCTCAGCATGCACAGCGCCTTGTTGTTCTCGATGAACCCCATCCCGCCCATGTCCGCCGCGAGTTGGAAAACCTGCCCGCCCTCCGCCCCCTTCATCGCCTTGCGGCAGTTACCAAGGTCCTTCAGGTCCAGCCGCATGTTCTTCACATCCGGAAAGACCTGGTACCACTCGTCCAGAGGCTTGATGTCCACGCTCCGGATGTTCTTGAACCCCATCCGGCGGAACTCGCCGACCAGGTGCCCGCCGATGAAGCCGCCGCCGCCGCAAACGACGATGGGTTGATCCTTGCTCGCCATGGAATACTGACCTTTCGCTTGGCCGCGCCGACGCGTGTGGGCGACGGTTGCTCGTGTGGGGTGCGTGGGTGAAGTTCGGTTCAGGACTTGGCGACTCCCGCGCCCGCCCGGGACCTCGACTTGCCCGAACGGCGCCGCCCCCCTTCTCGATCGGAGGACGGCTTCTCGGCCGTGGGACGGACTCCCTCCGGCGGGGCTGCTACGGACTCTAGGCCCGGGGTGTTCGGCTCTGGTGTTCTCGGACTCATCCCCGCCGCGGCGGACAAGCCGCCGGCAGGAGTCTCCGACGCCGGCCGCGGCGTGCGCGGCAGGCCTTGCGATGGCGGCGAAAACGGCGGCAGTCGCATTCGAGGCCTCCGAGTATCCCCCCGCCCGCTTACCCACCCATGCCCGCCGAACGCCGACCGCACGTGCAAGGCGCAGAGCCGGATGGGGTCGAGTCTCATCGGCCGTTGCGGGGGCCATCTCAACGCCGCCTGCGTGGTCTCCCGGGGGATGGCTGGGTGGGGGATGGGGGGGGTGGGGAAGTGGGGGGCGCTCGGGGCAGGGCTGGGCAGGGGTGGTGGTGGTGGGGGTGGGGGCGGCGAAAGTCCATCAACATCCACGCCACCCATTGTTTTTCATCCGTGCGAACCCGCGTCATCCGCGGCTCTTCTTCTCCGCGTCCTCCGCGCCTCTGCGTGTGCCCTCCTGCAAGCCGAGCCGTGCCCCGGAAGTGCCGGAAGAACCAATATTGAGGGGTCGCCGGGTTTGGGCGCGCCGTGCGCGCCAGCGCCGATGGCCCCGAGCCGGAATTTTCAGATTCTTTCGAAGTCGCGCCCCGCAACGGGGTTGCGCGAGTTCTTCCGCCGGGCCAACAGGCCGGCCTCGCCGGGTTTGGGCCCGCGCCGGCGCACACACCGTCCACCGGGTGAGCGGCACACATCTGCCGCCCAACCCGGAGACGAACCATGCCTCAGAACCTCGCGCCCCTTGCAGATGCAGGACTCACCTGGCAGGAGATCCACGCCCTGCTCGACCGTCACGAGCGCAGCGCGATGCCGCGGCTGGGCGCGCTCTGGGAGTACTACCGAAACACCATGCGCGCCCTGGGCGCGCGGGAGTCGCAGCGCGACCCCTCCTCACGAAACTACCGCCTCGCGCAGGAACGCGGCCTGCCCGCCCGCCTGCTCGGTGCAGGCGGCATCGGCGACGACCGCGCCTGGAAACGCAAAGAGATCGTCATCGAGAACGACATCGCGTGGCGCATCCACACGATGATCGACTTCCTGCTCGGCCGACCGCTCACAATCGTCTCCAACGCACGCGATCCGGCGCTCGCTCGACGAATCGAGCGCACCCTCGACGCCGTGTGGGAGGCCTCGGGCGGGGCCGCCCTGCTCAGCGACGCCGCCCTCATGGCCCACGTCTACGGCCACGTCGACCTCGTCGTCCGTGCCGCGGCCAACTCCAACGCACCCGAGCATGCCGACGACCAGGCCGTCGCCGCCGCCGCCGCCGCCGCGACACGCATCGAGGCCATCGAGCCCTGCCGCGCCGTGCCCGTCGTCTCGCGCGACGACTACCGCGCGCTGGACGCCTACCTGATCCTCACGCGCCGCATCGAACGCGACCAGGCCCGCGGCCCGACCTCCCGGCCCGGCGGCCCCGACCCCGCGCCGCCCTCGCTCCTGCGTCGCTGGCTCGGCCTCGCCGACGATGCCCACCCGACCCACACGCCGCGAACAACGCTCGTGCTCGAAGTGCTCGGCCCTTCGCGTCGGCAGGTCTTCGAGCGCGACGAGGCCGACCGCCGCGACCAATGGCGACTCGTGCTCGATGAGCCCGCGCTGGTCTCGCCCGGCGCGCCCGCCGATGCTCCGCCCGTCGCAAACATCCAGAACATCGCCCAGCCCCTTTCGTGGGAAGGACTCGGCGAAGTCGAGCCGCTCATCCCCCTGCAGGACGAACTCAACACCCGCCTCTCCGATCGCGCCTCGCGCGTCACCTTCCAGTCCTTCAAGATGCTCCTGGCCAAAGGCCTCGATGGAGCCGACGGCGTCCGCATCGGCCCCGGACAACTCATCCTCACCGACAACCCCGAGGCCACCATCGAGTCCCTCGGCGGCGATGCCGCGAGCCCCTCCGAAGCCGCCCACGTGCAGGAGATCCGCGAAGCCCTCGACAAGATCAGCGGCGTACCGCCGCTCGCCGCCGGCGTCGTCCGCGCACGCATCGGAAACCTCTCCAGCGCAAACGCACTCCGCGTCACCCTCATGGGCCTGCTCAGCCGGACCGCGCGAAAGCGACTGACCTACGGCCGCGGCATCGTCGAAGCCTCGCGACTCGTGCTCCTCGCACTCGACCGCGCAGGCATCCTCCCAACCGACCCGCGCGACCGCGCACTCAGCATCGCCTGGCCCGACCCGCTCCCGCCAGACGAGCACGACGCCCTGCTCGCGGCGGAGCGCAAGGTCGCGCTGGGAGTGCCCCGCGAACGCGTCCTCGCCGAACTCGGCTATGCAGGACGCGATGCCGGAGTGATGTAACAAGCCGCAGTTCTTACACAACCCCGACAGGCCCACGTGGGCCTGTGCGCCCGGCGCACCCCCACACAAGGAGTCCCCAATGCCCGACACCCCGCCCGAACCCGCCCCCGCCCCCGCCCCGCCCGGGCACGATGCGCTGATGGACGCGCTCGCCCAGACCCGCGCCGAACTGGCCCGCGTCCGCGAGCACCTGGCCGCCGCGCCGCGGTCCACGCCCCCCACCCCCCCCACGACCCCCACGTCCCCCACACCCTCGGGCGCGATGTCCCCACGACCGCGCGATGAGCACGCAGCGCAGGTCGCGTCCAATGCCGCTGCCGCGGCGGCGCGAACCGGTGACCGCCGGTCCGTCATGACCTACCTCCGCCTCCGCCGCGATGTCGGCCGGGGCATCGCGCCCTGAGGCCCTCTGGCGCTCCGCTCCCCATCGTCATCCATGCCCTGTCACTCGGTGAACTTCTTATGAAAGGTGAACCCATGCCGTTTACTGGAAAGGCCACATACACCGCCGGCGCCGACCTGCCCGAACTGATGGAAGACGTCTCCGATGTCGTCGGCATCGTCAGCCCGTTCGAGACTCCGCTGCTCGATGCCCTCGGCGATGCTTCCCGCCCGGCCCAGAGCACCATCCACGAGTGGATCGAGGACACGCTGCTCCCCAACTCCGACACCGTGAACCAGACCAGTTTCTCGCCCAACGCCACCGATGCCACCAGCATCACCGTCGCCAACGGCTCGCGATTCCGCATCGGCGACCAGGTCCGGCCCGAGGGCCTGCGCGAGGTCATGTTCGTCACCGCCATCGCCGCAAACGTCCTCACCGTTGTCCGCCGCTACGGCAACACGCCCGGAGGCGCGCTCAGCAACGGACTGAAACTCACCATCCTCGGCAACGCCGCACTCGAAGGAGACGACCGCCCCGCCGCCCGCTTCACCGACCGCGCCCGCAAGCGCAACTACACCCAGATCTTCACCGCCGCGCTCGAAGTCTCCGGCTCCATGCAGGCCGCACGCGCCCACGGCGTCGCCGACGAGGCCGACTACCAGAAGCAGGAACGCCTGCGCGAACTCCTCCGCGACCTCGAAAACTGCGTCGTCAACGGCGTCGCCCCCACCGCCGCCCAGCAGGGCTCGGCCAGCGTCCGACGCACCATGAACGGCATCATCCCCTCGATCGCGACCAACCACTTCGTGCCCGGGCAGGGCGGAGTGCCCACCGGCGGCGGCGCGGGCTCCGCTCTCAACGAGCCCGTGCTCAACGCCGCGCTCCGCCTCATCTGGGAGCAGTCCGCCGGACGCGTCGACACCATCGTCTGCTCCGGCCTCCAGAAGCGACGAATCAACGAGTTCCTCTCCACCTCCCGACTCTACGGGCCCAACGACGAATCCTACCGCTCCCTCATCGGCCTCTACGAGTCCGACTTCGGCGTCTGCCGCGTCGTCCTCTCCCGCTGGGTCCCCGCAGACCACGTCCTCCTCCTCGATTCCTCCCGACTCAGCGTCATGCCCCTGGCCGGACGCAGTTTCCACTACAAGCCGCTCGCCGCGACCGGCGATGCCGAAAGCGGCATGCTCGTCGGCGAGTACACCCTCGAAATGAAGAACGAGAACGCGCACGGGCTGATCCGGGGTCTTGCCACCACCTGACACGGACGCGTCGCGCCTCAGGGCCCGGCTCTCGAAAAAGAGCCGGGTCCTTTGACTCTGAGATTGAACGCAAGCACGCAGTGATGAAGTGATAAGGAACGCACTGTCCTGCGCCACTCATCACCCCATCGCCCCGCCCATCCCACCGGAGCCCACCCATGTTCACCGCCGACCGCGACCTGCTCGCCATCGAGCCCGACCTCTTCCGCGACCTGGGGTACCTCGCCCAGCGACGCCTCAGCACCACCGCCACCCTCAACTCCGGCAAGTTGACGACCGCCTCCAACCAACTGGCCGCCCTGGGCATCGGCGCAGGAAACGTCGTGCTCTTCGGCGGCGTCCCACTCGAAGTCATCGAGCACCTGAGCCCGACCGAACTCACCGTCTCGCTCCTGCGCGCCCGCCGGACCAGCCCGCCCCTGCCCCCGCCCGCCGCGGGATCGACGCCCGCCGTCTTCTTCTCCTTCGTCCCCCAGATCGCCGCCGCGCACGATGCGCTCCTCGCCATGTTCGGCCTCGCCCGGGCGGGCCTCGCCGAGCCGGGCGAGCCCGATGAGTCCCGCATCGTCAACCCCGACGACCTCCGCGGACTCGAGTCCGCCCTGGCCATGCAACTCATCTACGCCGCGGCGGGCGCGCTCGCGCGCCCCGACTCCCCGCAGGCCGCACGCGCTGCGCACTACCACCGCGTCGCTTCCTCGATCCGCGCCATCGCCCGCGCACGACTCGATCTCGATGGCGATGGCTTCGCCGATGCCGAACGCCGCGCCGCGGCGGGAGTGCTCTCGCGCGCGTGATGAACCTCGACAGGGCACACAGGACCCATGAGTCTCACAGGACTCATGGAAGGCACAGGAGATCGTCATGCTCGTGCTCGCACCTCAACTCGTCCGCTTCGACTCGCTGGAGTGGACCGATGTCTCGCTCATCGCCATCGACCGCACCGCCGCGCGCCAGGCCCTCGAGTGGTCCGATCTCGGACCGCACCCCACCTTCGCCGATGTGCCCGAGCAGCGCACCACCATCCGCATCATCCGTCAACTCGACCGCGGCGACCTCGCCGCCCCCGCGCCCGGCCGGGCCGGCGAACTCATCTTCGATGTCTCCCCCGCCGCGACCGAGGCGGGCCGACGAACGCACACTGCACAGTGCGTCGTGCTCAGCATCCGCCACGAACTCAGCGCCGGCCCGAAGGGCCACGCCGCGGTCCAGACCATCGAACTGATCGCGCTCTCCGGCGATGGCGCGGCGGACCCGTTCACGGCCTCGGAGTAGGAGGAACACAGAGGAAGCAGAGCAAGCAGAGGGCAGCAGAGAACTGACCGGACAAGCAAGAGCGATTTCGATGGCGAGCCCAGTCCTGGCGTCGCCTCCGGTCACGTGCTGTGCTCCCACGCGGTCTCTACACCCACCCTCCCCCACCCCCCACACCCCACCCCCCACACCCCTCCGCCTCGGTCCCGTGTCCCCCTTCGTCCACTCTGTCGTTGTCTTTTCTCTGTTGTTCTCCGCTTGCTCCGCTTTCTCTGTGTTCCTTCCGGAGGTTCCCATGGCATCGTTCTTCAACGCACTCGGCCTGTTCAACTCCGGCCCGCACCGCTTCGGCCAGCGCGCCATCGGCGAACTGGTGGTGCCCCAGGCCGCGCTCAACCCGGTCGTGCCGGGGTCGATCGCCGCGGGCCCGCTCGAACTGGTCATCATCATCACCGGGCGACTGGTGTCGGAAACCGAGGGCGGACTGTGGAGCCTGCGCGACTCGATCGCCGCGCAACTGACCGACCCGCCCGTCACCGCGACGCTCATCGACCACCACGGCCGCGTGTGGGACGACATGTCCTTCGTCCGCTTCGAGCCGCTCGAGCCCGCAGGCGCGCCGACAGGTGGCGCGGGGGGCGCGGGGGGCGCGGGGGGCGCGGGGGGGGCGGGGGGGCGCATCGACCGCGGCCGCCTGCGCTCGCTGGCCTACCGCGCAGTGTTCGTGCGATTCTTGTAGGAAGTCCTGGGTCCTCGGTCCTGAGTCCTGAGTCGGAGGTTCGCGCGGTCTGTGGTCGTCCCAGGACTCAGGACCCAGGACTCAGGACCCAGGACCTGACGACCGGCGAGATCAACAGACCACTTGACGTGGTAGAGAGGGTGCACCAATGCCTCCGGAACTCCTCCCCGCTCTCGCCCAGTTTGGTGCGGCAGGACTCATCGGCTGGATGTGGCTCACCGAGCGCCGCGCCGCGGCGGACCGCGAGGCCCAACTCCGCCAGGCCCACGAGGCGCTCATGACCGAGCGCCCGCGGCTCGATGCCCTCCTCCGCGCCCTCGATGCCAACACCCGCGCCATCACCGCGCTCGAACTCGGCCAGCGCAGCCTGCTCGCCGCCGTGCAGCGCGACCGCCGCGAAGACCACGCCCCACGCTCCGCCGCCCAGACCCGCCGGGACACCCCGACCGCGCCGGACCGCCCCGCCGACACCCGGCATAAACTCCGCCCATGACCACCGGCAACGCCCTCTACACACCCGGCCAGCGCATCCGCGTCATTCAGCAGGTGCCGCGGCAGCGCGATGCCTTCACCACCACCATCGAGGGCACGGTCATCAAGTTCGAGCAGCAGAAAACCGGCTCGTGGTACGCCCACGCGCAGGACAACAAACTGTGGCTCGACCGCCTCGAACTGCGCAAGGATGATGGCGAGACCGTGGTCCTGAACCTCGACCGCAACACGCGCGTCGAAGCGGTGAAGTGACCCGCAAGCGGTGCAGTTGCTCACACCGCTCTCCGCCTTCTTCTCACTGCTCCGGCATGTAGTTGATCGGCGGCGTCGGCAGCGAGTTGAACGACCACACGTTGTGACTCGTCACCCGCCACGGCTGCAACCCGCCGCGCAGACGGACCGTGATCGGCTGCGTCACCGGCCGGCCATCGGCGCCCGCGGGCAGGCCCTTGATGGGCCGGATCACATCGACCCGCGCCTCATCGCCCGAGACCCAGATCCGCGACACGTGGTACGTCGGCAGCGACTCATACCCCGGCTGCATCGGCGCAGCGCCGAAGCCGATCAACTCGCACACGCGCCGGTAGACCAGGCGGTTCACGCCCTGCGGCAGGTTCACCACAAACCGCGTCCCCGCCGCGCCCTCCTCGGGCAGGTTCGCCACGCCGATCGACCACTCCGCCGATTCCTCCGGCGGGTACCGCGTCGCCACCCACCGCACCGCCTCGATCATCAACGGCGGAATCGGGTCCGAGTTGGGGTTGCTGAACCCGCGCTCCCCGTCCGCGACAGGGTTGATCACGTTGTGACCGACGCAGCCCGACGCGATGAGCGCGGACACAACCAAGGCAAACACGCAGACGACACGGTGCGGACGCGGCATGGAGTTCCCCTTCGTGATCGGGGAGTTTAGGTCCGGCGACTCCCGTCGGCTTTCCCATCGGCCTGGCCGTCGTCGGCCGCCGTTTCCAGCGGATCGGCGCGGCGTTCGGTCACGCGGCCCAGCGCGTGCGGCAACTCGATCCCCGCCTGCTGCGCCAACTCGTGCAGCCGCGGCAAGGACCCCACGAACCCCGACAAAAAGTCCGCCGTCGTCGAACGCCCGCCAGAGTTCATCCCCGAGTCCCACACCGTGATCTTGTCGATCTTCAGGTTCTGGATCGCCTTCACCTGCTCGGCCACCAGTTTGGGCAACTGCTCGATCAGCAGCAGCGTCGGCCCCACCTGCGGCTGGCTGCCGCACGCCTCGATCAGCCGCCGATACCCCTCGGCCTTGGCCTCAAGAACCTTGCGCGTGCCCTCGGCCTCGGCGGTGTACTTCGCCAGAATCGCATCCGCCTCGCCCTGCGCCTCGATGCGCCGCTTCTCCGCCTCGGCCATCGCCGCGATCTCGATCCGCTTCTTCTCCACCTCCTGCGGCGCGATCTCGTCCTTGGCCAGCCGCGCGAGTTCCTGGTCCCGCTGCGCCAGCAGAATCGCCTCGCTCGCCTTCGCCGTCGCCACGTCCGACCGCCGCTTCGCATCCGCCCGAACCTCGGCCAGTTTCGCGTTCGATTCCGCGATCGTCGCCGATGCGGCGTTCTCGCCCGTCGTCGCGCTCGCCTCCGCCTCCGACACCCGGATGCGCTGCTCCTGCTCCGCCTTCTTCTTCGCGGCGATGGTCTCGGCCTCGCGCTGCGCCGCCGCCACCTCCATGTCCCGCTTGGCCTGCACCTCCCCCGTGATCGCCTGCGCTTCATACGCCGCCACCGCCACGCGCTTGGTCTGCTCGGCGTTCTTCTGCCCCTGCGCCGCCGCGGCGGCCTCGTTGGCCACCTGCACCGTCCGCTCGCGCACCGCCGCGGCCTCGCCGATGGCGCCGTCGCGCTCCTGCTGCGCGACCTCGACCTTCGCCCGGTTGATCGCCTCCGCCGCCGCCCGCTTGCCGATCGCCTGGATGTACCCGCTCTCGTCCGTGATGTCCCGGATGTTCACGTTGATCAGGTCCAGGCCGACCTTGTTGATCTCCTGCGCAACGTTCTCGTTGATCAGGGTCATGAACTTCTCGCGGTCCTTGTTGATCTCCTCGATCGTGAGGGTCGCGATGACGAGGCGCAACTGGCCCAGGATGATGTCCTGCGCCTGCTCCCGCATCTGCTGCGGGTTCAGGCTCAGCAGCCGCTCCGCCGCGTTGTTCATCAGCACCGGGTCCGTCGAGATCGCCACCGTGAACGTGCTCGGAACGTTCACGCGGATGTTGTTGAGCGACAGCGCGCCCTCCAGCGGGATGTCGATCACCAGGGGCTCCAGCGACAGGTACGCGTAGTCCTGGATCAACGGCCAAACGAACGCGCCGCCGCCGTGGATGCACTTGGCCGCACGGCCCGTGCCGACCTTGCCGTACACCACCAGGATGCGGTTCGACGGGCAGCGGCGATACCGCGTCGCGACCCACGCCAGCACCACCAGCAGCACCAGCGCGACCGCGGCGATGAACAGGAACACCAGCAGGCCGGTCATGTCGCCGGACTGCTGCCGCTGGGCCAGCGCGAGCGCCGATGCGGGCGCGCTGGTCAGGTTCAGAATGTCTGCGAACGCGTTGATCATCGAAACGACCTCCCTCCGGAGTTCCCATCGCGGGCGGGGTGCTGCACGCTCAGGCCCGCGCCACCGTCAGCGAGTTGTCGCCGTTCACCGCCAGCACGCGCACACGCGTGTTCCGCGTGAGCGCCTCGTCCGCCGAGACCGCCTGGTAGTTCCGCTGCTTCTCGCCGATGACAATCATCACCTGCCCCGTCCCCTGGCCCTGCGCCGGCACGGCGATGTACACCGTCCCCTCCAGCCCGACCAGCGACCGCGCTTCGACATTGCCCGATGACTGCAGTTCCATCGCCGCGCGGAGCAGGAACGCCATCAGCCACATCATGAACGTCCCGCCCACCGCGCCAAGGCCCATCGATGCCGGGATGCCCCACTCCAGCCCGCGATAGCCGATCAGCCCCGCCCAGCCAAAGCCCATGAAGAACGCGATCACCGTCTGCACGCTGAACAACTTCAGACCTTCCGACCCGTGCGCGTGATGATCGATCCCGACATCGTCCCCGCCCTCGACATCCAGCCCGCCGCCGATCGACAGCAGCAGGAAGCGCAACAGCAGGAACGCCGTGCCCAGAAGCGCGGGGCCGGTGAACCACAGGGCGTAGTCGGCGAAGAACAGGTTGTACACCAGACACCTCCCTTCCGACGGCCGGGGCCGAAACAGACCGATCGCGCCCTCCACAGTCCCCGGGCAATGGGGTCATTCCGAGAATAACCGATCGCGTTCCGCTCTGCCGCGATTGTTTGTATTCACTAACCATAAGCGGCCTTTCAATCTCGAAGGCAGATTGAAAGGTTTTGGTCAATACCTTTCTTTTGTCAGGGCAGATGGAAAGAATGCCTTCATCAAATGCAGCCCGACCAGTTCCAACCAAGGGCCCCCGGACAACTCAAACCAACCTCCGCCAAAGTCGTTCGCGGCGACCGGTTGGCGGATGAGCAGGGGTTCGCGTTCGTTCCCCACCCACTGCCGCCGGACATTGATACATCGACTCTCGGCCGGCTGTTGAATCCCATCGACCGCGCCAACTCTCAACTCCATCTCCTCGCTGGGGCCATACGGGTGCTCCCCGCCCCCGATGTCCTGCTGCGGGTATTCCTCAAACGCGAAGTCGAGCACTCATCACGCATTGAGAACACCATTGCATCCGCGCGAGAACTGGCCCTATTCGATGTCGATCAGGATGATGCGCGAGACGAAGTCAGGGAAGTCCACGCCAACCTCGTCGCCCTGCTCTTCGGTTGCGGATCGGCGTTGCCCTTGAGTCTCCGTCTGATCCGCGAGATGCACGCAAAGCTGCTCTCCGGCGTTCGTGGCGAGGACAAGCGGCCGGGCCAGTTCCGATCGGGGCAGGTCTACATCGGCAGCACCACCGGTGGCCTGCGCAACGCGCGATTTGTACCGCCACCGCCCGGTTCCGACCTCGAACAATGCCTCCGCGACTATGAGCAGTTCCTGAACCCCGACGAACGGCGCCCTCGACGACACTTCCCGCCGCTTGTCGAGTTGGCGCTCGGACATTATCAATTCGAGTGCATCCACCCCTTCGCGGATGGCAATGGACGAATGGGTCGGCTGCTCATCACGCTCACCGGCCTCAAGGCGGGCTGGCTCGAGTTTCCCCTCCCCTACATCTCGCCGTTTCTCGACCGACATCGCCAGGAGTACTGCGATCTCATGCTGCGCGTCAGCACCCACGGAGACTGGGAAGCCTGGATCGAGTTCTTCTGTCGGGCGGTTGAAGTTGAATGTGCCGACGGCATGAAGCGTGTGCGCGCGATCGACCGGTTGCGAAGCGTCTACCGTGAGCGAGCCCAACGTGCCGGCAGGTCCAACAACCTTGTCCGACTTGCGGACCTGCTGTTTGTGCAGCAGGCCGTCACTGCAACTTGGGTCCGACGTCTGCTGGAAATTTCTCAACCTTCGGCCCAAGGCCTCATTGAGCGGCTGGTCGATGCCGGCATTCTGACGGAAGCCACCGGCCGAACCTACAAACGTGTATATGTCGCCGACGAGATCATCCGCCTGATCGAAAGCGACGATCCCGATTCCCTCGGCCACCCGCAAGTCCCTGGAACCCCGTGACGCGCCATGGCCCTGATGTGGACGCGGTGCCCTGCGCCCCTGGTTTCGGATCCCCCTCACGCCATCACGATGTTCTTGCGATTCCTCACCCCCCGCAGCGCGTTCCGCGTGTCCACAACCAGCCGCGCGTGCCGCGCGATCATCCCCCAGTCATACACGCTGTGCGCCGTCGACACCACCACCGCGTCATACCCCTTCAACGCCGCGGCGGTCAATGCCACGCTCGTCATCTTCAGGTCGTGCCGCCTCATCCGGTGCGTTCGCGGCACCAGCGGGTCGTTGTAATCCACCCTCGCCCCCATCTCGCGCAACCGCTGAATGATCTCGAAACTCGGGCTCTCTCGCACATCATCAATATCCGGCTTGTACGCCAGCCCCAGCACCAGCACCCGCGCCCCGCGCACCGCCCGCCCGCGCGCATTCAGTTCCTCCACCACCCGCATCACCACATAGTCCGGCATCGCGTGGTTGATCTCTCCCGCCAGTTCCACAAACCGCGTCGGAAGGCCCACCTCCCGCGCCTTCCACGTCAGGTAGTACGGGTCGATCGGGATGCAGTGCCCGCCAAGGCCCGGACCCGGATAAAACGGCGCAAAGCCGAAGGGCTTGGTGCTCGCCGCGGCGACCACCTTCCACACATCAATCCCCATCGCCGTCAGCAGCACCTTCATCTCGTTCACCAGCGCGATGTTCACCGCGCGGTACGTGTTCTCCAGGATCTTCGCCGCTTCCGCCACTTCCGCCGATTCAACCGGCACCACCGTCTCGAACGCAGCGGCGTACAGCGCAGCCGCAATCTCCCCGCTCGCGCGGTCCACACCGCCCACCAGTTTCGGAATCGTCCGCGTCGTGAAGTCGCGCCGGCCCGGGTCCTCGCGCTCCGGGCTGCTGGCAAGGAAGAACCCCTTGGCCGACCCGCACTCGCGGCCCTTCTTTTCCAGCAGCGGCAGCACCACGTCCCGCGTCGTCCCCGGATAACTCGTCGATTCCAGCACCACAAGCGCGCCCCGCTTCAGGTTCGCCCCGATGTCCTCGGCCGTCCGCTCGACATACGAAAGATCGGGCTCCATGTGCGGGCCCAGCGGCGTCGGCACGCAGATCAGCACCGCATCCGCCGCGCGCAGCGCACGCGCATCGCCCGTCGCCTCAAACC
Organism: Phycisphaeraceae bacterium; assembly: GCA_019636495.1. Classification (GTDB taxonomy): domain Bacteria; phylum Planctomycetota; class Phycisphaerae; order Phycisphaerales; family UBA1924; genus JAHBXL01. The sequence goes on along the minus strand of JAHBXL010000004.1, from coordinate 109,397 downwards.
GCCGCGTTGCGTTCATCTCGCGAACGAAGTTCCGCCCCAGGTGCTTGAGATAGCACTTCCCCTTCGCCAGCGCCCCGATCTTCGCCGGGTCGGTGTCCACCCCGATCACCCGGAACCCCGCATCCACAAACACCCGCGCCAGCGGCAGCCCCACGTATCCCAGCCCGATGATGGCGATGCGGGCGGATCGTCGTCGGATGCGTGTGTGCAGGGACATGGGATGGGAGAGTACCCGACGAGTGCCATGGCCGTCCCGGCCATGAAGTCTGAGTGCCATGCAACGCCGTGAACTGGCAACTCCGCGGCGACATTTCAGGCCGATTCATCGGCCTTGCTCGCTTTCAGGCCAGCCCTTTCAGGGCTGGTCATGGGCTTGAGGCCTTGAGGCCGTTTCAACGGCCTTCTCCATCAAGAGGCTTCAGCCACTCGATCCGGCCTCTCGGTTCACGGCGTTGAGCGGCATGGCCGTCCCGGCCATGAAGAACTCGGGCAGGACGCCCGTGCCACAAGTCCTACAGTCCTTCTCTATGGAAGGAACGAGCGCGCAGCCCGGGCAGGATGCCGCGAGGGGCCTCGCGCCGGTGGTCATCATGCCGCCCGGCACCCCCTCAGCGCCCGCCGCCATCCCCGCGCCGGCCCACGCCCCCATCCAATCCTCCGCGCCGACCGCGGGCCCCGCTCTCGCCGCCCCGCGCGCTCCGCATCCCGCCCTCATCAATGCCCGCCGCGTGCTGCACACCGCGCGCCTCTGGGCCCTCGCGGCATTCACGCTCCTCCTCCAGGCCGCGCGCAGCGACGGATTCTCCGCACGCGCCCGCCGCTGGGCCGCCGGGGGCGTGTTCGTGCTCATCGTCCTCGGCACCGCGCTCGGCCTGGTCGCGCTCGCCCTCTCGCAGGAGCGGCCGAACTGGTGGACCAGCGTCAACGTCCGCGACCCCGCCATCGTCGAAGTCGCCGAGCGATTCGAGAACGCGCTGGCAACCATCATGACCCAGGCCCGGCCCGCGGGCATCGATGGCGATGGCTCCGCCCCCTGGACCATCCGCGTCAGCGCGTCCGATGTGAACGCATGGCTCAACGCCCGCCTCCCCGCGTGGATGGAAAGCCGCGAACGCGATGGGGCCGAGGCAGGCGCGGCGTTCAAGTGGCCCGAATCCGTCCAGGAACTCAACGTCGATTTCCGCGATGGGCTCATCCACATCGGCGCCAAAGTCAGCGCTCGCGGCAAAGACGCCGCCTCCAACAACCGTGCCGCGCAAGGCAACTACTTCTCCGCCGCGGTCGAACCGCGCTTCACCCCCGATGGCTCCCTCTGGCTCCCCGCCCGCCGCGTCGCGCTGGGCAGGCTCACCGTGCCCGCGAGTTGGATGCTCCGCAAGCCCGAGGAAGTGGCCAGGGCCGACCGCGTGCCCGATGAACTTGCCAAACTCCCCGAGACCCGCGAAGTGCTGGGCGCGTTCGCCGGCCGCCGCGCGGTCATGACCAACCCCACCATCCGACTCGGCGATGGCCGCCGCGTGAAACTGCTGGGTATGACCGCCGAGGATGGCAGACTCTCCATCACCTGCCTCACACTCGTGCGCGAACCGCGAAGGGTGGATGCGGGGGAGTGAGGTTGATGCTTCATAGCCTGCGAGGCAGGCCGAGATGCAGGAAAGAACGGCCCCTGCTCGCTGTCTCACCTACCAAACACCCATCCAACAGCATCGCCAGCCCGCCCCCCTCATCCGGCTTTCCAACTCCGGCCCACAGGCAGCGTCCCGACCCGACATCCCGCCTAAACTCTCTACCCGGAACTCGCATCCAACAACCCACTCGGAGTTTCCCGAATGCCCAAGCAGGAAATGCTGGACATGGTCATCGGCGCGGGCGAAGCCCAGCGCAACGCCAAGCAGGCCCAGGTGCACACCGATGCCGCGGCCAGGGCCCTCGAGGCCGGCGATCGCGCTGCCGCCATCATCGAACTGCGCAAGGCCGTCGCCGCCGACCCCAACCCCCACGCCCTCTTCCGACTCGCCTTCAACCTCGACCTCGCCGGCGAGGACGATGAAGCCCTCGCCATGTACGAGCGCGCTGTCGAGCAGCGCCCCGCCCCCATCAACGCGCTCATCAACCTCGCCATCATGTACGAGGACATGGGCGATGCCGCCCGCGCCGAGCGATGCCTCCGCCAGGTCCTCGAGACCGCGCCCAACCACCCCCGCGCACGCCTCTACATGAAAGATGTCCAGGCCAGCCGCGAAATGGTCATCAACGATGAAGTCGACCGCGACCGCCTCAAGCGCAACGCGATGCTCGACATCCCCGTCACCGACTTCGAACTCTCCGTCCGCGCCCGCACCTGCCTCAAGAAAATGAACATCCGCACGCTGGGCGACCTCCTCCGCACCACCGAGGCCGAACTCCTCGGCTACAAAAACTTCGGCGAATCGAGCCTCCTCGAAATCAAGCAGATGCTCGCCAGCAAGGGCATGCGCCTCGGACAGGGCGTCGAAGATGCGCACCGTCAGGCCCGACGCAAGATCCTCGACCAACTCCGCGGCAGCGGAAACGAGCAGATGCTCAAGAAGTCCGTCTCCGACCTCGCCCTCTCCGTTCGCGCACGCAAGGCCCTCCAACTCCTCAACATCCAGACCCTGGGAGATCTCGTCAGCCACACCGAGGCCGAACTCATGGGCGTCAAAAACTTCGGCGCAACCTCGCTGCAGGAAGTGAAGGACAAAATCGTCGAATACGGCCTCAGCCTGCGCCGACTCGACGAGTAAGCGCCCAGACAACTCCCGCGAATCGGCTCCCTCAACGCCCGCCCATCGCGGGCGTTTTTTACGCGCACTCCAGCCCAAAGCGGGGAAAGCGGCCGCGGGCGCAGCGCGACAATCTCACGAACACTGTGGACAACTCTGCCCGGTCCTGATCGGGGCTGCGCTCTCGGGTATGTTCGCGTGCTGCGCCCTTCCTCGCGCCGCCGCTCCGTGGAGGTCCGCCATGCAGCCTTTCCGCACACTCGCTTGCGCCGTCGCTCCCCTCGCCATCGCGGCGACCGCTCCCGCACAAGTCGTCAACCAGTTGCCCTGGAGCGGCAACAACGGACTGATCTCCGTCGACGATGGACAGGGCGGCATCGGCCGCAGCGCGGACGATTTCACTCTCCCCGGCGGCGCGGGAATCACCTGGAACATCACCCGCATCCGCGGCGTCATCCTCATCGAGCACAACCTCTTCGGGCCGCGCTCCCGCATCGAGGTCTACGACGACGATGGCGCGGGCTTCCCGATGCTCGCCCCCGCATTCACCTTCCAGACCACCTGGTGGAACGACCTCGGCCCAGTCGCGATCGACCCCTCCTACCGCGCCTGGGAAGTCGCCGCCGGCGATGGCGCAGGCACGCTGTTCTCGCAACCCGGCGGTGTGCGCCGCTGGGTCTCCATCGTCGGCGAGCACACCCTGGGCTTCCCCAGCGGACGATACTTCGCCGTCTTCGATGAAACCGCGCCGACCGAGGGCCTCGGCGCACGAATGCGCATCGGCGAGTTCGGCCTGTGGCAATCCGCAGGCGTCTGCGACCTCACCGCCAACACCGACCTCGCCTTCGCCATCGAGGCCGCCCAGCGCACAGGCGGCAGCGCCGCATGCCCGGCCGATGCCGATCACTCCGGAACCGTCGATGTCCACGACATCTTCACCTTCCTCGCTCGATGGTTCTCCGCACTTCCCGAGGCCGACTTTGATGCAAGCGGTCACGTCGGCGTCGAGGACATCTTCGCGTTCCTCGCGGCGTGGTTCTCAGCCTGTTGATCTCAACCTCCCCCCGGCGCCCCGCCCTCTTCCGGTCACGAACAACCTGCGATCGAACCGCGCCCACTCGACCGTTGACCCGCAAAACCTGCGGAACTCCGACGACCGCGCACGATAACTCCCGTATCCGTGCATGACGGCCGGCGCACACACGCACCGCTCGTCCTTGTCACCGATGGGTCCGTGCCCATCACGAATCCCCCATCCGCCATGACGCGGCAAGGAGGTGTTCGATGCACGACCGGCGCAACGCCCTTCTGGCGATCGTGCTGCTGGCCAGTTTCATCTGGGCGCTCGTCGCCTGGGTCCTCGTCCCAGAGACCGGACTCTGGCTCCCCGGACTCGTCTGGCACCGCATCGCCTCGGTCCTCATCGCCGCGGCGGCCATGATCAGCCTCTACTTCGCGCTCGCCTCGCGCCCGACCTTGCGGCATTGACGCGATGCGCCTTCGCGCGACATGGGTCCCATGGGTCCCATGGGACCCATGGGTCCTATGGCTCCCCCGCCCCCGCATCGCGAAGCACCTCTTCATCGCGCTCGCCCGACTTGTGAAACGAACTCCGCGCCCTGGTGTACTGCTCCGGCGACACCTTCAAATCGGGCTCGGTCCCCTTCTGGTGCTGCGCGTGCAGGGCCTTGAGAAACGGAACGCACCACTGGCACCCCGTCCCCGCGCCCAGGCACTCGCTGATCAAACTCGCCACAGGCGGGTCCTCGCGCGCCAGATACGTGCGGATCTTCCGCAGCGGCACGTGAAAGCACAGGCACACCTCGTCGTCGGGGTCCATGAGAAATGGTAGAGTCGGGCGGCCAAGTTCGCAGCCGCTTGGGGCGGGCGCGCTTGGGTCTGAGATTCGCCGCGCAATTCGCCGCGTTCCGCGCCCCGCGCTCCACCACCCGCATTTCCTACACTCCCCCATGAATCGCGAACAACTCGCCAAGGCCATCGCCGACCTCGCGCTCCTCCGCGGCACGTTCACGCTCCGCTCCGGCCGCACCAGCAACTACTACCTCGACAAATACCTCTTCTCCACCAAACCCGAAGTGCTGCGCGAACTGGGCAGACTCTTCGCCGCGCGAATCGCCGACATGGAACGCGCCGCCGGCGCCAAGGCCACCCGACTCGCCGGCGCCGAACTCGGCGGAATCCCACTCGTCACCGCCGCGAGCCTCGAAACCGGCCTGCCCTGCCTCTTCATCCGCAACTCGAAGAAAGACTACGGCACCGCCAAGCAACTCGAAGGCAGACTCGAGAAGGGCGAGGGCGTCATCCTGCTCGAAGATGTCGCCACCACCGCCGGCCAGGCCCTCGAGGCCGTCAAGGTCCTCCAGGATCTCGGCGCGAACATCATCGGCGTCATCGCAACCATCGACCGACAGGAGGGCGCGGCCGCGAACATGTCCGCGGCGGGAATCCGCTTCGATTCCCTCTTCACCAAGCGCGACCTCGGCATCGACGAGTGACACTCGGCCGAGGGTGGACCGGCACTCCGTGCCGGTTGGGTGGACCGACACTCCGTGCCGGTTGGGTGGACCGGCACTCCTTTCCGGTCAGTGCGCCTTCCACCCACTCCCCACTCCCCGTCTACACTCAACTTTGATGACCACCATGAGCGTCGCCCCTCCGGCCCCACCCCCGCCGACCGCGACCGAACTCCCCTGGACGCACCGTTGCCTCCTCGGGCTCCAGGGTCTCAGCCCCGACGAACTCCGCACCCTCCTGCACACCGCGGCGAGTTTCGCCGAGGTCTCCGGCCGAAGCGTCAAAAAGGTCCCCGCCCTCCGCGGCAAGGTCGTCGCCAACCTCTTCTTCGAAGACTCCACCCGCACCCGCCTCAGTTTCACGCTCGCCGCTCAGCGACTCAGCGCCGATGTCATCGACCTCGCCGCCGCCGGCTCCAGCGTCAGCAAGGGCGAAAGCACCGCCGACACCGCCCGAAACGTCGAGGCCATGGGCGTCGATGCACTCATCGTGCGGCACCGGTCCTCCGGCGCGGCGGGGCTCGTCGGGGCCGCGGTCAGGTGCGCCGTCATCAACGCCGGCGATGGAAGGCACGAGCACCCCACCCAGGGCCTGCTCGATGTCTACACACTCGCCGAGGCCCACGGCAGGCTCGAAAACTTCGACCTCTCAGGCCTGCGCGTCGCCATCGTCGGAGACATCGTCAGTTCCCGCGTGGCCCGATCCAACATCGCCGGCCTCACCAAACTCGGCGCACAGGTCATCTGCGTCGGGCCCGCAACCCTCGTGCCCCCCGGCCTGCAGACCCTCGGCTGCAAGGTCGCAGACAACCTCGACCAGGTCCTCGCCGAGGTCGACGCCGTCAACATGCTCCGAATCCAGTTCGAGCGCCACGAGGGCGGCCCCGCCGCGGCCAAGCCGACAGGCGGCGGCGATGCCCCACGCGGATCGCCCGCATTCCCCAGCATCCGCGAGTACGCCCGAAACTACGCCCTCACCGCCGACCGCGCCAGACGACTCAAGCCCGGCGGAATCGTCATGCACCCCGGACCCATGAACCGCGGCATCGAAATCGCCGACGAAGTCGCCGATGGCCCGCGGAGCGTCATCATCCGACAGGTCCGCAACGGACTGGCCGTGCGAATGGCCGCCCTCTTCCTGTGCGTCAGCGCAAGCGAGCGGTGAGACCGGGCCAGTCCACAACCCCTTGATCTGATTCTCGACGCACTCCAGAGAACGACCCGATGCTGCAAGGGCGGAAGGGCGGCAAGGCAGCGTGTGTGTGGGGGCCGCGGTACGTGCAGGGCGCGGTGCGTGTGTGTGTGGGGGCGTAGGGGGGCGTGGGGTGGGGGCGTGGGGTGGGGGGTGGGGTGGGGGGTGGGGTGGGGGGTGGGGTGGGGGGGGGCATCGCGGGCATGCAGATCGAACACCGGCCCAGCAGTCCCCGGTTCGGGGACCATTTGCACATTCTGGCCCTCGCGGCCACCGGATTACTCACACGCGCCCATCGAGCCGCGACTAGAGAGTGTGGAGTGCACACGGGTTGCCGCCGCGGCGTTGCGGGGGTGAACCGTTCGCCCTCCCCATCCGAAAGGAGTTGCAGATGAACGGTGTGACCAGATTCGTAGACTCTTGGGGCCTCCGGGCCTCCGGGCCTCCGGGCCTCCGGGCCTCCGGGCCTCCGGGCCTCCGGGCGTTCGCGTTCGCCGCGGCGATGATCATGAGCGGGCTCATGGCGGTCCCCGCCGCCGTCGCACAATCGCTCGCTCGCCCGGGTGGAGTTCGGGTGACTCAAGACGACTGGGTATTTGCGCCCGTCGTGGTCGAAACCCAGCAATCCGTGCAGATTCCAGGCGTTCTCGCGCTTCGTGATCTCTCTCAGGCAGTTGGCGACAACATCGTCGCCGTCTGGTACGAGAACCCCTTGGTCCAGGGAGAAGCGTGGACAGCCAAGGCATGGGAGTCGCAGGATCAATGGAAGGCCATCGAGTGGGTCAAGGCCCAGTTCGACATCGGCGACGAGTGGAACCAGTTCTGGCCAACTTCGGCGGCAGTTCCCCATACGCCAACCACTGAGCCGCCGGTTGAGTACTTCAAGGGAGTGCTCGACACCGACCCGATGGCTGCTTGGGTGGCCGGATCTGAAGGAGAGGAGATCGTTGCCGTTCTTACCTCCATCGGGTACAAATCGGCGAGCGTTCCCGTGGACAAGGAAGGTCCGTGTGACACGAAGACTGTCCTGGCGGCACTCGCTGATACATCTGCCTTCGCCGTGCTTGCACACCCATCCGCTGCTCAACTCGACGACTACTTTGCGGTGCGTGTTCCACTGACATGCGCGCAGCGGGTGGTTCCGCCTCCTCCCCCGCCGCCGCCAGTTGTCCCGGGCACAACGACCCCACAGCCGGGTGTGCCCCTGAATCCTGGCGCTCCGTGGCAGCGCGACAGCCGCCCCCCGACCTACAAGCCGAGTTGTTCAACAGTCACGACCTGCTGCTATGAAGCCCCGATCATCTGGCTTTACACGACCACAAACTGGTTAGGATTGACTGTCATCCGGTACTGCGAGTCGCAGATTTCGTGGAGCTGCCCCAACCCGTCGGGAGGTCCGTGTCCTGCCGCACCGAGTTGCGGCGAGCCGATCGGGCCACACTTCCCGCCTCCGCCGCCGGGTGCCGTGCCATGCGGTTACAACTACTACTGATGCGTTGAGTTGGCTCGTCGCGCGGGGGAAGCCCCGCGCGGCGACTTATGCTGCAAGTCTCCATTCACGGTCGATTCGGCAGGGCGGTGCCCTTGTGGGTTCGCTGTGCCATCCTCGGGCTGTTCGTGTCCCTGGTTGTGGCTTGGGCGCACTGGCTGATGGTCGAGATTGGCACGTTGCCACGACCCGTGTTCCAGCAGCCGGATTCGGCGGCGAGCGGCCAATCGCTCATCGAGGCGGTGCATTGTCGCATGACCGGCGAGTGGCCCCGCGAGGAGCCCTTTGCAGTTGACAGTTATAAAATCATCGCGTACGGCTGGCCTATCGCCAACTGGGGCACCGTTTGTCGGCAGCGGCGAGTGTTCTATTGGCAGACCGGCGTCGATCCTCTTCTCTCGGTCGATCTGCAACGTGTCTGGCCGCGAACACCACTCCCGGACCCCTACGAGGTCGTCGCGGGGCCTCGCGCGGCGGCAATACGCGCCGCAAATCCATGCGGGACTTCTCTGGGTTACGACCCGTACGAACGCCACCTCCCAGTGTTTCCGCTCGTCGGCCACTCACTGCTGGCGTGCCTTGTCTGGGGCCTGCCGATCTACGGTTACCTTCGCTGGCGTGAAGGGCGATTCCGCCGGGCCGCGTGTCAGTCATGCGGCTACGACCTCTCCGCCACACCGCGGAACACCAAGTGCCCGGAATGCGGACAGGAATCAAGGCGCTCGATTGAATACCCAAGGGCGTGACGCAGACCCAGGCGCTCATCACCGGCGAAAAGAGCCACGCCGACCGCTTCGAGGAGGGCATCGTGCAGTTGCTGGTCGATCAGAACAGCGATGCAACCGCGTGGCGCGTGGATGCGACCTTCGGCGTCTTCGGCTCGCTGCCGCTCCTGGGCGTGACCTTCGACGACGCCTTCGTCCTCCTCGATGCGGCCGAGGGCAACCTCGATGGCCCCTTCGACCTCGACTCGCCGCTGGATGCAACGGTGCTGCTCTCCCACCACGCCGCGTACTCGACCGGGACAACGGTGAGGCATGTAAACACGGCCGCGTGTCTTGTCCATGCGGGTCTCACGCGGCTCGCCGCTGAACCCCGTGCCTCTGGGTACCTCGCTGCGCAGCGGCGAGTGCTCAAACCTCGTGCCCTTGGATTCCTCGCCGCTCCGCGGCGAGCGCTCGCCGCCGTTCACGATTGAGCGGCGATCCATCTCAACCCGGTCCCAGGCCTGCATCCCGCGCCGTCCCTGTTCCCGGCAGGCCCGGTCCGACGCACCCGGCTCGCTTGCCCGATGCTCCTACAGGCTGGACCTGCACCCCCACACCCCCACACCACAACACCACCACACCCCCACACCGCCCTTCCACTAAACTCGCAACATGAACAGCGCGATCGACACGGCACCCGGCGGCGCATCCCGCGCCCGCTTCGGCGCGCCGGTCGCGCTCGCCTGCCTCTCCCTCGCGCTCCTCTGCGCTCTCGCCGCCATCGGCGAATCCCCCGGAATCATCGCCGCGGCGGGCATGTTCACCGCCGTCGCCAACACCCTGCAAGGCGGCATTTTCGCGCTCGCATACATTCTCGCGGCGGTCGGTCTGGGCCGTCCGCTCGCCGCGGCGTGCGCGCCGGGCCTTCCCTCGCGCCTCTGGGTGCAGGCCGCGCTGGGCATCGGCCTTCTCCTCTGGCTCTCGCACCTCCTCGGCGTGCTCGGCCTGCTCAGCGGACAGGGCGCAGCGCCGCGCATCGTCGCGTGGGCCACCATCTCCATCGGACTCGTCGCCCTCGCCCATCAGATGGTCCGCGGCGATCTCGCCCCCGAGCGTTGGCCCGCCATGCCCCGCGCGGGCGTGCTGCTCGCGCTCCCGCTCGCAACGCTCCTGGCCGCCGCGGCGAGCCCGCCCGGCGCTCTGTGGGATTCTGAGTTCGGCGGCTACGACGTGCTCAGTTACCACCTGCAACTGCCCAAGGAATGGGCCGCCGGCGCCGCGCTCGCGCCCGCTGCGCACAACGTCTACTCCTACCTCCCCGGCTACGTCGAAGCCGCGTACCTGCACCTGGGCCTCTTGATGCCCGGCCGCGGCGACATCGCCGAGCGATTCCTCGGAGCCGACGGCCTGTGGATCCACTCCTGCCAGATGCTGCACGCCCTGCTCGGCGTGCTCGGCTCGCTGCTCTGCGGACGCTGCGCCTGGGCCGCGGCGGCCGGCGCAGGCGCACCGCTCGGACTTGCACGCGCTGCGGGAATCGGCGGCGCGCTCGTCGCGCTCGGCACCGGATGGACCGCCGCGTGCGGCTCCCTCGCCTACAACGAGATGGGCGTCCTGCTCTGCGGCGCGGCCGCGCTGCTGCTGTGCATCGAGCGCGCGGCCAACGAACACCCCGCGAGCGCCCGGCAATTCGGCGCGGGCATCGGCCTGCTCATCGGCACCGCCGCATCGTGCAAGCCCACCGCGCTCATCCTGCTCGGGCCCTGCGCCGGACTGTTGATGCTCGCCGCCCTGCCGCGCCGAACGTGGCCCGCCGCCGTTCTCGCCGGCGCGGCCGCGGGGCTGCTTGTCCTCGCGCCCTGGCTCGTGCGCAACGCCCTGGCCGGCGGAAACCCCGTCTTCCCCTTCGCCGCCGGCACGCTCGGCGCTGCACACTGGACAGCCGAACAGGCCGACCGCTACGCCCGCGCTCACTCGTTCGATGGCACCATCCTCGATCGCTTCGCGCTCCTCTTCTCCCCGCGCGGATTCCTCCACCCACACTGGGGCGCAACGCCCTTCCTCGCCGCCGGCGCGGCCTTCGCCGCTTTGGCCCGCGGCTCGCGGGTCATGCCCCTTCTCCTCGCGGCGGGAATCGCCGCGGGAATCATCGCCTGGATGTTCGCCACGCATATTCAGTCGCGCTTCCTCTACCCGCTCCTGCCGCCGATGGTCGCGCTGCTCGGCTACGGCGTCGCCGCGGCGAAGCAACCAAGCACGCTCCATGCGCCGCGCGCCGAGGGCGGACCCCTGCCGCTCCTGGTCATGGTCCTCGCGTGCGCGCCGGCCGTCATCGGCGCGGCGAACTTCGCGGCCCAGCGCGAAGGCCGACCCAACGCCCTGCTCCTGGGCGGCGTCGGCGCGCTCACCGGTCTCGCCCGCGTGCAGGCGCTGCTCGACCTGCCCGCCGATGCCGAGCGCGCCCGCTTGCTGCGCCAGACCGCCGGGCCCGACGAAGTCATCAACACGCTCATCGCGCCCGGCCTGCTCGGCCCGGCCACGCGCGATGCCGCCGGGCTCGCCCCGCCCGCGCCGACAGGCGCAGCCGCGCCGCGCGTGCTGCTCATCGGCGATGCCACGCCCCTGTACTGCCTCGCGGCCGATGGGACCCCGGGCGCGGGCGTGGTCTACCACACCACGTGGGACCGCTCCCCGATGGGCGATGCCATCCGCGCCGGCGGCAATGACCCCGCCGCGTGGACCGCCGCGCTCCGCGCACGAGGGTTCGATTTCGTGCTCATCAACGTCGCCGAGTTGTCCCGCCTGATCGACCGCGACCGCAACCACGACCCCGATGTCACGCTGCCGCGCATCGCGCACTGGCTGATCGACCCGGGCGCGAACTGCGAGGTCGTCTGGTCGTGGGGTTCGGCCGGCGGCATCCGGCACCTCGTGCGGCTCGATCCGCCCCGCGCACGAACAAGCGGGGGCGCGCCATGACCGCCGAGCAGGCAACCCCGGAATCGCCGCCGCGTCCGCCGCGCTCGCGCGCGGCCATCGCGCTGAACCTCGTCGGGTTCGCGCTGGGCCTCGCGCTGCTGTGGTGGTGCGGGGCGCGGGCGCTGGCGCCCGAGAACCGCGAGCAACTCGACCGCCTCGCCGCCGCGCCGTGGTGGCAGGCCGCGCTGCTGGTCGCGCTCGCGCTGGCCAGCGCGGCGCTCAACGGCCTGGTTTTCCGCGCGGTGCTGTCGCCCGTGCGCGACATCCCCGCGACCGATGCCGTCGCCGTGAACACCGTCGCCACGCTGGGCAACTACATGCCCTTCAAACTCGGCCTGGTCTTCCGCGTTCTCACCCACAACCGCCGCAACGGCGTGCCCCTGCTCACCATCGGCGCGTGGCTCGCCGCGATGGCCGCGCTGATGCTCTGCGTGTTCGCGCCGCTGATCGCCGCGGGCGCGTGGCGCGGCCGCGTCGATGCGCTGTGGTGGCTCGCCGCCGCGGGCGGCATCCTCGCGATGTGCGCCGCCGCGGTGATGGCCGCGCGATTCTTCGGCGCCGGCTCCCGCTGGCGCATCATCGAGCGCATCTGGGCCGCGCTGCCGATGCCGCGCCGCGTGCGCGAGGGGCCGCTGCTCGCGCGCGCGCAGGAAGGCGCGCGGATGCTCGCCTCGCCCCGCGCGGTCGCAACGGCCGCCTCGCTGCGACTGCTCGACGTGGCCGTGCAGGCCGCGCGATTCGCCGTCGCCGCGTGGATCGTCGGACAGCCGCTGTCATGGGATCAGGCCCTGCTCGCCGGAAGCGCGTACTTCATCGTCGGCTCGCTCTCGCCCTCCGGGCAGTTGGGCGTGCGCGAGGGTGCGACGGCGTGGCTCGCCGCGGCCGCGCTGCCTGGAATCGACTTCGATCGTTTCGCCGTGGTCGTGCTGATGGTCACCGCGGCCGAGATTGCCGCGCTCCTGCTCGGCGGACCGGCCGCGCTGGCGTTCCTGGCCCGCCGGGGCCGATGACGCACAAAGTAGAGTCACTATACTTTTTGCGTCATCGCTTCCGGTTGTCGAACGTGTAGCGTTTCACGGCGTTGTCGGCCATCACGACGATGGTCCGCGGCGTGCCGCTGGCGGCGCCGATCGGCGCGGCGATGTACGCGCCCGTCGCGACATTGCCGACCTGTCGCGCGCTGAGCACGCTTCCGGATCCGTCGAGCACGTACAGCCATGCCTTGTTCGCCGCGGGATTGGGGTCCGCGCTCTCGGGCATGACGACCGCGAGCGCGACGACTTCGAAGCGTCCATCGCCGTCGAGGTCGGCCGCTTCGACGAAGGGGACCTGCGCGACCGAGCCCGCGCCGGCGGGAACGGCGAATGTCCACACGGCGTCGCCGTTGTCGGCGTGGAAGCGGACGCCTGCGCGAACGCTCTGCCCGGCGTTCTCGCTGATGGCGACGACCCAACCGGCGGTGCCGCCGAGCGTGGCGCGTGCGAACGCGCCGACGTAGCCGCGCTGGCCGCGCAGGCGGATGCGCCGCGCCTCGCCGCCATCGGCCGAGACGGCGACGAGCCCGCCGCCCGAGAAGTCGGGCGCGACGTACTCGGGGCGGCCGTCGCCGTCGATGTCGATGAGCCGAGCGCCCGCCGCGGCGGCGATGCCGGGCGTGCGCGGGCCCTCGGTGATCAGCGCGGCGTTGACGGGCGCGGGTGCGTTGCCGGCCTCGCCGCGCTCGGGGAAGAGGTGTTCATCGGCGCCCGCGGCGAAGCGGGCGAGCGCCTCGTCGGAGTGGATGCGCCCGCCGCGGAGCACGGTCTCGATGCGTTCGGACAGCCGCGCCTCGGTCTCGCTGTCGCCGCCGTTGTGGATGTCCTGGATGACACCGCGCTGGTCGATGATGACCGAGCAGGGAATCTCGCCGACGCGGAAAGCGCGGCCGACGTCGCCCTCGGAGTCGGCGAGTTGGCGGAAGGTGACGCCGCGCTGCTCGATGAACGCGCGGACGCGCTCGTCCATCCCGGGCCGGTCCTGGTTGATGCCGATGACGACGACGTTTCGTCCGGCGAATCGCTCGGCGACGCGCTGGACCTGCGGCATGATGGCGATGCACGGGGCGCACCAGGTGGCCCAGAAGTCGAGCACGACGACCTTGCCGCGGAGCGCGGCCAGCGAGATGGCCTCGCCGGTCATGGTGGTGCCCTCGAACTCGGGCGCGGGCTGGCCGATGAGGGCCATCTGCGCGCCGCCGGGCGCGGAGAACTCGAAGGCCTCGACGCGGCGCATCTTCGCATCGGGCCGGAAGGCGAATTTCTCGGGCGGGACGGGCTGGTTGATGCGGACGTCGGCGAAGGTGTAGATGATCTCGGCCTTGCTGATGGTGCGCGGGATGCCGGGCATGTCCTGGCCATCGGCCTGGGCGATCATGTCGGCGTAGGTCGAGGTGAGGTCGATTCGGATCTCCTCGAGCAGGCCGGTGCGGTCATCGAACCACGCGGAGAAGGGCGCGTTGCCGATCCCGGCCATGGCGGGATCGGTGACGCCGCTGATGCGCGTGCCGATGCGGCCGCCGCGGGTCTCGGGGCGGGAGGAGGCGAAGGTGGTGTCGGCGCGGAAGAACCGGGTGAAGTCGGACCCCTGGGGCGCGAGCAGCACCGTGGCGGGGCGATGCTGGAGGAGCAGGCTGAGCACGAAGTCGCTCGCCGCGGCGGCGGGCAGGTCGGCGGGCGCGGCGGACTGCATGTACTGATTGAGGTCGGGCATGACGGCCCAGATGGTGGAGCCATCGGAGACGATGTCGAGGTCGTCGGTGTGCACGTTGAATCGGCCGGGTCGCTGGAAGACGAACTCGAGTTCGCGGGAGGAACTCTGCTCGACGATTTCGCCCGCGCTGTCCTTGCCGCGGAGGTCGAAGGTGATCTCGGCGCGGTCGCTGTAGGTGGAGACGGCGGCGTAGGCGCGGTGAGCGCGTTCGAGGACGGTGCGGGTCTGCGGCGGGATCGCCTGCGGCGCGGGCTGGGTCGCGGCGGGCTGCGCGGGCGCAGCGCCGGCGAGCGAGCACGCGGCGAGCACAACGACGGCGGCGGTCCGGGCGATGCGGGGCATCGAAGATTCTCCAGTGTGCGCGGTGCGGGCGCGACGGGGTTGCGCGTGTGCGGACGGGGTGACCGGGGAGGGAGGTCAGACCTTGTCGTCGAAGTACGCCTGGGCGTCTTCGTCGATCGGCTCATCGAGGTCGATCGCTTCTCCGGGCCCTTCGATGGTTGTACCGAACTCCTCGAGCAGGGCTGCCTCGTCCTGGCCGGGGGTCTGGGGCTCTTGGCCCAGTGCCGCGGCACGATCGGCCGCGTGCCGGCCCGAGAGGAGGTCGTCGAGGTCGGCGCGCTTGCGCTCGCGGATGATGAGTTTGATGGGCACTTCGGGGAGGTCGAGTTGCTCGCGCAGGCGGTTGACGAGGAACTTCTGGTAGTTGGGGGTGAACAGCCGCGGGGTGTTGACGACGAGGACGATGGTGGGCGGGCGGACGGCGACCTGGGCGATGAAGTAGGCCTTGGCGAAGGTGCCGAGTTTGCTGGAGGGCCCGCGGGTGGCGAGGATGTCGCGGAGGACGCGGTTGAGTTTGCCGGTGTTGACGCGTCGTCCGGATTGCTCGAAGAGTTCCTGCGCGAGTTTGACGGTCTGGCGCAGGTTGGACCCCTTGTTCGCGGAGACGAAGGCGATGGGGGCGTACCACAGCCCGGCGAGTTCCTTGCGGAGGTACTCCTCGAACATGCCGGTGGTGACGGCCTGTCCGCGGTTGGGGCCATCGGTGGCGCGGGTGCCCTCGACCAGGTCCCACTTGTTGACGACGATGATGACGGGCTTGAAGGACTTCTGGGCGAGTTGGGCCAGTTGCTGGTCGACCTGGCTGACGGGGACGGTGGCATCGACGAGCAGGAAGACGACGTCGGCGCGGTCGATGCTGCGCTGTGCTCGGTCGAATGCGAACCACTCGATGCGGTCGGCGAAACTCTTTTTCTTTCGGAGGCCGGCGGTATCGATGGCGATGAAGGCGTGGCCGTCCATCTCGAAGCGGACATCGACGGCGTCGCGGGTGGTGCCGGCGATCTCGGAGACGATGACGCGCTGCTCGCCGGCGAGCGCGTTGACGAGCGAACTTTTGCCGGCGTTGCGCTTGCCGATGATGGCCAGGCGCATCTCGCCCGATGCCGCGGCACGGGCCTCGGCGGATTGCTGCGCGCTCCAGTCTTCCTGCCCGGGCAGGGCGGCGACGGCTTCGTAGAGGGCGTCGGTGAAATCTCGCCGGAAGTAGTTGTTTTTGGCGGAGACGGGGAGGGGCTCGCCGAAGCCGAGCGCCGCGGCCTCGAAGGCGTGGGCCTCCCAGCGCGGGCCATCGGTCTTGTTGGCGACGACGAGGACGCGCAAGTCGGGCCGCTGCTTGCTGCCGAGGACGCGCTCGCGGAGCAGTCGCGCGATCTGCTCATCGGCGGGAGTCACGCCGGCCTGGGCATCGATGACGAAGAGGACCAGGTCGGCGCTTCCGACGGCCTCGGAGATCTGGTGCTCGATGTCCTTGGTGAGGCGGGTGAGGTCGGACCCGACATCGTCGAATCTTCGGCCCTCGGCGACGTAGACGCCGTAGCCGCCGGTGTCGGTGAGTTCGATGGTGCGGACGATGCCGCCGCGATCGGGCGCGGCCTGGTGCGAGTGCGTGAGATCGACGAGCAGGCTGACGCGGTCGCGCGTGGTGCCGGGGGTGGGATCGACGATCGACACCTTGTCGTGCGCCAGCATGTTTAGCAGGGACGACTTGCCGACGTTTGGTCGGCCGACGATCGCGATGCGGGGAACGGGCATGGGGGATGGTATGGGTGTGGGGGTGAGGCGAGAAGTTGGAGGGGTCCGCGCGCGGGCCCCCACCCAAGATGCGGGCCATGCGGCAGGTCGATGCGGTGAATCGATCTTCAAGATCAGCACTGACCTGAAGGTCAGTGGCACGGGGTGAATCGAAGATCAAGATCGGCACTGACCTGAAGGTCAGTGGCACTCAACGCCGTGACCTGAGAGGCCGGATCGAGTGGCTGAAGCCTCTTGATGGAGAAGGCCGTTGAAACGGCCTCAAGCGAAGGACCTTGGATTCTCAGGGCTGTCCGCGGCCTCTGACCAGCCCTGAAAGGGCTGGCCTGAAAGCGAGCAAGGCCGATGAATCGGCCTGAAATGTCGCCGCGGAGTGGCCAGTTCACGGCGTTGGGTGGCACGTCGCCGGTTCCTATGATTGCGGCGATGAATCTGCCTTCGATCAACGCCGCGGCGAGCGGGACGGGGATTGACGATGACATCCGGATCATCGAGCCGTTGTGCGCGGTGTTTCGCCGTCGGCTGAAGGCGGAGGGTCTGAAGTACACGCCGGAGCGTGCGCACATTTTGGATGCGATCATGCGTCGGGCGGCGGAAGCGGATTCGGCCGCGCGGGAGAAGGCTGGGGGGGGAACGCGGGGCGCGATATTCGAGGCGGATGAACTGGTGGAGGCGATGAGGCGACAGGGGTTCCGCGTGTCGCGGGCGACGGTGTACCGGACGATCAAACTGCTGGCGGAGGCGGGGATCATTGAGCAGGTGCCGATGGATTCGGACCAGTCGTGCTACCAGTTGGCGCACGGTCGTGCGGCCTCGGGCGTGCTGGTGGATGCGGAGACGGGCGAGGCGACGCCGTTTGAGATTCCGGAGTTGGAAGCGCTGCGGGACCGCATCTGCCGGGAGCGCGGGATGATCGCCGAGGGCCACCGGCTGGTGGTGTATGGGCGAAGGGGGTGAGGTACCACCGACCTGAAGGTCGGTGGCACTGAATGCCGTGAACTGAGAGGCCGGATCGAGTGGCTGAAGCATCTTGATGGAGAAGGCCGTTGAAACGGCCTCAAGCGAAGGACCTTGGATTCTCAGGGTTGTTCGCGGCCTCTGACCAGCCCTCAAAGGGCTGGCCTGAAAGCGAGCAAGGCCGATGAATCGGCCTGAAATGTTGCCGCGGAGTTGCCAGTTCAGGGCATTGAGTGGCATGCGGTGAATCGAAGATCAAGATCGGCACTGACCTGAAGGTCAGCGGCACATCACTCTCTGGGCGCTTCGACGACGCCATCGACCGCGCCGGCGGCGGCGAGGGCTTCGGCCGCGGCCTCGCGCGCGGTGAGGGCGGGCGCGTGTCCGGGCTCGGCGGGCGGGGCGAGTTCGCGTGGCGGCTCGACGAGTTTGATGGTCTTCCAGGTTCCGGAGACGAAGCGGAAGGTGACGGCGATTCCGAGGAGGATGATGTACGCCGCGGCGGCGATCCACGGGCCCAGGGAGCCGAGGTCGGGGCGGTGGTGGACCATCCATGTGCCCAGGCCGAAGAGGAGCGTCCATGCGAGGACGAGGGTTGCGACGCCGGGCCAGATGGTGTCGCCCGCGCCGCGGAGCGCGCCGATGAAGGTGATGCCAAGGGCGTCGAAGAGTTGGAAGACCGCCGCGGCAATCATGACCTGTGCGCCGATGGCGATGAGCCGGTCGCGGGCATCATCGGGGGTGGAGGGATCGATGAAGAGGTCGATGGCGGGCTCGCGGAAGACGACCATGAGGACTCCGCAGAGGATCATGTAGGCCATGTTGAGTGCGAGGCCGAGCCAAGCGCGGCGTGCGGCGAGGTCGGGCCTTTGCATGCCCATGCACTTGCCGACCTGGGCGGTGACGGCGATGGAGAGGCCGATGGCGGGCATGAAGGCCAGGTGCATGTATCGGAGGGCGATCCACCCGGCGGTGTTGTGCTCCTTGCCGAAGTGTCCGACGAGCGCGGACATGAGGTAGGCCCAGCAGACGATCTCGTTGACGAACATCATCGCGCCGGGCCAGCCGATGCGTGCGATGTCGCGCATGTGGGCGAGGGAGGGCCGCCAGGCGGCGCGGGTGCCGAACCTTCGGGCGAAGGCCGGGGAGAGGAAGACGGCCATGGGGAGGACGAACTCGAAGATGGTGCCGATGACGGTTCCCCACGCCGCGCCGGTGACGCCGAGGGCGGGGATTCCCAGCGCGGCGGCGGCGGCGGCGGCGAGTTCGAAGAAGCCGTCCACCATCGCGTTGCCGGTTGTGGCGGGCGCGCTGGGGCCGAAGATGAGGAGGGCGTTGGCGAGGATGTTGATGAGGTTCGCGGCGACGACGGAGACGAGGACGACCATCGGCTTGTGCATGCCGTAGAAGTACTGCGCGATGGCGCGGGACCAGAGGGTGATGATGGATGCGCCGATGAGGATGCGGGCGTACTGGGTCTCGAGTTCGATGAGTCGCGGGTCGTGGTTGGTGAGGTGTTGGAAGGCGAGGCCGATGACCGCGGCGAAGGGCAGCATGATGACGAACCAGGAGAGGAGGCTCATCCAGAGCCCGGCCCAGGCGTAGGCGGGGGCGCGGTCAGCGCGCTTGGCTCCGAGGTTCTGGGAGACGAAGGTGTTGATGACGGTGAGCAGGCCCATCATGCCGGAGACGGGGACGAAGGACCAGACCATGCCGTTGCCCTGCGCGGAGATGTAAACCGGGTCGGGCCCGATCTTGCCGACCATGAGGGCATCGACGAACTGCATGAGGGTGTAGGAGGTCATCGTCGCGACGACGGGCGCGGCGACGAGGATCATCTCCGCCAGCGGGGACCGTTCGGGCCCGCCGGCCTTGGAATGTGTTTCCGATTGCATGTCCGACCACCAGTTCTGATCTTTTACACGTTCAGCCCGCGGATCGCCGCCCGCGCGCCCCGGGGACAGGGGTGGGCGGGGAGGCCGCTTTCGCGGGAGACGGATGGTTCGCGTTGTTTCTTCCGCCGGACGGAAGGCTCATCGGGCGGCGGTGCCGCGTCGGCGGGCGTTCGTACGGTCGGCACATTCCGGCACGTCGCGGTGACACGTGGTCATCGCGGTGCGCGCGGGGTGAAGAGCGGGTTTCAGCGTCCGAAAGATGAGGGCGTCAGCATCGCATGGTTCAGTTGCTGACCTTGACGATGAGGTCGTCAAAGTCCTCCATTTTGTCCTTGGTGGACAAGTAGGTGACTGCGCCGGTGCCTGCGAGTTTTCCGCCGCGTTCGAAGTTGCCCATGAAGAGACCGTTGTATCCCGCGCTGTGGAAGACGATGGGCGCGCGGATGGCGGCGGGGATGGCCGCGTTGGCGGGATCGGGGAAGTTTGGCGCGCCGAGGAGGGCGCGGAGGGAGACGACGGGGTTGGCGTTGTTGGCGGGGGAGGAGTTGCTGCCGATCTTGCTTTCGGTGGTCTGGTTGGCGCCGAGGCGGCCCAGGGCGGAGGAGCGGAGGGCGGAGGCATTCTGGGCCCAGTAGAAGCGGGCGCGGGTGGTGCTGGTGGCGGAGACGAACTCGTTGGTGCTGTTGGGCACTTCGTCGACGGCCCATGCGAGGATGGGCGTGCCGAAGAGGTCGACCAGTTCGGGCAGCGCGGTGTTGTTGGCGGTTCCGAACCTTCCGGAGACGATGGTGAAGGTCTTGGGGTCGGGGCGGAAGTAGGCCTTGGCCACGGAGCCGGCCACCTGGGTGCTGCCGCCGATGTACTCGGGGGCGACGAAGGCGCGGGCGCCTGCGTGCGGGCCGACCTGAACGGTGGTGGGCGTGGCGTTGCTGGTGCTGACGATGCCGCCGGAGAGGTCGAGCAGGATGTTGCACATCTGCGAGAATCCCTCGGCGCCGGCGTTGTCGGCGTGGCCCATGTCGCGCGCGGAGAAGTAGCCGGGGAGACGGCGCTCATCGAGTTGGAACGATGCGCTGGCGGTTGCCAGTTGGGTCATGAGCGCGCTGGTGGCGTTCTTTCGGGCGGTGTTTCGCGCGTATCCGAGCGCGGGGATGATGATCCCCAGGACGACGGACAGGATCAGCAGGACGACCATCATCTCGACGAGCGAAAAGCCGCGGGAACCGGTCTGCACGCTGTTGTTCACGGGAACACTCCTGTCTGTCGAACCCACGATTGCAACACCCCCACGCCCACCCCCACGCCCACCCCCACGCCGACCCCCGGACGCCCTGCGAGTTCGCCGCGGAAACGAAGGGGCCCGCCATCCCATACGAAAAACCCGAGCCCCGCTGACAGACCTGTTCGTCGGAAACCGCGGGGTTGATCCGCGAAGGTTCCGGCAATGATGGCCGGACGGGCGAGTTGCTCGGGGCCAGAGGAGAGGGTAGCCGGGTTGGGGCGGGGAGTCGAGGGCCGTTGTGCGGATTTTGATTGGTGTGTCGTATGGGGGTGGGGGGGGGCGGCTAGGGTCGGCGGGCACGGATGGCGAAGACTTCATCGAAGCAGAAGAACCCGTTGAGGGCGGCATCGATGGCGAGGTTCTGCGGGGGGAAGACGATGTCGTTGGCATCCAACTCGGCCCAGCCGCTGTTCCAGATGCGCTCGGGCTGGGCATCGAGGGTCAAGGCGATGAGCAGTCGATGGCGGAAGGGGACCGCCGCGGCGGGGGTGACGCTGTAGAAGCCTGAGCCGGTCGCGGCGGACTCGGCCTGTGGGCGCGCGATGGTGCAGTTGATGCGGACGACGGCCCACTCCTGCACGGCGGGTGTGTGGTCCATTGGATCGAGGGGGATCATCACCATGCCGCCGGTGACGGGGCGTGTTTCCAGCAGCGGGCAGAGGCACGGTGGCAGGCAGCCGCGGGTATAGGTTGATTGGTCGGTCAGGGTGTAGGGGATGAACTCGGCGTGGTTCACCGGCGCGGCGTCGATGGTGAGGACGCGGTCGAAGCACTCGCGGTTGCTGTGGTCGATCTCGATGCGGATGGGCGGGAAGGGTCCATCGGACGCGCCGGCGATGATGCCGCTGTCGTAGCGTCGGGGTTCTTCATCGCCGATGCGCAGGTCGAGTTCCATGCGGTGGGCCAGGACGGTGAGCGAGCCCATGTGCGAGTACCAGGTGTAGGTTCCTTCGCCGCGGATGAGGATGTCGTGCCCGTCTTCGTTGATGCGGAAGTTCACATCGGAGACGCGGTATCGGCGCTCCATTGGTGTCGGGCTCGGGAGCGCGGCGAGTTGCATGGTGCCGATGAGGTCGCTCTCGACGTGCATGACGCAGTCGCACGGATCGAAGCAGGCGAGGAGCGAGGCGGAATCTCCGGCGAGGCGGTAGATGACCGGTCGCGCTGTGGCCGCGGCGGAGGGTGTGGGGCGCGAACCGGCGCCGGAGGCCGAGGCGGGCTGGGCGGACGCCGCGATGGATGTTGACCAGAGGCTGCCGACGAGGCACGCGGCGGCGAATGCGAGTGTGCGCATCATGGTCTTGCTCCTTGAGATGTGGCGCGGAGTGCTGTTGATCAGCGTATCACGATCCCGGGGTGCGGCCAGAGTCGCGGGCGGGTTGCGCGGCGATCTTTGCAATAGCCTGAACCTACGATACGAACAACGTGCTGACACGACACGCTCAACAGGTGGTGGTGCTGGTTTCCGGCGGGCTCGACAGCGCTGTGACGCTGGCGGCGGCGTGCGCCGAGTTTGGCGCTGCGCGGGTGGGGGCGATCACGTTTGACTATGGGCAGCGGCACCGGGTGGAACTGGGCGCGGCAGCGCGGGTGGCGAGCGCGGCGGGGATCGATCCGTCGCGGCACGTCACGCTGCGGATGGACTTGCGGTCGATCGGCGGTTCGGCGCTGACGGCGGACATCGACGTGCCGAAGGATCGGCCGGGGGTCTTGGGCGCGGGCGGGCACGAAGTGCCGATCACGTATGTTCCGGCGCGGAATCTGATTTTTCTGTCGTGCGCGGCAGCGCTGGCGGAGACAATCGGCGCGGATCGGATCGACATCGGCGCGAACGCGGTGGACTATTCGGGCTATCCGGATTGCCGCGAGCCGTTTTTGCGGGCGTTTGAGGCGGCGGCGAACGCGGGGACGAAGGCGGGCGCGGAGGATGGCCGCACGCTGCGCGTGCACGCGCCGCTGCTGCATCTGAGCAAGGTCGAGATCATCCGGCTGGGTGCGCGGCTGGGCGTGGACTTTGTGTTGACGACGTCGTGCTATGACCCGCGTGTGGAGGGCGGGCGTGCGCAGGCGTGCGGGCATTGCGATTCGTGCGTGATTCGGGCCCGCGCGTTCGCCGCGGCGGGAGTTGCCGACCCGACGGAGTATCAACCGGGCGTGCGGCCGTGGATCGATGCGGGGGCGGGCGGGTTTGCGGGAGGGTCGCGCGGCGCATGAGCGAGTCGATGCCCATCTCGGAGACGTTCGTTTCGATCCAGGGCGAGGGGAAACTGGCGGGCGTGCCGAGCCTTTTCGTGCGCGTGTCGGGGTGCAACCTGCGGTGCCGATGGTGCGACACGCCGTACGCCTCGTGGCAGCCCGATGGCGCCCGGCGCACCATCGACTCGATTGTCGAGGAGGCGCGTGCGGCGGCGGTGCGGGGTGTGCGGCACGCGGTGCTGACGGGGGGCGAGCCGATGATGTTCGCGCAGTTGACGGAACTCTCGGCGAGGATTGCCGCGCCGATCGGGGGGGGCGGCGCGGGGATGCACGTGACGATCGAGACGGCGGGGACGGTGATCCCCGACGGCGGCGTGACGTGCGATTTGATGTCGATCAGTCCGAAACTGTCGAACTCGACGCCGCGGGATGATGCGCGCGATGTTTCGGGGGCGTGGGCTGCGCGGCACGAGTCGCGGCGGATCAATGTTCCGGTGCTGCAACGGTTGATCGATGAGTTTCCATCGCGGCAGTTGAAGTTTGTGGTGTCGGCGGAGGGCGATGCGGGGGAGATCGACGACCTTCTGGGACGGTTGCGGGGCTGGAAGCCGGAGGATGTGCTGGTGATGCCGGAGGGGACGCCGCCGGCTCGCGGGCACGTGGATGCGGCGGTGAAGTTGTGCATGGCCCGCGGGTGGCGGTATTGCCACCGGCTGCACCTGGAGTTGTTCGGGAACGTGCGGGGGACGTGAGCGGATGCGGAAAGCCCGCAAGCGGACAGAGCGGCGAATGGGGCTCGGCCGACCAATGATTCTCCGCGACCCCCCCCCCCCCGCTGAGCGGCGGCTCAGCACCCAGAGCGAACTGATTTCTCTCCGACCTCCCTCCTGCCACCTTCCATGCCGTACCGCATCTGCAAGTCGTTCGAGATCGAGAGCGGGCACATGCTCTCGAAGCACCCGGGCCTGTGCCGGTTTCCGCACGGGCACAGCCGGCGGGTGGATGTGGTGCTTGTCGCCGATGCGCTGGATGGGCAGGACATGGTGTGCGACTTCAAGACGTTGAAACTCGCGCTGGGGCCGTTTCTGGCGCGGTTCGATCACGCGATGCTGATCAACAGCGCGGACGCGATGGCCGCAGCGCTTGCGCCGTTGAAGGAGCGCGTGGTTGCGCTGGAGGGCGTCGATCCGACGACGGAGGTGCTGGCGGAGAAGATCTACCGGTTTCTGGAGAGCGAGTTGCGCGCTGGGCGGGTGTATCGCGATGAGCAGGGGCTGGAGTACCGATTCCCGCAGGGTGCCCGTGTCGAGCGCGTGCGCGTGACGGAGACGAGCAGCAGTTGGGCGGAGTATGAGGGTGGTTGAGTCGTGTTTGGCACCAGCCCCCCGCCCATCCGGGGGGTTGCCGAACGGCGTTCTGGGCCCGCCGCGGGCTTCATCTTTGATGTCCTCTTGACCTCGTGCGATGGAAGCGCGACGATGCCCTTTCACCACTGCACACACCGGCGGAGCCGGAGCGAAGAGAGCACATGGCGGGCGCGGCGAAGGGCAAGGAGGCAGGCAAGGCTGAGGGCCGGCACGGAGTGCCGGCCCACCCGGAGACCCGGCACGGAGTGCCGGCCCACCAGGTGCCTCCTGACAGCCCGCTTGCGCAGTGGTTGAACCCGGATGGATCGCCCAAGGACCTGGGCAAGGGCTTTGCGCATCTGCACCTGCACAGCGAGTACTCGCTGCTGGATGGGGGCAACCGCGTCGACAAGTTGGTCAAGCGCGTGAAGGAACTGGGGATGTGGTCGGTGGCCGTGACGGATCACGGCAACCTGTTCGGCGCGGCGAGTTTTTACCAGGCCGCGAGGGATGCGGGCATTGTTCCGATTCTCGGGGTCGAGGCGTATGTCACGCCGCCGGAGCGCACGCGGCAGGACCGGACATACACCGGAGTTTCGGATGGCGGGTACCACCTGGTTCTGCTGGCCGAGACGCAGGAGGGGTGGGACAACCTGGTGTATCTGTGCAGCGAGGCGTATCTCACGGGGTTCTACTTCAAGCCGCGGATTGACCGCGCGCTGCTCGCCGCGCACAGCGCGGGGTTGATCGCCATCAACGGTCACCTGGGCAGCGAGATGGGCGACCACCTGCTGAACTTCGAGCGCACGGGGGATTCGAAGTGGTGGGACAGGGCGCTGGAGAGCGCGGTGTGGCACCGCGACACGTTTGGTGGGGGGGCCGCGGGGAGAGATGCCGCGAGGGCGCGGTTCTTTGTCGAGTTGCAGCACCACGTGCCTGAGCAGAACTCGATCAACAAGCACCTGGTGCGGATGGCGCGGGAGGTGGGCGCTCCGCTGGTGTGCGACAACGATTCGCACTTTCTGCGGGCCGAGGACCACGATGCGCACGACACGCTGATCTGCATCTCGATGGGCAAGGTGAAGCACGACACCGAGCGGCTGCGGTACCCCGAAGAGTTGTACGTGAAGTCGCCGGCGGAGATGCGCGAGATCTTCGAGGCGCAGTACGTGGGCGGGGAGTGGGAGGAGATCGGGCGGGAGGCTCTGGACAACACGCTGCGGATCGCGGCGCGGTGCGCGGTGGGGGGCGCGAAGCCGCCGATCGGTCAGAACCACGCGCCGATGGTTCGGGTGCAGCGAAGGAGAGCAGCGGAGCAGCAGAACAGCAAGGCCGCAAAGGGGAAGAAGGGCGATGAGTGGGCGGACATGCCGGCGTGGGATGAGCCGCGGTTTGCGGGCGATCTGACGGCGTGGTTCGCCGCGTACTGCGACGAGTTCGAGGTCGTGCCGCTGCGGTTTGACGACGGAGCGACCGCCGAGGAGCGGGCGGAGATCAACGGCGCGGCGAAGGCCGAGTGCGACCGCGCGTTGCGGATGCTGTCGGATGCGGGCGTGATCTGGCGCTACGGGCCGAAGGAGAACGCCGCGAACCGTGACGACATCCGCGCGCGGCTGGAGCGGGAACTGACGATTTTGTGCGACAAGAACATCGCGGCGTATTTTCTGATTGTGTGGGACTTTGTGAACTGGGGCCGGCAGCGGGGCATTCCGGCCAATGCCCGCGGCTCGGGCGTGGGCACGATGGTCGGGTATGTGCTGGGGCTGTCGAACGCGTGCCCGGTGCGGTACGGGCTGCTGTTCGAGCGGTTCACGGACCCGGATCGCAGCGAGTACCCCGACATCGACATCGACCTGTGCCAGGACGGCCGCGCGGCGGTGATCGACTATGTTCGACGTAAGTATGGGCACGTGGCGCAGATTATTACATTTGGGACGCTGAAGGCCCGCGCGGCGATCCGCGATGTGGCGCGGGTGCTGGCGGTGCCGCTGCCGGTGGCGGACCGGGTGGCCAAACTGGTTCCCGAGCAGTTGAACATCACGCTGGATGATGCGCTGGGGCAGGAGCCGGAACTGCGGAGGATTTACGAGGGGGACGGCGGGGCGATCGACAAACTGCACCAGAACCTTCCGCCGGGGCAACGGGCCGAGGCGGAGACGCTGCGCGCGCTGATCGACAACGCGCGGACGATCGAGGGGCAGGCGCGGCACGCGAGCGTGCACGCCGCGGGCGTGATCGTGGCGACACGGCCGCTGCACGAGATCGTGCCGCTGTACAAGCAGTCGGGCGCGGCGGAGCACGAGGTGGTGACGCAGTGGGACGGGCCGACGTGCGAGAAGGTCGGCCTTCTGAAGATGGACTTTCTGGGGCTGCGCACGCTGAGCGTGATCGAGCGGGCGAAGAAGTTGATCCGCGAGACGCTGAGCGAGGAGGAGATCTGGAAGGCGGTCGGGCGCGCCGAGGACTACCAGCGCACGCTCGCCGCACGGCAGGCCGATGCCGCGACGAAGAGCGGCAAGTCCTCCGCACATCCGACATCCGACATCGCCCATCCGACATCGGTACATCCTCTCGATCTGGAGCGTCTGGCCTACGACGACCCGAGGGTGTTCGGGCTGTTTCAGCGGGCGGACACGACGGGGGTGTTCCAGTTTGAATCGGGCGGGATGCGGCGGCTGCTGGTCGATATGCGGCCGGATCGCCTGGAGGACCTGATCGCGGCCAACGCGCTGTTCCGTCCGGGCCCGATGGACCTGATTCCCGATTACAACCGGCGCAAGCACGGGCAGGCGGAGGTGCCGCGGGTGCACCCGATCGTGGACGGGTACACGGCCGAGACGTACGGCGTGATGGTGTATCAGGAGCAGGTCATGCAGATTGTGCACGGCCTAGGCGGGATCAAACTTCGCGATGCGTACACGCTGATCAAGAACATCGGCAAGAAGAAGCACGACAAGATCGAGAAGGAGCGGCCGAAGTTTGTCGAGGGCGCGCAGCAGCAGGGCCTGACAAGGCAGGCGGCCGAGGAGTTGTTCGAACTCATCTTGAAGTTCGCCGGGTACGGCTTCAACAAGAGCCACTCGACGGGGTACGCGATCGTGGCGTACCAGACAGCGTATCTCAAGACGTATTTCCCGAACCAGTACATGGCGGCGTTTCTGACGTATGAGAGCCAGGCGCAGAAGGTGGCGGACTGGATCCCGTATGTCGAGGACTGCCGGACGACGCGGTTTGTGAACGGGAAGATGGGGGTGGAGGTTCGTCCGCCGGATGTGAACCTGTCGCGCGAGGACTTCGGCGTGGTGTTTGATGAGGGCGAGCCGCGGGATGCGCTGCACGGGCACGTGCGGTTCGGGCTGCGGGCCATCAAGGGGGCGGGCGACAAGGCGATCGAAGCGATTGTGCAGGAGCGGGACGGGGGCGGGGGGGGCGCGGGCGCGCCGCCGAAGCGGTTCACCTCGTTGTTTGATTTTTGCGAGCGCGTGATGGCGCGGCTTGCGGCGCAGGCCGCCGCGGCGGGCGCGAACGGCTCTGCGAGCGGGGGCAATGCGAATCTTCTGAACAAGACGACGCTGGAGGCGCTCATCAAGTGCGGCGCGATGGACTCGCTGCACCCGCCGGAGGGTCGCGGGCTGCGCGCGGCAATGTGCGCGAGCATCGAGTCGGCGATGTCGGCGGCGCAGAAGGTGGCACAGGACAAGGCGGCTGGGCAGGGCGGGCTGTTCATGGGGGGCGGCGCGGGGGCGGGAGCCAAGTCCGGGGCGAAGGCGGAGGGCTCGCTGCTGGCGAAGACGACGGCGTGGAGCGAGAGCGACACGCTGGCCAGGGAGAAGGAAGTGCTCGGGTTCTACGTCTCGAGCCATCCGCTGGAGGAATGGAGCGCGTGGACGAAGGTGTTCGTCACGGCGGGGTGCGATGCGGCGAAGGCGTTGGCCCACGATTCGCGGGTGGTGCTGGCGGGGCTGATCGGCTCGGTGCGGACGTTGATCGTGAAGACCGGGCGCAGCGCGGGGCAGAAGATGGCGATCGTGCCGATCGAAGACCAGGGCGGCTCGATCGAGGTGGTGCTGTTCGCCGATCGCTATGCGCAGTTTGTGGACACGGTGCAGCCGGGCAACGCGGTGTTTGTGGTGGGGCGGATAGATCGGTCGCGTGCCGGTGCCGCGCCCAATAGCAATGCCGGCGCGATCGATGATGAACCCGGCGCGATGCCGAGCAATGGAAAGGGCCGCGGCGGCGGGGCGGGCGGGGGGGGCGCGGGGGGCGTGGGGGGGGGGCGGGCAGCAGAACAACGTGCAGGTGATCGTCGATCGCGTGGTGCCGATCGATGGCGTGCCGCTGATGCCCGGGAAACTCTGGGTCCGCCTCGATGCCGAGCGACTCAATGGCGATGGCTCGCAGAAACTGCGGGAACTCGCGGCGATCGTCCGCGAGGCGAGTCTCGGCGGCGGGGATGAACGGCTCGCGGCCGGCGCTGGCGGCTCGAACGGCAGTGCGCCCGCGCGCGCGGCATCGGCTGATGAGCGTGCCGCGGCGTTCCCGCTCGACCTTGTGGTGGACCTGCCGCACCAGCGCGTCCGCCTCGAAGCGTCGCCGCACCTGCGTGTGCGGCTGAGCGCGGCGATGGTGGCGGAACTGTCGCGGCGACTGGGGGAGGGCTGCGTGCGCGTGGTGGGCGGCGTGACGGTGGAGACGATGAACGGGCGGGGCGGGAAGCCTTGGCAGAAGAAGCCCGCCGCGGCAGGCGCAGGGCGCTGATCCCCATCCGGAGAGCCCCGAGCGCAAGATCGGGCCATCGATTCTCCTTCGCATCCGTCGCACCAACCCCGGTAGACTGCCTGCGCGTGCTTGGCCATCCATGGGTGCTGATCGCACCCTCGCACTGCCGCGCCCGCTCACGCCGGAGTGTCTGCCATGCTGACTTTCTCCTCTCTGGTCGTCGTCGCGGCTGTGAGTCTCGCGGTATCCGCGGGTTTCTGCGCCGCGGCAGCGCCCACCGATGCGAGCGACGCCGCCGCGGAGCCCCCCGCCGAAGCGGCGTGGCGGCCCGTTCCCGGCAAACTCCTGACGCGCTGGGCCAAAGACGTTGACCCCGCCAATCCCTGGCCCGAGTACCCGCGGCCGCTCCTGCAGCGCGAGCGGTGGATGAACCTCAATGGGCTGTGGGAGTATGCGATTACGCCGAAGGATGCCCCGATGCCCGCGCTCGGCGACGGCATGATCCTCGTCCCCTACCCCGTCGAGTCCGCGCTCTCCGGCGTCGGCCGCGCGCTCAAGCCCGATCAGGCCCTGCACTACCGCCGCGCTTTCACGCTCCCGGAAGACTGGAAGGGAGACCGCATCTGGCTCCACTTCGGCGCAGTCGATTGGAAGTGCACGGTGACCGTCAACGATCACAAGGTCGGCGAGCACACAGGGGGCTATGACCCGTTCAATTTCAACATCACCGATGCGCTGAAGGCGGGCGCGGAGAACGAACTTGTTGTGACCGTCACCGATCCGACCGACACCGGCGGGCAGCCGCGCGGCAAGCAGTGGCTCAGCCCGCACGGCATCTGGTACACGCCGACGAGCGGGATCTGGCAGACGGTGTGGCTGGAGCCGGTCACCATGGAGATGGGCATTCACAACCTTGCGGTCAATGCCGATCGGAGATCCGGAAATGTGACGATCGACATCGGCGCGGGCTGGAGGTCTCGCGGCATGTTTTCCGCGACCGCGCTCGTGCTGGCCGACGGCAAGGAAGTTGCCCGCGGCCAGACCGGCGGCACAGCTCAGATCAAACTCCGGGTGCCCAATCCCCGCGCATGGTCACCTTCCGACCCATTCCTCTACGAACTCGTCGTCACCGCGACCGACATGGGCCAGACCGACACCGTGAAGTCCTCCTTCGCCTTCCGCGATATCGACATCAGCCGCGACCAGAACGGTGTCAACCGCATTCGCCTCAACGGCGCACCCACCTTCCAGTTCGGCCCGCTCGACCAGGGCTTCTGGCCCGATGGCCTCTACACACCCCCCACCGAAGAGGCGATGATCTTCGACATTCTCGCGGCGAAGAAAATGGGCGCAAACATGTTGCGCAAGCACGTGAAGGTGGAATCCCAGCGGTTCTACCACGCCTGCGACAAACTCGGCATCCTCGTCTGGCAGGACATCCCCAGCCCGTTCTTCTGGGATGGCAAGAGCGACAACCCGCATGGAAACCCGCCGCTGACCGATGAGTGGAAGAAGAACTTCGAGCGCGAGATGCGAGCCATCATTCGCGCGTTCGATCAGCACCCGTCGATCGTCATGTGGGTGCCGTGGAACGAGGGCTGGGGACAGGACGATCTCGCATGGTCAAAGTCCATGGTCGATCTCTGCAAGAGGATCGATCCCTCGCGCCTCATCAACAACGCCAGCGGCTGGACCGACATGGGCAATGGCGATGTCAACGACATCCACGCCTATCCCGGCCCCGCAACCCCCACGCCCCAACTCCCGCGCGATGCCAACCGCGCCATGGTCCTCGGCGAGTTCGGCGGCCTCGGCCTGCCGATCGAGGGGCACACCTGGCTCGACAGCAACAACTGGGGATATAAGAGTTACACCGACAAGGAGTCACTGACCGCCGCGTACATCGACCTCATCAACCAACTCCCCATCCACATCGCCCGCGGCCTCGCCGCGGCGGTCTACACCCAGACCACCGATGTCGAGATCGAAGTCAACGGCTGGCTGACGTACGACCGCGAGGTGTGGAAGATCGACCCCGAGAGGGCCGCCGCGGCGGCGAACGCTCTGTACGGGCCGGTGCCGCGGATTGAGACCGTCGTCCCCGATGCGCAGACCGCGCCGCAGTCCTGGCGCTACACGTTCGAGAAGCCCGCCGATGGCTGGGAACAGCCGGGGTTTGACGCCGCGGCGTGGAAAGAGGGGAGAGCGGGCTTCGGGACCAGGGGCACGCCGGGCGCGATGGTGGGGACGGAGTGGGGGACATCGGCCATCTGGCTTCGGCGGACGATTCGCCTCGATGCGCACCCGATCAACCCCGCATGGAGCATCCACCACGATGAGGATTGCGAGGTCTACATCAACGGCGTGCTCGCGCTCCGGCGCACCGGCTACACGACGGGCTACATCTCCCTGCCCCTGGGCAACGATGCGGCGGAACTGCTGCGCATCGGCGAGAACACCATCGCGGTGCACTGCAGGCAGACGCGGGGCGGGCAGTACATCGATGTGGGGATTGTGGATGTGAAGCCGGGGAAGTAGGGCGGAACACAGAGGAAGCAAAGCAAGCAGAGGGCAACAGAGTGAGTTCGGACGTAGGCCCGACCGCCGCTGCGTCCTCGGCACCTCCGCGGTCAATCGAATCTGAGAGCGGAACCATGATCAGCGCTGCCATCCTTTCGGTCGTACTCGCCGCGCAGCCCGAAGCCGACGCCAAGGTCGCCGCGCAGCGCGTCATCACGCCGGTATCGTGGCGACAGGTCGCGATCGATGGCCCCTTCTGGTCGCCGCGGATGCAGGCGATCCGCCGCGGCACGCTCGCCGCGAATCGCCACCAGTGCGACATCACCGGCCGCCTCGCCAACTTCGACAACGCGGCGAAGAAACTCCGCGGCGAGAAGGATCACGGCGAGTTTCAGGGTCTGCTCTTCAACGACTCCGATGTGTACAAGATGATCGAGGGCTGGTCGTACCTGCTGGCCACGGAGAAGGACGCCGCGGCAAAGGAGAAGTTGGATTCCGAACTTGATGCGCTGATCTCCCGCATTGCCGCGGCGCAGCACGAGGATGGGTACATCAACACCTACTACACGTTGAAGGCGGACATCAAGAACCGCTTCACGCGCGAGGAGTGGGACCACGAGACGTACTGCATCGGGCACCTGATCGAGGCGGGCGTGGCGCACTTCGAGGCGACGGGCAAGCGGTCGCTGCTGGATGTCGCCGTGAGGGCCGCGGACTTTCTCGATCACCTGTACGGCGAGCACCGCTTCACCGCGCCGCCGGGGCATCAGGAGGTCGAACTCGCGCTGGTCCGGCTGTCGGCGGTCGAGCGCGACAACACCTACACCAAACTGGCGCACTACCTGATCGAGCAGCGCGGCAGGCCGCACCGCAAACTCGATGGCACGATGTACGGGCCGTGGGGCGACTATGCGCAGGACCATCTGCCCGCGGCGGAGCAGATGGAAGCGGCGGGGCACGCGGTGCGGGCGGCGTACATGTACTGCGCCATGGCCGATCTGGCGCGGCTGGGCCTTGGCCACTACCGCCCCGCGCTGGATGCGCTCTGGACCGACATCACGCAGCGGCGGGTGTTCGTGACCGGCGGCATCGGCCCCAGCGGCCACAACGAGGGCTTCACCACGCCCTACGACATTCCGACGCACTCGGCGTATCAGGAGACGTGCGCCTCGATCGGCCTGTGCATGTGGGCGCATCGCATGTTCCTGCTGACCGGCCGCGCCGAGTACATGGAGCAGTTCGAGCGCACGCTCTACAGCGCGGTGCTCGCGGGCGTCGCGCTCGATGGCGAGTCGTTCTTCTACGTCAACCCGCTCGCTTCGCGCGGCGGGCACCGCCGCAGCGCGTGGTTCGCCTGCGCCTGCTGCCCGCCAAACGTGCTGCGGTTCCTCGCCTCGCTTGGGCAGTATGCCTACGCCGTCGGCAGCACGGGCGAGGTGTACATCAACCTGCACATCGCGGGCGAAGCTCGCATCGACATGCCCGATGGGTCCGGCCGCATCATCATCCGGCAGGAGACCGCGTACCCGTTCGAAGGGGCGTGCCGGTTGACGATCGACAACCGCACGCCCCGGCCCGTCACCATCGCGCGTCGTCTCGATGTGGCGATGGTCCCGAGCGGCGCGGTCTCGGTCGATGGCTACGTGCGCTGGAACGCGCCGCCCGGCGCGACGGTGCACGAGATGGCCGTGCCGCTGCACACGCGCCGCGTGGTCGCCGATCACCGCGTGAAGCAGGCGATCGGTCGGGTGGCCATCATGCGCGGGCCGCTGGTCTATGCCGCGGAGTCGATTGACAACCCCGGCATTTCGCCGGCCGACATCGTGCTTCCGCCGGATGCGAGGCTCGAGGAGCGCGCCGCCGCGGATGGCACGCCGGAGATCGTGGCGCACGCGCTGCGAATCGGTCCGCCCGCCGCGCCGCCGCAGCCCGGCGGGCTCCGGCCCTATGCCCCGCCCGAGCCGCCCGATGACCGGCTGTATGTCGATGCGCCGGGCACGACGGCGGTGGAACTCGTCATGCGGCCGTACTTCATGTGGGCCAACCGCGGCCCATCGGAGATGGTGGTGTGGCTCCCCGAATCGGCGCACCTCGGGCAGCCGCGGCCGGCCCGCGGCATCAGCGCCAGCGCATCGTTCATCGGCCACGGCGACGGACTGCCTGCGCTGTTCGACCGCATCGAGCCGGCGAGCAGCAACGACCACGACATCCCGCGGTTCACCTTCTGGAATCGCAAGGGTACGAGCGAATGGGTGCGGTACGACTTTGACGCGCCGCGCGTGGTCTCGGCCGTCGAGGTGTACTGGTTCGACGACACGGGCCGCGGCGAGTGCCGCGTGCCGGCGAGTTGGAACGTCGAAGTGCTCGGCGCGTCCGACCGGTGGCGGCCCGTGAACAACGCGAGCCCGGACCACATCGCGAAGTTCGAGACTGCGCGAGACCGCTTCAACGTGTGCGTGTTCTCGCCGGTCACGACCACCGCCGTGCGTGTGAACATCCAACTCCAGGACAAGTTCTCTGGCGGGATTCTCGAACTGCGCGTGCGGTAGGCCGGCGGGCGGACAAGGCGTTGAACCACGGAGGGCACGGAGAACACAGGGAAGAGGGGCACAGAGCAAGCGGAGCAAGCGGAGGGAAGCAGCGACAACGCGGGAAGTGAGCGATTGCGGCCGCTCGAGTCGGTCGAGTTCGCCTGCTTCCTATCCATGGGGGGCTGGCGGGTTTCCGAACTCTGGGCAAGTTGCCCTGCGAAGGCTCCTCAATCTGTTTCCTCAGTTCGTGCACTGGTGATAGAGATCATCTCTGTTACCCGCCGATCACTCCGAGCGCTCTGAGTTCGGTCCTTTGCTCCTTCTTCGCCTCTCTGCGTCCTCCGCGCTTCAGTGCGAGTCTCCTTGCCTGTCTGTTGCCCTCCGCTCGCTCTGTGTTCCCTCGGCCCCTCCGCCCCCGCACTCAGGGCACGCCGCCCCCGCGCCCAGCCCGCGCAGGTCATATCCGCACGCAGCGCACGCCCACGCCGGCCCCCTGCGCCGGCGCGACAGCACGAACAGCACGCCCGCCGCCGCGCTGAATCCGGCCGTCGGCCACCACAGCGGCCGCCAGTGCGTGCGATGAAACCACGTCCCCGTGCGGAATGCCCGCCACCGCATCGGCT
This sequence comes from Phycisphaeraceae bacterium, assembly GCA_019636495.1. Taxonomy (GTDB): domain Bacteria; phylum Planctomycetota; class Phycisphaerae; order Phycisphaerales; family UBA1924; genus JAHBXL01. The sequence continues at coordinate 74,841 of JAHBXL010000004.1, read as the reverse complement.
CGCCCTTGTTCGCCGCGGTGATGGTGTTGCCCATCCGCGCGCCCGGCGGGTTCACCGGCACGCCCAGCCCGATCACGCCGCGCGAGACCATGATCGCGTGGCCCTGCGCCGGCTCCCAGCGCATCCACCACCGGACCGATGCCAGCCACAGGCCGCCGAAGGCCAGGGCCAGGACCAGCATGAGCCATGCCGCGGAACGAAGGATGTGCCTGCACACATTCGTTGTATCCGGGCAAGGCCGACCCGGCTGCACGCATTCGCACTCGCGAGGGGCCTATTGCTCGGCGGCGGAATGTCCGCGGCGGAGGCGATGGATTTCTTCGAGGCGTTCTTTGAGCAGTTTCTCGGCGCCGAAGTCGGTGGGTCGGTAGTAGGCCTTGTTGACGCCGAGGTAGTCCTGCGTGCCGACCATGCCGACGCCGCGGTCGGAGGTGCGGAGGCCGTCGGTGTGGGCGTAGGCGTAGGCCTCGGAGCGGTGTGCGCCCTCGGACATCTGGGCGGCCTTGCGGACGTTGCCATCCTTGATGTGCGAGGGGACGGCGATGGTGCGTCCCTCGCGGACATCGTCGATGGCCTCGTTGATCGCGTTGTACGCGGCGTTGCTTTTGGGGGCGAGGGCGAGGTAGGTGGCGCACTGGGCGAGGATGATGCGGGCCTCGGGCATGCCGATGCGTTCGACCAGTTCCCAGCACGCCGCGGCGACCATGATGCCGCGGGGGTCGGCGTTGCCGATGTCCTCGCTGGCGAGGATGGCGAGTCGTCGGGCGATGAAGCGGACATCCTCGCCGGCTTCGAGCATCATGGCGATCCAGTAGATGGCGGCATCGGGGTCGCTGCCGCGGACGGACTTGATCATCGCGCTCGCGGCGTCGTAATGCCCATCGCCGGTGTGGTCGTAGGCGGCGGCTTTCTGCTGGATGGAATCTTCGGCGGCGGCGCGGTCGATCAGGATCGGTCCGATTTCTTCGCTTCGCGTTCCAGCCGGCGCTTCTCGCGGCGTTTCTTCAGGTCCTCGCTCCATGCGTGCGCCCCCAGCGCGTCCAGCGTCGCTCCGAGGATCCAGAAGAACAGTTCCAGGAAGAGCATGACCGTTCTCCTGCGGGCCGCCGGCGAGTGATTGGGAACTCAGCACGGCGACTTCCAGCGCGGTGAGGGCGCGGCGGGCATCGCCATCGCACTTGATGGCCCAGACGCGGAGCGCATCGTCGTCGGCGCGGATGTTCAGGTTGCCGTAGCCGCGGTCGGGGTCGGCGATGGCGCGTCGGAGGACGTCGATGATCTCGTTCTCGGTGAGGGCGTTGAGGCGGAAGAGCGTGGAGCGCGAGACGAGCGCGGAGTTGACGGCGAAGAGCGGGTTCTCGGTGGTGGCGCCGATGAGCGTGATGACGCCGCGTTCGACATCGGCGAGCAGGACATCCTGCTGGGCGCGGGAGAAGCGGTGGATCTCGTCGAGGAAGAGGACGGTGCGGCGGCCATCGTTCTGCAGGCGCTGGCGGGCAAGATCGCCGATCTCGCGGATGCGCGCGACGCCGACGGAGGAGGCGTTCTCGCGTTCGAAGTGGCGGTTGGTGTGGCGGGCGATGAGTTCGGCGAGGGTGGTTTTGCCGGTGCCGGGCGGGCCGTGGAGGATGATGCTGGTGAGCGCCCCCCCTCCGCCCCCGCCGCCGCCGCCGCCGCCGCCCTTGCCGGCACCGGCTTTCTCGGCCTGGAGCATGCGCCAGAGGAGTTTTCCGGGGGCGAGGATGTGCTGCTGGCCGGCGAACTCGTCGAGGGATCGCGGGCGCATGCGGACGGCGAGCGGCTCGACGCCGCGGATCGCGCGTTCGCGTTTGTCGGCCCAGAGGTCGGGCATGGTGAAGGGTAGGGGAGAGGAAGGCGGGTCCTGAGTCATGGGTCCTGGGTCCTGAGTCCTGGGTCCTAGGTCCTGGGTTGCATGGCGCTTGCAGAAGTTTGACGCAGGGCGCAGGTCCAAGGACTCACCACCGGCCGACGCGTGCGCGGGTTGAGCGATCGTGCGCGAGGACCAAGTAGCGGAGCGCATCGCACGCGTGGTCGTGTTCGCCCTTGGCGGGGATGCGTGAACGCGGGTCCGCGGCGTCGTAGTGGTAGCGGCGGAGGCACTCGATGAGCCGCGTGCATCGCGCGTGGATGAACATGCGCGGCGGCGCGCCATCTTCGCCGAGTCGCGCGCGGACCAGCGCGATGCCTTCGGCAATGCGCGAGCCTTGCGTCTGCACCCTGAATCCCGCGGTTCGCAGCAGGTCGCAATCGGCCTTTCCGGTCTGCCTGCTGGCGGCATTGCCCGAAGGGTCCGCCGCGACCCAGGCGATGCTCCGCTCGCCGCCGAGTTCATCGACCCACTGGCGCATGACGGCCACGTGGGCATCGAGGCGAGCGTGTCGCGCGACGTGCTCGCGCTCGATCCACAGGATGTCGGCATCATCGATGCGCGCCAGCAGAAGCACGGTCTCGTCGCGGAAGCCGAAGTCGATGCCCATGACCCAGTGGACGGGCGGTCTGCCGGGATCGGAGCCGGGGGGAGCGGCCCCTTCGCCATAGACGTGCGTGCGCGCATCGAACTCGGGGAAGACCAGGTCGTGCCGTCCGGTCTCGCGGCAGAGCATCTCGCTGGCCCAGGTGTCCGCATTGACGCGCACCTTCATCGACCGGGCATCGGCGATGCCGACGTGGCCGGGCGCGATTCGGCGCTGGGCCTGGCCGCGGCAGTCGTCCCAGAGGTTGCACGCCTGGCACGCCTCGGACCGGGGGCAGCGGGCCAGGACGTCGACCAATCCCCAGCGGAAGACGGGTGCGGCGCGGCCGGGCCGCGTGAGGTCCCACATCAGGCCGAAGGGGCGGTGCATGGTGGAGAGCGCTTCGACCGCGCCGCGCACGACCGTTCCCCACGGTCCGTTGCAGGGCATCGAACGGGTGGTCAACTGGGCCGCGCTCCAGATGGCGTGGTCGAAGAGATCGACCTCGTCGCAGCGGATCTTCTGGACGCGCACGCCGCGAACACTGGTCTCGGAAGCGGCGAGGACTTCGACCGATGAACCGTTGCGCAGGGCGATCCGTCTTCGCGACTGGCTTGCGCGGTCGTTGCAGAGGAGTTCGGCGAGGGCGGGCCGCTCGAAGAGCGTGCGGAGGTGTTCCTGCATGCGCTGGCTCTGTTGGAGCGATCCGCCGAGGATGCGGACCTGTATGCCGGGCTTGTAGACGAGGTCGAGCATTGTGGCGACTGCGCCGAGGAAGGTCTTTCCGCCGCCGCGGCAGGCCCAGACGACACAATCGGCGTGGGCGCGGCATTGGCGGGCGAGAGCGCGTTGGGAGTGGGCGGGTGGTTCTTCGCATCGCGCGCGGTCGAATCGGCGGCCCTCGAAGAACGTGTGCGACAGGTAGGCCATGGGCGGGGAGGAACCCTCTTCGATGGGCTTGTCGGGCACGCGGATGTCCAGCGCGTTGCGGAGGAGGAGCCTGAGTTCGGCGGGGTTTCGGGGCGGGCAGCGCGGGTGGATTTCGCGGATGCGGCGGGCGCGGTCGGCGGGCTGCGGCGTTTGGGCGGTCATGGTTCAGTCCTTGCGAGCGGGGTGGTCGGAGTCGTGGCCGTAGGCGCGCGGGGCGGAGGGCGAGGCGACAGCGCGAGCGGCGCGTTCGATCAGTTCGTGCAGGGGCGCGAGCGCGCGGGCGCGCGTGGCGCGGGCGTCGTTGGCCCATCGGCGCAGGGCGTGCTCGATCGTGCGGGCGCGGTCGGCGATGCGTGGCGGGTCGAGCAACTCCCAGGGTGCGATGCCGGCGCGGCGGAGCGCGAGGCGGAGCGTGCGGTCGCGCGGGGAGGGCGGGAGGAGGACTTCGCGCATTTCCGCGGCGCGGAAGATGCCGCACGCCGCGCCCATGGCGGCGACGGCCTCGGTTCGGCGTGTGAGGGGCGCGTTGAGGTATGCGCGGACGAGGGAGGTTCCGACGCCGAGCCCGCGGGCGCGTGGATCGACGATGACGCGCGAGATGCACCGGAGGTCGGCGTTGAGGCGTGCGGCGTTGGCGAGCTTGTCGGCGCCGGCGTATTGGCCCGGCCAGAGCAGATTGCGCCAACGGGCGTTGAGCGTGGGCCGGGAGACGACGAGCACGCCGACGGTCTGGTCGCGATGGCGGGCGGTGAGCACGCGGCAGAGTGTCGCGGGTCGGTCTTCGCGGTAGTGCAGGTGGGCGAGTGCGCGGTAGTCGCGCGGGTCGCCCTCGACGATCTCGATGTGGTGTTCGGTCATGGGCGCGGCTCCTGCGTGGGCAGGTCGATGACGCGCCAGCGCGCTTGGCCGCGGGCCATCGCCGCGACGTCGTCGCGGGCTGTTGCGCCGGCGAGGACCAGGCCGGGTGTTCGAGAGCAGATGGATGCCGCGCCGGCGAGGACGCCGAGCGCGGTGAGTTCGTCGAGACCTGCGCACAACTCGTCGGCGATGATGAGCGTTCGAGTGGCGCCGGGTCGAGCGGCGCGGGAGAGGGCGGCGCAGAGGGCGAGTCGCCAGCGCTGGCCCTCGGACAGGTTTCGCGCGGGCGTGGCCAGCAGGGTTGCATCGGACAACCCGCAGCGCGAGAGGAGTGTGAGCATCGGCCCGACAGCGCGGCGGATGATCTCGGGCGGCGTGCGTTCGTCGCGGGCGAGCGCATCGGGGCGGATGCGGATGGTGCGGGTATCGCGGGCCGATTCGAGGCGGGCCAGAGCGGAGAGCGCGGTGCTCTTGCCCGCGCCGCTCGGGCCGGTGAGCAGGACGCAGGGCGCGCTTGTCAGCGCGGCGGCGGTACGGCGCACGGCGAATCGCACATCGGGCGTGCGCCGGCAGCGGCGGGCCGGGAGGCCGAACACGGCGAGGGCGCGGAGGGTGCGTTCCGAGATGGCGCGTGTGCGGATCATCGCGGGTTCTCCGGGCGGGAGGGTCGATTGGCGCTGCGGGTCGTCGCCTGCCACTCGGCGGCGAGTTCGTGCAGCGCCTGCACCTGCCGCAGCAGGACGCGGATGCGTTCGCCGCTGGCTTGTGCGGCCCTTCGCGCCGACACGCCGTGGAGCACGCACATCTGGGCGGCGATTCTGCGCGGACGGCTCCACTCCGCGGGCCAGGCGCGGGCGGCGTGATCGAGCGGGTCGTCGCGGTCGTGCCTGCCGGCGGTCCGCGCGGGTCGCGCGGCGGCGGCGGCAAGTCGGCGCGCCACGACGAACGCGAACGCGGGCGAGTTCATTCGGGCGAGGAGGCTGCGTACGCGGCGGCGCAGGGTTGAGTGCGGGACATCGCACAGCCGCGCGACCTGGACCATCGATCGACCGTCGCGGAGGATCTCGAGCATGATCGCGCGCTCGGACTCGGGCAGGAATGCCGCGAGGGCGACGAGTCGGTCGCACTCCGCGGTTCCGAGGGCGGCCTGGATGCTCGGTGCGAAGGGGCGGGGTTGGAAAGAAGCGAGAGAAAGCCCCTTGCCGCGACGAACGGATTGTGTTAGGATATTGGGATGTTGGATGAGCGTTGCCGTAGCCTGCATGGGATCCTCCGGAGCAGGAGAGCCTCGTGTTTGCCGAATGGCGAACTTCTGCGTCAGTTTACCAAACAGATACCGGACTGCAAGTGATTTCGCCTGTTCCCAACCCTGCCGAGGCCCACGACCCCGCCGATACGGGGCGGGCGATTCGAGCAGCACGTTCGCGCAAAGGCATGACGTTGCAGGAGTTGGCGGAGCGTGCCGGGTGCGGGAAGTCGTATCTGTCGCAACTTGAAAACCGGCACAAACCCGGCGCGGGGGTCGATCACGGGTTGCTTGCGCGGATCGAGGTCGCACTCGATCTGACACCGGGGACGCTGGTTTTCACCGCGCAATGGGAGGCCACGCCGGGCCCTGTTCGTCGGGAGGTTGCGCGGGTCGAGGCGGGGCGGCGTGCCGCGGCGGACCAGTTGCGGGAACTGCTGCAGGCCGGCGCGGGCGGCACGTTGGACGATGTTCACCGTTCGGGGCAGTTGCGCGCGTTGATCGACCGGCTCGCCGGCGATGATTCGCCGGGGGAACTGGACCTGGTGGGGGCGGCGGTGGAGGTGCCGCTGATCAACTCGGTCGCGGCGGGGTATCCGACGGACTTCACGGATCTTGGCTATCCGGCGCGTGTGGCGGATGAGTATGTGCGGGTGCCGGATGTTCGCGACCCGGACGCGTTTGCGGCGCGGGTGGTGGGGGACTCGATGCTGCCCGACTATCGCGAGGGGGACATCGTGGTGTTCAGCCCGATGCGGGATCTGCGCGACGGTCTGGACTGCTTTGTGCGGCTGGAGCCGGACCACCAGACGACCTTCAAGCGGGTGTACTTTGAGCGCAGCGTGCCGGGCGACCGCGGCGGCGAGGAGAGCGGGGAGATGATCCGCCTTCAGCCGCTGAACCCGCGGTTTGCGCCGATGGTGGTGCCGCGGGAGCGGGTCGCGGGGCTGTACGCGGCGGTGAGCGTGACGCGGATGGTGTGAGGGCGGGCGGGGGTTGGGCACTACGATCGAACATGGGCGGCTCCGCCGACAACCGACCTGTCATCGCCGTTTCGATGGGCGATCCGCTGGGCATCGGCCCGGAGGTGGTGGTGAAGGCGTTGGCGGATCGGGCGTTGCGGGCGCGGGCGCGGTTCCGGATCTTCGGGTGGGCGTATGCGATGCATCGCGCGGCGGAGCGCGCGGGCATCGAGCCGTACTGGTGGCGCGCCGCCGCGCCGATGGATGAATCGGGCGTGCCGGCGGTTCCCGGCGCGACGATGCACCACGACGTGGCGGTGCTGGAGGACCCTTCGCTGGAACTGGACGAGCGGTCGCTGGATGCGCCGCCGGGGCCGACACGTGCGGGGGGCGCGGCATCGTTCCGCTGGGTCGAGCACGCGCTGGCGTGCGCGCTGCTGCCGGCGGGCGACGATCGGCAGGCGGGCGCGGTTGTCACGGCGCCGATCAGCAAGGAAGCGTGGACGCTCTCGGGGGGCGCGGCGAAGAAGTTTCCGGGCCACACCGAACTGCTGGCGGCGCGGACGGCGAGCCGGCGCGTGGCCATGGTGTTTGTGGGCCCGTCGCTGGTGGTGTCGCTGGCGACTGTGCACGTGCCGCTGGCCTCGGTGCCGGAGTTGCTGAGCATCGGGCGGGTGTTCGATGCGATCGAACTGACGCACCAGGCGTGCGGCGTGCTGGGGCGTGCGCCCCGGGGAGAGCGGCCGCGAATCGCCGTGTGCGGCGTGAACCCGCACGCCGGAGAGCGCGGCCTGATGGGGGATGAGGAGCAGCGGCTGATCACGCCGGCGATCGAACTGGCGGTGAAGCAGGGGATCGATGCGAGCGGGCCGTACCCGGGAGATTCGGTGTTTCTCGCGGCAACGCGCGGCGGGTTTGACGCGGTGGTGGCGATGTATCACGACCAGGGGTTGATCCCGATGAAGTTGCTGGAGCGGGAGCGCACGGTGAACGCGACGATCGGGCTGCGGCACCCGCAGGGCGGTGCGGTGGTGCGGACATCGCCGGCGCACGGCACGGCGTTCGACATCGCGGGGAAGAACGCGGCGGATGCGTCGTCGATGCGAGCGGCGATCGACCTGGCGCTGGAGATGGCGGCCCGGGCGCGGATGTGAGGCGCCGCAATGAACAAGGCCCTCCGCGCCGTGAGCGGAGGGCCCTGGACTTACCCGCTGGACGTGGCAGGCAAGAAGAGGTGGATGAAACCGGACGCGACCGGGGCGATGCGTGCTACGGGCAGCCTGCGAACCACGCGCCAAGGTACGCGAAGATCGCGGGGACACCGGGCGTACCGCCGAAGTTGAAGGCGTCGGGATCGTTGGCGAACCAGGCGCCGAGGAACGCGAAGATGTCGGGCACGTCGACGCCGTTGGCACCGTCCCAGTTGGCGGGGCAGCAGGTGGTGGGGTTGCCGGCCGCGCCGCAGGCCGATCCGTCGCCCTGGTAGTCGCCGCCCGCGGTGGCGCAGTCGGCGGCGGTGGCGACCGAGCAGGCCACGCCGACGCAGCACGCGCCGGTCTGCGGCGCGGAGCAGGGGTCGTCGTTGCAGGTGATGTTGTCGCCGAGGTAGACGCCGCCGGAGAGTTCGCAGTCGCTCTGCGTGAAGCCGAACGAGCACGACAGGCCGAAGCAGCAGGCGCCGATGGCGGTCGATTCGCACGGGTCGGGCTCGCAGGACATGTTGTCGCCGATGTAGGTCCAGCCGTTGCTGGCGCAGTTGGCGGCGGTGACGATGATGCAGCCCGTGCCGTTGCAGCACGCGCCGGTGACGGGCGCGACGTACTCGTCGTAATCGAGGTCGTCGAGGCAGATCTGCGCTCCCCCGTAGATCTGGACGCGTTTGACGGGGACGTCGATCTGCCAGCCCTCCCAGTGCCAACTCGCGTTGTTGCACGCGGGGAAGGTGATGGACGCGGTCCCGATCGACACCAGGTCGGCATCGAAGAACTCGATGGTCGCCCCGTTCGCGGCGGTCGTGGCGGAGTTGGTGCCGAAGTATCCGCCGAAGCGGCCGACGAGCGGGCCGTTGAAGTCGAACGTGAGGCGCGAGGTCGCCGTGGAGTTCCCGCAGAACCCGGTGCTGTTGTACCCCGCCATGCCGCCCGCGCACCCGCTGGTGCCGGCCCAGGTCCCGCCGTTGAATGCCTGGATGGCTGAGGTGAGACCCCCGGCCGCGGTCCGCGTGCACAGCGTCGCCGTGGATTGGAACACTCCCGAAGCAGGGCGGAAGCACTGCACCGGAACGATGGATGAGTAGCCCTGCAGGTTCTCCGTGTACTGACCGCTGAACTCAGCGATCGGTGTGATCTGTGCGCTCGCGCCGGCCGTGCAGCATGCCGCGACGACCGCGACAAGTGTCCCCAAGATCTTCGTGCTTCTCATGGTGTGTGCTCTCCTGGTGTTTGAGCCCGAATCGACGCAATGAGGCGCGAGGCGTGCATGCCCGACCAACCGGGCAGGCGATGTGGCAGTTCAGATGGAGTACGTGTCATCCAATCGCGTCACCCCGAGTGCAGCATCCAAACAAAATACGAATGTTTATCGCCGCCCGTCCCTCCAGACCTGCATCGACGAATCTACACGATGGAATTTGCCTTGTCAAGAATCTTTCGTGCAATATACTGAGAAAGGTTCACGAGAATAGGCGAGGCCCCCCATGACCATGACCGGCATGCTTCACGCAGCACGTGCTCTTTGCCGCGAATACGGTGATTGCCGCCGGAGGATGGGGTTCACGCTCATCGAACTCCTGATCGTGATCGTGATCATCTCGATCCTGGTTGGCCTGATCCTGCCGGCGGTCGCCAAGGCGCGGGAGACTGCTCGCACGACCATCTGCACGTCCAACGTGCGGCAGGTGGTGCTGGCGTTCACCACGTACGCGGCGGACTACCGCGTCATTCCCGGCACCTACTGGCAGGGCCCGCAGAACATGGACTGGTGCGGCAGGAACAACGTGGTGTACACGTCGAACCCTTCCGCGTACACGCACCCGCTGCGCACATCGGTGCTGTACGACTATCTTTCGCAGGCGGACCGGATTCTCGAGTGTCCTTCGGCGCGGCGTGCGTCCAACAACCTGTTTGACTACACGATGGTCATCCGGTTTGCCGGCGCCCGCATCGACCTTCCCTGGCGCGTCAACTACCCCGAGCGGCCCGAGGTTGCCAACGGGCCGCGCAAGGAGTTCGCGACGATTCCGCTGATTGTCGAGGAGCACGACGAGTTCTACAACCGCACCTATGACGACGGCTCGTTCGCCGGGACCGATCAGTTCTCGACCCGCCACGGGGTTCGCAAGTCGGGGTCCGATGCGGGCGGCCGGCGGGGCGCGGGCAACATCGGCTACCTCGACGGGTCGGTCGGGCTGTTCCGGCCGCCCGTCGGCGGCAACGACCGGGCCGTCGAACCGGCCGATCTCGACGCGTCGAAGATCCGGATCATCAAGAAGCCCGGCACATCGTTTACCATCAACGACTCGAGCGCCGCGGAGTTCGGGTGGATCAACCGCTCGCAATGAACACGGCCGAGCGCCGGAGCACGCATGTCACCCCTTGGATCACACGTCGGAAGAGAGGCACGATCGGTCGCGGTTCCCGTCGCGGACAGGGTCCGCGCGGTCGTCCTTGAGTTGAGCGGCGCGCTGGCGGCGATGATCGACGGTCTCCCGCAGCCCGTCCGGCGCGCGGCCGATCTCGAGCGGGCGCTGTCGCTGCAGACCCCGCTGGCCTGGCGGGTGTTCCGCCTCAGCCGCGCGACCGATGCGGCCGAGGCGATCGAGTTTCTTCCGACCGTCAAGCAACTCGACCGTGTCATCGCCAAGGCCGGCGAGCACGTGGGCGACGTCGCCGCGGCGAGGGCCGCCAGCGCCGTTCAGCGCTTTGGCGCGCTGGTCGAGGAGATCGGCGGCGATCAGCGCGGGTTCGAGTCGCTCGTCAGCGGGCTCTCGCCGGCGGGCGTGAAGCGTGTCGAACTCGAGCATCGCCGCGCGGCGTTCCGGGGGAACACGCATCTCTGGGGGCTTCAGGCGCAGTGCCTGCTCGCGTGCGCCATCGAGCGCCCGGGGAGCGCGCCCGACAAGCGCGACGGCTGCTGGATCCGCGGCATGCTCGACCTTCAGACCATGCGGCCCGACGTGCCCCTGATGATCCAGGCGCGGATGCGCTTTGCCGCGTGCAACAGCGGGCACGCCGCGTCGGAGCCGAGGATTCCCGTCCTTCCGGGCCAGCCGGAGTGGATGGGCGACCTGCAACTGCTCTCGCAGTTTGGCGGGCCGCGCCTGCCGCGACTGCACACCGAGATCGCCGATGATGGCTGGCAGCGCACGCTGGCGAGCATTCCCGGGATCGGCAGGTCCGAGGCCGTCTCGTTCTATCTGAACCAGCCCTACCGCGGCGCGCCGGAGGATGATGAACCGGGGTTGGGCATGCTGGTCGAGATTCCGACGCAGTGGCTGCACCTTGAGTTCATGGTGCCGGTGGGCTGGACGAGCCCCGCGACGCGCCGTGTCATGGCCTACGCCAACCGGCACGACATCAAGCGGGCGTATCAGTGTCTGGCCCAGGACCGCATCCCGATGCACGAGCCTGCGCAGCACTTTGCGGCGCGGGAGACGGTGCCCGCCGCGCCGGAGGTCCCGCACTGGCCCGACATCGTTCGTCACGTGCTGAAGGAGCAGGGGTGGTGGGGCCAGAAGTTCGATGTGTACCGATGCCTCGTGCAGTATCCGATGCTGCACGCGTGGACGGGCATGCTGGCGGACCGGGCCGGCAAGCCCGGGAGCGCGATGAACGATGCGGCCGATGCCGCGAAGTAGCAGCGTCGGTCCTCGCCGCTTGACACGCCCGCGCGCCCGCGCCTAGTCTCCGCCCAGCATCAAGAGTCCCGGGCGCATGGGCGCACCGGGCGGCAACCGAGCCGGCGAAGACACGCCGTGCCGCGGTGCCGAGGCCAAGTTCCGAATGGAACGGGGACGATGCGGCCAAGAAGTCACCGGACTTCTCGGCAAAAAGCACGGCGAATGTTCGCCGTCTCCCCCCACACCGGTTGGCCGATGCTTCTTGATGCCGTGAGGAGTTCACGGCGATGTCACGTTCAATCGAGTTGGGAGCGGGCGGGAAAGGGGTATCGGGTTCCGGGGCTCGTGGTCCGGGTGAGGCGCGGGTCAGCGGCACGATCGCGCTGCACGGCACGCGCGATCCGGCGCGGAGGTCCGGCCCACTGGTCGTGCCGCTGGTGCAGAGCACCTCGTGGGCCCACAGCGCTGTCGGCCGGTGCGACGGCCCCACGTATGCACGCGTCGGCAATCCCACGGTCGATGAACTCGAGCGCGTGCTGGGCGCGCTCGAGGATGCCCCGCCCGCGGCGTGCTTTGCGAGCGGCCTCGCCGCGGAGACCGCGCTGTTTCTCGCGCTGCTGCGCGCGGGCGATCACGCGGTCGTCGGCGAGGCGATCTATGGCGGCACGGTGCGGCTGTTTCGCCAAGTGCTGGGGCCGCTGGGGATCGGCGCGACGTTCGTGGACACATCCGACCCCGGCCAGGTCGCCGCGGCGATCAACCCGCGGACGAAACTGGTGTTCATCGAAACGCCCGCGAACCCGACGCTGCGTCTGACGGACATCGCTGCGATTGCGAGGATCGCGCGGTTTGCGCGGGTGCCGCTGGCGGTGGACAACACGTTTCTCACGGCGGTGATCCAGCGTCCGCTCGATCTGGGCGCCGACATCAGCGTCTACTCGACAACCAAGCACATCGACGGGCACTCGAGCGCGCTGGGCGGGGCGATCGTCACGCGCGACGAGCCGCTGCTCGAGCGCATCAGGTTTGTGCGCAAGGCCACGGGCAACATCCAGGCGCCGTTCAACGCGTTTCTCACCACGCGCGGCATCAAGACGCTGCCGCTGCGCATCCGCGCTCAATCCGAGGCCGCGCTGGGCGTCGCGCGCGCGCTCGCCGACGATGACCGCGTCGAGCGCGTCCACTACCCCGGCCTGCCCGGGTTCCCGCAGGCCGCGCTCGCGGCGAAGCAGCACGCCGGCGGGCTGCACGGCGGCGTGGTGACCTTCGAGCCGCGCGGCGGGGCGGAAGCCGGGCGCGCGCTGCTCGACGGGCTGGCGCTCTGCACGCTGGCCGAGCACGTGGGCAGCGTCGAGACGCTCATCACGCACCCGGCGACCATGACCCACGCCGACGTGCCGGTCGATCAGAGACTCCGCGTCGGGATCACCGACGGGCTGGTGCGCCTCTCGGTCGGGCTCGAAGACCCGGCGCAGATCATTGCCGATCTGGACCGCGGGCTCGACGCCGCGGCGGCTGTTGCCGCGAGCGCGGAGAAGGGAGCGGCGGCATGCGCTCCGACGAACTGATCGTTCTGAAGATCGGCGGCTCGGTGCTGCGCGATCGTGATTCGCTGACGCGTGCGACTCACGAGGTGTATCGGTGGCGGCGGCGTGGCGTGGGCGTGGTCGTCGTGGTCTCCGCGCTCGAGGGCGAGACCGACCGGCTCATGTCCGAGGCGCGGGCCGCGCACGCCGAGCCCGAGGCGGGCGCGTGCGCCGCGCTGCTGGCCACGGGCGAGTTGCGCTCCGCCGCGCTGCTCGCGCTCGCCATCGGGCGCGCCGGGCTGCGCGCCGAGGTGCTGACGCCGCACCAGGTCGGCATGCGCGTCACCGGTTCGGGGCTCGATGCCGAGCCGGTCCGGGTCGATGCCCTCGCCCTCCGCACCGCGCTCGACGCCGTCGGCGTGGTCGTGGTGCCGGGCTTCGTCGGCATTGGCGAGCGCGGCGACCTGCGGACGCTCGGGCGCGGCGGGTCGGACCTTTCGGCGATCGTCATCGCTCACGCGCTGGGCGCGGCCCGCTGCCGGCTCGTCAAGGACGTGCCGGGACTGTTCGACCGCGACCCGAACTCGCCCGGGCCGCGGGCCCGGCTCCTCTCGCGGATCACGTTCGACGATGCGCTGCGGCTCGATGGCGGCATCATCCAGCACAAGGCCGTGCGGTTTGCGCGGCAGCGCGCGATGGGGTTCGAGGTCGCGGGCCTGCACACCGGCCCGAGCACGCGCATCGGCGCTCCGGCCACGCGGCTGGCCGGCGAGCAAGCCGAGGCCCCGCCGCTGCGGGTCGGACTGCTGGGGCTGGGCACCGTCGGCTCCGGCGTGCTGGCGTTGCTGGGGGCGATGCCGGATCGGTTCCGCGTCGTCGGCGCGGTGTGCCGCGATCATCGCGCGGCCGAGGCGCGCGGGGTCGATCCGCGCATCCTCCGGCGCGATGCCGAGGGCCTCGTCCCCGAGTGCGACGTGATCGTCGAGGCGCTGGGGGGTCTCGAGCCCGCGGCGACGATCGTGCGGCGGGCGCTCGGTCGCGGCGTGCACACGGTCTCGGCGAACAAGCGGATGCTGGCGGCACACCTGCCGGCGTTGCGAGCAAGCGCGACGGCGGGCGGCGCGATGCTGCGCTTCGGCGCGGCGGTCGGCGGCGCGGCCCCGGTGCTCGAAGCCGCCGAGGCGCTCGCCGATGGCGGCATCATCGGTTTCCAGGGCGTGCTCAACGGCACGACCAACTTCGTGCTCGACTCTCTGAGGGCCGGGTCGACGCTCGAGGGGGCGCTCGCGCTCGCCCGGGCGCGCGGCCTGGCCGAGGCCGACCCTTCGCGAGATCTGTCCGGGGCCGATGCGGCGGACAAACTCGCGCTGGTGCTCGGAGTGTGCACGCGCGGCGCCGAGTTCATCGACCCGCGCGACATCGAATGTGAACCGTTCCCGCTCGCCGCGCCCGCGCACAGGCCGGGGCGCGCCGTGGTGCGGCAGATCGCCGAGCTCGACCTGACCGTTTCGCCGGCGCGGGCACGGGTTGGGCTGCGCGAACTGCACGCCGCGCACCCGCTCGCCGACGTGCTTGCCGAGGAAAACGCCGCGGCGTTCACGCTGCGCGATGGAACCGTGCGGGTTGTGCGTGGCACTGGGGCGGGGCGATGGCCGACCGCCGAGGCCGTTGTGGCCGACCTGCTGGACATCTGGCGCGATTCGGCCGCGCCCGGCGAGCGTCCGGAGCGGGCGCACCGGCACCCGGCGGAGGCGGTCGCGGCGGGTTAGTGCGCCGCACTCGCCGCGGGCCGGTCGCGCTGCAATCATCCAGCCGTTCAACCCAGAGGAGTCCCGAGCATGTCCGACAACCCGAACATCGTCCGCAAGAAGATCAAGTGGCCGACAGGCCGGCGCAAGTGCGGCTCGCGCGTGTGGAAGACCCGGTGGGTCACGGTGCACGTTCCGCCCAAGGGCAAGCCGGCGAAGGCCTGACGCGGCGGGCGCTGCGCGGGCCGTACCATGAGCGGTCAGGATGACCACGGCCCCGCACACAGTCACTTCCGCCGCGGCGCGTTGCGTGCCCAAGGGGCGCACGGTGGCGTTGCCGGTGCTGGGGGCGGCGCGCTCGGGGCATTCGGCGTGGCAGCCGGACCATCCGCGGTTGAAGCACTCGCGTGCGGGCAAGTGGCGCGCGGCGGTGCTGATCCTTGTGCACGTGCTGATGGCGGTGCACATCCTGCACTGGTTCATTACGGGCATGTCGGTCTCGCCTGTCGAGCCGAGCGAGAGCATCCAGACGTTCCGCGACGGCCTGGTGAACACGGGGTTCGTGTTCTTCATGCTCGCGATTCTGTCGACGGCGATCATGGGGCGGTGGTTCTGCGGGTGGGGGTGCCACATTGTGGCTCTGCAGGACTTGTGTTCGTGGCTGATGGCGCGGGCACGCGTGAAGCCCAAGCCGTTCCGCTCGCGGCTGTTGGTGTGGGTGCCGCTGATCGTCGCGCTGTACATGTTCGTGTGGCCGGTGTTTCACCGCGAGGTTGTGCGGCCGCTGTTCATGGATGCGCACGGCAACCTTCCGCGCTGGCTGGGCCAGAACGAGCCGCTCGACGCGCTGCGGACGGAGTTCGTGACGACCGATTTCTGGGCGACGTTCGCGCCGTGGTATATCGCGATCCCGTTCATCCTGGTGTGCACGTTCGGCGTGGTGTACTTCCTGGGGAGCAAGGGGTATTGCACGTACGCGTGCCCGTATGGCGGGTTCTTCGGTCCGGCGGACCTTGTCGCGCCGGGCAAGATCCGCGTGACGGATGCGTGCGAGGGGTGCGGGCACTGCACGGCGGTGTGCACATCGAACGTGCGCGTGCACGAGGAGGTGCGCGACTTCGGGATGGTGATCGACCCCGGGTGCATGAAGTGCATGGACTGCGTGAGCGTCTGCCCGAACGAGGCGCTGTACTTCGGTCTGGGGCGGCCGACGCTGGGCGCCAAGCCGCGCCGGGCATCGCGCCTCACCGATGAGGAGGCGCGTGCGGCGCGTGCGAAGGCCAGGGCCGACCGCGCTGCGCGCTTCGACCTCGACCTGTGGGAGGAGTGGGCCATCGCCGCGCTGTTCCTGCTGTACTTCCTCGCGTTTCGCGGCATGGCGCACGCCGTGCCGATGCTGATGGCCTTGGGCATGGCGGGGATCGCGGCGTTCTGCACGTGGAAGTTGTGGTCGCTGGTGCGGCGCGACAGCGCGCGGCTGCAGAGCCTGCAACTCAAGGTCAAGGGGCGCGTCACGGGGGCGGGGCGGGTGTTCATTGCGGCGACGCTGCTGACGATCTCGGTGGCGGCGTGGAGCGGGTACGTCCGGTTCCACTCGTGGCGGGCCGATGCGCTGCATGGGCAACTCGATGTGCCGCTGGAGGTGATGCTGCGGCCGGAGTTTGAGGCCTCGGCGCGTGAGAAGGAGATCGCGCGGCGGGCGCTGGCGCACTTCCGGAGCGCGAGCCCGCCGGGGGAGGGGGGGATCGGCTGGCGGCCCAGCCCCGATGAACTGGTGAACATGGCGTACCTGCACGCGCTGCTCGGCGACTATGCGCGGGTCGAGGCTCTGCTGCGCGAGGTGATCGCTCGCGGCAGCCCGCGCGATGCGCTGGTGCAGCAGGCGGCGCAACTGGTGATCCGGCGCGGCGGGGCGGAAGCGGACGTGGTCGCGCTGTATGCCGATGCGCTGTCGCGGCACGAGCGGCTGGACGGGGTTCGCGCCGAACTGGCCGCGTGGCACCTGGCCAACAACCGGCGCGACGAGGCCGAGGCGTTGTGGGCCGGGCGCATCGAGGCGCGGCACGTTGCGCCGCCGACGCTGCTGGGCGCGGCGAGGTTCCGCATCGCCGCGGGCCAGCGCGACAGCGCGGTAGCACTGATCGACCGCGCCGTGTCGGACAAGCACGCGACGGCGGACACGTTCCTGATCGCGTCGGGGCAGATGCTCCTGCTCGGCGAGGCGGGGCGAGCGGCGGAGTTCGCGCGGCGGGCCACGGAGTTCCGCACGCGTCGGGGAGGGACGCTCGTGAGCGCGGCGGGCGTATTGCTGCAGACCGGCGACGCCGCCGCGGCCGGGGAGTTGGCCGCGCGGGGGATCGAGCGTGCGCGTTCGCTGGGCCCGCACACGGCGCGCATCCCGACGATGACCAACGGCGCGGGGCTGTACCTGCATCTCGGTCGCATCGCCGACGCCAAGGCTCTTCTGATCGAGGCGGCGGACATGGCGGGCCCTGCGCCGTGGGCGCATTCGGGCATCGCGGGGATGCTCTACGGCTACGCGATGCAGGCCGGCGATTCGCAGGCGGCGGAACTGTCGCTGGACCTGCTGCGACGGGCCCGCGATGAGCGGCCGGATGCGCCGATCATCCGGGCCGACCTGGCGATGGTGAACTTTGCGCTGGGTCGCAACGACGATGCGCTGACGGAGATGCGCGCGGCGGTGGAGCGGAGCGAGACGAACCCGGTGCTGCCTGCGCGGCTGGCCGAACTGCTGCGTGCGATGGGGCGCGAGGGCGAGGCGGCGGTGCACGAAGCCGAGTCGGCGCGGCGATCTGCGGCGGTCCGGCCCGCGCCGTGATGTGAAGGTGGGCGGTCTATGCGGCGGATTCGTGCAGATGCGCGCTGCGGGGGCGCGCGGACCTTGCCGCGTGCGCAAGTCGTGGCAGATTTGACAGATCATGAAGACACGAACGAGCCATCGGGCGCGCGGTGCGCGTGTGGCGTTGGGCCTTGCCGCGGCGGGTGGGTTGGCGTTGGCGCTGGCGGGGTGCGCATCGGGTGTGGAGCATCGCGCCGATGCCTGGGGGGGCGAGGGCGCGGCGGCGCAGGTGGCCTCGCAGGGGGGCGCGTGGGAACTGGTGTTCGCGACGCCGGATCTTGAGCCGCGCGTGCGCGAGGCGGGGCCCGAGCACGCACGCCGCGATCATGCGCTGAACCCGCGCGCCGGGCGCGCGCTCACCGCGGCGGACAGTTGGCCCGAGGCCGACCGTCCGAGTCTTTCGCGTTCGCGGCGGATTCCCACGCGGGATACCGGGAGCAGTTCGGTGTTCTATTTCGGCGAGCGTGAACGGCGCGGCGGGCAGGACTCGGGGTGGTGGTACTGAGCACGGGAGGGGAAGGAACACAGAGCAAGCGGAGCGAGCAGAGGGCAACAGAGGAAGGCGGAGAGGGCGGAGCGGCCGCGGTGCAGTGGGCGCACCGGTTCGTTCATCGATCACCACGCTGCACGTGGCTGTCGAGCCCAGAGGCACCTTCCCCTCTTTCCTGGACTCTCTCTGCTGCACTCTGAGTCCTCTGCTCCCTCTGTGTTGCTCCTGACGTATTCTCTGCCGTGCGATTCACGTTTCTGGGTACCGGGACCAGCGCGGGCGTGCCGCTGATTGCGTGCAGTTGCGCGGTGTGCACATCGAGCGATGAGCGCGACAAGCGGCTGCGGACCGGCGCGTGCGTGCAGTTTGTTGATGCCGGCGGGCAGGAGCGCACGATCCTGATCGATACGACGCCGGATCTGCGGCAGCAGGCGCTGCGGGCGGGGCTGACGCGCTGCGACGCGGTGATCTATACGCACAACCATGTCGATCACACCTTCGGGCTTGACGAGGTTCGGCGGTTCAACGCGGCGCAGAAGTCGCCGATTGATGTCTATGCCGAGGCGCACACGCTGGATCACCTGCGGCGGGTGTACCGGCACATTTTCGAGGCCGCGCACAACGTGAACCAGAGTTTCGTCGCAACGCTCATCGCGCACGAGATCGGGCCGGAGAAGCCGATCGACCTGTTCGGCGTGCGGTTCACACCGATCCGGCTCTTGCACGGGCGGCTGCCGGTGCTGGGGTTCCGGATTGAGCGACAGGACTCAGGACCTCAGGACTCAGGACCATTTCCCCTTGCCTACTGCACGGATGTCTCGGCGATTCCGCCGGAGTCGTGGCGGCTCTTGCGGGGGGTGAACACGCTGGTGCTCGATGCGCTGCGGCCGCGGCATCACCCGACGCACTTCACGCTCGACCAGGCGATCAACGTGGCGGAGCGTGTCGGCGCGCCGCGGACGTACTTCATTCATATGTCGCACGATCTGGGGCACGCGGAAACGAATGCCGCGTTGCCGGAGGGCGTGCAACTGGCGCATGATGGGCTGGTGCTGGGGTGAGGGGGGAGCGTTCACCGGCTCCAGGGCTCATGCGCCATGCGGTGGAATTGGAGTGAATAGGAGTGGAATAGGAGTGAATGAGAGCCCCGATCAGATGAGCCGCCCTCCTATGAGGCCCGAGAAGGCCACCTGACTGAGACCGTCATCCAACCACAGTCCAAACAGCACCTCGTCCGTGTCCCTTGGTTTCGACGAGCCCGAGGCTCTTGAGCAGGGACAGGTCGTTCTTGATGGCCCATTGGGGAGTGGGAGTCGCGAGCAATGAACCGATCAATCGCAGTGGCAACTGACCGTGTTGCGCGATGAGAACAAGCATCTGCTGCTGCCTGTCTGTCAGAGCGTGACCGATGCGCTGGGGCGGCACATAACGACTCGCGAAGAATCGCACGGTTACGCAACCACCATGCTCTTCGATGACCGGGGCCGAGAGTCCGGCACGTTGGCTCTGTTCAATCATCTTGATGGTGCCACGCCCCCACGACTCGATAAGGCCGCAGCGAAAGAACACACGCGCAATCAGCGGATTCCATGGAAGAGACTCGTGGGGCTTGAGCAAGTCGGCGGGAGTCAGACCGAAATGGAGTGTGCCCGATGAGGTAATCTCCAGGCGGTCATCAAAGACCGCAATGGCGACTGAGCCGCCGCCAATGCTGTAGTCCCGATGGCAGAAGGCATTTGCCAGAGCCTCCCGAAGTGCAACTGGCGGATAGAGAGGGTCATCAACCCGCTCGAACAAACCGGGCACAATACGTCCTGCCAAAGGCAGGCTCTCTCGGAGGAATCGCTCTGCGAGCACGAGAAGCGACAGCGCGTTCCCGTGGAACTGGCGGTTGTCGATGAACTCCGTTTTGTCTCTGCCGCGAAACCGAGCGACTCGCAGCGTGCACTGTGGAAACTCTGCTTCCAGTCGCCCTGAATCGCCGAACAGCACGACCGCTCCCCGCAGCAGACTGCCGCCGCGCACGAGTCCAAAGCCACGGAGTACCTCCTGCAAATCGCGGGTGTTTGGGTCCTCGGCTCGGCCGCGCCGGATCGACTCTTCAAGCGTGCGACGAATCGCGGTCCCGTCGAGGTGGGCGACTTGCCATCCATCCGCTACCTGATTCTCCCACCGAATCTCACCGTGCAGTCGCTCGATAAGCATCCGGTTGTACTCATCCCGCGACATGGCCTGTGTCGTGTTTCCGACACGCCGATAGGCAACGCCACGGACGCTGTACGGGCGGTTCTGCCCGTGCGAGATGGTCACCGCAACAACCTCTCGACCGTTGCCGACAGGAACTCGCTCCAGTGCAGGGAAGACCGGGGGATCAATCTCCTTGATCTCCTGGGCCACATCCTCGAGGGTCTTGTCGGTCACCTCCTGGCCCAGGGGCATCCCTGCAGAGTCAACGCCGATCAACACTCGACCACCTCGATGGTTGAGCATTGCACAAAGAGACTGAATGGCCTGTCGGCGCTCTCCGGTGGATCGCTTGAACTCCAAGCACTCTGACTCGCCGGATGAAACCAACTCGTGGAGTTGTGCCAGTGTCATGTGCACTGCGGACACCTCACGCCCGGTACGCGTCGGCGACCTTGCGCAGCGCGGCCTCGACGGTCTTGAAGTGCTCATCGGTGAGGCCGTGGTGCATGGGCAGCGCGAAGACCTGGTGGCAGAGTTTCTCGGCAATGGGGCAGGATGCGCCGCCGTCCTTGACGAACTGGCTGAAGGCGGGCTGGCGTGTGAGCGGGCGCGGGTAGTGCACGGCGGTCGGCACGCCCTCGGCCTTCAGGGCATCGCAGAACTGGTCGCGGGTGCAGAGGAACTTGGTGGGGTCGATCCGCGCGATGTAGAGGTGGTATGCGCTGGTCGCGCCGGGGGTTGTCTTGGGCGTGGTGAAGCCGGGGATCGATGAGAGGATCTTGTCGTATCTCGCCGCGGCGTCCTGGCGCTTCTTCGTCTCGGCCTCGAGCCGGTCCAGACGCGAGCAGCCGATTGCGCCGGTGATGTCGTTCATGCGGTAGTTGTAACCGACCTGCTCGTGCAGGTATTTGTCGGTCTCGCCGTGGCTGCGGAGCAGTTTGATCTGCCGCGCCAGCGCATCATCGTTGCAGGTGATCATGCCGCCCTCGCCGGTGGCGAGGTTCTTCGTCGCGTAAAACGAGTATGTCACCGCATCGCCGAACGCGCCGATGCCCTTGTTCTTGTAGGTCGCCAGGTGCGCCTGCGCGGCGTCGTAGACGACCTTGAGGTTGTGCTTGGCCGCGAGCGCCTGCACCGCGTCGATATCGACCGGGCATCCGTAGAGGTGGGTCGCGGCGATGGCGCGTGTGCGCGGGGTGATCTTCCTGGCGGCATCGGCCATGTCGATCTGCATGGTGTCGGGGAGCGCATCGACGAAGATGGGGTTTCCGCCGCGGGCGACGACCATGGAGACGGTGGCGATGTACGTCCACGCCGGTACCAGCACGTCGTCGCCTCGCTCGAACAGCGGCTCGTAGGCCAGTTGCAGGGCGCAGGTGCCGTTGGCGCACGTCATCGCGTGCCTGGCGCTGCTCATCTGCGCCATGCGGGTCTCGAGTTCCTCGCATTTCTTCCAGGCGCGGAGCATGCCGGACTTGAGCACGGCGACCGCGGCATCGATGTCGGCCTGTGCGAGGGCGGTCTGCATGAAGGGGACCGCCGCGGCGGAAACCGGCGTGCCGCCGTTGATGGCGAGGCCGGGATTGGCGGGCAGGGGCCTGGTGTGCGGGGCGGTGGTGGGTGCGGCGTGGGGTGCGGCGTGGGGGGCGGCGGTGGCCATGCGTACGGCTCCTGTGGAACGGCAAGTGTAGGTGCCGCGGCGGAGAGGCCCGGGGGGCCTCCTGCGGGGGTTGTCACCCGGTGCGGGCGTCGATTCGCGGCGAGCGCGTGTTGATCAGGCGGCGAACCACGCCGCGAGGAACGCGAAGATCGCTCCGACGCCCGGGGTTCCGCCGAAAGTGGTCGCCGCGGGTTCGCCGGCGAACCACGCCGCGAGAAACTCGAAGATGTCGGGAACGCCGACGTGCAGGTCGTTGTTCCAGTCGGCGATGTGGGTGACGACGTGGCGGATGCCGAGCGGGTCGACGATGACGGGGTTTCTGAGCAGTGCCGAGGGCGGGGCGGGCGCGTCGATGGAGGCGAACGCGCCGGCCGTGCCGGCGGACTGCACAAGTCGGAAACTGTGGCCCTGCGCCGGCGCGAACGCGTGCTCGTAGGTGAGTTCCATGGAACCGGCGAAGGCCGCGGGTCCCGTGGCGTGCACGCGCCCGAAGAGTTGGAGGGTGGTGCCGGCGATGCCGATGTGAAGCGAGGCGATGGGTGTCTGCTGGTACGAGCCGTCGATGCTCAGCAGCGAGCCGGGTCCGACCCGCAGGTGGCCGTTGTTGATGAGCGTGCCGTTCGCGCCGTCGGGGTTGATGGCGAGTGTCGCGCCGTCCTCCAGGCGCAGCGTGCCGTCGATCCTCGACAGGTTGGCCAGGGCCTCGAACACCGCGTCCCCGATGATGGTGAACGAGGTGTTCTCGCCGATGGTTCGGATATCCGCCCCGCTGAGAGTGAGGTTCGAGCCATCGCCGATGACCCAGTCGCCGCCGGTGAAGGTGTTGGTGCCAGCGTCGTAGTTGGGCATGCTCGACGCGGGCAGCACGAGCGTGACGCCCGGGAAGATGGTGACCGGGCCGGTGATGCTGAAGGTCCCTTCGGGGAAGACGTGGACCCCCGCGGCGAAGGTGACGCCGCCCGGCCCTTGCAGGCTCGAGCCCGGCAGGTAGGTGCGGGAGGTGGTGAACACCAGGGTGTCGGGCGGGATGACGATGATGGTGCCGGTGTTCTCGCCGGGCACGCCGATGACGAACTCGCCGGTGTGGACGGTGATCAGGCCGTGGTTGTTGAAGAGGTTCTCGCCCCCGGCGTCGAGCACGTCGATCTGGGGATCGGCGAAGATGTCGAGCGATGCGCCGACGTTGTTGTTGAACAGGCCGTTGGCCATGAGCAGGCAGCCGCCCGTCCACGCCCCGGCGGCGGAGTGGTTCTCGAAGGCGCGCGAGAGGGTCATGTTGCCGTCGCCCAGGTGCAGTTCGGCGGCAGCGCTGATGATGGTGGTTCCCGTGCCGCGCATCGCGCCGCCGGACCAGATAAAGGTCCCCGTGAACGTGACGTTTCCGGGCCCGTCGATCTCGCCACCCGGGGCCAGTTCGACGATTCCGCCGAGGGTCACGTCGGCGTCGAACCAGACGCGCGACTCGATGAGCAGCGTGCCGGTGTTGACGAGGGCGAAGCCGGAGCCGAAGGTCGCGTCGGCGCCGGGCGCGATGAACATGCTGCCGTGGTTGGCGAACAACTCGCCGCCGGCCTCGGTGCTGAGCGTTTCGACCTGCCCGCTGATGTTGAAGACCGCGCCGGGGGCGTTGACGAACTGCCCGCCGTCGAGGAGGAGGCACCCGCCGGTCCAGTTTCCGGCGACCAGGTTGGTCATCAGGCGGCTGAGCCGCATGGCGCCGTCGCCGAACATGTTGAGCGTGGTGCCCGAGCCGACGCTGGTGCTTCCCGTGCCGGTCTGCACTCCGCCGTACCAGTTGAAGGTCGCGTTGACCAGGATGTGGCCGGAGCCGCCCAGCACGCCGGGGATGTAGAGGTTGACGTTGTTGTTGATCGTCTGATCGGTGTTGAAGGTGAGCGGGGCGTTGATGTTGAGAGCGCCGCCCGAACTGTCGGCAAGAACGAGCAACTGGAATGGGCCGGCCGAGTTGTTCCAGCCGGCGACGCGGATGAAGTACGTCTGGCCCGCGCTCATGGGCAGGGTGACCTGCGACTGGAGGCCGCAGAAGTCGTCGTTGCACGCGATCATGTCGACGAGTTGGTTGCCGGGGCACGAGGTCCAGACCGAGAGGACGGTGTCGAGCGGCGAACCGCAGGTGTCGATCACGTAGACGTCGTTCTGTGCGGGTGTGAACCTGTACCACACGTCGAGGTTGGCCGGGACGCCTGCGAACGTGCATCCCGATGCGCCGTCGAGGACAACCGTCGTATTGGCGTTGGTGTTGTCGCCGAAGACGGTCACGCCGCCGAACAGGATCTCGGCGGTCGCGCAGTCGTCGTTCGGCGGGACGTACGGTCCGCAGGGCACGCCCGTGAGATGCGCGATGTAGCGGTTGTCGGGGCCGCCGCAGGAGATGGGGTTGGCGAAGGTCGAGCAGGCGATAAACGCGTAGTAGGTGCCCGGCAGAAGGCAGAGCGTCACCGAGGTCTCGGTGCAGGCCGGCGCGACAGCAACGCCGCCGGGGATGAACGCGCTCTGCGGGCACGGCGAGTCGATGAAACCGATCAGGATGGGGAACTCGGCGGTTACGGTCCAGGTGACCTCGGTGCCGCCGGCGATCGTGAACGAGTACCAGTCGGTGTCGCGCGATGTGCCGGCGACGACCATGGTCGTGCCGCACACCGTATCGCCGACCACGATCGGCGTGAACACCGGCGGCGACGAGTTGCAGCCGCCGTTCACGGTGTCGCGCCCCGGGTTTCCGGGTCCGTCCTCGTGCCCGCACTCGGGTTCGTTCTCGATGACGGTGGCGCCGGGCGGGCACGCGACACAGTCCGCCGTCGCGACCGAGATGTGGAACCCCCCGAAGTCGGACGCGCCGTCGTAGCCGGAGATACGGATCCAGTAGGAGTTGCCGGCAAGGACCGGGAAGGCAATGGTGCTCTGCAGACCGCACGCGTCATCGTTGCAGACGATCTGGGAGCCGAAGCAGCCCGTCCACGCGGACAGCACGGTATCGAAGAACGCCAGTCCGCAGGTGGTGACCGTCGCCGTGCCGCTCTGCGTCGCCTGATACTCGAACCACGCGGTGGCCACGTCGTTGAACGCGCACGTCGTGATGTCGGTCTCGAGCGCCGTGTTGAAGAACGCGTGCCCACCCTCGTTGATGATCGGGGCAGACAGGCATGCGCTGCCGCCGCTGGCATCAAGTTCGATGCTGATCGCGCCTGCGCCCACCGTGACCGCGCTGAACGCCGAGATGCGGATGAGATATGGCGTGCCGACGGCGACGCTGAAGATGATCCGCGACTGCAGGGCACACGCGTCGTCGTTGCAGGCCACCTGCATCGGCGCGGCGCACGTCCCGCTGAACGCCGCGAGCGTGGTGTCGAACGATGCCAGGCCGCAGGTGGTGATGGTCACGATTCCGTTCGCCGATGGGAAGTAGACCCACCATCCGTTTGCGGAGGTGTTGCCCGCGCACGTGGTGGTCGGTCCGCCCGGGCTGAAACCGGTGGTGTCGAAACTGTGGGTGCCCTCGGTGATGAACGGGGCATCGATGCAGTCATTCGCGGCCATGTGCGGGCCGCGGGGCACAAAGCCGCCGGGCGCGATCGGGAATGGGCGCGACGATTCGGGATCGCTGTTCAAGCCGTTGAAGGTCGCGCCAGTCAGGCCGGGCACACCGCCCTTGCGCGGCGCGGGCTTGGCATCGGCCGCTGGCTCCGCCGCGGCGGCGGGTCTGGCCTGCTGCGCATGGGCGGTCGTCGCGAGCAAAGTCATCGCGCAGGTCGCAACCAGCCCTGCCCACAGCCAAGGGGATCGCGCGTTCATGTCATCACCTTCTCTGCTCGATCAGAACTCGAGCACACGGAAGGAAGTGGGCCATCCCGGCCCGAGATTCGGGTTCGCCGCGCGACGCATGGCGCGGCCCCGGAGTTCAGAACTCAGAGTTTATTCGAAAACTCGCGCTCTCGCAACGATTCCGTTCGCGAGGGCGGCATGTAGTCCGGCTGCCCGGAGCCCCGCGTCGGTGGAAGAGGTGGGGTGGGGATGGGGGGTGGGGGGTGGTGGGGGTCAGTCCGGCTTCCACTTCCGCCACTCGGTTTCATAGGCATCGAGCCCGGACTTCCAGCCCTTCTCCCAGTTGGCGACGTACTCGTACTTTTCGAGCGCATCGGCGGGGAGTTTGAGTTCGGCCGCGCGTCGGCTCCAGAACCGCAGCCGCGAACCAAGGTCCAGCGGCAGGCTGTCGGAGAGCCACGCATCGAGCACGCCCTCGACGCCGGTCGTGAAGGCTTCGGCGGCGTCGCCGTCGGGCGTCCAGACTTCGCGGAAACTCGCCGCGTTCTCGTGGTGCTCATCGGCGAGTTCATCGAACCCGATCTCCGCGGCGAAGGCCTCGACGCTTCGCACGCCGCGGAAGTCCTCGCGCATGGCGACGAGGTACCCCAGCCACGGATTGCCATCGAGCGGCTGCTCGGCGATCGGGCCGGGGGCCATCAAGGCGCGGAGCGCGGCGACGTGCCGCGCGCCCTCGGCCTCGACGCGGTCGATGAGCGCGCGGGCTTGCGCGGCGATCTCTGTTGGCACCGTCTCGATCGGCTTGGCGCCCTCGCCGACGAGGCGGCCCAGGGCCTCGCGCGCTGCGCCGTACCAGACGGCGCAGCGATACTCGTACTCGTCGGGCGGCTTGGGTGTGAGCAGCGCGCGTGCCGCGGCGAGCACGGCGGCCGCATCGTCGGTGCGGATGGCCTTGAGAAAGTCGATGCACTCGGCTGCGCGGACGGGGTTGGGGAAGTCGTTGAACGATTGCAGGATGCGCAGGCGGACGCTGGTGTGATCGGCGCCGGCATAGGCGCGTGCGGCATCGCGGCTGAGGTTCACGGGGTGCATGAGGTCCTTGGCGCCGTGCAGCAGGACCACGGGCATGTCGCCCTTGCGCACGCAGTCGGCGGGGACTCCGCAGCCGTGGGCGACAACGCCGTCGGCCAGCGCGGGGAAGCGTGCGGCGAAGCACTGGGCGAACGCGCCGCCCCCGCCCATGCCGTAGAGGTAGATGTGCTGCGTGGGGAAGACGCGCGAGACCTCGAGGACGAGGTCGCGGAATCGGACGATCGAGTCGGGGTCGATGGGGAAGGTGCGCACATCGGGGTTGCGCTCGTGCGCGCTGGTGCCGTCGACGGCGACGACGATCTCGCCGGGCCGGAAGGCGCGCGGGCCCGTCCCCGCGGGGTGGTTGAGGTAGCCCCAGCGGAAGTCGGCGCGGTCGGGATGGCAGAGGATCACCAGGTCGTAGCCCCGGCCCTTGGCAAAGTCGCGAGGGAGCGACCAGGTGTAGCGCAGGCCCTCGCGGGACTTCCACGCGTAGGCGCGTCCCGGCTCGGCATCGGCGGTGGGGGCCTTGCGCTCGGGGTCCTCATCGCGCCATTCGCGCCACGATGGCGCGGCGGGGTTGGCCGTGGAAGCCAGCAGCGGGTCGGCCGGGGCCGGTTCATCGGGCGCGGGCTGCTGGGGCGCGGGGTCCGCCGCGGGCGCGGGTCGCGGCCGCGGCTTGCCGAAACCGGGCTGGCCGAGCGCGGGTGCAACGGCGAGCGAGAGGGCCGCGGCGCAGATCAGACCCGCAAGGGTGTTCATTCCGGCCATGACGGGGCCTTTCTCACTTGCTCGCGGCGTTCAGCGCGACGAGCGCGTAGGCGGTGATCAGCACGGGGTTGTTTTCCATCCAACGGTCATCGACGCTGCGGAACGAGCCATCGTCGTTCTGCATCGCGCCCAGCCGAGCGACGAGGTCGGCCCGCCAGTCGCGCCCGGGCGCATCGGCGGGCTCGCCCTCGGGCGGCGCGATGGTCGGCTCGCCCCACGCGGCCAGGGCCCGCGCGAATGTTACATAATAATAGTACAGACCGTCCGAGCCCATGCCGGGGTTCTCATCGACGGTGTAGTTCCGGCGGATCCACTCCAGCGCGGCCGCGACGCGCGGATCATCGCGCGCCAGATCGGCGTAGAGGTAACTCTTGAAGCCGGCGTAGGTCATCGAGCCGTAGGCCCGGAGGCGGCTGACGCGCGTCCCATCGTCGAGCGTCTCCTCGATCGATCCCGCCATGCTCTGCCCGGCGGGCCCGTCCACCGATTGGGCGTTCTCGACCGTCGCGTAGATGAACCCGCCCTGGCTGCTCCCATCGGCGTAGGGCATGTCGTTCACCGCGTCCGTCATCTGCAACCGCTGGAGAAACACCAGCGCGCGGCGCACCGCCGGGTCGGTCGGCTCCACGCCCGCATCCTCGAGCGCCTGCATGAACAGGTTGAGGTTCGAGCCATCGGGCCGGCCGTGGCGGCCGTAGCCCACGCCGCCGTAGAACGGGTGGTTGCGCTCCACCGGGCGCGGCGCCTCGGCTCCGCCGATGGCGACATCGGAGAACTCGCTCCACTGCAAACTCCGCAGGAACGAAACCGAGCGGTTCACCGCCTCGCGGGCACGCGGCATCTGCACGCGCGACAGCGCCGACACCGCCAGCGACGTGTTGTACGACGGCAGCGCGCGGTCGTAGATCCCCCCATCGGGCTGCTGCCAGTTGAGCAGGTACTTCACGCCCAGCAGCACCGGCTGGGGGAGTTCGTCCTCCTGACCGCCCTCCGCCATCGCGCGGTCAAGCAGGCCAGTCAGCACCAGAGCGGTGATCCCCGGCAGGTGCGGCTGCGTGGATCGTCCCTGTTCATCGGCCTCGGGCACGGACCAGCCGCCGGTTGCCGGGTCCTGCTGCGTTGCCAGCCACGCCGCGGCCTTGCGCGACATCTCGCGTGCCTGGTCGCGCCACGCGGGCTCGGTCTGAGCGGGGATCGACTGCGGCGCGGCGGGCGGCTGGGCCGCGGCCATGCCCTGGCCGATCAACGCCGCGGCGATCAAGGGCAGCATCATCTGTGGGACTCCGTACTCGGGTGGATTGTTGGCGCGGATCGGCGTGCCGCACATGTTCTACCCGCGGGCGGCGTCGCGGTGCCGATCGAGCACGACCGCCGCGGCAACCACGGCGGCGGTTTCGATGCGCATCGCGTTGGGGCCGAAGCCGGCCGCAACCGCGCCCGCGCGGAGCGCATCGTGCCGCTCGCCATCGGTCCAACCGCCCTCGGGCCCGACCAGCAGCCGCACAACGGCCGCGCCGGAAGCCGGGCGATAGGGCGGCGCAGCGCCATCGGCCAGGATCAGCGCGCTGCCCGCCGCGCCCGCGAGCGCATCGGCCAGCCGGCACTCGCGCCCGATCTCCAGCACCCACGCCCGCCCGCACTGCTTGGCCGATTCGACGGCGATGCGCCGGAGGCGGTCGAGTTTGGCGGGGCTTGGTTCGACCACGGTGCGCGCGGTGACCAGCGGCGTCCACGATGCCGCGCCCGCCTCCGACAGACCCTCGACCATCTCGTCGACGCGTCCGCCCTTGGGCGTCGCGGCGAAGACCTCGACCCGCGGAGACGCGGGCTCGCGTTGCGCGGTCTCCAGCACGCGGAGGTCCAGCGTCTTGGTGCGCCGGCCCGGGTCCGAGTCGAGCACGGAGCAGGTCGCGACCCGCCCCGCGCCGTCGAAGACCTCGACGCGCTCGCCGGCCCGCAGGCGCTTGGCCCGCAGGGCGTGCGAGCCCTCATCGCCGTCGATGGCGAGCATCTGTCCGACATCCGGCCACGTGCCCTGCCAATGGATCCGGTGCATTGCGGGTCGCTCAAGAGGGGTGTGCGGGCGGGCGGGCAGGCGAGGTGGCGAGGCAATCGGCACGGATTCCCGTTCCCCGGGTGCGTGCGTCCTGATAAATTAGCATGTCCGGCGTGCCGGAATCCGAGAGACCTTCAGCAACTCCGTGCGGGGGCCGATAGTCCCAGGCGCGGAAACGCCCCATGCCCGAGCGTGCCCAGCACATCCCGCCGCCTCCGCCGCTCGACGAACAGGTCGATCAGTTGTTGGCCGACACCGCGGCAAACGACGAAGCGGTGCAGGATGCCGACGCGACCGCTGTGGTGCAAGAGGGCACCGACTTCGCATCCCCCGAGGACCTGCTGAGCGATGTGAACGCGTCGATGGAAACGCTGCACGCGCAGGCAGAGTCCGCGGCTGAGGCGGAGGTCGATCAACTGGCCGCGGCGGTGGAGGCTGTGCCCGCGGTTGAGGAAGGCGTTGCAGCGCGGACTGAGGACCCCGACTTCGCTTCCCCGGCGACCATCCAGCAACTCGACGAGAAACTCGCGGCCAGCGCGCAGGAACTTTCCGACCGCGCCGCGGAGCAGGACCGGGCGATCGAGCCCGTCGAGCCCGTTTCGAACGCCGCGCAGGTCGATGCCGCGGCACTCGCGGCGGACACCCAGGCCGATGCCGAAGTCGGTGCGAACGTGCAGATCGCACCGGCGGAGCCGGAGGCGAACGCCTCTGATTCGACGGCCTCTTCTGCGCCCGTTGTCGCGCCCGCCGCGGCGCAGCCGGCGCCGCAGCCCGCACCGGCCCCGGCGCGGGCGGTGGAGAAGGTGATCTCGGTTGCGGCCGCCGCGCCCTCGCCGGTCGCGGTCGCGTCTCGGCAGTATCACCTTGGCGCGATCATCGGCGGCGCGGCGGCGGTGATTGTGCGGCCGATCGCCAACTACACATCGAGGCTGAGCCCGACGGTCCGGCAGACCATCGGCTATGCCGCGATCATCACGATTTTTCAGGCCGCGTGCCTGTGGGGGTTCCTGGTCTTCCGCGGTCCGCCGAGCGAGCCCGCGCCGACGAGCGAGGGCGCGGTGCTGCGCCACGTGGGCGACGATGCGGAGCATGCCGAGCGCATGAAGGCCGAGGCCGCGCACGCCAAGCCCGCGTCCAGGGCAACCGGCAAGAGCGACACCAAGACCGCGAAGAAGGACTCGCACGGCGGGCACTGACGGGCGGGATCGTCAGGCGTTGGGCGGGCGGTGCGCGCTGATGGCGGCGATCAGCCGCGCGTGCAGCGCGGCGGTCGCGACAACCACGCCGCGGTTGGCCTCGAGCCCGCGTCCGTGCCCGAAATCCAGCGGACGGCCGTCGACGTCGGTCACGATGCAGCCGGCCTCTTCGGCGATGAGCGCGCCCGCGGCGTGGTCCCAGATGCGCTCGACGTAGCCCTTCTTTGACGGAAGCCGCAGGTAGACATCGGCCTGACCGCGCGCGACGACGGCGTACTTGCATTGGCTGTCGAGCCGCACGAGGCCGTACGCCGCGTCGAGTTCGCGCATGAGGATGGCCGATGCCGACTGGTCGGAGTGCGCGCTCTCGACGCTCTCGGCAAGCACGGGGTGCGCCCGCGCGCCGGCGAAGGCCGCGCGCGAAGCGGGCGTGACGAGCAACTCGCCCCCGCCGCGACCGCACGATGCGCCAAGCGGCGACTGCACCACGCGCCCCGAGCCGCGCACCGCGGCGAACAGGCACCCGCCCGGCGTGCCGGCATCCGCGGGCGCGGCGTCCGCGCCGCGGGCCGGATCGGGCGACAGGTTGGGGCAGCCCATTGCCGCCAGTTCGGGCCTTCCGGCGCGGATGAAGGCGAGCGCGACGGCGTATTGCCCGCCGCGAAGAAAGCCCTTGGTCCCGTCGATGGGATCGAGGGTGAAGAACCCGGCGGGGGCATCGGTCGGTGGGGGCTCTGCCGCGCCCAGGTCGATGGCATCGAGCAGCGCCTCGGCCGTGACGCCGGGCCACGCGCCGGCGCGCAGCACGTCGAGCGCGGCATCGAGGTGCGCGGCGTGCGCCGGATCGCGCAGGAACGAGGACGATTCCTCGCCCACGAGGACCAGGTCATCGCCCAGCGCAGCGCGCAGCGCGCGGGCGACGACCGCCTGCGAGGCGAAGTCGGCGATGGTGACCGGCGAGCGATCGTCCTTGGTGATGGCGCGGTAGCGGTCGAGCCCGGCCTGCACGGTGGAGCAGACCGACGCCGCGGCGGAGACCGCCGCGCACATCGCGGCCAGAGCCTGCCCGTGTTCAATCGACGAGTCGCACGCTGGTGAGTGGTTCACGGGCGAGCATAGGTTCGGGGCGGGCGGATGGGCGAACCGCGGCGGGCGGGCTCCGAATAGTCTTCCATCAAGCGAGGGCTCGTGCGGCAGACACTGGGAGACAACTACGACCGGCGCGAGCGCCCCGAGCGCGAGCGAGCCGAACGCGCCACCCCCGCCGGTGCGGGCTCGGGTCGGCGCGTGCTGCGCCGGGCGTGGCGCATCGCCGGCACGTGGCCCTTCACGGTCGCGGCGATCGTGCTGCTGTGGGCCAACGCCCGGTATCTGTCCGTCGATGCCTCGGGGAACTGGCCCGCGCTCGCGCCGCGCGGCAACATCGGCCAGCCCGACGTGCCCGCGGCGGTCGCGGTTCTGCGCGAGGGGCGGGTTGTGTGCGTCGATCTCGACAGCGAGCGCGACACCGACCGGGTGCTGACGACCGTGTACTACGCCTATCGCGCGCGCTCGGCGACTTCGGGCGTCGTCAACTTTGAGATGGAGGACGTGCTCGGCACCACCGTGGGCGGGCCGGCGTACGACCCCGCGGAGGTCCGCGCGGCGTACATCGCGTGGCTCGGCGCCCACAAGGACGCCTTCTGGCGGCGCACGGCCTCGCGGATGAGCGGCACCACCGCCGCGGCGACGGGGTACTCGCTGCGCCTCTTCCAGATGTGCCGCATGATCGGCGTGGTCCTGCTGATTGCGCTGCTGGTCCGATCGCTGGCGTGGACGATTCCGATTCTGGACGCGGCGGGACGTGCGCTCAGCGGCGCGACGCTCACGCCCGCCGAGCGGGCGGCGATCAAGCGCAGGAAGGCCATGCAACGGGGCCAATGCCCGGCGTGCGGGTACGACATCCGCCGCCTGCCAGCGCGCGTGTGCCCGGAGTGCGCACACCGATGGAACGAGAACGAAGCGGACCTGCTGCCGCCCTGAGAGGGCGGGATGCCGGGTTTGGTTCTGTGACGCGTTCCCACCTGAATGGGGCGACCAACGAGACAGCCGGTCGGCTTTGCCGCGGCGCAAGTCTCGCAGGCCGCACGGGCTTTCAGGTCGCGCGGAGTCGGGCCGATTCCCAGTGGTCGTGGGGGAGTTTCGCGCACTCGCAGGGAGAGAGCCATGCAGCGCACCGCTGTGAAAGTCCGTCCGGTGTCCGCGAAAGTGAGCGACCGCGGAACGCTGAAACTCGAACGCCGCGGCAGCGAACGCGAACCCGCGGCGCGGAGCATGGCCGCGACCTACACCAACGGGCGCGACCGCTTCGGCCTGACGCACCTGGACCTGTTCGACCGCTCGGAGACCGGTCTTGGCGCGTTGACGCGCTCTGCCTTGGAGCCGGGCATGCACGTGACGATCTGCCCCGAGGGATCGAGCATCCCGTGGGCGGGCGCGGTGTGCATCCGCTGCGAACCCGCGGGCGAGATGTACCGCGTGGG
This sequence comes from Phycisphaeraceae bacterium, assembly GCA_019636495.1. Lineage (GTDB taxonomy): Bacteria > Planctomycetota > Phycisphaerae > Phycisphaerales > UBA1924 > JAHBXL01. Next base: position 41,664 of record JAHBXL010000004.1, on the reverse strand, counting down.
CCTGGCGTTCACGCGGCGCCGCGCGGCGTGAGCAACGCGTAAGCAGCCCGAGCGTGAGCGAGGGCGTTTCCGCCGAAGGCGGAAGCACGTGCCGTTTCGACCCGTTCGCGGCAATGCCGCGAACGCCCTCCCTGACGGTCGGGCTGCTTACTCGAGCACTGCCGACCACTTCGGCGCGATCCGTCCCCAAGCCTGCCTGTAGCGCTCGGCCATGCGCTCCAGTGAGACAGGGATGACGCGGACCTGTCCCACCACGCTCACGAAGTTCACATCCCCGCCCCATCGCGGCACCAGGTGCACGTGCAGGTGCCCCGGCACGCCCGCGCCCGCCGCGCGACCCTGGTTGATGCCGATGTTGATCCCCTGCGGCGCGAGCGTTTCCTGCATCAGCGCCGCCGCGGCGTCGACAAGCCGCCATAACGCGGCACGCTGATCGGCGTCATAATCGAGCAGCGTCGGGCGGGGCTCGCCGAGCGCAACCAGCAGGTGCCCGCCGGCATAGGGGAAGCGGTTGAGCAGGATCATGCCGCGGGAGGTGCGGACGACGACGTGGTTTGTGGCATCATCGGCGGGGGCGAGGAAGTAGGCGCGGAGGAAGTTGGCCTCGTCGGCCTTCGCGCCAGAGGTCGCCTTGCCGCTCTCCGCCGCGTCCAGGTTCTCGAGGTACTCCTGCCGCCAGGGGGCCTGGATCGCGGCGGGCTGGTCTGTGCGCTTGGGCGCGTCCATGCTTGCAGGATACGGGCCGGCTGCGACCCTTGCTCCCTCCTCCGCCCCCCAGCCCGCCTGTCCCCCGATCCTACATGCCGCTCCGCTGCCCTCTGCTTGCTCGGCTTCCTCTGTGTTCCTCCGCCGCTCGGCCGCACCCGCCCGCCCCTCGCGGCGTAGCAGTCATGGGGGGCTCTCTTCTGGCCGATAACACCAAGACCATGCCCGGCACGCCGCACACCGATCTCTCGCCCGAACTGCTCGAGCACATGCAGGCCATCAAGGCCAAGGCGATCGAGTACGGGCTGTCGTTCTACGAGGTCGTCTACGAGGTCCTGCCGTTTGACGTGATGAACCAGATCGCGTCCTACCAGGGCTTCCCGGTGCGCTACCCGCACTGGCGCTGGGGCATGGAGTACGAGTCGCTCTCCAAGCGCGATGCCTACGGCATGGGCCGCATCTACGAGATGGTCATCAACAACGACCCGGTGTACGCCTACCTGCAGGAATCCAACGCCGTCACCGACCAGAAACTCGTGATGGCGCACGTCTACGGGCACGCCGACTTCTTCAAGAACAACTTCTGGTTCAGCCGGACCGACCGCAAGATGATCGACCAGATGGCCAACCACGCCACCCGCGTGCGGCGGCACATCGACCGGCACGGGCAGGAGACGGTGGAGCGGTTCATTGATGCGTGCCTTTCGCTCGAGCACCTGATCGATCCGCACTCGATGTTCATGACGCGCGATGGCAAGGAGCCGCGAACCGGTCGCGAGGCCAATGACCGCCGCGCCCGCGACCGCGATGATGATGGCGATGAGCGACTTCCCGCCAAGGACTACATGGACCCGTTCATCAACCCGCGCGAGTTGCTGGACCGGCAGCGCAAGGAGCGCGAGGAACTGGCCCGCGCCGAACGCGGCCGATTCCCCCGAAAGCCCACGCGCGACGTGCTGCTCTTCCTGCTCCGCCACGCGCCGCTGGAGGACTGGCAGCAGGACATTCTGTCCATCATCCGCGACGAGGCGTACTACTTCGCGCCCCAGGCGATGACCAAGGTCATGAACGAGGGCTGGGCCGTCTACTGGCACTCCAAACTCATGACCCAGCACTTCGTCGAAGCGTCCGAGATCGTGCAATACGCCGACCAGCACTCGGGCGTGCTGGCGATGGCGCCCGGCGGCTTCAATCCCTACAAGATCGGGTACGAACTCTTCCGCGACATCGAACGCCGCTGGAACACCGGCCAGCACGGCGCTGCGTGGGAGCGCATGGAGGGGCTGGGCGCGCAAGAGGACTACGACGACAAGTCGATGAAGGGCCGCGAGAAGATCTTCGAGGTCCGCCGCATCTACAACGATGTGCAGTTCATCGACGAGTTCCTGACGCCCGAGTTCGTCGAGCGGCACAAGATGTACCAGTATCGCCGGGACCCGCAGACGGGCGAGAACAAGATCGTCTCGCGCGACTTTGACCGCATCAAGCAGACGCTGCTCTACCGGCTGACGAACATGGGCCAGCCGTTCATCTACGTGGTGGATGCCAACTACCGCAACCGCGGCGAACTCTACCTCGCGCACCAGTTCAACGGGCTTGAGGTCGACATGGCCAAGGCCCGCGAGGTGCTGGTGAACCTGCGCCTGCTGTGGGGCCGGCCCGCGCACCTGCAGATCCGCGTGGATGATGACCAGTGGCTGCTCTCGTGCGAAGAGGCCCCGCCCAGCGAGAACGTGAAGAAAGAGAAGATCAAGGCCGACACGCCGCAGCCGGCGCACATGGTGGCGTGAGCGGGTTCAGGCGGGAGTGTCTGCGAGTTCGTCCCACGCGCTGTCGAAGCGTGCGGCGTAGCGCTGCCACCGGCCGATGCTCTCGCGGTTGATGGGTCTGCGCACCTGCTCGTGGCTGAGGGTGTGCACGACCCGTCGGTTGTCCTCGGGGTGCAGGCAGTTGTCGTCAGGTTCGAGGCCGAGGTGAGCGAGCATCGCCCGGACGGCGGGCTCGGGGGCTTCGACCATCTGCTCATAACGCACCGGCAGGTCGGCGACCCGCAGCGCCTCGACGATGACGGGCACGTGCCGTCGGTGCGCGGCGATCACGCGGCGTATGGAATCGAGCGACCCGGTCCAGCCCCAAGTGGGGTCAAAGTTGCTGAGAAAGAGGCTGGTGGCGTTGTCGCGGGCTTCGCGGGTGAGGGTGATCGTGCGCGCACCCGGCAGCACCGCGGCGAGCGCAAGCGGCTGGACCATGGGGAAGAGGGTCTTGTCGAGTGTCCAGACACCGCCGGGAATCTCGAGCAGCGAGCGGACCTCCTTGCGGTAGGTCTGCTGCCACTGGTTGCAGAGCGCGGGCGCGGCGACGAGCGCCCCGGCGGGCCAGCCGCCGCCGGCGTGGGCGAGCGCATCGGCCATGCGGCCGTGGACGGAAACTTCGCCGACTCCGCGGATGCGCGGGTGGCGGTCGAGCATCTGCTCGACGAGCGTGGTGCCGCTGCGCGGCAGGCCGGTGACGAGTGCGGTGCGTTCGATGCGTGTGGTCGCGCGCGGGAGATCGGCCAGGCGGTTCTGGCGCGCAAGGCCCGCGGTGACGGCCAGCGCGCGGACAAGCGCGTCGGTGTCGAAGGGGCGGGTGGTGCGCCGATGGGTATCGGCCGCGGTGTCCCAGGCCTCGTCGTAGCGGCCGGCCTTCTCAAGGACGCGGACGAGTTCAAACGCGGCCATGCGGTGGACGTGGTCGTCGGCGTTCAAGTCGAGGACTGAGCGGAGGAGCGTCTCGACCGCCGCGGCATCGCCGCCCGATGCACGGAGGTGCCGCGCGGACATGAGTTTCCACCGGCGATCGCTCTGAAAATCGCCCGGCGTCTCGAGCAGGGCTCGGAGTTCATCGAGCCGCCCGGCGCGGAAGAGCGCCTCGGCCATCACGACGGACGCCTCGACAGCCGCCTTGCCGCCGAGTTTTCGGACGCGGCCGGCGAGTTCGAGAGCCCAGTCCGTTCGGCCGCGACGATGCGCGGCAATGGCCTCTTGGAGGCGTTCCTGCGGATTTGTGGCGGCGGGCGGCATCGGTTGCGGCGGGAGATCGACGCTCCCAAGTTCCGTAGAGTTCCCAGTTTACGCAATGGCGGTGCAATGTCGGAAGTACAGCGGGATGGACGCGCGGATTTTTCTTGTGTTCCCCCAATGAAGTGGTAGGATGTGATGCCTGTTTTGTGCGTCGATCTCTGGCGCACGTGGAGCGGAGAGAGAACCCTCCACACATTTTGGACACCGGAGCCGCGGAGCGCATTCGCGGCGGCGGTGGTTGTGTGTTCGTTGGTCCCGGGCGTGGAGTCCGGGTTGCCTGTGGGGCATGGTGGTAGGCCATGCCGGAAGGGCCGCGCGAGGGAGAAGCGCCTCAGTGTTTGAGGCGACTGGCGCGGCGAGGCGGAGAAGCGAGAGGTCGCGCCGCCGGCGTGAGTGTGTTTGAAGTTCAATGAGGAGAGAGATGATGAATCTGAAGGGTGCGGCTCTTTCGATCGCCGCGGCGGCGGCTCTGGCAGGTTCGGCGAGCGCCGACGTGACGGTGCCGTTCACGAACGTGACGTTTGCGGGGTTCAACTTCGTCCAACTGTTCAACGCGGGCCAGTTGACCGGAACGCTGACCGGCGTTTCCGTCAACGCGGTTCTGGACGCCTCGGTGAACTTCACGTATGCCGACGATCTGTGCATCTACGTTGACGATCTGCCGTTGAGCCTGGGCGGGCTGCTCCAGGTGGGCGGGTTCTCGAACACCGGCGCGGCCGAGCGCCACTTCTGGGCGAACGGCGGCAGCGATGTTCCGGGCACGACGGTCATTGACACCGTGACCCTGACCAACCCGCTGAACATGGACGCGCTGCCCATTGCCGCGGTGTGGCTGGGCAACGGCTACGGCGCGTCGGGCACCAGCGGCACGTGGACTGGCTCGGTCACGCTGCACGGCGTGACGGAGATTCCCGCTCCGGGCGCTCTGGCGCTGCTGGGCCTTGGCGGTCTGGCCGCGGCCCGTCGCCGTCGCAACTGAACCGCAACCTGCGGAAGCCATGACGACACACACCGCCGGGACGCCTTCGGGCGTCCCGGCCTTGTTTTTGCGTTGCGCGATTCCGTCGGGCCGGGCGGCGCATAGGTGCGCGCTGCGCCGATAGCATCCCGCCGCCATGCCCCCCGCGCACATCTGGCTCATCGTCTCGATCTTCATCGCCGTTGACGCGGTGGTGCTGTGGGCCGTGCGGATGTGGGTCAAGCACATGTTCGTCGATCTCGCCGCGGCGTTCCCGCCACGAGAACCCGCCGCCGACGCCGTCCGACGCTCCTTCCAGTCGTTCGCCATCGACAGCATCAACATGGGCTGGTCGGTGCACGTCGCAGCGGACGACTACGGCCTGCACCTGCGCCCCGCGCTGCTCATGCGGCTCTTTGGAGGACAGGCGCTCAGCATCCCATGGACCGCGATTGCCCTCCATGGCCGCCGCGGCAGGTGGTTCAGCAAGTCCAGGATCGCCGGGCGCTGGCAGTTGATGGGGCCGAGTTGGTGCCTGAGGTTGGCGGAGTAAGCAGCCCGACCCAGCAAGCCCCCGACCGAACAAGCAGCCCGACCGTCAGGGAGGGCGTTCGCGGCGAAGCCGCGACCCATGTCTCAGGCTTGCGCAAGCAAATGGGCTCTGCCTTTGGCGGCCAACGCCCTCGCTCCCGCCCGGGCTGCTCATTGCCCTTCGATCACATACTGGCACTTCTCCGTCACCTTATCCTCCTTGAACAGGTACACCGTGCTTCCGTGCCGCGACCACACGCGTGTCCCCTTCTCAAACTCCGCGGCCTCGAGCAGTCGCCGCGTCGCCCACGCCTTGAAGGCGTTCATCACGAACTCGGGTCGCTGCACTGCTGATACAACCGTGTGCACGTGATTTGTGCGAACATTGACTGCAAGGAGCCGCCACTTCTTATGCTCGCAAACGCCGATGATCGCTGCCGTTACGATCTCGCGCTGCGGTGGAGTAAGCACGACCGCGAGATGGGCAAGCTGATCGCCATCTGACGCGGCGAGTGCCTTGCTCTGCGGAATCATCGGTGAATCGAACTGATTGTGCCGACGATCAACCGAGCCGCGCGAGTCTCCGTGCAGCCACGAGCCGTATGTTCGGAACGTGATGAAGTAGGCCAGCGGATCGGTGTACACCCTCCGAGCGTACCGAACATGCCTCCGACCAACAAGCAGCCCGACCGTCAGGGAGGGCGTTCGCGGCGCAGCCGCGAGCCTGCTGCCAGAACTGCCCGCGAACCAACTTCCGCCTGCCCCTGCAAACGCCTTCCCGAAGCCGAACCTGCTTCGGCCTTTGGCCGAAACGCCCTCCCTGACGGTCGGGCTGCTTATTGTCTCGGCATGTCCTACGACACATACACCTCCCCCCTCGCCACGCGGAACGCGAGCGAGCAGATGCTGCGCCTCTGGTCGCCGCGGCACAAGTTCAACACCTGGCGGAAGATCTGGCTGGCGGTTGCGGAGGCGCAGCACGAACTTGGGCTGCCGGTGAGCAAGGAGCAGGTGGAGGAGCTGCGCGCGGTGGTGGAGCGGCCGGGCGGTATCACCGATGCGGAGATGAAGGCCGCGGAGAAGTACGAGCGCGAGCTGCGGCACGATGTGATGGCCCACGTGCACGCGCTGGGAGACTCGTGCCCGAAGGCGAAGGGCATCATCCATCTGGGGATGACGAGTCAGGATGTGGTGTGTAATTCGGATTTGCTCACACTCGAACATGCAATCGAGCTCATCGACCTGAAGATGCGTCGTGCGACGCTGTCGCTGAGTGCCGCCGCTTCGACGTGGAAGGCCCTACCGGCCCTCGGCTACACGCACTATCAGCCAGCGCAGCCGGTAACAGTCGGAAGGCGATGCGCTCTCTGGGGATACGAACTCGATTTGTGCGCGGAGAAACTCTCGGATGCAGGCATACCCCGACTGCCTCGCAGAGGTCTTCGCGGGGCGACGGGAACACAAGCATCTTTCCTTTCACTCTTGGGCGATAGCCACAAACGTGTCGATGAACTCGATGCACGATTCCTTGACTCTACGCTCGAACAGCAGTATCGAGGCGCATATGACGGCGTCAGCCTGCGCGAGCACGCAGACGGTGCCGCCGCAAGACTCTCTCGACTTGTTGCTGAGCGGCGGTCGATGCCCGCACAGAGCACGACAATCACCGATCGTCTCGAGCATCGCCTTACCTCTCTTCGCAACGCATCGGATGATGATCTCAAGTGCGAAGCCGTGAAGTCGACCATCGCCTTGAGATCTTTCAGTCTAACTGGCCAAACCTACCCCCGAGTCATCGACACCTTCATCCTCGCCGATCTCGCCTCGTGCGCGAGTGTGCTACACAAGATCGCGACCGACATCCGCTTGCTCTGCAACCGCAAGGAGCTCGATGAACCCTTCGAGGACAAGCAGATAGGCAGCAGCGCGATGCCGTACAAGCGCAACCCGATGCGCTGCGAGCGCATCTGCGGGCTCACGCGCTTCGTCATGAACCTCGTCGGCAACGCCTACGACACCACCGCGACGCAGTGGCTGGAGCGCACGCTGGATGATTCGAGCAACCGGCGGCTGTCGCTGCCCGAGGCCTTCCTCGCCCTCGATGGCGCGCTCGACCTCATGCACAACGTCGCGAGCGGCCTCATCGTCCATGAGGCGATGGTCCGCAAGAACCTGATGGCCGAGTTGCCGTTCATGGCGACCGAGAACATCCTGATGGCGTGCGTGAAACTGGGTGGCGATCGCCAGCACTATCACGAACTCATCCGGCAGCACGCGCAGGCGGCGGGATTGCGCGTGAAGCAGGAAGGCCTCGACAACGACCTGCTCGACCGCCTGAAAGTCGACAAGAACTTCCAGTCCAAGGCGCGGGGCGGCGCGCTGTCGGCCGAACTCGACTGGGAGGGCGTCATGGACCCCATGAAGTACATCGGCCGCAGCGTCGAGCAGACCGAGCGCTTCATCAAGGATGTCGTCGAACCCCTGCGCGAGCAGTATGGCGAGGCGATCGCGAAACTGGAAGACAGCGGGCCGAAGGTCTGATCGGCTTGGCGCACTCTCCCCTTTCCCGATCGGGGAGAGGGGCCGCGTGTTCATGGAATCGATGCTCCAAAGCCGGTGCTACGCCGCGCTTTCGAGCGCGGCCTCCTCGCGTTCTTCCGCCGCGGCCCCGCCGGTCAGCACGCTTCCTGCGCCGCCTTCGATCATCTGCTCCACTTTCGGCGCATCGGGCAATGGCTTGCCCCGTGCATCGGTCAGCGGCTTGCCATCGAGCGTGCGGATGATCGGGATCGGGTGCGCCCTGGTGTGCGCGGCGAGTTGTGCTTCGAGCGCGGCTCGCTTCTCGTCGGGCACATCGGTCCACTTGCCGCGGCCGCGGCACTTGGGGAACGCGCTGCACCCCAGCCACGGGCCGCGGATGCCATCGCGCAGGTTCATGGCGGCACCGCACTTGGGGCAGGGCAGATCGGTGAGCAGCGCGGGCGGGCTGGGCGCGACGACGTGCCCCTTCTTGTCGATGTTCAGGATGCCGTCGCACGCATCCGGGTTCACCGGCGCGACAACTTCAACGACTGGCTCCGCCGATCCCTTCTTGCCCTTCTTGCCCTTGGTCTTCCTGGGCTTGGGCTTGGATTCAAACTTCGAGCAGCCGAGGAACGGCCCGAAGCGCCCGGTGCGCCGGATCATCGGCGCGCCGCACTTGTGGCAGGCGATGTTGGCGTGCTCGGCGGGGCGTGGCCGGCCCTCGCGATCCACCGGGCACGCGTAGGTGCACGTCGGGTAGTTGGCGCACGACAGGAACCGGCCGTTGCGCCCGAAGCGATAGACCATCGAACTGCCGCACTCGGGGCAGCGAAGATCGGCCGGCGCGGCGGTCGTCTCGGCCTTGGCGTGCGTCATCGTCTCGTGCGCGGCATCCAGCGCCTGCACAAACGGCCCATAGAAACGGTGCAGCATCTGCACCCAGTCGATGTGGTCCTCCTCAACCTTGTCGAGTTCGGCCTCCATCTCGCGCGTGTAGCCCAGGTCCATGATGCGAGGGAATGCCTCGACGAGTTTGTCGGTCACGACCTCGCCGAGGTCGGTCGCGAAGAGCCGCCGATCGAGCGACTCGACATACTTGCGGTCCTGGATGGTGCCGATGATGCTCGCGTATGTGGAGGGACGGCCGATGCCCTCGGCCTCGAGCGCCTTGATCAGCGATGCTTCGCTGAAGCGAGCCGGGGGGCTGGTGAACTTCTGCATCGGGTCGATCGCGAACGGGTGCAGCGGCTGCTGCTCCTTCAGGGGCGGGAGCGTCGCCGTTTCGGCGGCGCTGGGCACTCCGGTGACGCGATAGAAGCCGTCGAACGCGAGCGTGCGGCCGGTGGCGCGGAAGACGCACTCTTTGCTGGGCCGGCTCTCCGAGGCGGCTATCGGTGCTCCACCTGCGACCAGCACCGTCGTCGAATCCCACTCCGCCGGCGTCATCTGGCAGGCGACGAAGCGGTCCCAGATGAGTTGGTACAGGCGGAAGTGATCGGGCTTGAGCGCGTTTTTCACGCGGCTGGGCGGGTAGTCGAGGCTGGTCGGGCGGATGGCCTCGTGGGCCTCCTGCGCCGCCTTGTTGCTCGAAGAGAAGAAGTTGGGCTTCTCCGGCAGGTACTTGTCGCCGAAGGTCTTCTTGATGTACTCACGCGCCATGTTCAGCGCAGCGCCGGAGATGTGCGTCGAATCCGTACGCATGTACGTGATCAGGCCGACCGGCCCCTCGCCGGGGATATCGACACCCTCATACAGCGCCTGCGCGGCCTGCATGGTGCGGCGGGGCACGAAGCCCAGCCGCGTGCTGGCGGATTGCTGGAGCGTGCTGGTGATGAACGGCGCGCTGGGCCGCACGCTGCTCCGCTTGGTCTCTATGCTCGTGATCGCGTACTTCGCCGCGGGCGACACCACGCCCGAGATCGTGCGGACAAACTTGGCCGGGCCGCGGCCGCGTTCGTCTTCGCGCGTGTCGATCTTGATGTCGGTCAGACCGGCCCACTCGGCGACCTGGCGGGCCCGCTTCATCAGGTTCTCATCGGAGGCTGCGCCGGCGTTTTCTCCGCCGCGAATGTCGAGTTTCTCCCCGCCGACTTCGACCAGTTCGCCCTGGATCGCGCCGTGCTCGCCGAGCCACGCGTTCTGCGACTTGATCGAGTGGCCCTGTCCCTTTTCGTCGCGTTCGCACAGGAATGCACGCCACGCGGGGCCGAGTTTCGCGGCCTCCTGCGGCGAGAGCGCGAACTGGCCGAGTACCTGCCAGTATTCCTCGGGGATGAAGTTGCGAATCTCGCGCTCGCGCTCGACGACGAGGCGGACGGCGACGCTCTGCACGCGCCCCGCGCTGAGACCGCGGGCGACCTTCTTCCACAGAAGCGGCGAGACCTGATATCCCACGACGCGGTCGAGGATCCGCCGCGCCTGCTGCGCATACACGCGGTCCATGTCGATCGGGTGCGGATTCTGGAACGCCCGGGCGATCTCGTCCTTGGTGATCGCGCTGAAGATCACGCGCTTGGCGACCTTGGGGTCGATGCCGAGTTCATCGGCCAGGTGCCAGGCGATGGCCTCGCCCTCGCGGTCAAGGTCGGTCGCGAACCAGATCTCCCGCGCGCCCTTCGCGGCTTTCTTGAGTTCGGTGATCGTCTTCTGCTTCCCGGCGACGACTTCGTATGTCGGGGCAAAGTCGTGCTCGAGGTCCACGCCGGGCACCGGCGACTTGACCCCCTTGGGGTTCTTCTCCGGCAGGTCGCGAACGTGACCCACGCTCGCGAGCACGACGTAGTCGGACCCGAGGTACTTGTTGATCGTCTTGGCCTTGGAGGGTGATTCGACGATGACCAGTTGCTTGCCCTCGGCGGAGCGCATCGGCCCCTGCTCGAAGGGCTTGCGGCCGAACTTGCCGCCGGATCGACCGCTACCGGACTTGTCCCCGCCCGGAATGCCGCGGCCGGCAGCATCGCCGTTCCCGCTCGCGGCGGCGTCAGTTCGTTTGGATGATTTACGGATCGTCTTGGCCATAGAGCCCTGTGCCAAACGTGTCATAACCCCGACCTCCCGCCCCGCTTGATCGGTCAGCGGGGTGCCCCAGGTTTGCTGGGAACGCTCGCCGTCCTATATGAGGGGCCTCGGGTAGTACGGGGAGGACGATGCGAAGGTCAAGCACCCCGCATCGAAATCCGGTGGGAATATCCTTACAATGCGTGAACAAATGAGTTCGGCGGCCCTTGAACGCCCTGTATCTCACCACTTTGGGTGGGTATCAGACAGCCCGTTGGGCAGTTCAGGATCGCCAATGCTCATCCAAGGTCCACTCCCAGCAGGTGCGGACCTGCTCATGCTCATACGCCGCGCCGCACTCAGGGCATGTGCCCCCGGCGGGGAGTGTGGCGAGCGGGTAGCGGCACTCCAGACACAAGCAGTAGTCCGCGGCGATGACTTCGCGGCGGGCGCGGCGGGCAGCGATGCGGTGGGCCAGCGTCGCGCCGATGGTGAATGCGCCCACGGGAATGAGCATCGACGCGAGCGAAACACGTGATGGAGTGAACAGGACGCTCACCGTTCCCCAGCAGATCACGGCCGCAAAGCAGACCAAGGTCACCCGTCCCACAATGCGCTCGCCGCGGCTCTCGCATCCGGGGTTGATCCCATCGGAACGCATGCGCGGGGGACTCGGGGGCAGGTCGGGCATTCAACGCCTCACGCCCGGCGGACGCAGCGACTCTTCGATTCTCGCCGCGGCATCGGCCTGCGGCGTGCCGGGCATCGGAATGGTGATCGCCCCCGGCGTCGTCCGCAGCCGGCGCAGCCACGTCCGCTGGTTCTTGCCGAACCGCCGCGTCTCGATCTTGATCTTCTCGACGGCCTGCTCGAGGGGCATCTGTGCGGGGTTGGCAAGGTGGAACAGGATCTGTTTGTAGCCAAGTGCTTCGGCGGGCTGCGAACCGGGCACCAGTGCGCCCGCCGCGGCGAGCGCACGGACCTCATCGAGCAAGCCGCGCTCCATCATCTGCTTGACCCGCGCGTTGATGCGGCGGTTCAGCGCCTCGGATTCCCAGTCGAGGATGATGAGCTGGTAGGCAGCCCGACTGTCAGGGAGGGCGTTCGCGGCATAGCCGCGAGCAACATCATCGCACTCAGAAGTTCCGCCTTCGGCGGAATCGCCCTCCCTAACGGTCGGGCTGCTTATGGTCGGGCTGCTTGGCGACGGTTGAGTGGGGGGGTCCCACTGCTTCTGATGCGCACTGATCGGCGTGCCGGTGAGGCGGAAGACCTCCAGCGCGCGGACCGTGCGGCGGATGTCGTTGGGGTGGATGCGCGCTGCGGCATCAGGATCGACGCGCTCAAGTTCCGCCCGCCGCGAAGCGGGTTCCATCGCGGTCAGTTGCGCGCGAAGCGCTTCATCGGGCTCGGGACCCTCGAACAGCCCATCGAGCAGGGCCTTGATGTACAGGTGTGTGCCGCCGACAACGATCGGCAACGCGCCCCGCCCGCGAATCTCGGTGATCTTCTTCCGCGCGAGCGTGAGCCAATCATCGACGGTGAAACTCTTCGTGGCATGGGCATCGTGCCCATGTTCTTCTGCTTTTCGCACAGGCAGGATGCCCGCGCTACAAACATCAATCAGATGGTGCACCACGCCGCGGCGTTCTTCGATGGTCGGTTTGGCCGTGCCGATGTCCATGCCGCGATAGACCTGGAACGCATCCGCGGTGATGATCTCGGCTTCGCACCCCCACACTTCCCGCGCGCGGAGCGCCAGCGCGACGGCAAGGTCGGACTTGCCGCCGGCGGTCGGGCCGCAGATGACGGGGGTGAGGGGGGGGGGTGCGGGGGTCACGCGTGGCACGACTCCGACGAGAAGACGAGAACGCCCATGGCGCAGATGCGGCCGGTCGGCAACCGGGCTTACCGATCCTTGGCGCGCCCCACGCGTACCGTTCAGCCATGGACACCGTCCGCATCGGCTGTGTGAAGTACCTCAACACCCTCCCGCTCATCGAGGGGCTGGCATCGTGGCGCGATGCGGTGGTTACCTCCGCGGTGCCCGCGAAACTCATCGACATGCTGCTGATGAGCGAAGTGGATGTCGCGCTGGCCTCGGTGATTGACGCCGCGAAGAACCGCGGGCGGGTGGCGCTGCTGCCGGCGGGGATGATCGGATGCGATGGCCCGACGATGACGGTGCGGGTGTTCTCCCGCGTGCCGCTGGAGCAGGCGCGGCTCATCGGCGCCGACACCGACAGCCACACCTCGGTCGCGCTGCTGCGGGTGATCATGTCGCGGCGGTTCGGCGTGTCGCCGCGGATCGTTGATTACGATGCGCGCGAGCACGTGGCGCCCGGCGAGAGCACACAGCCCGATGCGCTGCTGCTGATCGGCGACAAGGTGGAGACCGATCCGCCCGATGCCGCGGCGTATCCGCACACGCTCGACCTGGGCGAGGCGTGGAAGGAACTGACGGGGTTGCCGTTTGTGTATGCGGTGTGGATGTGCCGCGCTGGAGAGGAGGGTTCAATCCCTGTGCGGACCGCCGCGAGCGTGCTCGATCGGACTCGTCGGCACAACGCGACTCGGATGGACTGGCTGGTGGGCGCTCGCGCGGCCGAGCGCGGCTGGGACGCATCCGACGCGGCGGATTACCTCGGCAACAAACTTCGGTTCGAAGTCGGCGAGCCCGAACGCGAGGCGATTGTGCGATTTGTCGAGGAGTGCGCTGCGCTGGGCGTGTGCGAGGGCGGTGCGCTCGATTGGGCCGTGTGAACAGGCGAGTTCTGTGAGGCCCGACCGCCCAAGTGGGGCGGTCCACTGCACCTTGGGCACAGGCCGCGCATCCGGCAGCAACTCCGCATCGCGCATCAAGGGCTCTGTTCGGCGGGCCGATCTGGATGAGTCGGCCCCGCGCGCGGAGTGACATGCATGCGCAGAGCGTTCACGCTTGTCGAGTTGATCGTGGTGATCGTGGTGCTCGCGATTCTTTCGGGCGCGGCGATCGTGCGCTACTACGACTACTCCGACCACGCCAAGCATGCTGCCGACACCGGCTCGCTGGCGGGGATCAACGAGGCCTTGAATCAGAAGTACCTGGCGAACCGCATGGTCGATGCGGCCGCGAGCGCGTGGGTCACGCTGCCCGCGCACGTCGCGCCCGCGCTCGAGTTTGATGCGCTCCCGTTCGGCATTGTCATCAACAACGGCGAGTTCGTCGACCAGCGCGGCAACCGATACCAGTTCATTCCCGAGACCGTATCTTCGCCGGCACGCATCAGGCTTGCCGCGGCGGGCGCAGGCGGCGCACGGGCAGCTTGCGCAGGCGGCGCGGGCGGCGCAGGCGGCGCGGCGAGCGGCGACGGGACGGGCAACGCGGCAACGCCGAGCGGCAGGGGCCGCGGCGATTCACCCGCTGGTCGCACTGGCGCTGCTGGCCCCGTGGGGCTTCCGCCCGAAGCGCGGCACGAACGGGGGCCCGATGTGCGCTGCGCGCCGGTGACGATGTCCATCGCGGTGTGCGCGGTCGTGGCGACGGCCCTGTTGCGCGATCATCCAGAACTGTGGCTCGGACCGGTGCAGGTCCTTGTGCACGCCGATGGCGCGCACCTCGTCGGCGATGTTGTGGCGTGGATGGCTGCGGGCCTGTTGTTCGAGGCGCGGGCGGGTTCGCTGCGCTGGGGGTTGTGGGCCGCGTGCGGCGCGGGCGCATCGCACCTGGCGCACAGCGCACTCTACCCGGATCACGCGCATCTCTTGGGCCTGAGCGCGGTGGTGTACGCCTCGGCCCTTGCCGGGGCGTGCTCGGGGCTGCTCCGCGGATTCGGGGCGTGGGTCGTGGCGCTGGTGCTGGCCCTCGCGCTGGCCGACGAGTTGCTGCGCGGCCACTCGGCCTGGCGCGGCGTGCTGGGCGTGGCGGGCGGCGGGTTCGGCGGACCGGCGGATGTGCGAGCGGTTCCCCTCGTGCACGCCAGCGCGGCGGCGCTTGGCATCGTGCTGGGCCTGGCGGCGCGTGCGGCGCCCCGCGGGGCGAGTGCGCCGGCCGAATGCGCGGGATGAGGCCCCGTCGGCAAACTGCGTGGTCGCGCTGGTCTGGCGCGTCCGAGAACCGCGAACCGCGACTCGATTCTGTGGCCCCCCAACGCGGCGAATGCGAAATCTGAGTGTCCGTCCGGATCGTCGCCAGAGTCGGCGATGCCGGCGGGTTGTGCACCCACAGTTCGCATACAGGAGTCGATAATGAACAAGTCTGCACGGATGTTTGGCGCTGCTTTGTTGATCGCTGTCGCCGGAGCCGCGGCGAATGCCTCGGCGGATGTCACGGCCCGCGGCGGCGCATCGTCGCTGGATGCAACGGTGATCTTCCAGCGGAGCGGCTCGGACTTGATGGTGACGCTGTTGAACAGTTCGAGCGCGGACGTGCTCTCGCCCGAGGATGTCCTGACCGGTGTCTTCTTCAACATCAGCGGCCCGACGGTGCCCCTGGTCGCGCAGAGCGCGGCGCTTTCAGAAGGCTCGATGGTCCGCTGGGGCGATTCGGAGATGGGCGGCGGAGTGGGGGGCGAGTGGGCCTTCCGCGCGGGCCTGTCGGGCGCGCCCGGCGGCGCGACTTACGGTATCTCGGCCGCGGGGCTGGGGCTGTTCGGACCGCACGACGCGTTCCCCGGCGCGAACCTGTTCGGGCAGAACGGGCCGCAGGGTCTTGATTACGGGCTGCTCTCGGCGGGCGACAACCCGCTCACCGGCAACACGCCCGTGACGGGACAGTTCCCGCTGATCCAGTCGGGCGTGGTGTTCACGCTCTCGGGCCTGCCGGAGGACTTTGAACTGGGCGCCATCGGCAACGTCTGGGTGCAGTACGGAACGTCGCTCTCGGAGCCGTCGTATGTTGTGCCGATCATCAGCGTTCCCGCCCCGGGCGCGGCGGTGATGCTGGCGGGGGGCGCGTTCGCCCTGGCGCGTCGCCGACGCGCGGCCTGAATGCGCTCACGGGCTGGTTGTCCGTTGCATGGCGGGCGGCCGGGCGCGCAGCAGCGATGCGCCCGGCCGCGGCGTCGTTCTTCAGTCGTTCGATTCCATCGAGAATCTCCAGGAACCGCTCGCCGAAGGGCGTGAAGACATACTCGACCCGCGGCGGGATCTGCGGGTAGACGCGCTTGTCGAGAATGCCGAACCGCAGCATCTTCGTGAAGCTCGTTCAGCACTTTCGCCGTCAGCCCCGGTGCGGTGCGGACCAGCGCGCCGGGACGGCTTATGCCGCGCCGGATCTCCGCCAGCACGTGCAGCGACCATTTGCACCCGACGATCGATTCGACCATGGCGCCGACATCCGGCGGCGCACCGCCGGGCGGAGTCGCAGAGGGTTCTCCGCGTGCAACGGCCATTGCGGGAACTGTAGCGACCCGGCGCAGCCGCGAGACCGCGCTGCGCGCCGATCGGCACGATGGGTCAGGGTCCCACGATCCATCCGGTGTCATGTTCTACCAAAAAGTGCATGCCCCACCGGCCGGTGCGTGGTTGTCCCGCGGCCTGGGCGCGGGAGCATGTGGTGCTCGGTCGCATTCCGCGCCGACGCATCACAAGGAGACGCACATGAAGGTCAAGGCAACGTTCTATCACGCGGGCTGCCCGGTGTGCATCGCGGCGGAGCAGGTGGTCGCCAGCGCGCTCGACACGTCGAAGTATGACGTGCACGTTGTGCACCTGGGTCAGGACAAGGAACGGATCGGCGAGGCCGAGCGGGCCGGCGTCAAGAGCGTCCCCGCGCTGGTGATCGAGGGCAAGCCGTTTCACATCAACTTCGGGGCGGCGCTGGCGGACCTCAAGAAGTGATCGTCCGCAGTTCGCCCGGGCCAATGCCACGCCGGGACCTCGCCCGATCGGGGGAGGTCCCGGCATGGCCGACGTCCGTTTCGAGGAACGGGCCGAAGGGCAGGTCGGCACCCTGTCGATGAGCGGTGCATGGAAGCCGCGTTCTCCGCCATCACCCAAGCGTCGTACCAGTCGCAGATCTCCTACGCCGTTGCCGCGAAGGCGATGGATGCGATGCGGCAGGAGGGCGGCGCAGCCCTCGCGTTGCTTGCGGGTGCGGCGAAGGTGCAATCGCAGGCTGTCGGTCGGAGCGATGCCGGTGTCGCCGCGGTCGAGGAACTGTCACGGTTCACCGATGGCAACGGCCGGTTGGATGTGACCGCCTGATCCCCTCGTTCCATCTAATATTCCGGCATGACTCGGGGGCGCGACAGCACGAACGTCGATGCCCGCTCGCCGCGGCTGGCGATCACGCTGCGTGGGGTGAAGATCCTCGAGCATCCGAAGAGCGCGCCCGAGTTGTGGGGCGTGGTGGTGCCGTGGCTGGCGGTGCAGACGATGGGGCAGCACGGGGCGGTGTCGCACGTGCGGTTGATTGACGCCGACGGTCGGGAACTCTCATCGATTCGGGCTCTCAGCGCCAGCGCAGCCCGTCATTGGCCGGTCGCATCCTTGCACGAGGGGCACATGGTCGGGGTGATGGTGAAGCGCGCTCGCCGACGGGCGCTGCGCGAGCGCGACTTTGATATCCGCGAGGCCGAGATGTTCACTCGCGCCGGCCGCATCGTGGCCGGCGTTCTCGCCGCGGCGTTGGCTGTGTTCGGAACAGCCTACGGCGTGCTCCTCGCGCCGCCTCTGTGGCAGGGCCTGCAGCACTTGCCGCGGGGGCTCGCGGTCTTGAGCGCGCTGGTCGGCGTGACCATGCTGGTGCTGCCGGTCGTGCTGTTCGGCGTGCTGGCGTGGAGCATCGTGCGTGCGGCGTGGTTCTCGGGACGGGAACTGCGCGTGACGCCCGACTTCATCGAGTTCACCGGACCAGATGGGGTGCGCACCCGCATCGACTGGCGCGATGTCCGCCACGTGCGCTGCTCGTTCCTTTCCTGGAAGATCAGGACGCGAGACGAGCGAACCGTCCGATGCACGCCGCGGCTGTCGAGGTTTGTGTTCGAGGATTTCGCGCAGCACGACCATGGCTCGCGCGAGTTGACGATGAAGGCGACACTGTGGCGGTTGTTCTGGTGGTTCCAGGCCGGGGCCGTGTTCTGCGCGGCGGTCGCATGGTGGATCAATGCGCAGGGACTCGGGCCGCTGCCGCAGCACCCGCTGACGTTGTACGCCATCATCGGGTTCGGGTTGCCCGCTCTCGCCGTGACGCAGGTGCATGCTGGAAAGTGGCTCGCCTGTCTGGCCGCGAAACGGGCCGCACGGGCGAAGGCCCATAAACGCCGCGCACAACGAGCCGCCCCTGCCAATCCGGCAGCCTGAGCCCACACCCATGCGGGGGAGGTTTCCCCCGCACCCCCTCGAAGAACTCCTTTGCTGTAGCAGCGTCCCGGAATCGCGTTGCCTGCCAAGAGGGGGGCCGGCGGGGGGACTCCTCCCACCGCCATCACATCCCCAAATCTGGCGCGCGGGTTGCATATGAACCGCTGACCGCTGAAAACCGTCCCACGGGGAGGAATCACCCATGCGCCCAGACCGCTTCACAACACTCGCCCAGCAGGCTCTTGCCGATGCTCAGTCGGATGCGATGTCACGTCAGAACCCCGAGGTCAATGGCCTGCACCTGCTCGCGGCGATGCTCAAAGAAAAGGGCGGCAGTGCCTGGTCGCTGATCGACAAGGTCGCGGGCAACGCCGCGCGTGTCGCGCAGTTGGTCGAAACCGAACTTGGCCGACTGCCCAAGACCAGCAGCGGCGCGGGCCAGCCGGGCCGCGCACTCATGGACATTCTCGGCCGCGCAGAGCAGGAGACCAAGAAACTCGGCGACTCGTACATCTCGACCGAGCACCTGCTGCTCGCGATCGCGGATGCCAGCGGACCCGCGAAGGATCTCCTCGGGACAGTGGGGGGGGCGGACCGCAAGCGCCTCGAGCAGGCGATCAAGCAGGTCCGCGAGTCATCGGGTGTGCAGAACGTGACCGACCAGAACGCCGAGAGTCAGTACGAAGCGCTCAAGAAGTACTCGATCGACCTGACCGAGAAGGCCCAGCAGGGCAAACTTGACCCGGTCATCGGCCGCGATGAAGAGATCCGCCGGTGCATCCAGGTGCTCAGCCGCCGGACCAAGAACAACCCCGTGCTCATCGGCGAGCCCGGCGTCGGCAAGACCGCCATCGCCGAGGGGCTCGCACTGCGCATCGTCAACGGCGACTGCCCGGAGTCCATGCGCGATGTGCGCATCGTCGCGCTCGATGTCGGCCAACTTCTCGCCGGCGCGAAGTATCGCGGCGAGTTTGAAGAGCGCCTGAAGGCCGTCCTGCGCGAGGTGCAGGCCAGCAAGGGCCAGATCATCCTGTTCATTGATGAACTGCACACCATCGTCGGCGCGGGCGCGGCGGAGGGCGCCGTCTCCGCGGGCAACCTGCTCAAGCCCGCTCTTTCCCGCGGCGAACTCCGCTGCATCGGCGCGACCACGCTCGATGAGTACCGCAAGCACATCGAGAAAGACCCGGCGTTCGAGCGGCGCTTCCAGCCGGTGTACGTCGATCAGCCCAGCGTCGAGGAGACGGTGGCGATCCTCCGCGGCCTGAAGCCGCGATATGAGGCGCACCATGGCGTGCGGATTCTTGATGGCGCGATCCTCGCCGCGGCACAGTTGAGCCATCGGTACATCGCCGACCGGTTCCTGCCCGACAAGGCGATCGACCTGATCGATGAAGCCGCGAGCAAGTTGCGGATGGAGAACGACTCAATGCCCGGCGAGATCGACGAGTTGCGCCGGCGCATCATGCAGTTGGAGATCGAGCGCGAGGCGCTCAAGATCGAGTCCAAGGACAAGAGTGGGGGGGGCGGGGATGGAACGCGCAAGGAACTCGACCGCATCGAGCGAGAACTCTCCGAACTGCAGGAGAAGAACCGCGGACTGACCGCGCGCTGGGAGGCCGAGAAGAAGGACCTCGACGCCGTCAAGCACGTCAAGGAGCAGATCGACGCGAAGAAGGTCGCGCTCGAGCAGGCCCAGCGCCGCGGCGATCTCGAAACCGCCGCGCGCATCCAGTACGGCGAGATCCGCGACCTCGAGAAGAAACTCGCCGACGCCGAGGCCGCGATGGCCCAGCGCGAGAGCGCCGGAAACGCACTGGTCAAGGAAGAGGTCGATGCCGAGGCCGTCGCGGGGATCGTCGCCAGGTGGACGGGCATCCCGGTGTCGCGGCTCGTCGAAGGCGAACGCGAGAAACTCATCCGCATGGAGGAGCAACTCGGCAAGCGCGTCGTCGGTCAGGACGAGCCGCTGAAGGCGGTCTCGAACGCCGTCCGGCGCGCTCGGTCCGGCCTTGGCGACCCCAACCGCCCGATCGGCAGTTTCCTGTTCCTCGGGCCCACGGGCGTCGGCAAGACCGAGACGTGCAAGGCTCTGGCGGAGTTCCTCTTCGACACCGAGGAGGCGATGATCCGCATCGACATGAGCGAGTACATGGAGAAGCACGCGGTGTCGCGGCTGATCGGTGCGCCCCCGGGCTACGTCGGCTACGACGAGGGCGGCGCGCTGACCGAGGCGATCCGCCGCAGGCCGTACGCGGTGGTGCTGCTTGATGAGATCGAGAAGGCGCACCCGGATGTGTTCAACATCCTGCTGCAGGTGCTGGATGATGGCCGCCTGACCGATGGCCAGGGCCGCACCGTGGACTTCAAGAACACGATCATCGTGATGACGAGCAACATCGGCAGCCAGCAGATCCAGGAGATGGCCGATTCGGGCGCGGAAGACTGGGAGATCGAGGCCGCGGTCCGCGAACTGCTGCGTCGCGGGCCAGGCGCGATCGCGATGGAGAAGATGGGCCGAGCCGCCGGAGCCCCCAGCCAACTCACCGAGGCCCTCTCGGGCATGGCGGGCGGGTTCATGCGGCCCGAACTGCTTAACCGCATCGATGAGGTCGTGGTCTTCCACCGCCTGAAGCGCGAGGATCTGGCCCACATCGTGGACATTCAGTTGGAGCGTCTGCGCAAGCGGTTGGCCGAGCGCGAGATGACGCTCGAACTCACCGCCGCGGCCAAGGCGCAACTGGCCGACGAGGGCTGGGACCCCGCCTTCGGCGCTCGCCCGCTGAAGCGGGCCATCCAGTCGCGCATCGAGAACCCGCTGGCGACGCGCATCCTGCAGGGCGAGTTCGGGCCGGGTGATCGGATCCGCGCGGACTATCAGGGCAAGAGTTTCACGTTCGAGAAGTGAGCGCTCGGCGAGCCGGCGCGCCGGAACGGTGAATATGATCGACCCCGCGGCGGACTGCCCGTCGCGGGGTTCTTCATCGGTCACCCACGCGGATCACCATGGCACACGGCCCCCTTGTCCGACCCGAGGAACTCGGCACCCAGCAACCGGTCGACGTGCTGCTCCGACCCCTGCGCCGGTTCCTGCGATTCGAGGCGGCGGGCGGCATCCTGCTGCTGGTGATGTCGGGCCTGGCGCTGCTGTGGGCCAACTCGGCGTGGGGCGACTTCTACCACTACCTGTGGCACGAGACGAAACTCACGATCAAACTCTCGAAGTGGGAGATCGCCTGGTCGGTCGGGCACTGGATCAACGACCTGCTGATGGCGGTGTTCTTCCTGGTCGTGGGGCTCGAAATCAAGCGCGAGTTGGTGGTGGGCGAACTGGCCTCGCCGCGGCGGGCGGCGGTGCCGATCATCGCGGCGATCGGCGGCATGGCGATTCCTGCCGGTCTGTTCGCCCTGTTCACGCTGGGCAAGCCCGAACTCCGCGGCTGGGGCGTGCCGATGGCGACCGACATCGCCTTCGCGCTTGGCGCGCTGGCCGTCATGGGCCGGCGCGTGCCGTTCGGTCTGCGCGTCTTCCTCGCGTCGCTGGCGATCATCGACGACCTGGGCGCGCTGCTGGTCATCGCCATCTTCTATACCGACGAACTGCGAATGGATTACCTCGCGGGCGCGGCGGGCGTGGTCGTCATTCTCGCCGCGCACAATCTCATCGGCGTGCGCCGCGCACACGTCTACTTCGTCTGGGGCGCGGTGCTCTGGTTCCTGGTGTACAAGTCGGGCGTGCACTCGACGATCGCGGGCGTGCTGCTCGCGGCGACCATCCCCGCACGCACGCGCGTCGACGGGCGCGAGTTTGTGTCCGGCGTGCGAGGGATGCTCGAGGCCTTCGTGCGCTCGGGCGAGCAGGGCGCGAACATCGTCACCAACCCGAAGCAGCAGGGCGCCGTCAAGGCGATCGAGACCTATTGCGACGGCGTGCAGACGCCGCTGCAGAAGATCGAGTATGCACTGCTGCCGTGGTCGGCGTTCCTGATCGTTCCGTTGTTCGCGCTGGCCAACGCGGGCGTGGTCATCGGCGGCGGGCACGGGGCCGAGGAGTCATCCGATCCGGCCCATGCCGGCGATCTCATGGGCATGTTGCTCTCGCCGATGGGGTTCGGCATCATGGTCGGGCTGGTGGTCGGAAAGCCCATCGGCATCGTCGGCGCGACCTTCCTGGCGGTGCGGCTGGGCATCGGCACGCTGCCCCGCGGCGTGAACTGGCGGCACCTCGTCGGCGCAGGATTCCTCGGCGGCATCGGCTTCACGATGTCGCTGTTCATCGCCGCGCTGGCCTACCCCGATGCCGAGCACCTCAACGCGGCCAAGGCCGCGGTCCTGTGCGGGTCGGCGATCGCGGGCATCGTGGGTGCGGCGATCCTCATGACCGGCGCGCCGGTCCCCGATGACGACGGCGAACACTGAGCCGGCCGCACACAGCGCGGGTCAATACACGTTCCGCTTGCGCAGCAACGCGGCCGAACGCGGGTCGAGTCGCGGATCGGCGAGCAGCGCGGCGATGCGCTCGCCGGCGCGGCCATCGCCGAACACCGCAGAAGGCCGCGGGCGGGACGCCCCCAGCGCGCGACCGACCGCCGAGCCGAGCGAGCCGACCTGCCCGAGCCCGATGTCAATCACATTCGGGCCGCGCTCGCGCCCATCCTGTCGCGGGCCGATGTTGACGACCCGCACGCCCAGCGCCGCGCACTCGATCAGGCCCGCCGATGAGTTGCCCAGCAGCAGGCCGCGGCGCGCGGCCAGGCGCTTGAGCATGCCGACAAACTCCTCTCGGGGCAAGTGTCCGAGGGCCTCCCAAGCGGAAACCCGGCGAGGTCCGAAGCCGGATCGGGCTGCCTCGATGACCTCGCGCCCCGGGTCGTGGTTTGGTGCGAGCCACAGCGTGGGGTGCGCCGCGGCAACCCCGGCGGCCATCGCGGCGATGCGCCGCTCATCGGCCGGGCGCAGCCCCGATGGGTGCAGGAGCACGACCACGCGCGGGTCGCCGAGTTCCCGGGCACGCCGATCATCCATCGGGGCGATCGCCGCAAGGCCGTCGATCGCCGGCGAACCCGTGACATGCACGTGCTCGGCCCTTTCGCCCATCCTGCGGATGCGCTCGGCGGACTGCTTCGTCGCCGCGCAGTGCAGGTGGCTGAGTTTGGTGATGGCGTGCCGCATCGCCTCATCGGCGATGCCCTCCGCACGGTCCCCGCCGTGAATGTGCGCAACCGCAACGCCCCCGATGCTCGCCGCGCTCGCCGCGGCGAAGGCCTCGATGCGATCACCCAGCACCACGACCCAGTCGGGCTTGAGCCTTGCAAACGCGCGGGCGAAGCCTTCGATGCCGCGCCCGGTCGCCGCGGCATCGGCGGCACGGTCGGTTTCCCGCGTTCGCTGCATGCGCACCTTCGCGGCCACAGCGAACTCGTGCTCGACCTCGCGGATCGTCCGTACGGGCGGGAGGAAGTGCGCGCCCGCGGCAACAACTCGCAGGCGGAGCGCAGGGTGTGCTTCGATGGCTCGCATCACCGGGCGCAGCAGGCCGAACTCGGCGCGGGTCCCGGTGACGACCGCGATGGTGCGTGTGCTTCTCGCCGCCATCAGGTGGTCTCCTCGCGCGGTGGTTCGTGCCCGATGTCGGCCCAGGCGAGTGGCACATCGGGCGCGACAGCGAACGCGAGCCGCGCGCCGAGCACGAAGTCCAGCGCGTACGGAGGAATGCCTGTGCCGGGCCGCTTGAAGGTGAGGTCGTGCCGCGTCAGCACGTGCCCGGCGGGGAGCGCAATGCGCGACACGATCGACTGGCGCGAAACGGTGCGGACATCGCGCTCGATGGGCAGCACGGCCTTGCATGCCGCGGTCGGGCTCCGCGGCGCCGCGCTGTCCACTCGCCCGTGCCGCGCGCACGCCTCGCGGGCATGGGCGACATAGCAAGCAAAGCCCGCGGCGTCGAGCGATGCGGCGTGATCGGGCCCGCGTGCGGAGCGGTCGTAGGTGAAGTGCTTCTCCAGGATGCACGCCCCCGCCGCGACGGCGAGCGCGCCCATCGCCTCCGAGGCCGTGTGGTCGCTGTAGCCGATGGGCACCTTGGGCAGCGCGGACGCGATCGCGCCGATGCCATCCAGCGCGGCGAGGTGGTCGGGTGTCGGATACGAACTCACACACTGGAGGAACGAAAGCCGCGTCTCTCGCTGGGCATCGCCCAACCACTCCACCGCGCGGGTCACCTCCGCCATCGTGCTCGCGCCTGTGCTCACGATCAGCGGCCGCTTCGTCGCGGCGAGCGCTTCGAGCAAAGGGCGGTGGATGATGTCGGGGGAGGCGGTCTTGTAGGCATCCCATCCGCCGTGTGCCGCCGCGGCGGCCTCGGCCTCGGCCACGAGTTCGACCGAGAAGACGGTGACGATCGCATGGACACCGAGCGAACGTGCCGCGGCGAGCACGCGGGCCAGGTCGTTGGCGCTCAGTTCGAGCCGGCGCAGCATGGCGACCGAGTCGGTCTCGCCGGCGACCTTCTGATACGCCGCGAGTTTCGCCGCGCGGCTCATCAACAGGTCGGTGCGGAAGAACTGGAGTTTGATCGCGTCCGCGCCCGCCGCGTGCGCTGCGCGGGCGAGGTCGATCGCGCGCGCGACCGAGCCATCGTGATTGACGCCCAGTTCGGCGATGAGGTAGGGCGCGTGACCGGGGCCGATGTGTCGATCGCGGATGCGCATGTTCAGAGCGTAACCACCTCAGCCGCCGGGCGCGAGCAACGCCTCGGCGACGAGCATGTCGATGCGGGAATCAACGTCCACGACCGATCCCTCGGCGTTGATCACGCCGCGGCGGCGGTCCTCGCGGCCGAGGAACGCGTGCGGCCCGGGTCGAACGCCGGCGACCCGCAACATCAGGGCTTCGCGCGTCACCACGATCACGCCGCCATCGGGGATGAACGCGGCGGGCAGGTCCTGCCGGCGGAATACGCCGTGGTTCAGGATGTCGCCCTCCCACGGGCGAACCGTGCCCGTGGCCGGATCGACGCGGGCCATCCACCAAGGGTGGAACTTGCCCACGGTCGCATAGGACTGCACGCTGTCGGCCTCATAGTCGCGCAACATCGCGACAGCGCGGTCGATCAGGTCGTGCGGGCGAACGGGCACGTTGGCGTAGAGCAGCACAATCGATTGCCGCGCGCTCAGCGCGCCGCCGCGGGCGCGTTCGACGTGCTCGATGGCGTGTCTTGCCGCGGCATCAACGGTGGCGTTGTCGCTGGCGAGTTCGGCGGGGCGCGGGATCACCCCAGCGCCGCGCTGCAGCGCGATGGCGAGCAGGTCCGCGTCGTCGGATGTGACGAAGACCTCGCGCACGCACGCCGCGTGCTGCGCCGCCTCGATGGTCCATTGCACACACGGCTTGCCCGCGATGGGCAGCACGTTTTTCCGCGGCAGGCCCTTGCTCCCGCCGCGACCGAGAATGATGGCGATCGCATCGGGCCCGGGCATCAGATCAACTCCGCGCCGCGGCGGGCATTCCACAGCCGCGCCCACACATCACCAACCGCGTCGCGCGACAAGTCGCCCACCACCTCGCCGCGAGGCCCGTGCACCTGTCCCGCCGGGTCGATCGTCATCGTCGAACGCGCATCGCGCTGCGCCTTGCTCCGCGGCACGGCGAGCGGGGCAATCCGCGCGCCCTCCGCTCGCGTCGGCGGGCCATCGATCACCGCCCAGCCGCACATCATGATCCAGCGGTCGTAGAACCGCTCCATCTCCGCGTACGCCGCATCGCACTTGGTCATCCTCGGGACCACCCAACCTCGCCATGCGCCCGGCGCAGCATCGCCCAGCGGCCACGTGCCCCGCCGGCGCAGCACGTGCTCAAGCCCGGTCCAAGCCAGCGCGAGCGCGTCCTCGCCCGCCGCTGCGCCGTAGACCCCCGGCGACTCCGCCAGCAGGTCCACGCTCAGCACATGCGGGTCGGCCGAGAGCAGCGCGTCGATCGCATCCGGTCCTGCGCGCAGGCCCGTGCGCACGTGCACGCACCGCAGCGCGGCAGCGCGCGCCGCCCGCACCAGCGCGGGCAGCGCGGGGTCGAGCAGCACTTCCTCGCGAGCCGGTGAACGTGCCGAGCGGAGTGCCCCGGCGATCGTCAGTGTCGCGTCATCGCGCAGCGCACCGATCTCCGACACAATGCGAGCACGCCACTGGCGCGTGTTCGCCGCGACCGGACCAACCAGCATCTCCACCGCGCCCGGCCCCGTGCGCAGCGGCGCATCAGCAAGCGCCGCGTGCAGGGCTTCCACCACGGCCGCGCTGTCGCTCTCCATCCAGTGAGGGCCCAGCCGCGCCGCGACCGCCGAGAGCCGGGCCAGCGCCGACCGAGAATCGGCGATGAAGCGCTCGCCCGCATTGCGCACGGCCGGGGCAGCGGGCACGCACGCGCGAGAGCCGATCGGATCCGCCATCGGCGCTACCGGCAGATACCCCAGCACGGCTCCCAGGGTGCCCAGCACCCCCGCCTGCGCAGACAGTCGCGCCAGTTCGCTCATCATCGTCCGCGACACCACGCACGCGCCCAGCCCCGGCGCGGCGGTCGAGAAGACGTAGCGATACTGCTCCGGGTTCTGCGTGTGCCGCTCGATCACGGCATCGCAGATCGCCGGATCGACCATGCACCATGCCGCGCCGACCAGCAGCGCGGCGTCGAACTTCAGTTCGTCGAGCACCCGTGCGGTGTTGGCCGCGTCGAGCGCCTCATCGAACACCGTCGCCCCGCCGAGGCCGCCGCGCCAGCACGCGCCAGCGCCGAGCCGCCCCGCGCGCACAAACCCGGGCGCGCCGATGCGGCCGGCAACGGGAACAACGTCTACCGGCTTTCCGACGGCCTCGCCGCCGAGTGCGGCCCGCGCCGACTCGGCATCCGCCGCCAGCAGCACGATGCGATCGATCCGCGTGCACCGCGCCAGCCGCGAGACCGTTGCGCGCAGCACGCTCGTGCCCGGCAGCAGTCCGGCCCGCGCGTGGGGCATGTCCTCGGGTCCGATGGGGACCACCGCCGCGCAGCGCACCCTGGCCGAGGCCTCGACCCACGCCACGCCGACCGCCGCGCCGTCCACGCGCACCAGGTCCGCATCGCGCGTGTCGCGCTTCGCTCCGCCCTGCGCGCGGATCTCGCAGTCCAGCAGATAGCCCAGTTCATCCGCCGCGACCGCCAGCGAGCGCACGTTCTCCGCGTCGCGCTCGATCTGCCTGCGCTGCCGCTCCAGCGGTGGGAGCGCGGCATCGAGGTTGATCGCGCGGTCCGCCCGCACCCGGTTCACTCCGCCCTTCTGGTCCAGCAACTGCACCAGCGTGAACGCCGGCTCGAGCGCGGTCACCTCGTCGCGCAGCGCGTACACCTGCCGGATCAACCGGTTCACCCGCGCCTGGTCGGCGTGGTGCTCGGCCATCTCGCTCAGCAGCACCGCCGCCCTGCGGCTTGCCTCGCCGATGCGCCAAACGTCCTTGCGCAGCGATCTGAAGCGGTCGCGAATGCGAGATGGGTGTGGCGGCTCGCCTTCGTGCAGCGCTCGATCGGCCCGGTCCGGCGCCGATGCGCCCGCCTGCCGGGGCGGCGCGCCCGCGCCGATCGGCGCGAACGAATCCAGGAATGCCCGCAGCGTCATCGGCGGCGCATGCCCCTTGGCCACGCCGCCCTCGGTGCAGTCAAAGGTCCGCAGGCCGCGGTCGGCATCAGCGCGGAAGTCGCGCTCGAACTGCACGCGGTAGTTGTTCATCTGCCGGTCGGTGTAGATCGGCCGGCCCTGCGCATCCGCCGCGGGCATGAGTTGCGAGCCCATGCGCTTGACGCGCTGCCATTCCAGCATCTCCAGCGTGTTGAACTCGTTGAGTTCGGGCGCCCACACGTCGTGGATCGCCGCGCCAGATGAGTAGTACATCCCGTCCGTGAATCCCAGGTCCTGCCCGATCGCGCCCACGGGGTCGCACCCGAGGAACCGCGCCCAGTGGTACGCCAGGTGCGCGACTGTCGCGCACGGCACCATACCCCCGCCCTCGCCGCGGTGCGAAGTCAGGTCCGGACCCAGCAGCAGGTCCAGGTGCTTGTCATCAACGCACACGACCGATCCCGGGAACGCGTCGGTGACAGCGCGGTTGACCTTCGGCTCGACGATCAGCGTCACACCCTCGACATCCGCGGCACGAAGCCCCTCGTAGAAGCGCAGACTCAACTCGCTGTAGTCCAGCGCGGTGACGAAGTGCGGCTTCACGCCCCGCGCCAGGAGCGATCGCAGCACCGTCTGGGCCGCGACGATCACCACGCGCTCGCGGACGCCCGGCGCGGCGAGCAACTCGATGTTCCGCTCCAGGCTCGGCCCCGCCGCGACGAACACCGCGGGCCGGCCTGCGAACGCGCCGCGGAACCGTGCCGCGCCGCCGCCCAGGACGTAGCGCTCTGCGTTCTGCATCAGGTTCCGCAGCGTCACCTTGCTCTGAAAGATCGACGTCCGCGCTGTCAGCGTCAGCGCCTCCACGAGCCGGCTGAAAGTCGCATCAAACCGCTCGCGCACGGACGCAAGCCGCGCCTCGCTGGCCGGGTGCGGCACGATCTTCACCCCCAGCGTCACGAGCGCCTCCAGGCCCTGCACGGCCGCGGCCATCGCGCCCGCGTCGTCCGGGTCCGTCAGAAACGTCACGTTGCATTCGGACATCCACGCCGAGTGGTCGGTTCGCTCCAGCACGGCCCGCAGCAGCGGCACATCGGGCTCGAACACGACGATCAGCCCGCTCCGGCCGATCTTCCGCGCCAGTTCCGCCACGTGGTATCCCGCGCCGAACCCCGGCACGACGAAGATGGCCGCTTCGGCCGGATCGACCTGCTCGATGATCCGCCGGGCCTCTTCCAGCGGCCTGCGACGGCTGCACAGCGCGACCGCCGCGCCGTCCGGCGCGCGCAGTTCGAGCGCCGGCACGCCATCGGCGGTGTTGATGAACGCCGCATCGCCCCGCGCCGCCGCCAGCCGCACTCGCGCCGCGGCGTCAGGGCTGCCGCGGCATAGAACGCCAAGGTTCCGCTCCAGCGCACCCGCGCCCGTGGCGATCCTCGCCGACTCTGCGATGGGCATCCGCTCCGCTCCTTGCCGCCTCCGCGGCGTCAATCTCTCCGCCCCGGGAACTATCCTCCGGGGGCGTGCGCATGGCACAGCGCGGGCGCATCCGCCCGCGTGCAGCCTGCATCGTCCAGTCTCTCCCGCCCGCTTGCCTTTTCCGCTCCAACAACGCCATGAACACTCCCGCCATCATCGCCGGCCCGTGGATGCTGGCCCAACTCTCCGAAGGGCCCTATGTCCCGCCGCCCCTGCCGGCTCCACCGCGGCTGGCGCACTCCCTGTTCGAGAATCCCTGGCCCCTGGCCATCTTCCTGCTTGTCGTCGCCGTGCTGCTGCTGTTCATCGGGAACTCTCGCGGCCGCGCCCGAGAGGGCGCGCTGCTCGCGGGCCTGTTCGCGGCCATCGCCGGCGCGTGCATCGCAGTTTCGTTCCTCGTCACCACCGAGCGTGAGCGGCTGCGGGTCGAGATGCGCCGGCTCATCGCCGCGACCGCGACCGCCGACACCGAAGCGCTGGCCCCGATGCTCTCCAGCGATGTCGCGCTCAATGTTCTCGGGCGACAGTTCCCTGAGGACAAGGACGGCATCCTCGGCCTGGTGCGCCGCTTCATGGGGAGCGAGGTCCGTGTCCGCGAGCACGCATTGAACGAGGTCAGCGCGTACGTGGACCGGCACGGAACCGGGCAGACGCTCGGGCGCGTCCGTGTGAGCGCGGACGTCGCCGGCATGAGCGACGTCGGCAACCGTTCGTGGTGGCGCGTGACGTGGTGCAAGGGCGCCGACGGACGCTGGACCGCCGTGAACATCGAGGGCCTGCAGATCGACATGGTGCAGGCTGGGATGATCCCGCGATGATGGACGCGGGCACGCGCAGAAAAACGGCTCCCGGGAACGTGGCAACCCGGGAGCCGCAAGGTTCTCAGAATGGTCGGTTCCGGCCGCGAGTTTGGGTCATGGGCAACCGGAGAACCACTCCGAGAGGAAGGCGAAGATGTCGGCCACGGTCACCTGGCCCGAGCGGTCAAAGTCGGCGATGCACGCCGCCAGCGCCCCGCCGGTCAGCATCGGCGGCGCAAAGCGGACCGCGATGCGCATGGCGAAGTCCTCCTCCTGCGCGCCGGCGATTGGGAGCAGGCCGGTGGACAGCCAGTTCTGATAGGCGAGCGGTGTTCCGGCGAACGCGCTGCGCGCAAAGCCCGGGTTTCCGGTGCGGTAGCACTCATCGTCCGGGCAGCGCGGCTCGCGGAAGGCGAAGTACCCATCGTTGTTGGTCGAGGCGCCGCCGGTCGCGAACGCGGAGATCCAGTACGTCTTGCCCGCCTCGAACACGAAGCCGCTGAACTCCGTGAAGCGGAAGCAGTACAGGCGGAACGTCGTCCCCGCGGGGCCGGGACGCGAGAAGCCCAGGTCCACCCGGCTGGTGTCGTCGATCGTTCCCACCAGCGGGAACAGCCGGCTGTCCTTCGGCCGTGCAAAGTCGCCGAGGGGATCGCACTGCGTCTCGTAGATCTCCAGCCGCGCCCGCGGCGGGATGCAGTTGGTCCACACATACGCCTCGATCAGGCATGGGTACAGATCGGTCTCGCACGGCGAAATGGTCACATCGTCCGCCGCGCGGGCCTGCTGCGTTGTCACCCCCCCCGCGTCGATGGACCGCGCGCCCAGCGAGGTCATCGGCGGCGGAGCGCCCGTGAACGTCCGGAAATCCGCCGCGTCGTAAATGATCTTGCACCGCTCGCCGCGAATGCAGAAGTTCAGGTCCGTGCACCCGCCGCACGCAGCCGCCGGGTCGATGCAGACGATCTCCCAGGGGTTGGCCGGATCGTTCTGTTTCACCCGCGGCACCGATCCGAGCACGTGCGGCGGAGGCGTCACGCCGTCCGGCGAGCCCGCGCTGCCCCAGAACCAGCGGTCGCTCCCGCCCTGCGCCGTCACGCCCGTCGGCACGAACGACACCCAGTAGGCCTTGCCGCCGTCCAGGAACAGGTCCGTCGCCGGCGCGACCACGCGGAAGACCTTCGAGCCGTCCATCAACATCTCGATCAGTCCGTCCCGCGGCAGGAACAGGTCGAACCCGCTCTCGTATCCCGGCAGCAACATTCCCGGCTGCCCCTCACAGTCCTTGTACAGGAACACCTTGCCGATCGGCGCATCGTAGTTGTACGCCGGGGCGGGGTTCTCCACGATGAACACCGCTTCCATCCAGTCGATGCGATGCACGTACGGCGGCTCGAGGTAGAAGTCATCCGCGGCGAACACGCACACGCGGTTGGCCGGCGGCTCGCGCATGCACGCGTCCTGCGATGGGATGCCGGTGCGCTCGTCGTACCCGCCGTTGTCCCACATGCAGCACTCGCCCGAATCCTGGAACATCACGCCGATGGTGCCGCCGGTCCACGTGCCATCGGGGTTGGCCGGGTCGTCGACCGCCTCGAAGAACTCGATAGACAGTCGGCCATCGCCGAGCGTGATCTCGTTTCCTGCCAGGACCTTCGTCGCCGGGTCGTTGGCCGCGAACGGCGACGAGACCGGCGCGTAGTTGATGGTGATATGTGCCCCCGCGCTGTTGCGCATGCGGAAGCCCATCGCCGGGTTGGCCGGCCCGCCGAAGAAACTGAACATCGCATCCGCCGAGTGGCCCCAGATCTTCGTGCCCGGCGCGAACAGCAGGTTCACGACGTTGTTGTTCGGGTTCCCGAGCACGCCGACGCTGTTGACGCCCGTCACGTCAACCGTGCGCAGAGGGAATGTCCGCGCTCCGCCGCCGCTCCCCTCGTGCCCGCCGCCGGCCGGCACCGCCCCCGCATGATCGAACGAGCGGCATTGCACCGGCGATGCCTGCTCGACGACTTGCCCGGTCGCCGCGGCGTTCACCAGTCCCGCACACAGCACCACGATCAAACGCTTGCCACACATGTTCGACTCCTCCCTTCAACAGCCACGTCCTGCCGGCGTTCCCCGCCACGTCGTCAAGTCCTCGATCCAGACGCCGGCCCCGGGAAGACACGCAACGTAGCAGAAACAGGGGAGTAATAGCCATTCCCCGATCAGGGGATTTTTCAAAGAAACTTACATCGAACCCGCAATTGTCGCAGCACCCTGTGCTCACGATCCAACCGCCGAGATTCACCCGATCAGGGGCATGACTGCCGCGCAGTACCCCAGATCAGGTCAGCCTCTTATGGTGATACCATGCGAGTACGATAACTTATTCAGGCTACAGTCAACGCTGGCATAGCCGATTCAGGTGGATGCACAGGCTGTCAGATACGACCACGGTCGGGGCTTTTCCCCTAGCAGGCGGGTGCCGCTGGTCCGAGGTGACTCTCGTTGCGGTTCAAGCCCCACTTCACGGGCAGCCGGCGAACCAGCGGCTGAGGAAGTGGAAGATATCCGCGACGCTGACCGTGCCGTCGCCATCGGCATCCGCGATGCATCGCGGCGGGTTGCTGATCGTCCCGCCGCCGCTCGTTGCGTGCGCATTCGGGTCCTTCATCGCGATCAGAAACGACAGGTCCAGCGGCACTTGCGCGAACTGCTCGATGAGGGTCCACCCCGGCGAGTTCACCGCCTGCCCGCGGACCGCGGCCTGCGAGATGCGAATCGCGCACCCCGGCTGGTCGGCGCAGCGCGGCGCGTTGCCCGCAAAGTACGCCCGCTGCAGGAAACTCCCGCTCCCCTGCACCGCCACCGACACCCAGTAGTTCCTCCCCGCCGGCAGGAACCACCCCGGGTCTTCCACCAGCACGCGATACGCCGGCAGCGCGGCCCCGCCGATCCACACGCTGTAGTTCAGCGGCACCGCGCGGGTGATCGCACCGGAAAAGATCGGCGGCGAGAGCGGCAGCACGCAGTCGTTGTCGAACACCTCCACAGTCCCGCGCACCGGCACGCAGTTGGTGTACACCGTCGCCTCAATGTAACAGAGATACACGCCGTCGTCTTCGATGCACGGCGGCACGCGGAAGTTGTCCGCCGCCCGTGCATCGGTGTTCGTCGAGGAGATGATCGACGGTGCGCCCGGCGCGACCATCGCCCCCGTCGGCGGCTGCGGTGGCGCATCGACCGGCGGACCGTTGTCGTGCAGCACCTTGCACGACTCGCCCATCACCACGAACGCGAAATCCGTGCATTGGCAACCCGCCGTCTGCGCATCGACCCACTCGGCGAACCCGGATGCGGCGGACCGGAACGCGCCCGCGCTTCCGCGCACAGTCGGCACTTCGGGCATCTGGCCGCCGGTCTCCGGCCCGCTGCTGGTGCCCCAGTACCAGTTGTCAATCCCCTGCAGATTACCGATGCCCACGGGGCTGACCCAGTACGTCCTGCCGCCGCGCAGCCACAGGCCCGGAGTCGTCGCGCTCAACCGAACGATGCGCAGGCCCTGGAAGGTCTGGCCGGTGTCGGAGCCGGTCGCGGCGAACGAGCCGACCAGCGCGCCCGGCAGCCCGTTGCAGTCGTCGTAGACCTCGATCAGTCCCGTGAGCGCGATCGCATCGGTGAACATCGTCGCGCCGATCGAATCAACGCGGTGAATGCCGGGCGGGAGGTAGAAGTCGTCGGCCGTCCGCGCATCACCGTGCATCGGCGAGTTGCGAGATGCCAGCCCGTCGCGCAGGTCAAACGGCCCGTTGTCCCACGCGCACGCGCCCCCGCGAACCGACCCCGCCCCGCACAGCGGTGCAAGCCCCGCCAGCGTGCCCGCCGTTTCCAGTATCGCCGCGGCGCGCGGGTTCGTCGACGCGCCGATCGCGCGCGTCGCGCGGTAGTCGATCACCGCGACATGGCCGGTCAGGCTCAGCATCACGGCCCGCCCGTGCCCGTCGATGCTCGCGCCCGCCACGCTGAACCACGGCGCAAGGCCGCTGAGGTCCGCCTCGCTCTCCACCACCGGCGCAACGCCCGGCCGCGCATCGACCTGGTACACCCGCATCGCGCCGAACACCATCAGGCGGCCCGTAAGCGGATCAAGCACGACCGCCCGCGGCCGATCGAGCCCCGTCAGAATGCGCGTCGTGACAAGTGTCTCGGTGTTGATCGTCCCCAGCACGCCCGCATTCTCATGCACGTAGTACGCCCGGCCATATCCAAACGCCAGCGCGGTCACCGTCGTGTCCGCGCCGCTGACAGGGCTTACCGTGCCGTTCGCGGCGGGGTTCAGCGGGATGCGTGCGATCCGCGTTGTCCCGCCCGCCGTGCACACCGCGAGCGCGCGCTCGCCCGTGGGCTCGATCGCGATGCGGAGCGCGGTCGGCGACCCCGCGCCGGGAGAGAAAGCGACCATCGCGCCCGTGTCAGGTCGGACCTTGTAGACCGCATTGGGCGCGCTCGCCCCGCCGGCCACCAGCAGGTCGCCATCGGGCGCAGCGCACAGCCCCGCCGCGCCGAACAGGAGCGGGGAAGCGCCAACGTCGCCCACGCCCGTTGCGGTCAGCGTCGGCGTCGGCCCTGGCGCGAAGCGCAGCACAGCGCGGCGCAGCGTCGCCTGGCCCGCGGGCACGCCGCTCCGCGTGTACACGATCTCGCGCTCGAACGTCACCGTTTGGGCGCTCGCGCTGCCCGCGCACCACGCCCACGCCGCCGCGACCAGCAACCACGGCAGCGCTCGTACAGCGCGCGCCGCCGCGCCCGCGCTGTTCGAGCGCAACACTCCGGGCGGCCAACGTGTTCTGCTCGCGCCGAGCATGGCGTTTGGGTGCGAAGCGGCCGCGATCGGGTCGCGGCGGCGGGGGAGTTCTCGGACCCGGCCGACACGGCCGATCTCCGGGCGCACCCGCGCGGCGGGTCGCCTCGACAAGTGGGCCACGGCTTTGCGCTGCGGCACGCCCGGCCGGGCAAGGGCGTTCCCCGCCCGCGGGCACTCCGCCGCGCCGCCCGCACAGGTTCACCAAAGTGCCCCGCGGCAGGGACCGATACCACGCTGTTGCAGGTAGTTCAGTCGATCCCTTTGGAGGCTCCATGACCACGCAGCCCATGACCAAGGACATGGCCGTCGCCGCGGCGATCCGCGAGATCAGCCACATCGCGACGCTGCCCGAGATCACGCTCAAGATCATCGAACTGGTCGAGAGCCCGAACTCGACGGCGCAGGACCTGCACAAGGTCATCGCCAACGACCCCGCGCTCTGCTCGCGCATTCTCAAGGTCGTGAACTCCGCGTTCTACGGCCTGCCGGGGCAGATCGGCTCGATCAACCGCGCCATCGTCCTGCTCGGACTGAACGCGGTGAAGAACATCGCCATCGCCGCGAGCCTGGCCAAGTTGTTCCGCGGCGGATCGCTCACGCCCGACTTCTCGGCCAAGGACCTGTGGACCCACTCGGTCGCGGTCGCTTCGGGCAGCAAGATGATCGCCGACCACATCAAACTCGGCCTGGCCGACGAGGCCTTCCTCGCCGGGCTCATCCACGACATCGGGATGATAGTCGAGATCCAGTACGACCGGCAGAAGTTCATCGACGTGCTGGGCAAGGTCATGCCCGATGGCAAGGGCGCCGCGCCCGCGTGCTCGATGCTCGAAGCCGAGGAGCAGGTCTTCGGCGCCAATCACCAGGACTTCGGGCACGGCCTGTGCGAGAAGTGGAAGTTCCCGCGCTCGTTCGCCATGGTCACCGGGTTCCACCACCGCACGCAGGACCTCCCCAGCGAGGCGCGCACGCTCGTGTCGATCGTTGCCGCGGCCGACCGTCTCGCCGGCGGCCTTAAGGACTCGTTCCGCCTCGACGTGGCCGAGACCACCGTCCCGCCGGAGATTCTCGCCGACCTCAAGATGAGCGCCGAGGCGATGAACGGCATCGCCGAGCGACTGCCCGAGCAGATCGAGACCGTCTCGGCCATGCTCGCCGGCTGACTTCGCATCCCGACGAAACGCCCGCCGCGCAGCACGGACGCGCCGCGGGCCACGACTCCGAGAGAAGGCACACGCCCCCCGCACGGACGCAGGGGGCGTTGTGTTTCATGGTCTCCCGGCATCGCGGTAGCGAATCCACTCCAGGCACAGGCCGTGCGGCGGCAGTGTCGGCCCGGCCAGGCGCCGGTCGCCCGTGCGCAGCGCCTCGCGAACCCGCTCGGGCCCGCACTTGCCCTTGCCCGCCTCCACCAGCGTCCCCGCGATGATGCGCACCATGTTCCACAGGAAACCGTTCCCCCACACGCGGATCTCCAGTCTCTGCACGTCTCCCCGCGCTTCACCGGTCAGCCCCTCCGCTCGTGGCCAGCCGCGCTGTTCCGCTTCCTCGCTCCCGTGCCCGCTCGACCCCGCGCTCTCCTCGATCACCTCACACCCGAAGACCGTGCGCACCGTCGTGAGCCTGCCGTGCCCGGTCGCGGCGAAGGCGGCAAAGTCATGCTCGCCGACAAACTCCGCCGCGCACGCGCGCATCGCGCCGACATCCATCCTGTGCCACAGGTGCATCACCGTCCGGCGCGACCACATCGGCCGATGGTCCGCGCACCACAGCGAATAGGTGTACCCCTTCGCCGCCGCGCCCGCGATCGGGTTGAAGTCCTCGGGCACGATCTCGATCGACCGGACCAGCACATCGTCCGGCAATCGCGCGTTCACCGCGCGCATCAGCGGCATCGTGCCGCGCTCGGCGGGCCAGCCGCGCCCGCGCTCTGTCTCCAGCGTCGAGAACGCCGCGACCTGCCCCCGCGCGTGAACGCCCGCATCGGTCCGGCTCGCGCCCGTTACGACCACCGGCTCGCGCACGACCAGACGCACCGCGCGCTCAACCACTGATTGCACCGTGCGCAACTCGCGCCGCACGCGCGGATCGTCCACCGCCTCCGCCGGGGGTGTTGTCGGCGCGGCCGCCGGAGGGTGTTCCTCCACGCCCGCTTCGGTTTCCCACGCCACCGGATCGCCCGCACGGAACCCGTGCATGTGCGCGGGAACCGCATCGGCGTGCGGAAACTGCTTCTGCCAGCCGCAGAACTCCGTCCCGTCATACGCGATGGTCAGTTTGTACCGCGGCAAGGCCCAACGTTAGCCGCAGCCGCGCCCCATCCACGCACCCGCCGCGGCGAGCATCCCGCCGATGATCGGCGGGCAGGCCATCAGCAACGCGGCATCCGCCCCGGGGAAGAACCAGAACGAGAACACCCCCGCGCCCACCGCCAGCGCGCCGCCGATCCGCGGCCAGCGCACCGTCGCCGCGGCGATGCCCAGAGACACGAGTATCACCCCGCCCCCGTAGAGCCACGACTGTCCGCCCTCGGACATCGCGACGTTGAAGCAGAACCACGTCCAGAACGCGGCCCACGCGCACACCACCGCGGTGCCCGACCACCGTACCGCCCGCGGCCAGATCGGCCCCGACCGCCGCGCGGCCGCGCTTGGCACGCGGTCCCTGGGGGGCGACGCATCGGACGCATTGTCGAAGTTCGCGGCGGCGGTGTTCATGGCAGGCTCCGGGTGCAGGGTGTGCGATATGTTAGTGTTCACTCACAATCTATCGGAAATCATGCCACGCGGTTTCACAAAAACAAGGCCCGGGCGATCCGGAGGAGTGTCGAAAATGGGACCCGCTGTTTCGCATACCCTCCGCCATGCCCACCCATACGCACTCCGTCGGTTCTCCCAACCCGCGTTTCCGCGGCGTGTTCACCGCCATCATCACGCCCTTTACCAAAGACGCCTCCGCCATCGACTACACGCGCCTGGCCCAGCAGATCGCCGAGCAGGCCAAGGGCGGCGTCAGGGGCATCGTGGTCTGCGGCACCACCGGCGAGTCGCCCACGCTCACCGAGGCCGAGTACGAGAAACTCGTCGGCGAGACGGTGTCGCTGTGCCGCAAGCACGGGCTGACGTGCATCGCCGGCACCGGTTCCAACTCAACGGCGCACGCGGTGCACCTGCAGAAGGTCGCCAAGCGTCTCGGCGCCGATGGCGCGCTGTCGGTGAACCCCTATTACAACAAGCCGACGCAAGAGGGCCTGTACCGCCACTTCATGGCCGTGGCCGAGGCGACCGACCTTCCCATCATTCTCTACAACATCCCCGGGCGCACCGGCGTCGCGCTCCAGACCGAGACGGTCGTGCGGCTGGCCGAGCATCCGAACATCCAGGCGGTGAAGGAGGCGACGGGGTCGCTGGATTCGTGCTCCGACATCGCGATGCACTGCCCGCGGCTGGCAATGCTCTCGGGCGATGACCCCTTGACGCTGCCGATGGCCTCGGTGGGCGCGGTGGGCGTGGTGAGCGTGCTGAGCAACGTTGTTCCCGCGCGCGTCACCGCTCTGTGCGATGCTTTCCTCTCGGACCGCTGGAGCGATGCGCTGACGATTCACCGGCAACTGGCCGCGCTGGGCAAGGCGCTGTTCCTGGAGACGAACCCCATCCCCGTGAAGGCGGCGATGCACCTGCTGGGCCGCGACTCGGGCGTGCTGCGCCTGCCGATGACCGCCGCGAGCGAGAAAACCACCGAGCGGCTCAAGCAGGTGCTGACCTCGCACGAGTTGCTCTGAACAGGAGGAACACAGGGACAGCGGAACAAGCGGAGGGCCACAGAGCGAGACTCAGAAGAATGGAAGATGCGCGGGCCCCCGCGCCGACCGGCGGTCCTTGGCGGTGCCTCAATCCACCTGTGCTCCTTCACGCTTGCTTCCTCTGTTCTCCTCTGATTGCTCCGCCGGCTCTGTGTTCCTCCCCTCTTTGCCGAACCTGAACACTCCCCGCCTACCCTGACTCCGCGATGGGAAAGAGCGCTTCGACATCCGCGCGCGGGAAGAAGGCCGTCGTCGTGCCGACGAAGAAGGGGCCCGCGCTGGGCGGCTTTCCCGGCGCGGTGAAGTGGCTGCTCGACCGCACCGATGTCGAGCGCATGCGCCCGACGCGTGCCGTCGCCGACTTGCTCAAACTCGACCGAATGCACGACCTGATGCGCCTGCTGGGCGACCCGCACAGGGCCGTGCGGCACGTGCACGTCGCCGGCACCAAGGGCAAGGGCAGCACCTGCGAGATGACCGCCAGTTGCCTCGAGGCCTGCGGCTACACCGTCGGCGTCTACACCAGCCCGCACCTGGTCGATATCCGCGAACGAATCCGGATCAACTCGCGGATCATCTCACACGCCGACTTCGCACGAATCGCACAACGCATCGCCGATGCCGCGGCGAACCTCCCCGACAAGGCCGGCGAGCCGACATTCTTCGAACTGGTCACCGCGATGGCGTTCCTCTACTACGCCGAGGAAGCCGTGGACGTCGCGGTGATCGAAGTCGGCCTCGGCGGCAGGCTCGATTCCACTAATGTCATCACGCCCGAGGTCGCCGCGGTCACCAGCATCTCGCTCGATCACACGCAGATCCTCGGCGACACCGTCGAGCAGATCGCGGCGGAGAAAGCCGGCATCTTCAAGCCCGGCGTCCCCGCGCTCACCATCCCGCAGAAACCGGGCGTGCTCGAAGTGTTCCGCGACGCCGCGGCCCGTGTCGGCTGCCCGTTGCAGGTCGTCGGGCAGGACATCGACTACTCGATGCGGTTCGAGTCTTCGCCGGGCCACGGCCCGCAGGCGCGCGTCTGTCTCACGACCTCGCGCAACAACTTCGAGCACCTTGTCGTGCCGCTCCGCGGCGAGCATCAGGCCCTGAACTGCGGCCTGGCGCTGGCCATTCTCGACAAACTCAGCGAGCGCGGATTCCAGACTCCCGAGACCAAGGTGACACGCGGCCTCGCCGCGGTGCGCGCGCCAGGGCGCATGGAACTGGCCTGGCCCTCGCCGCGGGTGCTGCTCGATGGCGCGCACAACACCGACAGCGTCCGCGCGCTGATCAAGGCCATCGGGGCGAACATCGGGTACGACTCGATGGTGATGGTCTTCGGCTGCGCGGCGGACAAGGACATCGGCGGGATGCTCGCCGAGATCGCGCTGGGGGCGGACAAGGTGGTGTTCACGCGTGCCGCGGCGAACGCGCGGGCCGCCGATCCGCGCGAACTGGCACGACGGTTCAGCGAATCACACGGCAAGATGGCCCAGGTCGCCGAGGACATCGCCCAGGCGTTCGCCGTCGCGACACGAGCCGTGAACCGCGAGGACCTGCTGGTCGTCACCGGCTCGTTCCACCTCGTTGGCGAGGCCAAGAAACACCTGGCCGGCGTCGCGGCCAAGCGTACCTCCGCCGCGGCCGCGCACTGAATCTGTTCGTCAAAAGTACGCACCATGATTGGTTGTTGTTGGGATTCAATCACCTCTATAGGTGATTCTTGTTGTGCCCTATTCAGGGTATTGATATAAGGGACCTCAATCGGCCCGCTCCAGCACGAGCAGCATGAACCACAGCGGCCGTGGAAGGGGTCCGACGGATGGTCTGCACGACGGTCTCGCGGAACGGTTGGTGGATGGATGGCGTTGTGGCGCTGCTGATTCTCGCGGGCATCATCGCCGCGACCGCATCCGCCGCGGCGGATGCTCCGATGGCGCATCGCGCCGCGATGGCGGCATCGATGGCCACGCTGGGGAACGCGCAAGGCGCCTATACGATCAACGTCACGCTGCTGGGGACGGGCTCGGGTGTCGTCGGCGACGATCTCGGGGAGATTACCTGTGGGGCGGATTGCACCGGTCAATACGGCGAAGAAGTACTGGTGACGCTTAGCGCGATCGCTGATCCCGGCAGTTTCTTCGCTGGATGGTCGGGCGGGGGCTGCTTCGGCACCGGCCCGTGCGAGATCCTGACCATCGATGGACAGATCAACGTGACGGCGACGTTCATGCCGGACCCCGTGGTGGATCTGCAGATCGTCGGAACCGGAACGGGCGAGGTGCGGTTTGGTTCGGAAGGGGGGGGCGGGACGTGCAGCACTTCATGCTCGCCGGACTTTCCCCCGGGCACCATGCTGACCCTGACGGCCACGCCGGACCCGGGGAGTTACTTTGCGGGGTGGAGCGGCGGGGGATGCTCCGGGACCGCACCGTGCTTCTTTACGTTGGGGACCGAGTCGGTGATGATCACGGCGACATTCACGCTGGACCCCGTGGTGGACTTGCAGATTGTCGGGAGCGGAACAGGCGAAGTGAGGTTCGACGCGGAGTTCGTTCCCGGCGGCGTGTGCAACACTTCATGCTCGGCCGATTTCCCCCCGGGCACCATGCTGACCCTGACGGCCACGCCGGACCCGGGGAGTTTCTTTACGGGGTGGAGCGGGGCGGGATGTTCCGGCACCGGGTCGTGCATGTTCACGCTCGGGATCGAGGGGGCGATGGTGACGGCGACGTTCATAAGCAATCGGCCGCCGGTCGCGGCGTGCCGCGACGTGACGATCGATGCGACCTCCTCGTGCCCGTCGTTCTTCATCACGGTGGAGGATGTTGACAACGGTTCGACCGACCCGGACCTGGGGTTGGGCGACGAGATCACACTGTCTCTGGATTTCTACGGCCCGTTCCCGATCGGCCAGACGATGGTCACGCTGACCGTGACGGACCTGACCGGTCTTTCCGACTCCTGCACGGCGATGGTTACAGTCCTGGCGATCGACTGCAACAACAACGGCGTGCCCGATGTATGCGACATCGAGTCC
>JAHBXL010000035.1 GCA_019636495.1 Phycisphaeraceae bacterium | reverse complement strand
CGACCCCGCGCTGGCCGTCATCAAGATCGCCAGCGCTGCGCAGATCATGCAGGCCGAGGCGTTCGACGGCTCGGCCGTGCCGCGCACCAGCGCGCTGGATGATCAACGGTCAGAAGTTCCACCTCGCGATGACGATCCTCCGCCGGCGCGCGACCCCTCGACTGCAGTCGATCCCTACCCGCCGAGTTTCCGGAAGCTCGCCGTGCGGCTTACGCACATCCCCACGCGGGAAGCCGCCGCGGCGATCGGACCGCTGCTCTCTAAGCCCGGCGGTTCGGTCATCGAAGAGCCCGCGTCGCGCACGCTCATCATCGCCGACCTCCGCGGCTTTGCCGAGGCCGCAGCGCGTGCGGCACTCGCGCTCGACACCCCCGCGCTGGAGGTGCAACTCACCGAGTACCCCTGCACCAATCTCGCCGCGGGCGCGCTGGTGATGCTCGCAACCCAGGTCGCGGCGAAGCGCGATGCTCTGGCAGGCGGCCCATCGTCGCCCGCTCCATCACCCGCATCGGCCTCGGTGCCCGCATCGAGGGCGAGCGGCGCTGGCGGAAGCGGCGAACTCATCGCCTCGCCCGATGGCCGGCGCGTGCTGGTGCTGGCCCGCATCGACCGCCTCCCCGCCTGGATCGACCTGCTCGGGCGCCTCGACCAGCGCGAGGCGCTGGCCTCGCGCCGCTACAGCGCGGGGCCGCTTCTGGCGGCGGATGCCGCCCGACTTATCGAGCAATCCATCGCCGCGGGGCGCGCTGCCAATCCGGCCGCGGCGATCGCCGATGACCGCTGGCTGATCGCCCCCGACGACCTGACCGGCACGCTGCTCATCACCGGCACGCCCGCGCAGCATGAGATGGTCGAGCAGTTGCTCGCCTCCTTGGCCGCGGCGCCGCCCGAGTCGCGGCGGCCGCTGAGGACGTTCGTCCTGCGGCACCGGAGCGTGCGCGAAGTCATCGGCGTGATCGAGCGGCTGATCAACGCCGGCGCGCTCGATGCCGCCGCGGCGACGGCCCCTCCCCCGATGAACGATGGGGCCGATGGGTCGGCTGGGTCGGCTCTTGACCAGTCCGCCCTGTCCACAACGACAGATGCACGTTCGGCGAACACCGAGTCATCCAATCGAGGCCCCGCACGCGTCATCACCCCTCCCAGCGAGTTGCCCCCACTGCTCAGCGGCCTGGGTGAGGGTCGCGACTCTGCTCGCGGCGGCGACCACTCCCTGCGCGGCGGGCGCGGGCGTACCGGGCTCACGCTCACCGCCGATGAGGCGACCAACACGCTCATCGCCATCGGCGAGCCGCACGCGCTGGCACGCCTCGAAGCCCTTCTGCCCACGCTCGATGTCCGGCAGGCCCAGGTCATGATCGAGGCGGTGCTGGTGAGCCTGTCTGATTCGCAGACGATGCAACTGGGCGTCGAACTCGAGAAGATCGAGGTCAGCGGGGACACCGTCTTCCGGCTGGCTTCGCTGTTCGGGCTGAGCACCGCGGGCGCTGGGGGCGCGGGTGGAGGGGGGCGGATCGTGGGCGATGCCGCGGGGTTCACGGGCGTGGTGCTCAACCCCGGTGAGTTCAGCATCATCCTCCGCGCGCTGGAGACCATCAACAACGGCCGCGCGATCAGCGTGCCCAAGGTGCTGGTCAACAACAACCAGCAGGCCTCGTTCAACTCCTCGCTGCAGCAGCCCTACGCCAGCACCAACGCCAGCAGCACCGTC
>JAHBXL010000034.1 GCA_019636495.1 Phycisphaeraceae bacterium | reverse complement strand
CTCCCCAGCAGCACCGATTGGACACGCGTTTTCGAAAAAACTCAAAAAATGGTCTGCAATGACCTGCCACACACCGAACAGACGCCCCCTGCTTGACTCTGGGCAAGTCGAAACCACTCCTCCGGACTGCCCAGGGCTCAACACCACCGCAAAGGCGGATGCCTCATTTGGACGAGGTTGGTCGATTCCTCAGCCTTGCGACCGTAAATCGACCTCAACCGGCTGTGCATCCGATCGACCCGGCAATGCCGGCGAGTCCGTAACCGGCCCGTGGTACTGGTCGAACAACGGATCCGCCAACCAGTGCCGATCTTCCAGCGCTTCCTTGATTCGCTCATCGACCTGCCATTCCGCAGCACGAAGCGCGGCCTCGACACTGGCGATCCGCGCGCGGACCTCGGCATGTTCCGGGTTGGCGATGCGGCCGAGAGAGAGCGTCTGTGCGAGCACAACTCGCCCGGCCTGCTCGTCGCCAAGAGCGAGCCTCGCCGCGGCGAGTCTCAGGCGGAATCGCGCGATCGCGCGTTCATCGGGTCGCGAATCGGAGAGAGGCCGGATCAGGGCCAGTTCCCAACGCGGGGTAGCCTCGGAGAACCGACCGAGGCGATGCAGAATCGCGGCGTGCAGAACGACAAAGCGGTACCCGCGTCCGCCGCGAGCGGTCTCGTGGCGGAGTCGGAAATCTGCCGCGAATCGCGCTGGAGGTTCGGCCTCGGCCCATCGCCCTTGTCGTAGGAGCACGAACGCCAACGAGTGGTTGAACCTCGAGACCGAGACATCGCTGATGAAATGCACGCCGCCGGTGTTCCGCGGGATCGCCAGCGCTTCTCGAAGGAGGACCTCGGCCTCCGAAATGGCGCCCCGCGGCAAAATCATCCCGGATACTTCCTCGCGCGCCCGCGCGCGGTCAGAGAATCGATCGGGGAACGCGTCGGTCGCGGCGATCAACGAATCGCCGCATGCGCGAATCTCGTGCAGGGGAGCGTTCATCTCACCAAGGATGTACATGATTTCCCAGTAGAGTCCCGCAATGAAGGGCGTGGACTCCCCTCGACGGGCATTGGCAATCGCCTCGTTCGCGTACTTGAGGGCGTCGTCGTATCGCTTCAACTCGCGGAGCGCGCCGACGCGGCGAGTGGCGATGCGCAGCGACCGCTCCGAGTCGGGCTTGTCGATGCGATCAGAGACCTCCTGCGCACGAGCCAGTTGGGCCTCCACTTCGGCCCAGCGCCTCTCTTGCACGAGCGCAAACGCCAGGCGCATGTGCAGTTCGGCGACGGTGTCGTCGCTGTCCTCGGGCCCGATCTGGGCGACCAGGCCCCGCAGAACGGCCACCGGGTTCTGGTCGCGATTGACAACGAAGCGGTCGTCGTTCGCCGCGCCCATCATGGCGTGCAGAAGGCGATTGCTGAGCACCCGCTGCCGCTCCTCCTGCCGCTCGGCCACTGCACGCTGCTCGTTCGCGACCTGAAGCGCGGTGTTCAGGTCGCGTGCCTGCCTGCCCAGCCGCGTCGCCTGCACGGTCGCGACGACCGAGAGCGTTGTAATCGCCGC
Organism: Phycisphaeraceae bacterium; assembly: GCA_019636495.1. GTDB lineage: Bacteria > Planctomycetota > Phycisphaerae > Phycisphaerales > UBA1924 > JAHBXL01. The sequence continues at coordinate 5,454 of JAHBXL010000034.1, read as the reverse complement.
GACGGCCGCGACCAACGATCCCCACGTCCACGGCCGCCGCCGAACCGCTCGCCACGCCGTGTACACCACACTTGGCGGATGGGCCAGCACGGCCCGACCCTCCAGCAGGCGTCGAACATCATCGGCCAGCGCATCGACCGACTGATACCGATGGGCCGGCTCAGGGGCCATCGCCCGCTGCACGATCCAGTCCGCCTCGCGCCCGACGGCCTTCCGGATCTGCGACGGCCTGCGCGATGGGCCGCGACGCACCGCGTCGAGCAGGTCCGCCAGCCCCGCGCGGCCCGCGAAAGCCTCCTCGCCGCTCAACAGCCGGTACAGGATCACCCCCAACGCGTACACATCCGCGCGGGTGTCGGCCGCGCCGGCGCCCCGTCCCAACTGCTCGGGAGATGCGTACGCCGGCGTGCCGGCGAACCCGGTGGCCGTCCACGCGGTCGCCCGTGCCGTGGCGTCCGCCCCGCGCCACTCCTCAAGCACCTTCGCGACGCCGAAATCCAACACCCGCGGCAGGGCGTTCCTCCCGATCATGATGTTCGAGGGCTTCAGGTCGCGGTGGATCACACCGCGCTGGTGCGCGTGCGCAACCCCATCGCACGCCGCGGCGAATGCCCCGAGCACCCGCGCGAGTTTGGCTCGGTCGCTCGCTTCAGGATCGGACCACTGTGCATCGGCCCATTGATCGATGGTCGTGCCATCGATCCACTCCATCACCAGAACCGCGTGGCCCTCGATCACCTCCGCCGCGAAAACCGTCACGACGTTTGGATGGGACAGCCGCGTCGCGGCATCGACTTCGCGCGAGAATCTCTCGGCCGCGCGCGATCCGATCCGCAGCCCTCCCGCCGCCAGTCGCTTGAGCGCGACCAACCGGCCCGTCCCCGGCTGCACCGCCTTGTAGACCTCTCCCTGTCCGCCGCGGCCGAGTTCCTCCAGAAGCGAGTACGGCCCCAGGTTGCCCAGCGACTCGACGGGCCTGCTGGCCCGACGTGCGATCTCCAGCCACGCCTCCTCGCCCTCGCCGAGTTTGAACGCCTCATCCAGAACCCGGTCGGAGTCGTCCTCCCGCCGCTGCGAGGGGGATTCGCGCGGCGGTTCCCGCGGGGGCTCTTGCGGAGGTTGCGGCGGGTGTTCTTCTGGGGGTTCAGGCATCGACTGACTCTTCTTCTTCGCGGAGTTGTGCCGCGACCTGTTCGCGCAGACGGGTCCGCATCCTCTGCCGGGCCTTGTACACCGCATCCGCGGACATGCCCAGGTCCGCCGCGATCTCCGGCACGGAACGGCCCGCCATCGAGGCCCGAAGCACTGCCACGCTCTGATCGTCCACACGCTGCGAAACGACCGAGAGCGCCACGCGCACGTGGTGGTCCACCCACTCGCGCTCGAACGCCGCGGCAAGTTCCGCGTCGTTTCCCGCATCACCTGCCTCGCCATCTTGGACTACCGGGTTCGCGCCGGACTTTGGACACCCCAACAAATCACTTATCGCAGACCGCACGCATCGGAACAGGTAGTCGCGGAAGCGGCCCCGAGCCGGCCGATACTCGAAGTTCCTGATCCCCGTGGTCAACTTCGAGAAGACCAGTTGCACCGCGTCCTCGGCGTCGGCGTGTTGCAATCCACGCGAACGGCAGAACCGCACCAGCATGTCGCGGTACAGCGCATCGAACTGCACCCACGCCTGCGAGTCGGCCCCATCGCGCACACGCGACAGAAGCGTCGCCCGGGTTGTCGTTGAACTGCGTTCGGGCATGACGAGTGGACGATGGCAGGGAAACCCCGCCATCAGTCTACTCGAAGCATGGAAACAAGCAACCGCGTTCCAGGCGGCGGCGATAGCCCAACGGCACCGCCCGGCGATCGGGATCGCTCTCGCCACAAAGAACCGCTGCGAGGGAAAGTGGGCGATACAGGGCTCGAACTTCTGCGGTTTCCCAAGCGGGAAACCGGGGGGGCGACCCAAAGCACGGGCATTTGTGCTCCGAGCGCCCAGACCCTGAAACCGACCCCGACCTGTGCGAGCTGGTGACCGCCTGGCAGGCCCTGAGGCCCGCGGCGCGTGGCGCGGTGCTGGCCGAGGCCCGGCTGCAACTCGCGGCCGCGCTGCACGGCGAGTTGCTCGCGGCGTTCGCATCCGCCGGGGGCGGTTCCGACGCGTTCGACCTTCCAACCGATCCGACCCCGGCCGCTGCGGCCGACATTCTTGCGAGGTGATCCCATGGCAAAGGCATCAGGCATCAAGGCAGGCCAGGCGTACGTCGCCCTCGGGACCGACAACACCGCTTTCACCAAGGGGCTCGACGCGGCACAAAAGCGGCTCAAGGCCTTCGGCGCGGCGGTGACCGCACTGGGTGCCGCCGTGACCGCGGTGGGGGGGGCCGGCCTGGGCGGCATGGCCAAGGCCGCCAAGGCGTTCTCAGTCGCCGGCGACAAGATCGACAAGGCCTCGATCCGCACGGGGCTCAGCGCCGAGGCGATCAGCGAGTTGGCGTTCGCGGCCGAACAGAGCGGGGCGAGTCTGGAGGATCTCGAGACCGGCTTCCGATCCTTCCAGCGGACGCTGGGGGACGCGGCCAAGGGCGCGCCTGCGGCGGCCGCGGCGATCACCGGCATCGGGCTCAGCATCGAGGGCCTGCTGGCGATGGAGCCCGACGCCCAGTTCGACGCCATCGCCGACGCCATCGGATCGATTCGAGACCCGGCGCTCCGCACCGAGGCCGCGATGGGCCTGCTCGGGCGGGGCGGGGCGAGCCTGATCCCGATGTTGGAGGGAGGTGCGACGGCGATCGCCAACCTGCGGCGGGAGGCCAAGGCGCTCGGCCTGACGTTCTCGCGGGAAGATGCCAAGGCCGCGGCGGCGCTCAGCGACGCCCTCAACGGGCTCAACCGACAGTTCAAGGCGCTTTGGCAGTGGATCGGATCGGCGATCGCCCCTGCGATGACCGAGGCCATCCGCCTGATTCAGCCGGTCCTTGGCGCGGTCGTTGAGTGGGTGAGGGCCAACAAGCCGCTGATCGCGACCATCGGGTTGTGGTCCGGCGTGATTGCCGCGGCGGGCGTGGCCATCACGTCCGTGGGCGTCGGGATCGCGCTCTTTGGCGCGGTGCTGGGCGGCATCGGCACGGTCCTGGCGGTTGCGGGAACGGCCATCGCGGGGATCGTGGCGGCGGTCACCAAGATCCCGGTACTGCTCTTGGCCGTCGGCGCTGGTGCCATGGCAGCCTTCACGGACATGCGTAAACACGCCGGCACGGCGCTCGCTTGGATCCAGACCAAGCTCGGGGCGCTCCGCGACTTCGCTGCCGCGACCTGGAAGGGCATGGCCGACGCACTCGCGAACGGAGACATCAACCTCGCCGCGAAGGTCCTCTGGGCGGGGCTGGAGGTGGCGTGGGCGGAGGGCGCGGCAGCGCTGATGGGCGTCTGGGCCCGCTTCTCGACGGACTTCCTGACGACGATCGGCGAGATCCGGACCGGCACGCTGGCGATCTGGTCTGAAATGACGAGCGCGATGGACAAGGCCGTCTGGGAGATGGTGCACAGCTCGCTCGACGGCCTGACCAAGTTGAAGGCCGAACTCAAGAGCGCGCACACGAACGTCACCGGCTGGGTCGCTGACCAGATGCTGATGACGATGGCCGACCTCGATCCGAACTTCGACCTGGAGGCCGCGAGGAAGATCCGGAGCGGCAACGACGCGGCCCAGCTCGAGCGCATCGGCGAGACCAGGGACAAGGAACTGAAGGAGCGAGGCGAGGACTTCGCGAATCTCGCGATCGAGCAGGGCTCGCGCCTTGAGGGGGAACTGTCGGAGATCGGCGACAAGGCGGTCGCAGCGCAGAAGGCGCTTACCGATGCAAATGCGAAGATCACCGAGAACGCAAAGGCTGAACTGGACGCAGCGAAGGCCAGGCTCGACGTGCTCATCGAGGAGGCCAGGCTCCGCCGGCAGATGACCGAGGAAGGCCGGCGGCAGCTCGAACAGGCGCAGGGCATCCAGCGGGCGGCGGGCCGGCTCATCGGGGCCCAGTCGTCCTTCGGATCGTTCAGCGCCGGTGCCGTGCAGGCGTATCGCCCCGATGACGTCCGGAGCGGCGTGGAGCGCACGGCTGAGGCCACGGAGGCGCTCGAGAGCATCGCCGGGCGGATCTCGCACGCGGTTGACCGGATGGCCAACGGCCTGAGCTTTGCTTGAACCGGAGCCTGCCCGTGGAGAAGCCCCAATCCAAACGTGCCGCTGCGGCGGCCGCAGGCGCGATGTGGCGCGAACTGGCCAACGTCCTGCAGGACGTGCGCGAGGCCGAATCCCGCATCCTGGCGGCGATCTCGCTGCTCCAGGCGACCGCCGCGGCAATTCCACCCGCGGCCCCGCGTCCCGATGCGCCGCTGCCCGAGGCGATCGACGCATGGGAAGCATCCGGCGCGGCCCGAGGGCTCACCCCCCGGTATCTGCGCCAAGGCCGGCGGCACCTGGCCGAGGCCGCGGAGATGATGGGCTGGCGCACGACAAGCGACGTGACCGCCCGCGGCATCGAGGAGTGGCTCGCATCCCGCGCCCGGAACGGCGCGACTTACAACCGGCTGCGCGGGTACTGGTCGGCGTTTCTCAGGTGGGCCCGGGCCACGAAGCGCGTCAACGAGAACGTGGCCGAGGACGTGCCCAAGGCCCGCGAGTTGGGCGGCGGGCACGTGACCAGGGCGTTCTCGCCGGCCGAGGCGGCGGCGATCATCGAGTACGCCCGGCGCGACGGGCTCAACAACCCGAACCCGCGCCGCAAGGCCCGCGATCGATGGCTTGTCTACCTGACGGCCTGGTTCACCGGCCTGCGTCGATCCGAACTGCGCAGCGTGAAGGTCCGATCGCTCAACCTGCTCAGCGTCCCGCCGCGGATCCAACTTGAAGCACGCTCGGCCAAGGCCCGGCGAGCCGAGACGGTGCCGCTGCACCCGGAACTGCTTGAGCCTCTGCGCAATCTCGCCGCGGGCAAGGGGCCTGACGATCTGCTCTTCCCGCACGTGCGCGATGAGGTCGTTGCCGAGGACATCGAGGCCGCGGGCGTGCCGCGAATGGTCGATGGGCGGACATCTGGGATGCACTCGTTCCGCAAGGGCATGGCGACCGAGTTGGCCAGAGCCGGGGTCGTGGAGGGCGTTGCGCAGGCGCTTCTCCGCCACTCGGACCCGCGGCTCACCAGGAACGTCTACACCGATTCCCGGTTGCTGCCCCTGGCGGACGCGGTCGCGGGGATGCAACGGCTCTTGACAAGCGAACCAGGTTGCGAGGCCGGCGGCTGACGCCAAGGAGGGCTCCATGCGGTCACGGGGGCGAGCACGCAAACGGACGGCGTGCTCGTCCCCGGGGCGGGCCGGCGACATGGGGCACCGGCCCCCCCCTGTTGGGTCCTTCCGCGAAGGTGTTTGCCGGAGACACCCCGCGGAAAAGCAGCGACACCA
>JAHBXL010000033.1 GCA_019636495.1 Phycisphaeraceae bacterium | reverse complement strand
ACACCTCACTTCGCGCCGCTACGGCGCAGTGCGTCGCAACATGGATCACTGTGTCAGAGTCAACTCATCCAACCAGCCTTGAGGCGGTATCCGGCTCTGTTGTTGGACTCGATTACGCTTCGAACCTCGTGAGGAAGGTCCTTGATGAGCCGGTCAATGCGCTCACTCTGGTTCGATGGCAGCCGTAGCGAAGGACCCGACACCCAGCTTCCCTGCGCATTGACGATCCTTCCAATCACGGTTGTATGCCGAGGTGACGGCAGGGCATACTCGATGCCCTCAACAACCGCGACTCTTCGCTTACTTATGATCTTGATCCGCCTTTGGCTCGATGTTCCCTTGCCTACGCGCGTATGCGAAGTCGGGAGATTCGAAGCGTCCAATCCCCTCGCGGCCCGCTGAGCCGTTGCGACCTGCCCCCGCAACTCCCCGAGCCGCTTGCCGCTCTTTCCCGCAGGCCCCAACATGGTTGCTGCCCCCGTGCGCAGTAGCCGCACCAGTTCCACGTACTCCTCGTCAGACAGGCACCACTCGCCATCGCGGAGCGACTGTGCGAATCGCACAGCACTCTCGCTGACCAGACCGGCTCGGGCGGTTACCGAGGAGAGTTCGCCCGCCACCCTTGGAGCGAGCCCGGCGATCTGGCCGCACAGCATTGAGCCCTCCTGATCGAGCCGCTCCCAGTCACGTTCGCAGTACTGCTCAGAATCCGGCGCTGCGAGCGCCGCCTGCTGGTGAAGGGCGAGCAGTTCCTCGAAGCAACGCGCCATCAGAGCGCACGCCGTTTCGTTCACCGGCACCTCTTGGAAGAGGCCTTGCTCCAGCATTGCACTGTCTCGCAACATTGCGTGCTCGCACCTGGTCTCAGCGATGTCCAACCCCCTCGCCACGCGCTGCGCGGTCGCCACCACTTCCATCAACTCCATGTACCGCCCCTCCGGAACGGCGCGACTCGCCACCATCGACTCCAGTTCCAGCAGCGCGGGCCTGGCCTTGGCGAGCACCTCGCGGGGCCGCTCGCCCGTGACTGCCCTTAACTCGGGATCGACGGTCTCCACGGCCTTGTTCGCCGCGGCGATCGCATCGACCGCAGGCTGGATGGTTGCCTCCCGCTTCTCGAAGCGGTCCCGTTGTGATGCCTTGTCATGCCGCAGCCCAATGTCGCTCATCTGCCGCGTGCGATCCGCGTACATGCCGACCTTGCACCACGCGTCAAACACCGCGTCCGCCGCTGCAACGACAACACCGGCGGCGGGGCTCCGGCTCGGCACCGCTCCCGGCACCTTCGCCAACGCGGGGTCCGTCTCGATCAACGACGCCACAAACGCCGCGTCCTCGCTGAATGTCTCAAGGAAGATGGGCACCGCGAGCCCACGCTGCTTGCGGACCGCGCCCGCGAAGTCACCCCACGCGCCGGTGCGTCGCGCGGTCGGGGGCTTGGAGCCATGCGCCAGCAGCAGCCTTCGGGCTTCGGGGTAGGCCGCGAACGCCCCGAGCCGCGCCATTCTGACGACGATCGACCCGGCGATCTCCTCGCCCACGCCTCCGCGGTGGCCTCGCGGCATCTCCGCGAGCGCGCGGAGTTGCTCGGCCGCCGCACTGGGCGTGATCGGCTGTGCGTCCAGTGCCGCGCGGGCCTGTTGCTCCTCTAACTCACGTTCATGCGATCGCCGACGCGACTCTTCGGTGGATCGGCGCAGAGCCTCCTCGCGCTGCTCGGCCGGAATCGGCTGGAGGGCTTTCGCGCGGCTTTTCTTCGCGGCGGGCATCACGGCCTCCCGTAGACCCACCCGCCCCCCGGATGTGCTGTCGGGTAATCTAAGAGTACCGATTGCGTCGCACCAGGGCCGCACCGCGGCACTGATATCATCGTTCCCTCACGCTGATTGACTATCCTCGCGGGGCCCAACGAGCGCTCACCATGCCCACAGTCACCCGCTCCCGCTCCAAGCCCAAATCGCCTTCCCGCCCCGCCGCGCAGCACGCGCCGTTCGAGGGGTTCCTGCCCGAGGAGGTCGCGATTGCGCAGCGGTTGCGGCAGGTGTGCCAGGGGAGGTCGGTCTGGGGGCTTGAGGACGAACTGGGCGTCAGCCGCGAGAACATCCGCCGCGTGATGCACGGCGCGAGCCGCCCGTCGGCCCGGCTGCTTGTCGCGATCTGCGAGCGGCTGGGCGTCTCGGCCGACTGGCTGTTGCTCGGGCGGGGGCCGATGAAGGCCGGGGCCAAGGGCGGGGGGAGGACGCGGTGAGCGCGCGTAGCGCCTATCCTACAACAAACCGTAACGTTACGATACGGCGTAGGAATCGAACATGCGGTGTTGCGTGTGCAAGGCAGTTGTCCCCCCTCCCCGCCGCCGTTACTGCTCAGACCAGTGCGCACGCCGCGGCCATGACGCCCGAAGGCGTAGACCCAAGCCCCGCGCCCGCAAGTGCCTCGCCTGCGGGGCGACGTTCCGGCCCGGGCACCCCCGCGCCAGATACTGCGGCGGGCCGTGCCGCCAGGCGGAGTTCCGCGTGCGGCAACGGGCCCGCTACGCCCGGCTTGACGCGCAGGACATCACCCACTTCCTCAGGGCGGATGTCCTCAAGGCGACCGGCAAGGACCTGATCGCTGACTCGATGCCGAAGGCGAGGCGGCACGCGGTCGACATGGCGCGGGCGCGGATCGAGCGGGAGCGCGCACGGTCGCAGCTTGCGAAACTCGGCATTACGTGGGACCGCGTCCGCCGGAACGGGCGGGCGATGCCGCCGCCGCGCGATTGAAGAGCCGAAGCGGGCGGTCGCGGCGTTGCCACTCGACCATGCGCAGGCGCTGCGGGCAGGCAAACTGACCGCTACTCCTTTCGCGCGACACGCAGCCATCACTTCCGCCGCAGCTCCCGCAGCCGCACCCACTGTCCCGGCGCGCGCTCGTATAGCCAGAACGACCATCCATTGACGGCGCGGCCCACGACCGCGGTCCCCGCCGCGGATGGAGAATTGAAGGACTCTCTGCCAACTCGGATCGTGCCGTTGGTCCGCAGGCGCGCCTTGTAGACCTTCCTCCTGTACACAGCGCGCAGCGGCACTGCCCGCTCGAATCGCCGCACAAGGGCCGGCTTTGGTTCCTTGGTGCGCTTGCGGCGTGCCTTGCCGCGGCGTTTCTCGCGGCCAATGGGTTTGTCGCGGCGTTTGCCGATCAACTCCGCCCATTCTGCCGCCTGGTGCGCACGGTACAGTCGCCGGAGACTCCGCGCAAGATTCTCGGAGTTGGCGAACTTCCCGCCCTTCCGATTGCCCTTCGGTTGGGCGATCCGGATCACCAACGATTCCAGTTCCTTGATGTGTCCGTGATTGACCGTCAGGTAGACGCTGAATCGGTCCCATAGCCCCTTGTGTCGGTCCTTCAGGTGCGACCCGAGCCGCCCTCGCAGGTTGGTCGCAAGGCCGACGTAGTACAACTTGTCACGGTTGTAGAGGGCGTACACCCCGTGCCGCCCCTCGACCAGGTCGCGAACGAAGTGTGCGTACTGCTCCAGCATGCCGCTGGAGAGTCTCTCAATGTACTGGCAGACAAGGGCGTTGCTTCGGGACATGTGTGCACTCGGCACCCCGCCCCGGCAACAGCATACAGAATGCTGATCGATTGGCAAACTACCATTCGATGGCGGACATCTGTGCCGTCCATTGGGTTGATGCGTGGCGAGACTTCGGTTGATCCCTATGGACTCGCGGCCCGCCTGCCGCGGCACTGCGGATAGCGCGTGCACCCCATGAACGCGCTGCCCGCGTTGGGGCCCCGCTTGGCCACGCGCTGGACCATCGCCGCGCCGCATTCGGGGCACCTGATCTCCGGCGTGTTCGGTGTAACCGCCGCCGCAGGGCGCGGCGTGCCGCTCGCGGGCGCATCCGCGACGCTCGCAATCCGCCCCGACTTCTGAACCTCGGCGATCATCGCGACCAGTTCTTCTCCCGCGATCAGCCGGATCGGGTTCCTCGCGGCGAACTCCACCGCATCGGGCGTGAAAGTGCCCGAGGTCACCACGATCCCCGATTGCGCCCGCTCGCTGGCCACCACGCCGCGAAGCTCGCGAACGACGCCGACCCGCACCTGCCGCGTCTTCCAGTGCTTGCACTGCACGAGCGTCACCGCGCCCGCCTTGTTGAGGCGCAGGTCGATGCCGCCATCGGGCCGCGCCCCACCGGTGTGATCGACGCCGAACCCCTGCCGCCGGAACGCCTCCGAAAGCAGCGCCTCGAACTCCTGCCAGCTCTGGTTGCGGATGCTCCCTGCACCGGTCTGCATCTCCAGCCTGCGGCCGTTGAGCCGCTTCTTGATCTCTGCGCCGACCCAGATGAGCAGCACCGCCGCGCCCGCCCACGGCGCACAATTGAAGGCGAACATGGACAAAGTCCCCACCGCGGAACTGGTCATGTTCTGTGCACCGACCGAGCCGCCCAGTGCCGCTGGAACGACCCACCGCAGCAGCACGAACACGACCGCCGCGAGAGCCGGGCCGACCCAGATCGGAACGACCAACAGCAGGTCAAAGAGAACATCAACGAAACCGGACTCTGTGCGCCGTGATCGTCCCAATGCCCAACTCCTGACGGTAGAAAAGCCATTCAGGTACGGTTCAACACATCTTCAAGCGATGCCGCAACGACGAACTTCGCGGCAGTTCCATCGAGTGCAATTGCCGTGAAGTGCGCCTTGCCACACTGGATCTTTGCATTCTCCGTGCCGCGTCGGGCATCGTCGAACAGCAACGCCGTGCTCTTGGTCTCGACCACGAAGTACAGTCGCTCCTGGCCGTCGTGCTGCACGAGCACCGCCCAGTCCGGGTTGTAGTTCCCCAAGGGCGTTGGAACCAGGAACCAACCCGGCAACTTGGCGTAGACCTTGATCGCGGCGTTCTGCTCCAGATTCTCCGCAAACGTTTTCTCAACGCCCGACCCGTAGACCACCTGCTCGTGCGTGGACTTCGAGGCGTCCATCATGTTCCGGAGGTAGCCAGTAAGTTCCTCTTCCTCGAAGAGCCGCTGGGCGTAGTAGACCTCATCACCGATCCGCTGGTACTTGATGCCGTCTACCAACGCCATCCGTTTGCAGCGGTTGATGGCATCCGCGGCGAGTTCAATGAACTCCTGCGGGTTGCGTGCGAAGTCATCGAGCCGACCACTGTCGGACAAGATGCGCTGGATGCTCCGGCGCGTCAGCCGAGTTCGGTCCTGAAGATCGGTCAGGATGTCGGGCAGGTCGATATCGGCCTCGCTGAGCACGACCACGGTCGCGCCCTGGCTCTCCGTCGCCTCGACGCCCGCCTTGCCGATGGCGATGTCGGCCTTCCGCCACTGGAGCCGCGTTCTGGGGATCGCCGGCGCATCCTTCAGTGCCTTCGTGCAGTCCCGGATCAGCTTCTCATTGTCAAAGTGGACGCGGTAGGTGGTCTGGTCCCTGATTCGCTTCCAGAGTTCCTTGAACTCTTCGCTGTCGAGGACGGCGCGGCGGGTCTTCACCTGCCGGCGCTCGTCGGCGTTCTTGATCTCCAGCCGCCCGGAGAGCCTGCGCAGGATCTCCGCAACCTGGTCCTTTTGCTCGGCGAACGCGGGTGGCAGCACGAGCGTCTTGTCCTTGATCGCCCGCTTGAGGGAATCCTGTACCTTGCCACGCGCATCGATGTACCCTTGGGCCTTGAGGTGTTCCCAGACCACCTTCGATTGATCCACGCCCATCACCTGCACGCCGCCGTCGGCCGTCGTCACCGCAACCTGGGCAAACTGGTGCTGCTCAACGATGCCGAACCGGATGCCCGTGTCCTCCTCGATCTCCTTCTGGAGGTTGTCGGCGAAGGCCTCGTAGCTCTCGTTGGCGATGACCGTCAGGGTGTTAATCTCAAAGCCCCGCAGCCGCTGGCCATCCTGGTTCACGCACAGCCGCAAGCCGCGGCCGATCGTCTGCCGGCGCTCACGCTCCGTGCGGATATCCCGGAGCGAGCAAATCTGGAACACGTTGGGGTTGTCCCAGCCTTCCCTCAGCGCCGAGTGCGAGAAGATGAACTTCAGCGGGGTACTGAAGCTCAGCAACTCCTCCTTCTTGCGCATGATCAAGTTGTACGCCCGCTCCGCCGCATCGCGCCCCGTCTGGTTCCCCTCCTCGGTGTCCACGCTGCGTCCGGACTTCTTGTCGATCGAGAAGTAGCCTTCATGCACCTCCTCGGCGGCACAATCGAGGTCCACTTCTTTGAACAACGTGTTGTAATCTGGGTGCCGCGCCCACCGCTTGTACTCCTCCTCGAAAATCTTCGCGTACTCCCCCTTCACCGGGTTGCCGTCGGCGTCGTACTGCCGGTATCTGTCCACAGCGTCGATGAAGAACAGGCTGAGCACCTTGATGCCCTGCGGCCGGAGCCGCTTCTCCTTATCAAGGTGCTCCTTGATCGTGCGCTTGATCATCTCGCGCTGCACGCTCGCGGCGTCAACATCGCCCCATGACTCTCCCGGTTTCAGGTACTTCTCCCCGCCCGGATACCGCAACTCTAGAAACTCGTTCCCCGCCTGCACGCGGATCTCGCCGACGCGGCAGTTGGCGTACATCGCCCGGCGCGTCGTCTGCTCCAGGTCGTCGCCATCTTGCACGGTCACCTCGCGGCGTTCGACGCCGTGGAGCGTGTCCATGTCCACTTCGACCTTGGCGGAGATGACGTTGCGGCGGTTCTGCACCGAGACGAGCCGAACGAACGGCCTGTTGTGCGCGCTCTCCACCGTCGCCGCGGCGACCTCGATCTGCTTCACCAGCTTCCGCTCGTATGCATCCACCGCATCGAGGCGGTACACCATGTGGTGCTTGTTCGCGTGCGTTGCCGAATAGCGCAGCGTGCAGAGGGGGTTCATGGCATCGAGAGCCTGTTTGCCCGCGCCGCTCAGGCCGCCATCCACACTCTGGGGCTCATCAACAATGAGGATCGGGCGCGTGGCCTTGATCAAGTCGATCGGTTTCTCGCCGCCGGTCTTCTCACTGTCCTTATAAAGGTTGTTCACATCCCTTTTGTTGATCGCGCCGACCGTCGTCACCATGATCTGGATGTGCGAGCTGGTGGCGAAGTTCCGGACCTGTCCGAGGCGGGACGAGTCGTACAGGAAGAAGTCGACGGGTACGCCTGCGTAGAGGCCGCGGAAGTGTTCCGCCATCGCGTCGATGGAGTGGTAGACACCCTCTTTGATCGCCACCGACGGGACGATGATGACGAACTTGGTGAAGCCGAAGCGTTTGTTCAACTCGAAGATTGTGCGGAGGTAGACATAGGTCTTGCCTGTGCCGGTCTCCATCTCGACCGTGAAGTCGCCGGATGCCAGTGTCGACGCCGGCGCGAGGCCGTTGCGGAGTTGGACCTCCTGCAGGTTCGCCAACAATTCGTCGTCCAGTAGCGTCAGTCTGTTGCCTACTCCGAGATCGCTCTCGGAGAAACCGAGCCGCATCTGCGGATCAGCGGCATCCCGGAC
>JAHBXL010000032.1 GCA_019636495.1 Phycisphaeraceae bacterium | reverse complement strand
GTTCACCCCCGCCCAAGACGTTCCCGCCGTCATAAGGGTCGTCAACACCGCCAAGCCCCATCGCGCGATCCACCGCATGGTCGTTCTCCAGTGTCTCCCGGGCTCCAATCCCAGTCTACCACACGATGCGCTTCCGAACAACCATCTTGCTGATGTCCGAGAAGTTCTTCACGGGCAGCCCGCAAACCACGCCGTCAGGAACGCGAAGATCGCCGGCACGCCCTCGGCCCCGCCGAACTGCTGGGCCGGGCCGTGCCCCTCGAACCACGCGTTGAGGAATGCGAAGATGTCGGACACATCCAGCGACCCATCGCCATCGAAATCCGCCGGGCACGGGGCACGCAGCACGAACGCGCGCGAAATGTTGTAGAACGCACGCCCGGCCCCGCCGATGCGCAGCCGCGCATCGTGCGCCGTCGCGGCGATCTCGGGCAGCACAACCATCGCCGCGCCGGTGTTGGGGAACGTGCCCAGGTCATGGTCGAACACCGCGCCCCCATCGGTCGACAGCCACACATCAACCGCCGCGCAGTCGATCGGCGCGGCATCTGTCCCGCCGACCGTCCACTGCGCCTGCGCCGGGCCGGCGTCCAGCACGTCGCCCGGTCCGGGCGCGGTGACGACAAACGGCGATGCGCCCTCGGCGATCTCGATATCGACGAAGTTCGAGATCGACACGCCGCCCGCGCCCGGCGCGTTGTCGCGAACGATCACGCGGAACCGGCGCACCACGCCGGTGAATGTCGGCAGCATCTCGCCGGCCGTGGGCGTGCCCGAGAGCACGTCCGCCACGCGCGGGAACGACCTCGCGGCGTGCGCCACAGGCGGAAACACGCGGAAGAGCGCGCCCGCGCCACTGTCCACGGCGTCGGGCCCGGTCAGCGGGCGGGCCGCGCCCGCGTCGAACTGCTCCCAGGAATATGTCAGCGCATCGCCATCGGGATCGATCGCCTCGCACACGAGTTGAAACGGCGTGCCCGGCGGGATCGCCTGATTCGGCGTGACGGCCTCGATGACCGGGGCGGCGTTGGATGTCGCGACATCTGTCGGGCAACTCCGCATCGCCAGCAGCATCAGCATTTCGCGCACGCTGCCGTGATGAAAAAACGGATCGGCGAAGATCGCGACGTTGTCGCTGGGCGGCGCATCGCCCACCGGGCAGCCGCCCGCATAGGCCATGGGCGATGAGCCCGAGCCCGCCTCCCAGGCGGTCGAGAGCGTGACATTGCCCAGGCAGCGGCCGCGCGTCCCGCTGAACGTATGCCGCGCGCCGAACTGGTGGCCGATCTCGTGGATCACCACGAGCGCGGAGAGCGGGTCGACATCGCCGCCTCGCGGGATGCCCGACACACCGCGGGCCTTGTTGTTCGTGCACACGCACGAGAGGTTCGCCACGCCGCCATAGACGCGCGTCATCAGGTGGCCGAGATCAAAGTTGCTGTTGCCGATGACCTGCGACAGAACCGACGAGTTCACCGGCAGCAGGCCGCTGGAGCAGTCGCCGCCGCCGGTCCCGTCGCACGTGTCGGGATACGGGTCCGTTGCGGGATTGAAGTACACAACTTGGTCGTTGTTCGAAACAAGAATGAACCGCACCGCGAGGTCGGCCTCGTACACCACGTTCGTCCGCGCGACGACGGTGACGATCGCCGCGAGCGGGTCCGCCGCGTTGGGCGCGTTGCCCTGCACGGTGCATTGGTGCAGCCCATACTCGCCGGTGCACGCGACGGCGAACCGGATGGTGCGCAGCGTGACCGCCCCGCCGCCACCGCCCCTGACCATCGGCGCGCTGTTCGCTTCGGCGGCATCGTCGGTGGCGTGGCAGTCGAAGCCGCCATCGGCGCCCGGCAGGTCGTGCAGCCAGTACGACACGGCGTGCGCCGCATCGCCGCTGCGCCACGGGTCGATGAACCACGTGCGGCCATCGGTCGTGCGCAGCATCGCCGTCAGGCCGCGCTGCGAAAGTTCCATCCGTCCCGATGCTGCACGATCGACCGATTGCACGATGTACGCGCGGATCCCGCGGTACTTCGCCTGCAACTCGTCTTCCATCACCGGCGACTCGGCCACATAGCACTCGACCGGCACGCCCTCCGGACCCGGGAGCGTGATTCGAAGGCCGTAGTCGCTCAGTCGCGCTGCGAGCCGCTCGCGCGGCGCGCCGCCAAGGCGCTCCGCCAGCGCGGCCGCATCGACCCGCGCAACCGCCCCTCGCACCGGCCGCGGCCCGGCGACCTGCCACGCGTGCTCGATCGGCGGCCCCGCCGCCACGACCTCAAACAGCCCCTGTGCGCGCGCTGAAGCCGCCATCAACGCCATCGCCAAGATCGCGGCCAGGACTCGCATTGCTCGGCTCACCCTCGCGGACGCGGGCGACAACCGCACGCGCCGTGCACATGCAGTCTAACCCATCGATCGAGGGCGTACAACGCAAACCGACCAGCAATAGACCGAGAACCGCCACGCGGCCGTTGTCTCACGCGGTGCGCCGGCGGCGGACCGCCCACAACGCGCCAAACCCCAGCAGCCCCGCCGCGCCGGGCGCGGGGATCACGAAGAAGTCCAGTTCATAGGTGACCTCTTCCCCCGTCTGCTGCAGCCAGAAGGTGTACGTGCCCGCGGGCAGCGGGGGCACAAACCCGTCGGCGCCGAAGCCCATCCCCATCGCAGGCAGGATGTCGCTTCCGTTGGGAAAGATGACCGGGCCGAAGTGCGTCCATCCGAGCATGCCGGCGGTCGTGAACGCGTCCGGATCGACGAGGAACTGCGGGCCATCGTCCACCGCGGCGAACGCGACACCGTCTTCCCCGATGTAGTCGACCTGGATCAGCGCACTCATCAACATGCCCGCGGGCACAGTCAGCGCGACAAACTCGCGGTCGCCCGGTCCCGAAGTCGCGATGATGCGGTTGGAGCCGAGGCCGAGCACGTACGCGGTCGGGTTGAATCGGTCGCCTGACAGATCGCCGTCGACACCCTCATCATGGATCACCTGACCCAGCGCGGGCGCTCCGGCGAAACAGGCAAGGGCGATGGCGGTGAAAGCGTGACGTGGCAGCATGGCGCATCTCCGGGCCGCACGGTCGCGGCGGTTGAGTCCTCGCACCCTGACAATGTCACACAATCCGTCCCGGTTTGCAACAGAAATCCCCGCCGACCGGCGTCAATCGTCAGAGTCGACGGGCCCGGCCAGTTCCCGCCCGCGGTCGCGCGCTGCGAGAATCGCCCGCACCACCGCCTCGGGCACGCCAGCCGAATGCAGCACGTCCACCGCCGCGGCGGTGGTCCCGCCCTTGCTGGTGACCATCGACCGGAGATCAGCCGGGCTCATGTTCGCATGATGTTCGAGCATCGCCGCGGCCCCGCCGATCGTGCCGCGAACCATCTCGTCGGCGGTGGTCTCATCGAAGCCCGCTTCTCGCGCACCTCGCATCATCGCCTCGGCCAGCACGTACACATACGCCGGACCGGAGCCGACCACCGCCGTCGCGGCATCCATGAGCGGCTCCGCGATCGTCACAGTCTTGCCGACCGCGCTCATCAATGCGCGGACACGGGCAAGGTCCGCCTCGGTCGCCCTCGGCCCGGGCGCGATTGCGGTCATCGACCTCCGCACCGCCGCCGCGGTATTGGGCATTGCGCGGACAAGTCGCGCGCCAATCCCGAGTTCGGCCGCGATCCGCTCGCCGCGAACTCCGGCCATCACACTCACGACCAGACGCCCGGACGACACCCCTGCGCCTCGCAACTGCGAGGCCAACTCCGCGAACGACTGCGGCTTCACGGCGAGCAGAAGGGCCGCGTCGGGGCCGGACGATTGCACGGCCGCGCCGTGGTCATGCGTGACCCGCACGCCGAGCGCGGCGAGGGCGGCGCACTTCGATCGATCTGGCTCGCAGACGGTGGTGCGCGCGGCCTCGAGCACGCCCGCGGCCAGCCCGCCGCGAACCACCGCCGAGCCCATCACGCCGCCGCCGAAGACCACGAGTGCGCCGAAGGGAGTGCCGGTCATGCCCGTATACTTGCACCGGCGGCGCGGGCGGGCGCGCCCGAGGAGCGAGTACACCCCATGGCGTCGTACTACCAACTTGAGTTTGAGAAGCCGGTGGTCGAGATCGAGCAGCGGATCGCCGACCTCGAGCAGAAAGCCCGGCGCGCGACACTCCCTCCGGCCGAGGCGCCCGCGTACCCGGGCATCGAGACAACGGAGGTCGAACCCGCCCCCGACCCCGAGGCGATCGCTTCGGAGATCGAACGTCTCCGCGAGCAGCGAGAGTCAGAACTGGCGCGCGTGTATTCCTCGCTCTCGCCGCGCGACACCGTGCTGGTGGCGAGGCATCCCAAGCGACCGCAGACTCGCGACTACATCGAACTGATGTGCAAGGACTTCTGCGAACTCCACGGCGACCGCCGCTTCGGCGATGACCCCGCGATGGTCGTAGGCTTCGCCCGCATTGGCTCGACGAAGGTGCTGGTCGTCGGCCACTACAAGGGCCGATCGACCAAGGAACGCATCGCGTGCCACTTCGGCTGCGCCCACCCCGAGGGCTACCGGAAGGCCCTCGCCAAGATGAAACTCGCTGAGAAGTTCAACCTGCCGATTGTCACCTTCGTCGACACCCCCGGCGCGTATCCGGGCATCGGCGCCGAGCAGCGCGGCCAGGCGGAGGCCATCGCCGTGAACCTGCGCGAGATGAGCCGACTGAAGACGCCCATCGTCAGCATCGTCATCGGCGAGGGCGGCTCGGGCGGCGCACTGGGAATCGCCGTCGCCGACCGCGTCGCCATGCTCGAGCACGCGTGGTATTCGGTCATCAGTCCCGAGGGCTGCGCGGCGATTCTCTGGAAGCAGGCCAACGACAAGACCAACCAACTCGCCGCGCAGGCGCTGAAACTCACCGCGCGCGACAACCTCGAACTCGGCATCATCGACGCCATCGTCCCCGAGCCGCCCGGCGGCGCACACCGAGACCCCAAGCGCGCTGCCGCGAACATCGAACGCTGGATCTCAGACCAGTTGCACGAACTCCGGACGATCAACCCCTCAACGCTCCCGGCACGCCGATACGAACGATTCCGCAAACTGGGCTCCTACACGGAGGTCCCGGTGGGATAATCGAATAACGAGTCGCCACTTCAGGGGGTTGTTTGCAGACGGTTCGTGGTCGCCCTTTGACCCTTCGCTCAGGTGGTCGTACACTCTCTGCCCTTTTCGCCCCGCAACCGCCTGAGAGGCGGTCGAGTGGCGTGGGCCCGTGCCGCAATGGACCCGGGCCGGGGTCATGAGGACCGTGGACATGGCCAAGGCGGCAAGCAAAGCCAAGAAGGTCTCGAAGCCTCCCGCAAAGCCCGCCGCGAAGTCGGCCAAGGCAGCGGCAAAGAAGCAACCCCCCAAAAAGGCGTCAAAGAGCGTGAAGCCGCCTCCCGCGAAGTCTGTTCCCGCGAAGAAGCCGGCCCCCGCGCCTGCTGCGAAGTCGACCCCGTCCAAGGCCGCCGCGCCGGCCAAGCCCGGCGCGAGCGAGGGCGATGCGAAGAAGGTCGCGCCCAAGGGCATCACGGTCGTGACGCCGAAAGTTGTGAAGAAGGCCAAGCCCAAGCCCAAGGTGGTCATGCCCGTGGCCGAGCCGCTGCTCAAGCCGGGCGGGAAGTGGAAGCCGCTGATCCCCTCGGGCCCGAAGGCCCCGCCGACGCCGACGTTTGGCGGCCCGCTCCTGCCCGAGGACGGCAGCAAGCCGCAGAAGTTCAAGTTGCCCAAGCGCGAACTTGACAAGTACCGCGAGATCCTGCTGCGAAAGCGCTCCGAACTCGTGGGCGATGTGAACAACATGGAGGAAGAAGCGCTGCGACAGAATAGCGGATCGCTCTCCTCGCTCCCTCAGCACATGGCCGAGCAGGGCTCGGACGCATCGGACCAGGCGCTCTCGCTGGACCTTGCACAGGTGGACCGCAATCTGATCCGCGAAATTGATGAGGCGCTCAAGCGAATCGACGCCGGCACCTACGGCGTGTGCGAGATCACCGGCAAGCCGATCAGCGCCGAACGCCTGGCCGAACTGCCCTGGGCACGCTACTCCATCGAAGCCGCGCGCGAACTGGAGCGGCGGTCCTACCGGTCGTGAGCGAACCCAACGCCCAACCCGCGCCCGCTGAAGCCAGCGCGCCGTTGCTCGGGCCGACGTGGAAATCCCGCCGCGCGTGGCTGGTCCTGCTGCTCGCGCTGCTCGGCTCGCTCGCGGCGGACCTGGGCAGCAAGTCGCTTGCGTTCCGGTACGTCGCCGGTCACCCGGTGAGCGTCATGCGTGAGGATGTTCTGGCCGTCGCCGACCCGCGGTTCACCAACGCCCTGATACCCCCGCACCCGCCGGTGGTCGTCGTGCCGCGAGTGCTCGATTTCACGCTCGTGCTCAACCCCGGCGCGGTCTTCGGCACCGGGCCGGGCTGGCGGTGGTTCTTCGTCGGCTTCACGCTAGTCGCGATCGCTTTCGCGGCGTTGATGTTCGCACGGTGGAGCGGCCCAAGGGACCACTGGGTGCATGCGGGCATCGGCATGCTCGTCGGGGGCGGACTGGGCAACCTCTACGACCGCCTGATGTACGCGTGCGTGCGCGACTTCCTACACCCGTTGCCCGGCGTGAAGTGGCCCTTCGGCCTGCGCCTTCTGGGGCGCGACGAAATCTGGCCCTACGTCAGCAACGTCGCCGACGCGCTGCTGCTGGTCGGCATCGGCATTCTGCTGGTGTTTCTCTGGCGGCACGACCGCCGCTGAGCACGCGCTTTCAGCGTGCTTCCACGGTCTCGGGCTGCGCGTTGGCCTTCGACAGAATGCCGTCCATCATCCCTCGCACCTCCGCCGCCATCCGCGTGTTGGGGAACTCGGCGATGATGCGTCGCCCCAGCGCGGCCGCGGCCGACCACCGGCGGTCGCGCACCGCGATCTTGAACTGCGCGCCGAGATTCTCGCGGGCCTTGCCGATCACGCCGCGCGCCACCTCGCGGAACTCCTCGGCTTCCGTCTCGATCAGGTACAGGTCCAGTTCCTTGAGTAGGGCCATCGCCTCGTCGATGCGGCTCTGGTTCGCGGCATCGAGGAACCGGCGCTCGAGGTCTTCCTTGTACACGTTGCGGGCCTGCGTCACGCGTTCGCGCAGCCGCTCCACCTTCGGCGACTCGGGGAACAGTCGCTGCACGCGTGCGGCTTCCTGAAGCGCGGCATCCCAGCGCCGCTGCACGATCAGGCCGTCCAGATTGGCGATCGACTCTCTTACGCGCCGGTCCTGAATCTCCGCTCGTCCCGCCTCGATCCGCGCGCGGAACTCCTCCGCCTCGGCGCGGTACCCGAAACGCCCGGCAAGTTCGTTGCACAGCACGATCGCGGCGTCCCAGTTCTCGGTCTGGATGTCCTCCTCGATCGCGCGGCACAGCAGGTCGCGTTCCACGCGCCGGTTCAGCACGCGACGCGCATCATCCGACAGCGCCGACTGGTCGTGCAGCAGGCGCACCGCATCGGCGAGCGCCTCGACCTGACGCGGCAGACGATCCCGGGCTTCGGTCCGACCGCGCACGGCCAGCATCCAAGCCAGCGGGGCCGTGGTCAGGAAGAGGAACAGCCCGATGTACCCCGCCACGCGCACCTCGGTCTGCGCAGAGAAGCCCAGCGCTCCCGCGCCGGCGAGGATCAGCCCGATCGCGGCGACCAGCACGAAGGTGTACGCGGCGAACCCGAAGACCGCCGCGGGCGTTGGCCCGTTCCGGCGCACGGGCATCGGCACGGCGGGCGGCTGCGAACTGCTGGACTGGCTGGCTGCGCGTTCCATCGGCGGTCCCTCCATGGCGAACACCATCACTATCGGCCCCCGGGCCGGGCATCTGTGAGGGGATCGGCCGGCGACCATGGCGCGGCGCTTCGATAGTATTGGCCATGGTTCATACCCCCGGCGGCGCACCGAGTTCCCACGCCCCCCCGGCCGTCCGCGGATGGGCGCTCGGGCCGTTCGAGACCAACTGCTACGTGGTCGCCGCGGCGGGCACCACCGACTGCTGGATCATCGATCCCGGCCTCGGCCCCGGCGAGGTCATCGACGCCGTGCGGCGTGACGGTCTTGGTCCCGTGGCGATCATCCTCACGCACGCGCACCTCGACCACGTCGCCGGCGTTCCAGAAGTGCTCCGCGCCTTCCCCGGCGTTCAGATCATCGGGCACGAAACCGAGCGCGACTGGCCGGGCGACCCCGAGTTGAACCTTTCGGGTGGGTACGGCTTCCCGATCTCGGTGCCGGGCGCGACCAAGTTCGTCGCCGATGGCGACTCGCTCAGGATCGGTGCGGACAACTGGCGCGTGATCCACACGCCGGGGCATTCGCCCGGCGGCATCACGCTCTACAACCCCGCGGCGGGCGTGGCGATCGTCGGCGATACGCTCTTCGCGGGCAGCATCGGACGATCGGACTTTCCCGGCTCGGACGAGGCAACGCTGCACTCGTCGATCCGCGAGCGGTTGTACACGCTGCCGGATACGACGCGCGTGCTGCCCGGACACGGGCCCGAGACCACGATCGGCCGCGAGAAGCGCGCAAACCCGTTTGTACGGCCGTGAGGGTTGGCCTCAGCGCCGACGGCGCGCTGCGAGCAGACCGCCCAGACCCAGCAGCGCTGCTGCGCCCGGGGCGGGGATGACCGTGTCGGGGACCAGGATCTTGTTCAGCGGCTGACCGAACGCGCCAAGGGCCGGCGAGAGATAGTCGTCGGCATTGGCGACGAACACGCCCAGGTGCGAGTTGTAGGCAAAGTCGTTGGCGCCCTTGGCGTAGAAATCGCCCCACATCGGCGCACGAACGGAGTCGAACGAGAAGTCCGCCACGCCGCTGGTGGTGTTGATCTTCATGCCAAAGATCGACTCGCCGGTTGGGAACCCCGGATTGCCGGGGCTGGGGCCGAAAGTGCCGTATTCAATGTCCGCGATCGGACCTGTGAAGTTGAACAAATCCGTCTGCGGGTTGATGTTCTGCGAGAGTTGAATGATGAAGTGGCTGGTGTTCGGAGTCAGCCCGCCGCCCGAGATCGTGCGCAGCGAGTACTCGTAGTGCCACGTCCCATCGCCGTTCTGTGTCACCTCATAGGAGACGACATAGCCCGTGTTCACCCAGTTTCCGCCGACGATGAGTTCGCTCGGCGAAGACAGGGAGCCGACCGCGCCAAGCGCGACCGAAGACCCGAGGCCAACAGCCAGAACACAAGCCGCGGCCCGAGGGCCGGAACAAATCGAAAACATCATGAAGACCTCTCCCTCTCTTGGCCGCCGCATGGTTCCACCCATGCGGGCCGTGTCGGACATTTAGACACCATGAATCCGCACAAGTCAACCA
This sequence comes from Phycisphaeraceae bacterium, assembly GCA_019636495.1. Lineage (GTDB taxonomy): Bacteria > Planctomycetota > Phycisphaerae > Phycisphaerales > UBA1924 > JAHBXL01. The sequence continues at coordinate 5,121 of JAHBXL010000032.1, read as the reverse complement.
ATCGGTTTCACTTCCCGCGCGCTATCTTGTGCGTGTGAAAATGGGTGAACTGCGCCGATGCACGCGGCGCTGCGCCACGACAGCCTCCGGCCGGGGCCGGCGACGCACGCATGGCCCGAAAACGTGGCGGCAACATGGGTTGCGCGCATCAATCGCTTGGAATTGTGGCAGCGAGCAGATGATGCGGCAATCTGGAAGTGTCGGGTGGTGAATGCGTTACCCACCACCGACCGTTCGGGAGGAGTGCCGCGGGGTGGAACCCGCTGCGCAAAGAGGGAGATTCGATCCATGTCGTTCATTCGTTCGCTGCCGGCGCTTGGCGCCGCGGCTGTCGTCGCGGCTGCCGGGCAGTCGCAGGCGGGTCTCATCCGAACCGGCACCATCGGTGAACTGGCCGCGAGCGCCGACTTCACCATCGACGGGGCCAACCTGGTCGTCCGCCTATCGAACATCTCCAGCGCCGATGTGACGATCCCGGCGCAGGTCCTGACTGCGGTGTTCTTCAACATCGACGGCGGAGCGGTGTCGCTCACCCCGCTTAGCGCGGTCCTTGCCGAAGGCTCGGTCGTGCACTTCGGGCCCGATGGCGGCGGGAACCTCAGCGGCGAGTGGGCCTATCGCTCCGGCCTCGTCGGAGCGCCGTGGGGCTCGTCGTACGGGATTTCGTCCTCGGGCCTGGGGCTGTTCGGCCCGCCGGACCTCTTCCCCGGTCCGAATCTCGAAGGCCCGCTCAGCCCGGATGGCCTGAACTACGGCATCACCTCGATGAGCGACAACATCTCGAGCGGCAACGCCGCGGTCACCGGCGGCTTCCCGCTGATCCGCCACGAGGTCGTGTTCACACTCTCCGGCCTGCCCGCTGACTTCGACCTCGAGCGCATCGGCAACGTGTCGTTCCAGTACGGCACATCGCTGACCGAGCCGAACGTGCCCACGTTCGAAATCCCCGCGCCGGGCGCGGCATCGCTGCTGATGATCGGCGGCGCGCTCTCCGCCGGCAGACGCCGGCATCGCTGATCCGCCCTATTCGCCCGCCGCGCCGTGACCGACGACGGCACCGGATCGAACGGGCGTGCCCTCGAGCGCGGCCAGGAGCGTCTGCACGGCGCGGTTGTTCGGGTCGCGCGCCAGGCCTTCCATCAGGCTCGCGCGCGCCTCGGCCGTGCGGTTGAGATCTTCGAGGATCAACGCGCGCAGAAGGAACGGCGCGGCATCGTTCATCGACCGTGCCGCGGCCTGGTCCGCCGCGGCCAGCGCCTGCTCGTGGTTCTCTTCCATGCGGCACTGCATCGCGCGGAGCATCCAGCCCTCATGCCGGTCGGGCGCGATGGCCAGCACGCGCTGCGTGGCGGTGCGCAGGTTGGCGCGGTCCTTCAGCGTCGCGGCGACATTGCCCAGGTCGATCCAAGCGCGCAGATCGCGCGAGCCCTCGCGGTGCCCGGTCAGTTCGAGCAGCAGCGTGCGCGCTTCGACCGGGCGGTTCACGGCCATCAGGCAGCGTGCCCGCAGGTGCATGAGGTCGCGCCGGTTCTTGTTCTCCGCGCGCTCCAGCAGGCGCTGGATGTAGTACTCCGCCTCGGCGAAGTCGCCGCAGGCCATCTGTGCGCGGATCAGGTCTTCCATGATCCCGGCGTCGTCCGAAGCGAGCGTGAGCGCATCGGCGAAGTGCTTGGCCGCGCCCGCCGCATCGCCGCGGAGCATCGCGATCTGCCCGAGCGCCTGTCGCACCGCCGCGTTGTAGCGGAACTGCGTCTTCTTCTCCGTCAGCATCTGCTCGGCCTCATCGAGGCGGCCCTGCACCAGGTGCATCTCGGCCGCGGCGACGAGGTACTGCGGGTTGGCGGGGTCGAGTTCGGCGGCGCGCGAGTAGCGCGCGAGCGCCTCGACGGGTTCGTTGACGCGCTCGTGGATGATGCCCAGGTAGTACTGCGCTTCGACGTTCTGATCATCGATCTGCTCGGCGGTGAGCAGCGCTTCGCGCGCCTGCTCGAGCCGGCCGCGCTCGATGAGGATGCGCCCGCGGAGCACGTGCGAACGCGCCACGTTCGGGTTGAGCGTGACTGAGCGGTCGATCGTCTTCATCGCCTTCTCAAGATCGCCCGCGAGGAACTGCTGCTGGGCCATCTGGTACTCGGTCCCGCTCTTGAGCGCCGACATCTTCTCCTTGGCCTGCGCGATGTGCTCGCGGGTGTACTTGCCGTGGCCCGAGCAGCCGGCGAGCGCTCCCGCGCAGGCGAGCGCGGCGGCGATTCCGAGCGTTGCGGTGCGGCGGACGGCAAAGGTCGGGCGATTCGTATGCGGGTTCATCGCGAGTTCTCCGGTCGTTCCGATAGTCTGCTGGACAGGTCCGTAAAGAAGGGGCGCGACCGTTCGGCCGCGCCCCTCGTCATGTGTTCACTCGTTGCCGCGCGGCGCATCGGCCGGGGCGCTGGTCGTCTGCGTCTGCTCCTGCTGGTTCAGAGCGTTCACGAGGTTGTTCATCTCCTCGCTCGTGAGACCGAACCACGTGGACCAGCCGTTGGGGTCCATGCTCTGCACGCCTCGCGTGATGGTCGCGCTGGGCGCACCCGATCGCGCCAGCGGCATGTCGTTGGCATCGAAGCCCGCCGCCCACAACTGCCCGGTCTCGGGGTTGAAGACCCAGCCGTAGTTGGTGTGGAAGGCCGCATCGGGCTTGTCGCCGCGAACGACCTTCGCCGCGTTGGGCCCGCCGACAAACGCGTTGGCCGGCAGTTCGTTGATGAGGTTCATGTCAAACAGCGGCTGCCAGCCGGCCTGCCCGCCGTCGCCCAGCGCGGGCAACTCGCCATCGTGCATGACGTGGAAGAGTTCGATCTGCCCGCGGAGCGAGACCAGCCTCGACTGCGTGAGCGTGAGGTTGGCCTCCATCGTCGCCGGGGCCTCGTTCTCGCCGATGCGCACGAACGCGCCGCGCCCGTTGCGCTGGGCCGCGCCGTTCGCGCTCGCGGCGTCGTTCCCCGGCTGCGCGGGGTTCATGCTCTGCGGTTCGCCGATGGGTTCCTTGGGGATACGGCGGTGGTTCCACGGCGTTCCGGGCTTCACGTCCGGGCCGGCGGGCTGGACCCGGTTCATCTGCCCGGCGCGGTCCTGCGCTTCCTTGCCGAGCATGCCGTCGAGCAGGCTGGGGTTGGGCCAGATCTCCTTCTCGCTGGTGATGCGTTCGCGCAGTTCGTAGACCTGCGGCTGGTGCGGGTTGAGGGCGAGCGAACGCTGCGACAGGTACAGGGCCTTGCTCGCATCGCCATCGCGCGCTGCGCGCTGCGCCTCGACGTTCAGCGCGCTGGTCATCCGCTCGCGGCTCCAGGGCAGCAGGCCCTGACGCGTGCCGGCGCGGATGCGCTCGATGTCGGCCTCGGCCTGCATCGCGGCCGAAGCGATCGACGCATCGCTGACGATGCTCGGCGTGATCATGAAGATGATCTCGGAGCGGTTGGTCGCGTCGTCGTGCCCGCGGAACGCGGCGCCAATGATCGGGATGTCGCCCAGCCAGGGGACCTGGCGGCGGGTGAACGTGCTGTTCTCGGTGAACAGGCCGCCGAGCACGATCGTCTGCCCGTCGCGGACGTTCACGTTGGTCACGAGTTCCTGCGTCAGTTCATCAGGGATCGTCACGGCCGCGCCGCCCGCATCGGTCACGGTGCGGATCTCAGCCGTCGAGACCTGCGGCTTGAGTTCGAGGCGGATGTTGCCATCGTCGGAGACGAACGGGCGGAAGTACAACTGCGTACCCGTGTCGAGGAACTCGACGCTCTGGGTCGTGCTGGTGTCGGTGCTGGTCGTGCTGAGGTAGCCGACGCGCCGGCCGACGAGCACGCGGGCGGGCTGACGGTTGAGCGCGAGGACCTTGGGGTTCGACAGCACGACCGTGTCGGTCACCTGGTCGAGCGCGCGGAGGAAGACCGCCGCGTTGCCGCCGACGATGCCGAGTTTGAACGTGCCGGGGCCGGACGTGTTGCCGGGAGACGACGTGATGGCCGTCGCCTCGTTGCCGGGGGGCGAGATGCCCTGGTTCGCCGCGCCGGTGCCGCCGCGGATGAGGCTGTTGGCCGCGGCGAGCGGGCCGCCGACGTTGACAAAGTCGACAAAGTCCATGTCGGCAATGACGGAGAAGTCGACGCCGAAGGCGTTGGCCTCATTGAGCGAGCACTGCAGGATGGTGGCCTCGACCAGCACCTGCGCGGGCTTGGTGTCGAGTTGCGTGAGCAGTTCCTCGACGGCCTTGATGTGCTCGGGGTAGTCGTAGATCACCAGCGTGGCCGAGAGCGCGTAGTCGTCCTTGCCGACCGGCGTCTTGTCGCTGATGGTGAAATCCTTGGAAGGCGTGTTCACCTGGATCTCGCCGCCGTCTCTGGACAGCAGCATCGAGACGAACTCCTTCGCATCCTGCGCGTTGAGGTAGTTCAGGCGGACAACCTTGTACTCGCGCTTGATCAGCGCCTTCTGACGCTGGGCATACTCCTCCTGCGTGAACACGTAGATGAAGTTGCCCTGCACGACGTAGTTCCACCCGTTGGGGTAGAGGATCGCCTCCAGCGCCTCGTCGAACGTCGCCTTGTAGATCGTCGCCGACACCTTGCCGGAGACGTTCTTGCTCAGCACGATGTTCTTCTGGCTCTGGATCTGCAGCATCTCGAGGACACTCTCGATGTCCTCGTTCTTCACGGTGATGTCCACCGTCTGCTCGGGAGAGACCACGACCTTCGCCGTGCTCGCGCCGGGGTCCGGTCGCATCGGGTCGCGCACGCCCGAGCCCTCCTGGGCAAACAGGCTCGAGGGCACGGAGACCAGCATCAGAGACGCCGCGGCCAGCGCGGGCAGTTTGCCGCAGCGGGCAAGGATTTCGCCGGGGGTTCGCGGACGACGGATCGACATGGGAACTCTCCTGGAAGCCGTCGCCGGGGTCGGTGTGGCCGGACGAGCGGTCGTGTGCACAAGTGCCTCCCGCCGCAAGGGTTTGCGGCGCGATCGGCTTCCAACGTCGGCAAGTCCTGCGGGCGACTTTGGGCAACATCTCCAACCCGTTGCGTGTCAAGGGGTTTGGGCAAGACGCAACACGTAAACGGGGTGGCAAAGCAAGCGTCCGATAGCGGTCCATTCACG
>JAHBXL010000031.1 GCA_019636495.1 Phycisphaeraceae bacterium | reverse complement strand
GAACGCGACAACCCCGCCAAGCGCCAGCATCGGCGCGGCCGAAGGGGCTGGCACCTGTCGGACGCTGATCGTGTCAATGTGCCACTCGCCGGGGAACAAGTTCTGACCGAACTCGAGAAGCGAGCCGGAGAAGTTTGAATGTAAGGGAACGGTGAAGTGCGTCCAGTCCAGGATCTCCGGCGTGCCGCCGACCAGTTCGTTGAACACGAACTGGCCTTCCCAGCGGACACGGAAGGGCAGCGGCGACGGCGTACCCGCCGAAGGCCTTCTGAGCCAAAACTCCAACTCATAGTCCGTCCCCGCCACCGTGCCCGGCAGAAACTGCGAGATGAACTGCAGGTTCCAGGAGGAAAGGTGTGCATACTGGGTCCCTTCATGAGGGGTCCCGCCCGACACAAAGAACAGCGCCCCCTGCGGCGGCGGCGCATTCGGCGGTACAATCCAACCGGCAAAGTTCCCCGTCTCAAATCCCCCATTGAAGACGAGGTTGTCCCCCGCCGATGCATCGCCCCCGGCGACGCAAAGCAGCACGAACGCCGCGCCAACCGCCAGAAATGTTCTCCGAGCCAAAGCCATGACCGGTCTCCCGGCTCTCTCAGGCTCCGGGTCCAGTTTACCACATGCCCAGAGCCCCTGCAACCACTTCTCGGGCACTTGATGTGATCGCCGCGGCGTGCAAAGCAACGCGAAGCGACCCATGGCCCGATGGGCGACTTATTACCTGGGGTGGGCGGTCATCGAAGAGTCGGGTCTTCGTGCGCCTCGGCCGCGTGAGAGGCTTGCTCCCCCGCCGCGGCGGGGGGATCGGCGATGGCCGTTTTGGGGTAGTTGGTAACCAGCAGCAGGCGCGACCAGATGAGCAAGCCGAAGGCGAAGATGGCGATGCCCAAGAGCGTGCAGCGCAGGCGCATCGGGCCCGCAGGAACGTGCCCGGATTCGCCGCGACGCATCGGTTGGATGGTGTTCATGTATGTGCCTCCGAGCATTGGTTGTCCGCGGCGGTCAGGGCTGCTCCGTCGAGACCACGACGCGGCCGGTGAACGGCTCGACGCGGATGAGGAACGCCTGGCCCGAGCCGGTCATGCGGATGACGCCGCCGTTGCCGGGCACTGCGCCCGCGGCGTCGGCGACGGGCCCGCCCATGCCGTCGAAGATCAGGGTGTTGGTCCCGCTGAAGACCGCGCTGGAGATGCGTGCATCGCCGAACTTGTCATCGCGGAAATCGACCAGGTAGCGCCCGCCGGGCTTGGTCGGGTCAAACATGGTGTTCGTCACCGGGTCGATGGTGCTGCCGGGCACTTCGACCAGCGCGTAACTGGACGTGTCCACATCGAACACCATGGCGCGGCGCTCCTGAAACGCCACCGCCTCGGCCTGGATGAACGTGATGTCGGAAACAACCGTCCGCACCGCCGCCTGGACCTTCAGGATGCCGGTCTGGCCCATCTGCGGGATGACCAGCGCGCCGGCGATGCCGAGCACGACGATGACGATCAGCACCTCGAGCAGCGTGAACGCGCTGCGCGCAGCAGCGCTCGCATCGCGGGTGCGGGCAGGGGCCGAGTCGGCGGATGCCGGGAGACGCATACACAACCTCCGGGCGGCGCGGGTCATTGCCGCGGGCTCAGTCCTTGCTCTGCACGGTGACGGGCGGCATCTCGGTGACTTTCACGTTGATGCCGCGGTCGAGTTTGGACTCGATCCGCGTCAGCCGCTCGTTCATCTGCTTGAGTTGCTCGAGCATGTCGCGGCGCTGCGCAGTCGCGTTGAAGGGCGAATCGCCCGGCTGATAGGCCGAGGCCCGCGACGGCCCGAGCGCGTCGCCGAAGTGCGACGCCGCGAGCAGGCACGCGAACGCCGCGGCGACGGGGAGAAGGGTCGTGATCCGTTTGTGGTTCCGCATGGTCGGCTCCCTTGGGTGCGGCGGGGCGGCCGGCCTCTGGCCGGCTCATCGGGTTCCTCGCCCTTTATCGGTTCATACGCACGAGGGCTGAGGTCCGGATCACGGCCGGGGCAGAGGATTGTCGTTGGAATCAAACCCCGCGGCGAAGATGTCGCCGTTCACGGGGTCGTAGATCCAGCCGTAGGCGGTGTGGTAGGCCGCATCGGGCACGGCGTTGGGCATGACAACAATGACGCGGGAGTTTGCCCCGCCGACCCACGCGTTGACCGGCGGCGCGAGGAAGTGGTCCGCGCTGACCAGTTCGCCCCAGGACCCGTCGCCGGCGACCACGTTGGGCAGGGCGTCGGCATGGCGAGCCTTGTAGACCCCCACGTGACGACGAAGTTTCTGCAACTCGCTGTAGGTGGTTGTCGCCGCGGAGTCGCCGACCGTGCTGTTGAACGCGGGGATGACGATCGCGGCGAGGATGCCGAGGATCACGACGACGATCAGGATTTCCACGAGCGTGAAGGCGCGAGTGGTGGGTGAACGCATGAATCGTGCTCCGTGCCGTGCCGGCCTCCGCGTGCGGCGGAGCGGCAGTCAGAACGCCTCCGGGGAATGCGGTCGGCCTCCCTTCGGAGGCCGACCGCGGATGATCATGCGGGCCGGAATCTCTCTCTCTCAGGCCCGCGTTCCTAGCAGAAGCGTTGGCCATTACCGCCAGACGCGGTTGACCTCGTCGAACCCGTTGGCGCCGAAGTCGCCGGTCGTCGGGTCGAACCACCAGCCGTCGTCGCCGGTCGCGACGGTCACGCCGGGGTCGGCGCCGACCACGATCGTCGACGTGCCGGTGCGCGGGTTGATGGGCATGCTGCGCAGGTAGTTGGCCTGGATCATGCCGTTCTCGGTGTTGTCGCCCCAGCCGTTCTCGTTGCTGAAGCCGCCGAGGTTGGGGTACTGGCCGTTGTTGCGGACGCGGTACAGTTCGATCTGCGAACGGATCGTCTGCAACTGCGTCTCGACGTTACCGATCTGCGCATCCTGGCTGGCGTTCGTGAACTGCGGGATCACGATCGCGGCGAGAATGCCCAGGATCACGACGACGATCAGAATTTCGACGAGCGTAAAGGCTTTGGACACACGGTTCCGCATACAGGAGTCTCCTTGGTCGAATGACCAGCACACACACGAACACTTGCAAGCGACCCGGCTCACACATGCCGGGTGTGAATCGCTTCACGTCGGGCACGCCCCGCGCCATGGACCCGGCCAACACGACCAAGGCACCCAAAGCGGTGGGACGATGCCCGTTCGTGTGCATCGACCGGCCGGACCGCGGCATTCATCGCCGAAGGTCGCCCGACCTCGTCCACGCGCGTCTGTAACGGCTGCGGAGAGTTTGGCGCGGGCCGTTCCGCGCACCGGCCCGCGCGGGAATGGGTTATGCGCCGCGGCCCTTCACGCACCGCACGCCCCAATAACAACAAACCCCGGCACGTGGCCGGGGTCTGTCGAACGTTGTACGAAGGAAGTTCCGGCTCAGTTCTGCGAGCCGAGGATCAGCGGAACCAGTTCCGCGTTTGGCAGGTTGAGCGCGCCCATGAGCGCGGCCGCTGCGGTGGCCTGCTCGTCTCCGCCGCGTGTCACGAGTTCTCGGAGCGCGGACACCTGCCAGTTCTCCAGCAGGTTGCCGAAGCGCTTGGCCGATGCGGCGGTCCGATCGAGCAGCGCGACCTGCTCCGAGCCCGCCGCGGCAAGCGCGGCATCCATCAGCGCGACCTGCGCGGCCTTGGTGTCGACAAACGTGAGCACGTCCGCGATCGCCAGCCGCATCTCGCCGCGGTTGTCGGAAAGCGCACTGACCAGCGGCCCAGCGGCATCGCCGACTTTCAGGACCGGGTTGCCCGACACGGCCAGATCGCGCAGCACGGCGATGGAACGCGACTTGTATCCCGCGGCCTCGTCGCTGGTGATCGGCCCGCCGATGGCGGATTCGAGCAGTTGGTCCGCCGCGGCGCCGATCTCGCGCGCAGCAACCCCAGCCCGAGCGACGCGGATGGTGGGGTCGCCCAGGTGGCGCTGGGCCAGTTCGCGATAACCGCCCGAGTCGGCCAGAGCAAGGATGGGCGTGGCGCGGAGTTTGGCGCGGTCGCGCGCGGCGTCGATCACCGCCTGTGTCTGATTGGTGGTGAGATCGGTGAGGATCAGGTCCACTCCGGGCATGTCGGCGATGGCCTGTTCGGCGCCGGCCAGGTCGGATGCGGGCCGGACCTCGGTGTAGCCCGCGGCCCGGAGCGCATCGGCCAGCGTCGCCTGCTTCTCCGACCCGGCGATGACCAGCGCGTAGCGGGCGCCGGCATCGCGGATCGCGCTGCCGAGGATGGGCACAACGCGATCGGAGCCATCAAAGATCTCGCGCGGGCCCGCCGCGCCGAGGGCGAGGGCCGCTTCGTACTGCACGCGCCGGCTGGGGTAGCGGATGGCCTCGATGAGCGCGCGTCGTTCGCTCCCGGCCCACAACGCTGCGCCGCCGGCGGTGCGTTCGATCGCCGCGATGGCGCGGCGGGCCAGCGGGGTGTCGTTTGTGTCGAGCGCGCGACCCAGCACGCGCTGGCTCGGCCCGTTGCCCGCCGCGACCGCGTAGTACATCGCATCGCGCCGGTCCGGCCCGTACGCGGGGTTCATGTAGTCGGCCGGGCCGTCGATCTCGCGCGAGAAGTTCGCGGCGATCCACAGGCTGATCGCCTGCGCGTGCCCGCCGTCGAGTTGCAGCGCCCGCTCGCACAGCCGCATGCACATCGCCTCATGGAAGACCGATGTGTCAACCGGCAGGAAAATCAGCCCCGCGCTGGGGCTGTAACTCCACCACAACTGGATCTCCTCGCCCGGGAACGCCGTGAGGCTGCGCGACTCGGAGTAGTAGTCGTTGGCCAGCGCGTAGTAGCGGTCGGCCAGCGACACTTCGTCGCTCACGGCGCCGGCGATCTTGCGGGCCGCGGCCTCCGCCGCATTGCGGACCGCGGGGTTGGTCGTCGATGCCCGCACGTCGTAGATGAACGGCAGCGAGGTGGTGTAGGGGATGTCGCCCAGCACGCCGATGACCAGTTCCTGCGACACCGCGTCGAGTTCGCGCAGCGCGCTGCACAGCGGCACGATCGACTGCCGGCCCATCTCGACCAGCAGCGTCCGCACCTCGGCCTTCAGGAGCGCGTTGTCGCGCTGCACCAGCGCACGGAACAACTGCGGCGTGGCGTACTCCCCCGCTTCCTTCAGCCGCTGACGCGCGAACGACCGGGCACGCTGCGTGCCCGCCAGGTCGGCGATGCTCTTGGCGATCGCTTCCGGGTCGCGCACCATCGCGAGTTTGCCCCTCTCGTATTGGCCCAGCAACGCCGCGGCGACCGGTTCGATCTCGCGGTTCCGCATGCCCTGCAGCACCGCACGCTCGAACTTGGTGTAGCCCTCGCGCGTGCCATCGACGAGTCGCACGAACTCCGTCGCGTCCAGACCCTTGTCCAGCAACGCCTGCCCGAACTCCGCGGCCAGCGCGGGGTTGTCGATCAGGGTGTAGTGCATGAAATCTTCGAGCAACTGCGCGTTGGTCGGCTCGCGCGCTGGAGCCGTTCCCGATTGCGCAAGCAGCATCGCGGGCATCGCCGCAAGCCCGCCGAGGGCGAGCGGGAGGCACGCCGCGGCAGTGAGGAACGGACGACGATTGGACACGGACGATGTGCGATCGGGCACGATCTGCTCCTTGAGGGATCGCCGAAATGGCCGGCGCTGCGGGACCGCATCCCGTACGGACGCCGCCCGTCCCCGGATGCAGGCCGGGGCGGGTCAGAAACAAGGGACGGTAACGTACCGCCGGTGGGGCCCGGATGTCAACGCGGGGTGGGGATTGGACTTGGGGCTGGGGAAAGACCGCGGAGGCGGTTGGGGCCGCCCCAGGGCGGGCAATTGGGCCGAACAGTCGTCGCCGGTGCGGGCGGCACAGTCCGGATAGCCCGTTTCTGCGCGTTCGTCGGTCGCAGCCGTCAAGACCCGCCCGGAAGGCGTCGATGTCAGCAGGTCGGACCGCCTGCCGTACGGCGGTTTGTTCGGGCTTTGAGGCCACGACCAAGCGAGGGTGGAGATGCTGCCGTTTGACAAAGACGTTCTCACGACCGGTGAAGTTGCCAAGATCTGCAACGTCGCGCCGCGGACGGTGTCGAAGTGGTTCGACACCGGGCAGTTGAAGGGGTACCGGATCCCGGGCTCCAAAGACCGCCGCATCCCGGTCTCGCAACTGGTCCGGTTCATGAAGGAGCACGGCATCCCGTTCGACGGGGTCGCCGGCGGGAAGACCCGCATCCTGATCGCCGACGACGAGCCCGAGGTCGTCGAGGCGCTCAGCAAGGCGCTTTCGGAGCAGGCCAACTACGAGGTCCGCACGGCGGTGAACGCCTTCGAGGCGGGCGTCGAGTGCGAGCGGTTCAAACCGCACGTCCTCCTGCTCGATGTGCACCTGGGCGGGGCCGACGCCAAGGCTCTGGCCGGCCTGGTGCACAGGGATGACGACATGCAACTCACCAAGGTCATCGCCATGAGCGGGCAGATGACCGAGGGGCAGTTGCAGTCGCTCCGGACACAGGGCTTTGACAACTACCTCCGCAAGCCGTTCGCGGTTCGCCAGGTGATCGAGGCCATCGAGCACTCGACCAACCTCGTGCATTGAAGTGCCACTGACCTTCAGGTCAGTGAATGAACTTGACTTCACCTTCACGGGCCCTGCGCGAACGCGCGGGGCCTGTTTGTTCATGCCGAGTCGGACAGTTCACTGACCTGATGGTCATTGGCACTGGAGTCGCGTCACTGACCTGAATGTCAGTGGCACTCAGAAATCGCGCCGGCAGAACACCCACGCGCACAGGCCGAGCACCACCGCCTCGAACGCCAGCGAAGTGCCCACGATCCACCACACCGGGTTCGCGTACTTGCGCTCGATCGCCTGCCGCTGCACCTTGCCCATGTCCACCCGGATTTCTTCGTCGTCTCCGCCCATGTCGATCGACGACATCTCCCGCTCCGCATCGCGAATCAGGCGCTCCCGCTCTTCCGTTGTCAGGATGGCACGTTCGAGCAGGTCCTTCGTATCAGAGACTTTCGGCAGGACCGCCTTGACGCCGCGCATGCCGCGGTCGATCCAGATGACATTCCGCAGCGCGCTCTTCGCCCCCGGCAGCCGCTTGCGCCGGTCCTCCAGCCGGCTCACCTTCGATGCCACCAGGATCGAGTTGCCCACAGCCGCGAGACTCGGAGCCTGTTCGACACCTTGCAGGCGCTCCAACTCGCGCTCACGCCGTGCAATGTCCTCCTCGAGCAGCCGCACGCGCTCCTCGGCCATCGAGCGCATCACCGTCACGCCCGTCTGCGAGGCGCTCAAGATGAACACGACGAACCAGATCAGGATCGTCAACAGAAGCGAGGCGATCGACGAGCGCGTGAGCAGTCCGAGCAGCGCGCACACGCAGAACAGGTAACTGAAGAAGAGCACCACGATCGGGATTGCCAGCAGCACCCGCGGCTCCCACACCCCGCCGCGGAACCCGATCACCAGGAACGACCCCACCGAAAACACACCCACCTGCAGCGTCACGAACAGCAGGCCCGCGGCATACTTCGTGAAGAACAACCGCAATCGCGAGATCGGCTTGCTCAGCACCAGTTCGATCGACCCGCCCGACACCAGGTCGGGAAAGATGCTCGCCGTCGAGACCAGCGCCAGGATCGTCGCGATGATCCCCAGCCAGAACTTCACACCCAGTTCCGTAAACAGAAACTGCTTGTAGAAGACCGCTTCGGACATCACGGCCGTGTTGATGAATCCCACGCCGATCGACCAGTGCAGGAACGTGAACCCGCGGCTGTCGATCCCGAGGCACGCGAACATGCCCACAACCATCAGCGAGATGAGCAGAACCACCCAGAACAACTTGCGGCTGTTGAGTTCGCGGTAGGCATCGATGAAGATCGCGATCGTCGCTCTCATGAGCGTGCCCCCGTTTCAATGCCCAGCCCCTCGCGCGCCGCGTTGCCCGCCTCGCCTCGGGCCGCGCTGGCCGCGCCGGGCGCTATGGCGCGGCCGGTGCCCGGATCTGTCACCGCCTGCATGAACAAGTCCTCCAGCGATGCCCGCGCCGGCCGCACGCCACGAATCACCACGTCGCGGGCCCGCAGCGCGTCGAGCGCCGGCTGGATCGCCGTTGGGTCGTCGGTCCTGATGGTCACGATTGCGCCCGAAACCGACAGCGGCACGTTCATCGACAGCGATGAGACCGCCGCGGCGACCGCGGCCGGGCTCTCCTGCCCAACCTCGATCTCGTACCGACGGCTGTGCCGCGTGAGTTCCTCGATCGTTCCCTGCGACGATACCACGCCCTGCACCAGAATCGCGACCCGATCGCAGACCATCTCCAGTTCGCTGAGCAGGTGGGAGTTCAGGAACACCGTGCGCCTTTCATCCCGAAGCCGCGCGAGAATGTTGCGGATGTCGCGCCGGCCCACCGGGTCGACGCCATCGGTTGGTTCATCCAACACAACAAGGTCGGGATCGCTCATCAGCGTGTTGGCGATCCCCAGCCGCTGCCGCATGCCCTTGGAGAACACTCTCACCTTCTTGTCGGACCAGTTCGTCAGGCCCACGAGTTCCAGTAGTTCCCGCGAGCGGCGGCGGCGGTCGGCCCGCGGCACATCCGACAGAGCGCCGTAGAAATCCAGCACCTGCGCCGCGGTCAGATAGTCCGGGAACCGGTGGTGCTCGGGCAGGTAGCCGACGCGCCGCAGCGTGGCCTTGTCCCCAACGGGCGCGCCCAGAAAAGTACCATCGCAGCGCGTCGCCCGGATCACCGTCATCAGGATCTTCACCAGCGTGCTCTTGCCCGCGCCGTTCGGGCCGAGCAGGCCGAACACCGACCCCCGGTGCACGCGCATGTCGATGCCGCGGAGCGCGTGCACGCGCCCCCTGCCAAGCAGGCCGCTCTTGTATTGCTTGTCCACGTTGCGGACGTCGATGACCCACTCACCATCAAAGCGCGCGGCCGCGCCGGTTGCGACCGGGGCGGGCATCGATGTTGGGGCTGTCTGGGTCAATCATGCCTCCGATGCTTCTATCGTCTGCGAGCGACGACATGGAACACATGCCAATGCTTGGGATTCCCGAGCGCGTCATTGTCGTCCTTCTCTTCGGCGCGGAACTCCTCGATGTCGAATGCCGCGAACATGTCGCGGGCCCGTTGCTCGGTCTGATGCGAGCGGTCCGGGATCGTCGCCCATGAATCGCGGTCGCCGAACAGTTGCCCGCAGAACCGCCCGCCCGGCTCGACCGCCGCGACAATCCGTGACCACAGGGCATCGAAATGCGCAGGCTCGCAGAACGGAAGTGAAAACGATGCGTTGACCAGTCTCGCCGCGGGAAGGTCCAGCCCCTCGAACGCAGCGGCCCGAACCGTAAGCCGCTCGCGCTGCTCTGTCGGCACCCGCGGCAACAACAAGTCGAACGCCATGGGGTGGGAGTCGATGGCCCGCACACGCCAGCCGCGGCGGAGGAGTTCGAGCGTATCGCGCCCCTCGCCACAGCCCAGATCGATGGCCAGCGGCGGTTCCGTCTCCGGTGCTCGCGGCGAATCGGTCTTAGGCTCGCGCTCGAACCGCTCCAGCGCGGAGAGCAGGGTCTCCCTCGCAGGCTTGCCCAGCACCACGCCGAAGTAGCCGGGCCAGTCGCGCTTCTCGGCGAAGTGCTGGGCCTTGGGGGCGGGCTTGGGCATCGGGATCGGTTCGGCCATACGCTGTGCACCAATGTACGAGAACACGCGCCAGTTCGTCTCGGCCCTGGAGCGGGCGGGTGAGTTGAAGCGTATCTCTGCACGCGTCTCGCCGGTGCTGGAGATCACCGCACTGGCCGACCGCGAGAGCAAGTCGCCCGCGCCGAGCCTGCCGAGTGAGGCCACGCGGCGGACGGACCCGCGATTCTGCCACCTTGGGGGGCGTGCGCTGCTCTGCGAGAGTGTCGAGGGGTCGGACATTCCGGTGCTGATCAACCAGTTCGGCAGTTACCGGCGCATGGAGATGGCGCTGGGGTGTGATTCTGGTGGACCGGCACTCCGTTCCGGACCCGGCTCGGAGAGCCGTGCCACCAAGGGCCTTGAAGCCCTCGCTCTGCGCCTCGGACATCTCATCAAGCCCGAGCCGCCGCCCACACTTCTCGCCAAACTCAGGAAACTGCCCGAACTCTTCGAACTGGCCAGAATTCCGCCGCGGAAAGTGCGCGGCGCCGGCACCTGCCAGCAGGTCGTGATCCGTGGCGACGACATCGACCTCACGCGTCTGCCGCTGCTGCGATGCTGGCCGCTGGATGGCGATCTGGGCGCGCTGGGCTATCCCGCCGACATCAACGACCGGGTGCCGGGCATCGGCCGCGGGCCAGAGTGGGAAGATCGCTGCCGCGGCCGCTACATCACGCTCGGCGGCATCCACACCATCCACGCCGATGACCGCGATCATCCCAACCCACCGAGCCGCAACATCGGCATGTACCGAGTGCAGTTGCTCGGCCGGCGCATCATGGCCATGCACTGGCACATGCACCACGATGGCGCGCGGCACTGGCGCTCGTGGAAAGCACACGGCGAGAAAATGCCGGTCGCCATCGTTCTTGGCGGCGAAAGCGTGCTGCCCTACGCCGCGACCGCCCCCATGCCGCCGGGGATCAGCGAGTTGCTGCTCGCGGGGTTTCTGAATCGCGGCGGCATCCCGCTATGCCGCGGCGTGACGGTGCCGCTGGATGTGCCCGCGAACGCGGAGATCGTGATCGAGGGATATGTAAGTTATGAAGCGGGCATGCCGGGCTTCGATCCGCGCACGGCAGGCGCCGATCTCGGTCCCGGCGCCGTCTTCGAAGGTCCCTTCGGCGATCACACCGGCTTCTACTCGCTGCCGGATCGGTACCCGATCCTGGAGGTGACGGCGATTACGCACCGGCGCGACCCGATCTATCCGACGACGGTCGTGGGCCTGCCCCCGCAGGAGGACTATTTCATGGGGAAGGCGACGGAGCGGCTCTTTCTGCCGCTGCTGCGCACCATCATCCACGATGTTGTGGATTATGACCTGCCGATGTTCGGCGCGTTCCACAACTGCGCGTTCCTGAAGGTCCGGAAGGAGTACCCGCTGCAGGCGCGGCGGGTCATGCACTCGGTCTGGGGCGCGGGCCAGATGGCGTGGACGAAGACCATTGTCGTCGTCGACGACGATGTGGACGTGCACGACACCGCCGCGGTGCTGCGCGCCATCGGCGAGCGATGCCTGCCGGGGCGCGACACCGAACTGGTGCGCGGGCCGCTCGACATTCTCGATCACGCCGCGCCATTCCTCGGCGCGGGCGGAAAGATGGGACTCGATGCGACCCGCAAACGCGGCGATGCGGAAGAGCATCCGGCGCACCTCTCGCTCAATCCGCTTGCGGCGGAGTTGTGTGCCGCGGCGCCGGTCGGCCCCGCGCTGGGCGATGCCGCCCGCGCGGCGGAGGCACGGCTGCGCACAATCGAGGGCGTGCTCGATGCCCGCATCCCCGATGAACTCGGCGGCTGTTGGCTGCTCCTGCGGGCCGCGCCGGGCGCTCGCGGCGATGCGGTGATCAAGGCCATCGGCGCGCTCGCCGAGGACATCGCACTGCCGCCCTGGACCGTCGTCGTCGGGCCCGATGCGGACCTGGCGAACCTCGATGATGCGCTCTTCCACTGGATGGCCAACACCGCGCCCGATCGCGACCGCTCCCTGAGCAAGTGCGGCCGCCGCGTCGCATTCGATGCCACGCCGAAGCGCCCGGGCGAGACGATCAACGGTCTGCCGGTGCGAGACTGGCCGCCGATCCTGAGGATGACCGAAGCGGTCAGGACCCGTGTGTCCCGCGGCATGGCCGAAAGCCCGCGATGACAGCGGGGCCATCGGGCGGGTTCCGTTGGCGGCGCGTTCCTGCCTTGCCATCAGGGCAGGTAATACTCCGGGATCGTCTGCCCCATGTGCGAGATGTTGTTCTGCCGGTACGGCGACACGCTCTGGTAGTTCGGGGGCGGCTCGTCCCAACTGTCCAGGTACATCCGCACCAGTTTCTCATCGGCGCGGAAGAACCGCGCGTGCCCATCGGCAAATGATATGTTATATCCCTCCGAGCCGTGATTGTTCCACGGATCGGGCCAGTTGTTGATCCCATCGGGCCTGCCCACGCTGGGCAGGATCGACTGGTCGTTGTCGTTGTCGATGAACAGGTAGCACCTGTCCGGGAAGGTCACGTTCGCGTGCTTCTTCAGCAGGTTGCGCGTCTGCAGGCCGAACGCCCCCGGTACCTGCGCGCGATTCCAGCCCAACTGGTCCCCCACTGTCGCCGGCGGAGGAACGAGAATGATCCGCCCGTCGAGATACTTGCCCGCGGTGAACCACGCCCGGATCTCGTAACTGTGCCCGCCCTGGTCGTCGAAGCGGTCGCGCCCCGCCCAGAAGGTGTCGCGGATGAAGTCGCGCCCGTAGAGGTCGAATACGTCCGATCCCAGTTCGTCGCTCAGCATCACGTCCGCGCGGACCGTGTTCCGCGTCGAGGGACAGATCGCCACCGCATAGTCGGCGATGTACTCGGGGAACAGCCACCCGATGTTGTCCTCCCAGTCGAAGAACGCCGGGATGAAGTACCCCTGCGGAACATCGTTGGAGTACGCGTTGCACGCCAGCGCCATCTGCCGCGTGTTCGAGAGGCACTTGGACCTTCGCGCCGATTCCCGCGCCTTGCCCAGCGCGGGCAGCAGCAGACCGACCAGCAGCGCAATGATCGCGATGACCACCAGCAGTTCGATCAGCGTGAACGCCCGCATCCGACCCATCACGGCTGCTCCCATTGCAGGACGTCCAGTCTACCACGCCCTGCCGCCCTGAGAGGGCCAATTCTTGACACAAACCCGGCGCGTTCCCGCCCGCGGCCCTTCCAATCCGCCGCAAAATCGGGTAGTCTGTTCGGTCTCCGGGCCTGCCGTCCGGGAACCGACAGGAGTTCTCCACATGCGATCGGCCACTCTCTGCGGCCTTGCTCTGTTGTGCATCTCCTGCGCGGCCGCGGCCCAGCAGGACCTCGTGTTCGTTGACTTCGCCGGCGCGTCCATCCCCTCCAGCGGAACCACCGCGCCGGACGTCGTTCGCACCTCGACCAACACGATCTTCGCCGCGCCGGGATACCGCTACGCATTCAACCCCGTGGTCACGGGCTCCGGCCTGCTCGGTATCCTGCTCGTGCCCACGCCCACGCAACTGGCTAGCGTCATCAACACGTTCTCCGTCGGCCAGCAGCAGTTCCTTTTCGGCGCTGTGCGCAACCCGCCCGGCACGATCCCCACCGACCTCGACAACGAAACGCTTGCCGGTACCTTCTCCGGTCTGGCCCTCAGTTTCACGTTCGAGCAGGAAGTGCTCGCCGATGGACGCTGCCGCGCTGCGATTCGCAACATCACCAAGCCCTCGGGTTTCGGGTTCAACGTCAACTCCGGCGGCGCGCATATGCAGACGTGGACGCCGCCCGCGCCCGTCCGCTCCGAGTTTCACTTTCAGGGCGACCTGCTCTCGGTGAAGCAGTCCGGCCTTGCGCCTGCATCGGGGCCTGGCAAACTGCGCTACCTCGATGATGCCGCATTCGGCCCGATTCTCGGCGGCATCGGCGCCGAGGACAACTACCCCAACCCGCCCACGGCCCACGGCGTCACCGCCGCGCAGTCGCAGTTCGGAACCACCGCCGATTTCGGCCTCCCGCCTGTCGGCGGCGAGACCGACACCGTCTACCGCACCAGCCCCACGCGCAATACCGCCGACCCAACCAACTCCGCCAAGCGCCGCGGCATCGGCCTGGCCTTCTGGAGCGCCAACCGCGACAACTGGCCGGAGGACCGCAACGGCCAGTGGACCATGGTCTGGGACTTGCTCATCCCGCAGAGCGTGTGGGACGCCGGCGGCACCATCGCGCTCATCGAAGATAATCACAACAACGCCGCGGGCGCGGATGCGTTCATCCGCATTGTCGGCGGGCAGGCGCGCATCGGCTACTGGGTGAATGAGGCGGCGTATCTCGCCGCGCCGCAGATTCAGCCCAACCAGTGGTTCCGGCTGGTCATCTCCTGCGACCACTACCGCCAGTTCTCAAGCCGCGTGTTCATCAACGGCCAGTTGCTCGGCGCCACCGGCTCCGGCTGGCTCTACGCCAGTTGTCGTCAGAGCGCGCCGCGCTGGGGCGACCTGCCCGCGGCCAACCTCGCCATGCCGCTCGATCTGCCCGAGGGAACCGCAGTCGCCCCCGCGACGTGGAACGGCTGGGGCCAGTTCCCCAGCCCCTGGGCCAAGAGCCCCAACTCCGCCGCAGCGCCAATGGCCGCGACCACGTGCCTTTTCGCCGACCTGCAGGGCCGCGGCGAGATCGTCTTCATCGCCAACTTCGCCTACACCGATGAGGCGATGGATGATGCCGCCGTCGCTTCGCTCGGCGGGCCCAACGGCCGCGGCGTGTTCTACCTGCGCCCCACATCGTGCCCCGCCGACTTCGACGGCAACGGCGAGCGCGAAGTGGGAGACATTTTTGCATTCCTCGCGGCGTGGTTCGCCGGCGAACCTGCTGCGTATGAGTTTGGCGGCACGGCCGGCGTGCCCGCCATCTTCGCGTTCCTGAGCGTGTGGTTCGCGGGCTGCCCATGACCCGATCGTGAAGAAGATCACTTGTGGCACCGGCACTCCGGTTGTCCGGCTCTCTGGTGGCCGGGCACTCTGGTGGTCCGGCACTCTGGTGGCCCGGCACTCCGTGCCGGGCTGTTGGCCCGTTGCACAGTTTTGTGCAGTCAGTCCCGCCGCGGCGGGCGCG
>JAHBXL010000030.1 GCA_019636495.1 Phycisphaeraceae bacterium | reverse complement strand
CCACCTTCCCGCGGGAGAGCCCTCTTTGTCAATGTGCGCATTGATCAGGACGTTATCTGCTGTCAAGACCTGCCTGCGCACGGGCCCCGCGAAGCGTGGGACCCGCACGTCATGGCAAGGACTCTTCGCGGTCCGGCTGTGCCGCCAGCCGCCGTGCGATAGCACTCTTGCCCTATATCTGTTCCCATTGCACGACTCGGGACATGCCGCCGTCGTTCATGAACTCCATCGCAATGATTAGCACAGTCTTGAGCGGCAAACAATACCGCCTAGAGACAGGCGTAGGTGTGCCGCCTGCAGCGAACTCGATATAGTCATGAGCATCTACCGTATCGTCGCCGACGGCCATCCAATACGGTGGCGTGCCGGCTTGCGATGAGTACTGCACTACCCCACTTGTGCTTGCATAACCGATCGTCAACGCTTTGTTGTTATCGCCTCGAAGTTCAAACATAAATGGTTGTCGACCGTTAAACGAATGGAATAGATCGACGATCGCTTGCGAATCCGTCACCAGCATGGCGTTTTTGCAACTATCCACTCGCTGCAGATCATGAAAAGTGACGGTGATCATGGAACTCCATTGAAAGGCGACTCGATCCCACCAGGGGTTACCACCCTCATGCATTTGCCCGGACCGAGCATGTAAGGAAGGTTGCGGGAACAGCTCGGACAAATGGACGGGTTGTTTATATAGAGAGTGCCTTCATTGATGCCTTGCCTGTGCATTTGCGCCGCGGCATGCCCCTCAACATGAGTTCTGGTCACGATGTCAAATCCTCTGCTACCCGAAGGCATCATGCCGGCTGGCCCTCGCCACCCACTCGCCAATGCGAAGTCGCCCGCGGGAGTCCTGAGAATCCCCATTGTTAGGGGAGTATCCGCTAACTCTGGCGCCGTCCATGTCACATTCCCGGCACCGTATCGGGCTTGAAATACTTGATTCCAAGTGTAGCCGGAAACGGGCGCCTTTCCCGCCGCCACTCCCGCCGCCTCATCCCCATTTATTCGCAGAATGTACGTGGCGAACCTGTGGAACAGTGGATGGAGCGGCCCGAGCATTCGGGCAAGCGCTTGCATGAATGGGCCCGATAGCCCGCCAAGGCCCGCGGCCATGGATCCCTGTCTTGCGTCATAGCCCGCCTGTCGGCCAAAGATGTTCATCGCCGCCTGATATGCGGCGTCGCCGTACAGACCCGCGACCGCGCCTCCGGCTACCAACTTGCTGCCACCCACAAATCCCGCCGCGGCAGCGGCACCGCTGCCCACGCCAAACGTCGCCAGACCAACTGTTGTCGCCGCGCCCGCTCCGACCGCCACCTGGTAGTTGGCAGACGATGTATCGACGACCGTGTTGCCATTCCAAGCCTCACGAATCGCGTAGGTCAATCCGAACGTCAGCCCGTCCGCAAAGCCGGCACCGGTCTCGATGATATCGTCGATCGCATCAAGACCCATCGGATCGGTGTACGCCCCCGGCCCTCCCATGCAGTACTCATACAAGTTCATCCCATCCACGAACCCCGCCGGGTCGCGCTGGAGCCAGCGGCCCGCGTGCGGGTCGTAGACCCGGTGGCGGACCTGGTACAGACCGCCGTTGCCCGCGCCCATGATGCCCACCGTCTCGGCATCGTGGTAGTAGCCGCAGTACCCGATCGGATTGTCGTGGCCCCCGCCCGCGCCGCGCCCATCCGAGCTCAACTGGTCCCGCGGCGTCGCATCGCCCTCAAACCACAGCGTCAGGAACGTGAAGATGTCCTGCACATCCGTCGTCCCGTTCCAGTCGTGATCGCCCGAGGGGTCCGCGGCAAAGTTCGCCGCGAGATTCGCGTAGATGTCCGCCACCTCCACTACCCCGTTGTGGTCGAAGTCGGCGATCGCCGTCCTCCGCACACGCCCGTACGGGTCGTACTCCACCTGCTCCACTACCGGCGCGTGCAGAATGTCCGGGTCGATCAGCGCCACCACGGAAAACTGCGGGTCCGTCAACTGATAGAACGACTTTTCAAAGAGCCCATCAGGTCCCGGATCATACCGCGCCGGCTCCAGCGGGTTCTCCGGGTCCAGCGGGTCGGGGACCTCGGGCACGTACGTCAGCCGGTCCTCGCGGCGGAACAGGGCGTCGTTGATGCCCCGGATCCCCCACACCTGCTGGGCCACCCGGTCCGTGCCCGTGTTCTCGAAGGTGCCGTAGTCGTCGTCGATCTCCTCGACAATCGGCTGCCACGCCGCGGAGTAGGTGTACCGCCGGAACTGGCCCTCCGGCTCGCCCGGCTGGTCGTAGGCGAGCTTCCACGTCCGCCAGTGCAGGCCGTTGTAGCGGTACTCGGCCAGGTTGAACCACGTTCCCGGCTCGTCGTTGATCACCGTCGCACGCTGGATCCGCACCAGCCGGTTCCACGCGTCGTAGATGAACTTGTGCCCGACGCCGTCCCCGCTCCCGTCCAACTGCTTGCTCAGCGTCCGCGAGCCGTTGTGATCGTGCGTGAAGCCGAACGGCGGGACCAGCGGCGCGGCCAGATGCGCAAGCGCGGGAGGAGTCGTGGGCGGGCCGGTGCTCGGCGGCGTGATCGCCTCCAGTTCGTTGGCCTTGTTCGGCGTTCGAGTCTGGATCTCGTCACCGTCGAGAAAGTCGTTGTCCCCGTTCAGGTCGATCGCGAAGCTCGCCCAGTTGCCCAGGTGATCCAGCGTCCACTTCTGCGAGCCCGGCGGATAGGTGCCCCCGCCCAGGTCCGTGATCTCCGGCGTCACCAGGTCCGTCGTCGACGTCGAGAGCACGCCGCGGCGGGCCAGCGTCAGCCGGTCCAGCCCGTCGTACCCGTACACCCAGTCCCGATCCCCCCAGCGGCCCCCGTACCCCGCGCCACGCTGGGCGTTCTGCCGGTACGTCGGGTTCGAGTTCCGGTCATACCCGAACGCCAACGCGGCGTGCTCGCGGCGATTGGGAACATCCGGATCGGGCGTCGTGTTGACGTCGTAGCCGCCGGCCACCCACATCTGCCGCTTCACACGGCCAAAGCGGTCCCACCCCGGATACACCGCCGCGGACTGGCTCGTGGTTGTTCCGTACCGGCGGCGACCCGTCGAATCGATCGTCCGGTCAAGTTGAACATCCGCCAGGCCGAGGTCCACCAGCGAGACCATCCCCAAGCCCACGTACCCATACTCGGCCAGAGGCAAGCTCGATGACCAGGAAGATCCATCACCATCAATCATGTTGAGGCGAGATGGACGGCCGATTTGATCGTCAACCTCGTTACCGACCGCCGATCCGGACAGATACTCGAACTCCAGCCATGTAGCGAGCGAAGCCGCGGAAGGCACTTCCGGATAGTGAAGGTGCTTCAGTCGAGCCTTGTTGCCCTGGAACTCCATCATGTTGGCCGAGAACTTCTCGATCGCGTACTCATACGTCACGGTCCGCTCATCAAGGCCGGAGGCCCCGATCTCGCTGTCCACGTCCTGAATGACATCTTCAATCTGCCACAGCGGCGTGTGTGTGAACTTCACGTGATCGAGCACGGTCGTTCCGCCCGTACCGCCCAGGGACTTGACATGCTCCAGTCGTCCGAACTGATCGTACTCCGCAGCGATCGCCGTGACGGTCTGGTCGATGTCCGCACCAGGGCCGGAACTCGCAAACATCACTGAGTCCAATACCACGCGACCCAGCAGATCGAGTTCGTAGTTGTGACTCGTCCCGTTCTGATCTGTGATCGATCGCGGCTCGCCCAACTGATTGTATGTGTGCGTGACGCGGTACTCCGCCGTCGCTCCAGGCAATCCGGTTGAACGATCGGGGAACCGCACTTCACCGACCAACTCCTTGGAGTTGAGCAGGGAACCGCTCGTGGTGACGCCGAAGTGGTACTCGGTGATCTGCGCCGCGTCAGGATCCTCGCCTATGCCGTCATACGGAATGTGGGCCACCTGACGGAAGTACCAGTTGCCGGAGAGATTGAAGTGGGCGTAGGAGGTGACCCGGTCCTGATCTGGGGCAGTCGGAATGAGCACACGCCACCGGTGCTCGCCGCTGTCCCATGCAATGTCACTTGGCTCAATCGCGACCGCGTTCTCAATTGTTGCAATAACCTGGTTGAGGTCGTCGTAGGCGGTCCGCGTGATGCGTCCAAGCGGGTCCTTGGTCGCATCGACCCGGCCCCGCCGGTCATACACGACCTCAGTGACAATCTGCGCCTCGTAGTCCTCCGGATCCCACTCGCCCGTCACCGGCCAAAGCGCGGGGGAACCCGTGCGCGGGTCGGTCCCGTTCGAGAACGAGTCGTCCAACGGATCTGTGCCAGGCGCCTTGTTTGTTCCGAAGTCAATCCGCCGGATCATCCGGCCAATCGGGTCGTACATCATCCCCGCGTACGTTGCAACACCCGTCGGCGTGCCCGATGTGGCAAGTGGGCCCGGGGCAAGCCCAGCGCTGTGCGCGCGGACGATGTGCTTGACGAACGTGAGTGCGCCCCAGTCCGGGTCGTAGGTGAAGTGCGTCTCTTCATAGACGTGGTCGTCCTCAACGCTCATCGCATCGTCCCAGGAGCCGGCGTTCCCGGGTCGGGCATCCTCGTGGCGATCTGTCGCATACACGGAGATCACGCGACCATGGCTGTCATACTCCGCCTTGGAAGTTGGGGAGTCCGGGCCCCACGAGGCCACGACGCGGCCAACCGGGTCGAACCATCGGTGCCATTCGAGGAACCCCTCTTCCAGATCCGCCGGATTCACCGCGAGCCGCGTGCGGTACACCAATCCGCGCTGGCTGCGAGAGACCTCGACGTAGCGGCCGCGGTCAGTATCTTCCTCAACACTTGTGGGGGGCACGGTGCCTGCGAACGTTGCCGCGGCGATCACACGATCCAGGTTGTCATACGCAACCACGGAATGAGGCGCCGTCGGGTTCTGCACCGACACCAGCCGATCCCGGCTGTCGTAGTTGTAAAGTGTAACGCGGGTGCCACCGCTCGATTCGCCGGTGTACACCTCCGCCCGCGTCATGTTGCCGTTGCCGACACCCGAGGTCGTGGTGCCGCCGGAGTCGTAGAAGAGCTGTCCGATGAGCGCAAGGCCGGCAGACGTGCCGCGGCGCTTGCCAATCACGCGACCGAGCACGTCATAATCGAGCTGAATGGTGTCGCCCTGCACGGTCACCATGCCAACAATGCGACCGAGCTGGTCGTAAGAGTACGTCTCTTTGTAGGAACGGTCATCGGTCGGCCGCAGCAGCGCCCCACGGACGTCGTGCCAGACCTCAACCGACTCGATCACACCGGAGAGCCGCGACACGGTGCGCCGCCGTCCGACTTCCTTGGTGTCGTCGATCACATCGAGCAGAGATTCCGGATCATCCGGATCGAACTGGTACTCCGATGGACTTGAGGTGCCGTTCAGTAGGAACCGCCGCGCCGACAGTGCCAGTGTCTGAGCGTTGCACGACACGACCAGTCCCGGACCGGCGTATGTCGTCTCGTTGACGCGCGGCGGGAAGTTCGTGAAGGTCATGTACCGAACGCCCTGTCGCGGATCGTCATTGAGCGAGCGGTCGATGACACGGTACTCAAACACCCACTGCTCGGTGATTGGATTACCGCCCGGCCCGGGCACAGACATCGAACGTACGCGACCGAGTGCGTCGCGCTCAATGGTCACCGTGATCGGCGCAGGTGTGTGCGTTGGCTCCGGCACAACACTCTCCAGTCCGGAGGGCACATTCGAGTACTCCGCGTCCGCGGTGACGGCCACCGTACGTCCGCTGGCATCGTCATACTCAATGTGAGTGAGCACTCCATCGGCCGCTACACTCCAGGCGAGTCGGCCGCGCTCATCGAACACACGGTGAGTCGTCGCTTCGGCATCGTCGATACCGTTCTCAACCTCCTGTTCAAGCTCAACCGTGCGGCGCACGGCCTTTACGGCGCTGTCTCCAAAGTTCCCCCCGGAGTAAAACTCGTACTCAAACGTAACCAGTTCCTCGCCGACAGCTCCAGCCCCACCATCGACGATGCGCTTGATCGCAGTGGGGAGGTGCACACGTTCGTTGCTGCCTGGAATGGTCGGATAGTCGATCTCGACCTGCGGACGCTGCGACCAGCTACCCCCACTGAACTCGAGAACCCCCGCTTCCTTCACCCGGTGATCCGACGTGTACTCAAAGTACCGCGCCAGACCCGCGGTGTAGGAGCCACTGAGCGATGGAGCTGTTGACGAGGTAGCGGGCGAGTAGGTGAAACCACTGCACGCAGCAGGGCTATAGACCGCGCTCACGCGATAGCCGGAGTCATACTCGATCCGAGTGATCCACTGGCGCAGGATGGTCGCCTCCTCGTCTGAGTCGTGCTCGGCGAGGACTTCTGTGGTCTTTCGAAATGCATTGCTCCCTGCAAGTTGCAAGCTGTCGATCCAGCGGCTGCGATAAAGGCTCCATACTTCGGGGACATGGATGCCAAGCACGAACTCGCGAAGCCACGTGCTGCGCCCCGGCCGCGATGACCCGTCCGTCCACGATTCGCGCGCGAAATCCTGCCGGATTGAAAGGCCGCTGCCGGAACATCCACACCCCGCCAGAAGGTACTGACGCATGACCTTCGTGCTTATCAGTTCGCTTTCGTCGTTCTCGTATCCAACAAGCTTGGATGCGACCTGATCGACTCGAACCAGCGTGCTACCTTCGGCAAACGCGACTGCGTCATCAGGCAGGAGCATCAAGCGATACGCAGCATCTCTTACCGTAAATGACTTGCCCGCGACCTCCGTCGCCGGGTCGGCCTCCCGATACAGGCGTTCGGCGTAGTACTCGATCTGTGATGCTCGAAACACGGATTTGAGAGTGTGGTCGAAGCCGTACAGGGGATCCGACCCGGTTGTCGGAGGCGGTGCAGCGACTCCTGCGCGGTGATAACGGTACTGGGTGACGGCAACTTGGTGGGGATAGCCCGGACCGAAAGCGCGATCAAGCCCGTCGTCGGCGGAATGGTCAACCCGGGAATACTTCACGACCTGGACCAGGTCTCCAGTACTACCCATCGCGGGCGACAGCAAGTCGTCGTTGTGTTTATAGGTGTAATCAATGCGATGCGTTTCATACGGTTCACGAAACTCACCGACTCCAATGAACCGGAACGCGATCACACGGGCCACGCGGCCTTGCAACGGATGGTTTGTTGTTTCTTCCTCTGGATGGAGATAGTATCCGAACTCAACAACGGCCTCGGCGTCAGACTCGCTGGATCCGTTGAGATAAATGCGATGTAGTCGCGGTCGATCGCTCGCAAACACGCGGTATGTGTACGTCCACTTGTTGCCAAACTCGTCAAGCTCTGTCTTAAGAAGACCGAATTTTGGATCGCTAATGCCACCGAAAAAGTGAGTCTCGCCATTGCCCGGCGAGTACAATCGATAATATGGTACTATCTCATTGACGTACTCGAGAACGTCATTACCTGGGCCTGCAACTCGCCAATTGGAGTTGTCTGCCACAAACCTGACCGCCAGATTGGGGCGGATGCCGAAGAGGAACATCTGTGCGGGATTGATGCCCGACGCGCCTTGATAGAACAGACGTCGAACCTGAGGAGAGGACCAGCCGGATCCCCACAGGCCGGGCCCTCCCAGATCCCATGGGTTGGTACTGTAGTGCCGTACCAGCGAAAAGTCCCGCCCGCTGAGCGCGAGCACAAGATCGGACTCGATCTCTTGCTTGTATCCATAGACCAGATCGACCGGATTGCATGTGGACGCGGGAACGTCGCCCTGGCCTTCAGAAGCCCCGACGATCGACTGGGTGGGTCCAGCTTCCGTTCCGGCGACATACTTGAAGGGGTCCTCTTCGGGCGCGGGAGGTGGAATCGGCATCCTGAAGACGCCGCTCGGCTCCATGGGCAATGGCTGCACAACAAAGCTATCCTCAAATGGTGGCGTCGCCACATCGCACACGCCAAAGCATGTGTCAATGGGCAGCGACTCATGCACTGGTCCCTCCTGGCACGGTAGATCTTGGCATGTGGGAGTACAGTTTGTGCCGGCGCACAGGTCCTGTGGCGGAACTTCGTAGTCACTCGGATCATTGGAGGGAGGCGGCAGCTGCTCGCCGCAGACATTAATGTCGCCAAAGCACAGTGATTGATCAGGGGTGCCGGGGCCGGGCGGGTAAGTCGGTTGATCGATCTTGCACGGATCCTTGTAGTCTGCCGGACCGAAGGCAGAACTAAATGTGACCTCACCTTGGCAGTAGACCGGCCCATCGCCGTTCGGCATAACCAGTTGTTCGGGTGCGGGGACTTGACAGAGCGGCTCATCCGGTCTAGTAAGGTGTGGATTAAGGGGATCCTCGCTCGGAGCCAGAATGCTCGGCACGACGTGCTCCTCCTCCCAGATTACAGAGAATGGGAGACCATGAAATGCCTGGATCAACGTCCCCGAAAACACTCGCACATTGGCTCCCTGCAGACACTGGATTTCCTCTTTTAAGTCGGAGGGAGAGAACGACAAGCACGGTGTGGTCGGCTCGAGATGGGCCTCGAAGTCCTCCGGCCGGCGAACGAGCCAAAAGAACCCGTTGGCCAGTGCCACGGCCTTTGCAGCTGCGATCTCAGCAGAATCCGTGGCGACAAAGAAGGGATGTCCGTCCTCACCAAGCTCGATTGCGCGTGCTTGGCTCTCGCGAGCGTACATGATCAGATCGTGGGGAGTGATTCTGGAGTCACAGTCGTAATCCGGATACACCACAGCCTTGCAGGTGACGTATCCCCCAGTAGACACTGGCATTTCAAACACGTCCTCGGGGAGGACACGGTGGGAGTTTGTGACTACCGCATGGCTTGCATATGCACTTGAGCATCCGGCAATGGCGCACAACACAAGCACTTCCCGCGATACGTGTCGACGAGATGACGGCATCGGCAGTTCTCCCACTGAAGTAGATGCGTTCCGGGAATCGGATGCCGCAGAATGCCAGGGCCATGTCGCCTTGTCAAGTGAATCGGACGGGTCGCGAGTTTTCCACATTCAATGCGTGGGCGGGGCAGATCTGTTTGAAATCCCTGGGACGGTTACGCTCCGCTTTGTTGCTTTCGGGGGATTTTGACAACGGCAGAGAATCTGGTAGCCTTGACCAGCGAGCCCTCGACTTGGGCCCAAGAAAGGGGATTGAAGTATGGGCGTTTCACTGTTACTCGCTGTAGCCATTGGATCTGCGCTAGCTGGACCACTAGAGGAGGTCCCTTCCGATCCTCCGGAAGCTCTTGGATCCGCAGGGATCGCACTATCTGTTGGCGTCACGCCTCGTGCGCTCGCAGGTGCAGGGGTAGGAGCGAACCAAGCGAGGTCGATTCTCGCTGCAATCGACGCTGCGCCCATGCTGTCAGCGATGGCAGCAGTTGAGTCCGCTTCGCAGCCACAGCAGACAGAGAGTGCGCTCGCACATGCCCGCAGCCAACGAGCGTCTGCTCGATCTGCCCTCTTGGAGTCCGTGCCTTCCGGCCGCGGCGCAACCCTAAGGGCGATCATGAAGGGCACGGAGGCGGGACTCCCGCCCGACCTCGCTGCGGTCGCAGGCTACGACCAGACTCTGGTACGTGCCAAGCAGGTCAATCGGCTTCTTGTGGCCGAAGCAAGGGCCGCCCGGCTCAATCGAGAACTCAACCCGGCCCTTGCCGCCCAACTGCATGAACTTCGCTCGCACCCGGCCGCAGTGGCGGTCCGCGAGCGACTTTCGGGTTCATTGGCGGACATCGAGCAGGCTTTCGAGGAGCTCTGGTGAAAGGCTCAACCGCCACCTATGGTGATCGCTTCCGAAGTCAGAACTGAATCCCGGCAGGACTAGTCATGCGACGAGGCACTGTTGTGTGGATAATAGTGTGGCTGTTGGGGTGCACAGTCAGGGCCAATGTGCAGCTACAGTTGTCGCCACCGCTCTCAACCGCCCACCTCCCCTCCGGCCAGATCGAACTCTCCCGCCTCGTCGACCTCGCCTCGCAGAAGTTGAACCTCCGCATCACCTACGACGAGTCGGCGCTGCGCGCCAAGGTCACACTCCGCCTGCCCAGCGGCGTGAGCGATGCCGAACTCTGGGAGCTCACCAATCGCCTGCTGGCCGAACAAGGCCTCGTCACCGCGCGGCTCGGCGGCCGCGGCGACCCCGCGCTGGCCGTCATCAAGATCGCCAGCGCTGCGCAGATCATGCAGGCCGAGCCGTTCGACGGCTCGGCCGTGCCGCGCACCAGCGCGCTGGATGATCAACGGTCAGAAGTTCCACCTCGCGATGACGATCCTCCGCCGGCGCGCCACCCCTCAACCGCAGTCGATCCCTACCCGCCGAGTTTCCGAAGGCTGGCCGTGCGGCTTACGCACATCCCCACGCGTGAAGCCGCCGCGGCGATCGGTCCGCTGCTCTCCAAGCCCGGCGGGTCGGTCATCGAAGAGCCCGCCTCGCGGATGATCATCATCGCCGACCTCCGCGCGTTCGCCGAGTCGGCAGCACGCGCTGCGCTCGCGCTCGACACCCCCGCGCTGGAGGTGCAACTCACCGAGTACCCCTGCACCAACCTGGCCGCGGGTGCGCTGGTGACGCTCGCAACCCAAGTCGCGGCGAAGCGCGATGCTCTGGCAGGCGGCCCATCGTCGCCCGCTCCAACACCGGCATCGGCCTCGGTGGCCATTTCGCGGGCGAGCGGCGCAGGCGGAAGCGGCGAACTCATCGCCTCGCCCGATGGCCGGCGCGTGCTGGTGCTGGCCCGCACCGACCGCCTCCCCGCCTGGCTCGACCTGCTGGTGCGACTCGACCAGCGCGAGGCGCTGGCCTCCCGCCGCTACAGCGCGGGGCCGCTTCTGGCGGCGGATGCCGCCCGACTTATCGAGCAATCCATCGCCGCGGGGCGTGCTGCCGATCCCGCCGCGGCGATCGCCGATGACCGCTGGCTGATCGCTCCCGACGACCTGACCGGCACGCTGCTCATCACCGGCACGCCCGCGCAGCATGAGATGGTCGAGCAGTTGCTCGCCTCGCTTGCCGCGGCGCCGCCGGAGAGCCGGCGGCCGCTGAAGACGTTCGTGCTGCGCCACCGCTCCGTGCGCGAAGTCATCGGCGTGATCGATCGGCTCATCAACGCCGGCGCGCTCGATGCCGCCGCGGCGACGGCCCCTCCCCCGATGAACGAGGGGGCCGATGGGTCGGCTGGGTCGGCTCTTGACCAGTCCGCCCTGTCCACAACGACAGATGCACGTTCGGCGAACGCCGAGTCATCCAATCGAGGCCCCGCACGCGTCATCACCCCTCCCAGCGAGTTGCCCCCACTGCTCAGCGGCCTGGGCGTGGGGCGCGACTCTGCTCGCGGCGGCGACCACTCCCTGCGCGGCGGGCGGGGGCGCACCGGCCTCACGCTCACCGCCGATGAGGCCACCAACACGCTCATCGCCATTGGCGAGCCGCGGCTGCTGGCCCAGCTCGAAGCCCTCCTGCCCACGCTCGATGTCCGCCAGGCCCAGGTCATGATCGAGGCTGTGCTTGTCAGCCTGTCTGATTCGCAGACGATGCAACTGGGCGTCGAGCTCGAGAAGATCGAGGTCAGCGGGGACACCGTCTTCCGGCTCGCATCGCTCTTTGGGCTGAGTACTTCCAGCGCAGGGGGATCGCGCACGGTGGGTGATGCCGCGGGGTTCACGGGCGTGGTGCTCAATCCCGGTGAGTTCAGCGTGATCCTCCGCGCGCTGGAGACCATCAACAACGGCCGCGCGATCAGCGTGCCCAAGGTGCTCGTCAACAACAATCAGCAGGCCTCCTTCAACTCCTCGCTGCAGCAGCCGTACGCCAGCACCAACGCCAGCAGCACCGTTGCGACGACGAGTTTCGGGGGCACGTTCGATGCCGGCACCGTCATCACCGTTCGGCCGCAGATCGCCGAGGGTGACCACCTCGTGCTCGACTACCAGGTGCGACTGAGTTCCTTCACCGGCAGCGCGACCGCCAATCTTCCGCCGCCGCGGCAGGAGAACAGCATCACCAGCATCGCCACCATCCCCGATGGGTACACCGTCGTGGTCGGTGGCTTGGAGGCGATCACCGATGGCGAGGGCGAGAGCCGCGTGCCGGGATTGGGCGCGATCCCGATCATCGGCGAGTTGTTCAAGAACCGCACCAGCCAGCGCAGCCGGGCGCGGTTCTTCGTCTTCCTGCGCGCCAACGTGATGCGCGGCACGACCGGAAGCGGGACGGGGTTCGAGGAACTCAAGTACCTCTCCGACCGCGCGGCCGAAGACGCGGGGATCGCCGGCGAGTTCGATGGGTGGCCGGTCATGCGGCCGCGGGTGATCCGGTGAACGCGGTGCGGGATGGCGCGCGGGCGGTGGTTGTGCGCGTGGATGGCCCCTGCGCGCTGGAGGCCGATGGAGTGCTCGCTGCGCCCTCTGCGGTGAGTCCGTCCCCGTCGGTGTTCCTCTCCCGCATCCCCCACGAGTTCGCGCGGCGGCACCTGGTGCTGAGCGAGGGCGCTGCCACGCGCGACGATGGCGCGATCATCGAGCAACTGCTCATCGCCCCATCGACGCGGGCCGCCGCGATCTTCAATGTCGGCGTGCGCCTCGGCCGCGCCGTCGAGACCCGCACCGGCGACCCTGAAGCGATCGCCGCGGCGATCGATGCGGCGTACGCCCGCGCCGGGACCGATGGCCACGCGGCCGGCAGCGGCGGGGCCACACTGCGCGATGGGCCGGTCATCGAGGTCGAAGGATCGCAGGATGTCGCGGGTGACCTCGCCGCCGCGGTCCGCGCTGCAGAGGGCGACCTGCTCTCAACATCCGGCAAGTCTCCCGTCGTGCGGCTTGTCGATCTGATCGTGTTCGAAGCGCTGCTGCGCGGTGCAAGCGATGTGCACATCCAACCGGTCGGCGGGGCGGGTGGGAGTGGCGGAGGTGGGGGTGGGGATGGGGGGGCGAATGGCGCGGGGGCAACTCGTGGGGGCGATCGCACGCTGGTGCGCTTCCGGCTGGATGGGTCGCTGCACACCGTGCGTGATCTGCCCGGATCGCTGGCCGCGGCGGTCGTGAGCCGCATCAAGGTGATGGCGCGGATGGATGTCGCTGAACGCCGGGCCCCGCAGGATGGCCGCGCGAGTGTCACGATCGGGGGCCGGAGTGGCAGCGCGGCAGGAGCGAGCGCGGGCGGCCGCCGTGTGGACCTCCGCATCAGCACGCTCCCGAGCACCTACGGCGAGCGCGTCGTGCTGCGCCTGCTCGACCCGGCCCGGTCTCCACACCTGCTCTCGTTTGCCGCGCTGGGCATGCCCGGCGAGGTCGAACGCGCGTACCTCGCGCAGGTGAACCGCGCCAGCGGGATCGTGCTCTCAACCGGCCCCACCGGCAGCGGCAAGACGACGACGCTGTACGCAACCTTGGCGTGGTTGAGCGCGCATCATGATAGTGCATCCGGTGGCACCGCTCTTCAAGGTGGCACCGCACTCCAGAGCGGTGTGCACTCACGCTCCGGTCTGGAGACCGGAGCCACCAAGACCGGAGCCACCAGTTCCTCCGGCTGCGAACTCAACATGATGACCATCGAGGACCCGGTCGAGTACGACCTGTCCGCGATCGGGGCGATCATGCGAGGCAACCCGCGCGGAGGCGTCGCGACCTCAACAGGAGGACGCGGGGCGATCAGCCAGACGCAGGTCGATCCCAAGAAGAACGTCACCTTCGCCACCGGCCTGCGGCACATCCTGCGGCAGGATCCGGATGTCATCATGGTCGGCGAGATCCGCGATGAGGAGACCGCGAAGATGGCCGTGCAGGCCTCGCTCACCGGCCACCTGGTGCTCTCGACCCTGCACACCAACGATGCCGCGGGAGCGGTAGCGCGGCTGCTCGATCTCGGCGTCGAGCCGTTCCTGGTCGCATCCTCGCTCTCGGCGGTGCTGGCCCAGCGGCTGGTCCGGCGCGTGCACGAACCCTGCGCCGGCCGCGGCTGTGCCGAGTGTCTCTCCACCGGCTTCAAGGGCCGGCTCGGCGTGTTCGAACTGCTCACCGTCGATGCCGCGATCCGCGGCCTCATCAACCAGCGCGCCCCCGCCACGCAGATCAAAGCCGCGGCCCAGCGCGGGGCAGGCGGCATGGTCACGCTGCGCGAGGCGGGCGAGGCCTTCGCCGCCCGCGGCCTGACCACCCTCGCCGACGTCGCACGCGTGATCGACCTCCTCGATGATGAGGAGGTGGTCGCGTGAGCGAAGCACCAACCAAGCCCATCGCCGAAAGCAGCGAGTCGCCCGCGTGCACACCGCATCACGCCAAGGTGCCTGCTCCGTTGACCGTTCGACCGCCGCGCCGATCGACCGATGTTCTGCTGTTCCTTGCCTGCGCTTCGAGCATCGTCGCGTGCGCGTGGTGGGCGCTGGGCACTTCGCATCACTCTTCAACTGCGAACGAGCCCGGCGAACCTGCCGACTCCGTTCCCGCCGCGCGGGACAAGAGCACTCGCACCGACAGCCCCATCGCCCTCGACCTCGCCGCGTTCCGCACGCCCATCTGGGTCGCCCCCCCGCTTCCACCCGCGTCCGCAGAACCACCTCCGCAGCCCAAGCCAGAACCCCCCCCGCCACCCCCCCCACCTCTCAAATGGCAACTGCTCGCGATCGTCCGCTCTGCCAGCAACGCGCTGCCACATGCAATGATCTACGACCCCGAATCGGACAGCGTCCTCGAACTCGCCGCGGGCGATGCCCACAGCAGCGCAACCATCTCCGCCGTGCACGCCGATCGCGTGATCATCCAACGCGGCCGTCACACACACACGCTCCTCCTCGACCCGCGCATCGCGGCGACTCCAAGCCCCGCGGAGGGCGTGCCATGAGTGCAGCGATCTCTCCAACTGCGACGCCCCTCTCCGCCTCGTTGCCTCTTGCCTCTTGCCTCGTGCCTTCTTCGGCTTCAACGTCATGGCCCGCCGACCGCTTCTACTGGTCGATCCTCGTCCTGCCGCCGGGCGCTGCGCATCGCATCCGCGCCGGCGCGCTCCCGCCCGGTCTGCGGCCGATGTTCGAAGAGGATGTCCCAGAGACCGAGTCCGCACTCGCGGACCTGCACGCCGTGTGCACGCCGATCGATGGCGACCGCCTGCTCGCGTGCGCTGTGCCGCGCAGCGCGCTGGCCGAACTCCCCGCCGGCACGCTGGCCCTCATGCCCGATGCCTCTGATCTCCCCGCGTTCATCCGCGGCCAGTCCGGCGGTGACCTCGCCGTTGCCCGACTCAACCTCCTTGTCGGCCCGCACCAGCCCGCC